>NZ_CP036403.1:1389786-2779572 GCF_004322775.1 Ornithinimicrobium sufpigmenti
GATCGTCGACATCCTCTACGCCTACCTCGACCCGAGGATCCGCTATGAGTGAGCAAGCACGCGACAAGACCACCATCCACGAGCAGGCGGCGGCAGGAGTCGAGGCGGTCGAGCTGTCGGCCCGCACCAGCGGCGAGGCCTCCGGTGACGCCGGTGACGCCGGCGCCAGCCTGTGGGGCGACGCCTGGAAGGAGCTGCGCCGCAACCCCTGGTTCATCCTCGCCGGGGTGCTGATGCTGGTCTTCATCCTCATGGCGATCGTCCCCGGGCTCTTCACCCGCGTCGACCCGCGGGCCTGCAACCTCTCCGACGCCCTGCAGACCCCCAGCGGTGAGCACTGGTTCGGCACCGACGTCCAGGGCTGCGACTACTACGCCCGCGTGGTCTACGGCGCCCGAGCCTCGATGGCGGTGGGGATGCTGGTCACGATCGGCGCGGTGGTGATCGCGATCGTGCTCGGGCTGGTCGCCGGCTTCTACGGCGGGTTCATCGACGCGATCATCTCCCGGGCCGTCGACGTGGTCTTCGCCCTGCCCTTCCTGCTCGGCGCGATCGTCTTCCTCAACGTCATCGAGAACCGCGGGCTGATGGAGGTCGCGCTGGTGCTCATCGTCTTCGGCTGGCCGACCATGACGCGGCTCATGCGCTCGTCGGTGATCTCGGTCAAGGCCAACGAGTACGTCGCCGCCGCCCGCGGGCTCGGCGCCAGCGACCTGACGATCATGCGGCGGCACATCCTGTCGAACGCCTTGGCGCCCCTGGTGGTCTACGCCACCATCTACGTCGGGATCATCATCGGCGCCGAGGCGACGCTGACCTTCCTCGGTGTCGGTCTGCAGCTGCCCTCGATCTCCTGGGGACTGCAGCTGTCCGGCGCCCAGACGCGGATCATGACCCACCCGCACCTGATCCTCTTCCCCGCCGTCTTCGTCGGGCTGGCAGTCTTCTCCTTCATGATGATGGGCGACGCCCTGCGCGACGCCCTCGACCCCAAGAGGCGGTGAGCCATGACCGACCCAAGCACGACCGACCCAAGCACGACCGACCAGCGCACGACCGATCAGACCGGGACCCGGCGAGGCACCCGGACCAAGGGTGGTGTCGGCAGCCCGGACCCGTCCGCGCCGCTGCTGGCCGTCACCGACCTGCAGGTCGAGTTCCGCACCCGGTATGGCGTGGCCAAGGCCGTCAACGGCGTCTCGTTCAGCGTCGACGAAGGGGAGACGCTGGCGATCCTGGGGGAGTCCGGCTCCGGCAAGTCGGTGACCGCCCAGGCGATCATGGGCATCGTCGACAGCCCGCCCGGCTTTGTCACCGGGGGTCAGGTGCGCTTCCGCGGCCAGGACCTGCTGCAGATGCCCGACGAGCAGCGGCGCTCCTTCCGCGGCCCGCACATCTCGATGATCTTCCAGGACGCCCTGTCCTCGCTGAACCCCGTCTTCCCGGTGGGGTGGCAGATCGGTGAGATGTTCCGCATCCACACCAAGGTCTCCCGTCGCGAGGCCAAGAAGAAGGCGATCGAGCTGATGGACCGGGTGCGCATCCCCGGCGCCGCCAGCCGGGTCGGGGACTACCCCCACCAGTTCTCGGGCGGTATGCGCCAGCGCATCATGATCGCGATGGCGATCGCGCTGGACCCCGAGGTGCTCATCGCCGACGAGCCCACCACGGCGCTCGACGTGACCGTGCAGGCCCAGGTGATGGAGCTGCTCGCCGACCTGCAGCGAGAGTCGCGGATGGGGCTCATCCTCATCACGCACGACCTGGGCGTGGTCGCGGACGTCGCCGACAAGATCGCCGTGATGTACGCCGGCCGGGTGATGGAGAAATCTCCTGTCCTGGACATCTACGCCAACCCGGCCCACCCCTACACCGAGGGCCTGCTGAAGTCGATTCCCCGGATCGACGCCAAGGGCGGGGAGCTGCAGGCCATCAAGGGGCTCCCGCCCAGCCTGACGAACATCCCCAAGGGGTGCGAGTTCCGCCCCCGCTGCCCGCGGGCGCAGTCGGTGTGCGAGGCCGAGCGTCCACCGCTGCGCGAGGTCGTGCCCGGCCGGTTCGCCGCCTGCCACTTCGCCGAGGAGGTGCTCAGTGACCACGCCTGACCCCCGCCCGCAGGACGTCGGCCGGCCGGACGCCTGGGGGGAGGACGCCGGTGCGCGGGATGGCTCCCGGCAGCAGGACCCCTACGCGCCGGGCTTCCACCCGGACGCCCCGCCGCGCAAGAAGGTCTCCGACGAGGTGGTGCTGGACGTCCAGGACCTGGTCAAGCACTTCCCGCAGACCCAGGGGATCGTCTTCAAGCGCACCGTCGGCCACATCAAGGCGGTCGACGGGGTGAGCTTTCAGCTGCACAAGGGCGAGACGCTCGGGATCGTCGGCGAGTCCGGCTGCGGCAAGTCGACCCTGGCCAAGCTGCTCATGCGCCTGGAGACCCCGACCAGCGGGGCGGCCTACTTCCAGGGCAAGGACATCTACGGCCTGTCCGGCTCGGCGCTGCGCAAGGTCCGCCGCAACATCCAGATCGTCTTCCAGGACCCCTACGCCTCGCTCAACCCGCGGATGACGGTCGGCGACATCGTCGGCGAGCCCTTCGACATCCACCCCGACGTGGAGCCCAAGGGTGGGCGGCGCAGGCGAGTCCAGGAACTGCTGGAGGTCGTCGGCCTCAACCCCGAGCACATCAACCGCTACCCCCACCAGTTCTCCGGCGGCCAGCGTCAGCGGATCGGCATCGCCCGTGGCCTGGCGCTGCGGCCGGAGATCATCATCTGCGACGAGCCGGTCTCCGCGCTGGACGTCTCGGTGCAGGCGCAGGTGATGAACCTGCTGCAGAGCCTGCAGAGCGAGTTCGGGCTGTCGTACATCTTCATCGCCCACGACCTGTCGGTGGTGCGCCACATCTCCGACCGGGTCGGCGTGATGTACCTGGGCAGGATCGCCGAGATCGGCACCGACACGCAGATCTACGAGCACCCCGCGCACCCCTACACGCAGGCCCTGCTCTCCGCCGTGCCGGTGCCCGACCCGTCGGTGCGCGGCCAGCGCGAGCAGATCATCCTGCAGGGCGACCCACCCAGCCCGGCGAACATCCCCAGCGGCTGCCGCTTCCGCACCCGCTGCTGGAAGGCGCAGGACATCTGCGCCCAGGAGTCGCCCGACCTCGTCGTGCGCGAGGGCATCCAGCACCCCGCGGCCTGCCACTTCGCGCAGGTCCGGGAGGACGTCGTCGTTCACCACGACTGACCCCGACCGGGCGCACGCTTCTCACCGACCGGGCGCACGCTTCTCACCCGAGGGCGGCGCGCAGCCGCGCGGCATACTCCTCGGGTTCCCCGACGGCATATCTCACCCGCGGCCAGAAGAACCCGCGCAGGCCGTCACCCTTGGTCCGCGGCACGACGTGGACATGCAGGTGCGGCACGGACTGGCTGACCACGTTGTTCATCGCCACGAACGAGCCCTGCGCGCCGAGCGCCTCGCGCACCGCGGCCGCGACCGAGCGCGCGGCGGTGAACAGCGGCGCCACGAGGGCGTCGGGCAGCTCGGTCAGGGTGGGTATGTGGTCACGCGGCACCACCAGCACGTGCCCCTTGAAGACGGGCCGGGTGTCGAGGAAGGCCACGACGTCGTCGGTGTCGAGGACGACCTCCGCCGGTTCGTCCTCGGCGATGATGCGGCAGAAGATGCAGGTCACCTCGGCCACGGTACTGCCAGCCCGGGACGTTGGTGCCAGGATGGACGGGTGAGGCCTGACCCGGACCTGCGGCGGGACCCGGCGCTGTGGATGCGTCGGGTGCGGCCGCGCACGCGGCTGATCCGGATGGTGCGGCGGGTGCAGCGGCACCTCCCGCACCTGCTGCTCGCGGCCGCGGCCGCCCCGATCGCCTACCTGCTGGCCAGCCTGGCCTTCGGTGCGGAGCACGCCGTCTTCGCACCCATCGCGGCGGTGGTCTCGGTGGGGCTGTCCGCCGGCCAGCGGCTCGTCCGGGCCGTGGAGATCAGCGCCGGTGTCGTCCTGGGGCTGGTGATGGCCGACGTGCTGACCCGGGTCATCGGGGCGGGCACCTGGCAGCTGGCCGTCGCGGTACTGCTGGCGATGTCGTCGGCGGTAGCCCTGCGCGCCAGCTCGCTCATGGCCAACCAGGCCGCGGTGGCGGCCGTCTTCGTGATGGTGCTGGTGCCGCTGCAGGACACGCCCCCGCTGATCCGTCTGGCCGACGCCGTCCTCGGCGGCCTGGTCGCGATCGGGCTCAACGCCGTGCTGGCCCCGGACCCCCACCGGGTGGCCCTGACCACCTCCGAGCAGCTCCTGGAGCGGTTGGCCACGGCATACCGGCAGCTCTCCCGGGCGCTGGACGGGCGCGACTACCCGCTCGCGCAGCGCACGCTGGGCGACCTCGAACGGCTGGAGACCGCGGGGCGTGACCTGGAGACCTCGATCGGCGCGACGCGCGAGCGGATCACCCTGGGCCGGGCGGGGACCCGTGCGGCTCAGCGCCGCCGACTGCGGCTGATGGAGCAGCTGGCCGTCCGGGCCGGGGTGATGGTCACCTCTGCCCGCTCCACGTCCCGGGCCGTGAGCACCATGGCGCGGCACCGGCAGCACGCCGAGCCCGCGCTGGTCACCGCCCTCGAGGAGCTCTCCCAGGCGTTCCTGGACCTGCGCAGCTGGGTCCGCGGCCAGGCCCGGATGACGGTGATCCAGGACGAGGTCCTGCGCACCGCCACCGTGGCCTCGACGATCCTGCGCACCGGGCGAGGCTCCGCCGCCGAGCAGGCCCTGGCCTGGCAGGTCCGCGCCGCCTGCGTCGACATCCTGCGCGTGCTCGGGCTGTCCTACTCCGCCGCCGTCGCCGCCCTGGAGGAGGCCGCCGGCCGCGCGGACCGCCCGCCGTCCTGACGTCGTCGCCGGCCGGGACAGCGCAGGCCTGCCCGCCCTGGTGGATCTGCCCTGGTCAGGCTGCCCACCCCGGCGTGCGACCGTAGGGGCATGAACGGACCACGACCCGGCCTGCTGCGTGTGGCGCTCAGCGCGACCCTCCTCGTGCTGGCCGTCTTCGCCATCATCGTGATCCCGGAGGCTCGGCCCTTTGCCGCCATCGTCGCCCTCCTGGCCCTGGCGGCCCTCGCGACGGGACTCACGCAGGTGCTCGACCTCGGTGCGGTCGCCCGGACGCGGGTCGCCGGCGCAGGCCTGCTGCTGCTGGGTCTGGGTTTCGCCGCAGGTGCGGTCGTCGCCGCGTCCGACCCGGAGGCACTACCTGAGTCCGGCTTCCCGCGGATCCCGGTGGCCGGGCAGATCTCCGTCGGTGTCGCTGGCGCGCTCCTCTTCGGGGGCCTCGGGCTGGCCGTCCTGGTCCGCCGTGTCCCCACCGGGTCGTCCGGTGGGGACCGGTGACGTGGCTCAGATGTCGAAGTACATCTCGAACTCGTGCGGGTGCGGACGGAGGCGGATCGGGTCGACCTCGTTGGCGCGCTTGTAGTCCACCCACGCCCCGAGCAGGTCCTCGGTGAAGACCTCGCCCTCGGTGAGGTAGTCGTAGTCGGCCTCGAGCGCGTCCAGGACCGCCGGCAGCGAGGTCGGCAGCTGGTCGATGCCCTGCAGCTCCTCCGGGGGCAGCTCGTAGAGGTCCTTGTCCACCGGCTCCGGCGGCTCGATCCGGTTGCGGATGCCGTCCAGGCCAGCCATCAGCTGGGCCGAGAACGCCAGGTACGGGTTGGCCGAGGGGTCCGGCACGCGGTACTCGATCCGCTTGGCCTTGGGGCTGCTGCCGGTGATCGGGATGCGCACGCAGGCCGAGCGGTTGCGGGCGGAGTAGACCAGGTTGATCGGCGCCTCATACCCCGGCACGAGGCGGTGGTAGGAGTTCATCGAGGGGTTGGTGAAGGCCAGCAGCGAGGGGCCGTGCCGGAGCAGGCCGCCGATGTACCACCGGGCGATGTCGGACAGGCCGCCGTAGCCGTTCTCGTCGTAGAACAGCGGCTCGCCGTCCTTCCACAGGCTCTGGTGGGTGTGCATGCCCGAGCCGTTGTCCCCGAAGAGGGGCTTGGGCATGAAGGTGGCGGTCTTGCCGGCGGCCCAGGCGGAGTTCTTGATGACGTACTTGAACTTCATCAGGTCGTCGCCGGAGTGCAGCAGCGTGTTGAAGCGGTAGTTGATCTCCTGCTGCCCGGCGGTGCCGACCTCGTGGTGCGAGCGCTCCACCTGCAGACCCACCTGGTTCAGCTCCAGGCACATCCGGTCACGGATGTCGGCGAAGTGGTCGACCGGCGGCACCGGGAAGTACCCGCCCTTGAACCTCGTCTTGTAGCCCCGGTTGCCACCCTCCTCGGCCCGACCGGTGTTCCAGGCCGCCTCGATGGAGTCGATGTAGTAGTAGCTGCCCTGGGGCTCGGAGGCGAAGCGGATGTCGTCGAAGACGTAGAACTCGGCCTCGGCGCCGAAGTAGGCGGTGTCCGCGATGCCGGTCGAGGCGAGGTACTTCTCCGCCTTGCGGGCGATCTGCCGCGGGTCGCGCTCGTAGGGCTCGTCGGTGAACGGGTCCACGATCGAGAAGTTCATGATCAGCGTCTTCTCGATGCGGAAGGGGTCCAGGTAGGCGGTCTGCGGGTCCGGGATGAGCTTCATGTCCGACTCGTGGATCGACTTGAAACCCCGGATGGAGGAGCCGTCGAACATCTGCCCGGTCGTGAAGGAGTCCTCGTCGAAGGTCTCGGCGGGCACGTTGAAGTGCTGCATGACACCCGGCAGGTCGCAGAACCGGATGTCGATGAACTTCACGTCCTCGTCCTTGATGAAGGCGAGGACCTCCTCGGCGTTGCTGAACATTCTTCCTCCTGGTCGCGGAGCGCCCGCTGGTCGGCTTCGTGCTGCATGTCGACACTAGAGGGTTCGGATTTCTCGTGCGTCACTCGGGTGTTACGCGCGTGTTACACGCGTGTCGGGTGCACGTCGTGCGCATGTCAGCCCGATGTCAGGTGCATGCCGGGCCACGGGAGCCTGCGCACTAGGCTGGTCCATCGTGGACGCACTCGAGAGCTACCAGGGGGAGCGGCTGGGCCTGCCCCGTGAGGGGCCGGGCTCGGTCGGCTCGTTCCTGCGCCGGCTGGTGGCCCTCGTCGTGGACTGGTCGCTGTGCCAGCTCATCGCCACCGGGCTGCTCGGTATGCAGTGGGGCCAGGTCAGCGGGACGGAGGCCTTCGTGCCGCTCGGCCTCTTCTTCGTGCTCAACCTGGTGCTGGTGACCACCCTCGGCACCACGATCGGGCACCGGCTGCTCGGGATCCGCGTGGTCTCCGTCGATGCCGTCGGTGGCGTCGATGGCGACGGCCGCCAGGCTCCGCCCCCGGGGCGCTCGCTCGCCCGCGCCGCGCTGCTGTGCCTGTTCGTTCCCGCGGTGATCATGGACGCCGACGGCCGCGGCCTGCACGACAAGGCCGCTCGCACGGTCGTCGTCAGGATGCGCTGAGCCTCAGCTGCGCAGCACCTTCGCCATGGACCGGCCCTTGGCCAGCTCGTCGACCAGCTTGTCCAGGTAGCGGACCTGCTGCACGAGCGGGTCCTCGATCTCCTCCACGCGCACCCCGCAGATGCTGCCGGTGATCCGGGACGCGGCCGGGTTGAGCCGGGCCGCGGCGAAGAACTCCGGGAAGGTGCTGCCCGCGTCGACCTGCTCCTGCACGGCCTGCTCGTCGAAGCCCGTCAGCCACTCGATCACCTGGTGCAGCTCGGCGGTGGTGCGCCCCTTGCGCTCGACCTTGGTGACGTAGTGGGGGTAGACCGAGGCGAAGGTCATCGTGTGGAAGCTGCCCATGGCCGGGCCGCCGACGCTTACTTGCCGCGCAGCGCGCGACGGCTGGCCCGCGGCGGGCGCATGGGGTCCATGCCGGCGGGCACCGGGGGACGGTTGCGACCCACCAGCGCCTTGAGCCGCTGCTGGACGGCCAGGGCCTCGTCGTTGCTGATCTGGCGGGGCAGCTTCTTGACCGTCTTGATGACCTTGGGCAGCGGCACCTGGCCCTCGCCCCGACCGACGACGATGGTGTGCACCGGCACCTCGTCGCCGACGACGCGGGTGACCTTGCGGGTCTCGGCGACGGTCAGTCGCTTGGCGGCACCGGCCGGTCCCTCGGCGATGAGGACGACGCCCGGCTTGCCGACGGCCCGGAAGACCATGGCGGCGTTGTGCAGGTCGCGCATGCCGCGGACCTGGCCACCGGCCTCGGCGGCCACCGGCTCCTGGTCGTAGAACCAGCCGCGGCGCAGCTGCTGCAGCACCGCGGAGGCCGCGCCCGGCTTGCCCTCGATCTGGGCGAACGCTGCGCGTTCGGCGCGCCGGCCCAGCACGATCATCGCCGCCAGCAGGGCCAGCGGCACCGCCAGGATCATCAGGTAGACGACCTGGTCCAGCCAGAGGCCGATGAGCAGGCCGACGACCAGCACCGCCAGCGCAGCCAGCAAGATCCACCACACCGAGGCCGGGTCGGCCTTGCGGGTCATGGCGAAGACCTGGCGGAACTGCTTGAACCACCCGGGCTTGTTGGGGTCCTTGGGCTTCTTCTTCCGGCCGAAGAGGCCCTTCTTCGGCTCGGTCTGGGCGGGGGTCGACATAGGGATCAGGATACGTGGGCGGCGGGTGCCGTCCGCTCACTCGCCCTGGCGACCAGCGAGGCGGCCTCCTGGCGGGCGGGGACATTGGCCTCGTACTGCTCGCGCAGGTGGCTGAGGTGCTCGGGGACGGGACGACCCCACTTCTTCATCGCGGAGGCGTACAGCTTGCCGGCGCGGTAGGAGGAGCGCACGAGCGGTCCGGCCATGACGCCCTTGAAGCCGATCTGCTCGGCCAGCTCCGACCAGTGCACGAACTCCTCCGGCTTGACCCACCGGTCGATGGGGTGGTGCAGCTTGGAGGGCCGCAGGTACTGGGTGATGGTCAGGATGTCGCAGCCCGCGTCGTGCAGGTCGCGCATCGCCTGCTCGATCTCCTCCTCGCGCTCACCCATCCCCAGGATGAGGTTGGACTTGGTGACCAGCTCGTTGTCGCGCGCCATCGACAGCACCCGCAGGGACTTGTCGTAGGTGAACGCGGGGCGGATCTTCTTGAAGATGCGCGGCACGGTCTCCAGGTTGTGCGCGAAGACCTCGGGGCGAGCGTCGAAGACCTGCTGGACCAGCTCGGGCACGGCACCGAAGTCCGGCGGCAGGATCTCCACGCCGGTGTTCGGGTTGAGCTCGTGCACCTTGCGGATCACCTCGGCATACAGCCAGGCGGCGCCGTCCTTCTGGTCGTCGCGGGCGACGCCGGTGATCGTGGCGTAGCGCAGCTCCATGGTGCGGATCGACTCGGCGACCTTGCGCGGCTCGTCCATGTCGAGGGCGTTGGGCCGGCCGGTGGCGATGTCGCAGAAGTCGCAGCGCCGGGTGCAGATGTCACCGCCGATGAGGAAGGTCGCCTCGCGGTCCTCCCAGCACTCGAAGATGTTGGGGCAGCCCGCCTCCTGGCAGACCGTGTGCAGTCCGCCACTCTTGACCATCGAGTGCAGCTCGCGGTACTCCGGCCCCATCTTGGCGGTCGTCCGGATCCAGTCAGGCTTGCGCTCGATGGGCGTCTCCGCGTTGCGCGCCTCGACGCGCAGCAGGCGGCGGCCTTCGGGTGCGATGGTCACAGGGGCTCCCTTGGTGGTCGGGTGTGCGCGGCGGTCGGTCCGAGGGTCGGTTCGAGCTTCAACGCCCGCGCCCTCCAGGGTATGCCGTCCAGCCGCCCGGTGGGGCGGTGCCCCCGTCACCCGACCTGCCGCGCCGCGGCGGTCGCCAGGATGAGGTGCGCGAGCGCGCTGCCGTGACCGGGGTCGTAGCCGAGCACGCTGGCGATGCGGTCCAGCCGCTGGTGCATGGTCTGCCGTCGGATCCCCAGGTCCCGGGCCGTGGCCGCGACGTTGAGGCCGTGCCCGAGCCAGGCGGCGAGGGTCGCGACCAGGACGCTGCCGTGCTCGGCGTCCCAGCGGCGCAGCGGCTCCAGCGCGTCCTCGACGAGCGCCTGCACGTCGGTCGGGGGCACCCGGGTTAGCAGGTGCTGCACGGTGGAGTCGCGCCAGGTGGTGGCGCCCAGACCACCGGAGGACAGGTCCACACCTTCACGGGCGCGCTGCAGGCTGTCGGCCGCCTCCTCGAGGCTGCGCGGGGGACCCACGACGAGGCAGGCCGACTGCTGCGTCACCGGCTCGTCCACGAGCGCGGCGACCGCGCCGGCCGGATCAGGGGTGTCAGGGTCGACCGCCACCAGGCCCAGGACCTGGCCCCGGACCGGGGCCAGCAGGTGAGGTCCCAGCCCGGGGGCGCGGCCGACGACGACCGCGCCGCGCCGGGGGTCGGCGCAGGCACCGGCCAGACCCACCACCCGCTGCTCGGGAGCCGGGTAGAAGCCCGCCAGCGCACCCCGTGTGAGCAGCTGGTCGGCCGTGGTGAACCGGGGACGGTCCAGCAGGTCGGTGAGCAGGCTGACCCCGGGGTCGCCCGCCCCTGGTCCGTCCAGGGCCGACCGCTGGACCACCAGCCCGACCACCGCGGCCACCCGCTGCGCCAGGAAGGTCGTCTCGACCGTGGCCCGCGTCCCGAGCAGGACCTGTCCCCACGGCGCACCGGCGGTGCGGACCACGCTGCGCGCCGCGGCCTCGGACCCGACCGCCGCCGTCCGTCGTGGGCCGCTCGCGGAGGCGACGACCTGCCCGGACAGGGTGCGCACCTCGATGGGTTCCCCGAGATCCTGCGCCGCCTCGTTGACCAGCTCGGCGAGCCCAGCCCCGTCGGCCGCGTGCTCGTGCAGGCGGCTGGTCAGCTCGTCACCGCGGCGCAACCGCGCCAGATCGCTGGTCAGCAGGTCCGAGTTGACCTCCCGGCAGATCTCGGCGAACGGCACCACCTCCTGCAGGACGATCAGCGGCAGCCCGGCGCGCCGCGCCTCGTCCTCCATCTCCGGCGGCAGCTCGGGCAGCGACCGGCCGGGCTCCAGCGCGACAGCAGCCACCTGCCGCGAGGCAACGTCCCGGACCCAGTGCCGCCGCGTCCCGGCGTCCGTGCCCGCCAGCCCCAACCCGGTGGTGAGCAGCACCTCGCCACCGGAGAGCAGGGGCGCGATCTCGTAGATCTCGCTGGAGTGCACCCAGGTCACCGCACGGTCCAGGTCAGACTGCCGGCCCAGGAAGGCGGGCTCGGCGCGGCGCACCGTGGGGTGCTCGAGGAACTGCCGCAGGGCGAGCGTCATACCTCCGCCTTTCGTCGTGGGGCCGGGACGATGTGTCCCGGATCACCGGACCGGGTCTGGACAGTATGCCCATTGCGGCGTCCGGGTCGCAGTTGCCAGGCTCGTCAGGGTCCGGACGTCGACGGTGACGTCCCGAGCACTCGGAGGATGGCAGAAAATGAAATCAGCAGACGAGCTCAGCCCCGCCGACCGGCACGGCCTGGAGGTCGCGCTGGAGGAGGCGCGCGCAGGCCTGGCCGAGGGTGGCGTCCCGATCGGAGCGGTCCTGCTGTCCGCCGAGGGGGAGGTGCTCGGGCGTGGCCACAACCGCCGGGTGCAGGACCAGGACCCGTCCATCCATGCCGAGACCGACGCCTTCCGCGCCGCCGGACGGCAGCCGCACTACCGCGGCACCACGATGGTGACCACGCTGTCCCCGTGCTGGTACTGCAGCGGGCTGGTGCGCCAGTTCGGCATCTCCCGCCTCGTCGTCGGCGAGAGCAGGAACTTCACCGGGGGTCACGACTGGGTGGCCGAGCACGGCGTCGAGGTGATCGTCCTGGACGACGAGCGGTGCGTGGAGCTGATGTCCGGCTTCATCGCCGAGCACCCGGCGCTCTGGCACGAGGACATCGGGGAGGAGCTGACGTGACCGAGACGAGCACCTCACGGGCCGCGGAGGCCTTCGACATGAGCGTCGACCCGGACTACCCGGTCACCCCGGTCCCCAGGTCGGCCCGCAAGACCACCTTCTCCCTGGCGGTCGTCCTCGTCGGGTTCACCATGTTCACCCCGACGATGCTCGCCGGGGCCCAGGTCGGCGCCGGGTTCTCCTTCCTGCCCCTGATGGGCGTGCTGCTGCTCGGGTCCCTCGTGCTCGGCCTCTACGTGAGCGCTCTGGGGTGGCTCGGCGCCCGCACCAACCTCTCGACGGCGATGATGGCCCGCACCAGCTTCGGGCAGGGCGGCGCGAAGCTGTCCTCGCTGCTGCTGGGCGGCACCCAGATCGGCTGGTACGGCGTCTCGGTCGCGACCCTCGCGCTGCTCACCGGCCAGGCGTTGGGCTGGGAGAGCGACGCCTCCGTGCGCTGGCTCATGGTCGCCTCCGGGCTCGTCATGGGCATCACCGCCTACATCGGCTACAAGGGGATGTACGTGCTGTCCCTGGTCGCCCTGCCGCTCATGCTCATCCTCGGGGCGTGGGTGACCTGGCAGGCCTTCGACGAGGTCGGTGGGGTCGGCGCGATGCTGGACATCGAGCCCACGGAAACCATGGGCGTGGCGCTCGCGGTGACGATCATCGTCGGCACCTTCGCCTCGGGCGGCACCCAGGCACCGAACTGGACCCGTTTCGCCCGGACCCCGGCCGCCGGCTTCTGGACCTGCATGTGGGCCTTCCTCGCGGCCCAGCTGCTCATGCTCTTCTCGGGCGCCATCGGCGCCCTCGCCTACGGCGAGGGGGACTTCGTCGTCGTCCTGTTCAACCTCGGTCTGGTCACCTGGGGGCTGCTCTTCCTCGTCGCCAACATCTGGACCACCAACGACAACACCGCCTACAACGTGGGCGTCGCCGGGGCCGAGCTGTTCAACGTCAGGACCCGACGCCCGTTCGTGGTGGCCGGTGTCGTGCTCGGCACCGTCCTGGCGGTGACCGGCATCTACGACTCCCTCGTCGACTACCTGGTCTGGCTGGGCATCCTCATCCCGCCGCTGGGCGGGGTCATCCTCGGTGACCACATCGCCCGGCTGCGGCGGGGCGGGGAGGAGCTCACCCTGAAGATCCCGGGGGTGCGCTGGGACAACATCGCGGTGTATGTCGTGGCCTCGCTGGCCGCGTGGGCCGCGAGCGAGGCCGCGTTCTTCATCCCGCCGGTGATCGGCATGGTGGTGGCCTTCGTCGGGGCGATGGGCATCCAGGTCCTGCGCCGGCGCTGACAGACCGGTGGGTTCGGCGCCCGTCGTCCCTGTCCGGGCGCCGAGCCCACCTTTCCCCGTCCGGGGTCCCTGCCCGAGCCCGTCCGGACGCCCCTACTCGAAGTCTGATCTCATGAAGCGCAGCAGCGCCAGCCCCAGGGTGAGGGCCAGCACGGCGGCCAGCACGACCGCTGCCTGGGTGAAGCTCACCACGTGGGTCGTGGGCGTGCAGGAGACCGTGATGTCGTCGCAGAAGTCGGGCCACCGGGTCCAGGTCGTGCCGTGCTCGACGAAGGCCTCGAGGTTGGTCCCGAGCAGCCATGGTGTCGAGGAGGGGAACAGCCCGCGCAGGATCCCCTCGGCCAGCACCAGGTAGCCGACCATGAGGCCGAGCACCACGGCGCTGTGCCGCACGAGGAAGGCGGCGCCGGCTCCGAACGCCGCCGCGGCCGCGGCCAGCCCGACGATGCGCACCGCCATCCAGCCCAGGTCGACCCACTGCTCGCCGCTGAGGCCGTCGTCGATCCCGTGGTAGCGGAGGACGGCGGGGACGCCGACCAGCACCAGCCCCAGCCCCACGACGGCGATCGGCACCCCGACCAGCGCCGCGGCCACCACCTTGGCGCTGAAGACCGGGGCCCGTCGGGGCAGGAAGGTGAGCCAGGAGCCCATCGTCCGGTGGGTGAACTCCGCGGCGACGCTCGTGGAGCCGACCGCCAGCGCCAGGAACAGGAAGGGGTAGACAAGGTAGCCCAGCAGCTCGCGGTACTGCTCGTCCATCGAGGGGTAGGTGGGCAGGAAGTCGTCCAGGATCGGCGGCCGCCGCAACTGCTCGCAGCCGAAGTCGACGTCGCCCTGGCCGCTCTCCTGCCGGGCGCGGGCCTGGTCGCGCACGCAGACCTGGTAGTCCTCCGGGCTGGCCGGCTCCCAGTAGTCCCGCGCCTCCTCGAGCATCTCCTGGGCGCCGGCCCGCTGCTGGTTGAGCGAGACCGAGAGCTGGTGCACGCCGAAGACCGCCATCAGCGAGACGACGGCCGCGGCCAGCAGGGCGAGGACCAGGACGCGCCGAGCCATGATCCGGCGCAGCTCCACCCGTACCAGGCGGGTCACCGCCCCACCTCCGGGTCGTCCACACCACGCCCGTCGGCACCACGCCCGTCCGCACCTGGCCCGTCCGTACCACGCCCGACCGTACCTGGCCCGTGCTCACCCGGTCGGTCCGCCGCGGAGTCGAGCTGACTCGTGAGTGTGTCGTCGCGGGTCAGCTCCAGGAAGATCTGCTCCAGGCCGCGGCGGCTGGGCACCAGTCGCTCGACGTAGAGCCCCTGCGCCGCCAGCAGCCGGGTGATCTCGGCCGGTTGGGCGCCGGTGACGTTGAGCAGACCGGCGTCGGCGGAGGCGGCCTGGGCCAGTGCCTCGGCCGCGTCGCTGCCGCGGGGGACGGCGAGCCACTCGGCGGTGAAGCCCGCGTCGCGCAGGATGCGGACCGCGGCCCCAGGGTGCGCGACCCCGACCTCGACGGTCTCCCCACCGCCCCCGATCAGCCCCGCGACCGAGCCCTGAGCCAGCACCCGGCCACGCCCGATGATCGAGACGGTGTCGGCGATCTGCTCGACCTCGGACAGGATGTGGCTGCTCACCAGCACGGTGCGGCCCTCGTCGGCCAGCCGCCGCATCGTCTGGCGGATCTCGTGGATGCCGGCCGGGTCCAGGCCGTTGGTCGGCTCGTCGAAGATCAGCAGGTCGGGCGACTTCAGCAGCGTCGCGGCGATCGCCAGCCGCTGCTTCATCCCCAGCGAGTAGGCCCGGAACTGGTCACGGCCCCGGGTGCCGAGCCCCACCTCCTCCAGCACCTCGCCGACACGTCGCTGGGGCGTGCCGATGCCCTCGGCCAGCAGGGAGAGGTTCTTGGCCCCGGTGAAGGTAGGGAAGAACTTCGGTGACTCCACGATCGCCCCCACCCGGTCCACGACGCGGGGCAGCTGCTGCGGCACGGGGGTGCCGAACAGGTGCATCGAGCCACCGTCGGCGCGGGTCAGCCCGAGCAGCATCCGGATGGTCGTCGTCTTGCCCGAGCCGTTGGGGCCCAGGAAGCCGTGCACCCCACCTGCGGGCACGTCCAGGTCGAGGCCGTGCACGGCCACCCGCCGTCCACGGCGGGTGCGGTAGGTCTTGCGCAACCCGCGCGTCACGACGGCCAGTCCCTCGTCGGCGGCCACGGCCACACCCATCTTGCTGCTCCCGTCCGCCAGCCTCCAGGCCAGCCCCTGCTGCAGAGCAGTCAACACGGTGCGGCGGCTGCCGGACGCTCACCGGGGGCAGCGTGTCGCCCGGGGGACCTTCCAGCAGTGCTCAGGCGGTGGTGTGCACCGGGTCGAGCACGTCCTCCAGGTGCGCGATGACCAGCGACAGCACCTCAGCCACGGGCACGTCCCGCCCCAGCTCCCTGGACAGCGAGGTCACCCCGGCGTCGGCGATGCCGCAGGGGATGACGACGTCGGCCCAGCCGAGGTCGCAGTCGCAGTTGAGGGCGAAGCCGTGCATGGTCACGTCGTGGCTCACCCGGATGCCGATCGCCCCGATCTTGCGGTCCGGCCGCTCGCCGTCGCCGAGCACCCACACCCCCGAGCGCCCCTCCACCCGATCGGTCCGCACACCCAGGTCACGGCATACCCCGATCATCATCTCCTCGAGGCGACGCACGTGGGCCACCACGTCCACGGGGGAGGGCAGGCGCACGATCGGGTAGCCGACCAGCTGCCCGGGGCCGTGCCAGGTGATCTTGCCGCCCCGGTCGACGTCGATGACGGGCGTGCCGTCGAGGGGACGCTCGTGCGGCTCGGTGCGCTTGCCCGCGGTGTAGACGGCCGCGTGCTCGAGCAGCAGGACGGTGTCCGGCAGCTCGCCGGCCACGACCTGGGCGTGGACCGCGCGCTGGTGGTCCCACGCCTGCTGGTAGTCGACGAGGTCGGGGGAGAAGCCCAGGTGCTCGAAGCGCATACGCGCACTGTAACCGCCTGTGGAAAAGTCCTGCGGGCCCACTCGCGCCTCGGGCAGGCTCACGGAGGTGAGCACCGCACCGCAGGTCCCCGGGTACACCCTCACCGGGCAGCTCGGCACCGGCGCGTCCGCCACGGTATGGCGTGGCCGCCGGGTGGCCGACGGGCTGCCCGTCGCGGTCAAGGTGGTCGCGCCGGTCGACGGCCGGGTGGACGAGGCGCTGCGGGAAGCCGGGCTGCTGGCCCGGGTGCGGCACCAGCACGTCGTGCACCTCTACGACGTGCTGCCGCTGCGGGCGCAGGACGGTGACCCGCCCGCCGTCGCGCTGGTCACCCAGCTGGCCGGCGGCGGGTCGCTGGCCCAGGTGCTGGGCCGCCGGCGCCTGCTCTCGCCGGGGGAGCTGGTGACGGTGCTGCAGCCGGTGGCCGGCGCGCTCGCCGACCTGCACCGGCTCGGTGTCGTCCACGGCGACCTGTCGACCGGCAACATCGTCTTCCGCGAGGACGGTATGCCGCTGCTCGCCGACCTCGGCACGGCGCGGATCGTGGGGGAGCAGCGGCTGCGAGGCGTGGGCACCGGGGCGGGGGACGGCATGGTCGCGCCCGAGGTGGTGGAGGGCTTCCCGGCGACGCAGGAGTCCGACGTCTACCAGGTGGGGGCGCTGGCACGGCTGGCCCTGACCGGTCAGGTGCCGGGCCCGGGCTTCGACCGCCCCGAGCTGGCCGAGGTCGCGCCCGACCTGCCCGGTCTGCTCGTGGACCTGGTGGAGCGGTGCATGGCGGGCGCGCCGGAGGACCGACCCGACGCGGACGAGCTGGCGGTGGCCCTGCACGCGGTGGCCCCGCCCGAGCCGGTGGAGGTCGCTCCCGACGCCGACGCGGCCCACGGCCTGACCCAGCGACTGCGACAGGTCGCCCAGGAGGACGAGGCTGCGCGAGCCGGGCGCGAGCAGCGCGGCGCCCACCGACCGGAACGGGTCGACCCGGACGGTCGGGGGCCGGGGACTGGGCGACACGGCCCCCGGCGGCCGGGTGCCCGACGGAAGGACCCTGGACGGCAGGCTGGTGGGCGGCAGGCTGGTGGGGGGCAGGACGGCGGTCAGCGCACCCGGGCGGTCGTCGGTCTGGCGGTGGGGGCGCTGCTGCTCGTCATGCTCGCCGGGGTGGGCTGGTCGTTGGGCCGTTCCTGGTGGGGCGGGTCGGAGGCGTCCGAGATCGCCAACGAGCCCGACGCGCAGGTGGCTGACGCGGAGAGCGGTGCTGCGGAAGATGCCGCCGGGGTCTCGGCCCAGGCCGTTCCGTCGCCACCACCGCCGGCGCAGCACGGGCCTGACGCGGACGGGGAGGCGGTGGACGCGGACGCCGTCCGCCAGGTCGTGCAGGACCTGGTGAGTGCCCGGGCCAGGGCCTGGGAGGCCACCGACCCCGGCCTGCTCACCACGGTGCTGGCAGCCGGCTCACCGGTGCACGACGACGAGAGCGCCGAGCTGTCCCGCGCCCGGGAGGCGGGGATCACCTATCCGCGGGTCGGGTTCGAGGTGCGCGAGCTGGCGGTGCAGCACGAGGACCCTGACCGGTTGCACGTCGAGGTAACGGTTGTGCGAGAACCGCTCGAGGCCCGGGACGGCGGCGGCTGGGTACTGCGGACCCCGTCCCGCAGCGAACGGGTCGCCCTGGAGCTGGTGCGGCAGGAGGGCCGGTGGCTGCTGTGGTCGTGGGCCGAGCTCGGGTGACCCCGCGCCATCTGTCGCGGCGACCGATGCTGCCCGGGCTGGGGCACGGGCTTGGCGCGCCGGGCGTCGTCAGCTCTCGGTGATCCAGGCCATCGCCGAGGTCAGGTCCGGGTGGTCGAAGGTGAACCCGGCCTCGGTGAGCACGGTCGGCAGTGCCCTGCCGGAGGCCAGGATCTCCGAGGCCATCTCGCCCAGGGCCAGCCGCAGCGCGATGGTCGGCGCCGGGACGACCGCAGGTCGTCGCAGAGCGTGCGCGAGCGCCTTGACGATCGCGGTCTGGGTGTCCGGGTGCGGACCGGTGAGGTTGACCGGACCGGTCACCTCCGGGTGGTCCAGCAGGAACATCAACGCGCGCACGTGGTCGTGCAGGGTGATCCACGCCCAGTACTGGTCGCCCCCGCCGAGCGGCCCCGCCAGACCAGCCTTGGCCAGGGGCAGCAGCTTGCCGAGCGCGCCCCCCTGCGGGGCGAGGACGATCCCGGTGCGGACCGTCGCGACCGGGACCCCGGCGTGACCGGCCGGCCAGGTCGCGGCCTCCCAGTCACGGCATACGTCGGCCAGGAAGCCGGCACCCGGTGCGCTCTCCTCGGTGAGCACCTCGTCACCGCGGTCGCCGTAGATGCCGACGCCGGAGGCCGACACCAGCCGCGGGGGTGCGGATGCCGAGGTATCCCGTGCCGCCGCCCTCACCGCGAGGGCCCGGGCGATAGTGCCGGTGCCCTCCGTCCGCGACTCGAGCAGCTCCCGCTTGCGCCGGTCGGTCCAACGCCGGTCGGCGACCCCTGCACCGGCGAGGTGCACGACGCCGGTGACGCCGTCCAGGACCTCGGGGTCAAGGTCGGCCCCGGGCGTCCAGCGCGCCTCGCGGACACCCGGGTCGAGCTCGTCCGCGACGCGCGGGGCGCGGCGGACCAGGTGCAGCACCTGGTCGCCGCGCCCACGCAGCGCCGAGGACAGGGCGGAGCCGATCAGCCCGCTGGCCCCGGTGATGGCGATGGCCATCTCAGACCTCGAAGCTGCCGTCCTCCAGCCGCTCCTTGACCGTGGTCAGGAAGCGGGCCGCGTCTGCGCCGTCGACCACCCGGTGGTCGTAGGTCAGCGCCAGGTAGACCATGTCGCGCACGGCGATGGTCTCCATCCCGTCCTCGTCGATGACGACGACCGGGCGCTTGACCACGGTGCCGGTGCCCAGGATGGCCACATTCGGCTGGTTGATGATCGGGGTGTCGAAGAGCGCGCCCCGCGAGCCGGTGTTGGTCAGCGTGAAGGTGCCGCCGGAGAGCTCGTCGGGGTTGATCTTGTTGTCCCGGGTGCGCTCGGCCAGGTCGGCGATCTTGCGGGCCAGCCCGGCGATGTTGAGGTCGCCGGCGTCCTTGATGACCGGCACCAGCAGGCCACGCGGGGTGTCCACCGCGACGCCGAGGTGCTCGGCTCCGTGGTAGATGACCGTGTCGTCCTCGACGCTGGAGTTGACGATCGGGTGCTCCTTGAGCCCCTCGATCGCGGCCATCGCGAAGAACGGCAGGAAGGACAGCTTGGTGCCCTCCCGGCGGGCGAACTCGTCCTTGACCCGCTTGCGCAGCCGGGACACCTTGGTGACGTCGACCTCCACGACCGTGGTCAACTGGGCGCTGGTCTGCAGCGACTCCACCATGCGGGTGGCGATCACCTTGCGCAGGCGCGACATCTTCTCGGTGGTGCCACGCTTGGCCTGGTCCTGCGTTGCTGCCGCGGGGGCCTTGGCCGCCGGGGCCTTCCCGCTGTCTGCGGGGGCGGACGCTTGCGGAGCCTGCTGAGCCGACTCCTGCGAGGCCTTGGCCGCCTCCTCCTGCGCCTTGGCGGCGTCGAGGACGTCCTGCTTGCGGATCCGTCCGCCCACGCCGGTGCCCTGCAGGCTGCCCAGGTCGACGCCGTGCTGCGCCGCCAGCTTGCGGACCAGCGGGGTCACGTAGGCGCTGACGTCCTGGGAGGTGCTCTGCTGCTTGTGCGAGGAGGTTCCGGTCTCGGGCGACGGCGTGCCGACGCCCACGGCCTCGGAGCTGTCCTGCTCCGAGCTGACCTGCGCGGAGGAACCGGAGCTCTCCGCTCCCGAGCTGCTGGCCGACTCCTGCGCCGCCTGCTCCTGGACCTCCTGCTCCTCGCCCAGGTCGCTGTCGGAGGAAGCCTCCGCCTGCTCCTTGTCCTGGGCAGGCTCCTGGTCGTCACCCTCCACGGCGGAGTCACCCTGGGCCGACTCGTCGGCGGCCCCGCTGTCCTGTGCGGACCCACCGCCGGAGGCCTCGCCACCGATGATGGCCAGCTCTCCGCCGACCTCCACGGTGTCGTCCTCACCGGCGATGATCTTGGTCAGCACCCCGGCGACCGGGGAGGGGATCTCGGTGTCGACCTTGTCGGTGGACACCTCGAGCAACGGCTCGTCGACCTCCACCTGGTCACCCTCCGACTTCAGCCAGCGGGTGACCGTGCCCTCGGTCACCGACTCGCCCAGTGCGGGCATGGTCACGGTCTCCCCACCGGAGACCTCGCCCCCGGCGGAGCCGCCCCCGGACGGCTGCCCGGCGGGCTGCTCGGACTGCTGCGAGCTGCCCTGGTCCTGCGCCTCCTGCGTGTCCTCGCCCGCGGACGCGTCCTCCTGGGGCGCTTCCTCCTGGGCGGCCTCCTCGTCGGAGGACCCCTCGTCACCACCGGAGGACGGCTCGCCCTCACCGATGACGCACAGATCGGCGCCGACCTCGACGGTCTCGTCCTCCTGCGCCAGGATCTCCTGCAGCGTGCCCGCGACGGGAGAGGGGATCTCGGTGTCGACCTTGTCGGTCGAGACCTCGAGCAGCGGCTCGTCCACCTCGACGCTGTCGCCGATGTTCTTCAGCCAGCGGGTGACGGTTCCCTCGGTGACGGACTCACCGAGGGCCGGCATCGATACACGTTCCGACATGTTGTCGCTCTCTCCTCGTCCGGGGATCTGCAGTCTAGTTGGGATGGGGCCGCTGCGGTCGGTCAGGCGTGCGCGTGCAGCGGTTTGCCGGCCAGCGCCAGGTGGGCCTCGCCCAGGGCCTCGTTCTGGGTGGGGTGTGCGTGGATGAAGGAGGCGACCTCGTCCGGCAGCGCCTCCCAGCCGACGATGAGCTGGGCCTCGCCCACCTGCTCGCCCATCCGCGCGCCGACCATGTGCACACCGACCACGGGACCGTCGTCGGCGGAGCGGACGAGCTTGACGAAGCCGGCCGTCCCCAGGATCTGGGACTTGCCGTTGCCACCGAGGTTGTACTCGTACGTCGCCACGCCGTCGCCGTACTGCTCACGCGCCTGCTCCTCCGACAGACCCACCGAGGCGATCTCGGGGTCGGAGTAGGTCACCTTGGGGATGAGGTGGTCGCGCACCGGCTCGGGCTCCAGCCCGGCGATGTCCTCGGCCACGAAGATGCCGTGCGCGAAGCCACGGTGCGCGAGCTGGACACCGGCCACGATGTCCCCGACGGCGCGGACGTTGCCCGCCCCGGTCTGCAGCCGCTCGTCCACCTGCACGAAGCCGCGGTCGAGGATCACGCCCGCCTCCTCATACCCCAGCCCCTCGGTGCGCGGCCCGCGCCCCACGGCGACCAGGAGCAGGTCGGCCTCCAGGGTCTCGCCGCCCTCGAGGGCGAGGGTGACCACGCCGTCCCGCTGGCTGACCGACTCCATCCGGGCGCCCGTCCGGGCGGTGATCTTGCGCTTGCGGAAGGCCCGCTCGAGGGCCTTGCTCGCCCCCGGGTCCTCCGACGGCACCAGGCGGTCCATGGCCTCGACGATGGTGACTTGGGAGCCGAAGCTGCGCAGGACCGAGGCGAACTCCACGCCGATCACGCCGCCGCCCAGGATGATCGCCCGCTCCGGGACCTGCTCCAGGCTCAGCGCCTCGTCGCTGGTCATCACCGCGCCGCCGATCTCGATCCCGAGGGTGCGGGCGTAGGAGCCGGTCGCGAGCACAACGTGCTCACCGACGAGCTCCTCCTCACCGACGACGACCGTCGTGGCCCCGGCCAGCCGGCCCTCGCCCTCGACGTAGGTGATGTTCTCGGCCGCCTTGACCAGGCCCTGCAGCCCTTTGTGCAGCCGCCCGACGACACCGTCCTTGTACTTGTGCACGGCGGCGAGGTCGATGCCCTCCAGGGTGGTCTGCACGCCGAACCGCGCGGAGTCCCGTGCCGAGTCCGCGACCTCGGCGCTGTGCAGCAGGGCCTTGGTCGGGATGCAGCCGCGGTGCAGGCAGGTGCCGCCGAGCTTGTCCTTCTCCACCAGGGCGACCTTCTTGCCCAGCTGGGCCGCCCTCAGCGCGCAGGCGTACCCGCCGCTGCCGCCCCCGAGGATCACGATGTCGTAGTGCGTCGTCGGCATGCGGGCCATCCTGCCACCTTCCGATAAACGCAGTGACAGCCGGGGCGGGCCGTGGGAGGCTGGTCGGGTCATGTCCCCGGGAGGAAGGAGGTGGCCATGAACGACACTCCGGCCACGGACGACGTCAAGGCCAAGTTCCGCGAGGCGCTCGCCAAGAAGCAGGCCCACGCGGGCACGGATGTCTCGGACCACTCCGAGCACGGCAAGGTGGCGGGAAGCCGCCGCGCCAAGACCTCGGGGAGCCAGCAGATGTTCCGTCGCAAGAGCGGCTGACGCTCGCCCGGCACGGACCAGGGGCACCTCCCGTCTGGGAGGTGCCCCTGCGTGTGTTCTGTCGGGCCTTGTGGCGTGTCCGGTCGGGGGCTTCTCGGCGAGGGTCAGCCGGTGTAGGACTGGGCCAGGGCGATCAGGGAGCGGACGCCGGCGCCGGTGCCGCCCTTGGGGCGGTAGCCCCACGGGGCCTTCTCGTTGAAGGCAGGGCCGGCGATGTCCAGGTGGGCCCACGGGATCTGCTGGGCGTCCTCCCCCTCGCCCCGCTTGCCGACGAACTCCTCCAGGAAGGTGGCGGCGACGATCGCGCCGCCCGACCGCTCGCCGGTGTGCTTGAGGTCGGCCACCGGGGTGTCCAGGGTGGGCCGGACCTCCTCGAGCATCGGCAGCGGCCAGGCGGTGTCACCGCTCTGGGTGCCGAGCCGGACCAGCGAGTCGCGCAGCTCGTCGTCGTTGCCCATGACACCGATGGTCCGCTCGCCCAGGGCGATGATGCAGGCGCCGGTCAGGGTGGCGACGTCGACGATCGCGTCCGGCTGCTGCTCGCTCGCCAGGGCCAGGCCGTCCGCCATGACCAGGCGGCCCTCGGCGTCGGTGTTGATGATCTCCACGGTCCGGCCGTCGCGCATGGTGACCACGTCGCCGGGACGCTGGGCCAGGTCGCCGGTCATGTTCTCGGCCAGGCACAGGTAGGCGGTGACCTGGACGGGCAGGCCCAGCTCGGCGATCGCGAGCGTCGCGGCCGCACAGGCGGCCGCCCCACCCATGTCCATCTTCATGGTGACCATCGCGGTGCCCGGCTTGATGCACAGGCCGCCGGAGTCGAAGGTGATGCCCTTGCCGACCAGCGCGAGGTGGCGGCTGGCGCCCTCAGGGGTGTAGCGCAGGGTCACCATGCGGGGGCCCCGACCCGAGCCCTGCCCGACGCCGAGGATGCCACCGCAGCGCTCCTCCTCCAGACGCTCGGGGTCCCAGACCTCCACCTCGACCGCGGTGCCGGCGGCCTGCTCGACCACCAGGTCCGCGAACGTCTCCGGGTAGAGGACGTTGGGCGGGGTGTTGACCAGGTCACGGGCGAGGGCGACGGCCTGGGTGACGGCGGCGAGCTCGGCGTCGGCCTGCTCGTCCTGCGCCAGCCCGGCCACCACGGCCTGGACCAGGCCGGGCTTGGCGGAGTCGGCCTTGCCGACACCGTGGTGGTCGGCGAAGGTGTAGGCACCGAGGGCCACGCCCTCGCCCACGGCCATGGCCTCAGCGCGGTCGGCCTGGCCCAGGGCGAAGACGGCCTTCTCCCGACCGGCCAGCGCCCGTGCGGCCACCCCGGCGGCGCGCCGCAGCTGCTCCGTGCGCGGAGCCGGACCCGAGCCGGGCAGCCCCACGACGAGCACCAGGCCGGCGGCGACACCGTCGACACCGGCGAGCTTGGTGACCTCCTCCGCGCCGGCCTCGGCGCCGACGGCGGCCAGCGCCTTCTCCACCGCCGACCTGGCGCCCTCACCGAGACCGTGTCCGTCGACGATGGCCACCTGGCCCCCCTTCTTGCGGGCCGCGAGCACCAGGGCGTCGGCGTCGACGCCGGCGGCCTCGGCGTCGGTGAAAGTCACGGTGGTGGGCAGACTCATCGTTGGGTCCTGTCGATCGGGGTTTCTGAGACGTCGGTCCGAGACTAACCAACGGACTGGGGACTAGGGTGACCGGCATGAGTGCTGCCACGCCGAAGACGTCTCCCCTCCACGACAAGCACACCGCCCTGGGGGCCAAGATGGCCGACTTCAGCGGATGGTCGATGCCGATCGAGTACGCCGCCACCGGTGGCGTGGCCGAGCACCACGCCGTCCGGCAGAGCGTCGGCCTGTTCGACGTCTCCCACCTGGGCAAGGCCGTGGTCAGCGGCCCCGGTGCCAAGGACTTCCTCAACCGGTGCTTCACCAACGACCTGGACAAGATCGAGCCCGGCCGCGCCCAGTACACCCTCGTCTGCGACGAGGACGGCGGCGTCGTCGACGACCTCATCGCCTACCTGCGCAGCGAGGAGGAGATCTTCCTCATCCCCAACGCCGCCAACAACGCCGAGGTGGTCGCGCGCCTCCAGGAGGCAGCTCCGGAGGGGATCAGCGTGCACAACGTGCACGACGACCACGCCGTCCTCGCCGTGCAGGGGCCCAAGGTCGACGAGGTGCTCCAGGCGCTCGGGCTGCCGACGGGGCACGGCTACATGAGCTTCGTGGACACGCAGTGGCAGGGGCGGCCGGTGACCGTGTGCCGCACCGGTTACACCGGCGAGCGGGGGTATGAGGTGGTCTGTCGCACCGAGGACGCCGCAGCCGTGTGGGACGCCCTGGTGGAGGCGATGGAGCCGCTCGGCGGGGTCCCCGCCGGCCTGGCCAGCCGCGACACCCTGCGCACCGAGATGGGCTACGCCCTGCACGGCAACGAGCTGTCCCGCGAGATCACCCCGGTCATGGCCCGCACGGGCTGGGCGGTGGGCTGGAAGAAGGAGCAGTTCTGGGGCAAGGAGGCGCTGCAGGCGCAGCGGGAGGCCAAGGAGAGCCGGCTCTCCGGCGGCCTGCTGGTGACCGGGCGCGGCATACCCCGTCCCGGGTGCGCGGTGCTGGACGCCGACGGCACGCAGATCGGGGAGGTCACCTCCGGCACCTTCAGCCCCACGCTCAAGCAGGGCATCGCCCTGGCCCTGCTCGACCGCGGCGTGGAAGAGGGGACACCGGTCGTCATCGACGTGCGCGGGCGCAAGGTCGAGGCCGTGGTGAAGAAGCCGCCGTTCGTGGAGGGTGGCGCCGCGAGCTGAGGTGAGGGGCCGAGCCCGGACACCTAGGGTGGGTCCCATGAGCGAGAACTACACGTGGAGCTACGCCCGGGCCGACGGCACCGAGATCACCGACCTCGGCCTGGCCTCGACGACCTTCCCCTCGCAGGCCGACGCCGAGGCGTGGCTGTCGCAGGAGTGGGCGACGCTCGCCGACGCGGGGGTCGCCACGGTGACGCTGCAGCGCGACGACGACGTCGTCTACGGCCCGATGAGCCTCTCGCCCGCCGACTGAGGGTCCCCTCCAGGCGGCTGTCCCTCCAGTCCAGTCACACCGCGCGCCGGAAAGTCATGGGTGAGCCGGTTCCTCCCGGCTCACCCATGACGAGCCGGCTCAGGGTGGGACGGCCGGTCACGCTGTGCCGTGGCCCGCACTGCGAGGTGCGCGCCTAGCGGCGACCCAGCTCCGAGCCGCGCTCGACCGCCGCACGCGGGACCCGGCTGCCCCGCATCTGGAAGGAGCGCATCACCAGGTACCAGGCCGAGCCGCGACCCGGCTCGTGGCCGAACTCCTGGACGAAGCGCTTCTTGGTGCGCCTCCACAGCAGCCAGCAGTCGACGATGCCGAAGAGGATGAGGCCGTAGACCGCCAGGAAGGCGCTCATCCGGGCCCACTCGATCGGCAGGAAGGTCATCACCAGCAGGAAGAGCATGATCGGCAGCAGGACCTCGCCGATGTTCCAGCGGCTGTCGACGGCGTCGCGCAGGAAGCGCCGCTCCGGGCCGCGGTCCCGCGGCGGCAGGTAGCGCTCCTCGCCGCGCAGCATCGACTCGCGTGCCTTGGCGCGCTCTTCCCGCACCTTCGCCTTCTGCTCGGCGCTCATCGTCTTCTTGTCGACCACGAGGGGTCGCCGGTTGGCCGCCTCGGCCTCCCTGCGCCTCGGGGTCGGTCGCCCCTTGCCCTGGGGGCGCGAGGCGTCCGCCGACGTCACCCGGTCCCGCGCGGCATACTCCGCAGCAGCCGTGTCGTCGACCTCTGACGTGGCAGTCTTCTTCCCGAAAAGCACCAGCCCAGTGTATGCGGCCCGCGCCGCGCCCCGGTCCGGCGCGTGAGGCTGGCTAGAGTCGGCAGGGTGAACGACAACGCCGCCAGCACCCCTTCCCGCACCTTCGCAGCAGAGCCCCGCACCGCAGAGCCCCGCACCGCAGAGCCCCGCACCGCAGAGCCCCGCACCGCAGAGCTCGCTGCCCGGGTGCGCGAGATGATGCCGGGGATCCGGTCCGACCTGGAGGCGCTGACCCGCATTCCCTCGGTGTCCCTGGACTCCTTCGACCAGAGGCACGTCGAGGACAGCGCCCTGGCCACCGCCGACCTGCTGCGCGCCGAGGGCCTGGAGGTCGAGATCGTCCGCGAGGGTGGCCGCCCGGCGGTGATCGGGCACCTGCCCGGTCCCGAGGGGGCCCCGACCGTGCTGCTCTACGCCCACCACGACGTCCAGCCGCCCGGCGACGACGCCGACTGGGACACGCCGGTCTTCGAGCCGACGCAGGTGGGGGAGCGGCTCTACGCCCGGGGCGTCGCCGACGACAAGGCGGGGGTGATGGCCCACGTCGCCGCGCTGCGTGCGCACGGCGGACGGCCACCTGTGGGGGTCCGGGTCTTCATCGAGGGGGAGGAGGAGGTCGGGTCCGCCTCGCTGCCGACGGTCCTGGAGAGGCACGGCGACCGGCTGGCCGCGGATGCGATCGTCCTGGCCGACTCGCACAACTGGAAGGTCGGCGTGCCCGCGCTGACCACCACCCTGCGCGGGATGGTCCGGGTCGTGGTGGAGGTCCGCGCGCTCGACCACGGGGTGCACAGCGGGATGTACGGCGGCGCGGTCCCCGACGGCCTGACGGCACTGGCCCGCTTGCTCGCGACCCTGCACGACGAGGCGGGTGACGTGGCCGTCCCGGGGCTGATGAGCTCGCAGGCCGCTGACCTGGACTACACCGATGACGACCTGCGGGCCGACTCCGGGCTCGCCGACGGCGTCAGCCCGATCGGCACCGGCTCGATCCTGTCCCGCATGTGGACCAAGCCGGCGATGACCGTGATCGGCATCGACGCGCCCTCGGTCGAGAAGGCGGCCAACCTGCTCACGCCCGTCGGCCGGGCCAAGCTCTCGATGCGCATCCACCCGGCCGAGTCGCCGGAGACGGCATACCTCGCCCTCAAGGCGCACCTGGAGGAGCACGCGCCCTGGGGCTGCCAGGTGAGCGTCACGCTCGACGACGACGGCGCCGGGTTCGCCGCCGACGCCCAGGGACCGGTGTATGACGTGGCCAGGTCCGCCTTCCGCGACGCCTGGGACGGCGTCGAGGCGGTCGACATCGGGGTGGGTGGGTCGATCCCCTTCGTCGCGGCCTTCGCCGAGCGGTTCCCGGACGCGGCGATCCTGGTCACGGGGGTGGAGGACCCCGACACCCGTGCGCACGCCGCCAACGAGAGCCTGCACCTGGGCGAGTTCGAGCGGGTCTGCCTGGCCGAGGCCCTCCTGCTGGACCGTCTCGGGACCGTCGGCAAGGATTGACCCCATGGTTGAAGAGAAGCGTGAGGAGAAGGCCGAGGGCAGCACCGCGCAGGGCAGCTACGTCAGCGGCGAGGGCGGTTATGAGCGCAAGGCCCGCTACATCGAGACCCGGATCACGCGGGACGGAGACGGCCATGGCGATCTTGCTGTGGAGCCGGGGCGCTACCGGCTCGCTGTCTCCCGCGCCTGCCCGTGGGCGCACCGGACGATCCTGGTCCGCCAGCTGCTGGGTCTGGAGGACGTGCTGTCGATGGCCGTGGCCGGGCCGGTGCACGACGAGGACAGCTGGACCTTCGACCTCGACCCGGGCGGTGTCGACCCCGTGCTCGGCATCCCCAGGCTCAAGGACGCCTACGACGCACGGCCCGACGGCTTCCCCGAGTCGGGCGTGACCGTCCCGGCCGTCGTGGACACCACCACGGGACAGGTCGTCACCAACGACTTCCACCAGATCGTCAAGGACCTGGTCACCGAGTGGACCGAGCACCAGCGCCCGGAGGCGCCCGACCTGTGGCCCGAGGACCTGCGCGGGGAGATCGAGGAGGTCTCCGAGCTCGTCTACCACGACGTGAACAACGGGGTCTACAAGTGCGGCTTCGCCGGCACCCAGGAGGCCTACGACCAGGCCTACGACGCGTTGTGGGCGCGGATGGACTGGCTCGAGGAACGGCTGTCGCGGCAGCGTTACCTCGTCGGTGACCGGCTGACCCTGGCCGACGTGCGGCTGTGGCCGACCCTGGTCCGGTTCGACGCGGCCTACCACGGCCACTTCAAGTGCAACCGTCACAAGCTCACCGAGATGCCGGCCCTGTGGGCCTACGCGCGCGACCTGTGGCAGACCCACGACTTCGGCTCCACGGTCAACTTCGAGCACATCAAGGCGCACTACTACGCCACCCACCTGGACATCAACCCCACGGGGGTCGTGCCCAAGGGGCCGGACACCTCGGTCTGGCAGGTGCCGCACGGGCGGGACGGGCTGCGCTAGCGGTCCGGCGTAGCATCGTCCAGCGTGACTGACACCGCCCCGCTCGACGACTCCGCCGGCGACGTCCTCGCCGACTCGACCTCCGCCGCCTCGCTGCAGCGCAGCCTGGCGCGCAGCGCGCAGATCGAGGAGCAGCTGCGCACCGACCCCGGCCAGTTCCGGATGCTGACGGGTGACCGGCCGACCGGGCACCTGCACCTGGGGCACTACTTCGGCAGCCTGCGCAACCGGGTCGCGCTGCAGGACCTGGGCGTGAACACCTTCGTGCTCATCGCCGACTACCAGGTCATCACCGACCGGGACGGCGTCGACCTGATCCAGGAGCGGGTGCTCTCCCTCGTCGCCGACTACCTGGCGACCGGGATCGACCCCGCCCGCACGACGATCTTCGCGCACTCCCAGATCCCGGCGTTGAACCAGCTGATGCTGCCGTTCCTGTCGCTCGTCACCGACAGCGAGCTGCGCCGCAACCCGACGGTCAAGGCCGAGCAGGACGCCACGGGTGGCCGGCCGATGAGCGGGCTGATGCTCACCTACCCGGTGCACCAGGCGGCCGACATCCTCTTCTGCAAGGCCAACGTCGTGCCCGTCGGCAAGGACCAGCTGCCGCACCTGGAGCAGACGCGGGTCATCGCCCGCCGCTTCGACGAGCGCTACGGCCGGGCCGGGGACCGCAGCGCGCCGGTCTTCCCCGCTCCTGACGCCCTGCTCTCGGAGGTCCCCCACCTGCTGGGCACCGACGGGCAGAAGATGAGCAAGTCGCGGGGCAACACCATCGAGCTGCGGATGTCGGCCGATGACACGGCCAAGGTGCTCAAGAAGGCGGTCACCGACTCCGAGCGGCGCATCACCTTCGACCCGGTGGGCCGCCCGGAGGTCTCCAACCTCGTCCAGCTCGCCGCCCTGACCACCGGCCGCGACCCCCAGGCCATCGCCGAGGAGATCGGCGACGGCGGCTCAGGGACCCTGAAGAAGCTGGTGACGGAGGCCGTCAACGAGTACTTCGCGCCGCTGCGGGCCCGCCGGGCCGAGCTGGCGGCCGACCCGGCCCAGCTGCGCCGCGTCCTGGCGGAGGGCAACGCGCGCGCCGGCGAGGTGGCCGAGAGCACGCTGGCCGAGGTGCGCGAGGCCATGCAGATGGTCTACGGCTGAGCAGGTCAACCGCATGAGCGCCAGCGCCACCCCTGCCGCAGGCCCCCGCGTGGTCGTGGTCGTCGACCGTAGCGGGGAGCGGCTGACGGCCGACGCCGCTGCCGGAGTGGCCCGCGGCTGGGCCCGCACTGCACCGCACACCACGGTGGAGGCGTACGACTGTCACGACGGCGGGGCAGGTCTGACCGCGGTCGTGGCCGGACGACTCGGGGCCACGGTGCACCCCGTCGTGGTGCCGGGCCCGGCCGGGGTAGAGGTGCCCGCCGCGGTGGCCGTCGTGCCGACGGCCGATCCGTCCGGTGCGGCCGACCCGGCCGACCGGGGTGACCTGGCCGACCGCGGTGACCGGGATCCCGCGGCCGGCGGCACGGCATACCTCGACACGGCGCAGGTGGCGGGACGCCACCTGGTGCCGCAGGAGCGCCTGGCCGACCCCGAGGGGCTGTCCAGCGCGGGCGTGGGCCGCCTGCTGCGGCATGCCCGCGACCTGGGCGTGGACCGGATCGTCGTGGGGGTCGGTCCGCTGGCCACCCACGACGGCGGCGTCGGGCTGCTCCGCGAGCTCGGTGCCGGCGCCGACCTGACGAACCTCCCTGCGGTCCGGGACGAGTGGGCCGGCACCCGGCTGGTGCTGGTGACGACCACCGAGTCGCCGCTGCTGGGCTTCCAGGGAGCCAGCGCCGGCCTCGGCGACCACGGCGTGCCCCCCGAGGTCACCCAGCGCCTGGAGCTGCGGATGGGGGATCTCACCGACCGGGTGAACGCCGTCCTGCCGCCCTCGCGCGATCTGCTCACCGGACTGCCGCGCCGCCCGGAACGGGAGCCCGGCTCGGGGGCCGGGGGAGGGCTGGGCTACGCCCTGCAGCTCATCGGGGCCCGCACCGACGACGGGGCCCGCTTCCTGCTGGACGAGCTCGGCATCCGCCCACGGCTGGCGGGGTCGCTGCTGGTTCTGGTCACCGACCGGTATGACTACACCACCGTCCACGACGGCGTGGTCGCGCAGACCGCGCGTGCCGCACTGGAGTCCGCGACGCCCACCGTGGTGCTGGCCCGGCAGGTCGCGGTCGGGCGCCGTGAGGGGATGAGCCTGGGGGTCAGCGGCGCGTACGAGCTGCGCGAGGGGGAGGACCTCGCCGCCCTGGCCGCCAGGGTCGCCCGGACGTGGACACCGGCCAGGTGAGCGGTTCCGGTGCGCCCGCGTGGACGACCGTCGGGGAAGGCCTGCGTGGAAGACCGGCGGGGAAGCCGTGGGGAGCAGGCCCGCATGCCGGGCCGCCGTGACTGACGTGGTGGCGTAGCCTGAGATCCGGGAACAGCACGTCTACCCCCAGCGTTGACCGCGTTGACGCACGAGCACCGACACCCCTTGCGAGAGGACCCCGAGCATGACCGACATCCAGAGCACCGCGACCCACGGAGTGCAGCTGAGCGACGTCGCCGCCGAGAAGGTCAGGAGCCTGCTCGCGCAGGAGGGCCGCGACGACCTTCGGCTGCGCATCGGCGTGCAGCCGGGTGGCTGCTCCGGCCTGATCTACCAGCTCTACTTCGACGAGCGCAGCCTCGACGGCGACCTGGTGGCCGAGTTCGGTGGCGTCGAGGTCGTCGTGGACCGGATGAGCGCCCCCTACCTGGACGGCGCCTCCATCGACTTCGCCGACACCATCGAGAAGCAGGGCTTCACCATCGACAACCCCAACGCGGGCTCCTCCTGCGCCTGCGGCGACAGCTTCGGGTGACCGGTGACTCGCGAACGCAGCGAGCCTGATTCACCGGAACAGGTAGTGCGCGCGAGCGAAGCCAGCACGTAGCAGTTCAGTGAGCCGTTCACACAGAGTCCCGGTGCCGCCTACGGCACCGGGACTCTCTGCGTGGACACTGTGAGGTATGCCGATCGAGCCGCCCCGCACCTCCTGGCGCCTGAGCACGGGGGGCGCCCGGCCCGGTGAGGACCTGGTCGGCATCGGGGCCGACCTCGCGCCCGGCACGGTGCTGGAGGCGTACCGGGAAGGGATCTTCCCGATGGGGGTCGGCGTGGGCGGTGGTCCACCCCTGGGCTGGTGGTCGCCTGACCCGCGGGGGATCTTCCTGCCCGGTGACCTGCACGTCAGCCGCTCGCTGCGCCGCTCCGTCGGCCGGTTCGAGGCCACGGTCGACACCGCCTTCCGGGACGTGGTCGAGGCCTGCGCCGACCCGAGCAGGGACGGGGCCTGGATCACCCCGGAGATCGTCGAGTCCTACGTCGAGCTGCACCGGCTCGGGTGGGCGCACTCCGTCGAGGTCTGGGCGGAGGGGGTGCTGGTCGGCGGCCTGTACGGCCTGGCCATCGGTCGCCTGTTCGCCGCGGAGTCCAAGTTCCACCGCGCCACCGACGCCTCCAAGGTGGCTCTCGTCCGCCTCGTCGAGGTCCTCTCCGAGGACGGCGAGCCCTGGGTGCTGGACGTCCAGTGGAGCACCCCCCACCTGGCCCGTCTAGGGGTGCGGGAGGTGGACCGCAGCACCTACCTTGACCTGGTACGGAGGGTGCGGTCGCGGCTCCTGCCGAGCCGGTGGCGCGCCGGGCCCACCTGAGGGGGCCCCGCGTGCGAGAATCGAGCAGTGCTGAAGGTATGGTTCTGCACAGTCATGCCCGGGAGCCCGAGAAGTGTGAGGTGTATCAGTGCGACGGCTTGAGCAGACACAGCGTCGTCCGGTCGGCAGGCGGTGGGGACTGGCCGCGGCGGCCGTGCCCGCCGCGCTGCTTCTGTCCGGTTGCGTCGAGGACATTCGAGCGGGCTTCCTGCCCGAGCCCATCACGAGCGAGGGCTCCGAGTACCTGACCTTCTGGAACGGCACCTGGATCGCGGCGTGGGCGATCGGCATCTTCATGTGGGGCCTCATCTTCTGGTGCGTCATCGCCTACCGCCGCAAGAGCGAGGACGAGATCCCCACCCAGTTCCGCTACCACGTGCCCTTCGAGATCCTCTACACCGCGGTCCCGATCCTGCTGGTCATGACGCTGTTCGGGCAGACCGTCAAGGTCGAGAACACGCTCCTGCACATCGACGAGGACCCCGACGTGGTCGTCAACGTGGCGGGCAAGAAGTGGAGCTGGGACTTCAACTACCTCAACGAGGACGTCTACGAGACCGGCGTGCAGGCCTACACCCTCAACGAGGGCCGCGAGGGGGTCCCGGAGACGCTGCCCACCCTGGTGCTGCCGGTCGACAGCCGGGTGGAGTTCGTGCTCACCTCCCGTGACGTCATCCACTCCTTCTGGGTCCCGCAGTTCCTCATCAAGCTGGACATGATCCCTGGCCGGGTCAACATCTTCCAGGTCACCACCACCGAGGAAGGCACCTTCCACGGCAAGTGCGCCGAGCTGTGCGGCACCTACCACGCCGAGATGCTCTTCAACGTCTCCGTCGTCTCCCAGGAGGAGTACGACGCCCACATCGAGTCCCTGCGCGAGGCGGGCCAGACCGGCCGGCTGGGTCCCGAGCTCGACCAGTACGAGCTGCAGAGCGACCAGGACGACCCTCTGCGCGGAAGGAGCGGTAACTGATGGCGACGACCCTCAGCACCCCGGAGGAGACGCGGAGTCCGCAGCCCCGGCGTGGCGCCGAGCGCAGCTCGTTCGTGCGCAACGCGGTGCGGATCCTCACCTCCACCGACCACAAGGTCATCGGCAACCTCTACTTCGTCACCACGATGGCGTGGTTCATGGTCGGCGGCCTGATGGCGCTGGTGATCCGGGCCGAGCTGTACACCCCCGGCCTGCAGGTGGTGGACAACCCCGAGATCTACAACCAGATGTTCACCATGCACGGCACGATCATGCTGCTGATGTTCGCGACGCCGCTGTTCGCGGGCTTCGCCAACGCCATCGTGCCGCTGCAGATCGGGGCGCCCGATGTGGCCTTCCCCCGGCTGAACATGCTCGCCTTCTGGTTCTTCTTCTTCGGCAGCCTCATCGCGGTCGGGGGCTTCCTGACCCCCGACGGTGCCGCAGGCTTCGGCTGGACCGCCTACCAGCCGCTGGCCGGCCCCTCGCACACCCCCGGCCTCGGCGGTGACCTGTGGGTGCTCGGCCTGGCGCTGACCGGTTTCGCCACGATCTTCGGTGCCGTCAACTTCATCACCACCATCGTGTGCATGCGCGCGCCCGGCATGACGATGTTCCGGATGCCGATCTTCACCTGGAACATCCTCATCACCTCGATCCTGGCGCTGATCGTGTTCCCGGTCCTGGCCGCGGCCTTCTTCGGGATGATCGTGGACCGGCTCTGGAACTGGAACATCTACGACCCCGCGCACGGCGGGGCGATGCTCTGGCAGCACCTGTTCTGGTTCTTCGGGCACCCGGAGGTCTACATCATCGCGCTGCCGTTCTTCGGCATCGTCTCCGAGGTCATCCCGGTCTTCTCCCGCAAGCCGCTGTTCGGCTACAAGACGCTGGTCATGGCCACGATGGCGATCGCCGCCCTCTCGGTGACGGTGTGGGCGCACCACATGTACGCCACCGGCGCGGTCCTGCTCGAGTTCTTCGCGATCATGACGATGCTCATCGCGGTGCCCACCGGCGTGAAGTTCTTCAACTGGGTCGGCACCATGTGGCGGGGCTCGATCTCGATGGAGACCCCCATGCTGTGGGCGGTCGGCTTCCTGGTCACCTTCCTCTTCGGTGGCCTGACCGGTGTCATCCTGGCCAGCCCGGCCCTGGACTTCCACCTGCACGACTCCTACTTCGTGGTCGCGCACTTCCACTACGTCGTCTTCGGCACCGTGGTCTTCGCGATGTTCTCCGGCTACTACTACTGGTGGCCCAAGTTCACCGGCCACATGCTGGACGAGACGCTGGGCAAGATCCACTTCTGGCTGCTCTTCGTCGGCTTCCACGGCACGTTCATGGTCCAGCACTTCCTCGGCGCGGCGGGTATGCCGCGGCGGTACGCCGACTACATGCCGGAGGACGGCTTCACCTGGATGAACCAGCTGTCCACGATCTCCTCGTTCATCCTGGCGATCTCGATGCTGCCGTTCTTCATGGCGGTGTGGAAGAGCTTCCAGACCCCGAAGGTCACGGTCGACGACCCGTGGGGCTGGGGCACCACCCTGGAGTGGGCGACCTCCTGCCCGCCGCCGCGGCACAACTTCACCTCGCTGCCGCGGATCCGCTCCGAGCGTCCCGCCTTCGACATGAACCACCCGAACATCGGTGTCCTGGAGTCGCCCGAGCCGGACAAGGGTGTCGCCGAGCAGCTGCTCGGTGGCCCGCAGACCGACCCCCAGGGCAACGTCGGGACCGACACCGGTGGCTACACCGGAGAGGAGCGCTGAGCCGATGCGAACTGAGGCCAAGGTCTTCGCAGCCCTGATCCCGTTCTTCGGGCTGCTCACCGTGATCTACGCCTACTTCACCAACTTCGGTGAGTGGGTCGGGATCATCGGGCTCTTCCTCACCATGCTGTTCGCCACCTGGATCGCCGTCTACCTGTGGCTGACCGGGCGCAAGACCGACCCGCGGCCCGAGGACGACCTGCAGGGGGAGATCGCGGACCTGTCCGGCGACTTCGGCCACTTCACGCCGTACTCCTGGTGGCCGCTGTACCTGGGACTGTCGACCTCGGTCGTGGTGCTGGGCATCGGCGTCGGGTGGTGGCTGGCCGTCGCGGCAGCGCCCTTCCTGGTCATCTCGGTCGTCGGCTGGGTCTTCGAGCACTTCCGGGGCGAGCACGCCATCTGAGGGTCGACACCACCTAGATCACGACGAAGGGCCCGACCAGCAGGTCGGGCCCTTCGTCGTGTCCGGGTCCATGCCCGGCCAGGCGACCTGGGCTCAGGGGATGAGCAGCAGCTTGCCGGTGGTGCGGCCACCTTCCAGGTCCTCGTGCGCCTGCTGCGCCTCGGCAAGGGGGTATCGGCCGCCCACCTGGATCGTCAGCTCGCCGCCGGCGATCGCGCCGAGCACGTCCGCGGCCCGCCACAGGAGCTCCTCTCGGTCCGCGGCGTAGTGCGCCAGCGAGGGACGGGTGAGGAAGAGGGATCCGCCGGCGTTGAGCGACTGGGGGTCTACCGGGGGCACCGGGCCGCTCGCGGCGCCGAAGAGGACCATCATCCCGCGCGGACGCAGCAGGCGCAGGCCGGCGTCGAAGGTGTCCTTGCCGACCCCGTCGTAGACGACGTCGACCCCCTCGTCGGAGGTGAGCCGCTCGACCGTCTCGACCAGGTCCTCCTGCCGGTAGAGGACGACCTCGTCCGCCCCGTTGGCCTTGGCCAGCTCGGCCTTCTCAGGGCTGCCGACCGTGCCGATGACGCGCACCCCCTTGGCCCGCAGCAGCTGGCAGAGCAGCAGGCCCACGCCTCCGGCCGCGGCCGTGACCAGGGCGGTCTGGCCCTGCTGCGCCGGGAAGGTGGAGTTGACCAGGTAGTGCGCGGTCATGCCCTGCAGCATCGCCGCTGCCGCGGTCTCCAGCTCCACCCCCTCCGGCACCGGGACTAGCCTCCCGGCCGGGACGACGACCTGCTCGGCATACCCGGTGCCCGGGACCATGGCCCAGGCGACCCGGTCGCCGACCGAGACCCCCTCGACGTCCGGCCCGAGCGCGGACACGGTGCCAGCCCCCTCGCTGCCCGCCACGAACGGCAGGGGGAGGGGGTAGGCACCGGAGCGCTGGTAGATGTCGATGAAGTTGACGCCCCCGGCCGCGACGTCGACCCGCACCTCGCCCGCACCGGGCTCGGGGGTCTCCTGCTCGACCAGGGTGAGGACCTCAGGTCCTCCGGTTCGTTCCACGATGACTGCACGCATGCAGTCGACGCTACCCTCCCGGTCCGGCGGGGGCCTCAGCGGTCTCTCGTGGCGGAGACCCAGCGGTCCACGACGGCGGCCGCGCCACCCTCGTCGATCGCCCGCGCCGCCCGGTCCATGCCGGCACGGACACGGGTATGCAGCCCCGCCTCGTCGGCAGGGTGCTGGGCGTCCTCGCCGGCGTTGAGCAGCGCCAGGGCAGTGCCGGCGTTGAGCAGCACGGCATCCCGCACCGCGCCGGTCGCCCCGGCGAAGAGCTCCCTGGCCACCTGCGCGTTGTGCTCGGCGTCCGCCCCCCGCAGCGCCTCCACCGGGTGGGTCGGCAGCCCGAGGCGCTCCGGGTCGAGGGTCCACTCGTGCACCTCCCCGGTGCCCGGGGTCCACCACATCCGGGTGGTGGTGGCGGGCGTGACCTCGTCCAGGCCGTCGTCACCACGGAAGACGACCGCCTGCGTCCCGCGCTCGGCGAAGACGCCGGCGAGCAGGGGTGCCATCCGGGCGTCCGCCGAACCGACCACCGCATACCTGGGCTGCGCGGGGTTGGTCAGCGGTCCGAGGAAGTTGAAGGCGGTGGCCACGCCGAGGTCCTTGCGGACCACGGCCGAGTGCCGCATCGAGGGATGGAAGGTCTGGGCGAAGCAGAAGGTGATGCCGACCTCGCGCCCCACGGCCGCGACATCGTCCGGAGCCAGGTCGAGGCGCACCCCGAGGGCCTCCAGCATGTCTGCGGAGCCGGAGCGGCTGGACGCGGCCCGGTTGCCGTGCTTGACCACGACCGCGCCCGCCGCCGCCATGACGACGGCCGACATGGAGGAGATGTTGACGGTCATCGCACGGTCACCGCCGGTGCCGACGATGTCGATGGTCGGGCCGTCCACCTCGAAGCGGTGCGCGTGCTGGAGCATCATCGAGGCCAGCCCGGTCATCTCCGGGACGGTCTCCCCCTTGGCCCGCAGCGCAGTGAGGAAGGAGGCGAGCTGGGCCGGCGTGGCCTCGCCGGACATGACCCGGTCCATCGCCCAGGCGGCCTGGGTGGTGTCGAGGTCCTCACCGCGGATGAGCGCGGTCAGCAGGTCTGGCCAGGTGGGGGACTGCTCGCTCACCGGCGCGCGAGCTCGGCGACGGCGGCGCACAGGCGCGACTCGTCCAGCGGCCGGGACAGGAAGGCGTCGGCCAGGGACCAGGTCGCCAGCCAGCCGTCTCCGGGACGACCGGTGAGCACGAGGACCGGCGGGCACTGGAAGATCTCGCTCTTGAGCTGGCGGCAGAGGCCCATGCCGCCGTAGGGCCGGGCCTCGCCGTCCAGGATGAGCACGTCGAAGTCGCCGCCCTGGACCTCCATCAGGACCGCGTCGGGCGTGGCGCACTCGGTCCAGCTCGACACGGTGACGTCATCCGCAGGACGGGTCCCGACCGCCAGGCGCACATGGTCCCGGACCGCACGGTCGTTGCTGTAGAGCAGCACGGAGATGGAGCGGGAGGGGGTGCCGACGGCCGGCGAAGCAGCAGCGGGAGAGGTCATGGGGACGATGGTAGCGAGGGCTGCGAGCCCGGGGCGACCACGGGGCCCAGCGACGCGCGGCAGGGGGTGACGCACCGGGAGAACCGATGGGCCATAATGACCGGGTGGCGACAACACCTGCATCAACGATGACCGACGCGGAGCGGTTCCACGCGACCGCCTCCGGACCGGCCACCCGGCCGAATCTGACGGCCGTGGGCACCATGGTCTGGCTGGGCAGCGAGATCATGTTCTTCGCGGGGCTGTTCGCGATGTACTTCACGATCCGCTCGGTGTCCCCGGACCTGTGGGCCGAGCGCACGGAGTACCTCGACCTGACCTTCGCCTCGATCAACACCACGATCCTGGTCGTCTCCTCGGTGTGGTGCCAGTTCGGCGTCTGGGCCGCGGAGAAGGGGATCCCGCACCGCACCGGCCGCCTGCTGGAGATCGGCAAGTGGGGCATGCGTGAGTGGTACACGCTCACGTACCTCTTCGGCGCGACGTTCATCGCCGGCCAGGTCTGGGAGTACGCCACCTTGATCAGCGAGGGTGTCACGCCCAGCGTCGACCCCTACGGCTCGGCGTTCTACATCACCACCGGCTTCCACGGTCTGCACGTCATCGGTGGCCTGATCGCCTTCCTCTTCATCATCGGCCGCAGCTTCACGGCCAAGCGGTACACCCACGCCCAGGCCACCGGCGCCGTCGTCACCTCCTACTACTGGCACTTCGTCGACATCGTGTGGGTCGCGCTGTTCGCCGTCATCTACCTCGTTCGGTAAGCGTGGGACGTCGCACCTCCGCCCCGAGCGCACAACCTCCTCGACCTCATCGACTCCGGAAGGACCGCCGCGTGAGTTCTCTCGCCGCCCGTCGCCGCAGCCCCTATGCGTTGCTGGTGCTGCTCGTGCTGGGGCTGATGTTCACCGGGACCGCGTATGCGGCCCTGCAGCCCAGCACCGCCCGTCCCGGCACCTCCGCGGCGACCTCCTCGGCCGAGGAGATCGCGCACGGGGAGCAGCTGTTCCTGGCCAACTGCGCCAGCTGCCACGGGCTGAACGCCGAGGGCAACGAGCCCATCGGACCCTCCCTGCACGGGGTCGGGGCCGCCGCCGTGGACTTCCAGGTCGGCACCGGCCGGATGCCGCTGGCCTCGCCGGCGACGCAGTCGGAGCGCAACGAGCAGCAGGTGCGCTTCAACCAGGAGGAGATCTCCGCGATGGCCGCCTACGTCGACTCGCTGGCCCCGGGGCCGGCCGTGCCCGACGAGGAGTGGCTCGACCCGTCCCAGGGTGACCCCGCCAACGGCGGCGCCATCTACCGGACCAACTGCGCGATGTGCCACAACTCCTCCGGGACCGGCGGCGCGCTGACCCGGGGCAAGTACGCACCCAGCCTCATGGGCGTGCAGCCGGTGCACATCTACGAGGCCATGCTGACCGGCCCGCAGGCGATGCCGGTCTTCAACGACCAGAACATCACCCCCGAGGAGAAGCGCGACGTGATCGCCTTCATCGACGCGATCGACAACGGGGTCAACGACCACGGCGGGTCCGGCATGGGTAACCTCGGCCCCGCCGGCGACACGCTGTTCGCCTGGACCTTCGGTATCGCGGCCTTCCTCGGCGCCGCGGTCTGGCTCGGACGGAAGGCTGCCTGACACATGAGCACGCACGACGACAACCACGTGCCGGCGCGGCCGGCGGACCAGCCGGCGCACGACCAGCCGGCCCAGCCCGAGCGGTTCGAGAACCCCGGCCTCCCGCCGCACCGTCCGCGGCGCGCCGACCTGGACCCCAAGGCCGCCAAGCGGGCCGAGGTCCAGGTCGTGGCCCTGTTCACGCTCTCGGTCATCTCCTCCATCGCCTTCGTGGTGGCCTACTTCGCCATCGACCCGCAGGCGCGGGCCTTCGTCCCCGGCATCGGGGAGATGAACGGCTTCCACCTGGCCCTGGGCGTGACCATGGGTCTGTCCCTGCTAGGCATCGGCCTGGGCGCGATCCACTGGGCCAAGACCCTCATGCCCGACGAGGAGTTCGTGGAGGAGCGCCACCCGCAGGCCTCCACCGAGGAGGACCGGCTCGGCGCGGGCCAGGTGCTCTCGCACGGCTGGCGCAGCTCCCAGCTGAACCGTCGCAGCGCCATCCTCGGCTCGGCCGGCGGGGCACTGGGTCTGTTCGCCCTGCCGGTGGTGCTGCCGGCCATCGCCGGCCTGGGCCCCGCGCCCCGGCGCGAGCAGCTCTTCAGCACCAACTGGGAGGCCGGGCGGCGGCTCATGATTGACCCCGCCGGGACCCCGATCCGCGCCGCGGACCTCACCCAGGGCTCGGTGTTCCACGTCATGCCCGACGGCTTCGTGGGGCACACCGCCATCGAGGAGCACGGCGCCGAGGCGGTCATGAACTCTCGGGCCAAGGACCCGGTCATCCTGGTCCGGATGAACCCGGCGGAGATCAAGAGCCAGAAGCAGCGCGAGTGGGGCGTCGACGGCATCGTGGCCTACTCCAAGGTCTGCACGCACGTCGGCTGCCCGGTGGCGCTGTACGAGCAGCGCACGCACCACCTGCTCTGCCCCTGCCACCAGTCCACCTTCGACATGGCCGATGACTGCAACGTCATCTTCGGTCCCGCCAAGCGGCCGCTGCCCCAGCTGCCGATCACGATCGACGACGAGGGCTACCTCGTCGCCGCGGACGACTTCCGCGAGCCGATCGGGGTCAGCTTCTGGGAGCGCGAGCGTCCCGAGCTCCTGCCTGGAGGTAACTCATGACCGCCTACGTCCCCCAGGGAGCCGACAGCCTGCGCGAGGACGCGCCGGGTGGCGCGGAGTCGAAGTTCGACCCGAACAACCAGGCCTCCCCGGACGCCCAGTTCCCCAAGGCGCTGATCTGGGCGGACGACCGCACCGGCGCGGCGAAGGGGATGCGCTACCTGCTGCGGAAGGTCTTCCCCGACCACTGGAGCTTCCTGCTCGGCGAGGTCGCGATGTACTCGATGATCATCGCGCTGATCACCGGCACCTTCCTCACCCTGTGGTTCGTGCCCAGCATGGGCCACATCACCTACGAGGGCTCCTACGTCCCGCTCAAGGGTGTGGGGATGTCGGAGGCCTACGCCTCGACGCTGGACATCAGCTTCGAGGTCAAGGGCGGGCTGCTCATCCGGCAGCTGCACCACTGGTCGGCACTGTTCTTCATCATCGGCCTGGCGCTGCACGCGGCCCGCGTCTTCTTCACCGGCGCCTTCCGCAAGCCGCGTGAGATCAACTGGGTCATCGGCACCGTGCTGGCGCTGCTGGCGATCATCGAGGGCTTCGCCGGCTACTCCCTGCCGGACGACCTGCTCTCCGGCACCGGTATCCGGGCGATGAACGGCTTCATGATGTCCGCGCCGGTCATCGGCACCTGGCTGACCTTCTTCGTCTTCGGCGGCGAGTTCCCGGGCGAGGCGATCATCCCGCGCCTGTACATCGCGCACGTGCTGCTGCTGCCCGCGCTCATCGTCGGGCTGTTCGTGGCGCACCTGCTGCTGGTGGTCGTGCACAAGCACACCCAGTACCCCGGCCCCGGCCGCACGAACGACAACGTGGTGGGCTTCCCGGTCATGCCGGTGTATGCCGCCAAGGCCGGCGGGTTCTTCTTCGTGGTCTTCGGCCTCACCGCGCTGATCTCGGCCCTGGTCCAGATCAACGCGGTCTGGGTGTACGGACCCTACGACCCGACACAGGTCACCGCAGGATCCCAGCCGGACTTCTACATGTGGTTCTCCGACGGGGCACTGCGCCTGTTGCCAGGATGGTTGGAGTTCACCATCTTCGACACGGTGTGGAGCTTCAACATCTTCCTGGGCTCCCTGGTCCTGCTGCCGCTGGTCTTCATCGTCATGGGCGCCTACCCCTTCTTCGAGGCCTGGGTCACCGGCGACAAGCGGGAGCACCACCTGCTCCAGCGTCCCCGCAACGCCCCGGTCCGGACCGGCATCGGTGCGGCAGCCATCTCGATCTACCTCGTGCTCTCGCTCGCGACGATCAACGACATCCTCGCGGTCCTGCTGAACCTGTCGATCAACGACATCACGATCGTCTTCCGGACCATGTTCTTCGTGCTTCCGGTCGTGGTCTTCTTCGTGGTCAAGAAGCTCTGCCAGAGCCTGCAGCGGCACGACCGGGAGAAGGTGCTGCACGGTCACGAGACGGGCACGATCATCCGCACGCCCGAGGGCAAGTTCTTCGAGCTCCACGAGCCCATGGACGCCTACGAGCGTTGGGCGCTGGTGCAGCACGAGATGCCCAAGCCGCTGGCGCTGACCTCCGGCCCGGACGTCGACGAGCACGGGGTGGCCCGCAAGCGTGGCCCGCTGACGGGGCTGCGCAACGGGCTGTCCAACTTCTTCTACCGCGACGTCGTCGAGCCGGTGACCCCGGCCGAGCTGGCGGCCGCCCAGCACCACGGCGAGGCCGAGGCGCTGGAGGTCGCGCGGACCCCGCAGATCGGGGCCCCGGTGGACGACGCGGCGGGCGACGACGACTTCGAGGACACGCACGGCTCCGCGGTGCAGGCACCGAGTCATCGCCCCTGAGCCCGACGGCATACGCCGCCCCGATCCCGCTGTGGACGGGGCGGCGTCGCCGTGCCCAGAGTGCGGCCAGGTGCACGTGCCGCTCGAGATGTCGCGGGAGGAGTTCGAGGAGGCCGTCGGGGACGCTCTCGACCTGGTGCCCGCGCAGCTGATGGACCAGCTGGACAACGTCGTCTTCCTCGTGGAGGACGAGCCACCGTCGGAGGACCCGGACCTGCTCGGGGTCTACGACGGCATCCCGCTGACCGAGCGCGACCTGGCGTGGGGCGGGTACGTCCCGGACCGGATCACCGTCTTCCGGGGCCCCCTGCTGCGCATGTGTCAGGACCGGGAGGAGCTGCTCGAGGAGATCGCGGTCACGGTCGTGCACGAGATCGCCCACCATTTCGGTATCGACGACGACCGCTTGCACGACCTGGGCTGGGGCTGAGCGGCGTCGGCCGAACCTGGGTCCGTGCCGCTCCAGTAGAGTGATGCCGTGATTTCCGCCATCGTCTTGATCAAGGCCGAGGTTGACCGCATCCCCGAGGCCGCCCAGCAGATCGCCGAGATCGAGGGCATCAGCGAGGTCTACTCGGTCACCGGGGACATCGACCTCATCGCCGTTGCCAGGGTCTCCCGCCACGAACAGTTCGCGGACGTCATCGCCGACCGGCTCAACAAGGTGGCGGGTGTCCTCGAGACCAACACCCACATCGCCTTCCGCACCTACTCCGCCGAGGATCTCGACGCTGGTTTCGCCCTCGGCCTGGACGGCGAGTAGACGCCCACCGACGGCTGGCCCAGAACGGTCTGGGCCGCTCAGGCCGGTACGGCGCCCGCGGGCCGGTCCCAGGGGCGGGTCAGTCCTTGGTCGAACGGCTCCACCGCGGTCCACGACTCGGCCTGCGGCTCCAGGGTGGCGCGGGATGAGCCGGCGCCGTCCACGGGACAGGTCCACTCGCCCTGCAGGTCGACCAGCCTGGTGCCCGGCTTCTCCAACCAACCCAGGACCAGCTCGGTCTCCTCGGGCAGGGCGGCCGCCCCCGTGTCGTCGGTGATGACGACCTCGGCCGTCTCCCGGAGCGCGGCGACGTACGGCATGGGGTCGGCCCCGGGCGGACTGACCGAGGTGCCCGCCAGCCGGCCGTGCCGCACGCAGACCAGCTCCCAGCCACCCTCGTCACGGCGGCGGGCTGCGATGAGCTGGGGGGTGCGGGTCAGGGGACGTAGCCGCTGTGCGCGGGCGGACGCCCGGACCAGCGCCATCATCCGGTCGCGCAGGGTGCTGGCCTCCTCGAAACGCTCCTGCCCTGCCAGGTCGTCGAGCCGCTCGCGGAGCGCGGTCACGATCTCGCGGGAGCTGCCACCCAGCGCCGCTCGCGCACGGGCCACGACGTCGGCGTAGTCGTCAGGGGTCTGGGCGCCGACGCACGGCCCGCCGCAGCGGCCCAGGTCGAAGAGCATGCAGGCGGAGTCCGCCACGGACCGCGCCGACAGTCGGGTGGTGCACTGGCGCAGGGGGACGACCTCGTGCACGGCGCTGATCGCGGCCTCGGCGGTGCGCCGGCTGGCGAAGGGACCGGCGTAGTGGGCGCGGTCGTGCTTCACGCTCCGGACCACGGAGAGCCGGGGGAAGGCCTCGTCGGTGAGCTTGACCCAGACCGCCTTCTCCGGGTGACGCGAGCGCCGGTTGTAGCGCGGCTTGTGCTCGGCGATCAGACGCAGCTCGCGGACGGAGGCCTCCAAGGGGGTGGCGCACACGATCGGGGTGAGCGACTCCGCCAGCCCGATCATCTCCGCCATGCGACGGCGGGTCTCCGATCCGGTGAAGTAGGTCAGCGTGCGCCGGCGCAGGTCGCGGGCCGTCCCGACGTAGAGCGGCTCGCCGCGGGCCCCGCGGAAGACGTAGACTCCTGGCGCGGCAGGCATGGCCTCTGCCAGGAAGCGCTTGCGGCGTTGGGCCGGGCTGACGCGGGAGCTGTAGGACTGCAGCTCCTCCAGGGTGTGAACCCCGAGGTTGCCCACGCGGGCGACGAGGCCGTGCAGCACGTCCACGGTGGCCCTGGCGTCGTGCAGAGCCCGGTGGTCCGGGGTGGTGGCTGCGCCGAAGAGACGGGCCAGGCTGCTCAGCTTGTGGTTGGGCGCCTCGTCCTTGTGGACGAGCTGGCGTGCCAGCCGGACGGTGTCGAGCACCGCGAAGCCCGGCCAGGGGTGACCGGTCTCCAGCGCCGCCGCCTTGAGGAAGGAGACGTCGAAGCCCGCGTTGTGCGCCACCAGCACCGACCCGGAGGCGAACTGCAGGAACTGGGGCAGCACGCTCGCGATCCGGGGAGCGTCGGCGACCATCGCGTTGGTGATACCGGTGAGGACCGAGATGAACGCCGGGATCGGGGTCGTCGGCCGCACCAGGGTCTGGAACTCCCCGAGCACCTCCCCGCCGCGCACCTTCACCGCGCCGATCTCGGTGATCTGGGATCCGGCGGGCGAGCCACCGGTGGTCTCGAGGTCGACGACGACGAAGGTGACGTCAGCCAGGGCGGTCCCCAGGTCCGCGAACGTCTCCTGCACCATCTGCATGGCCATGAACGTAGACGGGGGCACCGACACACCCCGGTAGACAGGCCGAGGCGGGGAGAAGCGGACGGGGACGGAAGGGGTAGACGGGGGGTAGCCAGACAGGGATCGTCAGGGGTAGCCGGGTGTGACGGACGCGTGTGACGGACGCGCGGGATGGGCGCGTGTGACGGGCGCGTCGGATGGGCGCGTGGGATGGGCAGAGGTGGGACGGAGGAGGGGCGCCGAAACCGGGTGTGTCGGTGGCCGCCCCTAGCGTCGTTCAGGACAAGGAGGTGAACCCATGACCCCCACGACGTTCACCATCGACTGTGACACCTGCCCGGGCCGCGGGCGACTGTGCGGCGACTGCTTCGTTCCCGTCCTGGGACGGGTGTGGCTGCAGGACCCGCCGGTGCGGCGGGCCGACGGTCCTGGCCCGACGCGACCCGACACCCTTCGCAGCGGCGAGACCGAGCCCCCTGGAGGTGTACCGCTGGACAGCGACGAGCTGGCCGCGGTCAGCGCCTTCGTCCGGGCCGGCCTGGTCGACCCCGACGAGGCGGCTGCGGCGCGAGCCCAGGTCAGCGCGAGGTCGGCAGTCGGCTGACAGCCGATCAGGTGCAACCAAGGTGCGACGAGGTGCGACCAGGTGCCCAGCGCCTCAGCGGGGCCGCGGGCGGGCGTAGATGCCCTCGATCTCCTGATGGAGCAGCTCGCCGATCCGGCCGCGTTTGAGCTTCATCGACGGGGTCAGCAGACCGTTGTCCGCGGTGAAGTCCTCGTCGAGCACGTGGAAGGCGCGGATCGACTCGGCGCGGCTGACCGACTCGTTGGCCGTGTCGACGGCCTGCTGCAGCTCGGCCAGCACCTGCGGGTGCTCGGGGGCCTGCTCGAGCGTCAGACCGGGCAGCCCGTTGTTGGCGCCCCAGGTGCTGAGCATCTCGGCGTCCAGGGTGATCAGGGCGGCCACGAACGGCCGACCCTCGCCGACCACCATGCACTGAGAGATCAGCGGGTGCGCGCGCAGCCGGTCCTCGAGCGGCCCCGGGGAGACGTTCTTGCCGCCGGCCGTCACCAGGATCTCCTTGACCCGCCCGGTGATGGTCAGGAAGCCGTCGGCGTCGAGCTGGCCCAGGTCGCCGGTGTGGAACCAGCCGTCCGGCATGGCCCGGGCCGTAGCCTCCGGGTCGCCGTGGTAGCCGCGGAAGAGGTTGACGCCACGCAGCAGGATCTCGCCGTCCTCGGCCACCCGCACCGACACGCCCGGCAACGGCCGGCCCACCGTGCCGATCCGGAGCATGTCCGGGGTGTTCACCGTGGCCGGCGCCGTGGTCTCGGTCAGCCCGTAGCCCTCGAGCACGACCAGACCGACGCCGCGGAAGAAGTGGCCGAGCCGCTCCCCGAGCGCGGCACCACCCGCGATGGCGTAGGTCACCCGCCCGCCCATCGCGGCCCGGAGCCGGGTGTAGACCAGCCGGTCGGCGACCGCCCGTTGCACCCGCAGCGCCGGACCGGCGCCACCGGCGTCCAGAGCCCGGCTGTAGCGCTCGGCCACCCGGGCCGCCCAGCGGAAGACCTTGCCCCTGCCGGCGGCCTCCGCCTTCTGCTCGGTGGCGTTGTAGATCTTCTCGAAGACCCTGGGCACCGACAGCAGGAAGGTGGGCCGGAAGCTGGCCAGGTCGTCCAGCACGGTGCGCGGGTCCGGGGTATGACCCAGCCGGGCTCCGGCATACACGCAGACCACCTGCAGGAACCGAGCGAAGACGTGCGCCAGCGGCAGGAACAGCAGCATGGCCGCACCCTCGGCGCGGATGACCTCGCTGAGCCGCTCGGCGGCGTTCTCGGCCAGGGCCATGAAGTTGTCGTGGGTGAGCTCGCACCCGCGGGGCTCCCCGGTGGTGCCCGAGGTGTAGATGATCGTGGCCGTGTCCGAGCGTCGGACCCCTTCCCGCCTGCCCTGCAGGGTCTCGTCGGCGACCTCGCCGCCCGCGGCCGTCAGCTCCTCCAGGGCACCGGCCTCGATCTGCCACACGTCGCGCAGGTCGGGCAGCTGGTCCCGGACCTGCGCCACCGCGGCGGTCATCACCGAGTCCTCGACGAGGACCGCCACGGCGCCGGAGTCCTGCAGGATCCACCGCACCTGGTCCACCGAGCTGGTCTCGTAGACCGGCACCGGCACGGCGCCCACCATCCACAGGGCGAAGTCGGCCAGCGTCCACTCCAGGCGCGTGCGGCTCATGATGGCCACGCGGTCCCCAGGCTCGACGCCGGCCGCGATGAAGCCCTTGGCCAGCTGCTGCATACGCTCGTGCAGCTCGGCCGCGGTGACGGGCGCCCAGCCACCGTCCTGCGGGACGCTGACCATCACCCTCTCCGGCTGGGTCAGCGCCCAGCGGGCCGGGTAGTCGGCCAGGCTGCCCTCGGTAGACGGGGGCACGAGCGGTGGGACGGACACCTCGGTCACGGACACCTCTGGGTCAGGGTTGGGCCCCGGGTCACGGGATCTGGCACGGGCTGCAGGGGACGAGCGTTGTCCACGATACCCAGCCCGGCGCGGCCGGACGCCTCCGGTCCGGCGAGCCCCGCCCTGCTGCGGGCTGCGCCTCGGGGCCGCTGCGATGTCCCGGCGAGCGCCCCGCACTAGGGTGACCGGGTGAGCATCTGCGTCGGCGTGGACATCGGTGGGACCAAGATCGCGGCGAGTGCCGTGCGGGCCGACGGCACAGTCCTGGCGCGCGGTCGCCGGGAGACCCCGGCCCGCGACGCCGACCAGATCGTCCTGGCCGTCGCCGACGTGGTGCGCGAGCTCAAGGACCAGGCCCGGGCTGAGGGAGAAGACGTCGTCGCCGTGGGTGCCGCCTGCGCCGGCTTCATCGACCGGTCGGGGGAGACGGTGCTCTTCGCCCCGAACCTGGCCTGGCGCGACGAGCCGCTGAAGGCGCGGCTGGAGGCGCAGATCCCGCTGCCGGTCGTGCTGGAGAACGACGCGAACGCCGCCGCCTGGGGCGAGTTCCGGTTCGGTGCCGGCCGAGGGCAGACGGACATGGTCATGGTCACCCTGGGGACCGGCGTCGGCGGCGGGGTCATCGTCGCGGGGCAGCTGCTGCGTGGCGCGCACGGGATGGGCGCGGAGGTGGGCCACCTGCGGGTCGTCCCGGACGGTCACCGGTGCGGTTGCGGCAACAAGGGGTGCTGGGAGATGTATGCGTCGGGGTCGGCCCTGGTGCGCGAGGCGCGGCAGCTGGTGGCGGGGGGCAGCCCGCACGCGGGCGTGCTCGCCGACCGGTGCGGTCGGGACCCGAGCCGGCTCACCGGGATCATGGTCACCGAGGTCGCGGGCACCGGTGACCCTGCCGCGGTCGAGCTGCTCGAGGACGTCGGTCGGTGGACCGGTGAAGGGCTGGCCAGCCTCACCGCGATCCTCGACCCCTCCATCCTCGTGGTCGGGGGCGGCGTCAGCGCCGCCGGCGACCTGGTGCTCGAGCCCGCCCGGGCCGCCTTCGGTCGTCACCTCTCAGGACGCGGTCATCGCACGCGGGTGCCGATCGTGCTCGCCGAGCTGGGCAACGACGCCGGGATGATCGGGGTCGCGGACCTGGCAGCGGCCGGCGTCAACCCCGCGGGAGGCCCAGCACTGGCTTCCAGCGTGCGAGCGGCGGGCAGTCTGGACCCGGCGGCCCCGTCGGAATGAGCCCGTCCCACGTCACCCCTTCCTCCACCCGGAGGGTGAGCGCGGTGGAGCCCCGGACGTGAGCGATCTGCTGAGCATCGGCGTCGACGTCGGCGGCACCCGGCTGAAGGCGGGTCTGGTCGACCAGGGCGGGGCGGTGCTCGCGACCGCGCGACGGGACACGCCGGGACGGTCTGCCCCTCCGGCCGTGCTGGAAGAGGCCCTGCTGGACCTGGTGGGAGAGCTCCGGTCCGTCGCATCCGCCACCGGGCGCCGCGCAGCGAGCGTCGGCGTGGCCGTCGCCGGGCTGGTGGATGCGGCCCGAGGCATCGTCGTCTTCGCGCCCCACCTGCCCTGGCGGGAGGAGCCGCTGCGAGAGCGGCTGGCGGCAGGGCTCGACCTGCCGGTGGTCGTCGACAACGACGCCAACGCCGCCGCCTGGGCTGAGCACAGGTTCGGCGCCGGGCGCGGGGAGACCCACCTGCTGCTGCTCACCCTGGGCACCGGCATCGGTGGCGCCGTCCTGACGGAGGGCCGGTTGCAGCGTGGTCGGCACGGCCTGGCGGGAGAGCTGGGTCACGTCCAGGTCGTGCCCGACGGGCGGCCCTGCCCGTGCGGCAACCGGGGCTGCTGGGAGCAATACGTCTCGGGGACGGTGCTGCGCCGGGACGGCCAGGAGCTCGTCCGCCGCGGGGGAGCGGACGCCGCCGCGCTCTCCGAGGCCTGCGACGGCGATCCCGGCCGGTTGAGCGGTGACGACCTGACCCGACTGGCCCGGGAGGGCGACCCGGCCAGCCGGGCCGTGCTGGGCGCTGCCGGACGGTGGCTCGGCACGGGCCTGGCCGGAGCGGTCGCCACCCTCGACCCGGGCACCGTCGTCGTCGGCGGCGGCCTCAGCGAGGCCGGGGACCTGCTCCTCGACCCCGCCCGGGCCACGCTCGCACAGCACCTGCTGGGTCGGGGGCACCGTCCCGTCCCGCCGGTCGTCCCCGCCGCCCTGGGGGTCGGTGCCGGGCTGGTCGGGGCCGCCGACCTGGCCCGGTCTCCGTGACGCGGGCGCCCTGGGAGAAGATACGGATCATGCCCGACACCGGCTTCCGCCTGCGCATCGCCAGCTACAACCTCCGTGGTCTCAAGGACGACGCGGCCACCGCCGCCGCCGTCGTCCGCGCCGTCGCCCCCGACGTGCTGCTCCTGCAGGAGCTGCCCCGCTACCCGGGGTCGGACTACGCGATCACCTCGTTCGCCCGCGAGGCTCGGATGCTGTGGTCGGGCCGCACCCGGTTCGTCAGCGGGACCGGGATGCTGACCGGGCTGCGCCCGCTGCCCACCGACTCCCAGGACCTCAAGCTGCCCGTCGGTCTGCGGGAGAACCCGCGCGGCTACACGGTCACCCAGGTCCGCAGCCCCCACGGTCCGGCGATCACCGTCGCCTCGGTGCACCTCTCATTGCGCGAGGAGCAGCGGGTCGACCACACCCGCACCCTCCTGACCGAGCTCACCGCCGACGGGGGGGCCCAGGCCCCGCTGGTGGTGGGCGGTGACCTCAACGAGGGACCCACCGGCGCCGCCTGGGGTCTCCTGGCCGACGAGCTCGACGTGGTGAGCGACGACCGGCCCACCTACCCGGCCAGCAGGCCGCAGCACCGGATCGACGCGATCTTCTCCCGTGGGCACGTCGCGGCCACGCCGGGTGACCCGCAGCTGCTGGACGGTATGCCGTTGGCGCGCGCGACCGATCACCTGCCGGTCTGGGTGGACCTGACGTTCTAGGTCTGGGCGCTGGCCAGACCTGGCGCGATCCAGCCCTAGACCTGGGCGCCGAGGTCGTCGTCGGGGCTGCGCCGCCGCGGCTGGCGCAGCACGAGCAGGACGAAGCCGGCCAGCGCGAGCAGCACACCGACGGTCGTCCAGCCGCGGCTGAGGACCGGCACCACCGCGGAGAGCACCACGAGCAGCGGGCCCAGGACGAGCCCGACGGTGATGGCCCAGAAGTGCAGGTCACCGGCCGGCAGCGGGGGAGGGTCCGGGGGGACGAAGTGGTCGTCCTCCTCCGGCGGCTCGTAGGAACGGTGGTCGGTCGCCATCGACTCGGGTGTCCGCTCGCCCAGGTGGCTCGGCGGACGCAGCCCGGCCACGATCTCCCGGAACTCCCGGTCGATCTGCTCGTCCCCGGGACCCTCCTCCGGGTGGCGCGGCTGGCTCATCCGACCAGTCTTGCACGCGGGGACCACGGGGGAATCAGGTGAGGACCACGCGAGTGACCACGGGGTCGACGAGGAGGACAGCGGGATGACAGCGAGAGGACGACGAGAGGAATCGACGGCATACCAGCTCGTCCGGACCCGTGCCGGTAGAGTCCTCTCGTCCCACCCACCCGTCCCCCACCGTCCGGTGAGCTCCAGGCCGGTCCCACGCAGGAGGAGCCGATGGTCTACTCGTTCCTCAAGCACTTCGTCGTGGGGCCCCCGGTACGGCTGGTCTTCCGGCCGTGGGTCGAGGGTCTGCACCACGTGCCGGACGAGGGTCCGGCCATCCTGGCCAGCAACCACCTGTCGTTCTCCGACTCGATCCTCCTGCCGCTGATGGTGCCGCGACGGATCACCTTCCCGGCCAAGATGGAGTACTTCACCGGCAACGGGGTGCGGGGCTGGCTGACCAGGCAGTTCTTCGTGCGCACCGGTCAGATCCCCATCGACCGCTCGGGGGGCAGCAAGTCCATGGCCGCGTTGGAGCAGGGGCTGGCGGTCCTGGGCCAGGGGGAGCTGTTCGGGATCTACCCCGAGGGCACCCGTAGCCCCGACGGGCGTCTCTACCGCGGCAAGACCGGCGTGGCGCGGATGGCGTTGCAGGCCGACGTGCCGATCGTGCCGTGCGCGATGATCGACACCGACAAGGCCCAGCCCACGGGGCAGAGGATCCCCAAGGTCGTGCGCGTGGGCGTGCGCATCGGGCCGCCGATCTACCATCCCGAGCTGGCCGGCCAGAGCGAGAACCACGCGGCCCTGCGGGAGGTCACCGACGAGGTGATGCGCGCGCTGCAGCGCCTCTCCGGCCAGGAGTACGTGGACGAGTACGCCGCCGACGTCAAGGCCCGGCTGGCCTCGACCGACGAGCCCGTTGACCAGCCCTCCCAGAAGCCCTCCGCCGAGCGCGCTGACAAACCCACTGACGAGCCGGACGCCTGACGATGCGTCAAGAGCATCCCGGTGCGTCTCCTACCATGGGTCTGGTGAGCACCGATCTGACCGGACTGGCCCTCGGGACGCACGACGTCGACTGGCCCGACCTTCCCGCCCTGCAGCAGCCGACCTGGGACGACCCCGTCGCCCTGGCCCAGACCCTGTCTGTGCTCGCCTCCTATCCGCCCCTCGTCTTCGCTGGTGAGGCGGATCAGCTGCGCGAGCACATGGCCCAAGTGGCCGCGGGCAACGCCTTCACCCTCCAGGGCGGCGACTGTGCCGAGACCCTCAGCGAGGTGACCGGCCCCAACATCCGGGACCGGATCAAGACCATCCTGCAGATGGCGGTCGTGCTGACCTACGGGGCGGGTATGCCGATCGTCAAGGTCGGGCGGATGGCCGGCCAGTTCGCCAAGCCGCGCAGCTCCGACATGGAGACCCGCGACGGCGTGACCCTGCCGGCCTACCGCGGCGACATGGTCAACGGCTTCGAGTTCACCCCCGAGTCGCGCCGGCACGACCCCGAGCGGCTGCTGCGCAGCTACCACGCCAGCTCGGCCACCCTCAACCTGGTCCGCGGCTTCACCAGCGGCGGCTTCGCCGACCTGCGCAGCGTGCACGCCTGGAACCGGGGTTTCATCAAGGGGCCTGCCCAGAAGCGCTACGAGCAGATGGCCAACGAGATCGACCGGGCCGTGCGCTTCCTGGAGGCCTCCGGCGTCGCCGACGCCGAGGAGATGCGTCGCGTCGAGTTCTACTCCGCCCACGAGGCGCTGGTGCTCGACTACGAGCGGCCGATGGTGCGCCGCGACCACCGCACCGGCCTGCTGTACGACACCTCGGCCCACCTGCTCTGGGTCGGTGAGCGGACCCGCGACCTCGACGGCGCCCACCTGGACTTCATCTCGCGCATCCAGAACCCGGTCGCCGTCAAGCTCGGGCCTGGCGCGGACCGGGAGACGGTGCTGGCGATCATGGACAAGGTCGACCCCGACCGGATCCCCGGCCGGCTCAGCTTCATCACCCGGATGGGGGCCGAGCGGATCGGTGACGTCCTGCCCGCCCTGCTGACCTCGCTGGGGGAGGAGGCCCGGCGGGTGAGCTGGATCTGCGACCCGATGCACGGCAACACCTTCACCTCGCCCGGCGGCTTCAAGACCCGGCGGTTCGAGGACGTCGTCGAGGAGGTGCGCGGCTTCTTCGCCGCCCACGCCGAGGCAGGGACCCACCCTGGTGGCATCCACGTGGAGCTGACCGGCAACGACGTCACCGAGTGCGTCGGCGGCGCCGGCGAGATCAACCTGGCCGACGTCGGACTGCGCTACGAGACTCTGTGCGACCCGCGGCTGAACCACCAGCAGAGCCTGGAGCTGGCCTTCCTCGTCGCCGAGATGCTGGAACGGGGCGTGCGCTGAGGTGGCGGCCCCCACTGTCGCCGACCTGCGCTCGGACACCCTGACCCGGCCGACCCCGGGGATGCGGGAGGCGATGGTGCACGCCGAGGTGGGCGACGACGTCTACGGCGAGGACCCCACGGTCGCCCTGCTCGAGAAGCAGGTCGCCGCGCTGATCGGCCACGAGGCGGCGCTCTTCATGCCGACCGGCTCGATGGCCAACCAGGTCGGGCTCGCGCTGCACGCGGGCCCCGGGCAGGAGATCGTCACCGACCACCTCGCCCACGTGCTGCGCGCCGAGCTGGGCGCCGCGGCGGCCCACTCCGGGATCAGCGCCCGGTCCTGGGTGGCCGACCGCGGGCTCCTCGACGTGGACACCTTCCTGTCGGTCGTCGTGCCGGACGGCGGTCCGTACCAGGTCAGCACCGCCTGCGTCGTGGTCGAGAACACGCACAACTTCGGCGGTGGCACCGTCCAGCCCCTGGCCGACCTGCAGGCACTGCGCGAGGGGACCCGCGCGGTCGGGGTCGGGGTGCATCTTGACGGCGCCCGGCTGTGGAACGCGCACGTCGCGACCGGCGTCCCCCTCGCCGACTACGGCGCCTGCGCCGACACCGTCTCGGTCTGCCTGTCCAAGGGCCTCGGCGCCCCGGTCGGGTCCGTCCTGACCGGCTCCGCCGAGCAGATGGCCCGGGCCCGGGTGCTGCGCAAGCGGATGGGCGGCGGGATGCGGCAGGTGGGGATCCTGGCCGCCGCCGGTCGCTACGCCCTGGAGCACCAGCTGGCCCGGCTGGCCGACGACCACGCGCGGGCGCGGCGCGTGGCGGAGGCGGTCGGCACGGCATACCCCCTGGTCGTGGACCCGCAGACCGTGCAGACCAACATCCTCGTCCTGGACGTGTCGCCGGCCGGGTGGGCGGCGGCGGACTTCATCGCCGCGGCCGCCGGTGAGGGCGTGCTCGGTTACGCGACGGACGCCCGACGGGTCCGGTTCGTCTGGCACCTGGACGTGGACGACCCCATGAGCGCCCACGCCACCGAGGTGCTGCTCGAGCTGCTCGGACGAGGTGCGGACGACCGCGGATGACGCCGGTCGAGACCTTCCACGACCATCCGCTGCCACCGGGCCAGCGGGAGAGGCCCTGGCGACCGGTGCACTACGGGCGGGTGCCGCGGCTGGACGTGCAGCGCTGGAGCCTGACCGTCGGCGGGGAGACGCGCGACGGTGGGATGACCGTGCTGGACCGGCTGGCCCTGCACGCCCTGCCCTGGGTGGAGGTCGAGGCCCGGCTGCACTGCGTGGCGCGCACCTCCACGCCGCCGCTGCGCTGGGGCGGAGTGCGGATGCGGGACGTGGTCGAGCTGGCGCCGCCGGGGGAGGACGCGGGGCACGTCCTGCTCGCCGCCGCACGTGGGTATGCCGCCTGCGTCACCCTGGCCGACCTGGTCCACCCGGACAGCCTGCTGGCCACCCATGTCGACGGGCGGCCGCTGACGCCGGAGCAGGGCTGGCCGGCGCGGGTAGTGCTTCCGCACCTCTACGGGTTCAAGGGACCGAAGTGGGTGGCGGAGCTGACCTACCACCACCGTCCGCAGCAGGGCTGGTGGGAGTCCCGCGGCTACCACCCCCGGGCCCGGGTCGCCCACGAGGAGCGGTTCGCCCACCAGGACTAGGCGGACGCCCACCCGGACGGGGGGCTCGGCTCAGACGACCTCGAGCAGGATCTCGGTGCCCACCGGCACCTCCTCGCCCGGCTCGATCGACTGCGAGCGCACCGAGCCGAAGAACCCGCCGCGGATGTCCTCCCGCACCACCACCAGGCCGAGCTCGGTCAGCTCGTCCTCGACGGTGCCGAACTGCGAGCCGACCACCTGCGGGACGGTGACGAGCTCCGGGCCGTCGGAGATCACGAGGGTCACGGTCTCGCCGCGCGCCAGGGTGCCCGAGGAGGGTGACTGGGACAGGACCGCGCCCTCCGGCACGTCCTCGTCGTGGGTCCGCTGCGGGTCCACGGTCACGGTGAGGCCGGCCCGGGTGAGCGCGTCGGTGGCCTCCTGCTGGGGACGCCCGGTGACGTCGGGCACCTCCACCGGCGCGGGTCCGGAGCTGATGACGAGGTCCACCTCACCGTCGGGGGGCAGCAGCTCACCGGACTCCGGGTCCGAGCGCAGCACCCGGCCCTCGGGCTCGACCTCGTCGTGCTCGCGGCTCTGCTCGCCGAGGGCGAGGTTGGCCGACTCGAGGGCGGCCTGCGCGGACTCGAGCGTGAGCCCGGTGAGTGGGGGCACGGCATACCGCTCCTGGCCCTGGGAGACGACCAGGGTCACGTCGGTGCCGTGCCGCAGGTTGGTGCCCGGCTCGCGGTCGGCCGAGATGACGGTGCCGTCGGGGACGTCCTCGGAGTAGGCGTAGGTGACCACGGCGTCCAGCTGCCGGGCGTCGAGGGCAGACCGTGCGTCCTCCTCGCTGAGCTCGACCACGGCCGGCATCGCCGAGTGCACGCCGGGACCCTCGGTGAGCCACCAGAAGCCGTAGCCGCCGCCGGCGAGCAGGGCGACCAGGAGGAGGGCGAGGAGCCAGCGGCCCGCGCCGCCCCGCCGTCGTGGGGGAGGTGGTGGTGCCTGCACGGGGGGCGCCGGACGCCGGCGGGGGGTGCGCACGGTGTTGCCGGTCGTGCGGGCGTAGTGGCCGTCGCTGGTGGCCCGTCCCGCCACGGGCAGCTGCCGGGTCTGGGAGTGCCCGCCTCCGGGGAGCAGCTGCGTCGGATCGCCCTGGGGGCCGTCGGACACGCCCAGGGCGCGGGTGGCGTCGGCGTCGTCGGGCTTCTGCCCGTCCTCACCGTCGAGGCCCGGCCGCGCGGGCACGGCGTCCAGCGCAGGGTCCGGCAGTTCGCGCAGCAGCTCGCGCATCCGGTCCAGCAGCTCACCGGCGTCCTGGGGTCGGTCGCCGGGGTCGGTCGCCGCGGCGCTGACCACCAGCGAGGCCACGGCGGGTGGGACCGTGGGCACCAGGGCGCGCAGGTCGGGCAGGCCGCGGTGCACGTGGTCGTAGGCGACCTGCAGCGGGTCGTCCCCGGGGAAGGCCTTGCGGCCACTGAGCAGCTCGAAGAGGAGCAGGCCCACGCCATATACATCGGTCCGGGGGTCGGCCCGCCCCCGCTCGACCTGCTCGGGGGCGAGGTAGGCGGCGGTGCCCCACAGCATCTCGCTGGTGTGGTGGCTGGCCGCGCTGATGGCGCGGGCCAGGCCGAAGTCCACGACCTTGACGCCGTTGTGCCGGCCCTGGTCGATGAGCACGTTCTCGGGCTTGACGTCCCGGTGCACCAGCCCGCGTCGGTGCGCCTCGGCCAGCGCCTCGGCCACCGGGATCAGCAGGGTCAGCGCCTGCCGCGCTGAGGCGGGGCTCCGGTGCTCGATGACGTCGCGCAGGGTGGGCCCGTCGACCAGCTGCATGGCGAGGAAGACGAGGTCACCGTCCTCGCCCTGGTCGTACACGCTGACGATGTGCGGGTGCGAGAGGCGGGCCGCCGCGCGCGCCTCCTGCTGGAAGCGACGCACGAAGGCCTGGTCGTGCGCCAGGTCCGGGCGCATCACCTTCAGCGCGACCGGTCGGTCCAGGCGCAGGTCCCGGGCGCGGTAGACGGTCGCCATCCCGCCCCGGGCGATCTCCGCCTCGACCCGGTACCGGCCGTCGACGACGCGGTCGATGACGGCAGGGGTCGAGGCGTCCACACCGCCACTGTACGGACGCCGGCCCGCTGAACGTGGGAGGTGCGCGGTGTCCGCGACCCCTGTGGGCAGCCTGTGCCGGCCTGGTGCAGCCTGCGCTACAGCGTGCGCATGAAGTGCGTGATGTTCGCGACGTACTGCCGGGTGTCGCCGAACAGGCCGTACTGCCGGACGCTGCCCAGACCCTGGTAGTAGCCACCGATCGCGGCGTCCCTGGAGTCCGCGGAGCGCATCAGCGCACGCATCACCACCACACCGGCGGTGACGTTGTCCTGGGGGTCGAGCAGGTTGAGCTCCCGGCCGATCAGGGAGGAGGCCCACTGGCCGGAGGTCGGGATCACCTGCATCGCCCCGATGGCGTTGGCCGGGGAGACGGCCTGCTGGTTCCAGCCGGACTCCTGGTAGGACAGCGCCAGCATGAGCTTGGGGTCGACCCCGTGCCGGTTGCTGGTCTCGACGATCATCGCCTTGAGCTCGTCCTGGCTGGGCACCGCGGTGTTGCTCAGGTAGATCCGGTTGGCCGCGGCGGCGCGGGCGGTGGCGCTGGAGTACTGGTAGTGCAGGAAGGTGCTCTGGACGTCCTCGTCGGTGAGCAGGTTGCCGACGGTGTGCTCGTCGTAGGGACGCGAGAGCGAGGACGGGATGCCGGAGCGGCTGGGCGCGCTGCTCGAGCCCGAGGAGCTGCCGGAGGAGTCCGAGCCGGACGTGCCGGAGGCCCCGGGCAGGCTCAGCCGCTGGCCCGGGTAGATCAGCCGCGTGTCGTCGAGGTCGTTGGCCCTGGCCAGCGCGTTGACCGTGGTGCCGTGCCGGGCGGCGATCCCGTACAGGGTGTCGCCGGCGCGCACCGTCACAGTGCTGGAGGAGGCCTTGGGCGAGGCCGAGGAGCTCGAGGAGCTGCCGCTTGAGCTGGAGGAGCTGCCGGAGCTCGAGGAGCTGCTGCCCGCGCCGGGCAGGGTGAGGACCTGGCCCGGGTAGATCAGCCGGCTGTTGCTGATGTTGTTGGCGGAGACCAGCTTGGCCACGGTGGTGCCGTGGCGGGCGGCCAGGTGGGACAGGGTGTCGCCCGCGCGGACGGTGACCGTGCTGCCGGAGGAGCGGCTGCTGGAGCTGTCGGAGCCGCCCGAGGACTGGCCCGGGGCCGGGGCGGAGACGGCGCCGGGGATGCGCAGGGTGTCGCCGGGCAGGATCCACCGGCCCCCGTCGGAAAGGGAGTTGGCCCGCACGATCGCCTGGGCGCTGACCTCGTACCTCGCGGCGATGTCATAGACCGTGTCGCCCGGACGCACGGTGTGCGTTCGGGTGGCTTTCATGGCCAGGTCGAGGGAGAACGGCGCCGTTGCGTGCACCGCTGTCGGCGGGACGTAGGCGTGCGTCGGTAGATCCGTGGGCGGCAGTGCGGCAAAGAGGGGACTCACGTTGACTCCGGGACAGGTGCGACGTTAGGGGCATGCGGGCTCAGCGATGAGCCCGTTTCTGCTGGGACAGCAGGGACAGTACAGCCCAGAGAGCGGGAGCGCTACCTTCGCGGCGTGTCGGTTCATGTGATTGACTAGAAGATGTGGTAAGTGACAGCGATGTAATTCCCGGCTGGTTGACCGTCCCCGACATCATGGAGCGGACCGGCGCGAGCCTGCCCACGGTCAAGCGGTGGTTGCACGAGCGCGAGCTGGTCGGCAGGCGGCGGGGTGAGAACCGGGCCCTCATGGTCCCCAGCACCTTCGTGACCGAGGAGGGTCCGCTGCCCGCCCTGCGGGGCACGATCACCGTGCTGGCCGACGGCGGGCTGGCGGACGAGGAGATCATCGAGTGGCTGCACGCCCCCGACGACACCCTCGCCGGTGGCAGCGCGATCGCCTCCCTGCACGCCGGGGCCAAGACCGAGGTGCGTCGCCGCGCGCAGGAGCACGCCTTCTAGGCGCTGGGCTCAGGTCGCGCGGTCGGTGCAGATCGCGACCAGCTCGGTCAGCGCGTGCCGACCCTCCTCGGTGAGTTCCGAGGCGGCCGCGAGCGCCGCCAGGGCGTCCTGCGCCGCGTCGCTGATCATCTGCTCGGTGCGGCCCACCGCGCCGGAGTCCACCAGGACCTGGCGGCAGGCCGCGACCGTCTCGTCGTCGAGGTCCGGATCGCCCAGGCTGGCGGCGATCAGCTCGGCACCGGAGGCGTCCGCGTGCTCCAGCGCGTGCGCGATGAGCACGGTGTGCTTGCCCTCACGCAGGTCGTCACCGGCAGGCTTGCCGGTCTCGCTCGGGTCGCCGAAGACGCCCAGGATGTCGTCGCGCAGCTGGAAGGCCTCTCCCAGCCGGTCGCCGTACGTGGCCAGGGCGTCGAGGGCCTGCGTCGAGGCACCGGCCGCGCGGGCCCCGATGAGGAGCGGCTGCTGCACGGAGTAGCGGGCACTCTTGTGGCGGATCACCGTGCGGCAGGCCTCGATCCGCTGGGAGTAGTCCAGGTCCGCCCACCCGCGGGCGCCTTCGAGGACGTCGAGGAACTGCCCACCCATGAGCTGGGTGCGCATCCGGTCCAGCTCGGGGCGGGCCCGCTCCAGGGCGGCGGCCGGCAGGCCGCTGGTGGCGAAGACCTCGTCGGTCCAGTTCAGGCACAGGTCGCCGGCGAGGATGGCGCCGGCGAGGCCGAACCGGTCGGGGTCACCGTTCCAGCCCTGCTCCCGGTGGAGGGCGGCGAAGACGCGGTGTGCCGTGGGGCGTCCGCGCCGCAGGTCGCTGTTGTCCATGACGTCGTCATGGAGGAGGGCGGCGGCTTGGAAGATCTCCATCGCGCTCGAGGCGCGCACGGCAGCCTCGTCGGCCTCGTCGCTGTCGCGCTCGCCGCCCAGGGCACGCCAGCCCCAGTAGAGGAAGGCCGCACGCAGCCGTTTGCCCCCGGAGAGCAGGTGCGCGATGACGTCCACGAGCGGGTCCATCGGTTCGCCGAGCTCGGCCAGAACCCCGCGCTGGTGCTCGAGGTGGCGGTCGAGAGCCTGCTGCACGCGGCGGTGCAGGTCGACGCCGTCCAGCGGGTGGGCACACGGCACGGGGGCTCGGCCTCCTGGTTCGGTGACGGGGGAGCGCTGCTGCGCCCGAGGCTGAGCCTAGCCGGAGCCAGATCTGAGCCGGTCGCGAGCCGGTCGACCCGGGCCATCCCCTCCGGCTGGCCCGGGTCACCTCCATCCTGACCTCCGGCCCAGGGGTGCTGCGGCTGTCCACAGGTCTGTCGGACCGGGTTGACAGAGTGCCGGGCACAGGTCGTACATTTGTCTTATCGAACATGTATTCGAAATAAGTGGCGGGTCGACGTGGAGGAGGAGCCCATGAGCAGGCGGTACGAGGAGCAGGTCGAGGTCCGGCTGGGGGCCGCGGCCGAGCACGGCGTGCGGGTGGAGGGCGCGCTGCTCAGGCCTTGGACGGAGGGGGAGGCAGAGGGGGAGGCAGAGCGCGAGACGGAGGCAGGCGCGCAGGCAGAGGCGTGGACGGGGGCGCCGACGCAGGCGGGGACCCAGACGGTGCCCACGGTCTTCCTGTGGCGCGGCCGGGTGCACCTGGTCCGGGCGGTGCTGGGGCAGTGGTCCCAGCGGGTGCCGTGGTGGCGGGCTGAGGACCCCGGCGGGGAAGGTCTGGAGCGCCGGGTGTGGCGGGTGGAGGCGGGGGCCGGACGGTCGATGGGCACCGGTGTCTACGACCTGGTGCAGGACGACCGGTGGTGGCTGTCCCGGGTGAGCGACTGAGAGCAGAGCGCGATGCAGAGCAGATGCAGACCAGGACCGGCGGCGGACAGGCCGCGCCAGCGAGGAGGGACGGACACGATGACGATCACGCAGAGCACACTTCCCGGACCGGGGATGACGGCAGGCACGGTGCTGGACCTGCTGGACCGGGCCCGGGCCGGGCTGCTGGCGGCCTGCCACAGCAGCACGGCCGGTGAGCGCTACACCCAGGCGCACCTGGCGGCGCTACGGGCGGGAGCGGCGCTGGTCGCCTCCCGGACCGCCCCCAGCCGTCGGTCCCGGCCGCGCAGCGTGTGGGAGATGCTGCCCACCGTCGCTCCCGAGCTGACCGAGTGGGCGGTGCTGTTCGCCGACTCCGGGCGGCGCAGGCTGGCCCTGGAGCGGGGCGTGGACTGTGTCACCGCCCGTGACGCCGACGACCTGGTCCGCTCGGGCGAGCGTTTCCTGGAGCTGGTGCGGGCCTGCCTGCACCTGCCCTGCGAGCTGCCGCTGCCCACCGAGCTGGCACCGCTTGGGCGGGGATGAGCATGGCGGGCGACTTCGTCCACCTGCACGTCGCCTCCAGCGCCTCGATGCGCTACGGCGCGTCCCACCCCGCCGAGCTCGTGGCCAGGGCCGTCGAGCTGGGCCAACCCGCCCTGGCGCTGACCGACCGCGACGGTCTCTACGGCGCCGTGCGGTTCGTGCGCTCCTGCCAGGACGCCGGGATCCTGCCGGTGCTGGGCGTCGACCTGGCCCTGGGCAGCTCGGTGCTCGCGACCGGCGACCCGTCAGGGTCGTCAGGGTCGTCAGGGTCGTCCCCGGCCCTGGTCACCGGGCTGCGGGAGAACCGCGACCCGAGGCCTCCGTCCCGGACCCCGGTCAAGGGCGGGGCCCTGGTCGACGACCTGCAGCCACGGGTGGTCGTGCTCGCCCGCGGGCAGCGTGGCGGTGTGGGGCCAGGGATGGGGTGGGCCCGGCTCTGCCGGCTGGTGACGCACACCCACCTGGCGGGGGAGCGGGCGGTGCCGCGGACCTCTCCCGAGCTGCTGACCCGGGCGGCAGCCCCCGTCGACGGGGTCGCCCCGGTCGTGGTGCTGCTGGGCCCGGACTCCGACGTGGGGCGGGCGCTGCTGGCCCGCCGCCGGGGGCAGGCCAGGCTGCTGCTGCAGGCCTGGGTCGACCGGCTCCCTCCGGACGCGGTGCGGGTCGAGGTCGTCTGCCACGGCGGCCCAGAAGGGACCCCCGCCAGCCTCAGCCATGCCACCGCGCTGTGGGCCCTGGCCCGGGAGATCGGGGTGCCGGCGGTCCTCACCGCCGCGGTCCGGCACGCCGTCCCGGAGCAGGCCCGGGTGGTCGACGTGCTCGACGCGGCCCGGCGGATGGTCGCCCTCGACGAGCGGCACCTGGACCGGGTCAGCACGGCCGGTCACCTAGGCGGGACCGGCACCATGGTCGGGCTGGCCCGGCAGCTGGAGCGGGCCTCCGGTGGCGGTGCCCGGGCCGCCGACCTGCTGCGCGCCACCCTGGACCTCGCCGCCGCCTGCCACCAGGACGCCCGCTCGGACCTGGGTCTGGGCTCGGTCCACCTGCCGGAGCCCGAGGTGCTGGGGGTCAGCGGCATCGGGCAGGCGCACCAGGTGCTCACCGAACGCTGCACCCAGGCCGTGACCACCTGCTACCCCGGGGCGGGCACCGCATACCTCGAACGCATCCGCACCCGCCTGGACGACGAGCTGGGCGTCATCGCGGGGCTGGGCTACCCGACCTACTTCCTCACCGTCGCCCAGGTCTGCGACCTCATCCGGGAGCACGGGGTGCGGGTCGCGGCCCGGGGCTCGGGGGCGGGCAGCCTGGTGACCTACCTGCTCGGGATCAGCGGTGTGGACCCGATGGAGCACGGTCTGCTCATGGAGCGCTTCTGCTCACCGTTGCGTGCCGAGCTGCCGGACATCGACATCGACGTGGAGTCGGCGCGCCGCACCGAGATGTACGAACGGATCCTGGAGCGCTTCGGCTCCGACCGGGTGACCTGCGTGTCGATGGCCGAGACCTACCGGGTGCGTCACGCCCTGCGTGACGTCGCCGCCACGCTGGGGATGCCGCCGGGGGAGATCGACGTCCTCGCCAAGGCCTTCCCGCACATCCGCGCCAAGGACGCGCGCGCGGCCGTCCACGACCTGCCCGAGCTGCGCCGGCAGGGGTTGGACACGCCTCGGATGCAGCAGCTGCTGGAGCTGGTGGAGTCCCTCGACGGGCTGCCCCGGCACATCGCGATGCACCCCTGCGGGGTGATCCTGTCCAACACCTCCCTGCTGGACCGCACCCCGGTGGAGGCCAGCTGGCTGGGGTTCCCGATGAGCCAGTTCGACAAGGACGACGTCGAGGAGATGGGGCTGCTCAAGCTCGACGTCCTCGGCATCCGGATGCAGTCGGCGATGGCGCACGCGGTCCAGGAGGTCGAACGCGTGGACGGTGTCCGGGTCGACCTCGACGACCGGGCCCAGGTGCCGCTGGACGATCCCGACACCTTCGCCCTGGTCCAGTCCACCCGGACCCTGGGCTGCTTCCAGATCGAGTCCCCCGGGCAGCGTGAGCTGGTCGGCAAGTTCGCCCCCGAGACCTTCGCCGACATCATCATCGACATCTCCCTGTTCCGTCCCGGGCCGGTGAAGTCGGACATGATCCGCCCGTTCCTGCACGCCCGGCAGGGCTGGGGGGAGCCGGACCACCTGCACCCCAGCCTCGTGCCCTACCTGCAGCAGACCTGCGGGGTGGTCGTCTTCCACGAGCAGGTGCTGCAGATCGTCGCCGAGACCACCGGGGTCAGCCTGGCCCAGGCCGACGAGGTCCGGCGGGCGATGGGCTCGCCGACCGGTCAGGAGGAGGTGGAGGTGTGGTGGCGCTCGATGTCTGCCGCGAAGGGCTACCGGCAGGCCGACCAGGACCGGATCTGGCAGGTGCTGGCGGCGTTCGCCTCGTTCGGCTTCTGCAAGGCCCACGCGGCCGCCTTCGCGCTACCTACCTACCAGTCGGCCTGGCTCAAGACCCACCACACGGCGGCCTTCCTCGCCGGGGTGCTCACCCACGACCCGGGCATGTACCCCAAGCGCCTCATCCTCGACGAGGCCCGCACCATGGGCGTGCACGTCCTCGGTCTCGACGTCAACCGCTCGGGAGCCAGCTACCGGGTCGAACGGGTGGACCCGCGGGAGCAGGGCGGGTTCGGGCAGCCGGTGCCCGGGCCGTCCGGGCAGGGGCGGGCCGGCCCCGGTATGCCGCAGGGCGGGCAGCCCGAGGACGGCCCCTTCGACGACCGTCCGGTGCCGCCCGGCCGGCTGCGGCGCACCCCCGACCACGTCGACGCGGTGATGGCCCGGGTGGAACAGGCCGCCTCCCGCTACGGCATCCGGCTGGCGCTGACCGACGTCAAGGGGATCAGCGAGGACGAGGTCGCCCGGATCGTCGCCGGCCAGCCCTACGACTCCCTGGCCGACCTCTGGCACCGGGCCCGGCCGAGCCGGCCGACCGCGGAGCGTCTGGTGCTGGCCGGCGGGTTGGACGCCCTGCACCGGGTGGGTCGCCACCGGCCTGGTGGCGGACCGGGAGGAGGTGGGCTGCTCACCCGGCGCGACCTGCTGCTGCACGTGCGCGACCTGGACCGGTGGACCCGGCATTCCACGACCGGGGCGGGGCGCAGCCGGACCGGGCGGCGCACCCCCGCCCCGGTGCTGGGCGGCGCCACCGGTGGTGAGGTCGCCGCCCGCACCGGCGCGCAGGCAGCCGGCCGGCGCACCTGGCACCAGGCTCCGGCACCGGCCGCGCAGCTCACCCTTGACCTCGGCGACGACCCGGCGCCGCTGACCGGCAGCGGGTTGCCGGAGATGACCCCCACCGAGCAGCTGCGGGCCGAGCTGGAGGTGCTGGGGATGGACGTCAGCACCCACGTGGTCGCCGGCTTCGGGCCGATTCTCACCGAGCTGGGGGTGACCAGGTCCCGCGACCTGCTCTCCTGCCGGGGCGGGGCCGAGGTGCTGATCGCCGGGGCCAAGGTCGCCACCCAGACGCCACCGGTGCGGTCCGGACGGCGGGTGGTCTTCCTCACCCTCGACGACGGGACCGGCCCCGCCGACGCCACCTTCTTCGAGGACGTCCAGGGTCCCTACGCCAGCACCATCTTCCACTCCTGGCTGCTCCTCGTCCGCGGCGTCGTCCGTCGCACCGGACCGCGAGGGGTGTCCATCCGGGCCACCGCGGCCTGGGAGCTGGGCGAGCTGGCCCAGACCTGGGAGGGCGGTGGTCTGCGGGCCGCCCGCGAGCACCTGCGGCGCAGCGAGGAGCAGGCCCGCCTGCTCGCGGAGGAGGCCGAGTCCGCCGCCTGCCAGGGGGCTGCCTCGACCGGCACCACCGGTCGGCGGGTGCTGGTGCACGCCTCGGGCTTCCGTCAGTCGCCCTACGCCGACATCCGACCCGCCGGTGACGCCGTCCAGGAGCCGGGCAGCAAGCTGTGGCACTCCAGCTCCGGGAGCGCGGGATGGTGAGGCACGAGGCAGGCGGCCCCGCGACCGACGAGGGCTACATCCTGCACGTCGACATGGACGCCTTCTACGCTGCGGTCTCGCTGCTGGAGCACCCCGAGCTGGTCGGTCAGCCGGTGGTGGTGGGCGGTGGGTGGCGCAGTGTCGTGCTGTGCGCCACCTACGAGGCGCGGGCTTACGGCGTGCGCTCGGGTATGCCGATGGCCACCGCCCGCCGGCTGTGCCCGCCGGCGGTGGTGGTCCGGCCCGACCACGACGCCTACGCCCGGGTCTCCGAGGGGGTGATGGCCGTCTTCGCAGAGGTGACCCCACGGGTGGAACCGGTCTCGATGGAGGAAGCCTTCCTCGACGTCTCCGCGACCGGGCGACAGTGGGGTGGGCCGGCCCGGATCGGCCGGTGGATCCGGGACACGGTCGTCGACGAGCAGGGCATCACCTGCTCCGTCGGGGGTGCCCCCACCAAGGCGGTGGCCAAGATCGCCTCCCGGGCGGCCAAGCCGGACGGCATGCGCCTGCTCACCCGAGACCAGGTGGTGCCCTTCCTGCACCCGATGCCGGTCAGCGCGTTGTGGGGGGTGGGGGAGTCCACCGAGGCGGAGCTGCACCGCCTCGGGCTGCGGACGGTGGCCCAGCTGGCCCACGTGCCACGGTCGACCCTTCGCCGGGCCTTCGGCGAGCAGACGGCCACCCATCTGCACACCCTGGCGTGGGGGGTGGACGACTCCCCGGTGGTGCCGGCGCGTCGGGAACGCAGCGTCGGCTCCTCCCAGACGCTGGCCCACGACGTGGACGACCCCGAGGTGGTCCGTCGCCAGCTGCTCCACCTGGCCGAACGGACGGCCAGCCGGATGCGGCACGCGGGGGTGCTGGGCCGCACCGTGGTGCTGACCGTCCGGTTCTCCGACTTCACCACCATCACCCGGTCCCGCACGATCGCGGTCCCCACCGACGTCACCCGGGACGTGCACGCCACGGCCTGGTCGCTCTACACCGCACTCGGGCTGCAGCGGGCCCGCATCCGGATGCTCGGGGTGCGCATGGAAGGCATCACCGAGGCCGACGGCACCCTGGTGCAGGGGCGTCTGGACGAGCCGGAGCACGGCTGGCGGGATGCCGAGCGGGCGATGGACCGGGCCGCGGCCAGGTTCGGGCAGGGCGCGGTGCGGCCGGCGAGCCTCCTGCTCGGGCACTCCCGGTCGGCCTAAGGTGACCTCCGAGCCGGAACGGCCCACTCCTGGGAACTCCGGCTAGTGCTTCGTGCGTTCACCGCATATCCTTGTTCAAAGACTTCGACGTCGGTGAGCCACCGATGCGCGGCCGACTCACACCGGAGGTGACAATGCCGCTCTCCGAGCACGAGCAGCGCGTCCTGCAGCAGATGGAGCAGGCGCTCTACGCTGAGGACCCTCGCCTGGCGAGCCAGCTTCAACGTACCGCTGCCGCCCGCACCTCCACGGGACTGGACCGCCGCCGCCTGGCGCTCGGTGTCCTGGGTGCCCTCGCCGGCCTGGCCCTGGTGGTCGTCGGCGTGATGACGCAGTTCCTCTGGGTGAGCATCATCGGCTTCCTGGCCATGGTCCTGGGTGGCGCCTGGGCCGCTACCCCCGTCCGTGGCGGCGGGTTGGGTGTCGTGCAGGAGGACGGCTCGGTGCGGGTGCAGGCGGGCGGCTCCCCCAAGGCCGGCCCGCAGGGCAAGGCCAAGCCGGGGGGCAACTTCATGAGCCGCATGGAGCAGCAGTGGGACAAGCGCAAGGAGCAGGGTCCCTGAGTCCGACCGCGAGTCGGACCGCCTCCCGACTCGCGTCAAACCCCAGCTTGTCCTCTGCCTGTCCCCTGCCTGCTCAGACCAGGAAAACCACCGTCACCACGAAGACGGCGATGATGGTGAACGCGGTGCCCAGCTCGATGAGGATGTTGGTCCCTACCGCCCGTAGCGCGTGTCCCGTGGCGCGCCAGGCTTCCCGTACGTCCCGGGTACGCACCAGCGAGGCGAGCAGGATCCCGACCGGGAAACCGACGAACAGGCCCACGACCGGGATGACGAACATCCCCACGACGGCGCAGGCCAGCCCCACCAGCAGCGTCGAGGTGCGCACCCCTGCGCGCTTCATCCGCTTGCCCGGGACCGCCCACTGCAGCACGACCCCCGCGACGTAGATCGCGACCGCGACCAGGAGCAGCACCCAGCCGGCGGTCGAGCGGGCGTCCAGCGCCCAGACCAGCACCCCGACCACCACCAGCAGCAGCCCCGGCAGCACCGGGAAGACGATGCCGACGAGCCCGACGAGCATGAGCAGCAGGGCGACGATCTCGAGCGCGGACATGGCGCGATTCTCACACGTGCGGGACCATTCCTCCCGGTCTCTCGCGAGACGTGACCGCACCGGCGCGCGACACGACAACGCCCGCCCACACCGAGGTGTGGGCGGGCGGAGCAGGAGCCGTGGAGACTCGCGGAGTCCTAGGGTGAGTCCCGGGTGAGTCCCTGGGTCAGATCGTGGGGTTCTCCTCGGCGTGCAGCTTGTGCGTCTCGTCGAGGATGTCGATGTCCTGCATGTCGCGCAGCTTGTCGAGGTGCGCGCGCCCGTGGTGGGCGCAGAAGTGCAGCTCGAGGCCGTCGGCCAGGCGGGCTCGGACGTAGGCCTGGGCGCCGCAACGGTCACAGCGGTCGGCGGCGGTCAGCTCGGGGGTCAGCGTGGTGTTCACGAACTGTCTCCTCTCTCCTGCAGCGACTCCCGGGACGGGGGCCGATGCGTCACAGTCAAGCACGTCAACGCCGCGATGCCCGGTCTTTGTGCCCCCGCCCCAGGGTGTTTCGCTGTCCGCGTAAGTCTGCGGGCCATCGGGGCTGCCCCGGGCCGCCGGCCGCACGAGCGGCAGGCCACGGGTTCGTCGGAGCAGAAGGCGCAGCGCGCCCCGTTCGTCGCCCGGTCCTTCGGCGGCGAGTGACCCGAGGGAGCACGGCAAAAGGCCCGACCGAACACGGCAAAAGGCCCGACCGGACACGGGAAAGAGCCCGACCGGACACGGGAAAGAGCCCGGCCGGACACGGGAAAGGCTCGACCGAACCCGGGAAAGAGCCCGACCGGCGCCGCCGCCTGTGCAGGGAAACCGGCCGGCTGCAGGGGATATATCCCCTGCGCGGAAGGAGTTTCGTTGCACAGGGCGCCCGCCGCAGCAGCGCGGCAGCCGCTGGAGTGGCTGGAGTGGCTGGAGCGGCTGCGTCGACGCGCCTACCGCCGCCTGTCAGACCCTCGCGTTACCCTGCCGAACGTGACGACACAGGACTACTCCGCCCGGCACCTGCAGGTCCTCGAGGGCCTGGAGGCGGTGCGCAAGCGCCCGGGGATGTATGTCGGGTCCACCGACGAACGCGGCCTCATGCACTGCCTGTGGGAGATCATCGACAACGCCGTCGACGAGGCTCTGGGCGGGCACGGCGACCGGATCGAGATCGTGCTGCACCCCGACGGGTCGGTCGAGATCCGCGACCGGGCCAGGGGCATCCCGGTCGACATCGAGCCGCGCACCGGCCTGTCCGGCGTCGAGGTCGTCTTCACCAAGCTCCACGCCGGCGGCAAGTTCGGCGGCGGGTCCTACGCCGCCTCCGGCGGTCTGCACGGTGTGGGTGCCTCGGTGGTCAACGCGCTGTCCGCCCGTCTCGACGTCGAGGTGGACCGGGCCGGCAAGACCTACGGCATGAGCTTCCGCCGGGGCGAGCCGGGGATCTTCGACGACGGACGCAAGGAGCCCTCGCCGGATGCTCCCTTCACGCCCTTCGAGAAGAGCAGCGAGCTCGCGGTCGTGGGCAAGGCGCGCCGCGGGGTCACCGGCACGCGGGTGCGCTACTGGGCCGACCCGCAGATCTTCCTGGCCACCGCGCAGTTCAACTACGACGAGCTGGTCATGCGGGCCCGCCAGACCGCCTTCCTGGTGCCCGGCCTCACGGTGGTCATCCGCGACGAGCGCGGCCTGCCCGGCACCCCGGCCGAGGACGGCCCGCACGAGGAGACCTTCGCCTACACCGGCGGGATCGCCGAGTACGCCGAGTACCTCGCCCCCGACCAGCCGGTCACCGACGTCTGGCGGCTGCAGGGCTCGGGCCGGTTCAACGAGACCGTCCCGGTCCTGGACGACCGTGGCCACATGGTCACCCGGGAGGTCGAGCGCGAGTGCGAGGTGGACGTCGCCGTCCGCTGGGGCACCGGCTACGACACGACGATGCGCAGCTTCGTCAACATCATCGCCACCCCCAAGGGCGGCACCCACGTCGCCGGCTTCGAGCAGGCCGTGATGAAGGTCTTCCGCAAGCAGCTGGAGGTCAACTCCCGCAAGCTCAAGGTCGGCAACGACAAGGTCGACAAGGACGACATCACCGCCGGGCTGACCGCGGTCGTCACCGTGCGGCTGGCCGAACCGCAGTTCGAGGGCCAGACCAAGGAGGTGCTCGGCACCAGCGCCGTGCGCGCGATCGTCTCCCGGGTCGTGGAGCAGGGGATCACCGAGCGACTCACCAGCACCCACCGGGGGGACAAGGCCCAGGCCTCGCTGCTGCTGGAGAAGGTCGTGGCGGAGATGAAGTCGCGCATCTCGGCCCGCCTGCACAAGGAGACCCAGCGCCGTAAGAACGCCCTGGAGTCCTCCTCGCTCCCGCCGAAGCTGGCCGACTGCCGCACCAACGACACCGCCCGCAGCGAGCTGTTCATCGTCGAGGGCGACAGCGCCCTCGGCACCGCCAAGCTGGCCCGCTCCAGCGACTACCAGGCGCTGCTGCCCATCCGCGGCAAGATCCTCAACGTCCAGAAGGCCTCGGTCCAGGACATGCTGTCCAACGCCGAGTGCGGCGCGATCATCCAGGTGATCGGCGCCGGCTCCGGGCGGTCCTTCGACCTCGACGCCGCGCGCTACGGCAAGGTCATCATCATGACCGACGCAGACGTCGACGGCGCGCACATCCGCACCCTCCTGCTGACCCTCTTCTTCCGCTACATGCGGCCGCTGGTCGAGGCGGGGCGCGTGTATGCCGCGATGCCGCCGCTGCACCGGATCGAGGTCACCGGTGGCCGCGGCAAGGCCGGTCGGGAGTACATCTACACCTACACCGAGGCCGAGATGCGCAAGAAGCTCGCCGAGCTGGCGAAGAAGGGCCGGACCGTCAAGCAGCCGATGCAGCGCTACAAGGGTCTGGGCGAGATGGACGCCGACCAGCTGGCCGAGACCACGATGGACCCCCGCCACCGCACCCTGCGCCGGATCACCCTGGCCGACGCGGCCCGCGCCGACGAGGTCTTCGACCTGCTCATGGGCTCGTCGGTCGCCCCGCGCAAGGACTTCATCGTGGAGTCCGCGCACGTGCTGGACCGGGAGCGGATCGACGCCTGAGCCGGGCGTGCAGACAGCTGCGTGGACAGCGTCCGTGTACAGATGGACCGTTCGACTCCGGTAGACTAGGACGACGCGCTCGGTCTCCCGAGCGCCTCTGACGCCCCGGGACGATCCGTTCCCGGAGGCCCATGCGGGTGCCGTAGCTGCACCTGGAGGTCGGTCCGGTCACGTCCACAGCGACGTCGAGGCGAGAACCACCTCGATGAACCTGAAGTGAGTGAGCCGATCATGGCCAAGCCCATCCGTTCTGCTGCCCCCGGCAAGAAGCCGCGGCATACCCCTGCACAGAAGAAGGCCGCCCGCGAGGCGCGGGAGAAGCAGGCCCGCGCCCAGCTCAAGGGCCGCCGCACCGACCGGCGCAGCGAGCGCTACCCGGACGACCGGCCGCGTCGTGACGACGGTGATGCCGGCAAGGCCCGCTGGCGCGACCGCGACGAGGCCGACCCACGGGGCCGCGGCGAGCGTGCCGAGCGCCGTGACCGCGGCGACCACCGACGCGACGACAACCGTGCTGCCGGTGGCTATGACCGTCGGGAGCACCGCGGTGGCTACCAGGGTCGTGACGAGCGCGGCGGTCACGACCGCCGCGAGAACCGTGGCGGCTACCAGCAGCGGGACGACCGTGGTGGTTTCCGGGGTCGGGACGACAACCGTGCTGCCGGTGGCTATGACCGTCGGGAGCACCGCGGTGGCTACCAGGGTCGTGACGAGCGCGGCGGTCACGACCGCCGCGAGAACCGTGGCGGCTACCAGCAGCGGGACGACCGTGGTGGTTTCCGGGGTCGGGACGGCAACCGGTCCGGTGGCTATGACCGGCGGGACAACCGTGGTGGCTACCAGGGTCGGGACGACAACCGGTCCGGTGGCTACGACCGTCGGGACAACCGCAGCGGCTACCCGTCGCGCGACGACAACCGTGCTGCTGGCGGCTACCAGCGCCGCGAGGAGGGTGCGGGATACGCCCGCACCGAGCACACCTGGCGCGCACGCCGCGACGAGCGGGAGGGGCGCCCCTACGAGCGCGGCCGCCACGAGGGCCGCAGCTGGGACGAGAACCGGCGCCGTGACGACCGCCGCTGGGAGCGTCGCGACGACCGGCCGGGCCGGGAGGTCGAGCCGGAGCGGGCCACCTTCGAGGACGCGGAGGTCGAGCGCGACGAGGCCGACGCGGCATACCAGGAGCGGCAGGCCGCCGGTCTGGTCGAGGACGCCACCGCCCAGGTGACCGAGGACAACGGCTTCGCCAGCTTCGGGCTGCACGAGGACCTCGTGTCCGCGCTGGCCCGGGTCGGCATCACCCAGCCGTTCCCGATCCAGGCCGCGACCATCCCCGACGCGCTCGCCGGCCGGGACCTGCTCGGCCGGGGCCAGACCGGTTCCGGCAAGACGATGGCCTTCGGGCTGCCCCTGCTGCACCGGCTCACCGGTCGGCCGCGGGCCGTGCCGCACCGGCCACGGGCGCTGATCCTCAGCCCCACCCGCGAGCTGGCCATGCAGAGCGTGGACGCACTGGCCCCGCTGATGCGGGCCGTGGACAAGCGCTTCCTGCTGGTCGCGGGCGGTATGTCGTACACCCCCCAGCTCAACGCCCTGGACAAGGGGGTCGACGTGCTCGTCGCCACCCCGGGACGCCTCATCGACCTGATCGAGCGCGGCGCCGCAGACCTGTCCGAGGTGGAGGTCACCGTCCTGGACGAGGCCGACCACATGGCCGAGATGGGCTTCGTGGAGGCCATCCAGCAGGTCCTCGACCTGACCCAGGCCGGCGGCCAGCGGCTGCTGTTCTCCGCGACCCTGGACCACGGGGTCGACAAGATCGCCAAGGCCTACCTGCAGGACCCGGTGACCCACTCCACCGACGACGCCACGGCCAGCGTGACCACGATGGAGCACCACCTCTTCCTCGTGCACCCGCACCACAAGAAGCCGATCACCGCAGCCATCGCCAACCGGTCCGGCCGCACCATCGTCTTCTGCCGCACCAAGCTCGGGGCGGACCGGATCGCGCTGCAGCTGCGCGAGTCCGGCGTCTTTGCCGCGGCCCTGCACGGCGGGCTGAACCAGGCCCAGCGCACCCGGGTGCTGGACGCCTTCAAGGCCGGCACCCTCCCGGTGCTGGTCGCCACCGACGTCGCCGCCCGCGGCATCCACGTCGACGACGTCTCCCTGGTCCTGCAGGTGGACCCGCCTGCGGACCACAAGGACTACCTGCACCGCTCGGGCCGCACAGCCCGGGCCGGTGACACCGGCGTCGTGGTGACCCTGGCGCTGCCGCACCAGAAGCGGCAGGTCTCCCGCCTGCTCGACGCCGCGGGTGTGCAGGCCGAGCCGCAGGTCGTCGCCCCGGAGGACACCGCGGTCATCGAGACCGCCGGCGGGTCCGTCCCCGAGCGCGAGCCCATCCCGCAGAGCGAGCTGGACGCGATCCTGCGTCCCCCGCGCCGGGGCCGGGGCGGGCGTCCCGGTGGCCGGCCCGGTGGTCCGCGTCAGGGCGACCGGCGGCAGGGTGGCTACCGAGGCTCTCGGGACGGTGGCTCTCGGGAGGGCGGCTACCGAGGGTCCCGCGAAGGCGGGTCCCGCGAGGGCGGCTACCGCGGCTCCCGCGAGCGCTCCGGCGGCTCCGACGGCCGTCCGGACTGGCGCCCCCGCGGCTGACGCACCGCTGCTCGCGCAGCCGCTCCTCGGCTGAAGCACCCATCGGCCCCGCCTTCCACGGCGGGGCCGATGGCATACTTATGCATTCTCAGGCATAGGATGCCGCTCATGTCCAGCACCATCGACTCAAGGCTCCAGCACATCTACAAGCTCGTGCTGCGGCGCAACCCCGGGGAGAGCGAGTTCCACCAGGCGGTGCAGGAGGTCCTCTCCAGCCTCGGGCCGGTCGTCGACCGCCAACCCCACTACCTGGCCGAACGGGTCATCGAGCGGCTCTGCGAGCCGGAGCGGCAGATCATCTTCCGGGTCCCGTGGACCGACGACCACGGCCAGGTGCAGATCAACCGCGCCTTCCGGGTCGAGTACTCCTCCGTGCTGGGCCCCTACAAGGGCGGGATGCGCTTCCACCCCTCCGTGCTGCTGGGCACGGTGAAGTTCCTCGGCTTCGAGCAGATCTTCAAGAACGCGCTGACCGGCCTGCCGATCGGCGGCGGCAAGGGCGGCGCGGACTTCGACCCCAAGGGTCGCTCCGACGGCGAGATCATGCGCTTCTGCCAGTCGCTGATGACCGAGCTCTACCGGCACCTCGGCGAGTACACCGACGTCCCCGCGGGCGACGTCGGTGTCGGCACCCGGGAGATCGGCTACCTGTTCGGCCAGTACAAGCGGATCACCAACCGCTACGAGGGCGGGGTGCTCACCGGCAAGGGCATCGCCTGGGGTGGCTCCCAGGCGCGTACCGAGGCCACCGGCTACGGCACCGTCTTCTTCGCCGACGAGATGGCCAGGCACGCCGGCACCTCCCTGGAGGGCCGCGAAGTGGTCGTCTCCGGCTCGGGCAATGTGGCCATCTACGCGATCGAGAAGGTGCAACAGCTCGGCGGCCGCGTCGTCGCCTGCTCCGACAGCTCGGGGTATGTCGTGGACGAGGACGGGATCGACCTGGACCTGCTCCAGGACGTCAAGGAGGTCCGTCGCGACCGGATCGCCGCCTACGCCAAGGAGCGGGGCGGGAAGTCGCGGTTCGTGCGCGACGGCAGCGTCTGGGAGGTGCCCTGCCAGGTGGCCCTGCCCTGCGCGACCCAGAACGAGCTGGACGAGGACGCCGCGCGGACCCTGGTCGAGAACGGCGTCAAGGTCGTCGCGGAAGGCGCCAACATGCCGTGCACCCCCGGCGCGGTCCGCGTCTTCACCGACCAGGGGGTGCTCTTCGGTCCCGGCAAGGCAGCCAACGCCGGTGGCGTGGCCACCTCCGCGCTGGAGATGCAGCAGAACGCCGCCCGGGACAGCTGGAGCTTCGAGTACACCGAGGAGCGGCTGGGCGAGATCATGCGCAGCATCCACGCCCGGTGCGTGGACACCGCGGAGGACTACGGCCGCCCGGGGGACTACGTCTTCGGGGCCAACGCCGCCGGCTTCATCCAGGTCGCCGACGCCATGCTGGCCCTCGGCGTGGTGTGAACGGGAGCTGCCGATGAGCACGGCTCACGACGTCGTCATCGTCGGCGGCGGGCACAACGGGCTCACCGCCGCCGCCTACCTGGCGCGCGCCGGCCGCTCGGTGCTGCTGCTCGAGCGCTCGCCGCAGCTCGGCGGAGCCACGGTGTCCGCCGAGGCGTTCCCCGGGATGAGCGCCCGGCTCTCCCGCTACTCCTACCTGGTCAGCCTGCTGCCCCGGCAGATCGTGGACGACCTTGGGCTCTCGCTGCGCCTGGCGCGGCGCCGCTACTCCTCATACACCCCGGTGCCGGGCCAGGACGTCGGCCTGCTCGTCGACAACCAGGACCCGGCGGCGACCGCAGCCTCCTTCGCCGCCGTCGGCGCTGCCGAGGACGGCCCCCGCTGGGAGCAGTTCTACTCCCGGGTGGGGCGGCTGGCCGAGGCGTGGTGGCCGACGATGACCGCGCCGCTGCGCACCCGCGCCGAGCTCGCCGAACTGGTCGGGGACCCCGGTCTGGTCCGCGACTTCACCGAGCGGCCGCTGGGCGAGGTGATCGAGGAGACCTTCCGCCACGACCTGGTCCGCGGTGTCGTCCTGACCGACGGGCTCATCTCCACCTTCGCCGACGCCCACGGCGCCGATCTACGGCACAACATCTGCTTCCTCTACCACGTCATCGGCGGCGGCACGGGGGACTGGGACGTACCGATCGGCGGCATGGGCCAGGTCTCCGACCAGCTCGCCGACGTCGCTCGTGCCGCGGGCGCAGAGTTGCGCACCGGCGCGACCGTGACCGCCGTGGAGGAGGGTGCGGTCACCTGGGTCGACACCCGCCCGCAGGGCAGTCCGGGGGCAAGTTGGGGGGCGGAGCCCCCCGACCGAGAGGGTATGCCGCACCGGGCCACGGCGGGGACCGTCCTGTGGGCCGCCGCACCGGCCGTGCTCGACGGGCTCGCGAACGGGCAGGGCGTGCAGGGGGAGCGGGTCGAGGGGGCGCAGGTCAAGGTCAACCTGCTGCTCTCCCGGCTGCCCCGGCTGCGGGACCGGGAGGTGGACCCGACGGCCGCCTTCGGCGGCACCTTCCACATCAACGAGACCTACAGCCAGCTGCAGGACGCCTACCGCACCGCGGCTGCCGGACAGGTGCCGAACCCGATGCCGGCCGAGATCTACTGCCACTCGATCACCGACCCCAGCATCCTGAGCCCGCAGCTGCAGCAGGCCGGCGCGCACACGATGACCGTCTTCACCCTGCAGACGCCGGACCGGCTGCTGGACGGGCGCGAGGAGGAGGCGCGCGCTCAGCTGGAGCGGGCGGTGCTGGACTCGCTGTCCTCGGTCCTGGCCGAGCCGATCGAGGACGTGGTCATGCGTGATGCGCAGGGCCGGCTGTGCGTCGAGACGAGGACGACCCGCGACCTGCAGGACAGCCTGGCGATGCCCGGCGGCAACATCTTCCACGCCCCGCTGACCTGGCCGTGGGCGGAGGACGACGCGCCGCTGGACACGCCCGCGCGCAGGTGGGGCGTGGACACGGCATACCCGGGTGTCCTGCTCGCCGGGGCCGGCTCCCGCCGTGGGGGCGGGGTCAGCGGTCTGGGCGGCTACCACGCCGCCCGCGCCGTGCTCGACGGCTGACGTCGTCCGCCGGCACGAGGTCGGGATCCTCGGTGGCCACCTGCGGCCGCGCGCGCATGAACAGGATGCTGGCGACGAGCCCGCCCCAGACCAGCACCATCGAGACGACCATCATGATGACGGCGGGAGTGCTCATCGGGGTTCCTCCTGCTCGGGAAGGCGGGGTCGCAAGATGTCGGACGTGGTGGACGACCCCGGCTGGAGAAGGGATGCGGGTTCTTCCTGCAACGGCGGCCACGGTACGAACTCGGGCTCATCGCGGCCCCGCCACGGCACGAGGGTGAGCAGGATCGCGGCCAGCACGACCAGTCCGATCACGCCCCAGCCGAAGGTGTTGAGGAACCACTGCGGCAGCTCCTCGTAGCCCTCGGTGATCAGCGTGCGCACGCGCTCGTAGAGCATGTAGCCCAGGTAGATCGGGGCCAGCGCGCCGACCAGCAGGATCCACCACCAGCCGACCTTGAAGGTGGAGACCGCGTTGAGGTGGGCCTTGAGGGTCGGACCCTTGCGGAGCACCCAGACGACCAGGACCGTCATCGCGATCGCGGAGAAGACGATGCCGACGTTGTTGGCCCACTGGTCCACGGTGTCCAGCGCGAGCAGCGCGGAGGTGGTCGAGAACAGAGCCAGGGACAGCACGGCGCAGGACAGGCACACCACGAGCGCGGAGCCCTTCTGGCCCAGCCCGAACTTCTCTCCCACCGAGGCGGCGACGCCGAGCAGGATCGAGATGATCGAGGTGAAGCCAGCCAGGGTCAGCGACCCGAAGAAGATCGCCCCGAAGAACGTGCCGCCCGGCATCTGGCTGATCACCGCCGGGAAGGTGACGAAGGACAGGATCGGGCCGGTGAGGCCGGGCAGCTCCTCGATGCCGATGGAGGCCTGGTTGGCCATGAAGCCCAGGGTGGCGAAGACCCCGATGCCGGCCAGGATCTCGAAGCTGGAGTTGGCGAAGGCGACGATCAGGCCGGAGGAGGTCATGTTGGCCTTGCGCCGCTGGTAGGAGGAGTAGGTCACCATGATGCCGAAGGCGATGGACAGGCTGAAGAAGATCTGGCTGTAGGCGGCGATCCACACCGCCGGGTCGGTCAGCGCACCCCAGTTGGGGGTGAAGAAGGCGTCCAGCCCCGTGGTCGAACCGGGCAGGGTCACCGCCCGCACCACCAGTGCGAGGAAGGCCACGAAGAGCAGCGGGATGCCGATGACGTTGACCCGTTGGACGCCGGCGGTCACGCCGAGCGCGATGACGACCAGGACCGCGAGCCAGACGAGCACCAGCGGGATGGCCACCCCAGGCACGATCGTGGCGGAGATCTCCGGGTCACCGACCTTCAGGTACTCCCCGGTGAAGAAGGTGCCGGTGTCGTCACCCCAGCGCAGGTCGAAGGAGAAGACGAAGTAGCTGAGGGACCACGCGATCACCGCCGCGTAGTAGACGGCGATGACGAACGACAGCCCGATCTGGAACCAGCCCAGGGTCTCGGCCGGTCTGGCCATCCGCCGGTAGGCCAGCGGCGCCGCGGCCCGGTAGCGGTGCCCGATCGCGTAGTCGAGGAAGAGGATCGGGATCCCGGCCGTGAGCAGCGCGACGAGGTAGGGGATGAGGAAGGCGCCCCCGCCGTTCTCGTAGGCCACCCCCGGGAAGCGCCAGATGTTGCCCAGGCCCACCGCGGAGCCGATGGCGGCGAGGATGAACCCGGTCGAGCTGGTCCAGGTCTCGCGCTGCCGGGGCGCCCTGCTCGTGCTCGTCATCTAAGGGAGTGTGACCCTGCCGTGACCGGGCGTCAAGCGTTTCCGACCGGCGTCACGCGGTGCTCCGCTGTGGCGCGTGTTCCGTCGGGCTCTTAGGCGTGTTCGGTCGGGCCTTTGGCGTGTTCGGTCGGGCTCTTTGGCGTGTTCGGTCAGGCGTGGAGGCGGCCGGGGGACCTGCGCGCCAGGAGGTCCACGGCGTACCCGTAGCCGTCGATCCCGGCGCCGGCGATGACCGCCACGGCGACGGGGGAGAGGTATGAGGTGTGCCGGAACGCCTCGCGCGCGTGCGGGTTGGAGATGTGCACCTCGACGACCGGCAGGCTGGTCGCGCGGACGGCGTCGAGCAGGGCGACCGAGGTGTGGGTGTAGGCGCCGGCGTTGAGGACGCAGCCGACGACGTCGGGGTCGGTGGCTGCCTCGTGAAGAGCGTCGACCAGCCCGCCCTCGTGGTTGGTCTGGTGGCAGGTCACCTCCAGCCCGTGCCGGCTCGCCGCCTGCCCGCACAGCGCCTCGACGTCGGCCAGCGTGGCCGTGCCGTAGACCTCGGGCTCGCGGGTACCGAGCAGGTTGAGGTTGGGGCCGTTGAGGACCAGGATGCGGCGGGTCATGAGGACAGGGTGGCACAGCCTGATCCGGTCGCGGAGAGGCCGGTTACGCTGTGCCGCATGGGCTTCACGCAGTGGTGGCGTCGGATCACCGGCAAGGGCAATGACGACAAGGCAGGCAAGGGCGGCAAGGGCGGCGCTCCCGCCAGCGGCGCCAGCGGCGGCAAGGGTGGCAAGGGTGGTGCCGCCAAGGGGGTCAAGGCGGGGCCCGGGGCGCCTGACCACCTCAAGGGGGTCGCGCAACCCAAGGGCAAGCTCGGACGGATGCCGCAGCCGGACCGCTCGCGCCCCGTGCTCGGGGTGGACTCCACCCGGAGCGGGTGGCTCGGCGCACTGCTGGAGAGCGGCGGCCACGGCACCCCGCACCTGATCGCCGCGAGCAGCCTGCAGGAGCTGCTGGAGAAGGCCGGTGACGTCGCGGTGGTGGCGGTGACCGTGCCGCTGGGGCTGCCGGACGAGGGCCGCCGGGAGGCCGACGTCCAGACCCGGCGCTTCCTCAGGGACCAGGGCTCGACCGTGCTGACCACGCCGGTGCGCGACGCCGTCTACGCCATCAGCCACAGCGAGGCCAACGCCTTCAACCGGGCCGCGAGTGGCTCCGGCGTGTCGTCGGAGGCCTGGGACCTGCGCCGCCGGATGCAGGAGCTGGACGCGTGGGTGCGCCAGGACCTGCCGGCCCTCGTGGTCGAGACGCACCCCGAGGCGGCTTTCGCCACGCTGGCGGGCGCGCCGCTGACCTCCCGCCGCCGCACGGGCGACGGCGCCGCGGAGCGGCGTTCGCTCCTGGCGACCGGCGGGGTCTACCTCCCGACCAGCGCCCCGCACGGGATCGCCACCGACGACGTGCTGGACGCCTGCGCAGCAGCGTGGAGCGCCCACCGGGTCAAGAACGGCGAGGCCACCACCTTCCCCGGCGAGCCGCAGCGCCACTCCGACGGGATCCCCGCGGCGATCCACGTGTGACGCCTGTGAACTGAGCTCCCGGCGTTTGGGACAATGGGAGACATGAAGAACTCCCACTGGTCCCTCATCGTCCTGCGCGTCGCCGCAGTCCTGGCCTCGCTCCTCGCGATCTTCCAGATGTTCTCCGGCTTCGGCTGGGCCGGTCCCTGGGCGTGGCACGGGCGTTCCGGAGAGCTGGGGTTCGTCCTGGCCCTGGTCGCCGCGGTCGGTGCCTTTGTCTGGTCCCGCCGCAGCGGCAACAAGGGCCTGTTCATGCACGCGGCCGGGATGGCCGTCATCGGCCTGGTACAGATGGCGCTCGGCTACATGTCGGTCACGTTGGTGCACCAGAGCATCGGCGTGTTCTACCTGCTCGGGATCGTCGCCCTGGCGACGCTGTCGTTCCGCAAGCCCGGTGCCGAGCTGACCCGCACGGAGCCCTCAGCCGTCCAGCGCTGACAGCTCCCGGTGGGCCTCGATCATCGCGGGGCCGTACCAGGTCAGCAGTCGACCGCTCACCAGACGGGTCGGGGTGCGGGTGAACGCCTCCGGCCCGTCGTCGTCGGTGAAGACGTAGGGCTCGTCCGGCAGCAGCACCACGTCGGCGCCGGCCGCGTCGATCTGCTCGGCCGTGACCGTGGGGTAGCGGGACGACCCCGCGTCGAGGACGTTGTCCAGGCCCAGGACCCGCAGCAGGTCACTGGTATAGGTGTCCGGGCCCACGACCATCCACGGGTCGCGCCAGATCGGCACCGCGACGCGCCGGCGCTCGGCGGTCGGGCCACCGGCCCGGCCCCACAGCCGTTCGACCTCAGTGAGCCACTCGGGCTCCTCCCACGCCAGCACCTGGGTGAGGAGCGAGCGCAGCACCCGGAGGGCGTCGTCGACCGACTCGACCACGCCGACCCAGACCGGGACGCCGGCCTCGCGCAGCCGGCGCACGTCCAGCTTGCGGTTCTCCTCCTGCACGCACACCACCAGCTCGGGAGCGAGCGCCTCGATCGTGCGCCGGTCGGGGTTCTTCGTGCCCCGGACCCGGGTGACGTCGAGGTCGGCCGGGTGGGTGCACCAGTCGGTGACCCCGACCAGGGCCTCGGGCCGCGTCGCCGCGAGCGCCTCGGTGAGGGAGGGGACGAGCGAGACGACGCGGGTCACCGCGCCGGCCGGGAGCGTGACCGTGGCGCCCAGGTCGTCGGTGACGGTGCGGGAGGCGCTGTCCACGGAGCGGGTCGCCGGTGCTGGCACGGCGATCAGGCCTGGTCGGGGCCGAGGGTGGCGTCGTCCTCGACGTGCCCGCCCTCGGGTCCGAGCTGCACCGACCCGACCACCTGGACCCCGCGGCCGAAGGTCCAGTCACCCTCGACGTCCAGCCGTTGCGCGCGCACCAGCGAGGGTGCCCCGTGCGGAAAGCGCTCGTCGAAAGCGGCGATCATGCCGTAGTGGTCCTTGGCGAGGTCGATGACCGGCACGAGGGGGTCGTCCACGGTCCGGGTGAGCAGGTAGGTGTGGGGGTCGACGTCATACACGTCCGAGCGGAGCAGCAGCAGCTCGTTGGTGGTCTTGACCGGCACGAACCGCTCCCGGGTGATGCCGATCGACACGGCGTCCTCGAAGAGCTCGACCGCGCCGCCCATCGCGGTCTCGATCTGGATCACCGGTGTGGAGGTCGGGTCCTGGGGGTCGACGGTCTTGGCGTTGCGGATGAGCGGCAGGGGCAGCACGCCGTCGCGCTCGGCCAGCATCGCCCGCAGCCGCTCGAGGTCGAACCAGAGGTTGTTGGTGTTGACGTACGGGTGCTTCTCGGCGTCCATGAAGTGCACCAGCTCCTCCGGCGCCGTCTGCGCGGTCTCGCGCAGCACCAGCCGGCCGTCGGAGCGGCGCCGCACCAGGTGACCGCCCTTCTTGTCCATCTCGGTGCGCCGCACCACCTCCGCGGCATACCCGGCCCCGCTGTCCGCGAACCACGCCGCGATGCGGGCGTCCGGCACGGCGCCCAGGTTGTCGACGTTGGCGACGAAGGCCTGCCGGTAGCCCTGGTCCAGGAGCTGGTCCAGCACCCCGCTGGCCAGCAGCGAGGGGTAGAGGTCGCCGTGGCCGGGCGGGCACCACTCCAGGCGCGGGTCGGCCGGCCAGTCCACGGGGAGGAGGTCGTCCGCGCCCAGCTTGGGCTCCTGGCTCTGCAGGAACTCCAGCGGCAGGTTGTCGACGGCGAGCTCGGGGTAGCGGGCCAGCACCTCGGCGGTGGCCTGCTGGGTGGAGAAGGAGTTCATCAGCAGCAGCGGCAGGCGGACCCCGAGCCGCTCGCGCAGGGCCAGCACCTGCCGGACCGTGATGTCGAGGAAGGTGAGGTCCTCGTGCACGGGCAGCAGCGACTTCGGCCCGGCCAGGCCCATCGAGGTGCCCAGGCCGCCGTTGAGGGTGATCGCCACCGTCCGGTCCAGGGCGGCCCTGGCCTCCTCCTCGTCGACGTCGAGATCTGCCAGGTGCACCTCCGGCAGCGCCGGCTCCACGTCGGCCTCGGCGATGAGGCCGGTCGCGCCCGCCGCGAGGGCGTCGTAGTGCAGGGCGAAGGTGTCGATCGCGGGCTGGCTCACGCCGGCCTCGCGCATCCGGGTCAGGGCGAGGTCACGTCCGGTCATGGTCCCAACCTAGCCGGGGCGTGTCCTTCGGGCGCGGGACCGTTCGACGTCTTGTGACAGGGTCTTGACACAACCCGGTCGGCGCACCCACCATGGGACTTGTACTACTTTGTCGATACAAGCGGGGTGCGCATGAACGGTGTCGGGGTCTCTCTCTTCCTCCTGGTGCCTCTGGGGATGGGGTTGGCCGTCCTCCTGGGCGTGGTCCTGCTGGTTCAGCGGCTGACGAGGCGCGGGGTCCGGTGGTCACAGATCACCGACCCGGTGGCCCAGCGGTGGCGGACGGTCTCCGCGACGGCGTGGTGGGTGGGAGCGGCCCTGGCGGTGATCGCGGTCGCGGCGATCGCGGGGGCGGACGACCTCGGCCGGGGCCTGCTGCTCGCGCCGCTCGTCTTCGGCCTGGTGCTCGTCGCCGCGACGGGCGTCGGTGAGCTGGTCACCGCCCGCACGGCGGGGACCGACCCGGGCGGTGACCGGGAGGTGACGCTGGAGGTCAGGACGGTCAGCGGGCTCGTCCCGCTGGGGCGGCGGGTCGTCGCGGCCCTCGGGGTGGTCGCTCTGCTGGTGGTCACCGTGCTGACGGCCCTGATCTCGGCGGCCGACGACATGGGCCGGGTGGGTCGCGCAGTTCCGTACACGAGCGCCGACGGTGCCACCGAGGGGCTCCGAGGCCCCTGGCCCGGCTGGTTCTACACCGTCCCGATCTGGGTCCTGCTCCTGACCTTGCTGGTCACCGCCGCGTGGGTGCTCCGCCTCGTCGTCGATCGGCCGCGGAGCGGTCCTGGCGCGCGGAAGCGCTACCTGGACGACCTGATCCGCCGGACCACGGCGCAGCGGGTGGTCGCCGTCGTCGCCCTGGTCGGTTTCGGCACCGCCTGGCTGACCGCTGTGGTGGCGCTCATGGCGCTGAGCGGAGCCGACGACAGAGAGCTCTACCCGGGGACGACCCTCGACCTGTATGCGGTGGGCTGGGTCTGCCTGGCCGCCCTGCCGGTCTTCGGGGCAGCGAGCGTGGTCGCGCTGGTGCAGCTGCTTGCTCCGGACCTGCCGACGGTGTCTGCGCCGTCCGCGCAGGAGCAAGGTGCTCGGTCGTCGTGAGGCTGTCGATCTCGCAGGCCGACCCCCGACCGCCCTACGTGCAGGTGCGCGCCCAGATCGAGGAGGCCATCCGCACCGGACGTCTCCCCGACCAGACGCACCTGCCCCCGGTGCGTCAGCTGGCGGCTGACCTCGGCCTGGCGACCGGAACGGTCGCCAGGGCCTACAAGGAGCTCGAGGCCGAGGGGTTGGTGCGCACCGCACGCGGAGCTGGCACCCGCGCGGTGGCGCCTCGCGACGCAGGCCGGCCGGGGGAGGTCGAGGAGGCGCGGCGGCATGCAGCCGCAGTCGTCACCCGGCTGCGCAGCCTCGGGCTGTCGGACGAGGCCATCGTCGAGGCCGTCCTGTCCGCGCTGCGAGCGGCCCCGTCGCGCGCGGACCCCCAGTAGTCGGTGGTGGTGCGACGCGCACGCTGACCCGTCCGGCAGACTGTGCGGTATGCCGTGGATGCGTTCGCGCGTGGCCTGGGGTGCCGGGCTGCTCGCTCTGTTCGCGCTGCTGCGCGCCCTGCGTCGGCTGGTCCCGGCGGACGACCGCCCGCTGGCCCTGGCCGCCGCGGTCGCCGTGGTCGTGGTCGTCGCGCTGGTCCCGCCGGTTCTCGGCCGAGCCGGCCGGCGGGTTCCGTCCGAGCAGCTCGGGGTGCGCAAGGCCGTGCAGTTCTTCGGGGCGGCCGGCGTGAGCATCCTCGCGGTCTACCTGGGTGTCGGCGTCCTCGTCGGCGCCGTGCTGGGCGTGGCCGCGGCGGTGGCGGTGCCGCTGCTCTGGCCGGCGCCCGGGAAGCAGGCGCACCGGAGGTGACCCGCCGGCCGGGACGGCTTGACCAGAACGTCAACCCGTCGCCCGTCTCGACTACCATCGAGGGGTACCCGACTCGACGAGGAGACGTCAGGTGAAGAACGAGCAGTCGTCCGCACCGTCCGCCAGCGCTGCCCCCGAGCGACCGCCGCTGCGCACGCCGCAGAACCCGGTCCGGATCGTCACCGCGGCCAGCCTGTTCGACGGCCACGACGCCTCGATCAACATCATGCGGCGGATCATGCAGTCGCAGGGCGCGGAGGTCGTGCACCTGGGGCACAACCGGTCCGTGCAGGAGGTCGTCGACGCGGTCCTGGACGAGGATGCCAACGCGGTCGCGGTGTCCTCCTACCAGGGCGGGCACGTCGAGTACTTCGAGTACCTCGTGCAGCAGCTCGCCGAGGCGGGCGCCGGGCACGTCCGGGTCGTCGGGGGTGGGGGCGGCGTCATCGTGCACGAGGAGATCGAGCGCCTGCGCAGCTCCGGGGTGACGATCTTCAGCCCCGACGACGGGCAGCGGCTGGGCCTGCCGGGGATGATCAACCAGGTGATCAGCGACGCCGACTTCGACCTGTGGGAGGTGGGCGCGGCCGACGTCGACGCCGTGCTGGCGGGGGACCGCACCGCGGTGGCGCGCGCGATCAGCGGCGCTGAGACCGGGAGGATGCCGGAGGAGGACAGGGCGAGGTATGCCGAGGCGGCCGCCGAGCGCACGGCGCCTGTCCTGGGGATCACCGGCACCGGTGGCTCGGGCAAGTCCTCGCTGACCGACGAGCTGGTCCGGCGGATCCGGATGGACCAGCAGGACCGGCTGCGCGTCGCGGTCGTGGCGATCGACCCGACCCGACGCCGGGGCGGGGGAGCGCTGCTGGGCGACCGCATCCGGATGAACTCGATCTCGCTGTCCGACATGTCGGGCGCGATGGCCGAGGACAGCGCCATCGCGGGGGGGACACGGGGGGCGGGGCCCCCCGTGCGAGGGGGTACACGGGGGGCGGAGCCCCCCGTGCGAGGGGGTACACGGGGGGCGGAGCCCCCCGTGCGAGCCTACTTCCGCAGCATGGCCACCCGGGGCGACAAGGAGGTGCCGGAGGCGCTGCCGGTCGCGATCGACGTGCTCAAGGCGGCCGGGTTCGACCTGATCATCGTGGAGACCCCGGGCATCGGGCAGGGCGACGCCGGGATCGTGCCCTACGTCGACACCTCGCTGTACGTGATGACCCCGGAGTTCGGCGCTGCCTCGCAGCTGGAGAAGATCGACATGCTCGACTTCGCCGACGTGGTGGCGATCAACAAGTTCGAGCGGCGCGGCGCCATGGACGCCCTGCGGGACGTCGGTCGTCAGCTGGTGCGCAACCGGGAGGCGTTCGGGAAGCGGCCGGAGGACATGCCGGTCTACGGCACCTCGGCCGCGACCTTCAACGACGACGGCGTCACGGCGCTGTACCAGGAGCTGCGCAGCCTGCTGGCCGAGAAGGGGCTGGCCGTGTCCGAGGGCACCCTGCCGCCGGTCGACGTCCGGCACTCCTCGACGATCCGCCAGGTGGTCCCCCCGCGCCGGGTGCGCTACCTGTCCGAGATCGCCGAGACGGTCCGCGGCTACCACGAGGGCACCGAGAAGTACGCCCTGGCGGCCCGCCGCGTGGAGCGTCTGGCTGCCGTCGACGACGAGCTCGCGGCCGCGGGGCGCACCGACCACGGGGTCGACGAGCTGCTCGAGGCGGCGCGCCAGGAGCTGCCCACCGAGATCCAGGAGATGATCGAGGGCTGGCCGGCCCGGGTCGAGTCCTACTCCGGGGACGAGCAGGTCGTCAGGGTGCGGGACCGGGAGATCCACACCCGGCTGACCAAGGAGACCCTGAGCGGGAACCGCATACCTCGGGTCGCTCTGCCCACGTATGACGAGGCCGGCGCCCTGGTGCGCTACTGGCGCAAGGAGAACCTGCCGGGGTACTTCCCCTACACGGCGGGCGTCTTCCCGTTCAAGCGGGACAACGAGGACCCAGCCCGGATGTTCGCCGGGGAGGGTGACCCGTTCCGGACGAACCGGCGGTTCAAGCTGCTGTCCGAGGGGCAGCCGGCGACCCGGCTGTCGACGGCCTTCGACTCGGTGACGCTCTACGGGCAGGACCCTGCGGAACGGCCGGACATCTACGGCAAGGTCGGCACCTCTGGTGTCTCGATCGCGACGCTGGAGGACATGAAGGCGCTCTACGACGGCTTCGACCTGGTCAGCCCCACGACCTCGGTGTCGATGACGATCAACGGACCCGCGCCTACCGTGCTGGCCTTCTTCCTCAACACCGCGATCGACCAGCAGCTGGAGGCGTTCCGGGAGCGGGAGGGCCGCGAGCCCTCCGGAGCCGAGGCCGAGGAGCTGCGCGCCTACGCGTTGCAGAACGTGCGCGGCACCGTGCAGGCGGACATCCTCAAGGAGGACCAGGGGCAGAACACCTGCCTGTTCACCACCGAGTTCAGCCTGCGGATGATGGGCGACATCCAGCAGTGGTTCATCGAGCAGGGGGTGCGCAACTTCTACTCGGTGAGCATCTCCGGCTACCACATCGCCGAGGCGGGGGCGAACCCCATCAGCCAGTTGGCGTTCACCCTGGCCAACGGGTTCACCTACGTCGAGTCCTACCTGGCCCGGGGCATGGACATCAACGACTTCGCCCCGAACCTGTCCTTCTTCTTCTCCAACGGCATGGACATCGAGTACTCGGTGATCGGCCGGGTCGCCCGGCGGGTCTGGGCGGTGGCGATGAAGGAGAAGTACGGCGCGAACGAGCGCAGCCAGAAGCTGAAGTACCACGTGCAGACCTCGGGCCGCTCCCTGCACGCCCAGGAGATGGACTTCAACGACATCCGCACCACGCTGCAGGCGCTCATCGCGATCTACGACAACGCCAACAGCCTGCACACCAACGCCTACGACGAGGCGATCACCACCCCGTCGACGGAGTCGGTGCGCCGCGCGCTGGCGATCCAGCTGATCATCAACCGGGAGTGGGGTCTGGCGATGAACGAGAACCCCAACCAGGGGTCGTTCATCATCGACCAGCTCACCGACCTGGTCGAGGAGGCCGTGCTGGCCGAGTTCGACCGGATCAGCGAGCGCGGCGGCGTGCTGGGCGCGATGGAGACCGGCTACCAGCGCGGCCGGATCCAGGACGAGTCCATGCTCTACGAGCACCGCAAGCACGACGGGAGTCTGCCGATCATCGGCGTCAACACCTTCCTTCGGCCGGAGTCGGAGCGGGAGGAGGTCAAGGTCGAGCTGGCCCGGGCCACCGAGACCGAGAAGCAGTCCCAGCTGGAGCGGGTGCAGGACTTCCAGGAACGGCATACCGAGGAGGCTGCGGAGGCACTGGTGCGGCTCAAGGAGGCCGCCCTGGCCGGGGACAACGTCTTCGCCGAGCTGATGGACGCCGCGCGGGTGTGCTCGCTGGGGCAGATCACCGAGGCCTTCTTCGAGGTGGGCGGGCAGTACCGCCGCAACGTATGACCGCCGGGTCCGGGCTGCTGGAGCCGCACCGGGTCGACGTGCGGACGGTGCGCATCGAGGGCTCCAGCCACCGGGAGCGTGGGCTCGCGCGCGGGCGGATGCTCGCCGGGCGGATCCGGGAGACGGCTGACGGGTATGCCCGGTTGTTCGCCCGCAAGGGGATCGGTGCGGAGGACCACCGTGCGGCGGCCGTGGCCTGCCTGGACGCCCTGCGGGCCTGGCATCCCGGGTTGCACGAGGAGGCGGTCGGGATCGCGGAGGGCGCGGGGCTGCCGCTGGTCGACCTGGGCACGACCCTGGCGCGGACCGAGATCCTCACCCTGGTCCCCGACCCACCCTCGGAGTGCTCCACGGTGACCTACCAGCAGCCGGGCGGCTGCGTCTCGGCCCAGACCTGGGACTGGTATGCCGCGTTCGCCACCTCCTGGCACCGGCAGGAGGTCGTGCCCCTGGGGGGTGAGCACGCCCATCGTGGGTTCACCGAGTTCGGCATGCCGGGCAAGATCGGGCTGAACGCCGCTGGGGTCGGCGTGCATCTCAACATCCTGCGCCACCGCGACGACCGTCCAGGCGGCGTGCCGGTGCACGCCGTGCTGGCCCGGGTGCTGGCGGAGGCCACGACCGTGGGCGAGGCGGTGGAGATGGTCCGGTCCGCGCCCATGTCGTCCTCGTCGCTGCTGACCGTGGTCGGCGCCGAGGAGGTGGTGATGGTGGAGGTCGCGGCGGGGCGGACCGGGCTGCTGCAGCGCGCCGGCTGGCTGGTGCACACCAACCACTTCCTGGCGCCCGAGCTGCAGGACGGGGCGATGCTCACCGACCCGGCGTCCACCACGCAGGAACGGCTGGCTCACCTGGAGGAGGGCGTCGCCTCCGCCCCGGCTCCGCAAGGGGCCGGAGATCTGCTGCCGCTGCTGTGCTCGGCGCCGGAGCTGAACTGCGTGGCGCGGCTGCCGGACCCGGCTCAGGCTCCTGAGGACCGGACGGCGACGCTGGCGACTGTCCTGCTGGACCCCGCCCGCGGGCGGGTCGAGGTCAGTCCTGGGATCCCGCAGCACGCGTCGGCCTGACCGGCGGCGCTCCGCCGTGAGTCCTCGCAGGGAGGATGCCGGCGCGACACGCCTTCGTACACACGTGTGGATGATCCTGGGCGTGTCATCGATCAGGTGTATGATGGTGCTATCGGCAGGACCCGTCGGTGGGGATCGGGCGGGGGTGGCCGCGAGAGCATCTGTGAGGGGGTGCGTGGGGTGAAGAGGAGACGGGGCGATGGATCGAGCGGGGCGGGCCGGGGCAGGCTCCACGCACCGGGGAAAGCGGTGCGGGATTCCGGCCCACCGGAGGGCAGCCAGGACCGGCGGGGAGAGCTGGTAGAGGCCCTGCTGGCCGTGGGGCTGGACGAGCAGGCTGCTGTCCTGCTCGGCGATGCCGCGATGGTGCTGGGGGCGTTGAGCCAGGGCCGACGGGTGCGTGATCTGGAGCTCGGGTCGACCAGTGGCTCCGCCCGTGCTGCTGACCAGAGGGGGACGCGTTCGCGGGATGACGCGGCACCGGGGTCGATGGAGGAGCAGCTGCACCAGGGCGATGTGGCCCTGGGAGCGGTCGAGGCGTTGGCCGCGTGCTCGGCCCGGTTGGAGGCCGCGATGGTGGTGGCCGCGAGCGAGCAGGTGACGGCGGTGGGGGCAGCGCTGCTGGCGCAGCGGGACGTGAGCGACCCGACCGAGCTGTCCAGGACGGCCCGGGAGCGGTGGCGGGCCCGGGCGAAGTCACGGGTGCGGCAGGAGCTGGCACCGGCGATCGGCTGGAGCCCGGGGGAGTGCGCCCACCTGGTCGCGCTGGCCTGTGCGCCGATCGCGTTCGGAGCGCCGGTAGTGGGACAGATGGCGCGGGGCCAGCTGCCGTGGCGGCTGGCACGCTCCCTCTGGCGGGCCTGCGAGGGGTTGGACGCGGCGGACGCCGCGCACATCGCCACGATCATGTGCGCCGACGACCCGACGACGTGCGTGCCGGAGCGGCTGGCGCCGGACGGGAGAGTGCAGAGCGGCCCGTGGCAGCACAGGGCCTTCTACGCCGCCCTGACCCGGGAGGTCACCAAGGTCACCCAGGCTGACGACGCCGACCCGGAGGCGGCCCGGGTGGCCCGTGCTCGTCGCGAGGCGGCGTTCGCCGGCCGCCGGGTGCTGGCCAGCGTGGACGAGGACGGGACCGGGTCCCTGACGCTGATCACGTCGGCGTTCTGGGTGGCGGCGATCAAGGACCGGCTCACCAAGGCGGCCCGGGCGGCCCGGGGAGCGGGCGACCAGCGGACGCTGGACCAGCTGGAGTCTGACTTCGGTCGCACCCTGCTCGCCCACGCCACGGTCGGCTTCGCCGACCAGCCTGACGTGGAGAAGGACGCTGAGGATGACGATGAAGGGGCGGCTCGGACGCCGGAGGACCTGACGCGGGCCGGATGGAGTCCCCAGCTGGTCCAGGCGCTGTCGGGACTGCCGCCGGCGGTGCTGCAGGTGATCGTGCCCCTGATGGGGCTGCACGACCCCGCGGCGGCCGAGACGCTGCCGACCATCGGCCGGACGGCGCCCCGACCGCATCCCCACCCCGCCGGACGTGCGACCGACGAGCCGGTAGCCGACGAGCCTGCGACCACGGCACCTGCACCCAACGCGCCTGCGGCCACTGCGCCTGCAGCCTCTGAGCCCGCGCACACCGGTCGCCCGGGGTGTCCTGCCTGCCTGCCCGGCGTGCGCACCGGTCAGCACGCCCCGGCTGGCGCCCCTGCGCGCCACGGTCCAGGGGTGGACTGTGCCTCGGGTCGCGGTCCTGCTGGGGACTCCGACGGTCCGGCCATCGGCGTGGTGCGCAGGCTGTGGGTGGGAGAGGTGCTGGGCAGCTTCTCGATGTTCGTGTCCCCGGCCGGTGTGCGCGCCCTGGCGCTGGCGCCGGGGACGACGCTGTCCCGGTTGCTGGTGGACCCGGCGGACGGACGGTGCGTCGAGCGCTCGATCACCACGTACCGGCCGGATGCCGCGATGCGCGCACAGATCCTGGCTGCGGACGTGACGTGTCGAGCACCGGCCTGTGACCACACCGGGAGCTCGTGCCAGGTCGACCACGTCGTGGAGTACGGCACCCCGGGTGGTCTGACGAAGGAGACCAACGCGCAGCTGGCGCACACCGGGCACCACGAGGCCAAGACGGCCAAGGACTGGGACGCGGACCTGTCGGCGAACCGCGACGTGGAATGGACCACGCTGCTGGGGCGGATCTACCGGACCCGGGCCTGGGACTACCGCCGCTACGTCACCCTCGTGGTGGACGCCCTCGACGCCGTCCGGTCCGCCCCGGTCGAGGACCAGGCGACGGAGCTGGACCGACAGGTCTACCTCGCCCTGACCCACCGGGACCTGGGGGAGCGGCTGAACGTCGGCGACGACGACCTGGACCCTGACATCTCCCGATTCGAGGGCTGGGGCTTCATCGGGCTGACTCACCGGGACGGGCACACAGGCCGTCGGGTCGCTGGGCCGTCCGCAGAGGCCCTGGCGGAGGTGCACGCGGCCCGCGCCACGAGCGGTCCGCCAGCTGGTGCCACCGCTGATGGGTCGGCCCCGGTCTCCGAGGCGTCGGCCGCCACTAAGGCGTCGGTGCCGGCCTCCGAGGCTTCGGTGGCTGCCACGGGATCCGCCAGCGCCTGCGGCGAGCCTTGCTGTCGGCACCTGCGCCGGGTCGCCAGCGGTGGCTCGGCCCCCCATAGCCGCATCACTCGCATCGACGGCCGCACCGGGGAGCCGGTGACCGGCGAGGAGCTGCGAGAGCTGCGCAAGGCCTGGAGCCTGGCCAACCACGAGGGGATCGCCCCGTTCTAGAACCCGGGCCGAGCCGCATGGGCGCGGAGGCTGTGGACGGGCGGGAGGGCTTGTCGGACGCGCCGCATACAGTCCGTCCATGGCAGCGGCAGACCTGACTCGGGCCACGTGGGTGCTCGACCTGACCGACGCCGATCTCGAGCGGGAGGTCGGCGTGCTGGCGGTCGCCAGGGCGCTCACGTATGCCGAGCACGGCCGCGTCCGCACGCTGGTGGCTGCCTCAGGCGGCCAGCAGCTGCTGGCCACGGTGGCTGGGACCGAGCGCTCGGTGTACCAGACCGTCGTGCACCATCTCGGGGACGGCCAGTGGTCCAGCGCGTGCAGCTGCCCGGTGCGGGTGATGTGCAAGCACGCGGTGGCCACCATCGTCGCCACCCGCACCCGGCTTCGGGTCGACCACGCGCCCCAGAGCTGGGAAAGCGTGCTCCGGCCGTTGGTCGAGACCGCCGGGCGCCGGGCCCCCTCCACGCCGCCGCAGCCGGCCCTGTCGCGGCTGGGCCTCGAGGTCTCGTTGGCACCGGGGTCGGGAGGGACCGACGGGGAGACCACGTCGGTGCAGCTGACCCCGGTGCGCGAAGGCGTGAGCAAGCCGTGGATCCGGCGCGGGGCCGCCTGGCGGGACCTGGCGTCCACCTACTCCTCGCCCGAGGTGCTGCCCGCCCACCGGGAGGCGGTGGTGGCGCTGTACCGGATGACCCACGGCGTGCACCACTTCTACGGCGGCGCCGAGCTTGCCCTCGGCGGGCTCGGTGCGCTGGCCTGGGCCGCGCTCGCCGTCGCGCTGGACCGCGGTGTGGAGCTGGTGCCGGGCCCCGGGCTCACCGAGGTCGGGCTGGGCACCGGTCCGGTCGAGGTGGTGCTGGATGTGCGGCGCACCGATGACGGCGGCGTGCACATGGTGGCCGGAGCCCTGCTCGGCGAGGGGCAGACGGTCTCCGGAGACCGCTTCTTCGTCGTCGGTCGGCCCGGGCACGGGTTGGGACGAGTCACGCAGGAGGGGCGCTTGACGCTCTGGCGCCTGGCGACGCCACCGCTTGCACCCGTCATCCCGCTGCTCGAGCGCGGCACGGCGGTCGAGGTGCCGCCCGAGGAGGTCGAGCGGTTCCGGGGGCACTACCTGGCCGGCCTGGCCCGCTCGGTGCACCTGCGCACGGGCAACGGGTCGGTGACCGCACCGGAGGACCTGGCCCCACGCCTGCTGCTCCGGATCCGGCCCGAGCCCGGGCACCGGCTGGAGCTGGGGTGGAGCTTCGCCTACCCCGTCGTGGGCGGCGACCTGTTCGGCACCGAGGCGGAGCGCTCCCTCACCGAGCTTCCGCTGCAGCACAGCCCGGGCGACCCGCCGCGGGACGACCGGGCCGAGAGCGCCCTGATCGCCGAGGTGGTCCCGCTCTTGCGGCCCTGCCCCGGCCTCGTCGACGACGCGCGACGTGGTGGCCGACGGGTCGTGCGGCTGCACCCCGAGCGGGTTCTGACCGAGGGCAGCACGGTCCGCTTCGTCACCCAGGTACTGCCCGCTCTGCAGGACAGCGAGCACGTCGAGGTGCTGGTCGAGGGAGAGCTGGCCACCTACCAGGAGGCCGACGACGCCCCCGTGGTGACGCTGACCACGAGCGACGGCGACGTGCACGACTGGTTCGACCTGCACGTGACGGTCACCGTCGAGGGACAGCAGGTGCCCTTCGAGCTGCTCTTCGCGGCGCTGGCCCGCGGGGAAGAGACGCTCATGCTCGACTCCGGCACCTGGTTCCGCCTCGACCAGCCCGAGCTGGAGGCGCTGCGCAGGCTCATCGAGGAAGCGCGGGCCCTGGACGACAAGCCACCGAAGCAGGACCGCATCTCGATCTCCCGCTGGCAGGCCTCCCTGTGGCAGGAGCTGCGTGACCTCGGTGTGGTGGAGGAGCAGAGCCAGCGCTGGCAGGAGAGCGTCGACGCGCTCATCGCGCTCGCGGACGGCGACCGCGGCGAGGCGAAGGTCCCCGACCAGCTCACCGCGGAGCTGCGCCCGTACCAGCACGAGGGGTTCTCCTGGATGAGCACCCTGTGGGACCACCGCCTCGGCGGCGTGCTCGCCGACGACATGGGCCTGGGCAAGACGCTGCAGGTCCTGGCCCTGGTCGCCCGGGCAGAGGAACGCGGTGACCTCGCCGAGGGGCCGATGCTGGTCGTCGCACCCGCGAGCGTCGTCCAGGTCTGGGCCGGAGAGGCCGCGCGCTTCACCCCCGGCCTGCGGGTGACGACGGTCACCGCGGGCCGGCGACGTGGCCGGGGACCACTGGCCGAGGGAGTAGGTGCCGCGGACCTGGTGGTGACCACCTACGACCTCCTGCGCCGCAACGCCGAGGCCTTCGCCGAGCTGCCGTGGAGCGGGCTGGTGCTCGACGAGGCGCAGGCGGTGAAGAACCACCGGACCAAGGGCTGGACCGCGGCCCACGACCTCGGCGTCGAACGGACCTACGTCCTCACCGGCACCCCGCTGGAGAACTCGCTGATGGACCTGTGGTCGCTGGTCTCGCTGGCGGCGCCCGGCCTGTTCGGCAGGTCCGAGCACTTCCGGCAGACGTATGCCGTCCCGATCGAGGCCGACGGTGCCGTCGACGCCGACGACGCCGACGCCGACGACCAGGCCACGCACGCCCACGACTCCGTGAGCCGGCTGCTGCTGGACCGGATGCGACGACGTCTGCGCCCCTTCCTGCTGCGCCGGACCAAGGACGAGGTGGCGCAGGAGCTGCCCGCGAAGGTCGAGCAGCTGCTGCCCGTCGCCCTGGAGCCGCCGCACCGGCGGATCTACGACCGGCACCTGCAGCGCGAACGGCAACGGGTTCTGGGCCTGCTGGAGGACCCGGACAAGAACCGGATCGCGATCTTCCGCGCCCTCACCGTCCTGCGCCAGCTCGCCCTCGACCCGAGCCTCGTCGACGAGGCGCACGCCGGCCTCGTCACCTCCGCCAAGATCACCACCCTGCTCGACCAACTCAAGGAGCTGGCCGCTGAAGGTCACCGGGCACTGGTCTTCTCCAGCTTCACCAGCTATCTCGCCCTGGTCCGCGCAGCGCTGGAGAAGGAGGGCATCGGCTACAGCTATCTCGATGGCAGCACCCGCGACCGGCAGGCTCGCGTCAAAGCCTTCCGGGAGGGCGACGACCCGGTCTTCCTGATCAGCCTCAAGGCCGGCGGTGTCGGCCTGACCCTGACCGAGGCCGACTACGTCTATCTGCTGGACCCGTGGTGGAACCCCGCCGCCGAGGCGCAGGCCGTCGACCGGACCCACCGCATCGGCCAGACCCGCCCCGTCCACGTCTACCGCCTGGTGTCGACCGACACCGTGGAGGAGAAGGTGGTGGGCCTGCAGGAGCGCAAGCGTCAGCTCTTCGCCACCGTGGTGGACTCCGGCCGGTTCCGGTCCGGCCGGATCGGCGTCGATGACGTGCGCGCGCTGCTGGAGGAGTGAGGGGACCCGGCCAGCGCGGGCGAGCCCGCGGGGCACGGCATACCGTGGATCGATGACCAACCACCTGAGGCGCAGTGACCTGACGAGCGACCTGACGAGCGACCTGACCCTGTTCGGGGCGACCGGCTTCGTCGGTCGCCTGGTGGCCCGACACCTCGCGGCGCAAGCACCACCCGGGCTGCGCGTCACCCTCGCAGGGCGCTCGCGGGAGCGGCTGGAGCAGGTGCGGGCGGAGGAGGGGCGAGCGGACTGGGAGCTGCAGCTGGCCGACAGCACCGACCAGGAGTCGCTGCGCCAGCTGGCCCGCAGCACGGGGGTCGTGATCTCCACCGTCGGCCCCTACGCCCGGCACGGTATGCCGCTGCTGGAGGTGTGCGCGCAGGAGGGGACCGACTACGTCGACCTCACCGGGGAGGTGCTCTTCGTCCGCGACGCGATCGACCGCGTGCACGAGACGGCCGGGGCCACGGGCGCGCGGCTGGTGGTCTCCTGCGGCTTCGACTCCCTGCCCTCCGACCTGGCCGTGCACCTGCTCCACCGGGCCGCCCAGGCCGATGGCGCTGGCGGCCTCACCGACACGACCCTGCTGGTGACCCGGCTGCGCGGCGGCGTCTCCGGCGGCACGGTCGACTCGATGCGGGAGCAGCTGCGCGTGGTCCGCGCCGACCAGGAGCTCGCGCGGGCGGCCCGCGACCCGTACGCCCTGGCGCCCGACCCGGCCACCGAGCCCCGCCTCCCCGGCCAGCGGGACTCGACCTCGGTCTTCGTCGAGAAGGACACCGGCGTGTGGACCGCCCCCTTCCTCATGGCCTCCTACAACACCCGCCTGGTCCGCCGCAGCCACGCCCTCAGCAGGTCCGACCGAGACCCCGACGGCTACGGCGCCCGGTTCCGCTACCGCGAGCTGCTGGCCACCGGCAGCGGTGGCCGCGGACGGCGCCGGGCCGAGCTCGTCCGGGCCGGGCTGGGCGCCCTGTGGCTCGGGCTGAGCACGCCGGGCCTGTCCTGGGTCGTCGACCGCGTCCTGCCCGCGCCGGGCGAGGGACCCTCGCCCCAGCAGCAGGCGGAGGGCCACTTCGAGATGGTCGCGCGGACCACGACCGACGGCGGACGCGGCTACGTCTCGACCGTCGGCGCCCAGGGTGACCCCGGGTATGCCGCCACCTCGGTGATGATCGGGCAGGCCGCCCTGGCGCTCGCCGTCGACAGCGCACGATGCGCCCCGTCCGGTGGCGTGCTGACGCCTGCCATTGCGATGGGCGACGTCCTCGTCGACCGGCTACGGGATCAGGGTTTCACCGTGAGGGTCGGTCCGGCGTAGCCAGGTCGGTCGCGGTCAGCCAGTCCACGAACGGCCGCAGCTCCTCCCAGCGCCGACGCACCTCGTCCAGGAGCAGGGACGTGGTGACCACGTCGCCGTCCACCTCCCACCGCATCGCGGTCAGCGCCTTGTGCCGCAGCAGCCGCAACCGCGGGTGGTCTCGCGGGACACCCCGGGGTGCCGTCCTGAGCTGCTCGCCGCCGATCTCCCAGCCCGCACCCTCGAGCCCCTCCACGATCCGCACCAGCTCCTGACCGCGGCGCTCGTCGGCCACCGCCGCACGGTAGGCGCGCAGTCGCCCCGGGTCCATCCGGTAGCAGCCGGCGCCGAGACGGAAGCCGTCGGCCGACACCTCGGCATACCACCCGGTCGACTCCGCGGTGGCCACGTAGCCACCCTGGTGGGTCTTGTACGGGCTCTTGTCCGCCGAGAAGCGCACGTCCCGATGCGGCCGGAAGACCTTGCCCGGGCCGAACGAGCCCTCCAGCTCGACCAGCAGAGCGGTCATCGGCGCCCGGACGTGCCGCTCGTGCTCCGCCCGGTGAGCGGCCCAGAACTCGCGGCTGTTGCCCTGCTCCAGCGCGAGGTAGAAGTCGACGGCGGCGTGCGGGAACCCGGTGAAGCTCACCCCTGCAGTCTCCCGCAGGTCACAGGTGCGCAACGATCGGGGCACCCACGGCAACGCCCGGCCACCTCTCGACGTCTTCCCGGAGAGACTGCTCCGAACGTCAAGGAAGGTGCCGCACGTGCGTCTGCAGAGGTATGAGGTGCCCGTCCGCCCGCAGCTGCCCCGCCGCAGCCTGCTCAAGGGCGGGTTCGGTCTGGTGACCGGGGCGATGCTGGGCGGGCTGAGTGACGACTACGCCACTTACGTCGTTCCCCGTCGCGAGGAGCCGCCGGCCCCTCCCGAGCCCGAGCCCCCGGCACCCCAGCCCGAGCCGCCCGCCCCCGAGCCTGAGCCGCCCGCCCAGCTCAGCCGTGGCTCGGCCGGCCAGCAGGTCTGGGGCCTGCAGGAGCGGCTCAACGCCACCGGCTTCTGGTGCGGCACTCCCGACGGCGGCTTCGGGCACCTGACCGAGCAGGCCGTCTACGCCGTGCAGAAGACCCACGGGCTCGTCCGCGACGGCATCGCCGGTGCGGCCACCCTGGCCGCCGTCGACAGCGGTCTGCGCCCGCTGCCGGTGGCCGGTGGTGACCACGTCGAGGTGCACCTGGGGCGCCAGCTCATCCTCGTGGTGCGGGGCGGGGCCACCCAGCTGGTGCTCAACACCTCCACCGGCAACGGCGAGCCCTACGAGTACGAGGAGCGCGACTACCTCGCCCACACCCCGACGGGCGACTTCGCCGTCTGGTTCATGGACGGCGGCGGCTGGCGCGACGGGGAGCTGGGCGAGATGTACCGCCCGATGTTCTACTCCGGCAACTACGCCATCCACGGCTCGGACTCCATCCCGCCCTGGCCGGCCTCGCACGGGTGCGCCCGGGTCTCGGTCGCGGCGATGGACATGATCTGGGCCCAGGGGCTGCTGGGGATGGGCGGCCGCGTGCTCGTGGTCTGAGCACCCCCAGACCCAGCTGGGATACGCGCGGCCGGAGGGCGCACGGCATACCCTCGGGCCCGTGGAGACCTTCCTCGACCCGGACCCGGGGTTCATCCCGGTGTTCGGCCGTGACCACCTGGTCTTCGTGCTGGGGCTGCTGGTGGTGGCCACGGCGCTGGTCGCGGGCCGAGGCTGGCTGCGGGAGCACGCGACGGTGGTGCGCCGGGTCGTCTTCGGCGTGCTGCTCGTCCAGCAGGTCGCCCTGTACGGCTTCTACGCGGCCACTGGCTGGCTGTGGGCCGAGTCGCTTCCCGTGCACATCTCGCGCATCTCCACGATCCTGGCTCTCGTCTACCTGGCGACCGGCAGCCGGCGGGTCATGGACGTGCTGTTCTTCTTCGGGCTGTGGGCCTGGGCGTCGTTCACCTACCCCCAGAACGTGCAGCCGCCGACGAACCTCCTCGGCGTCAGCTTCTGGGTCAACCACGTCGCCACGCTGCTCATGCCCTTCTTCGCGGTGCTCACCACCAGGTGGCGGCCGACGGCGCGGGCGCTGTGGCGGGCCTACGGCTGGTTCCTGGTCTACGTCGCCCTGGCGGTGGCCGTGAACGCGCTGACCGGGGGCAACTACTTCTACCAGCGGGAGAAACCGCTGCTGCCGATGGTCCCCCAGCCGTGGTACCTCCTGCTCTCGCTGCTGGCCGCCCTGGCGCTGTTCTGGCTCGGGTATGCCGTGGCCCGGCTGGTGCTGCGCCGCCTAGACTCCCGGGGGTGACCGCCCCGCCCGCGCCGCGCAGCCACGGCCGGTTCCGGGGCGACATCGAGGGGATGCGGGCCGTCGCGGTGCTGATGGTCCTGCTCTACCACGCGGGGGTGCCGCGAGCGGCCGGCGGCTTCGCCGGGGTGGACGTCTTCTTCGTCATCTCCGGCTTCCTCATCACCGGCCTGCTGGTGGGCGAGGCCCGCCGACAGGGTCGGATCGACCTCGTCGCGTTCTGGGGGCGCCGGGCCCGCCGGCTGCTGCCCGCCTCCGCGCTGGTGCTGGCCACCACCGCCGTGCTCACGGTCCTGGTGCTGCCGGCCGTGCGCTGGCGGGAGACCGGCTGGGACATCCTCACCTCCGGCCTGTATGTCGTCAACTGGCGGCTCGCGGCGCAGTCGGTCGACTACCTGGCCGAGGACTCCGCCCCCTCGCCGGTGCAGCACTACTGGTCCCTGGCGGTGGAGGAGCAGTTCTACCTGGTCTGGCCCGTCCTCGTCGTCGTCGCGCTGCTGCTCTGCCGGCGGCGCCCTACCCGGCTGGGGGCGGCCCTGCTCGTCCTGCTCCTCGCCGTCGTGGTGCCCTCCTTCCTGTGGTCGCTGCACCTGACCGAGACCGAACCCGCACTCGCCTACCTCGTCACCACCACCCGGCTCTGGCAGCTGGGCGCCGGTGCCCTGCTCGCCCTCGCCGTCAGCCGGCTGGAGCGGCTGCCCGGGACGCTGGCGGCCCTGCTGTCCTGGGCCGGCCTGGTCGCCGTCCTCACGGGCCTGCTGACCCAGGGCGCTCAGGGCACAGCCTCCGCCTGGCCGGGGACCGCAGCCCTGGTCCCCACCCTCGGCGCGGCGGCGATGATCGCGGGCGGCACGGCCGTCACCACCCCGGCCTGGGCCGCCACCCGCCTGCTGTCCTGGGCACCTCTGCAGGTCGTCGGCGGCCTGTCCTACTCCCTGTACCTCTGGCACTGGCCGCTGCTCGTCGTCGCTGCCGCGCGGTGGGGCGAGCTGTCCGTCCCGTCCGGTCTGCTGGTCGTGGCCGTGTCCTTCGTGCCGGCCTGGCTCGGCCACCGGTACGTCGAGGAGCCGGTCCGCCGGTCGCCGCGCCTGGCGCGCGTCCCGGTCCGGGGGCTGGGCGTCGGGCTGCTCTGCACCGTCCTGGCGGTGGCCTCGGGCGGTGCACTCGTCCAGGCGGTGGACCGGCAGGTGCGCCAGGCCGAGCAGGCCGACGGGGAGGCGGAGGGCGCCCGCGCCCTGGCCACGGAGTCCCCAACCGCCACGGCCGAGCCGACCCAGACGCCAGAGACGCCAGAGAGGCCGGGGACGGCCGGGGCGCCCGGCCCGCCCGTCATACCGCTCGACCCTGACCCGGCCACGATCATCCCGGACCCGCTGGCGGCCACGGCCGACGTGCCGGCTCTCTACGACCAGGACTGTGACGGCGAGACCGAGGGGCGCGTCGTGCGCTGCGACTACGGCGACCCGGACGGCGGGCTGGTCGTCGCGCTGGTCGGCGACTCCAAGATCGCCCAGTGGACGGACGCGCTCGACGAGGTCGGTCGGGAGCGGGGATGGCGGGTGCACCTCTACTACCGCTCGGCCTGCCCCTGGACGGCTGCGCTCATCGCCGACGAGGAGCGAGCGGCGGACTGCCGGGAGTGGGGCGAGCAGGTCACCGGGCGGCTGGCGGGGTCGGAGCGGCCCGACGTCGTCGTCGTGTCGGCGGTCGCCGGGCAGGCGCACCGCCCGGACGGCGCGGGGGAGGCGACGCAGGAGGCGATGACCGCGGGACTGGTGGAGCGGTGGGAGGAGGTCGGGGTGGCGGGCGTGCCGGTCGTGGCGCTCGCCGACAGCCCGGCGCCGGGTGGGCAGCAGGTCTACGCGTGCGTGGCCGAGCACCGCGACGACGTCGGCGTCTGCGCCGTGCCGCCCAACGACGGGTCCGGCACCCCGCCGCTGCGCGCCGCCGCCGAGCAGGTGCCCACCGCGACCTTCGTGACGATGAACGACTGGATCTGCCCGGGCGACGGCGACTGCCCGCCCGTGGTGGGCGAGGTGCTGGTCTACCGCCAGGGGAGCCACATCACCAACACGTACGCGCTGTCGCTCGCGGACGTGCTCGGTGACCGGCTCGAGCACGCCTTCGGCAGGCTCGGGGTGCGCGTGCCGGGGACGGGGTTGGCAGGATACGGGCTATGACGTCGGTCGAGAGCATCCTGTCCACGCGCGGCTCGATCCTGGGGACCGAGGTCCGCCGGGTCGAGGACCCCGACCTGCTGCTCGGGCGCGGCCGGTTCGTGGACAACATCGACCTGGGGGACGAGGAGGTGCTCAGCGCCGTTTTCGTGCGCAGCCCGGTCGCCCACGGCCTGATCAGCGAGGTCGACACCTCCGAGGCGCTCGCCGCCCCGGGGGTGGTGGCCGTGCTCACCGCGCACGACATGGGGCCGGACCCGGTCCCGCTCTTCGCGCAGATCAACGAGCGGGTCGACCGGCACCCGCTCGCCGTCGACCGCGTGCGGTTCGTCGGCGACCCGGTCGCCCTCGTGGTGGCCCGGACCCGGGCCCAGGCGGTGGACGCCGCCGAGCTCGTCGTCGTCGACTACGAGGAGCTGCCGGCCGTGGTCGACATGGAGGAGGCGCTGGCCGACGACGCGCCCCTGCAGCACCCGGAGCTGGGCACCAACGTCGCGCTGGCGGTCAGGGACCCCGACGGTGACGTGGACGTCCTCGAGGGCGCGAGCCGGGTGGTCCGGCTGCGGATGGAGAACAACCGGATGGCGACCAGCCCGATCGAGGGGCACGCGATCCTGGTCCGACCGGTGCTGGCTCGGGAGCGTGCGGAAGGCGGGGAAGGCGCCGGTGCGGACGTCGTGGGCGGGCTCGACGTCTGGCTCGCCAGCCAGCACCCCCACCTGGCCCGCAGGCTGATCAGCCGGTGGACGGGGCTGGAGGGCGAGGCCGTGCGGGTGCGGGCGCCGCACGTCGGCGGGGCCTTCGGCGGCAAGGCCGGGATGGTCGCCGAGCACGCCGCCGTGATCCGGACCGTGCAGCGCCTGGGTCGGCCGGTGCGCTGGGCCGAGACGCGCAGCGAGACGATGCTCTCGATGAGCAGCCGGGGCCAGGTGCAGTACGTCGAGCTCGGGCTGGACGAGCACGCCCGGATCACCGGGATGCGCGCACGGGTGGTCGGGGACTGCGGCGCCCACGCCGGCTACGGCGGCTCCTACGCCTCGGGGTCGACCAGGACGATGAGCGAGGGAAGCTACCGCATACCCCGGCTGCGGTATGACGCACTGTCGGTGATGACCAACACCGTGCCCACCGGCGCCTTCCGTGGTGCCGGGCGCCCGGAGGCGGCGGCGATGCTGGAGCGGATCGTCGACCACGCGGCCCGGGAGATCGGCCTCGCTCCGGAGGAGCTGCGGCGGCGCAACTTCCTGGCGCCGGAGGACTTCCCGCACGAGACGAAGTTCGGCGCGCGCTACGACACCGGCGACTACGCCAAGGCTCTCGACGCGGCGCTGGAGGCGGCGGGGGTGGAGGAGGTGCGTGCCGAGCAGGCGCGCCGTCGCGAGACGGGGGAGCCGCTCCAGCTGGGGGTCGGGATCGCCAGCTACGTCGAGATCACCGGCTTCGGGGGCAAGGAGTATGCCGGGATCCGGGTCGCCCCCGACGGTCACCTCACCGTCATGGCCGGCACGTCGGCCCACGGCCAGGGGCACGCGACGGCCTTCTCGATGCTCGTCGCCGACCAGCTGGGGCTGCCGATGGAGCAGATCAGCTACGTGCAGTCCGACACCGCCGTGGTGCGCTCCGGCGGCGGGACCGGCGGCGCGCGCTCGGTGCAGCTGGGCGGCAGCGCGGTCCTCGGCGCCGCGGTCGAGCTGCGCGAGCAGGCGACCCAGGTGGCGGCCGACCTGCTGGAGGTGGCGGCCGGGGACGTCGAGCTGGTCGACGGCCGGTTCGGCGTGCGCGGGGTGCCCGGCAGCGGCGCGACCTGGGAGCAGGTCGCCGCGCACGCCCACGAGGCCGGCGACGGCCTCAGCGTCGACCACGACTTCCACCAGGACGGTGCCACCTTCCCGTTCGGCACCCACGTGTCGGTGGTCGAGGTAGACGTCGAGACCGGTCGCGTGCGGCTGCTGCGGCACGTCGCGGTGGACGACTGCGGGACCGTGATCAACCCTCTGCTGGTCCGTGGCCAGCAGCAGGGTGGGGCGGTGCAGGGGATCTCGCAGGCGCTGTGGGAGGAGTTCCGCTACGACGAGTCGGGGCAGCCGATCACCTCGACCTTCGCGGACTACCTGCTGCCCTCCGCCGCCGACGTGGTGCAGCTGGACACCTTGCTCACCGCCACCGAGACCGACCGGAACCCGTTGGGCGCCAAGGGGATCGGGGAGGCCGCGACGGTCGGCTCCACCCCGGCGGTGCAGAGCGCCGTCATCGACGCCGTGGCCCACCTGGGGGTGCGCCACATCGACCTGCCCTGCACGCCGGAACGCGTCCACATCGCGATCCACCAGGCGCTGCAGGGCGAGCACGACCCGTGGCGCGAGCCGCCCGCCATCTTCGGCGACATCCCCGACTTCGACGCGCAGGACGACGTGGAGGTCTAGCGTCCCGGTCGGTGCCCGGCGGTGCCCGGCGGTGCCCGGCGGCGCTCTGACGGTGCTGTGACCGTGTGGTCGTGACCGTGGTTGTGGCGGTGTGCTCGTGGCGGCCTGCACGTCGGGGCGTGCGACACGCCGCAGGGCCTACGGGCACTGTGCAGACACGCCGGGCCGCGGACGGCACGGAAGACAGCCCTATCCTGGGCGGGGCCTGCCGCGCCGCCGCGGGAGCACACCGCATACCACTGCGTCCCCGGCATCTCCGCACATCCCCCCCACCCCCCCACATCCGCCCGCACACGCCCATACCCCCCATACCCCCCGAGGAGCACATCCGTGACCACAACCCTGCCGACCGCCGACGACCTGCGCACGAGAGCCGAGGACGCGGCCCGCGCGTGCGGTGTCGACCTGGACTCCCGGGCAGGGCAGAGGCAGGGCGGCTCGCCGATCAACGGCGGTGTCGTCTCCCGGCTGGCGTGGAGCACCGCGGCCGACGTGCGTGAGGTCGTCAACGAGGCGTACGCGGCCTACCTGCACTGGCGCGCCGTCCCGGCACCGGTCCGAGGTGGGCTCGTGCGCCGGTGGGCCGAGCTGCTCACCGAGCACAAGGCGGACCTCGCGACCCTGGTCAGCATCGAGGCCGGCAAGGTCACCTCGGAGGCGCTGGGGGAGGTGCAGGAGATGATCGACATCTGCGAGCTCGCGGTCGGGCTCTCCCGCCAGCTCTACGGGCGGACCATGCCCTCCGAGCGACCGGGGCACCGGCTGATGGAGACCTGGCAGCCGCTGGGTGTGGTCGGCGTCATCTCCGCGTTCAACTTCCCGGTCGCGGTCTGGTCCTGGAACACTGCGGTCGCCCTGGTCTGCGGGGACCCTGTCGTCTGGAAGCCGTCGGAGCGCACGCCGCTGTGCGCGCTGGCCGCCGAGGCGCTGCTGCAGCGGGCGATCGCCGAGACGGGACACCCGGCCGGCCTGTCCCAGGTGCTCCTGGGCGGGCCCGACGTCGGCCGTGCCCTGGTCGAGGACCCTGGTGTGGCGCTGCTGTCCGCCACCGGCTCGACCGGTATGGGGCGCGCCGTCGGCCCGGTCGTGGCGGAGCGCTTCGGCCGCAGCCTGCTCGAGCTCGGCGGCACCAACGCCGCGGTCGTCACGTCCAGCGCCGACCTCGACCTGGCCACGCGCGGCATCGTCTTCGCCGCCGCCGGCACCGCTGGTCAGCGGTGCACGACCATGCGCCGCGTGATCGCCCACACCTCGGTCGTGGACGAGGTGGTCGAGCGGGTGGCCGCCGCATACCGGGCCCTACCCGTCGGTGACCCGATGACCGAGGGGACGCTGGTGGGCCCGCTGCTGGACCGGCGCTCCTACGACGCCTTCGTCGCCGCCATCGAGGCAGCGACCGCAGCAGGCGGGGAGGTGGTCGCCGGCGGTGGGCGTGAGCTGGCCGAGCAGTCGGAGGACGCCTACTACGTGCGTCCTGTGGTCATCCGGATGCCGGCACAGGCGCAGGTCATGCACACCGAGACGTTCGCGCCGATCCTGTACGTCCTGGCCTACGAGGACCTCCACGAGGCGATCGCGCTCAGCAACGCCGTGCCGCAGGGTCTGTCGTCGAGCATCTTCACCCAGGACCAGGCGGAGGCGGAGATCTTCTGCGGGCCCGAGGGCTCGGACTGCGGGATCGTCAACGTCAACATCGGCACCTCCGGCGCCGAGATCGGCGGGGCGTTCGGCGGGGAGAAGGAGACCGGCGGTGGTCGGGAGTCCGGCTCGGACGCGTGGCGGGCCTACATGCGACGGGTCACCACCACCGTGAACTACTCCGGCGAGCTGCCGCTGGCGCAGGGAGTACGGTTCGAGGTCTGATGCTGCACACCGACGCGTTCATCGACGGCGCCACCGTCAGGGGCACCGAGAGCTACGACAACATCGACCCCTCCACCGGCAGCGCGATCGGCTCGGTCACCCTGTCCGGGCCGGAGGAGGTGGACCGAGCGGTCGCCGCCGCCCGTGCCGCCCAGCCCGGCTGGGCCTCGACCACGCCGGAGGAGTGGGCACTGGTCCTGGAGAGGATCTCCGACGCCATCTTGGACAACCTGGACGAGCTGGCCCGCGCCGAGAGCGAGGACACCGGCAAGCCGCTGACGCAGGCGCGGACCGACGCGACGGTCACCGCGCACTACTTCCGGTTCTACGGCCGGGCGATCGACTCCTACTACGGCCTGCAGATCCCGGTCGGTGACGACCTGCACGTCTACACCCGGCGGGAGCCGCTCGGTGTGGTCGGCAGCATCCTCGCCTGGAACTACCCCATGCAGCTGCTCGGCCGCGCGGTCGCCCCGGCGCTCGCGACCGGCAACGCGGCGGTGATCAAGCCCGGTGACGAGACTCCCCGGACCGCGGTGCGGATCGCCGAGCTCGCGGTCCGCGCCGGCCTGCCCGCAGGAGCGTTCAACGTCGTGCCGGGCGTGGGCAGGGTGACCGGCGTGGCGCTCAGTCACCACCCCGACCTGGCCCACCTCGGCTTCGTCGGCTCCACCGCCGTGGGCCAGGAGATCGCCGCAGCGGCGGCGCAGCGCGTCATACCCGTCACCCTCGAGCTGGGCGGCAAGTCGCCGCACGTCGTCTTCCCCGATGCAGACCTCGACGAGGCCACCGTCTACATCACCCAGGGCATCCTGGCCAACGCCGGGCAGACCTGCTCCGCCGGCAGCCGGCTGATCGTGCACGAGGACATCGCCGAGGAGCTGCACGAGCGGCTGCGCCGCAGCTTCGCCTCGGTGCGGATCGGCCCCGGCGTGGAGGACCAGGACCTGGGGCCGCTGGTCTCCACGAAGCAGCAGGAGCGGGTGAAGAGCTTCGTCGACGAGGCGACGGGGCACATCGTCGCCGGTGGCGGGATCCCGGACGGCTTCGAGCGGGGGGCCTTCTACGAGCCGACCCTCATCGTCGGGGTCGACCCCCAGGACCGGATCGCGCAGGAGGAGGTCTTCGGTCCCGTCCTGGCCACGATGACGTTCTCCGACGAGGACGAGGCGGTCCGCATCGCCAACGCCACCGAGTACGGCCTGATGGCGGCCGTGTGGACCCGCGACTTCGCCCGTGCGCACAGGGTGGCGCACCGGGTGGTCGCCGGGCAGGTCTACATCAACGCCTTCGGTGCCGGCGGCGGGGTGGAGTACCCGTTCGGCGGGTTCAAGCGCTCCGGCTACGGCCGCGAGAAGGGCTACGAGGCGCTCGACGCCTACACCGCCACCAAGACGGTCATCGCCAGGCTCGGCTGAGTACCCTCCACCCGTGCCGTAACCTGCGGGCATCCGCCTCGGGGCGGGGTCGGACGAGCAAGGGGAGGGGTATGCCGCGCCGCGACACCGCGCGCACGATGCTGGGGGCCAGCGGGCTGACCGTGCTCGGCTCCATCTCCCCGTTCCTGCTCGGCGCCCAGGCGGTGCTCATGCAGCGAGACCTGGGTTTCGGGCCGGCCCGGCTCGGGGTGGCGGTGAGCGTCTTCTTCGGAGTCGCGGCGCTGTCCACCATCCTCGGTGTCGGCGTGTTCACCCGGCTGGGCCGCCGCGTGGGGCTGGTCGTGGCCGGAGGGCTCGTCGCGGTGGGTGGCCTGCTGGTCGCCACGGTCGTCCAGGGCTGGTGGGCGCTCGTGCTCGCGATGGCCGTGCTGGGCATGGGCAACGCGGCCTGCCAGACCACCGCGAACGCTGCGGTCGCCACCGCGCTGCCGGTCCACCGGCGCGGGCTCGGCTTCGGGATCAAGCAGAGCGCGGTGCCGGTCGCGATCATGTTCGGCGGCCTGGCCGTGCCCACCACGACCGTGCTCCTCGGCTGGCGCAGCACGTTCATCATCATCGCCGTCGTCGGGCTGGCGGTGGCGCTGGTCGGGGCGACCCGGCCGGCGCGCCGGGTCGGCACCACGGTGCGTCCGGTCGGCGCGCTCCAGCCGGACCGCGCGCCGCGGGGTCCCCTGCTGCTCTGTGGCGCGGCGGTGGCCTTCGCCAGCGCGCCGGCGAACTTCCTGGGCTCCTACCTGGCCAGCTGGGCGCACGAGGTCGGTCTCACGGTCGAGGAGGCGGGTGTGCTCCTCGCCGTCGGCTCGGCCAGCTCGGTCCTGATGCGGATCGCCACCGGGCACCGGGCCGACCGTCGCCACGGGGCCAACCTGCCGGTCGTGGCGGGGATGATCCTGGGCGGGGCGGTCTGCCTGGCGCTCCTCGGCGCCGTGCCGCAGACGTGGGCCGTGATCGTCTTCGGCCTCCTCGCCTTCGCGGTGGGCTGGTCCTGGCCCGGCCTGATCCTCTACGCCGTCGCGCGGCTCGGCCGGGACGCGCCCACCCAGGCCTCCTCGGTCATCCAGGCCGGGGCCTTCCTCGGCGGTGCCACGGGGCCGGCGTCGCTCGGCCTGGTGGTCTCGCTGCTCGGCTTCTCGGTCGCCTGGTACGTCGCCTCGGCCAGCTTCGTCGTCTCCGCCCTGCTGATCATGGCGGCCCGGCGGGGCTTCCGGGCTGACCTCGAGACCCGGCCGCCGGCCCAGCCGTTCGGCTACGGCGGTGGCCGGGGGGAGCCGCGGTACACCACCCGACCGCCGGACGCGCCGATGTGAGCCCTGCCCCATACTGAGCAGCGTGCGAGCCCAGGGGTATGTGGGTGTGGTCGGTCCCGGTGCGGCCACGCCGGAGCAGGTCGAGCAGGCCGTCGAGGTGGGGCGGCTGCTGGCCGGGCACGGCCTGGTCGTCGTCACCGGCGGCCTGGGCGGGGTGATGGCGGGTGCCGCGGCGGGGTGCGCGCAGGCCGGGGGCCTGAGCCTGGGGCTGCTGCCGGGCACGGACCGCGCAGACGCCAACCCGCACCTCAGCCTGACGGTCCCGACCGGCCTGGGCGAGATGCGCAACGCCTTGCTGGTGCGCAGCTGCAACGCCATCATCGCGGTCGGGAGCAGCTGGGGCACGGTCAGCGAGATCGCGCTGGCGGCACGCACAGGGGTGCCCGTGGTGCTCGTGGACGGTCTGCGCCTCTTCGACGAGGTGCCGGGCGCGGGGGACGAGGTGCGCGAGCCGGTCCACGCCACCACGCCCGCCGAGGCGGTGGCGGAGGTGGTGCGCCTGCTGGGCAGCGGGGCCGAGGATGCACGGTCGCTCGACGGCCGGGACGCCGTCGTCCTGGGGGCGGACCGGCAGGCGGGGACCTGGGTGGGGGTCGTGCTGCCGGTCACCGGCGTCGGCCAGGCGCGCCTGGTCAGCGCGGCGGACCTCGGGACCCTGGTGGAGCGGGCCAGGTCCCAGGCGTCCGTGGCTCTGGTGGCGGTGGACATCCCGATAGGGCTGCCGGACACCGGGGTCCGCCAGGCCGACGTGCTCGTGCGTCAGCGGTTGGGGCACCGGGGCAGCTCGGTCTTCCCCACGCCGGTCCGCGAGGCGCTCGCGGCCGACACCTATGCGCAGGCCCGGGAGGTGAGCGTGGCCCGGACCGGTGGGCGCAGCCTGTCGGCGCAGAGCTACGCCCTGCGGGCGGCGATCCTCGACGTGGACGCCTACGTCAGGGGGACGGAGGTCGGCGAGGGGGACCAGGGGGGAGCGCAGGAGGGGGCGGGCCTGGGAGCGCACGGCCGTGCCCGACCCCCGGTTGTCGAGGCGCACCCCGAGCTGAGCTTCGCGGTGATGGCCGGTGCGCCGCTGCATACCCGCAAGAAGACGCCCGAGGGCATCAGCGAGCGCATCGGCCTGCTCACCGCGCAGGGCATCCGGCTGCCGGCCGACCTGCCGGCGGGACGCCGAGGCGTCGACGATGTCCTGGACGCCGCCGCGGCAGCCTGGACGGCGGTCCGTGTGGTCGCCGGGCGGGCCGAGCGGATCCCGGGCCGGCCGGAGCGCTTCAGCGACGGGCTGGACGCCGCGATGTGGGTCTGACGGCGGTCCTCCGTCCAGCGTGCGACGATGTGGCGCATGCGAGCAGTGGTGTGGGACGGACCGGGTCAAGCGCTCAGCGTCGAGGAGATCCCGACGCCGCAACCGCAGGCAGGTGAGGTCCTGGTCCGGGTGGCAGCGTCCGGTGTCTGCCACACCGACCTGCACGTGATCAAGGGCGAGGTGGCGTTCCCCGCCCCGGGCGTCCTGGGCCACGAGATCTCCGGTCACGTCGAGGCTCTCGGGGAAGGGGTCGAGGGCTTCGAGGTGGGCGATCGCGTCGTGGGGGCGTTCATCATGCCCTGCGGGCGCTGCGACCAGTGCCGGGCCGGCCGGGACGACATGTGCGCAACCTTCTTCGCCGAGAACCGGCTCAAGGGCAACCTCTTCGACGGCACCTCCCGGCTGACCCGGCAGGACGGGTCGCGACTGTCGATGTACTCGATGGCAGGGCTCGCCGAGCTCGCGGTCGTCCCGGTCACGGCGCTGGCCCACCTTCCGGAGGAGCTGCCCCTGGAGGAGTCGGCGGTGCTCGGTTGTGCGGCCTTCACGGCGTACGGCGCCCTCGCCCGCGCGCACGAGGACATCCGGGGGAGGTCCGTCGCGGTCGTCGCCGTCGGCGGGGTGGGGTCGGCCATTGTTCAGCTGGCCCGCCACCTGGGTGCCGGGCCGATCATCGCCGTGGACGTCGACGACGACAAGCTCGCGGCGGTGCAGGCCCTGGGTGCCGACGTGGTGATCAACTCGCGCACGACCGACGCCCAGGAGGCGGCCCTGGCCGCGACCGGGGGGATGGGTGTCGACCTGGTCCTGGAGGTTCTCGGGCGGCCGGAGACGGTCGAGCTGGGTTTCTCCCTGCTGCGGGAAGGGGGGCAGCTCGTCGTCGTCGGCATCGCCGCGGGCGCCGCCACCGCCGCCATCCCGATCACCCCCATGGTGCGCCGCGGTATGTCGATCACCGGCAGCTTCGGCGCCCGCACCCGGCGCGACCTGCCGGAGGTGGTGCGGCTTGCTGCCGAGGGCGCCTTCGACGTGCGGCGGACGGTGACGCGCAGGTTCTCGCTCGAGGAGGCACCACGCGCCTACGACCTGCTCGACGCCGGGCAGATCCAGGGCCGAGCCGTGGTGGTCATGGACAGGTCGGACGGGGATCGTCCCAGCCGGTGGGAGCGGGGTGGCGTGGAGGCGGTCATCCCGTGAGCCGATGAGCACGGCTGGAAGGCCGGAGGGGAGGTCCCCTCGAGCCCGCGCGCAGCGACGGCCGGAGTCATCTGTGCAGGTCAGCGGGTTTGTCGGTGGCGCGTGGTGGGGTGAGGTATGGCGTTGCAGGGAGGGTGCGGACCGCGGCCCCGTGCACAGCACGTGGGGCCTGCGACCGTGCGGCGTGGGGCCGTGGACGAGGTAGGCCGCCCCGTCGGAGTCGACCCTGTCGCGTGGGATGCGGAGCTGGAGGAGATGCTCGGCGCCGTCGCTGAGGAAGCGATGGTGATGCCGACCCGGCCGGTGACCGACGAGGACCTGGCCTACTGGGCGATGGTCGCCGACGTCGAGCTGCACGGCACCGGCACGCCCGACGACGCATCCGGCCTGCTTGACACCGACACTGCAGGCGGGACCGACACTGCAGGCGGGGTGGACCCGCCCGGTGAGGTGTTGGCGCAGGGGCTGGCGACGGCGGCGCGTGGCCTGGCCCAGGCAGGGTTGACCGAGCACGAGTCGGTGCGGGTGCTGGATGCCGGGGTCGTGACCGGGATCGAGGCGCTGGGCGGGCTGCGGGGCCAGGCGGATGCGCGGCTGGTGCTGCTGGCCCTGTAGGCGCACGAGCGCGGCCTGCACACCGAGCAGGGCCTGTCGCTGGTGGACTGGCTGCGGGTCCGCTGCCCTTGGCTGCCGCCGCAGGACTCCACGTCCGTGCATCAGATCATCAAGTGCATCTCGCTGCCTTCCGGCGGCCCGCTCAAGCACGTGGCGCTCACCGGCGGCGCGCCCTTGCACCGGTGCGCCCTGGTCGCGCGCACCCTGTCGCGGATCGCCAGGTGCGTGGACGTCGACCACCACGAGGGCTACGTCCAGATCATGGCCGACGCCGCGAGCAACCCTGACCTGACCGATGCGCACCTGGCGCGGGCGTGCGCGGAGCTGATCCGCGCTCTGCTGGACAACCCGCCCGAGACGGAGAAGACCGCGGAAGAGCTGCGCTCGGTCACCCGCCGCGTGCTCGGGGAAGGGCTGACGCGGTTCACCATCGACGCTCCCGACGCTGCGGCCGCGGTCCTGGACGGCATCATCACCTCACGACTGGCGGCACCGGCCCCCACGACCGACGAGACCGGTGCGGACGTCCCTGACCCGCGCACCGGTGCCCAGCGCCGGTTCGATGCGCTGCTGACGGTCATCAACCGTGGCCTGTCGAACCCCGGAGCTCCGCCCTCGACCGCCCGGGCTGCGGTGCTGCTGGTCATCCCTTTCGATCCCGACAAGGGCAAGCCCTCCGGTGTCGCGCACCCCCGGCGGAGTGCTCGTCGGTGAGGCGAATGCGGGCCGGTTGGCGTGCAGTGCGGAGATGACGCCCGTGTGGGTAGGGCCGGGCAACGAACCCCTCGCCCTGGGTGACACGGCCCGGTTCGCCACGCCGGGCCAGTTCAAGGCCCTGGTCGTGAGGGACGAGCACTGCACCTTCCCCGGCTGCACCCGGCTGCCGCAGTGGTGCGACACCCACCACCTGCAGTGGTGGTCCCGCGGCGGGCGCACCGACGTCGACAAGATGGCCCTGCTGTGCGAGCAGCACCACACCCACGTCCACCTGCACGACATCGCTGGCGAAGTCGTCGGCGGCCACGTCCGCTGGCACCTGTGACCACCCCGCTCCGCAGCCCGGCCCACCGGCCGGGCCCACAGGCCTGCCAGCGCGGGGGGTCTGCGATCCGGCGAGGCGCCAGCGTTCCGGGTGGGCGGCCGCTGGCATACGCTCGGCACAACGACGGACACGCGACACGGGAGGACGCACCGATGGTGGACACGGCGAACGACACGGCGAACGACACGGCGAACGACACGGCGAACGACACGGCGAACGACACGGTGGTGCAGGACCCCAGGGACTGGGGGATGCTCATCGGCGGAGAGTGGGTGGAGGCCGTCGCGGGGGAGCGGATCGACGTGATCACCCCGATCGACCGCAACCAGGTCATCGCCACCGTGCCGCGGGCCCGCGCGGCCGACGCTGACCGGGCGGTCGACGCCGCACGTCGGGCCTTCCCCGCGTGGTCCGAGCTGTCGTTCCCCGAGCGGGCGCGGACGTTGCTGACAGCTGCCGACCTCATCGAGGAGGCGGCCGAGGAGCTGGCCCAGCTCACCGCGATCGACACCGGCAACGCGATCCGCACCCAGGCCCGGCCCGAGTCGACCATGCTGGTCGACGCGTTCCGCTACTTCGCCGGGCTGGCCGGTGAGGTCAAGGGCGTGACCCTGCCGACCGCGACGGACCAGCTGCAGTACACGCGCCGGCAGCCGCTGGGGGTGGTCGCGGCGATCCTGCCGTGGAACTCCCCGCTGATGATCGTCGCCTTCAAGCTGCCGGCCCTCCTGGTCGCCGGAAACACCGCGGTCGTCAAGGCGGCCGAGGACGCGCCGCTGTCGGTGCTGCGGATGGCCGAGATCATCTCGGACGTGCTGCCTGCGGGCGTGCTCAACGTGGTGACGGGGTACGGCGCGGAGATCGGTGAGGCACTCGTCGCGCACGCGGGCGTCGACAAGGTCTCGTTCACCGGGTCTACCGCGATCGGCGCCGGGGTGGGGGCCAAGGCCGGAGGCCGCCTCGCGCACTATTCCCTGGAGCTGGGCGGCAAGTCCCCGTGCATCGTCTACCCCGACTCCTGCACCGACGAGGTCGTCGAGCAGGTCCTGCTGGCGACACGGTTCGCCCGGCAGTCGCAGTCGTGCACGACCGGCTCCCGTCTCTTCCTGCACGAGTCGATCCACGACGAGTTCCTGGACAAGCTCGTCCAGCGCGTGGCACAGCTGCGGGTGGGTGACCCCCGGGACGAGCAGTCCGACATCGGCTGCATCATCAACGCCAAGCAGTGGCAGCGGGTGCAGGGCTACATCGAGGACGGGCTGGCTCAGCAGGGTGCGGAGGTGGCCTATGACGGCCGGGACTCCCTGACCGAGGGGGAGCCGGGGTTCTACCACGCCCCCATGATCCTGACCGGGGTCGACAACGGCTGGCGCATCGCGCGCGAGGAGATCTTCGGGCCCGTCCTGTCCGTCATCCGCTGGAGCGATGAGGACGAGGTCGTGCGGATGGCCAACGACTCCCACTACGGTCTGGCCGCCTTCGTCTTCTGCCAGGACCTCGGTGCCGCACTGCGCACCGCACACCGCATCGACTCCGGCTGGGTGCAGGTCAACCAGGGCGGTGGCCAGCAGGTCGGCCAGTCCTACGGCGGGATGAAGCAGTCCGGGGTGGGCCGTGAGTTCTCCCTGGAGGGCATGCTCGAGGGCTTCACCCAGGTCAAGCAGATCAACGTCCGGCTCTGACGTCCGGCTCTGACCGGTTCAGGCCGCCGGCCCCTCGGTGGGATGACCGAGCCGAAAGGTCCGCACGGCCCGCCGCATGGCGGTGATGTCCTGCGTGGGGTCACCCTCGACGAGGACGAGATCGGCGAGCAGTCCGGGCTGGATCCGGGTCCGGTCGGCCAGCCCCCAGACCCGACCGGGCACCGCGGTGGCCGCCCGCAGTGCCTCGACGGGCGCCATACCGCCCGCGACCAGCAGCTCCATCTCCACGACCAGCCCCAGCCCGCCCACGGTGCCGGGCCCGGGGTGGTCCGTCCCGAGCACGACGGGCACACCGTGGGCCTGGGCAGCGAGCAGAGCGGCCCGTCGCCGACGCCCGGCGGACTCGTCCTGGTCGGCGATCTCGGAGCTGGCCAGCCGTGCCCGGGCGGTGGCGCTGAGCACCTCGACCACCGGGTCCTCGAGGACCGGCTTGTCGGACGCGCGGAAGTGCCGGCCCAGCGTGCTCACCATGAAGACGTTCTGCTGGACCATGGTGTCGAGCAGCGCCTCGGGCAGGGCGTCGACCGCGGGCGGGTGGGCCAGGCCGTCCACCCCCGCGGCCACGGCCACGCCGGTGTCCGCCAGCGTCCCGACGTGCGCCACGGTCAGGAGACCACGGCGACGGGCCGACTCCACCAGCGCATTGACCGTCTCGGGCTCCAGGGTCCGGGGCGCGGAGCGGCTGTCGATGACGATCGTGAGGAACTCAGAGCCCTCCTCCCACCGGCTCTGCACCCAGGCGTCCACCTCGTCCACCCCCTCCAGCCGGGGGAGGGCCAGCTGCCCGGGGCGGTCGATCACGGGGTGCCCACCGGGCACCGTGGCGAGGTGTCCCGCGGTGATGATGTCGGACCGGTCCGGCAGTCCGGTGCGGGCCAGCTCGGCAGCGCGCTCGGGGTCAGGGGGGCTGTACACGTCGAGCTCCGTGGTCACCCCGAAGACCAGGGCGGGCTGCTCCAGATGCGCGGCCCCCTCCCGTGGCTGGTGGGCGTGGACGTGGGAGTCGACGAGGCCGGGCAGGAGCGTGAGCCCGGTGGCGTCCAGCACCGGGATGCCGGGGGAGGGACTGAGGACCCCCGTGCCGCGGATCCGTCCACCCTCCAGGTAGACGTCCGTGGGCCCGACCAGGTCCATGCCGTCGAACACCTGGGCTCCCTGGATGAGCAGCCGCTGCGGCGTCAGGAACTCCTCAGGAAGGCTGACCTGCGGGCGCAGGGAGCGTCGTCCCGCCCCCGGCGGGAGCCGGGGAGCCCCTGCGGTGCCCGACGGTGGGAGGGCGTCGGTCAGGCTCGCGGGTCGGGATCGTGCGGAGCACCCCGCCAGGACCGCACTGAAGAGCGCGGCGGCGAACGTCCTGCGCGAGACGTCCGGCGTCGCGCCGGTGCGGCGCCGCGACCTGTCAACCATGACAGGTCAAAGGCTACCGGCAGGCGCCGGGTTCAGAACCCCTCGGACGCCTCGTCGAGCTCGGTCAGGTCCTGCGCGGTCAGCGTCAGCGTGGTGCCCGTCAGCAGCGGGTCGAGCTGTTCCGGGCGCGAGGCCGAGGCGATGGGGGCGGTCATCCCGTGGGCCAGCAGCCAGGCGATGACCACCGCCGCGGGCTCGACGTCGTACCGCTGCCCCACCTGCACGAGGGCGTCCACGACCTGCAGGCCGCCGGCCTCGGCATACCTCCGGGCGGCGGAGCCGCGGGCCGCGCCCTCGAAGTCCTCCGGGGAGCGGTACTTGCCGGTGAGGAAGCCCGACGCCAGCGCGGGGTAGGAGAAGACGGCCAGGCCCAGCTCGGCCACGACCGGGGCGAGCTCCTGCTCGTAGGCGGAGCGGGACACCAGCGTGTAGCGCGGCTGAAAGGCGGCCGGGGGCGTCAGCCCGAGCCGGTGCGCTGCGGCGACCCACCCCCGCAGCCGGTCGGCGCTGTAGTTGGACAGCCCGACCGCGCGGATGTGCCCGGCCTCGACCAGCGCGTGGAAGGTCTCCACCTGGTCCTCGAGCGGCACAGTCTCGTCGTCGGCGTGCGCGTAGCACAGGTCGATCACCTCGACGCCGAGCCGCTCGCGGGACTCCTCGACGGCCGTGTGGACGGTCTGGCGGGCGAGCCCCAGACGGTCCGGCTTCCGGGAGACCTTCGTCGCGATCTGCACCCGGTCGCGCAGGCCGCGCTCGGCCAGCCACGCCCCGATGATGCGCTCGGACTCCCCGCCGGTGTGCCCGTCCACCCACGCGGAGTAGCCGTCGGCGGTGTCGATGAAGCTGCCCCCACCTGCCACGAAGCGGTCGAGCACGGCGAAGGACGCGTCCTGGTCAGCGGTCCACCCGAACGGGTTGCCGCCCAGGTTGAGCGGCACGAACGGGCGGTCGGTCTGCAGGAACTCGGGCAGGTGCATGCAGCGGACGCTACCCGGCGTGCCCGACGACCTCCGTTGCGGGGCAGACCGGGCGGGGCAGACCGGACGCGGCGGACGGCGGCTGACACGATGGAGAGCATGAGTACTCACCTGGAGGACTACGCCCTGCTGTCCGACCTGCGCACGGGACCTCTGGTGTCCCGGGAGGGCAGCATCGACTGGCTGTGCCAGCCCCGTTTCGACAGCCCTGCCGTCTTCTCGGCGATCCTGGGCGGTCCCGACGACGGCCGTTGGCAGATGTCCGTGGTCGACGGTGAGGTGGAGAGCCGACGCTACGAGCCGTCCACCTTCGTCCTGGAGACGGTATGGCGAGGGCCCTCCGGCCGGGCACGGGTGCTGGACTTCCTGCCCCCTGCCGACGACCACAGCGACCTGGTGCGCATGGTCGAGTGTCTCGAGGGGGAGGTGGAGGTCGAGCACGACCTGCGGATCCGGTTCAGCTACGCCCGGGCCACCCCGTGGTTCCGCCGGCTGGAGAACGACGAGCATGGCCGAGCCCGCCTGTCCTGCCTGGCAGGACCGGACGGTCTGCTGCTCACCGGTCCCTGCCTGCACCCGCAGGTGGATCACGAGGGGGCCGTCGACAGTCGGTCCGAGGGCGAGTCCCAGGGCGCGGACACCCCCGGCGGTGGCCTGGCTCCGCGGCTCGGCGGCACCTTCGCTCTCTCGGCGGGGGAGCAGCTCGCCTGGGACCTGACCTGGTTCCACTCCTGGGAGGAGCTCCCGCATCCGCCGCCCGCGTCCGACGCGCTGGAGCGGGCGCGCAAGTTCTGGCACGACTGGGCCTCCCGGATCGAGGTCCAGGGGGACTATGCCGACCTGGTGAGCCGTTCCCTGCTCGTGCTGCGGGCGTTGACCCACGGGCAGACCGGCGGCATCGTGGCCGCGCCCACCACGTCGTTGCCCGAGGAGTTCGGCGGGAGCCGCAACTGGGACTACCGGTACACCTGGCTGCGGGATGCGGCACTGACCATCGAGGTCCTGATCGACCACGGCTTCACCGGAGGCGCCCAGCTGTGGCGGGACTGGCTCCTGCGGGCGGTCGCGGGGGACATCGACCGGCTGCGGATCATGTACGGCCTGGGCGGCGAGCGCGAGCTGGACGAGAAGGAGCTGGACCACCTTGACGGCTACGAGGGTTCCCGCCCGGTGCGGATCGGCAACGGCGCCGCCGACCAGTACCAGGCCGACGTCCCCGGCGAGGTGATGCTGGCCCTGGCCAAGCTGCGCGACCACGGCGTGGAGGACGACGAGTACAGCTGGGGTCTGCAGCGCGGGCTGCTGGCCTACTGCGAGGCGAACCTGAAGATCAAGGACCACGGCATCTGGGAGATGCGGGGCGACGTCCACCACTTCACCCACGGCCGGGCGATGATGTGGGCCGCGTTCAACGAAGGGGTGCGGGCGGTGCGGGAGCACGGCCTCGAGGGGGACGCGGAACACTGGGCTCAGCTGCGGGACCAGTTGCGTGAGGAGATCCTGGCCGAAGGCTTCGACCAGGACCGGAACACCTTCCTGCAGACCTATGACGGCGCGGAGGTTGACGCCTCACTGCTGCAGCTGCCGCATACCGGCTTCATCGACTATGACGACGAGCGGATGCTCGGCACCGTCGCCGCGATCGAGCAGGACCTGGTGGACGAGCACGGGCTCGTGCACCGTTACCGCACCGAGGCCGGCATGGACGGGTTGGAGGGTGAGGAGTACCCCTTCCTCATCTGCTGCTTCTGGCTGGTGGAGCAGTATGCCTGCTCGGGGCGCCTGGACGACGCACGCTCCCTGATGGCTCAGCTGGTCAGCTACGCCAGCGACCTGGGTCTGCTCTCGGAGGAGTACGACCCCGAGTCGGGTCGACTGGCCGGCAACTTCCCCCAGGCGTTCAGCCACCTGAGTCTGATCCGCGCGGCCGACGCGCTGGCGGACGTCCAGGGCCGACGAGCCGCCAGCTGACGCCGCCCGAGGGCAGGTCAGCCGGCGGCCCGACGGGGGTCGGGTCAGCCGCGACCGCGGCCGGAGGATGAGGTGGAGAAGGCGACGACCGAGCCGCCGGAACGCTGTCCGTTGCGGGTCGACCCGCCGGAGCGGCGGCCACCCTGGCCACCGGCTGAGCGCTGCCCACCGGTGCCGCGACCGCCCTGGCCGCCGGCACGCTGGGCGTCCGGGCCACCAGAACGGCGACCACCGGCGGAGCGCTGACCGCCGCTGGACCGCTGACCACCACCGGAGTGCTGGCCACCGCCCGAGCGCCGGCCCTGGCCGCCGGACCGGCCGCCACCGCCCGGCCGACCGGAGCCGGCAGAGGCGCCGACGGTCGCAGGCTGCGGCATACCGCCGGGCACCAGCACGCGCTCACCCGGCGCGAGCTGCTTCAGGACCGGGTGACCGGTCCCGGCCCTGGTGACCGTGGGCTTGATGCCCGCGGCCCGGGTCAGGGAGCGCACGTCGGAGACCTGCGCGTCGGTCATCAGCGTGACCACGGTGCCCGCGGCACCGGCCCGGGCGGTGCGGCCCGAGCGGTGCAGGTAGGCCTTGTGCTCGACGGGCGGGTCGGCGTGCACCACGAGGGCGACGTCGTCGACGTGGATGCCTCGGGCGGCGATGTCGGTCGCGACGAGTGTGGTGGCCGCACCGGACTGGAAGGCGTCGAGGTTGCGCACGCGGGCGTTCTGCGCGAGGTTGCCGTGCAGCTCGACGGCGCGGACCCCGGCGGCGTTGAGCTGCTTGGCCAGCTTCTTCGCGCCGTGCTTGGTGCGGGTGAAGACCACGGTGCGGCCGGGGGCTGAGCCCAGGTCGGTGAGCACGCCGAGCCGGTCGTCGGTGCCGATGTGCAGGACGTGGTGGTCCATCTTGGCGACGGGCGACTGCGCGGAGTCGGCGTGGTGGGTGACCGGCTGGTGCAGGTAGCGCTTGGCCACCACGTCGACCGCCTTGTCCAGCGTCGCGGAGAAGAGCATCCGCTGGCTGCCGCGCGGGGTCGCGTCCAGCAGCCGCTTGACGGCCGGCAGGAAGCCCAGGTCGGACATGTGGTCGGCCTCGTCCAGGACGGTGACCTCGATCTGGCCCAGGTCGATGTGGCCCTGCCCGATGAGGTCCTCGAGCCGGCCCGGGGTGGCGACGAGCACGTCGACGCCGGCCTGGAGGGCGCGGACCTGCGGGTTCTGGTTGACGCCGCCGAAGATGGTCAGCGAGGTCACGCCCGCGGCCCGGGCCAGCGCAGCGAGCGCCTCATCGATCTGGCGGGCCAGCTCACGGGTCGGCGCCAGGACCAGGGCGCGGGGCGCACGGCCGCGGCGGCGGGCGGCCCCCGGGTCGCCGAGCAGGCGGGTGACGATCGGCAGCAGGAAGGCGAAGGTCTTGCCCGAGCCGGTACGCCCCCGGCCGAGGACGTCGCGACCGGCCAGGGAGTCCGGCAGGGTCGCGGCCTGGATGGGGGTGGGGACGGTGATGTCCTGACGAGCCAGGGTGTCGACCAGGAGGGTGGGCACGCCGAGGTCGGCGAAGCTGTGGGGCACAGAGAAACTTTCGAGACGTTGCGGAGTCTCACCCGGCGCGCATCCCCGGCGGGGGCGCGACCTTGTCGGTCACCTTCGTATCCGCCCGCCCGCCGGCAGGTATGCCGTGCGACGGCGCGGAGTGGCCGGTCATGATCGAGCGCCCCGAGGTGAGACGGTGCGGGGCGCTACCAGCCAGTCTACCAGCACAGATGTCCCGCGCCGGTCAGGCGCGTCAGTCGGGTTCCGGCTCGCCCCGCCGGGTCCGCCACCGGAAGACGGCGGGCACCAGGTGGGCCAGCCCACCCAGGGCGAAGACGACCGCCAGCACCCAGACCCACCAGCCGGCGAGCAGGCCGGCCAGGAGCAGGCCGACGAGCACGACCGCCACCACCAGCTCGCCCGCGCCGAGAAGCATGCCCAGCACGGGCTGTCGCCAGAGCGTCCGCTCCAGGGCGGCCCAGGGCAGGCGGCCGGTGGGCTCGGTGTCCTGCTCGGCGAGGGAGTCGGCCAGGAAGCGCATCCCGCTGGACGGCTCGACGACCTTGCCGCCCTCTGGGTCGGCGTCGCCGGGACGGGCCTCCGCCAGGCGGGCTGCCACCGCCGGCACCCCGAAGCTGGCGGCGGTCTCGACCAGGAAGTCGGAGGCGTCGTGGGGTTCGGCCATCCAGCGCTCGATGGTGACGTGCTGCTCCGCAGTCATCCCGTCCGGAAGGTCGGGCTCGGGAGGGGGTTCGAGCCGACCGGTGGCGCGGGCACGGGCCTCCCACGTGCGGGGGCCGGCCAGCCACTCGGTCAGCTCCAGGGTGTCCGGGTGCGCACCCGCCAGGGCGACGGGCCGTAGGTGCGGGGTCCATTCCGCACGCACGCTCAGGCCCTTGTCCCTGGGCCGCTCGACGTAGGCGAACTCCCGGCTGGCGCCCCGCCGGCCCACCACGGCGAAGGGGTAGGCCCCGGTCAGCCGGTGCGGCGGGGCGGCCAGCAGCATGCTGGGTCCGTGGCCGGTCGCGGCCACCACCCAGCCGTCCTGGCGGTAGACTGTCATCGGGGCCTCCAGGTCGCGCGCGAAGGCGGTGGCGGTGGCCACGTCGTCGCCGCGGTAGCAGTAGACGACGCGGCTGTCCTGGCCGGGGGTCTTGGCCTCCGTCACGATCTCCTCGACCGGCAGCCAGGGAGGTCCCACCTTGTCCTCCGGCGGGATGAAGGCCACGGTCCGCAGCTCGTCCAGCAGGGCGGGCACGAACTCCTCCACCGGGTCACCGGGCTGCGGCGGGCCGCCGTCGGGTGCGACCGCGACCCTGCCGTCGGGGGAGACCGCGAGCCGCAGCTGGACCACGTCCGGCGTGGCCAGCACCTCGCCCGGCAGGTAGGCCGCCACCAGGGCCTTGCCGCGGACCGTCTCCAGCAGCTCGTCGTCGCGCAGCAGCATCCACGAGGAGTGCGAGCGGTCCCGCACGAGCTCGATGGTCAGCTCCAGCCAGCCCAGAGGTCCGGCTTCCGCGTCGGGGAGACGGTCCTGGTCGTCGCCCTGACCCGGACGGTTCTCGGAGACGCTCACCGGACGAGCCTAGCCAGCGGGGCGGCGGCAGCCCGCACGCTGCCCGCAGACGGGGCGGCGGCTGGCAGGCCTTACCTCAGCCACGCCCTCACACAGGATCGGGCCACACGGCGGCCGCGAGGTCCGCCCGCGTGCCCCCGCGCGAGACGAACGAGCTGCGCGGGAAGCCGGTCACGTCATACACCTGCTCGGCGATCGCGCGGACCGCCTCCAGGTCGATCCCGGTGCGGATCCCCATACCGTCCAGCAGGTGGATGAGGTCCTCGGTGGCCATGTTGCCCAGCACCGCCGGGTCCCCGGGGAACCACATGTCGCCACCGAGCGCGGCGAACGAGGTCTCCAGCCAGGCCGCGCCTGCGGAGAGCGCGGCCAGCGCGTTTGCCGGCGCGAACCCGTTGCGGTTGTGCAGGTGGGCACCCACGGACAGACCGGGAAAAGCGTCGTGGACGGCGCGGATCCCCTCGTACAGCTCCCGCGGGTGCTCCTGGCCGGTGGTCGTGGCCAGGTAGACCCCGCTGGCCCCCGCCTCCGCCGCGGCCGCGACGACGCGGTGCCGGCTCTCCGCCGAGACCTCCCCGTAGCAGGGGGAGAAGAAGGCGCACGCCACCGCCACCACCAGCTCCTGGCCCGCACTCCGGGCCACCTCGCCGATCGCGGGCAGGTCGGCGAGCAGCTCCTCGGTGCGCCTGCCCTGGTTCTTCAGCGCCATGCCGTCCTCGGCAGGGACGACGACGGTGATCTCGTCGAGCTCGCACTCGGCTGCGCGCTGGGCCCCGCGAAGGTTGGGGACCAGGCCGCGGTACCGGAGCTGAGGGTCCCGCGGCACCCGCGCGAGCAGCTCCTCGGCGTCGGCCAGCTGCGGCAGGACCTTCGGGTGGGCGAAGGAGCACACCTCGATCTCCCGCACACCGGCGGCGATCAGGTCGTCCACGATCTGCAGCTTGGTCCCCAGCGGCAGCGGCTCGGGGACCGCCTGCAGGCCGTCCCGCAGCCCGACCTCGACGACCCGGACGGACTCCGGCAGGTCCCACATCAGCGGATCACCCCGTCCTGGCGCAGCCCGGGGAGGCGGTCGGGAGCGACCCCGGCCTGCTGGAGCACCTCGTCGGTGTGCTGGCCCAGTGGCGGGCCGGTCCAGCGGACCCGGGAGTCGGTGCGGCTGAGCCGGGGGAAGGCGTTCTGCATGTGGATCGGCTCCCGGTCCTGCCGTTCCACCTCCACGATCGAGTCGCGGGCGCGGAACTGGGGGTCGACCAGCATGTCGGCGACGCGGAAGATCTTGCCGACCGGGACGGCGTGCTCGTTGAGCAGGTCGATCAGCTCCTCGGCGGTATGCCGCAGGGTGAACTCGGCCACCATCTCGTCCAGCTCCGCCTGGCGCTCGCCGCGGGCGACGTGCGTGCTGAAGCGCTCGTCGTCGGCGAGCCCGGGGTCGCCCATCGCCTGGCTCAGCCGCCGGAAGACCGTGTCCTGGTTGGCGGCCACGATGACCCACTGGCCCTCAGCGGTCGGGTAGACGTTGCTCGGGGCGATCTTGGGCAGGATCGCCCCGGTGCGCTCCCGCTGCACCCCTCCCACCGTCCAGTCCGGCACCAGGGCCTCCATCACGCCCAGCACCGACTCGTAGATCGAGGCGTCCACCACCTGGCCGCGGCCGCTGCGGGTGCGCTCGTGCAGGGCGGCCAGCGCCCCGAGAGCGGCGAACACGCCGGCCAGGCTGTCACCGAGGGAGATCCCGACCCGGGCGGGCGGCTGGGCGGGGTCGCCGACGACGTGCCGGAGCCCGCCCATCGCCTCACCGATCGAGCCGTACCCCGGACGGGTGGCGTAGGGGCCGGTCTGCCCGAAGCCGGAGACCCGGACCATGACCAGGCCGGGGTTGTCTGCGGACAGGGTCTCGTAGTCCAGCCCCCACTTCTCCAGCGAGCCGGGGCGGAAGTTCTCGATGACGATGTCCGCGGTGGTGACGAGCTGCCTGGCGAGCTCCTGCCCCCGCTCGTCGCGCAGGTTGAGCGCCACCGACTTCTTGTTGCGGCCCAGGACCGACCACCACAGCGAGTCTCCCTCGACCCGTGCCTGGCCCCACTGCCGCATCGGGTCGCCGGTGCGCGGCTCCTCGATCTTGACCACCTCGGCGCCGAGATCACCCAGGACCTGTCCGCAGAACGGCCCGGCGATCAGCTGCCCCATCTCGACCACGCGCACCCCCTCCAGGGGTCCGCCCGGCGCGGTGCCCTGCCCGGTCGACGCCTCGGCCTGGTTCATGCCACTCTCCTGTCCGTCGGGCGCCGTGCCCAGGCTCCTGCGCACGGCGATGTGCTCACGGGTTGTATACAACCGAAGTATACAGCGTGGCGTGGCGTGCAGACAGGCTCGCCGCCGCAGGTGTGCCGTGCGGAGAGAGGCGGTAGCGCAGCACCAGATCTGTATACACGGCCCCGGCGGCGACCCTGCGGGGCCAGGCTCACCCGAGCGGCATGGCAGGCTTGGGGGTATGCAGCTGCCGCGCCCTGACATCGACCCTGACGGCCTGGTGGAGTTCTCGGTCGTCTTCACCGACCGCTCCCTCAACCACATGTCCGCCCGCTTCCTGGGCATCATGCAGAGCCTCCTGGAGGACCTGCGCACCACGTACTCCGCCTCCTCGGTGGCGTTGGTGCCCGGCGGTGGCTCCTACGCGATGGAGTCGGTGGCACGGCAGGTGGCCACCGGCAGGCCGGTACTGGTCCTGCGCAACGGACTGTTCTCCTACCGGTGGTCGCAGATCCTCGAGGTCGGCGCGGTCACCTCGGACGTGACCGTGCTCCAGGCCGCCCCGGTGGACGACTCGCGACAGGCCGCGTGGGCGCCGGCCCCCATCGAGGAGGTCGTGGCCACCATCGAGCGGACCCGTCCGGCCGTCGTCTTCGCGCCGCACGTCGAGACCGCCTCGGGCATCCTGCTGCCCGACGACTACCTGCGGGCCGTCGCCGACGCGACGCACGCCGCCGGCGGCGTCTTCGTGCTCGACTGCATCGCCTCCGGGCCGCTGTGGGTGGACATGGAGGACCTCGACATCGACGTGCTGGTCAGCGCACCGCAGAAGGGCTGGAGCGGGACGCCCGGCACCGGCTACGTCCTGCTGCGCGAGCGCGGCCGGGCCGCCGTCGAGGCCGGCACCTCCACCAGCTTCGCGCTCGACCTGCGCGCCTGGCTGGACGTCAGCGACGCCTACGTCAACGGGTCCACCCCGTACCGCGCCACGCTGCCCACCGATGCCATCGCCCGCAACGCCGAGCTCGCCCGCGAGACCGTCGAGCGCGGCCTGGAGCCCCTGCGCAAGGCCCAGGTCGACCTGGGCGAGCGCGTCCGGACGCTGCTGGCGGAGCGCGGCTTCGCCTCGGTGGCCGCGCCCGGGTATGCCGCTCCCACCGTCGTGGTCGTCCACACCGACGACCCGCAGATCCAGTCCGGCGCGGCGTTCAAGCCGCTGGGGCTGCAGGTCGCGGCGGGTGTGCCGCTCTTCTGCGGTGAGGGCGAGGACTGGTCGACGGTCCGCCTCGGGCTCTTCGGCCTGGACAAGCTGGACGACGTCGACGCGACGGTCGCCCGGCTCGAGGCGGCCCTGGACCGGCTCGGCGGCTGAGCCGGCTCGGACGAGGGCGGCTCAGCCCTCGGCCGCGTCCCTCCACCAGGCACCCCGGTGCTCGTCCAGGTCCGGCGGCGCGCTGCGGTAGGCCGCCGGTGTGCGGGAGAAGCGCATCGGGTTGGACACCTGCGCGCTGACGCGGTCACCGGAGCGGGTCTGCACGACCGGGTCCAGCCCCAGGCTCTCGGCCAGCTCTATCGCCTGGCCGATGCTGTTGATCGGGCCCGCCGGCACGCCGACGGCCGAGAGCTCCCCGGCCCAGTCCTGCGCCGAGCGGGCGGCCAGCAGCCGTTCCAGGGTCGCGCGCAGCGCGGCACGATGCTCGACCCGGGCCACGTTCGTGGCGAAGCGGTCGTCCGTGGCCAGCTCCGGCTCGCCCAGCACCCGCACGAGGCGCTGGAACTGTCGGTCGTTGCCGACGGCCACCACCAGCTGCCCGTCCCCGGTGGGGAGCGGCTCGTAGGGGCTGATCGAGGGGTGGGCGTTGCCGGAGCGGCCGGGGGAGACGCCGGTGCCCACCGCGGCGGAGGTCTGGTTGACCAGGCCGGAGAGGAGCGAGGAGAGCAGGTTGACCTCGACATGCTGCCCCTGACCCGACCGGGTGCGCTCCAGCAGCGCGGCCTGCACCGCGCTCAAGGCGTGCAGCCCGGTGACCACGTCGACGAGGGCCACGCCCACCTTGGACGGCTCGCCGTCCGGGTCGCCGGTGATGCTCATCAGCCCGCCCATCGCCTGGACGAGCAGGTCGTAGCCCGGCAGCCCCGCGCCCGGGCCGGAGCCGAACCCGGTGATCGAGCACATCACGACGCGCGGGTTGGCCGCGGACAGGCTGGCGTGGTCGAGGCCGAACCTGCCCATCACCCCGGGGCGGAAGTTCTCCACCACCACGTCCGCCGATGTGGCCAGCTCCAGCGCCCGAGCATGGTCCGCCTCGTCGGTCAGGTCGAGGGCGACCGAGCGCTTGTTGCGGTTGGCCGCCGCGAAGTAGGTGGCCCGGCCGGTCGCGTCCCGCGGGGGAGCCCACTGCCGCGTGTCGTCCCCCGAGGGCGGCTCCACCTTGATCACATCGGCGCCCAGGTCGGCCATCAGCATGGTGGCGTAGGGGCCGGCGAGCACCCGGGAGAAGTCGGCCACCCGGATGCCGGCGAGCGGTCCGGGGTCATGCTGGCGATCGGTCACGTCGGGTCTCATCTCTGCTCTCCTTCAGGCCCTGGCTCCAGGCCGCGGACCAGGCACCGCAGCCCGAGCTCGAAGCTGTCCTCGTCGATGCGGGACGCCTCCGACCGGAGCCGGTGCGCGCCCTGGGTCAGGTGCGGGTAACGGTCGAGGTACACCTGCACGTCGTCGGCGAACCCGGAGGCGAAGGGGGTGGAGGCGGAGCCGATGACCAGGTACTTGACCATCCCGGAGATCTCCGTGGCCCGGCGTGGCGCCCAGCCCGAGGCCAGCAGCCCGCCGTGCACCGCGTCGGCCATGGCCAGGAAGCTCTCCCGCCGCTGGGCGCCCGAGGCGATGATCGGGACGGCGCCGGGGTGGGCCAGCAGCGCCGCGCGGTAGGAACGCCCCCAGGTCAGCAGCCCCTCGCGCCAGCCGTGCTCGAACCCCGAGGTGTCGACGTCGGCCACCAGCACGTTCGCGACGGCGTCCAGGACGTCGTCCTTGGTGGGGAAGTGGCCGTAGAGCGAGGCGGCCTGCACCCCCAGCCGCTCGGCCAGCCGGCGCATCGTCACCGCGCCCAGGCCGTCCTCGTCGATGAGCGCCAGCGCGGCGTCGCGGATCCGCTCACGGGTGAGCACCGGGGTGCGGGGCCGGGCCATCGTGCTCTCCTCAGCTGGGCGGTCGGTCAGGGCGGAGGGGGTGGGTTTGCTTCAGCCTAACATCGTTCGGTAATCTTCCGAACATTGTTAGGTATCACCGATCCGGGAGTATCGCCATGGCACCGAAGACAGCTGTTTCCCCCCTCGACCTGTTCGCGATCGACCACCTCGTGGACGAGGAGGAGCGCGACATCCAGCGGACCGTGCGGGAGCTGGTGACCGAGCGGATCAAGCCGCACCTCGCCGAGTGGTACGAGGCCGGGCACGTGCCGGTGCGCGAGCTCGCCCCGGAGCTGGGCGCCCTCGGCCTGCTGGGGATGCACCTGGAGGGGTACGGCTGCGCCGGGACCAGCGCGACGGCCTACGGGCTGGCCTGTCTGGAGCTGGAGGCCGGCGACTCCGGCATCCGCTCGCTGGTCAGCGTGCAGGGGTCGCTGGCGATGTTCGCGATCTGGCGGTGGGGCTCGGAGGAGCAGAAGCAGCAGTGGTTGCCGCGGATGGCGACCGGCGAGGCGATCGGCTGCTTCGGCCTGACCGAGCCGGACTTCGGCTCCAACCCGGGAGGGATGCGGACCCGCGCCGTGCGCGACGGCAGCAACGGCGACTGGGTGCTCACCGGCACCAAGATGTGGATCACCAACGGCTCGGTCTCCGACGTGGCCGTGGTGTGGGCGCAGACCGACGAGGGCGTCCGGGGCTTCGTCGTCCCGACCGACAGCCCCGGTTTCTCCGCCCCCGAGATCACCAGGAAGCTCTCGCTGCGCGCGTCGATCACCAGCGAGCTGGTCCTGGACGGGGTGCGGCTGCCCGCCGACGCCGTCTTCCCCGAGGTGCGCGGCCTCAAGGGTCCCCTGTCCTGCCTCAACGAGGCCCGCTTCGGCATCGTCTTCGGCGCGGTGGGTGCCGCCCGCGACAGCCTGGAGGCGACCATCCGCTACGCGCAGGAGCGGGACATCTTCGACAAGCCGCTGGCCGCGTACCAGCTCACCCAGGCCAAGGTGGCCGACATGGGCCTGGAGCTGGGCAAGGCGATGCTGCTGGCGCTGCACCTGGGACGGCTCAAGGACGAGGGCACGCTGGTCCCGGACCAGATCTCGCTCGGCAAGCTCAACAACGTCCGCGAGGCGATCAAGATCGCCCGCGAGTGCCGCGCCGTCATGGGGGCCGCAGGCATCACGCTGGAGCACCCGGTCCTGCGCCACGCCAACAACCTGGAGTCGGTGCTGACCTACGAGGGCACCTCCGAGGTGCACCAGCTGATCATCGGCCAGGCGCTGACCGGGCACTCCGCCTTCCGCTGAGCCGCGTCGGCCGGGGCGGCACACCCTCGGCGGGCATGCTTCGGTGCTCGCGGTCCGCCCTGGTTCAGGAGTCGGCCGGCCAGTCGTCCGGCACCGACGCGCCGCCCTCGACGACGTCCTCCTGCTCGCCGGGCTGCTCGGTCCAGGAGTCCCGCGGGCGGTAGCCGAGCTCGAGCATGGTGTTGGTCAGGTCCCAGCGCCGGTTGGGGTTGTCGGAGATGGCGTAGTAGAGCCCGAAGGTGACCTCGGCCTCGATGGCGCGGCGGAAGACCTGCTCGGTGTCGTCGGGGCTGAGCCACATCGCGCGCAGCACGTCCTCGTCGGCCAGCGTCGGGTCGCCGGACATCCAGCCGATGCGCAGGGCGATGAAGTCCAGGCCGTGCTCGTCGTGGTAGAACCGGCCCAGGACCTCGCCGAAGGCCTTGGAGACCCCGTAGAGGGAGTCGCCACGAGGCAGGTGGTGGGGGTAGACCGGCCACCGCTCCTGCCGGTCGTACATCCCCATCGCGTGGTTGCTGGAGGCGAAGACCACCCGGCGGACCCCCGCCTCTCGAGCCGCCTCGAGGACGTTGCGCAGGCCGATGATGTTGGCGCCCAGCACGTCCTCCCAGGAGGACTCCGGCGAGGCCGACCCGGCGAGGTGCAGGACGGTGTCGACCCCGTCCATCAGCGCCCGGACCTGCTCGTAGTCCTCGAGGTCGGCCTCCTGCAGGCTCTCCTCCTGCTCCTCGGTGCGCGGGGTGCGGCCGTGCTGCACCAGGTCGTAGTCGTCGCGAAGCCGGTCGGCGAGCAGCAGACCGATCTCCCCGGTGGCACCAGTGATGAGGACACGTCGTGGCATGGCCCCAGTCTGGGTCAGCAGGCGCGCTGCCGCGAGCCTGAGGCTCACGCACCGGCTGCTCCTAGAGTGGGCGGGTGCGACGGAGCGAGGGAGGCAGCGAGGAAAGTAGGGCAGGCATGGACCTGTCGTTCAGCAGGGCCGGGCCGGCCGACGTCGAGGCCGTCCAGACGGTCTACCGGCAGATCATCGACCACCTGGCGGTGACGGTGGACTTCCCGCACTGGCACACCGAGAACCACCCGACCCCGCACCAGGTGGAGCAGTGGGTCCGGGCCGGTGACCTGTACGTCGCCGTCACGCAGCGCGGCGACCCCGCCGCGGAGCGGGTCGCCGGCGCGGTGGTGCTCGACCACCAGGCGCCTGAGGCCTACGGGGCAGCGCCCTGGGCGATCGAGGCGGGCACCGAGGAGGTGCTCGTGGTGCACGTGCTCGGTGTCGCCCCCGACTTCCTCCGTCGGGGGGTAGCCAGCTTCCTTGTCGAGGCCTCGCTCGACCTCGCACGGCAGAAGGGCTGCCGGACGGTCCGGCTGGACGCCTACGTCGAGAACCTCCCGGCCCGCGAGCTGTACACCCGCCACGGCTTCACCGACCTGGGGGTGCACACCGTGCGCTACGAGGGGACCGACCTGAGCCGGTTCCACCTCTTCGAGCGCGTCCTCTGACCCAGGTCGGCTCGAGGTGGACGACGTCGCCGCGGCCTCGTCGTGCATGGCGGCTACAGGAGCAGCAGCAGGAGCAGGGGGACGACCAGCGCGATGCCCGTCGACGCGGCCGAGAGCCCCAGCACGGCCGGCGGCAGGGGGAAGAGCCGACGGACCCGGATGTCCAGGCCCAGGCCGAACATGCCGGCGGCGAGCAGGAAGGTGCCCAGGCTGGTGATGGGGTCGAGGGCGGCCTCCGGGAGCAGCCCGACCGAGCGGGCCAGCGCCATGAGCACGAAGCCGACCAGGAACCACGGCACGAAGTCCCGCAGGCGCACGGCCGACCGGTCGCCGCGAGGGCTGCCCTCCCGAGCGCTGCCCTCCGACCGGCTGCTCTCGCGGCGGAGGGCGCCGAGGTAGGCCAGGACGAGCAGGGCCACCCGGCCCAGCTTGATGGTGGTGGCCGCGGTGAGGGCGACGCCGGCGGCGCCGCCCACCAGCGAGGCCGCGACGACGACCTGGGCCACCTCGTGGATGCTGGCGCCGACCCAGATCCCCACGTCCTCCGCCCCCAGGCCCAGCGCACCCCCGAGCCAGGGCACGACGAAGGTCATCACGGTCCCGAAGATCGTCACCATGGCCAGCGCCAGGGCCACGTCCTCGTCCCGTCGCCGGATGCTGCCCTCCACCGCGGCGATCGCCGCGGCGCCGCAGATGGAGAACCCGGCCGCGGTCATCGTCACCAGCCCCCGCGGGAGGCCGAGCCGGTCCCCGATGACGCAGGTGAGGGTGAAGACGGAGAGCACCGTCACCACGATGACGAGCAGCCCGGTGAGACCGAGCGCGGCCAGCGCCGACCACGACAGCAGGGCGCCCAGCGCCACGATGCCCAGACGCAGCAGGGTCTTCGCGGCCTTCTGCGGACCCTTCAGGCCGTGCTCCGGCATCAGCGGGCTGTTGGCCACCGCGATGCCCAGGACCATGGACCACAGCAGCGGGCTGACCGTGGGGACGAACCGACCGACGAGGACGGAAACCAGGGCCGCCACCAGGGCTGGCCAGGCGTGCCCGAGAAGACGGATCACGGGAATGGTCTGGACCAACTCACAGCCTCTCCCGCTCAGGTGCCGGCGTCCGCCTGCGATCGGGTCCGCCCGGCGTCTCGTCCGGGCGTCATTGTGCCTGCGCACCGCACCCCGGACCAACTCGTGTCGCAGGGAGGTGCGAGGTGGTCCTCACCTGTGGGTTGGATCGGTGAGTTGCATCGGTGAGTTGCATAGGGTGGGCAGATGCCATCGTTATGGATCGACGCGTCGGCCGGGGTGGCGGGTGACATGCTGCTGGCGGCGCTGCTCGAGGCCGGTGCCGACCTCGAGGTGGTACGGGCGGCAGTGGCAGCAGTCGTGCCGGGGGAGGTACGCATCGAGACGGCCCCCGTGCGCAGGGCCGGGCTGGCCGCGACCCGGTGCACCGTCACGCCCGACGCGCCGGCCGGGCACCACCGACCCTGGACCGAGATCTCCGCGCTGCTGCGGGACGCAGCGCTCGCCCAGCCGGTCCGGGATCTCGCGTATGCGGCCTTCCTCGCCCTGGCCAGGGCGGAGTCCGCGGCGCACGGGGTCCCGGAGGAGGAGGTGCGCTTCCACGAGGTCGGCGCCTGGGACTCGATCGCCGACGTGGTCGGGGTCGCTGCGGCCGTGCACGACCTGGGGGTGACCCGCACCAGCGCGACGCCGGTGGGGCTCGGCTCGGGCACGGTCGACACCGCCCACGGCCGGATGCCGGTGCCCGTACCGGCGGTGGTGCGCCTCCTGGCGGACGGGCCGCTGACGGCCGCACCGGACGACGGGCTGGTGGGGGAGTGCGCGACGCCCACCGGGGTGGCGATGATGGTCGCCCTGGCGCCGCACGTGGCGCCGACGCCGGCCGGGAGGGTGCAGGCGGTCGGCGTCGGCGCAGGTGGGCGCGACACCGCCGGCCGCGCCAACGTGGTGCGGGTCGTCCTGCACGAGGACGTCGACGGAGCGCATCGGCACCGCGACGGCGGACTCGAGAGCCGACCATGGGGCGAGCACTGGAGCGAGCACGGGAGCGAGCGAGGGAACGGGCAGGAGGGGGAGCGGCCCGCTGGCTCGGGGCAGGAAGGCTCGGAGCACGACCATGAGCAGACCCTGGTCGAGCTGGCGGCCAACGTGGACGACCTGGACCCGCGCGTGTGGCCCAGCGTGATCGAGACCGTCCTGGCGGCCGGGGCCCTGGACGCCTGGCTGGTGCCCGTACACATGAAGAAGGGCCGGCCGGGCGTCATCGTCCACGCCCTCGCCGAGCCGCACCTGCGGGCCGGTCTGGTGGAGGTGCTGGTGCGGCATACCCCGTCCTTGGGGGTGCGCTGGCATCTCGTCACCCGCGCGGCGCTGGGGCGCCGGTGGGAGCGGGTCGAGGTCCCCGGGGGCAGCGTGCGGGTCAAGCTGGGTCTGCGCGAGGGTGAGGTGGTGACCGCGACGCCCGAGCTCGAGGACGCCCGGATGGTCGCGGAGGCCACGGGCCAGCCGCTGCGTGCGGTGCTGCGGGCTGCGGAGGCTGCGGCCGCGGGGGCGGCCTGGTCGACCGACCCGCCGGCTCAGGGCTGAGGGAGGTCCGCCGCGATCTGCGCGGCCAGGTGCCCGCCACCGTAGCCGTTGTCGATGTTGACCACGGCCACGCCAGGGGCGCAGCTGGTCAGCATCGTGAGCAGCGCCGCCACCCCGCCGAAGGCGGCGCCGTAGCCCACGGAGGTCGGCACCGCGACGACGGGGACGCCGACCAGGCCGGCGACCACGCTGGGCAGGGCGCCGTCCATCCCGGCCACGACCACGATCGCCCGCACCGCCGGGTGCCGCAGCTCCTCCGTCCGCGCAAGGATCCGGTGCAGACCGGCCACCCCGACGTCGACGATGAGCCTGGTCTCCCGCCCCAGGTGCCGCGCCGTGAGCTCGGCCTCCCGTGCTACCGGCAGGTCCGAGGTGCCGGCCGCGACGACGATCACCCGTCCACCGCTGGGCGCTGGCGGCTCGGCCGGCCAGGCCACCACGCGAGCGGTCTCGTCGTGGGCGGCGTCGGGCAGCTCGGCGAGGACGGCGGCGGCCCGGTCCGCGTCGACCCGGGTGAACAGCACGGGCCCCGGGGTGCCCGACTCCCGCCACCGCAGCGCGATCCGCCGCACCTGGTCGGGCGTCTTGGCGTCGCAGAGCACCGCCTCGGGATAGCCCCGCCGCCGTCCGCGCTCGAGGTCGAGGTCGAGGTCGGGATCGCGCGCTTCCGGGTCGCGCACAAAGTGCGTCGCCGAGTCGCTCGGGTCGCTCGGGTCGCTCGGGTCGCTCGGGTCGCTCACCGGCTCTCTCACCGGGTCCCGTCCGAGAGTCCCAGTGCTTCCAGGGTGAACCGGCCGGACTGCAGCCCGCCCGGGTCGAGGATGACCTCGGCGAAACCGATCTGCCGCAGCTGGGCGGTGAGGGGTTCCCGAGCGGCCAGCAACGTCTCCAGGTGGGCCATCGGCACCTCCACCCTGGCGGTGTCGCCGTGGTGCCGCACCCGCACCTCGGGGATGCCGAGTGCAAGCACCGCGTCCTCGGCCGCCTCGACCTGGGCCAGCTTCTCCGGCGTGACCTCCTGGTGGTGGGGGATCCGCGAGGCCAGGCACGGCGAGGCAGGGGTCTGCGCCGTCGGCAGCCCGAGCCACGCGGCAACCTCCCGCACCGTCTTCTTGTCCATCCGGGCGTCCGCCAGGGGCCGCAGCACCCGGTGCTCGGTGGCGGCGCCGGAACCGGGCCGGTCGGGGCGCAGCGCGTCGTCGGCGTTCTCGCCGTAGGCCACCGCGTCCAGCCCGTGCTCGGCCACCAGCTCGGCAGAGATCACCGTGAACAGCTCGTCCTTGCAGAAGTAGCACCGGTCGACCCCGTTGCGTCGGTAGTCATCCCGGTCCATCTCCCGGGTCCGGACTTCGACCATGCGGGCACCCAGGCCCTCTGCCTGGGCGCGGGCACGGGCATGGTCGCGGCCGGCCAGGCTGGCCGACACACCGGTCACCGCCAGGACGCGGTCCGGTCCGAGCAGGCGCAGCGCCAGCGCCAGGAGCACCGAGGAGTCGACACCACCGGAGTAGGCCACGCCCAGCCGCCCCACGCCGTCCACCGCCCGGGCGAAGGCGTCGACGTGCGCGCGCAGGTGTGCCGGGACCGGCTCAGGAGCCAATCTTGAGCTCGGAACGGTCCCCGGACCAGTCGGTGTGGAAGCTGCCCTCGTCATCGACCCGACCATACGTGTGGGCCCCGAAGTAGTCACGCTGTCCCTGCACCAGGGCGGCGGGCAGACGCGGGGCCCGCAGGGTGTCGTAGTAGGCCAGCGCGGCGCCGAAGCCCGGCAGCGGGACGCCCGCGGCCGCGCCGACGCCCACCACGCGCCGCCACCCGTCCTGGGCCTGCTCCAGCCCGTCCCGGATCGAGGGGGCCTCGAGCAGCGTGGTCAGCTGCTGGGCGGCATACTCACCGCGGATGCGCTCCAGCAGCCTGGCCCGGATGATGCAGCCGGCGCGCCAGATGCGCGCCACCTCGGCGATGTCGACGTCCCACCCGTAGCTGTCCGAGGCGACGCGGATCAGGTGCAGGCCCTGCGCGTAGGCGACCACCTTGGCCGCCCACAGCGACTGGCGCACCTGCTCGACGAAGGCGTCCAGCCCCTGCCCCTCGCCGCCCTGAGGGGTCTGCAGGTAGGCCGTGAGGTCGCGGTCCGGTCCGGCGAGGGCCGGCTGGGCCGCGGCCCGCAGCTCGGGGTGGCTGGAGGCGGAGCGGGCGAAGACGGACTCGGCGATCGCGTTGACCGGGACCCCCAGCTCGAGGGCGGCCTGCACCGTCCAGCTGCCGGTGCCCTTCTGCCCGGCGGCGTCGACGATGGAGTCGACCAGCGGGCCGCCGGTGCGGGCATCGTCCTGGGCAAGCACCTCGGCGGTCACTTCGATGAGGTAGGAGTCCAGGTCGCCCTCGTTCCAGGAGCGGAAGACCTGGGACATCGCCGCCGGCTCCATCCCGGCCGCGCGGAGCAGGTCGTAGGCCTCGGAGATGAACTGCATGTCGGCATACTCGATGCCGTTGTGCACCATCTTGACGAAGTGGCCGGCGCCGTCCGGGCCGATGTGGGTGCAGCACGGCTCGCCGTCCACCTTCGCCGAGATGCTCTCCAGGATCGGGCCGAGCGCGGCGTAGGACTCGACGGAGCCGCCCGGCATGATCGAGGGGCCCTCCAGGGCGCCGACCTCACCGCCGGAGATACCGACCCCGACGAAGTGCAGCCCGTGCGCGCGCAGCGCCTCCTCGCGCCGGCGGGTGTCCTGGTAGCGGGCGTTGCCGCCGTCCACCACGATGTCCCCCTCCTGCAGCAGGGGGACGAGGGAGTCGATGACCGCATCGGTGCCCGCCCCGGCCTGGACCATGATGATGATCTGCCGCGGCCGGGCCAGCGAGTCGACGAACGCCTCCAGGTCGCCGGTCAGCACGAAGGTGCCTTCGGTGCCGTGCAGGTCGATGACCTCCTGGGCCCGGGACTGGGTGCGGTTGTAGATCGCGACGGCGTGCCCGTTGCGGGCCAGGTTGCGGGCCAGGTTGCGCCCCATCACCGCCATCCCGATGACCCCGATCTGGGCGCTGCCGGTGGCGGGCAGCTGCGCGCTGCGCTCCGGATCGGGGCCGGATGCCGCGGACTGTGCGCGCCCGGGGCGGGCAGGGTGGTCAGGGTTGGCGGGGTGGGTGCTCGACATGGGTGCCTCCTGGGGACGGGGTGTGCCTGCCTCTCATCCTGTCCGCCGGGGCGCTCCTGACGCTGCCGGTTGCCACAAGTTGCCGCGAGACTACGGTGGGCTGCATGAGCGGTGCCGCTGCCGACCCCACCCCGGTGACGATCTACGACGTCGCCCGGGAGGCGGGGGTCCATCCGTCCACCGTGAGCCGGACGTTCTCCCGGCCAGGGCGGGTCAGCAGCCAGACCGCGGCGCGGGTGCACGAGGTCGCCGAGCGGCTGGGCTACCGCCAGGACGTGCCGTTCCGGCTGCCGGGGCGCTCCCGCAGCCACGTCATCTGCCTGGTGGTCAGCGACATCACCAACCCCTACTACCTCGGCATCATCCGCGGTGCCGAGCGCGTGGCCGCGGCGGCCGACTACAGCCTCGTGGTGACCGACGGCCGGGAGTCCTCCACGCACGAGCGGCAGGTGCTCAGCCGCAACCTGCCGGGGTCGGACGGCATCATCATCACCTCCTCCCGGCTCTCGGACAAGGAGCTGCGCGGTCTGGCCCGCGAGGTGCCGCTGGTCGTCGTCAACCGCCGGGTGCCCGGCCTGCCGTGCGTGCACCCGGACAACGCGCGCGGCATCCGGCGGTCCGTGGAGCACCTCGCCTCGCTGGGCCACACCTCTATCGGCTACGTGGCCGGCCCTGCCGCGTCGTGGGCCGACGGTGCCCGCTGGCGGGCCGTCCGGGAGGCCTGCCATGAGCTGCTGCTCACCGACGTGCGGGTGGGCCCGGTGGCCCCGACCATGGCCGGGGGACGTGCGGCGGCGCAGGAGATCGTCCGCCGCGGGCTGACCGCGGTCCAGACCTACAACGACATGGTCGGCATCGGGGTGCTGCGCGGCCTGCGGGAGCTGGGCGTGGACGTGCCGGGGGAGGTCAGCGTCGTCGGCTTCGACAACACCCTGCCCGCCGAGCTGGTGACGCCCGGCCTGACCACGGTCGCGCAGCCGGTCACCGTGCTGGGGGAGACGGCGGCCCGGGCGGTCATCGCCCAGGCGACCGGTGAGGCCACCGGCCGCGAGCTGACCCAGGTGGTGCCGGTGCGGCTCGTGGAGCGCGGGTCGACCGGGCCGGTCAGGTCCTGAGCCGGAAGAGGATCTCCCCGGCGTTGTGGATGACGGTGGTGCCCGGCTCCTGCGCCAGCTCCTCCAGGTCGATGGTGTCCGGGTCCAGGTAGCCCAGGTTGACCTGCTCGCAGGTCTCGCGAGGGATGCCGGTCGCCAGCGTCACCGAGATCCGCAGGTGCTCCTCCCCCGTCCCCGGGTCGTAGGTGCCCTGCCCCCGTAGGTGCGTGGAGTGGGCCAGCACCCCCCAGGGGACGTCCTTGAACTTCTCCCACTGGGTCAGGAAGTAGTCCCGGCAGTGGTAGCCGATCTCGTAGATCTCCGGGTGGGTCTCGGAGACCTCCGTGACGTGCGGGGCGTAGATGACGACCTCGCCGCCGTCAGCGATCGCCGGCTCGGTCTTGTAGCCACCCTTGGCGGCCGTCCAGATGTCGTCGTAGCGGGTCGGCATCACGGCGATGACCCGTTGGAAGGGCTCATCCAGCCAGGTGACGTGGGTCGCCGAGGCGATCGCCGCCGTCTGCTCCCACGCGTCCTCCGGCGTGCCGAAGGCGGCCGCCTCGAGCTCGCCGGAGCCGGACTGGACCACGCAGCACAGCGCCAGGCGCAGGGTCGGGATCATCGAGGCACCCTCGTTGATCATCGCCCGCACCGGGGTGATGCCGGTCGTGCCGATGATCTCGGTGGAGGTGATCAGCGCACCGACCCAGTGCGTCATGTCGATGAACGCCTGGCTGGAGACGCCGGGGATGAAGTACTTGTTGCCGCCGGAGATGCCCACCACCTCGTGCGGGAACACCGGACCCACGACGATCGCCACGTCCGACTCGACCACGTGCCGGTTGATCACGATGGGGGCGTCCTCCTCGAGCCGGCCCTCGGACAGCTCGGCGATGCGGGCGGCGGGGATGGTGCCCACCTGCACCAGCATGTCCGGGTCTGCCCACTCGTGGTTGACCACCCGCAGGCCCGGGTAGGCAGCCTCCAGGCTCTCGGGCTGGCCGGGCCCGCCCACCCCGAAGTGCCGGTCGATCTCCTCGGGCTCCATGTAGGAGTGGGTGCCCAGGGCGATGACCGCGGTGAGCGAGCCGACGATCGGCGACAGGTGCCGGTGCAGCGTCCCCACCAGCAGCGGCAGGGGGCACGAACGCGTGTGGTCCGGCACGACGAGGACGACGTCGCGACCGCTGAGGCTGTCGCCCAGCCGCGCCACCTGCTCGACGACGAGGGCGTCCAGCTGGTCGTCGCTGACCTGCTCGTGCGGACCGCCGACGAGGCGGCAGGGGATCGGGTCGGTGGAGCTCATGTTCTCACCCTAGGCCTGGTGCGCCTGCCGGGCGTGGCGACGGCCGAAGACAGTCCGCAACCGACGGCAACAGTTGGCAACAGCGTGCTACGGAGCCGTCCGAGTTGCCAGGATGGCCGGACGGTCAGGTCGCCGGAGCCGCGGGCTGACCCATCGACGAAAGGCGGCACAGCAGTGCGGATCACACCAGCCGGAGGGGCGTTCGCGCTCGCTGCGGCGCTCACGCTCACCCTCTCCGCGTGCGGGGGCGAGACGGCGGCCGGCGGTCAGGACCGCGCCATCCTGCGCCTGGCCCTGAACCAGGCCGAAGGCCACCCGAGCTACGTCGCGCTGCAGAACTTCAGCGACCGGCTCGAGGAGCGCACGGACGGCCGGGTGTTCATCGACGTCTACGCCAACGAGACGCTCGGCGCCCAGGCCGAGGCGCTGCAGCTGGTCTCCGACGACATCATCGCCCTGGCGATCGTCTCGGGCACGCAGCTGGAGAACCTGCACCCCGACTTCGTGGTGTTCAACATGCCGCGGGTCTTCGACGACGTCGAGCACCAGCTGACGGTCGTCAACGACCCCGCGATCGTCGGCGACCTCTACACCTCGCTCGAGGACAGCGAGAACTTCACCGTCCTCGGCGGCCTCACCCAGGGCTCGCGCCACCTCTACACCTCCCGGCCGGTGACCGAGCCGGCGGACATGGCGGGCCTGAAGATCCGCGTGCAGGAGAGCCCCCTGCACCTGGCGATGATCAACGCCATGGGCGGGTCCGCGACGCCGATGGCGTACGGCGAGGTCTACACCGCGATGCAGTCCGGCGTGCTGGACGGGGCCGAGAACAACGAGGTCTCCTACGTCACCCAGAAGCACTTCGAGGTGGCGCCTCACCTGTCGCTGACCAACCACCTGGTGGGCCTGGACTACCTCATCATCAACAGCGACACCCTCGACGGCCTGGAGCAGCAGGACGAGCAGGCCTTCCTGGAGGAGTGGGAGGCGGCATACCTGGAGCACGCGGAGCTGTGGGCCGAGGCCACCGAGGAGGCGGTCGAGGAGGCCCGGGCCGGTGGGGCGCAGATCCACGAGGTGGACGACCAGGCTTTCACCCAGGCCCTCGAACCGCTGCAGGAGCGCTTCCTGACCACCCCGGCCCAGCAGGCCCTGTTCGACGCCGCGCGCGCCGCGGCCGAGGAGTGAGCACGCCATGACCGTCGTCAAGAGAACCCTCGACGAGGTGCTGAAGTGGGCCTCGATCGTCCTCTTCGCCGCCCTCGTCGTCATCGTGGTGTGGCAGGTGGTCAGCCGCACGCTGGGCTCGGCCAGCACCTGGTCGGAGGAGGCGGCGCGCTACACCTTCGTGTGGCTGGGCTTCTTCGCCAGCGCACTGGTCTTCTCCGAGAAGGGCCACATCGCCGTGGACTTCCTGGTCCGCAAGCAGCCGTTGAGGGGTCAGCTGGTCACGGCCGTCCTCGCCCAGCTGTCCGTCCTGGCCTTCAGCGGCCTGGTGCTGGTCTGGGGCGGGCTGCGCGCCAGCACGGGCGCCTGGAACCAGCAGCTGTCCTCGCTGCCCGGCACGGTGGGCCTCATGTACACGGTGATGCCGCTGACGGGCATGATCATCGCCTTCTTCGCGGCCTACCACCTCGTCGAGCTGGTGCGGGGCGAGGAACCGCCGTACCCGGCGGACGTTGACGCTGACGACCGCCCGGCCGAGGCCGAGGTCCGGATGGACCTGCCCGAGCGGGGCCAGGTGAACCTCTGATGGATCTCGTCACCCTCGCCGCCCTGGTCCTCTTCGCGGGCATCGTCGTCTCGATCATCCTCGGCTTCCCCATCGCCGTCGGGATCGGGCTGTCCTCGCTGGCCGCCGCCGCCGTCTTCCTCGGCCCCGAGCGGGCCGTCTTCCTCACCGCCCAGCGCATGTTCACCGGCACCAACAGCTTCCCCTTGCTGGCCATCCCCCTCTTCGTGCTGGCCGGGGCGTTGATGAACACCGGCGGGATCGCCGCCCGCCTCATCGACGCGGCCAAGGTGCTCACCGGCCGCCTGCCCTCCTCCCTGGCCGCGACCAACGTGGTCGCCAACGGGCTGTTCGGCTCGGTCTCCGGGGCGGCGGTCGCCGCGGCGGCCGCGGTCGGCACCGTGACCCAGCCGAGGATGCGCGAGGAGGGCTACAACCGGGCGTATGCCGCCGCGGTCAACGTGGCCTCCGCCCCCGCCGGGATGCTCTTGCCCCCGAGCAACACCTTCATCGTCTACTCGCTGGTGAGCAGCACCTCGATCGCCGCGCTGTTCATGGCGGGCGTCGGTCCGGGCCTGGTCTGGCTCATCGCCTGCCTGGGCGTGGTGATGTTCATGCACAAGCGGTGGGGTGTCGCCGACCAGGGGGAGCGCCCCACTCTCGGCCAGGCGCTGCTGGTGCTGTGGCGGGCGGTGCCGTCCCTGCTGATGATCTTCATCGTGGTCGGCGGCATCCTGGCCGGCTGGTTCACCCCCACCGAGTCGGCGGCCATCGCGGTCGTCTACTGCCTGGTGCTGGGCTTCGCCTACCGCCAGCTGACCGCCGCCAAGCTGCCCGGCGTGCTGGCCGAGTCGGCCCGCACCACCGCGATCGTCATGCTGCTGGTCGGGGTCTCCTCGGCGTTGTCCTTCATGATGGCCTTCGCCCGGATCCCGGAGTTCGTCTCCGACCTGCTGCTGGGGCTGACCACCAACCCGCAGGCCATCCTCATCATCATGATGATCATCCTGCTGGCCGTCGGCACCTTCATGGACCCGACCCCCGCCATCCTGATCTTCACCCCGATCTTCCTGCCGATCGTCATCACGATGGGCATCGACCCGATCCACTTCGGCGCGATCATCGTCTACAACCTCTCCGTCGGGGTGATCACCCCGCCGGTGGGCAACGTCCTCTTCATCGGTGCCCGGGTCGCCGGGCTGCGCATCGAGCCGGTGACGGGCAAGCTGCTGTGGTTCCTGGCAGCGATCATCGTCGGACTGTTCGTCGTCGTCTTCGTCCCGCAGCTGTCGATGTGGCTGCCCACCGTGCTAGGACTGGTGTGACCCCCATGACCAACCCGACCAACATGACCAACCCGACCAACCCGACCACCTCCGGTGCGACGCTGTCCCTCCACCCGGACCGGTTGCTCCCGGCCGACCCGGGCACCCGGGCGGTGGCCAGGTCGCTCTACGAGCACGTGGCCGACCTGCCGATCATCTCCCCGCACGGGCACGTCCCGCCGGCCTGGCTGGCGCAGGACACGCCGTTCCGGGACCCGGCCTCGCTGCTCATCACCCCCGACCACTACGTCACCCGGATCATGCACGCCAGCGGTGTGGACCTGGCTGACCTGGGGGTGGGGCAGGGGGACCTGTCCGAGGAGGCCTCCCGCCGGGCCTTCCGGCTGCTGTGCGAGCACTGGCCCGCCTACCGGGGGACCCCGATGCGGCTGTGGCTGGAGCAGCAGCTGGTCGAGATCTTCGGCGTGGACGTGGTGCCGTCGCCCGAGACGGCCGACCAGGTCTACGACGCCGTCGCCGACTGGATCGGTCGGGAGTCCTCCCGGCCGCGGGCGCTGATGGAGCAGTTCGACATCGACTTCCTGGCGACCACCGACGACCCGTGCGACGACCTGGAGCACCACCGGCACCTGGCCGAGGACGGGTCGTTCACCCGCACGGTGGTGCCGACCTTCCGCCCGGACAAGTACCTCGAGCCGGCGGCCGCCGGGTGGGTCGACGACGTCGACCGGCTCGCCGAGGTGAGCGGGTCCGACACCGGGACGTATGCCGGGTGGGTCGCCGCGATGGAGAACCGCCGGACGTTCTTCAAGGAGCGGGGAGCGGTCTCCACCGACCACAGCCACCGCGACCTGGGCACCGAGCCGCTGGAGGACGCCGAGGCCGAGCGGCTCTACGCCCGGGCCCGCGCCGGGCAGATCTCCGCGGAGGACGGTGCCCGGCTGCGGCGGCACATGGTGGCCGAGATGGTGCGGATGGCCACCGAGGACGGGTTGACGATGACCTTCCACCCGGCCGTCTTCCGCAACCACCATCCGGGGACCTTCGCCCGGTACGGCGCGGACGTGGGTGCCGACATCCCCGTCTCCGTGGAGGCCACGCGGGCCCTGCAGCCCGCGCTGGCCCGCTACGGCACGCACCCCAACCTCACCCTGGTGCTGTTCACCATGGACGAGACCATCTTCTCGCGCGAGCTCGCCCCGCTGGCCGGCTTCTACCCCAGCGTGCGCATCGGCGTGCCGTGGTGGTTCATCGACGCACCGGAGTCCATCAAGAGGTTCCGGGCGGCGGTGACCGAGTACTCCGGCTTCACCCGCACCTCCGGCTTCATCGACGACACCCGGGCCTTCCTGTCCATCCCGGCGCGACACGACATGGCCCGCCGTCTGGACTGCGGCTTCCTCGCCGAGCTGGTCACCCAGCACCGGCTCAGCGAGGAGGAGGCTCACGAGACCGCCGCATACCTCGTCTCGACCCAGCCGCGGGAGGTGTTCGGGCTGTGAGCACGCGACTGAGCCGGACCCGCCCGGCCCCGCCGGTGCGCATGGTGCACCTCGGGCTGGGTAACTTCTTCCGCGCCCACCAGGCGTGGTACACCCACCGGGCCAACACCGGCCGCCCGGTGGAGGAGCAGTGGGGGATCGCCGCCTTCACAGGACGCTCGAGGGGGGTGGCCGAGCAGCTGTCCGCGCAGGAGGGGCTCTACACCCTGATGGTCGACGGCGCCGACGGGCCCCAGGCCGAGGTGATCGAGAGCGTGGTGGAGGCCTGGCCCGGGACCGACCTGGACGCCTGGCACCGCTGGCTGGCCGCTCCTGAGGTGGCGATCCTGACCACGACGGTGACCGAGGCGGGCTACCGCGCCGGGACCGACGGCGGCCTCGACCTGCAGGACGCCGAGGTGCAGGCGGACCTGCAGGCGTGGCGCTCCGGCGACCGTGGCGCCCTGACCACGATGCCGGTGAAGGTCGCCAGCGGGCTGGCCGCCCGGCGGGCGGCCGGGGCGGGCGGGCTGACGATCGTGCCGTGCGACAACCTGCCCGGCAACGGCGCCGTCGCGCGCGGGGTCGTCCTCGGCGCGGCGCGTGAGCTGGACCCGCAGCTGGCGGCGTGGGCGGAGGAGCACGTCGGCTTCGTCACCACCGCGGTGGACCGCATCACCCCGCGGCCGACGCCGGAGGATGAGCAGCGGGCCGAGGAGCTCACCGGCGTCGCCGACCCGGCCGTCGTGGTGACCGAGCCGTTCGCGGAGTGGGACCTGGCCGGCGAGTTCGTCGCGGGCCGCCCGGCCTGGGAGGAGGCCGGGGCCGTCCTCACCGACGACGTGCGCCCGTTCGAGACCCGCAAGCTGTGGCTGCTCAACGGGGCGCACTCGCTCCTGGCCTACGCCGGCCCCCTCCGCGGCCACCAGACGGTGGCCGCGGCGATGGCCGACGAGGTCGTCGAGGCGTGGGTACGCCAGTGGTGGGAGGTGGCCATCCCGCACCTGAGCCGACCGGAGCCGGAGCTGCGCGAGTATGCCGAGGCCCTCGCCGAGCGGTTCGCCAACCCCGCGATCAAGCACCTGCTGGCCCAGATCGCGGCCGACGGCTCGCAGAAGCTCCCGGTCCGCATCGTGCCGGCGCTGCGGGCCGGCAGCGAGGCCGGCGCGAACGCCGCCGACGGGGAGCTGGACGGCGGCCTGCGCGCGATCGCTGCCTGGGTCCTGCACGCGCGTGGTGCCGGTGCACCGCTCGTGGACGCCGACGAGGCGCAGGTGCGCGAGCTGGTGTCGGGCGAGCTGGCCGAAGCGCTGACCCGGGTGCTGCGGCACTGGGGGCTGGACCTGGGCCTGGCGGTGCAGGCCCAGGAGCTGGCTGCGGAGGTCAGCGACGGCACTGACGGCACTGACGGCACTCACGACACCGACGACACCGACGACACCGACGGCGCGGGAAGCGGGGGCGGGTGACCCGCACGCTGGTGGTCATGCGGCACGGCAAGTCGGACTGGTCCGTCAACGCCAGCGACCAGGACCGACCGCTCACCGAGCGCGGCCGCCGTCAGGCCGCCGAGGCGGGCCGGTGGCTGGAGCACCACGGAGGTGCCTTCGACGTCGCGCTGGTCTCGCCGGCCGAGCGGGCCAGCACGGCGTGGACGCTCGCGTCGGCCGAGCTCTCCGAACCGCCCCCGGTGCGCACCGAGGGGCGGGCCTACACCTTCGACGGGCTGGAGCTGCTGGGCCTCGTGCGCTCCCTGCGCGAGGAGCGGGGGGTGGTGCTGGTCGGCCACAACCCGGCGTGCGAGGAGATGCTGGAGCTGCTCACCGGGCAGCGCCCGGAGATGAAGACCTCCGCGCTGGCGGTGGTGGAGCTGCCCGACTGGCGCTCGCCGGGCCGGCTGGTGACGCACGGGCGACCGCCGCCCTGACCGCGACCTGGCTCAGGGCAGCGGCTCGCCCTTCATCAGCGCCGACTTGTACACGTTGGTGATGACGGTCCCGTCCAGCCAGGTCGTCAGACGGCCCGCCGCCGCGTCGAGGGCCTCGTGGGCGTCGGTGCCCAGGTCCTTGCCCAGGTCCACATCGGGGGCAGGCACGATGCGCACCACCCCCTCGTGGTCCTGGACCCAGGCGCCGACCACGCGGCCGTGCCACCAGGCCGTGGTGCCGCCGTTGCCGTTGCTGTCGAAGAGGTAGGCCGTGCGCCCCGGGTCCAGGTAGAAGTGGCGTTCCTTCCACCCCATCGTCGTCGGGTCGAGACTGGGCAGCAGCGCGGCCCAGGGCTCGACGTCCGCCTCCTCCTCCAGGTCGTCCGGCAGCAGCCACCCGGTCCGGTCCCGCTCCAGGGCGACCTCCACGGCCTCCACGTCGGCCAGGGCCGTCCGGGCCGCCGTCTTGGTCGAGCCCAGCCACCACTGCACGTCCTCCACGGTGCCGGGCCCGAAGGTGCGCAGCCAGCGGCGCACGAGCTCGGCATACCCCTCCCGCGGCGGGACGGGTGCGACCGTCCCACCGAGCCAGTCGGTCGTCAACGTCCAGGTGGGCCGTGAGGTGCGCCAGTGCACGTCGTTGGGGCCGCGCACGATCCGTCCCTCGGCACCGAGGGTGGTGAGCACCCGGGGCGCGATGTGCACCGTGCCGCCGTACTTCTTGTCCAGGGCGAAGGTGACGGTCCCGGCCAGGGCCGGCAGCTCCTCCCGCAGCTGACGGGCGGTCCGGGGGCCGGCGCCGGCCAGGTGCTCCAGGACCGCGGCGCACGCCTGCTCCAGCCAGGCCGCGCCCTCCCCGAGGGGTGCGATGCCGTACTGCTCCACGTCGCGGGCGACGAGACGCCGCTGCTCGGCGGCCACCCTGGCCGAGGCGCTGCCGAGGGCGGCGGGCAGCAGGTCGCGGGGGAAGACGAAGAGCGTGCGCCGCATGGCGAGCTGCTTGACGACGGTGCGCTCCTCGTACAGGGCGCGCTCGACGTCGACGACCGACTCCTCGGTGCGCGCCTGGACCGACAGGTGGACGCTGGAGGCGTCGGTCGCGTGCAGCACGGTCATGGCGCGGGTGGCGGCCAGGGTGTCGGGCACCCGGTGCCTGGGGTGCACGGCGTGCCGTCGGGCCAGGCGGGCCCGGCGCTCCCGGTCGGTGACGAGGCGGGCTGGTGTGCTCACCGGACCAGCATGGTGGACCGCGGGCCCGATCCGCACCCCTCGGCTCGATGTCGCGGGGGTGTCGGCATGATGTCGGCATGAGCGAGCCGATCGACCGCGCCCGGTTGCACGAGGCGGTCGAGGCGGGGGAGCGGCTCGCGCCGCGGGCCCGGCGGGTGCTGGGCCACCGGGACCGGGCGCTGTCCCAGGCTGCTGCAGCTCGTCAGCGGCTGCTCTCCACCGCCGTGGGCCTGCGCCACGCGGGGCTCAGCTGGCGCGTGCTCCCGCTCGGACCGGAGGACGGAGACCGGTTGGGGCAGCTGGCCGCGGCCACGGGGCTGACCCGGCTGACGTCCGAGCAGGAGACCGCGATCCGGGACCTGGCCCAGGAGGTGCCCCGGGCGGTCGACCAGACGCGGGTGCTGCGCGGGCTGCGCCGCGTCTTCTCCCTCGCCCGGCAGCGCGAGGCGGCCGAGCCGGTCGCGCGCCGGCTCCTGGAGGGGTATGCCTTGTGGGGCGGCGAGCAGGTCGGCCGGCTGCTCGACCAGATGGAGGCGCAGGGCCGTGAGCCGGCGTTGCCCGTGGCGCTGGAGCAGGCGCTCTCCCCGGCGCTGGGGCTCGTGGGCCAGCTCGTCGCGCCCGGGCAGGACCTCAGCCCGGGCGCCGTGAAGCTCGCCGGGCAGCAGGCCGGGGAGTCCGGCGCAGCCAGCCGCTCGGCACCGCCGCGACGGCAGGCCGTAGTGCCCGTCGGAGAGCTGTCGGCCCTGCCGGCGGCCGTCCGCCTGGTCGCCCCGGTCATCGCCCAGGAGCCGGCCGCCAGGCAGGCCGCCCTCGACGCCGGCGAGGCGGTGCGGGCGGACGCCGCGGCGCGGCTGCTGGCGCTGATGCCGGTCGACCGGCTCCGGGAGGCGACCCGGGAGCGGCTGCGCGTCAACGCGCTCGTCGACGCCGGCATCACGACGGTTGGTGCGGCGCTGGGCCAGGGGAACCGGCTGGCCCGCATCGACGGCGTGGGGGAGCTGACGGCACGGCGGATGCTCGGCGCCGCCGAGACCCTGCGCGCGCTGGCCCAGGACGACGCCACGGTAACCGTCGACCCGCACGACCGCACCCCGCAGGCGGCCCGCCTGCTGACGGCACTGCATACCTGGGAGGTGGTGCGGCAGGCGGCCAAGGCGGCCGACCTGGTCGCGCTGGCCCAGACCCTGCAGCCGCTGGCGGACCGAATGGAGGGCGCCACCCACCTCGCGGTCGCCAGCGACGGGCCCACGGCGGGGGACCTGCGGGCCCTCGCGCTGCCCCTGCTGGAGCAGGCCCACGACCTGCAGGCCGCGCTGCACCAGGCCCGGGACGAGGACCCGTGGGACGACTTCCTGCGCCGGCCGGCGGACTACTACGCGCTGCTGTCCGAGCTGGGCCTCGTCGAGGAGACCGGCACCCACGGCGACCTGCCCGACGACGTCGTCGAGGCCGTCCGCGCCCAGGATCTGGACACCAGCCTCCTGCGTGTCTCGCTGCGCGGCTACCAGAGCTTCGCGGCCCGGTTCGCGCTCGTGCAGCGCAAGGTGCTCATCGGGGACGAGATGGGCCTGGGCAAGACGATCGAGGCGCTGGCCGTGCTGACCCACCACGCGGCCGAGGGGGGTCGCTGGTTCCTCGTCGTGTGCCCGGCTGCGGTGGTGACCAACTGGGTCCGGGAGGTCGGGCAGCGCACGGACCTGGCCGCCCGCAGGGTGCACGGGAACGGCCGCGACGAAGCCCTCGGGCGGTGGCGGACGGAGGGTGGCGTGGCGGTGACCACCTACACGACGCTGGGTCTGGTGTGGCCGCAGCTTGACGGCTTCGAGCTGGACGGGCTCGTCGTCGACGAGGCGCACTACGTGAAGAACCCGGAGGCGAAGCGGTCGCAGCGGGTGGGCGCGCTGGCGGCGCGGACGCAGCACGTGATGCTGCTCACCGGCACGCCCCTGGAGAACCGGACGGCCGAGTTCGAGGCGCTCGTGGGCTACCTGCGCCCCGACCTGCGCGAGGGTCTGCAGGGCCGCGAGCGCTCGGCCGCCGACTTCCGGCGCGCGGTCGCGCCGGTCTACCTGCGCCGCAACCTGGAGGACGTGCTCGTGGAGCTGCCCGACCTGGTCGAGGTCGACGAGTGGCTCGAGCTGTCCTCGGCCGATGAGACGGCCTACCGGGACGCCGTGGCCGAGGGCAACTTCATGGCGATGCGCCGCGCCGCCTTCGCCGCCGGGGACGACTCGGCCAAGCTCCAGCGGCTGGTCGAGCTGGTGGAGGAGGCCGAGGACAACGGCCGCCGGCTGCTGGTCTTCTCCTACTTCCGCGACGTGCTCGACCAGGTGGCGCGGGCCCTGCCCGGGCCGGTCTTCGGCCCGGTCACCGGGTCGGTGCCGGCCGCGGAGCGGCAGCGGATCGTCGACGACTTCGGTCGCGCCGAGGGCGGCGCCGCACTGGTCGCCCAGATCCAGGCCGGCGGGGTAGGGCTGAACATCCAGGCCGCGTCCGTCGTCGTCCTGTGCGAGCCCCAGGTCAAGCCCACGACCGAGTGGCAGGCGGTGGCCCGAGCCCGCCGGATGGGCCAGCTGGAGACGGTGCAGGTCCACCGGCTGCTCGCCGAGGACAGCGTCGACGAGCGGATGGTGGAGCTGCTCTCGGGCAAGAGCGAGATCTTCCACCAGTTCGCCCGGGTCAGCGAGACCGCCCAGGCTGCTCCGGAGGCCTATGACGTCAGCGAGGCGGACCTGGCCCGGCAGGTGGTCGCGGCCGAGCGGGAGCGGCTCTTCCCCGGCGGAGTGATGGAGCCGGCCTCGTCGGCGTGACGATCGCCTGACCGCATCGCCTGACCCGATCGCGCGACCCGATCGCGCGCAGGATCGCGTGAACGGGCCCGTGCCAGAATCAGGCAGTGACCTCCTCCTCATCGGCCCAGTCCGAGCTGTATGCCGCGCTGGTCGGCTTCGACGAGGCGCGGGCCGTGCGGGTGCTGGAGGAGCAGCGGGAGCGGGCCGGCCTGCAGGGGCTGGTGGGGGAGCTGGTCATCCCGGTCATGCGCCAGCTCGGCGAGGGGTGGGCGCGCGGTAAGGTCACCGTGGCCCAGGAGCACCTGTCCACGCAGCTGGTCCGCTCCTACCTGGACTCCCTGCGCCGGCCACCGGTGGACGAGGGGCCCCAGGCCTGGCTCGCCTGCCCGCCCCGAGAGCTGCACGACCTGCCGCTGCTCGCCCTCGGCCTGCTGCTGTGGGAGCAGGGCTGGCAGATCCGCTTCTTCGGGGCGAGCACCCCGCTGCACGACCTGCTACGGGGCGTGCGGATCGCCCGTCCGGAGCTCGTGGTGATCTCCGGCGACGAGCCGCGCTGGCTGCTGCGGTCCGAGGTGCCGCTGGGGCTGATCGCCGCCGAGACGACGCTGGCCCTGGGTGGGCGAGCCGCCCAGTCGGTCGGTGCGCGGCTGCCCGGGACGGTGCTTCCGCCTGATGTCGTCATGGCGGCGCAGGAGCTGGGTGCCTGCGTGCTCGAGGCGCGGGCCGGCTGAGCCTCACCGCCCGTCCGCGAGCTGGCGCACGGCGCCCCGGTAGAGGGCGGGTACCCGGGCCGCGGCCGGCACGACGAGCCGGCGGACCGTGCGCTGGCCCGAGGCGGCCAGCAGCGAGCGGGTCAGCAGCGTGCTCCGGCGCCCCAGGGCAGGCGCACGACGCGCGTACGCCAGGGGTGTGCCGGCCAGGACGGCGTCCACGGCGGCGAAGGCCTGGGCGGTGCCCAGGGTCAGACCCTCCCCGGTGAGGGCGTCGACATACCCCGCGGCGTCACCCACGAGCAGGACCCGGCCGCTGACCGTAGACCGCACCCGCTGGCGCAGCGGCCCGGCGCCCCGCACGGCCGAGACCGGCTCGCTCCCGGCGAGGCGCCCGGCGAGCGCCGGGAAGTCCGTCCACCCCGCGTCGAACCGCCCGGGCGGCCGGCTGAGCAGGGCCACGCCCACCAGGTCGTCGGCAACCGGGGTGACGTAGGCCTCCGCGTCCCGGCTCCAGTGCACCTCCACCCCGTCGCTCCACGGCGCGACGGCGTAGTGGGCACGCAGCCCGAACCGGCGTGCCCCGGGACGGGCCGGCCGCTCCAGGCCCAGGGCGCGGCGCGTGGGGGAGTGCAGCCCGTCGGCGGCCACCACGAAAGCTGCCGTGAGCGCCTGCCCGTCCGCGGTGCGGACCCGCGCCGGCCTGGCCCGGTCCCGGGCGTCACCGGGCTCGATCCCGACCATCCGGGTATGCCGCACCTGCACGCCCGCGTGCTCCGCCGCCTCGAGCAGGGCGGCGTGCAGCACGGTGCGACGGACGCCGCGGCCCGGCCGGGTCAGCGGGGCGCGGACCCGGTGCCGGCCGTCGGTGTAGACGATGCCGGCGAGGTCATGGCCGTCCGGGTCGACCCCCACCTGCCCGAGGCGGTCCAGCGCGGCCGGCATCAGGCCCTCGCCGCAGGCCTTGTCGACGGGCCCGCGGCGGGGCTCGACCACCGTGACGGCCAGGCCGGCGTCCGCGGCCCGCAGTGCGGTGACCAGGCCGACCGGGCCACCGCCGACGACCAGCAGGTCCACGTCGGGACCCACGTCAGGTGAGCTGCCGCAGGGCCCGGTCCTCGACACGGGTCCGCACGGTGAGCAGCCAGGCGTTGAGGAGCGTGAAGACGACGGCGGTGACCCAGGCCCCGTGCACGAGCGGCAGCGCGAGACCCTCCAGCACCACGGCGACGTAGTTCGGGTGGCGCAGCCAGCGGTACGGGCCACCCTCGACCCGCTCGCCGCCCGGGACGACGATGACCCGCGTGTTCCAGGCCGGGCCCAGGACGGCGATGCACCACCAGCGCAGCCCCTGGGCGAGGAGCACGACGGCGAGCATGCTCCAGCCCAGGGCCGGCTCCCAGGACCGGTCCAGCCACCACACCTCCGCCAGCGCACCCGCCAGGAGGGCCAGGTGCAGCAGGACCATCGGCGGATAGTGCCCCTGACCGGACTCCACCCCACCCCGGGCGAGAGCGGCCCGGGCGTTGCGGGTGGAGATGACGAGCTCGGCGACCCGCTCCAGGGCCACCAGCCCGATCAGCAGGGTGAACCACTGCTCGCTGCTCACCCGGCCGCCTCCGGCTGCGACCCGGCCCCCTCCGGCTGGGCCGCCGGGGCGCGCAGCAGCACCGTCTCCAGGCAGAAGCCCGGGCCCATCGCCATGAGCAGCCCGTGGCTGCCGGGGGCGGGCGGGTGGTCGGCCAGGGTGTCGGCGAGCACGTGCAGCACCGAGACCGAGGACAGGTTGCCGATGCGACGCAGCGAGCGCCAGGTCACCCCGAGCGCCTCGTCGTCCACCTCCAGCGTCGCGGCGAGCGCCTGCAGGACCTTGGGCCCGCCCGGGTGGGCCACCCACCAGCCGATGTCGGCGCGTCGCAGCCCGTGCTGGCCCAGGTGCTGGTCGACGTCCTCCCGCACGTGCTCCCGGACCAGGTCCGGGACCTCGGTGCCGAGCACGATGCGCAGGCCGGAGGCGCCCACGTCCCACCCCATCGCCCCGGCGGTGTCGGCATACATCCGGCTCCGGCTGCTCACCACCTGCACCGGCGCGGCGCCCCCGGGCAGCGTGTGCCGCTCTGCGGCGCTGTCCCCGAGCATGACGACGGCGGCCGCCCCGTCACCGAAGAGACCGCTGGCCACCAGGTTGGCGGTCGAACCGTCGTCCTGCTGCAGGGTCAGGCTGCACAGCTCGACGGCCAGCAGCACCGCGACCCCGTCGGGCTCCCCGGCGAGCCACTCCCGCACCCGGGCCACCCCGGCGGCGCCGCCCACGCAGCCCAGCCCGACCAGCGGCATCCGGCGCAGGTCCGGCCGGAACGGCAGCCGGGCCATCAGCCGAGCCTCCAGGGACGGGACCGCGAGGCCGGTCACCGTGGTGGAGACGACCAGGTCCACGTCCTGGGGCCGAAGACCGGCCGCGGCCAGGGCGTCGGTCACCGCCTCCTCGGCCAGGTCCGTCCCGACCTTGATGAAGGCGTCGTTGGCAGTGCCGAAGTCGCGGGTCGCCTGCTCGTAGTCCTCCAGGGGCAGTGCCAGGTGCCGGGTGTCCACACCGGCGTTGGCGTGCAGCCGCTCCAGCACCCCGGTGCGGCCGGGGTCCAGGCCGACGACGCGCGCGAGCGCGGCCGTCAGCTCGTGCTGGGGGTAACGGTGTCGCGGGAGGGCCCCGCGGACGGCGGCGATCGCAGGCATTGCCCCAGCGTAGGGAGGCAGGGGCCTCCTAGGCTGGGTGGATGCCTTCCACCGCTGTCGCCGGCGCACTGGCGCGCGCGTGCCACCCGGGTCCGACGGTGGCGGTCACCCTGCTGGCGACCCTGCTCGCGGTCAGCGCCGGCGCCGGGCCCGCCCTGGTGGTCGCCGTCGCCGCTGCGGTGCTCACCGGACAGCTGGTCATCGGCTGGTCGAACGACCTGGTCGACCGGGACCGGGACGCCTCCTCGGGCCGCACCGACAAACCGCTGGTGGGGGGTGAGCTCTCGGTCGGGGTGCTGCGTCGGGCGGTGGCAGCGGCCGCGGGCACCACCGTGGTGCTCTCGCTGCTGCTGGGCTGGGTCGCCGGCGGGCTGCACCTGCTGCTCGTGGTCGGCTCCGGCCTGGCCTACAACGTGGGCCTGAAGGCGACCGCTGTCTCCTGGCTGCCCTACGCCCTGGCCTTCGGCAGCCTGCCGCAGGTCGCCTGGTGGGCCGGCGGGTCCGGACCGGTGGCATGGGCCGAGCTCGGTATGCCGTCCGCCGCGCCGTGGTGGGCCACGCTGGCGGGGGCGCTGCTCGGCGTGGGCGCGCACCTGCTCAACGCGTTGCCGGACCTGGCCGAGGACGAGCGTCAGGGGGTGCGGGGGCTGCCGCACCGGCTGGGGGCCGGTCCGGTGCGCCGTCTGGCGCCGCTGCTGCTGCTGGCCGGCGTGGTGCTGGCGGTGCTGGGTCCCGCGGGGGGCTGGCCGCTCGGCGTCCCGGGGCTGCTGACGCTGGTGCTCGCCGTCGCCCTGGCCGTGCTCGCCTGGACGCTGCCGGGCCGGGCACCGTTCGTGGCCTCGATGGGGATGGCGGTCGTGGCCGCGGCCGCCCTGGTCGTGGGCTGAGCCGGCCGAGACCGCTCGGGGCGCGGCGCGCTTGGACAGGACCGACCGTGCCCTGGTTGCGATACTCGGGCCCATGACGAGCAGCGGAACGGCCGTGGTGGTGGGGGCGGGACCGAACGGGCTGGCCGCCGCCGTGACCCTGGCCCGGGCGGGCGTCCCCGTCCGGGTGTACGAGCTGGCGGACACCCTGGGCGGGGGATCGAAGACCGCCGAGCTGACCGAGCCCGGGTTCCTCCACGACACCTGCTCGGCCGTGCACCCCATGGCCTACGCGTCGGCGTTCTTCACGCGGTTCGGCCTGCGCAGCCGGATCCCGCTCATCGACCCCGAGATCCCCTACGCGCACGGCCTCGACGCGGACCGCGCCGTGCTGGCGTGGCGGGACCTGGACCGCACCGCGGAGGGGCTCGGGCCCGACGCCAGGGCATGGCGCAGGCTCCTGGAGCCCTTCGTCAACCGGCCCGACCTGGTCGGCCGGCTGACCTCGGACTCTCCGCTGCGCCCGCCGCTGACCTCCCCCCTCGGGCTGGCCCGGATGGGGCTGAGCGTGCTGGACCAGGGCACCGCGCTCTGGGACCGGCGCTGGCAGACCGAGCAGGCCCCGGCCCTGCTGACCGGCGCGATGGGGCACCCGATCCAGCGGATGCCGGCTCCCGGTCCGACCGCGGCCGGGCTGGTGCTGGCCTCCCTGGCGCACATCGAGGGCTGGCCCATCCCCGTGGGCGGCAGCCAGTCGATCGCCAACGCCCTGGTCGAGGACGCCCGGGCCCACGGGGTGGAGTTCGTCACCGACCACGAGGTCCGCAGCCTGGACGAGCTCGGCGACGCCTCAGCGGTCCTCTTCGACACGAGCCCCAAGGCCCTGGTGCGGATCGCCGGGGACGCCCTGCCGGCCCGGTACGCCCGCCGGCTGCGCCGCTACAGCTATGGCGGCGGAGCGGCCAAGGTCGACTACGCCCTGTCCGGGCCCGTTCCGTGGAAGAGCCCGGAGCTGGAGCGGGCCGGGACCGTCCACCTCGGCGGGTCGCGGGGCCAGATGGTCGCCGCCGAGAACGCCGTCGCGGCCGGCCGCCACCCCGAGCGCCCCTACGTGCTGGTCTCCCAGCCGACCACCTTCGACCCGTCCCGGGCGCCGGAGGGGCGGCACCTGCTGTGGGCCTACACCCACGTGCCGTCCGGCTCGACCGTGGACCCGACCGAGGCGGTCACCCGGCGGATCGAGCAGTTCGCGCCCGGCTTCCGCGACGTCGTGCTGGCCTCCTCCTCCCGGTCTGCCGCGGAGCTGGAGGAGCACAACCCCAACTACGTCGGCGGCGACATCTCCGTCGGTCACGTCGGGGTCACCCAGCTCGTGGCCCGGCCGGTGCTGTCGACCGACCCGTGGCGCACGCCGGCCAAGGGGCTCTACCTGTGCTCCTCGGCCACCCCACCCGGTCCGGGGGTGCACGGGGTATGCGGTTGGCGCGCGGCACTCTCGGCCCTGCGGCACGAGTTCGGGGTCACCACCGCGCCCGACCTGTCTCCCTGACCCGCAACCAGACCCGCACGGCCTACCCGTCGACCACACCCACCCAGGAGCACCGAGAGATGTCTGTCAACACGAGGTCCATCGCCGCACCGCCGGAGGCCGTCTTCGCCGTGCTCGCCAACGGCTGGCTCTTCCCGGTCTGGGTGGTCGGCGCCACCCGCATGCGCGACGTCGACGAGGCCTGGCCCGCCGTCGGGTCCAAGCTGCACCACTCCGTGGGGGTCTGGCCGGCGCTGATCAACGACTCCACCTCCGTGCTGGAGTGGGACCCGCCGCGGCGCGCGGCGCTGCAGGCCCGGATCTGGCCGGTCGGCGAGGCGACGGTGATCCTCGATGTGGAGGCCGAGGGTCAGGGGTGCCGGGTCACGATCACCGAGGTGCCGGACAGCGGACCCCTGGCCAAGCTGCCGGACCCGCTGGCCAACGTGCCGCTGAAGATGCGCAACGTGGAGACCCTGCGCCGGCTGGCCTACCTCGCCGAGGGCGGCGCGGCCTGAGGCTCACGCCGCGCGTCCCACCGAGCCCACGTCGTGGCCGCCCGCGACGCCCCCTGGCTTGCGGATGCGCGGGCGGGCATCCGGTGCGACGGTGGGGACCATGAGCCAGACACCGGACGACGAGAACACCACGTCCCAGGGGTACGACCCCGAGCAGGACCCGGACGCCGACCCCGAGATGCTCACCTCCCAGCACCCGGACCACGACGGCGGGGAGAACCGGCGTGACCCGGCCGAGGGGGCCGTGGACGAGGCCGACGGGTCGCGCTAGGCCTGCTCCTGCGCCTCCGCGGCCAGTTTCAGGTAGCGCCGGAGGAAGATGCCGCTGGCCCGGCGCCCGACGACCGGGACCAGCCGCTCGCCGAGCACCGCCAGGTGCGCCATCGGCCACGGTGCCAGGATCATCTCCGGGTTCGTGGGCAGCGCCTTGATGACGACGGAGGCCAGCTTGTCAGGGTCCATGGGCCGGCCCTGGATCTGCCGGACCAGGCGCACGCCCACCTCGTTGGCGCCCGTCTCCGGCAGGTCCGGGTTGATGTTGGCCAGCAGCGGGGTGGCGACGAAGGCGGGGCAGACGACGTTGACCCGTACGCCGTGCCGGCGGGCCTCCACGCGCAGCGCCCGACCCAGGGTCACCACCGCGGACTTCACCGTGGAGTAGGGGATCATCGCGGGGATCGGCAGGATGCCGGCCAGCGAGGCCACGATCACCAGCTGTCCGTGGCCCTGTCGGCACATGAGCGGGTAGACGGAGTCCACGCCGTGCACCACGCCGCGCAGGTTGATGTCGATCTGGTCCGCCCAGTGCTGCGGCGTCATCTCCTCCAGGACACCGGCGACCGCGATGCCGGCGTTGTCGTAGAAGAGGTCGATCCGGCCGTGCGCGGCGACGACCTCCTCGGCCAGCCGCCCGTAGGCGTCCCTGTCCCGGACGTCCAGGAAGCGGTCGTCGTCGTGCAGAGGACGCAGGTCCGCGACCACGACCGTGTCACCACGGGCGCGGTGCGCCCGCGCGAGGGCGGCGCCGATCCCGCGGGCGCCGCCGCTGACGAGCACCACCTGCGGTCCGTCGTCCTTCGGGGAGCGGCCAGGCACCAGTCGCCGGGCCAGGGAAGAGACGGGGCTCATGGGTCCTCCAGGATCTGCATCAGGCGCATCGCGTCGTGCGGGGCGTGCACCTTGGTGTCGTTGTCGAAGTAGACGTAGACGTCGGCCTGCTGGCGCCACCGTCGGATCCGCGCGGCCCAGTCCTGCAGCGCGTCCTCGCCGTAGCCGCTGACGTAGAGCTCGGTGTCGCCGTGCAGCCGGACGTAGGCGACCGGGCTGGTGACCGCGTCGTAGTACGGCCAGAGCCCGGCCGCGTCGGCGATGACGATGCCGACCCCCTGCTGCTGCAACAGGTCCAGCAGCTCGGCGTTGTCGGCGAAGGTGGGGTGTCGGACTTCCAGCACGTGCTGCAGCGGCCGGTCGGGGTCGACCACCTCCAGGTGCGCGGGCTCGCGCAGCCGGTCGTCGTGACCGGCCGCGACCTGTGCGGCCTGGCCGTGGGTGCGCGGCAGCCGCGGCAGGAAGTCCTCCAGCTGGGCCCGGTCGTAGCGGTGACGCGGGGCCAGCTGCCACAGCACCGGGCCCAGCTTGGGGCCGAGCGCCAGCACGCCGGAGGCCCGGAAGTTGGCGAGCGCGACGTCGATGTCCCTCAGCTTCTTCATGTGGGTGATGAACCGGCTGCCCTTGACCGAGAAGACGAAGTCGTCCGGCGTCGCCGCCGCCCACGCGCGGTAGCTGCTGGGGCGCTGCAGGGAGTAGAAGGAGCCGTTGATCTCCACCGAGTCCATGCGTTGCGCGGCGTACTCCAGCTCCAGCCGCTGCGGCAGGCCTGTGGGGTAGAAGACCCCGCGCCAGGGCGGGTAGCGCCAGCCGGAGATGCCCACGCGGACCGGACGGTTGCTCACCCCTGGACGGTATGAGGTCCGTCCACCGCGCGCACGGCAGGACGGCCGCTAGCGTGGGTCAGGTGCACAGCTACAGCCACGACGGACTGACCTTCGAGGTTCTCGACGGCGGCCCGCCAGGGGGAGAGACCGTGGTCCTGCTGCACGGCTTCCCCGAGGACGCCACCGCCTACGACCAGGTGGCACCGCTGCTGCACGGGCACGGCCTGCGCACCCTGGCGCCCCACCAGCGGGGGTACTCCCGCGGGGCCCGTCCCCGGCGCGCCTCGGCATACCGGGTCGGCACGCTGGTCGACGACGTCGTGGCCCTGCTCGACGCCGCCGGGGTGCGGCGGGCGCACGTCGTCGGTCACGACTGGGGCGGGGCCATCGCGTGGGCGCTGGCGCAGCGCCGGCCCGACCGCGTCGCCAGCCTCGTCGTGCTGTCCACCCCCCATCCGCGGGCGCTGCGGTGGGCCGCCGCGCGCTCGGACCAGGTGTGGCGCAGCCGCTACATGCTGGCCTTCCAGCTGCCGCACCTCGCCGAGCTCCTGCTGGTCCGGATGGTGCAGGGCGAGGGCATGGTGCGCAGGGGGGTGCCGGTCGAGCACCAGCGCAGGTATGCCGCGCGGCTGCGCCGCCCGACCGACCTGCGCGGACCGGTGAACTGGTACCGCGCACCGCTGCGGCCCCGCCTCCCCGGGAGCCGGTGGCACCACCTCGAGGCCGGGGACAGCGGCCTGCCCCAGGCACCGGTGCGGGTGCCGACCACCTTCGTGTGGGGCCGGCACGACGTCTACCTGGGCCGGACCGCGGCGGAACGCACGGCGGCCTACGTCGACGCCGACTACCGGTTCGTCGAGCTGGACGCCGACCACTGGCTGCCCGAGCGGGAGCCCGAGGCGGTGGCCCACGAGATCGTCGCCCGCGTGGGGGAGACGGTCAGCCGCTGAGCAGGTCCAGGCGCACCGAGCGCTCGGCGTTGTCGACGTTGAGGTCGACCAGGCAGATGCTCTGCCACGTGCCCAGCATCAGCCGGCCGTCCTCGACCGGCACCGTGGCGTAGGGCGGCAGGAACGCCGGCATGACGTGCGAGCGGCCGTGGCCGCGCGAGCCGTGCGCGTGGATCCACCGGTCGTCGGCGGGGAGCAGGTCGGCGAGGGCGGCCAGCAGGTCGTCGTCCGAGCCCGAGCCGGTCTCGATGACCGCCAGCCCGGCGGTCGCGTGCGGGACGAAGACGTGCAGCAGCCCGTCGCCGTGGCCACGGACGAACTCGGCGCAGTCGCCGGTGAGGTCGTGCACGACCTCGTGGCCGCCCGTCCGCACGGTCAGCGTGGTGGTCCTCATGGTGCGGGTCTCCTCCTGGGTGGGTCGGCGGACGTGAAGGGATCAGTCGGCGCGTCAGTCGGTGGATCAGTCGGCGGAGCGGTCGCCGCCGGGTCGTCGGGTCAGCCCGTCGGGCCGGGTCACCGGGCGCCGGCGACCACGCCCGATGCGGCGTCGACGGGTGCGGGCGTCGGTGTCGTCCTCGGTCTGGACCGCTGGGGCCTCCTCCGGCTCTGCCGGCTCCACGAACACCTCGTTGCCGTCGGCGTCGCGCAGGACGACGGCCCTGTAAGCGGCCGTCTCGGGAGCCGCGATGATCTGGCCCTCCTCGGTGACGTAGTGCGGATCGCGCTCCACCGTGGCCTCGGTGTAGACGTCCTCGCCCTCCTCGCGCCGTCGTTCGGCCTCGTCCGGGGGCAGGACCTGTCGCCACTGCTTGGTGGCCAGGGGCAGCAGCTCACCGGCGTCCTCGCGCATGGCGCGGTTCAGCGCCCACATCATCAGGTAGCCCATGGCGAAGAAGGGCAGGCCGACGATGGTGATGAAGTCCTGCAGCGAGTCCAGGCCGGCGTCGGGGGAGAAGGTGAGCAGGACGGCGGCGACCACCCCGATGGCCAGCGCCCAGATGACCCGCTGCATGACCGGGACGCGGGAGTCGTCGTCGTGGCCCCGAGCCATCGAGTCCAGGACCATGGAGGCCGAGTCCATCGAGGTGACGAAGAAGAACGCCACGAGGACGATCGCGAAGACCGACGTGGCTGTCGTCCACGGGAAGTGGGCGAGGAACTCGAACAGCGCGACCTCGGGCCCCTCGTTGAGCACCGAGTCGACGAGCTGGCCGCCACCGTCGGCGTTGTTGATGATGTCGAAGCTGGCGAAGGCGATGACGCCGTACCAGATGACCGAGAAGCTGACCGGGGCCAGGAGCACACCCGTGATGAACTCGCGCACCGTCCGGCCCCGGGAGATGCGGGCGATGAAGATGCCGACGAAGGGGCTCCAGGTGATGGTCCAGGCCCAGTAGAAGATGGTCCAGCTCTGCTGCCAGCCGACGTTGTCGTCGAAGGCGTCGTTCCAGAACGCCAGACCGGGCAGGCTCTGGGCGTAGTAGCCCACGGACTCGATCGTCCCGCGCAGCAGGTGCAGCGTGGGGCCGGCCAGCAGGACGAAGAGCATCAGCCCGACCGCCGCCAGGATGTTGACGTTCGAGAGGACCTTGATCCCCTTCTCCAGGCCGAGCGCGACCGAGATGAGGGCGGTGAGGGAGACGACCGCGACGATCATGATGATCGACAGGGAGTTCTGGCCGATGCCCAGCACCGCGGCCAGGCCGGCGTTGATCTGCAGGGTCCCGAGCGCGATCGAGACCGCGACGCCGAAGAGCGTGCCGACGATCGCGACGATGTCGATGGCCTTGCCGACGGGGCCGTGGATGCCCTTGTCACCGAGCAGGGGGTGGAACAGCGAGCTGACCCGGGGCGGCAGGTTGCGCTGGTAGATGAAGTAGGCGAAGGCCAGGGAGGGCAGGGCGAAGATCGTCCAGGTGTGCAGGCCGAAGTGGTAGAGGGTGAAGCTGATCGCCTGCTGCGCGGCCTCCTGGGTCTCGCCCTCGACGTCGGCCATCGGTGGGTTGGCGAAGTGGTTGACCGGCTCGGCGACCCCCCAGAACAGCAGGATCGTGCCGATGCCCGCCGCGAAGAGCATCGCGAACCAGGCGATGAAGGAGTGCTCGGGCGGCTCGTCCTTCGGGGACAGCCGGATCCGCCCGAACCGGCTGGCGGCGGTGAAGACCAGGTAGATGAGGAAGACCGTCACGCCGAGGATGTAGAACCAGCCGAGGTTGGTGATGATCCAGCTCGAGCCTGAGGCGAAGACGCTGGAGGCCTGGGTCGGGAAGGCCAGGGTCAGCACGATGAAGACGACGGACACCGCGAAGGACCCGAAGAAGATCGTGGGCGACGTCCGCAGACCGAGCTTGTCGTGCAGTGACCTGAGCATGATGACCTTCCAGCCGACGGACGGTGACCACCCCCGATGTGCGGCGGCCCGGGACGCGATCCACCGTAACGAAAGACCGCAGGTGGGCAACCTGAGCGGCTCCGGACGGCATACTGTGCCCGGTGCGGCACTTCTTCCGGCACGAGGTGGACCCGTTGGTGATCGGCGGCCCCGACCACCGCGCCTACCTCGTCTTCTACCTCACCCTGCTGGTGCTGCTGGTGTCCGCCCGCGACCTGGTGCGGCGCCGGCAGGAGCTGGTGCGCCGGACGCTGGTGCTGGTGACCGTGGCGCAGCAGCTGGTGATGTATGGCGTCCACCTGACCCGTGGCGACCGCTGGGACCAGGCGCTGCCGCTGCACGTGTGCCGGGTGTGCACGCTGCTGGGTCTGGTCTGGCTGCTGACCGGCGAGGACGGGGCCATGCAGGTCGCCTTCTACCTCGGCCTGTTCGCCTACGGCAGCCTGGCCTACCCCTACGGGATCGAGCCGCGGGACCACGTCATGGGGTGGAGCTTCGTGGTCAACCACTCCCTGACCCTGCTGCTGCCGGTGTACGCCGGGATCGTGCACGGCTGGCGGCCCCACCTGCGCGGCCTGCGCTGGTCCTACCTGACCTTCCTGGGCTACCTGGCGGTCGCGGACCTCACCAACCGCCGGACCGGCGGCAACTACTTCTACCTGCAGGACCGGCCCGTCCTGCGCTCGCTGTCGCACCGGCGTTACCTCGCGACCGTCGCGGCCGGCGCGGGCGTCCTGTTCGGTGCAGGGTATGCCGTCTCGCGGCTCTGGTCCGGGCCGCGCCTACCATGACGGTGTCGACGTGGACGAGAGAGCGGTGAGCGCGATGGACAACGTCTGGACGATCGTGGTGATGGTGCTGCTCGGGGTCCCGCTGTTCCTCGGTCTCCGCTACCTGGCTACCAGGCGGGCGATCGACCGGGCGCGGCGGCGGCAGTCGGGCCGGTGAGCCGCTGGCTAGGCAGGGTGGCAGCGGTTCTGACCGGGAGGCGCTGACGTGGGGCGGTTGATCTTCCTGGTCGCCCTCGTGGCGCTGCTGGCACTGGTCGTCATCGTCGTGCTGCGGGCCCGGGACGCCCTGGTCGACCGGGCCGACCGGGCCGCCCGCATCGGTCCGGACCAGCGCCGGCAGCAGGCCCTGGAGGAGGCCCGACAGCGGTTGCGCGCTGCGGAGAAGAGCCACGCCAAGCGGGTCCGGCGGGCTCGCAAGCAGGTCACCGTGGCGGGCCGCGACCTCGTCCTCGCCAAGGTGGGGCCGCTGGTCCTGGGCGCCTGCACCCTCACGGTGAAGAAGAGGATGTACGAGCTCAGCCCCTCCACCGTCTTCCGGGTCGACGTCGAGGGGGAGATCAGGCAGGTGGTCACCCGGCGCGGGGACGGCGGGAAGCCGGAGAAGACCGTGCGCGACGACCAGCGGGAGGTCTTCGTGACGATCAGCGACGACGCCTGGGCCGACGTGGTCAAGCTGCCCCCTACCCAGCTGGAGGGCGCCCGGCGACTGCAGGCCGTCGGTGAGGCCGCGGTCCGCAACCTGCAGACCGCCCGGGACGAGCGGGACGTCCGCATCCTCGCCGCCGAGGCTGAGCTGGAGAGCGTCCTGACCGACACCGCTGACGTGGACGCAGCCCGGATGACGGTGGAGGACCTCGAGGGGGTCGGGCCCCGGCGGATCGACGTTCCCGAGCCGCCGACGCAGGCAGCGGATGCTCTGGACACGCCGGACGGTCGAACCCAGGCGGGCGACGCCGCCCCCGGTCACCACGCTGACGACGGCCCTGACGACGACCCTGACGACGGCCCGTACGACGACCCCTACGGGCGCGAAGAGCGCTGACCGGGCTCAGCGCCGGACCGGCAGCACCTGCAGCCCGTCCGCGCCGGCCACGACCACCAGGTCCCCGGCGGGAGCGGCGTCGAGAGCCCCGACCAGGTCGTCGAGCGACCACGGCGCGGCGCCGTCGTCGGCCCGGACGACGAGCCGCGCCTGCGCGCCCGTGCGTCGGGCCAGCTCGGCCACGACATCGGGCGCATCGGCACCGACGAGCAGCACCCGACGGTCGAGGCTCTCCCGATCCTGGCGGCCCCCGGCCGTGGCCGACGCGGTCGTCTCCTCCGGCGCCAGAGCCCGGTCGGCCCGGAAGACCGTCCAGTGGTAGGCCGAGAGCAACGAGGCGGTGACCAGGACGCCGACCGCGAACCGGATCCGGCGCAGGGTCTCGGCGTCCAGCTGGCCGGCCAGCGCGTCCTCCAGGACCAGGTAGACCAGGGTGAGCAGGGCGATGACCGCGGCCAGGCCCATGAGCCCGAAGAGCACCAGCAGGTAGAACCGCCGCGTGGGGGAGGCGACCTCGGTGGGCGGGTCCTGCGCCCGGGCCAGCTGCACCAGGCGCCAGTGCCACCACCACACCGGCAGGCCGACCACGAGCAGGACGAGGGCCCCCAGCAGGGCGTTGACCGCGGAGCCACCGACGACCAGGTCGGCCCCGGCGGCGAGCGCCTCGACCAGCGTGACCAGCACCATGACGAGGCCGGCCCCGGCGGCCCCCAGCCCGACGGCGGACAGTAGGTACTCGTAGACCCGGCGGACCTCGTCACGCGGCGCGGCCCGGCGTGCGGCCAGCACCTCCTGGTGGTACCACCCCACGAGCAGCCCGACGACGATCGTGCCCAGCTGGCCCGGGGCGGCGAGGAAGTGCCCCCGCGCCGAGACCGCACCCGGGTCCCCGACCAGCCAGACCAGCACGTGCCACAGCAGCAGGCTCCCGGCGGTGATGGCTGCGACGAGGGCGGCCCCCACGCCGGCGAGCAGCACCAGCGCCAGCCAGCCGGTGTCCCGTGGCCCGCGGGCCAGGCCGCGCACCCAGTACACCGCCCAGAAGGCGCCGGCCCCGACCAGCAGCGTCAGCCCCTCGAGCATGTCCGGGGCGGTCGTCGGGACCAGGGAGGGGCCGGTGAGACCGAGCAGCTCCCGCAGTGCGGCCCCCAGCACGGTGACGAGCCCGACCGCGGCCGCCACCAGGGTGATGAGGGTGCCGAGGAGGCGCTCCAGGCGCAGCTGGCCCGGGGCCGTGCTGAGCCGACCCCAGCGCCGGTGCACCCACCAGATCGCCAGCCACACCAGCACCTGCACCAGCGTTCCGGGCCGCCTGGGGCCGTGCAGGAACGAGTCGGCGGCCCCCTGCCAGCCGGAGAGGATCACCAGCAGGCTGATCACCAGCACGAGGGTGAGGTAGGCCGTCCACAACGCGGCCCGTCCCTCCCTGGGCTCCGCACGATGCCGCCGGCGGGTCCACCAGGCCAGGGCGACCCACAGCGGCAGGGCGATGACCGTGAAGGTGAGGTACAGCGCCAGCAGGCTGTCGTCCCACGCCATGGTGGCCGTGGGGTCCACCGCGGCGTCCAGGAGCCGACGGAGGAGCCCCGTCAGGCCGGAGCCGGCGGCGAAGAGCAGCCCGGCCAGGATCAGGTACTGGAAGAACTGCCGCACCGGGTTGCCGGTGTCGGCGGTGAGCTGCGCGCTCCCGCCGCGGCGCTGCCCGGCCACGACGACGGCCGCGACGACCACAGCGAGGAGGAGGAGGGCGAGGATCACGGCCGCGTCACCTCCGGACGGCAGGTGTAGAGCGGCCAGGGGGTGCCGGTGACCAGCCACTCGCCGTCCACCTGGCGCAGCTCCAGGGTCTCCTCGTTCGTCCACTCCGAGGCGTCGAACGGGCCGCCCGAGGCGCTGACCACGTCCAGGCGCACCGTCGCGCGGTCACCGTCGACGGAGGTGTCCCTCAGCACGACCCGGGCCCCGGGCCTGACCCATGACTCCTCGACGTGCTGGGCGGTGCAGCCGGCGGCCGGGTCGAGGTGCCGGACGGCTTCCTCGCCGTCCTTGGCGACGGCTGCCACGGCGTAGGACTGCACGGCGGCCTCGGGTGAGCCCTCGGCATACCCCGGATCCGCCCGGGTCGCCGAGAGGACGGCCGCGACCACCGCCAGCAGCAGCAGACCCGCGACGGCTGCGAGGAGGATGCGGGTGGGCCGGTCGGACATGCCTGCATGCTGCCACCGCGCGGCGCCGAAGCACCAGCGCCTCGCCGGTGCGACCCTGTCCGAGATCAGGCGTCGACGTCGCAGGTCAGCCGCGATCTGCGCCGGCCGGCCGACAGCGAGGCGCGTCCTAGCCGAGCGCGGCGATCGGGGCCGGTGCGGGTGTGCCGGAGCCGTCCCGCTTGTCTCCGGTCTCGGGCAGCTCCACCGCGACCCCGTTGCCGGAGGCGGCGCGGGCGGGGGCGGCTCCGGCCCACGCCAGGACCAGCGCGTCCTCGCCGCGCACGAAGCGGTGGCAGCGCACCCCACCGGTGGCCCGCCCCTTGCTCGGGTAGGCCCACATGTCGGTCACCTTGACAGAGCCGTTCTGGGCGCCGGGTGGTGCGCCTGCGGAGCCGGCCACGGTGACGACCACGTTCTCGGCCTCGGGGTCGACGGCGGTGAAGGAGACCACCGTCGCGCCCGGAGCCAGCTTGATGCCGGCCACGCCGCCACCGGCCCGGCCCTGCGGCCGGACCAGGCCGGCGGAGTAGTGCAGGAGCTGGGCGTCGGAGGTCACGAAGACCAGCGACTCCTCGCCGGTCGCCAGCTCCACCGCGCCGACGACGCTGTCACCGTCCCTCAGCGCGATCACCTCGAACTCCGAGCGGTTGCCCGGGAGGTCCGGGTTGACCCGCTTGACCACGCCCTGGCGCGTCCCGAGGGTGAGGCCCGGTCCTTGACCGTCGAGGGTGCAGAGGGTCAGCGCGCGCTCGTCCGGGGGCAGGTCGAGGTATGCGGTCAGCGGCGCCCCGCCGGACAGCGAGGGCGCGTCCGCGGTCGGGGGCAGCGTCGGCAGCTCCAGCACGGACAGCCGCAGCACCCGCCCCGCGGAGGTGACCACCCCGATCTCCCCTCGCGCGGTGGTGCGGACCGTGGCGGTGATGAGGTCGTGCTTCTTGCGCCGGCCGCCGGTGCCCAGGTCCTCGTCCGTCGTCGTCCGGGCCACCAGGCCCGTGCTGGACAGCAGCACCCAGCAGGGGTCGTCGGCGACCTCCAGGTCCAGCGGCGCCTTGCCGGCAGCCAGGGTGGCGGCGGACGACATACCGGGTCCGCCCGCCGACTCCAGGAGCACCGTGCGCCGGGGGGTGCCGTGCTCCTTGGCGACCTCGGCGAGTTCGTCACTGACCATCCGCAGCAGCAGCTGCTGGTCGGCCAGGATCGCCTCGAGCCGCTCGATCTCGCGCTGCAGCTCGTCGCGCTCGGCCTCCAGCTCGATGCGGGAGAACTTGGTCAGCCGGCGCAGCTGCAGCTCCAGGATGTAGTCGGCCTGGACCTGGGAGAGGTCGAAGACCTGGATCAGCCGTTCCTTGGCGATCCGTGCGTCGTCGGAGGAGCGGATGAGCTGGATGACCTCGTCGATGTCCAGGATCGCCACCAGCAGCCCCTCGACCAGGTGCAGGCGGTCCTGCTTCTTGCCCAGCCGGTGCTCGGTGCGGCGCCGCACGACGTCGGTGCGGAAGTCGACGTAGACCTGGAGCAGCTCCTTCAGGCCCAGGGTGCGCGGCTGGCCGTCGACGAGCGCGACGTTGTTGATGCCGAAGGACTCCTCCATGGGCGTGAGCTTGTAGAGCTGCTCGAGCACCGCCTCGGGGTTGAAGCCGGTCTTGATCTCGATGACCAGCTGCAGGCCCTTGGAGCGGTCGGTGAGGTCGATGATGTCGGAGATGCCCTGCAGCTTCTTGGACTGCACCAGCTGCTTGACCTTCTCGATCACCTTCTCGGCGCCCACCAGGTAGGGCAGCTCGGTGACCACGATGCCCTTCTTGCGCGCGGTCACGTTCTCGATCCGGGCGCTGGCGCGGGTGCGGAAGGAGCCGCGGCCGCTCTCGTAGGCGTCGCGGATCCCGTCCAGGCCGACGATGCGCCCGCCCAGGGGCAGGTCGGGGCCGGGCACGAAGCGCATCAGCGCGTCCAGGTCGGCGTCCGGGTGGGCGATGAGGTGCCGGGCCGCGCCGATCACCTCCACCAGGTTGTGCGGCGGCATGTTGGTGGCCATCCCGACGGCGATGCCGGTGGCGCCGTTGACCAGCAGGTTGGGGAAGGCCGCGGGCAGCACCTCCGGCTGGGTGAGCTGGTCGTCGTAGTTGGGCACGAAGTCGACGGTGTCCTCGTCCAGGCTGGCCGTCATCAGCAGTGCCGCCGGGGCCATCCGCGCCTCGGTGTAGCGGCTGGCGGCGGGTCCGTCGTCGAGGGAGCCGAAGTTGCCGTGCCCGTCGACCAGCGGCAGCCGCATCGTGAACGGCTGCGCCATCCGGACCATCGCGTCGTAGATCGCGGTGTCCCCGTGCGGGTGGTACTTACCCATCACCTCACCGACCACGCGGGAGCACTTGACGTGGCTGCGGTCGGGCCGCAGACCCAGCTCGTGCATCGCGTAGAGGATCCGGCGCTGCACCGGCTTCAGGCCGTCGCGGGCGTCCGGCAGCGCGCGGGAGTAGATGACCGAGTAGGCGTACTCCAGGAAGGCCCCCTCCATCTCCTCCTGGACGTCGACCTCGACGATCTTCTCCTCGACGTCGAAGAGGTCCGGCTCCTGGGAACGGCGGGTGCGGCGGGCCATGGGGTGGTGGTGCTCCTGGTGGTGTCGGGGCGAGGGGTGCTCGACGGGGTCCGGATCAGGGTATGTCGTGCCGCCCTGCGGGCAGAGCAGGCGCGGCGTGCGGTCGTGGTCGGCCGGGGCTCTGGGGGTCTTGGCCCGGCGGTCCCGGTCCTGCGGTCGCGGTCCTGCCCCTTCTGCGTCCCGGCGCGAAGACCGCAGGACCACAGTCGCCGGACACCGGTCCCTTGCGCGACAAGGTAGGGCGTGGGGTACCTTGTGACGCATGGCATCGGCGCAGGCGGTCACCCAGCTCCGCAGGGGGGTCCTGGAGCACTGCGTCCTGGCCCTGCTCCGGGACGAGGAGCGCTACGGCTACGACCTCGTCACCGAGCTCTCCGAGGCCGGCCTGCTCGCCAGCGAGGGCACGATCTACCCGCTGCTCAGCAGGCTGCGCAAGGAGGAGCTGGTGCGCACCTCCTGGCGGGAGTCGCCCAGCGGACCGCCGCGCCGCTACTACGCGCTCACCGACCAGGGCCGGGCGGCCCTGAGCGACTTCACCCGGTCGTGGACGGACTTCAGGGCCTCCGTCGACCAGATCCTGCTCGGAAGGACAACCTGATGATGACTGCGCTCGACCACCCGCTGGTGCAGGACTACCTGGACCGGCTGCACGCCGAGACCGCGCGCCTGCCTGACCCCGAGGGCCGGGAGCTGCGGATGCAGATCCGCGAGCACCTCACCGAGGCCCTGCCCGCGAGGCCCTCCGAGAGCGAGGTGCGCGACGTCCTCGACCGGCTCGGTGACCCGGTCGACCTGGTGGACGCCGCAGAGGGTGTCGACTCACGGACCGGTGCCGCCCGGCGGCGCGGGCGCGAGGGCGCGCGACGCGAGCCCGAGGGCGCCTGGCGCGAGGCCGGGGCTCTGGTGGGTCTCGTCGGCGGGGCGCTGCTCTTCTGGCTGCCGCTGGTCAACGTGGTGCTGTGGGTCGGAGGTCTCGTGCTCCTGGTCCTCTCCCGCCGCTGGAGCGTGGCCGACAAGGTGTGGGGTGCGCTGATGCTCGGCCTCGGCCCCTGGCTGTTCCTCCTCGCTGCCGCACTTCCCTGGGTCATGACCACCGAGGCCTGCATGTCCGACGAGGCGGGAGTCGTCACCTGCACCGGTGGCGGTGACGGCGGCCTGACCGCCCTCAACATCATCGTCTGGGTCCTGACCATCTCCTACGTCGTCCTCTACGTGGGGACCCTGGTGCGGCTGATCCGGGCGGCTGCGCGGGCTCAGCCGTCCCGCATGTCCGAGACCGTCGTCAGCGTGTAGCCGTTGCTGCGCAGGATCGAGACGATCTGCGGCAGTGCCTCACCGGTCTTGTAGCCACCGAGGTGGGCCAGGACGATGGTGCCGGACGGCGGCAGCGGGGAGGTGGTGCGGCTGACGATCTGGGCGGTCGTCGTGGCCGGGTCCCAGTCGATGGTGTCGCGGCCCCACATGACCGTCACCGGGTAGCCGGCTCCGGCGGCGAGGTTGCGCACCCGGGCGTCGTGGGAGCCGTACGGCGGGCGCCAGAGCGGCTCGACCGGCATCTGCGACAGCTGCTCCAGCACCGGCTCGGCGTCGGCCAGCTCGGCGCGGACGAAGGCGTCGGTCATCGTCCGGTTGCACGGTGCCCCGTTGGGAGAGCCGCCGCCGCCGCGGACCAGGTCGCAGTGGTGGACCGTGTGGTTGCCCATCTCGAACAGCTCGGGGTGCGCGGCGATCTTGGCCATCACCTTCTGGCCCTGGGTGGAGTCGGCCGAGAGGCTGGTCGGGAAGAAGGTGGTGCACACCTGGTTGGCGACCAGGTAGTCCACGATCTGCTCGGCCCCGTCAAGCCGTCCGCCCATGTCGAGCGTGAAGGCGAGCTTCTTGCTGCTCGTGCCGGGCACGGTGGTGAGGATCTTCTGGCTCTCGGTGGCGGGGTAGGTGGGGCCGGCCCAGCAGACCCCGCGCTCGCGCTGGACGGCTCGGTCGATGTCGAGGGTCATCGACCCGCGACCGCCGAGCAGGTATGCCGTGCGCGGGGTGATCCGCCGCAGCTCGGTGGCCACGGCTCCGGGCAGGGACCCCGGGCGGGTGAGCAGCACCGGCCCCCGGGTGGTGGCGGTCGTGGGGACGGCGGCCAGGGCGTCGGGATAGGCAGCACCGGTCGCGATGTTGACCCCGGGCCGGTTGGTGCCGAACACCCGCTGGGAGATGGCGACCGAGGTGGCATACCGGTCCGCCCCGGAGATGCGCTCGGTGGGGGCGATGGAGCGCAGGTCCTGCAGGACGGCCTCGGACACGACCCCGCCGGCGCCCGCGACGAGGATGCGGCTCGGGTCGAGGCGGACGATCTCGGCGCGGACGGCGGACGGGATCGAGGTGCGCTCGGTCAGCAGCACCGGCCCGTCCTGGACGGCGGCTGCCGCCCCGGCGGCCAGGGCGTCCGGCCAGCCCTGCCCGGTAGCGACCCAGACGATGCCCGCGCCGCCGGGGAAGGCGTCCTGGCTGATGCGCACGGACGTGCCGTAGCGGTTGGTGCCGGCGAGGCGGGTGACCGTCCCGGCGGTCAGGGCGCGCAGCTCGGACACGACCCCGTCGCTGACGGCCGAGCTGCCGCCGACCACGATGATCCGCCCAGGTTGCAGCCGCCGCAGCTCGGCGGCCGTGGCCTCGGGCACCGAGCCGGGCCGGACGAAGAGCACGGGGGCGTTGCGGCTCTCGGCGGCGGGTCCGGCGCTGAGCGCGTCGGGGTAGTTGACGCCGCTGGCGACATAGGCGACCGGCACCTTGGGGCTGAAGAAGCGGGCGCTGACCTGGGCCGCCGTGCGGTAGCGGTCGGCCCCCTGCAGGCGCTCCACCCGGAAGTTGAGGTCTCGCGCGGGTGCGTGGTCGCCGCCGACGGCGGCCTGGTCGGCCGGTGGCGGTGTCTGGGCCTGGACGAGACCGGGACTGACGGCGAGCGCCGCGCCGGCCAGGACGGCGGTGAGGCGGGCGACCAGGCGGGTGCCGACGCGTGTGCTGAGGCGGGTGCTGCGTTGCATGGTGGGTTCCTCTCGACGCCCACGTAGTCGCGGGGGCAGCGCGAAAGGTTCAGTGGCTCACCGGGAGGAGACCTTGCGGAACCGGGCCACCGTCAGCGGCACGAAGACCAGCAGCATCACCGCCGACCCGACCAGGACGGTGACGACGGGGTACTGCATGGGGAAGGTGTCCGCGGGCGGCGCGGCACCGGTGTTGCCGAACAGCTCGCGCGCGGCCTGGACCAGCGCCGAGACGGGGTTCCAGTTGGCGATGAACTCCAGGGGCCCCGGGAGCCTGGAGGCCTGCACGAAGGCGTTGGAGATGAAGGTCAGCGGGAAGAGCACCATGAACGAGGCGTTGTTGATGACCTCCGGGGTGCGCACGACGATGCCGAGCAGGGTCATCACCCAGCTGAACGCATAGCTGAACAGCAGCAGGATCGCCACGCCGGCGAGGAAGGCGAGCACGCCCTCCCGGAAGCGCCAGCCGACCAGGAAGCCGGTGAGCATCATGATCACCATCGAGATGGCGTTGAGGACCAGGTCGGCGTTGGTCCGTCCGAAGAGGACGGCCGAGTCGTGCATCGGCAGCGTCCGGAAGCGGTCGATCATCCCCTCCTTGAGGTCCTGGGCCATCTGGTAGCCGCTGAAGGTGGACCCGAAGAGGACCGTCTGGCCGAAGATGCCGGCCATCAGGTACTCGGTGTAGTTGCCGCCGTCGATCTCGATGGAGCCGCCGTAGACCTGGGAGAACAGCAGCACGAACATGATCGGCTGCAGCACGGCGAAGAGGAGCATCTCGGGGTTGCGCCGGAACTTGATCAGGTTGCGCCAGGTGACGGTCCGCACGTCGCTGGCCCAGGTCCCGATCGTGGCGGTGGTGGGCCGTGCCCACCCTGTTCCCCCTGCGCCCTCTGTGCGGTATGCCGTGGATGTGCTCATCGCCTGTCCTCCTGTTCGGGCTGCTCTCCCTCACCGGTGGCGTCCCGGCCGGTGAGGGAGAGGAAGACGTCGTCCAGCGTCGGCCGGCGCATCCCGGCGTCGTGCAGTGCGACCCCGGCCTCGCCCAGCTCGGCCAGGACGTGCCGGAGAGCCTGCGGGCCGCCCGCGACGGGCACGCCCAGCGTGCGTCCGGAGGAGTCGACCTGCACCTCCTCGCTGCCGTGCCGGGTTAGGACGGCACGGGCAGTCCCGGCGTCGGCGGCGTCGACGAGGGTCACCACGACCCGGTGCCCGCCGACCTGGCCCTTGAGCTCGTCCGCGGTCCCCTCGGCGATCACGGTGCCCTGGTCGATCACGCTGATGTGGTCGGCCAGCTGGTCGGCCTCCTCGAGGTACTGGGTGGTCAGCAGCACCGTGGTGCCGTCGGCGACCAGGCTCTGGATGATCTCCCACATGCCGATCCGGCTGCGCGGGTCCAGCCCGGTGGTGGGCTCGTCGAGGAAGAGGACCTGCGGGCGGTTGACGATCGCCCCGGCCAGGTCGATGCGGCGCCGCATACCTCCGGAGAAGCCCTTGACGGGGCGATCGGCGGCCTCGACCAGGTCGAACTCCTCCAGCAGCTCGGCAGCCCGCGCCCGCGCCCGGGCCGCGCCCAGGTGGTAGAGACGGCCGACCATCTCCAGGTTCTCCCGGCCGGTGAGGTGCTCGTCGACCGCGGCGTACTGGCCGCTGGCGCCGATCACCTGCCGCACCCGGTCCGGCTCGGCGAGCACGTCGATGCCCGCGACCCGCGCCGAGCCGGAGTCCGGCTGGAGGAGGGTGTTGAGCACCTTGACCGTGGTGGTCTTGCCGGCTCCGTTGGGTCCGAGGAGCCCCTTGACCGTGCCCTCGGGCACCGTGAGGTCCAGACCGGCCAGCGCGTGCACGTCCCCCGTGCGGGAGCGGTAGGTCTTGCGCAGGTCCTGCGCCTCGATGATCGCCACGAACTGCGATGCTATGCCCGGCCACCGACGGACCACCCACGGTTTTCGGCAGATCACTGACAGATCGCTGAAGGGCCGCCGGGACGTGGGCAGACCGATGGACAGGCCGACAGACAGACAGACAGACAGACCGACCGACCGACCGACCAACAGGGTCACGGACAGACGAGGAGCCCCATGTACCGTCGCCTGCTCTGGCCGGTGCTGGCACCCTCGGTCCTCTTCGGTGTGGCGGCCGGCGCGACGGTGCCGGTCTCCGTGCTGGCGGCGATGGACCTGGGCGCCTCGGAGGCCCTGGCCGCGCTCATCGTGGCGATCGTCGGCGGCATCTCCCTGGCCACCACCGTGCCGGCCGGGATGCTCATCGACCGGGTGGGGGACCGTCGGGCGATGCTGCTGGCCACCGCCGCGGCGGCGGCGGTCACCGCGGTGACGGTGGCCTCGCTGGTGTGGGCCGGCCCCGGCGCGCTGGCCCTCTTCATGGCCTCCACCTTCCTGCGCGCGCCGGCCGTCAACGTGTGGTCGCTGGCCCGGCAGGCGTATGTCGCCGAACGGGTCCCCACCCGGGAGGTCGGCCGCGCGATGACCGCCCTGGGCGGCACCATGCGGATCGGGGCTCTGGTCGGCCCGCTGCTCGGTGGTCTCCTCCTGCTCGCCCTGCCGCTCTGGTCGGTCTACGTGCTGTCCGTCGTGTGCAGCCTGCTGGCGCTCGCGATCCTGTACGCCCCGCGGCTGGGGGGACGGCACGAGGAGGGCTTCGACGCCAACGGCCGGCGGTATGCGGCGCCCGCACGAGCGAACACGGCGCCCGCACGAGCGAACGCGGCGGCCGCCCAGGGCGGGTCGAGCGGTGGCCGGGCCCGTCTCGATGTCCGCTGGGACGCCGTCGTGCTCGCGGGGGTGGCGATCAGCACCCTCGCGGTCGCGCGGGTGGCCCAGGCCGTCCTCATCCAGCTCTGGGGCACCCACATCGGCCTCACCGCCGCCCAGATCTCCCTGGCCATCGCCACCGGCGCCGCGGTGGAGATCCTGCTGATGTTCCCTGCGGGCTACCTCAAGGACCGCCTCGGCCGGTCACCGGTCCTGGTGGCCTGCCTCCTCGTCTACGGCAGCGGCTTCCTCGTCCTGCCCCTCGCGGGCAGCTGGTGGGGCGTGGTGGGGGCCGTGATGGTGATGTCGGTCGGCAACGGGCTCGGGGCCGGCATCAACATGACCATCGGCGCCGACCTCAGTCCACCGGTCGGGCGGGGCAGGTTCCTGGGCGTCTGGGCGCTGTTCTCCAACGTGGGCGTCCTCGGCGGTCCCGGCATGGTCTCCCTGCTGCTCGTGGTGGCCAGCACGCAGGCCGCGGTCCTCGCCGTCGGGGGACTCGCCCTCGCCGGCGCGGTCTGGATGACGGCGTGGTCTCGCAGGATCGGCCTGCCCCGAGGACTGTGAGCGGTTCGCCGCCGCCACGACCCGGCTGACGGCGGGGTGCTGAGCCGGGCCCCTCGGTCCCGCCCGCAGGTCGTCAGCCCCGCCCCACCCACGACATCGCGGCGGCCACCATGGCCCGGACCCCGGTGTCGAGGGTCGGCTGCAGGACGGGGGCGAAACGGGGGGAGTGGTTGGAGGGGAAGTCCTGGCCCTCCGTGCCGGCGGCCTCGGCGCGGGACCAGGCCTCGGCGTCGAAGGCGCCGAAGCCCCAGTAGCAGTAGGGCACGCCCCACGCGTTGGGCAGCTCGGAGAAGTCCTCCGACCCCATCTCCGGCTCGAACTCACGCACCTGCTCCTCCCCGAGCTCGGCGGCGAGCGCAGCACGCACCCGCGCCGTCGCCTCCGGGGTGTTGTCGGTGACCGGCAGGTGGTCGAACGTCTCGAACTCCGGCTCGGGCGCACCCCAGGCCTCGGCCTCGCTGCGGACCGTACGCTCGATGATCCGCAGGCAGTCGGCGGCGACCTCGTCGTCGTAGGTGCGCAGCGTGCCCTCCAGCACGGCGTGGTCGGGGATGATGTTGGTCTTCGTGCCGGCCTGGAGCCGGCCGATGGTGACCACGGCCGTGGCCTGCGGCGAGATCTGGCGGGAGACGACGGTCTGCAGACGCATGACCAGCGAGGCGGCCATCACGACCGGGTCGATCCCCCGGTCCGGGGACGAGCCGTGGGCGCCCTTGCCGTGCAGCACGATGCGGAAGTCGTCGCAGCTGGCCATGATCGGGCCGGGCGAGACCATGACCGTGCCCGCGGCGCCGGTGAGGACGTGCTGGCCCAGCGCCACGTCCGGGCGGGGCAGCCGCTGGACCAGGCCGTCGGCCACCATCGCCTCCGCGCCGTTGAACTGCTCCTCCGCGGGCTGGAAGACCCCGACCAGGGTCCCGGCCCACGCCCCGCGCTCGAGCAGCAGCAGACGCAGCGCGGCCAGCAGGGTGGCGACGTGGGTGTCGTGGCCGCAGGCGTGCATCACCGGGACGCTCTCACCGGCGGCGTTGGTGGTCCGCACCCGGGACGCGTAGTCCAGCCCGGTGTCCTCCTCCACCGGCAGGCCGTCGGTGTCGGCCCGCAGCAGGACCGTCGGGCCCTCGCCGTTGCGGACCACCACGCACACGCTGGGTCCACCGATGCCGGTCAGGACCTCCAGGTCCTCGCCGCCCGGCATACCCCGCACCTCCTCCACGATCCGCTGGGCGGTGGCGTGCTCGGCCATGGACAGCTCGGGGTGCGCGTGCAGGTGGCGGTAGAGGTCCTCCAGCCACGGGCGGGCGTCGTCGAGGTGGGCGAGCACGCGCGCGGTCGCGTCGGTGGACGAGGTCAGGCTGGTCGGGCTGGTCATCGGCCCATCGTGGCAGGCTGGCCCCCGTGAGCCGCAGAGTGATCCACACCGGTCAGGCGATGGTGGACCTCGTCGTGGAGGTGCCGCACCTGCCGCTGCGCGGCGGCAACGTCAACGCGCGCAGCGCGACCCGGTATGCCGGGGGTTCGGTCACCATCCTGGTCGCCGCGGCCCGGCAGGGCGCGGCCGCGGTGCAGGCCGGCGCGGTCGGGACCGGCCCGAACGGCGACCTCGTGCGCGAGACGCTGGCCCGCGACGGGGCGAAGGTGAGCTCGCCGCCGGTCCCGGACCTGGACACCGGCGTCTGCGTGGTCATGGTCGAGCCGTCGGCGGAGCGCTCCTTCGTCACCACCCGGGCCGCGGAGCGCCGGATCAGCGTGGGGTCGCTGGCCACGAGCCGGCCGGTGCCGGGCGACCTGGTCTGCGTGACGGGGTACTCGCTCTACGACCCGACGCGCGACCCCCTCCTGGAGTGGCTGGGGTCGTTGTCGGACGGGGTGCTGGTGGTGCTGGACCCCGGAGCACCCTTTGCCGGGTTCGACCCGGCCCTGGTCGAGCAGATGCTGGCGGTCACCCACGTGTGGACCTCCAACGCCCAGGAGGCGCAGGAGCTGACGGGGGTGTCCGAGGCCGAGGCCTCCTGCGCCGCGGTGGCGCAGCGGCTGCCGGAGGGCGCGGTCGTCATCGTGCGGGACGGACCGGTCGGTGCGTTCGTGCACGTGGCGGGGGAGACGACCCACGTCCCGGGCTACCCGCAGACCCCGGTGGACACCAACGGCGCGGGCGACACCCACACCGGGGTGCTCTGCGCCGGTGTCGCCGCCGACCTCGGCTGGCTCGAGGCGTGCCGCCGGGCGAACGCGGCGGGCGCGATCAAGGTCACCCGCCGAGGACCGGCGACCGCACCGACCGCGGCCGAGGTGGACGACTTCCTGGCCCGTCAGCACGGGGTAGGCGTCGGCACGGTCTGACTCTCGCCCGCACATGGTGGAGGACGGCGCCCCCTGCGCGCCGTCCTCACCACCCCTGACGTCCACCTTGGCCCAGACGTTGCGCAATGCCCAGCATCGTGACCGCTTCGTGACCTTGCGGAGGTGCGGGCGAGGAGGATGGTGCCGATGGGTCGGAAGGGACGATGGGACGAACGGGACGCGGCTCAGACCAGGTCCGGGCTCTCCCACGGCGTGCCGAACCGGCCGTGGTGAGCCACCTCGGACAGGGGGCGCCGCCGGCGGGTGCGGGCCGACCCCCTGGCCCCCGGCGTCGGTGACGGATGGCCGAGCGCGACGACGCCGACGATCCGGCGGTCCTGCGGGATCCCGAATGCCTCCTTGACGGTGTCCTGGCGCTCCGGCGGCACCCCGAAGTAGAGCGCGCCCAGGTCCTCGTCCACGGCGGTGAGCAGCATGAGCATGGCGGCCATCCCGTTGTCGACGTCCCAGTACGGCACCGGCCACCGGGCCACGTCGCGGTCGGCCCAGCCCTTGTCCGGCTCGGCGTAGCGGGACAGGTAGGCCTGCGGGTCCGAGCAGCACAGCACCAGGACCGGCGCCGAGGAGACGCCGCGCAGCCAGCGGTCCTGCTCGGAGTCGGGGTCGCTCGTCCGCTCCCAGAAGCGCGCCCGGTCCGTTGCCGTGGAGAGCACCACGAAGTCCCAGCCCTGGCTGAACCCGGCGCTCGGCGCGCGCACCGCGTGCTTCAGCACGCGGTCGACGACCTCCCTGCCGACCTCCCGTCCCGGGTCGAAGGAACGCACCATCCGGCGCCGGCGGACCACCTCGCGAAGCTCCATACCGGCGCATCCTGCCCGACCCGGCGGCACCGAGGTGCGGGCGGGGACCGCCCTGCGACCCGTCGACGGGGTCCGACATGATGGGCCCATGACCGATCAGGCACAGCTGCCCCACGGTTATCCCCAGGAGTGGGAGGCGGACATCGTCCTCACCGACGGGATGGTCGCCCACGTCCGCCCCATCCTGCCCACGGACGCCGACGCCCTGCACGAGTTCCACGCCGGACAGTCCGCCGAGTCGATCTACCTGCGCTTCTTCGCCCCGATCAAAAGGCTGTCCGACAAGGACGTGTACCGCTTCACCCACCTGGACTACCGCGACCGCGTGGCGTTGGTGATCCTCATCAAGGACCGGCTGGCCGGGATCGGGCGGTATGACCGGATCGAGCCGGGCGGCTCGGTCGCCGAGGTCGCCTTCAACGTCTCCGACCACCACCAGGGCCGCGGGATCGGCTCGATCCTGCTGGAGCACCTGGCCGACATCGGCAGGGAGGCCGGCGTGACCCGCTTCATCGCGGACGTCCTGCCGCAGAACCGCAAGATGATCGGCGTCTTCCGCGACGCCGGCTTCGAGGTCAGCCACGAGTTCGACGACGGCGTCATCGCGGTCTCCTTCGACATCGAGCCGACCGACGCCTCCCGCCGCGTGCGCATGTCGCGCGAGCACCGCGCGGAGGCCCGCTCCATGCGGGCCGTCCTGCACCCCTCCTCGGTCGCGGTGGTCGGCGTCAGCCGCCGGGAGAACACCATCGGCCGCGCCTTCTTCGAGCACCTGGTCAAGGGCGGCTTCACCGGCCCCACGTATGCGGTGAACAACCGCGCCGAGCCCGGCACCCTGATCCTGGGTCATCCGACCCACGCCTCGGTCCGGGACATCGAGGGGGGTGTCGACCTCGCGGTGATCGCGGTCCCTGCGGCCGAGGTGCTCACCGCCGTCCAGGACTGCGCCGCGGCCGGCGTGAAGGCGCTGGTGGTGGCCTCCGAGGGGTTCGCCGAGACCGGACCGGACGGCGCGGCCCTGCAGCACCAGCTGCTGGTCACCGCCCGCCGGGCCGGCATGCGGGTGCTCGGACCGACCAGCTTCGGGTTGATCAACAACGACCCGCAGACCCGGCTCAACGCCTCGGTCGCGCCACCGGACCAGGTGCCGCCGCTGGGCACGCTGGGCCTGTTCGCTCAGTCCGGCGGCCTGGGGGTGGCGGTGCTGGCCTCCGCGCGTCGGCGGGGCCTGGGGATCTCCACCTTCGCCTCGGCCGGCAACCGGGTGGACATCTCCGGCAACGACCTCATGCAGTACTGGATGGACGACGAGGCCACCAGCGCCGTCGGCCTGTACCTGGAGTCGATGGGCAACCCGCGCAAGTTCTCCCGGGTCGCCCGCGAGCTGGCCCGCGCCAAGCCGGTCATCGTGGTCAAGCAGGGCGTCGGCACCACCGCCATCCCGCGCGGCCACCGGGTGCGGCTGACCCAGGAACCGCCGGAGACCTTCGCGATGATGCTGCGCCAGTCCGGCGTCATCCGCGTCGACAACGCCCACCAGCTCTTCGACGTCGCCCAGCTGGTCATCAACCAGCCCCTGCCGCAGGGCGACCGGGTGGCGATCGTCACCAACAACGACGCGCTCGGCTCGCTGGCGGCCGACGCGGCCACCGCCCGCGACCTCAAGGTCACCCACGGCCCGGTGACGGTGCCGGCCGAGGCGGTCATCGAGGACTTCCGCGAGGTCGTCGAGGCCGCCGTGGCCGACCCCCGGGTCGACGCGGTCATCGCCTGCTTCATCCCGCCGATCGCCGAGATCGACCCCGAGGTGGTCCAGGTGGTGGCGGCAGCCGTGGACGGCACCCAGAAGCCGTGCGTCGCCACCTTCCTGGGGATGCGGGGCGTGCAGCCGGGCACGGGGGTGCCCAGCTACCCGATGCCCGAGGACGGGATCCGGGCGCTCGCCGCAGCCACCCGGTATGCCGAGTGGCTGCGCCGTGACCGGGGAGAGCCGGTGCGGCCGGACGGCATCAGCCGGGCGGCGGCCGACCGGATCATCGACGCGGCCCTGGAGCGGTCCCCGCGCGGCAGCGAGCTGACCACGCAGGAGGTGACCGAGCTGCTGGCGGCCTACGGGATCGAGGTCTGGCCGGTCCACGCCCTGTCCTCCGACGAGGAGGCCGAGCAGAGGTACAAGGAGCTCGGCGGGACCGTCGTGCTCAAGGCGACCTCGCCGCTGCTCCAGCACCAGCCGGGCCAGGGGTGGGTCCGGACCGGGCTGCGCCACCGCAAGGCGGTCGGTGCGGCATACCGGGACCTGGCCGCCCTGCTCGCGCCGCTGGGGGCCGACGGGATCGCCATGCAGAAGATGGCACCGGGCGGGGTCACCGTGGAGATCAACTCCTCCGAGGACCCGCTCTTCGGCCCGGTCGTGGGCTTCGGGATCGCCGGGCTGCCGATCGAGCTGCTCGGTGACGAGGCCCAGCGGTTCCCGCCGCTCACCGACGTCGACATCGTCGAGATGGTCGGCTCGATCAAGGCCGCACCCATGCTGGACGGCTACCGCGGCGCCATGCCCGTCGACCACCGGGCGCTGCGCGACCTCATCGCCCGTGTCTCGGTCCTCGCCGACAACCACCCCGAGGTGGCCAGCCTGCGGCTGAACCCCGTCATGGCCCACCAGGACGGTATCGAGGTGCTGGGGGCCGCGGTCTCGGTCGCCCCGGCGCCGACCCGTGGCGACGCCGAGCGGCGGGTGCTGTCCACCGGCGTGGTCTGAGGTCAAGGTCCGGGGTCAGGGTCTGAGAGCATGGTGCGCATGGTCCGTCGCCTGAGGTCCCCCCTGCCCGACAGCCTCGTCGCCGACATCGAGGCGGCCGGCTACCTCCCGGCCGTCGTCCACGACGTCGTGCTCACCGCCGTCGGCCGCGACCAGGTGGTCAGCCACCTGGTGCACGCCGAGACCACCTTCGACGAGCTCGCGGTACGCAACCACCTCACGGTGCTGGTGCTGACCGACCGTCGCCTGGTCATCGCGCACGCCGACGACCACGAGGGTCCGGAGCGGCAGCGGATGGCCACGGCCACGAGCGAGACGGTGCCGTTGCGCCAGGTCCGCGGCGTCATGCTCACCCACGTGGTGGCCGACCCCGAGCAGTTCGACGGTGGGCTCGAGGGCCGCGCGGTCACCCTGACCCTGGGCTGGGGTGCGGTCTCCAGGGTCGACCTGCTCCCCGCGATGTGCGAGGACCCTGAATGCGAGGGCGACCACGGCTACGAGGGCACCGTGGCCAGCGACGACATCTCCCTGCGGGTGGCCGCCGACACCGACGGCGTGGAGCGGCTGGAGCAGGCCCTGGCTTTCGCGATGGAGCTCTCCGCCCGGCTGGGACGGTGACCGCCCCCGCGGCGGGGGAGTCGGCATACCGTGCCCCCGGCCCGGGGCAGGGGCTGGCGTCGGTCCTGCCGGCCAGCCTGCTCGCCCTGGGCGCAGGCCTGCCCGACGGCGTGGACCGACCTACCTGGACCCTGCCCGGGACGCGCCGGGTGGTGGTCGTGCTCGTCGACGGCCTTGGCGCTCGGCAGCTGAGCCGGCGCAGCGGCCACGCCCGCGTGCTGCGCGACCTCGACACACCCGTCGAGGGCACCTTCCGCTGCGGGTTTCCGTCCACCACCGCCACCAGCCTCACCAGCCTGGGCACCGGGCGGCCCGCGGGCCAGCACGGGATCATCGGTTGGCAGACCTGCTTCCGCGGTGCTCTGTTCAACCACCTCGCCTGGCGTCACGGGCCCGATCCCGCATCCCACCAGCCGCTGCCCACGCTCCTGCAGGAGGCCGGGCGGAGGGACGTGACGATGACGACCGTGTCACGGGCGATGTTCGCCGGCTCCGGCTTCACCCGCGCCGCGCTGCGTGGTGGCGCCTTCACCGGCGCAGAGACATCCCAGGAGCGGCTCGAGGGTGTGCTCGACGCGCTGGCCTCGGCCGGCCGCCGAGGTCGCGCTCTCGTCTACGCCTACTGGGACGAGGTCGACAAGGCCGGGCACGTGCACGGCCCCGACTCGTGGCAGTGGGGGGAGGCGGTCGAGGCCGTCGACGCCTTCGTCGGTGAGCTGCTCGAGCGCGCTCCGGAGGGGACGGTCGTGGTCGTCACCTCCGACCACGGCATGCTCGACACGCCCGAGCTGCACCGCCGCGACCTCGCCCACGAGCCGGTGCTCGCCGAGGGGGTGCAGCTGCTGGCCGGGGAACCGCGGGCGCCGCAGGCGTGGTGCGAGCCGGGCGCGGTGGCCGATGTCGTCGCCACCTGGCGCGAGGAGCTGGGGGACCAGGCCGTCGTGCTCACCCGCGACGAGGCCGTCGCCGCCGGCTGGTTCGGGCCGCTGCGGGAGGGGTATGCCGAGCGCATCGGCGAGGTGGTCGTGGCCATGCTGGGCCGGGCCACCCTGCTCGACTCCCGGCTGCTGCGGCCAGAGGTGCTGGCCCTGGTCGGCCACCACGGGTCGATCACCGATGCCGAGACAGCGATCCCGCTGCTCGTGGGGCAGGCCTGACGGGCCGCCTCGCCTGACGTCCCAGCTGCCGCCAGCGCGCCACGTCGACCACCCTCATCCGCTCCAGGTGCCGGAGCAGGGCGGTGATGGCCAGGATGCAGCCGAGCATCTCCAGGCTCTCCTCGACCCACTCCCAGACCGGCATCAGCTGCCGCAGCGGGTGCTCGATGTCCAGGGTGCGCACCGCCGCGCCGCTGACCAGCTCGACCCCGACCGCGCCGGAGCCGTAGACCACCATGGCTAGGAGCAGGCCCACGACGAGCGGGCGAGGCAGCGGACGCAGCAGCGGGACCAGCACGAGCAGGGCCGTCAGCGCGACCGCGACCCCCGGGATGAGCCACTCGTGGGTGACCAGGTCGCCCTGGTCCATCCCCAGCAGGCTGGGCAGCGCCTCGTGGATGGAGATCTTCTCGTCCAGGCTCAGCAGGAAGATGGCGGTCGCCAGCGCGGACCAGGCGATCCGCTGCCTCCGGGTCGCCACCGCGATCGCGCCCAGCACGGCCAGCGCGGCCGCGAGCTGCAGCAGACCGACGTTGAACCACGTCGCCACGGACTGCTCGGCGTTCATGTCGAGCCAGCGCGTGTAGTGCAGACCGAAGCGGTCCTCGATGGCCTTCTGGTCCACGTGCAGGAACAGGTGCCCGATCCCGATGACCACGGTGCACCAGGTCAGCCAGAAGGCGACCCTGCGGGTCAGGGGGCTCCAGAACATCGGCTCAGCCTAGGACGTGCTGACGCCGGGGCCCGGTCCGCCTCGCCGTAGACTGCCCGGGTGGCCGAGCTCGTCTTCTTCACCGGGACCATGGACTGCGGTAAGTCGACCCTCGCGCTGCAGATGGACCACACCCACGCGGCGCGGGGACGCCGGGGCCTGCTGTTCACCCAGCACGATCGTTCCGGCCAGCCGGTGGTCTCCTCCCGGCTGGGTCTGCGGCGTGCCGCGCTGGAGGTGACCGACGACGTCGACTTCTGGGAGCTGGTCGTCGAGCAAGTGACCAAGGGCGACCGGGTGGACTACCTCATCTGCGACGAGGCCCAGTTCTACACGCCCGCCCAGGTCGAGCAGCTGGCCCGGCTGGTCGACGAGATGGGGGTCGACGTCTTCGCCTTCGGGATCAGCGCCGACTTCCGCACCGAGCTCTTCCCCGGCTCGCGCCGCCTGATCGAGCTGGCCGACCGCACCGAGCAGCTGCAGGTGCGTGCCCTGTGCTGGTGCGGCCGTCCCGCGACGGTCAATGCCCGCGTGGTGGACGGTGTCATGGTCGTGGAGGGCGAACAGGTGGTCGTCGGCGACGTCGGCGGCGAGGCCGAGCCGGAGCCAGAGTCATCTGTGTCGTCGTCAGCGCCCGTCGTCGAGTATGAGGTGCTGTGCCGCCGGCACTACATGCGCCGGATGCACTCGGCAGCCGCACGCGCCGCGGCGCTGTCGCCCGACACCCTGCCGTTCGACCTGGATCTCTGCCCCGTCCCGCCTCGCTGAGCGCGGTCCGGGCAAGGGTCGGGAACCCTGGCCGTCAGGTCCGGTCGCGGGCTCCGAACATGATGTCGTCCCAGCTGGGCACGCTGGGGCGGCCCTTGCGCCCGCCCGACGGCTTCTGCCGGGGTGTCGGCTCTGCCGGCCCGGCCTTCGCACCGGCCGCATCGTCGGCCTGGTCCGTCCCGACGTCGTCCGCGTCGTCGGCGTCGATCTCGTCGGTCCCGGCGTCGTCCGCGTCGATCTCGTCGGTCTCGGCGTCGCCCTCGTCCGGCTCATCGCCCAGGCCGGGAGCCGGCTCTGCATCCTCGCTCGGGGCCTCCGCGACGATCGGGGGGTGCACGTCGGTCTCGTCCTCGTCCAGCTCGTCCTCGTCCGACCCGTCCGACCCGTCGAGGTCGAAGAACTCGTCGAAGGACACCTCGCCCGGGTCCCGCAGGCGGGCATAGGACCCGTCCTCACCCTCCGCCAGGACCGCGACCTCCTCGGGCTCCGCGACCTCCTCGGGCTCCGGCGGGTCCGGCGACTCCGGGGCCGCGCCGCGGGGGTGGGCCGCGGGCGGGTCGCCCATGGTGTCCGGGTCGTAGGCCAGGTCCTCCAGGGGCAGCACCTCAGGAGGCATCGCCTGCTGCCCGGGGACGTGACCGACCGGCTGGCCCGGGTCGCCGACGGCCTCGGGGGCGGTCCGGCGGGACGGCCGGCGGCTGCGGCGCTGGCGGCGCTCGCGCATGGTCGCCATCAGGTCCGCCGCGACCTCGTCCTCGGCGTGCCCGGAACCCAGCAGGGGGTGACCCGCCAGCCCGCCGGGCAGCGCCTGCTCGTCCTCGCTGAGCCACCGGGCCTCGTCGTCCAGCGCCTCCAGGGCGCGGGTCTGGACGTCGTAGTGCCAGGCCCCGCGGCGCTCGCGGCCGCCGGCGGTGAAGATGACCTGGACGGTCCAGGGGCCGTGCGTCGAGGTCCGGGCCGCGTCCCACGTGACCTCTCCGGGGTCGACGTCACGGCCCTCCAGCCGCTCCTGCACCCGGGCGCCCAGCGTGTGCGAGCCGTCGGTGCGGCCTTGGGCCCGGACGGGCGCCCGCTGCGCCAGCCCGATGGCGTGCTCCCGCTCGGCCAGCACCGGTCCCTCGTAGCGGCGGACCCGCTCGACCTCCCAGCCGGTCGCGGACGCCACCTCCTCGGCGCTCTGCCCGGCCCGGATCATCGACTGCACCGCGCGCAGGCTCACCCTGGGGTTCTCGCGGTCGGAAGGGGACGCAGGGCGCGGGCGGAGGGCGGCGCGCAGCCGGTCGTCGACGGGCACGGCATACCGGGTGCCGTCCTCGGTGGCGACGACCAGGCGGCCACCCTCGTCGAGCTCGACGAACTGGAGTTGCTGCATGGTCGACCACTCTGCCATCCGGGCCCAGACGGCACGAGGAGGGCGCGCCGCCCGGATCCTGAGCGTCTACGCTGGGCAGGCCGTGGAGGCCCAGTCCCACGCACCGTCCCGACCCCTGGAGGAAGCATGAGCCAGCCCACCACCGACCCCGTCGAGCCGGACCCGTCCGACTCGCGCGGGTCCGCCGCCAGCGACCCCGGCGCAGCCCCGGCGGACGGCCCCATGGAGGCGGTGCGGGCCGCGGACGACGAGGTCATCGCGGAGCTGGAGGAGTCGCTGCAGGAGGGCGGACGCAACGACCTCTACCCCTACCAGGCGATCGTCCTGACCAGCTTCGGTGGCCCGGAGGGCCCCGAGGAGGTGATGCCCTTCCTGCGTCGGGTCACCGCCGGCCGGGGCATCCCCGACGAGCGCCTGGCCGACGTCGCCGAGCACTACCAGCACTTCGGCGGCAAGAGCCCGATCAACGACCAGAACCGCGCCCTGATCGAGGAGCTGCGCGCCGAGCTGGACCGTCGCGGGCTGCCGGTCCCGGTGCTCTTCGGCAACCGCAACTCCGAGCCCTTCCTCACCGACACCCTGCGCCAGGCCCACGAGGAGGGGATGACGCAGGTGCTCTCGATCACCACCAGCGCCTACTCCTGCTACTCCTCCTGCCGGCAGTACCGCGAGGACATCGCCGCCTCCCTGGACACGCTGGTCGGCGAAGGTCGCACCCTGCACGTGGACAAGGTCCGGCAGTACTGGAACCACCCCGGCTTCTCCCGCGCCAACGCCCGGATCGTGACCGAGGGCGCCCGGCAGGTCCTCGACGGGGGCGCCACGCCACACCTCGTCTTCGTGACGCACTCCCTGCCCGTGGCCATGGACGACACCTCCGGCCCCGGGGACGGCGAGGGCAACCTGTACGCCCGGCAGCACCACCAGCTGGCCGCGGCGGTCGCGGAGGAGGCCTCCGCCACCCTCGGCACCACGCTGGAGTGGGACCTCACCTACTGCTCCCGCTCCGGCCCGCCGAGCCAGCCGTGGCTGGTCCCGGACGTCAACGACCACCTGCGCGAGCTGTCCGCCCGTGGGGTGGAGCACGTGGTGCTCGCCCCGATCGGGTTCGTGTCCGACCACATGGAGGTCGTCTTCGACCTGGACACCGAGGCGATGGAGACGGCCGAGGAGCTGGGTATGCGGCTGCTGCGGGTCCCGACCGTCGGCACCGACACGGAGTTCGTCATGGGCCTGGTCGACCTGGCTGTCGAGCGCGCCGCGGAGGCCCGGGGCGAGGACGTCGAGCGGCCGACCTGGCCGGGCTCGGAGCCGCGTCCCAGCATCTGCGAGCCGGGCTGCTGCCCCAACCTGCGCCAGGCGCGACCCGCGGCCTGCGGCTCCGACTGATGACCATGCCGGCCCCCGACCCGGGCACCGTCCCCGAGGAGGAACGGGCCGAGCTGGAGGAGCTGGCCGTGCAGCTCGCGCTCGAGGCCGGCGTGCTCATCCGCGACGAACGGCCCGGTCGGCTCGGCGTGGACCGGGTGAAGTCCAGCGAGCTCGACGTCGTCACGGTCATGGACACCCGCTCCGAGCAGCTGCTGCGCGCCCGCATCGCCGCCGCCCGGCCCGACGACGCGATCCTGGGCGAGGAGGAGGGGCTCTCGACGGGCACGTCGGGGCTGTCCTGGGTCCTCGACCCCATCGACGGCACCGTCAACTACCTCTACGACCTGCCCGCGTATGCCGTGTCGGTCGCCGTCGTGGTCGGCGACCCGATGGTCCCCGGCGCGTGGGCGCCGGTCGCCGGTGCGGTGATCAACCCCCGGACCGACGAGGTCTTCCACGCGCGGGTCGGTGGCGGGGCGTACCTGCTCACCGTCGAGGACTCCGTGCCGATCCACGTCAGCCAGGTGGGGCACCTGGGTGGCGCGCTGCTGGCCACCGGGTTCGCCTACGACCGGGCGGTGCGTCGGGGCCAGGCGGAGGTCGTCGCCGCCCTGCTGCCGCACGTGCGCGACATCCGGCGCATGGGCGCGGCGGCGCTGGACCTCTGCCACGTGGCCGCCGGCCGGGTGGACGGCTACTGGGAGCAGGGTGTGCGGGCCTGGGACGTGGCCGCCGGGATGCTGGTGGTGACCGAGGCCGGCGGCGTGGTCAGCGGGGCCTCCGCAGGCTCCCCACCCTCCTCGGACCTGACCGTGGCGGCCGGGCCGACTTTGCACCCGGTCCTGCTGGGGGCGCTGGACGGTTCCGCCCTGGGCTGAAAGACGGATCCGCCTCGCGTCCCAGCGCGTTGATAGGGCAGAATCCGGGCGCCGGTCCATGTCCGCGCGGCCACAGTCCGGCCATGATCATGCCCGTGCCGTGCCCATCCGGCCGGTCGGGCACAAATCGGGGCCTGTCGGCGTTCTGGCACCACAACGACGGCGAACAACCTGCGAGCATCCAGTGGAGGGATCACATGGCGACCGACTACGACGCCCCGCGCAAGACCGATGACGAGCTCAACGAGGACTCGATCGAAGAGCTGAAGGCACGACGCAACGACAAGGCCTCCGGCAGTGTCGACGTCGACGAGACCGAGCAGGCGGAGGGCTTCGAGCTGCCCGGTGCCGACCTGTCCAACGAGGAGCTCTCGGTCCACGTCCTGCCCAAGCAGCTGGACGAGTTCACCTGCTCCAAGTGCTTCCTGGTCCACCACCGCAGCCAGCTGGCCAAGGAGGTCGGCGGGCTGCCGGTCTGCACCGAGTGCGCAGCCTGACCGGACGGCGGGGGGACCGGACCTCCGGTCCCGCGGGATACCCTGGGTGCCCGTGAGCACCTCGACGACCCCGCAGGCGCTGCCCGTCGCGCTGCAGCGGTTGGACCCCGACCTCCCCGTGCCGGCCCAGGCCCGCGCCGGTGATGCCGGGGTCGATCTGCATGCACGGCAGGACGTGCGGCTGGAGCCGGGGGAGCGGACCCTGGTCCCCACGGGGGTGGCGCTGGCCATCCCGGAGGGGTATGCCGGGTTCGTGCACCCCCGCTCCGGGCTCGCCGCCCGGCACGGGGTCACCGTCGTGAACGCCCCCGGCACGATCGATGCCGGCTACCGGGGCGAGATCCTCGTCAACCTGCTCAACACCGACGCCCATGAGGCCGTGCAGCTGGCCCGGGGCGAGCGGATCGCCCAGCTGGTGGTCCAGCCCGTGCTGCGGCCGGTGTTCACGGAGGTGGCCGAGCTGCCCCCCTCCGAGCGCGGCGGCGGCGGCCATGGTTCGACGGGGTTGACCAGTTCGACGAGTGCGACTCGTTCGACGGCCTCCTCCGGCGCCGCATACCCCCTGCCCTGATCCATCCCTGACCCACCGAAGGACGACCCGACCGTGGCACTCTTTGGCCGACGCAAGAAGAAGGACCTCTCCGAGGAGGACCTGCTGACCCTCGACGGCGAGGGCGCCGACGCCGCTCTCCGGCCCGAGCCGGCCGAGGGCGAGCCCGGCGTCGACCGCGACTGGGTGCGGGCCGAGGACGGCCCGTACGACGTGAGCGAGTGGCCCGAGCTGGACGGCCGCCTGGACCTGGGTGCCCTGCGGGTGCCGATCGCACGCGGGATGCAGATCCGCCTGGACCTGGAGCAGGGCACGGGCCGGGTCATCGGGGTCACGCTGACCTTCGGCGCCTCCCACGCCCAGCTGCAGGCGTTCGCCGCACCCCGCTCGTTCGGGCTCTGGGACGAGCTGCGGCCGGAGATCGCGCGCGGCCTGGTGGACTCCGGCGGTGCCGCCGAGGTCGTCAAGGGCACCATGGGCAAGGAGCTCCAGGCCCGCATGCCGGGTCGGGCGCCCGACGGCCGGGTGTCGTTCCAGCCGGCGCGGTTCATCGGTGTCGACGGGCCGCGGTGGTTCCTGCGCATCGTCGTCAACGGGCCGGCGGCCGGCGACGAGAAGCAGCTGCGGGCGATCCTGTCCGTGCTGCGCCGGGCCGTCGTCGTCCGCGGCGAGGAGCCGCGTCCGCCGCGCGAGGTGCTCACCCTGACGCCCCCCAAGGGGTTCGAGGAGGCGATGGCCAAGGAGGCCGAGGCCCGCAAGGCACGCCTGCAGCGAGAGCGGGAGACGGAGGTGGCCCGGGTGGCGGCCAAGACCCAGGTGCTGCGCACGGCGAACGCCACCGGCGTGGCCGGGATCGGGGTCGGACAGGGCGTCGGGCAGGGCGTCGGGCAGGGCGCCGGTCAGCTCTCCGCGGCCGACACGGCCCAGGCAGCCCCTGCCGACCAGACCGCCGACCCCGCCTCGGCCCCCCAGGGACAGACCGAACAGGTCCCGATGCGCGACCTGCCCACGCCCGAGCCCGAGCTCACCGACGCGCCCAAGGCGCCGACCAACCCCGACTTCCAGTGACGCAGCAGGGGCCGGAGGGCGGCGAGCGGCCGGCCCCGTCGCCAGGCGAGGATCCCCAGGTCGAGGTAGGCACTGGGGTCGGTCCCGAGGTGAGCGCCGGGGTTGACGCGGGACGTCATCCTGAGGTGGACGTCCGGGTGACCGCCGAGGTCGATGCGGAGATCACCGTCGAGCAGGTCATCCGCACCCGCATCAGCGACGCCCTGGGCGGCTGGTACGGCTCGTTGGAGACCGCTCTGCCGACCGTCGCCTTCGTGGTCACCTGGCTGGTCGCCGACGACGTGCGCGCCGCGCTGCTCGGGGCGGCCGCGCTGCTCACCGTCCTGGCGATCGTCCGGGGCATCGTCGGTGGATCCTGGCGCTTCCTCGGCTCGTCCGTCTTCGCCACCGCGCTGGCCGCCTTCTTCGCGCTGCGCTCCGGGCAGGCGCAGGACGCCTTCCTCCCGGGCATCCTGACCAGCGCCGCCTACGGTGTCGCGGCCCTGGTGTCGATCTTCGCCCGGTGGCCGCTCCTGGGTTTCGTGGTCGCGCTGGGGGACCCGAAGTTCGCCGAGCAGCCCACCGCCTGGCGTCGGGACGCGGGCCTGGTGCGGGTCTGCTCGCGCCTGACCTGGGTGCTCGTGGCCCTCTTCGCGGTGCGGCTGGCCGTCATGCTGCCGCTCTACCTGGCCGGTGAGGTCGCCTGGCTCGGCGTCGGCAAGGTGGTGCTGGGCTGGCCCGCCTACCTCCTCGCGATCGTCGTCATGGGCTGGCTCCTGGCCGTAGGCCGCACCCCGCAGACCGACGACGGCGGGGACGACGTGACCGAGCGCATGGAGCAGGCCCACCAGCAGACGCACCCGCCGGCACACCCGCAGACACACCCGGAACGCGAGCGGACCGAGCCGTGACCGCGGCGGCGGGCCTGACGGTCGGTGACGAGGTCGAGGTCGCGGTCGGGCCGGTCGCGCACGGGGGACACTGCGTGGCCCGCTACGGTCCCGAGGCCCAGGTGGTCTTCGTGCGCCACGCCATACCGGGGGAGCGGGTACGGATCCGGGTGACCGAGATCGGCCCGAAGGGGCGATATGTGCGTGCAGACGCCGTCGCCGTGCTGGAGGCCTCCCCGGACCGGGTGGTCCGACCGTGCCCGTTCTCGGGTCCTGGACGCTGCGGTGGCTGCGACTGGCAGCACGTGTCGCTCCAGGCGCAGCGACGGCTCAAGGCCCAGGTCGTCGCCGAGCAGCTGGCCCGGCTGGGCGGCTTCACGCCCGAGGAGATCGAGGCGCTCGACCTGACCTGTGAACCGGTGCCCGGGGACCGGGACGGGCTGCGCTGGCGGACCCGGGTGGAGTTCGCGGCGGTGCGGGACGCAGCGGCAGCCGCAGATGGAGCGGCGCCCGCGGGTGGAGGGGTCGTCGGGCTGCGCGTGCACCGCTCGCACGAGGTGGTGGCCGTCGACGACTGCCTCATCGCCACCGAGGGCGTGCTGGGCACGGGCGTGCTCCGGCAACCACCGCCGCCCGGCGCAGTCGCAGTCGACGCGGTGGCCCCGTCCACGGGCGAGGCTGTCGTGGTGCCGCTGGGGCTCGGCGAGGAGCAGCAGGACAGCCGGGGGAGAGAGGGCCGGGGCAGAAGGGGTCGGCACCCGGGCGGACGTCGGACAGGACGCGGGCGCACCGTCGACCGCGCTGAGGGTCAGACAGCCTCGCGGCAGGGCGCCCGGCTGAGCCTGCAGGCGGTCGGTCCGGTGCCCGAGGTCACCGAGCGCGTGACGACCCAGGCGGGCGGCACGCACGACTTCACCCTGTCGGCGCGCGGCTTCTGGCAGGTGCATCCCGGGGCGGCGGCCACCTTCACCGAGCAGGTGCTGACCTGGCTCGCGCCCCAGGAGGGGGACCGGGTGCTGGACCTCTACTCCGGCGTCGGGCTCTTCGCGGTCCCCCTCGCCGAGGCGGTCGGACCACGCGGTTCCGTCCTCGCGGTGGAGGCCGACCGGGAGGCCGCTGGTGCCGCTGCCCGGCACCTTGCCGCATACCCCTGGGCACGAGGCGTGGCGCGTCCCACGGCCCCGGCCCTGGCGGAGATGGTCGCGCGCGGGGAGCGGGCCGATCTCGTCGTCCTGGACCCGCCGCGCACCGGCGCCGGGCGAGAGGTCGTCGAGGCGGTCGCCGCGCTCCGGCCCCGCACGGTCGTGTATGTCGCGTGCGACCCCGCGGCGCTGGCCCGCGACCTGGCCACCGCCCGCGAGGTGGGTCTGCAGCTGGCTGAGCTCCGGGTGCTGGACGCGTTCCCGATGACCCAGCACATGGAGTGCCTGGCGCTGCTCACCTGGTCTCCCTGAGCTCCCGCACACCGACCTTCCGGCTCGATCTCGCTGGCCTCCTCGGCATACCGGGGGAGGAGGGCGGGGAACAGTGAGCGCGGGCGCCGTGCCTCCGGGTCAGGTCCGGTGCCGGTGGGCCAGACGGCATGGGGCCGGGGATGACAGGATGGAGATGACCGGAACCCGGTTTGATCCCGGTGCCCCAGACGAGATATCTTGATGTCAAGATAAATAGTCAGCGAGCGAAGGAGCGGAACGTTGAGCACGAACCCGGACAGCTTCGGTGCCAAGGGCACCCTGGAGGTCGGAGACGCCAGCTACGGCATCTACCGCATCGGCGGGCTGGAGGGGGTCCAGACGCTGCCGTTCTCCCTGAAGGTGCTGCTGGAGAACCTGCTGCGCACCGAGGACGGCAAGAACATCACGGCCGACCACATCAACGCCCTCGCGAGCTGGGACGAGAACGCCCAGCCGGAGGTCGAGATTCAGTTCACCCCGGCCCGCGTCATCATGCAGGACTTCACCGGAGTCCCCTGCATCGTCGACCTGGCCACGATGCGCGAGGCGATGGGCGACCTCGGCGGCGACCCGGCCAAGATCAACCCGCTCGCACCAGCTGAGCTGGTCATCGACCACTCGGTGATCATCGACGTCTTCGGTCGGGCCGACGCCTTCGAGCGCAACGTGGACATCGAGTACGAGCGCAACGGCGAGCGCTACCAGTTCCTGCGCTGGGGCCAGACCGCCTTCGAGGACTTCAAGGTCGTGCCCCCGGGCACCGGCATCGTCCACCAGGTCAACATCGAGCACCTGGCCCGCACGGTGATGACCAACGAGGTCGACGGCGAGGTCCTCGCCTACCCCGACTCCTGCGTCGGCACGGACTCCCACACCCCGATGGTCAACGGCCTCGGCGTGCTGGCCTGGGGCGTCGGCGGCATCGAGGCGGAGGCGGCCATGCTCGGCCAGCCGGTCTCGATGCTCATCCCGCGGGTGGTCGGCTTCAAGCTGACCGGCGAGATCCCGGCCGGCACCACCGCCACCGACGTCGTGCTCACCATCACCGAGAAGCTGCGTGACCACGGCGTGGTCGGCAAGTTCGTGGAGTTCTACGGCGAGGGCGTCGGCGCGGTGCCGCTGGCCAACCGCGCCACCATCGGCAACATGAGCCCCGAGTTCGGGTGCACCGTGTCGATGTTCCCGATCGACGAGGTCACGCTGGACTACCTGCGCCTGACCGGACGTTCCGAGGAGCAGGTCGCGCTGGTCGAGGCGTACGCCCGCGAGCAGGGCATGTGGCACGACGAGAGCACCCCCGAGGCCCGCTACAGCGAGTACCTCGAGCTCGACCTGTCCACGGTGGTGCCCTCGATCGCCGGCCCGAAGCGTCCCCAGGACCGGATCGCGCTCTCCGACTCCAAGCAGCAGTTCCACGCCGACCTCAAGAACTACGTGGTCAACGGCAACGGCATCGAGAAGAGCCCGCAGGACGAGGAGCTCCTGGAGACCTTCCCGGCCTCCGACGCTCCCTCCCACGACCCGCGCGACCAGTCCTCGGAGCTGGGTCGTCCAGTGCACTCGCCGCCCACGGAGGCCGGCCTCGCCCGGGCTAGCAACCCGGTGACGGTCACCCTCGACGGTGCCGAGCACCAGATCGACCACGGCCACGTCGCGATCGCCTCGATCACCTCGTGCACCAACACCTCCAACCCCTCGGTGATGATGGGCGCGGCGCTGCTGGCCAAGAACGCCGTGGAGAAGGGGCTCACCGTGCCGCCGTGGGTCAAGACCTCGATGGCGCCCGGCTCCAAGGTGGTCACCGGCTACTACGACAAGGCCGGGATGTGGCCCTACCTGGAGGAGCTCGGCTTCCACCTGGTCGGCTACGGCTGCACCACCTGCATCGGCAACTCCGGCCCGATCATCGACGAGGTCTCCCAGGCGGTCAACGACGAGGACCTCGCGGTCGCAGCGGTGCTGTCCGGCAACCGCAACTTCGAGGGCCGGATCAACCCGGACGTGAAGATGAACTACCTGGCCTCCCCGCCGCTGGTCATCGCCTACGCCCTGGCCGGCACCATGGACTTCGACTTCGAGGCCGAGCCCCTGGGCGTTGATCAGAACGGCGAGGAGGTCTTCTTGAAGGACATCTGGCCGGACGCGGACGAGGTCGAGCGGATCATCGCGGGCTCAATCAGCCGGGAGATGTTCACCGAGGACTACGCCGACGTCTTCGCCGGCGACGAGCGGTGGCGCTCGCTGCCCACCCCGGAGGGCGACCTCTTCGAGTGGGACGACGAGTCGACCTACGTCCGCAAGCCTCCGTACTTCGAGGGCATGCAGGCCCAGCCGGAGCCGGTCCAGGACATCGAGGGCGCGCGCGTCCTGGCGCTGCTGGGCGACTCGGTCACGACCGACCACATCAGCCCGGCCGGCTCGATCAAGGCCGACAGCCCCGCGGGCAGGTACCTGTCCGAGCACGGCATCGAGCGCAAGGACTTCAACTCCTACGGCTCGCGCCGCGGCAACCACGAGGTGATGATCCGCGGCACCTTCGCCAACATCCGGCTGAAGAACCAGCTGCTGGACGGCGTCGAGGGCGGGTTCACCCGCGACTTCACCAGGGAGGGCGGCCCGGAGGAGACGATCTACGACGCGGCCCAGAACTACGCCGAGCAGGGCACACCGCTGGTCATCCTCGCGGGCAAGGAGTACGGCTCGGGCTCCAGTCGTGACTGGGCGGCCAAGGGCACCCGCCTGCTCGGGGTCAAGGCCGTCATCGCCGAGTCCTACGAGCGGATCCACCGCTCCAACCTGATCGGGATGGGCGTGCTGCCCCTGCAGTTCCCCGAGGGCCAGACCGCCGAGTCCCTCGGTCTGGAGGGCACGGAGACCTTCTCCATCACCGGCGTGACCGAGCTCAACGAGGGCCGGACCCCCAGGACGGTCAAGGTCACCGCGACCAAGGAGGGCGGCGAAGCCGTGGAGTTCGATGCCATCGTGCGCATCGACACCCCGGGCGAGGCGGACTACTACCGCAACGACGGCATCCTGCAGTACGTCCTGCGCTCCCTCGTGGACGCCTGACACACCTCGGGCAGCGGCCCGACCAGCGGCGCCCGTCGGACTCACGTCCGGCGGGCGCCTGGTGCATCCGGGGGGTGGACGGAATACCGCCGCCCCGTCGTGCGCTATCATTGATGACACGTCATCTACATCGGAGGCTCGACATGACCCAGACCACCCCGCAGCGAGACCGCCTCGCCGCCGACACCGCGATGGGTCCTGTGACCCTCGACGTGGCCGACCTGGAGGGGATGACCGCCTACTACCGCGACGCGGTGACCCTGCAGGTGCTCTCCGAGGACGGTCCCGTCGTCACGCTGGGCCGCGGCAGCACCCCGATCATCGTGCTGCGCCACAGCCCGGAGCTCAGGCATGCCGCCCCCGGCTCGGCCGGTCTGTTCCACACCGCCATCCTCTTCCCGACCCAGGCTGCCCTGGCCGCGACCCTGGCCTCGATGGCGCGGGCCGGCGCCCGCTACGTCGGCAGCGCCGACCACCTGGTCAGCCAGGCGTTCTACTTCGACGACCCCGAGGGCAACGGCATCGAGCTCTACTGGGACCGCGACCGCACCGAGTGGAGCTGGGTGCACGGGCAGGTCGAGATGGACAACAGGTTCCTCGACGCCAACGCCTTCCTGCAGGAGCACCTCACGGAGGAGGGCCTGCAGGCCCCCGACACCGGGGACGCCGTGGTCGGGCACGTCCACCTCTCCGTCGGCGACATCGACAGCGCCCGCGAGTTCTACGTCGACCGGCTCGGGTTCGACACCACGAACGCCTGGCGCGGCCAGGCCCTCTTCGTCAGCGCCGGGGGCTACCACCACCACATGGCGATGAACGTCTGGAACAGCCGCGGTGCCGGCCCGCGGTTCCCCTCCCTGGGCCTGGGCCAGGTCGACATCGTGCTGCCCACCAGTGACGACGTCGGCGAGCTCACCGAGCGGATGACCCACTTCGGGGTGCAGTCCGCCGACGACGGACGCACCGTCACCCTGCGTGACCCGTGGGAGAACCTGATCCGGGTCGAGGCGCTGGGCACGCGGTGAGTAGGCAGTGAGTGAGCAGTGAGTGAGCAGTGAGCGTCCAGGAAGCAGCAGACTGAGCGGAGACTGAGCACGATGACCGACTACGGCCACCAGATCCGGCTGGGCATCTTCCCCACCCCGGACGCCGCCGATCCGCAGCGGGCCGTGGCCCTGGCGCTCGCGGCCGACACCTCGGGCATCGACGTGGTGAGCGTCCAGGACCACCCCTACCACAAGGGCCAGCTGGACTCCTGGACCCTGCTGTCCTGGATCGCTGCCCGGACGACCAGCGTGCGGGTCGCCCAGAACGTCGCCAACCTTCCGCTGCGGCCACCGGTGGTGCTGGCCAACTCGGTCGCCACCCTCGACCTGCTCTCCGGGGGCCGGGCCGACCTCGGCATCGGCGCCGGCGGGTTCTGGGACGCGATCGTCGCGGCCGGCGGCCCGCGACGCAACCCCGGTGAGGCCGTCGACGCCCTGGTCGAGGCCATCGACGTGGTCCGCCAGGTATGGCGCGGTGAGGGCTCGGTGCGGGTCGAGGGTGAGCACTACCGGGTCAAGGGCCTGCACTCCGGCCCCGCTCCCGGCGCCACCCCGGCGATCTGGATCGGCGCCTACGGGCCGCGTATGCAGCGCGTCACCGGCCGGTTGGCCGACGGGTGGCTGCCCAGCATGGGCTACCTGGCCCCGGACCGGCTGCCCGAGGCCAACGCCCGGATCGACGAGGCCGCGGCCGGCGCGGGACGCGCGCCCCAGGACGTCGTCCGCCTCTACAACGTGCACGGCCGGCTGGGCGGGAGCGCGGCCGGGGCCGGCGGCCGAGGAGGTCTGCGCGGCAGTGCGGCCGACTGGGCCGAGCAGCTGGCGGAGCTGGCCCTGGAGCACGGCATGTCCACCTTCATCCTGGCCACCGACGATGCGCGCACCGTGCAGGTCTACGGCCAGGAGGTCGGCCCCGCGCTGCGGGACCTGGTGCAGGCCGAGCGGGACAGCGACACCGCTGGACCGGCTGGACCGGCTTCAGAGGGCGACGAGTCACCGCCGCCTGTCGAGGTGAGCACCGGCCCCGGCGGTGCCGGCAACCCGGCCGCCGGCGTGACGACGGTGCCCGTGCCCGCGGGCATCACCCCCACCCCGGACGACGGCACCCGCCTGACGGGCGAGCTGGAGTGGGACGAAGCCTCCCGGCCGAGCGCCGGCCCGCCTCCCGACGCGCCGGCGGCATACACGCCCGCCCAGCTCGCGGCGCCGCAGCACCTCATCGACATCCACGACCACCTGCGCGAGGAGCTGACCCGGGTGCGGCAGGTCGTGGACCAGGTACGGGACGGTCACCTGCAGGTCGGGCAGGCCCGCTCGATCATCAACACGATGGCGATGCGGCAGAACACCTGGACCCTCGGCGCGTTCTGCCAGTCCTACTGCCGGGTCGTCACCGGGCACCACACCCTCGAGGACCGCTCGGTCTTCCCGCACCTGCGCCGGGCCGAGCCGGGCGTCGCCCCGGTCCTGGACCGGCTCGAGGAGGAGCACGAGGTCATCGCCGACGTGCTCGACCGGCTCGACCGTGCGCTCGTGCGCCTCGCGGACGAGGAGGGGTATGGCGTGCAGGGCCGGCAGGCGTTGGACGAGCTGTCGCGCAGCGTCGACCTGCTCACCGACACGCTGCTGTCCCATCTGTCCTACGAGGAGCGGGAGCTGGCCGGGCCGCTGGCCCGGCAGGGGTTCTCCTAGTCCGCGACCAGCGGTGCTGGTCCTCCACGTCCTCGGGCCGGCTCACCCAGGGTGACGCGCTAGGCCGGCTCAGCTCGTCCAGCTGACCTGCAGCTCGGCCTTGGCGCCGAAGCGCTCCAGGTGCGAGCCGACGACGAGTGCCATGCGGTCGGCGGCCTCCGCGGTGGCCGCATCGACGTGCAGGCCGAGGGTGTCGGGGGCCGTGGTGTCCATCAGGCAGGTCGCCTCCAGTCCCTCGAAGCTCATCGACAGGTGCGGCCCGCGGTCGGTCTCGGTGAGGGTCATCTTGCGACCCAGGTGGGAGCCGAGCTGCTTGGCGTAGCGTGCGGGGGCGTCGGTCGCGACGAGGGCGGTGCGGGTCTGGGTGGTGGTGCTCATCGGCTGGGTCATCGGGTGGCTCCTCGGGTCAGGGTCGGGGCGAAGGGGTGGGTGGTCGTCAGGGTGTCGTGGGTGCCGTGTGTGCCGTGTGTGCCGTGGGTGTGGTGGGTCCCGTTCGTGCCGGGCAGGTCGGCGGCGACCGGCTCACCGGGCGCGAGCGGCTGCCCGGGGACGAGGGGCACCACGGGCAGGCCCTCGACCTGCGAGACCTGCGAGCTCTCCGTGGCCTCCGGCACGTGGTCCCGGTCACGGACCGGTGCGCCGGGCGTCCAGAAGACGCCCAGCAGCATGCCGTGCAGGTCCTGCACGACGATGTCCATGTCGAAGACCTCGCGCAGCACCTCGCGCTGCATGATCTGCGCAGGGGTGCCGATGCTGACCACCGAGCCGTCGCGCATCGCCACGATGTGGTCGGCGAAGGCGGAGGCGAAGTTGATGTCGTGCAGCACCACCACGACGGTCTTGCCCAGGTCGTCGGCCGCACGACGCAGCAGCTTCATGGTGTGCGCCGCGTGCTTCATGTCCAGGTTGTTCAACGGCTCGTCCAGCAGCACGTAGTCGGTGTCCTGGGCCAGCACCATCGCCACGTAGGCCCGCTGCCGCTGCCCGCCGGAGACCTCGTCCAGGTAGCGGCCCTCCAGGTCCTCCAGGTCGAGGAAGGCGATGGAGCGGTCGATGATCTCCTCGTCGGCCTGGGTCAGCCGGCCCCGCGAGTAGGGGAAGCGGCCGAAGGCCACCAGCTGCCGGATCGTCAGCCGGGTGATGAAGTGGTTCTCCTGGCGCAGGATCGACAGGATCTTGGCCAGGTCCTTGGACGCGGTGCGGGTGACGTCGTAGCCGGCCACCTCGATGACACCGTCGTCCAGCCCCTGCAGGCGGCCGATCATGGTGAGCAGCGTCGACTTGCCGGCCCCGTTGGGCCCGATGAGGGCGGTGATGCCGCCAGCGGGAATCTGCAGGTCGACGGGGCCGATACGGACCTCGCTGCTGTAGTCCTTGCGGACCGTGGTCAGGGTGATCACAGGCGTCCCTTCCTCAGGATGACGTACAGGAAGACTGATCCGCCCACGAGCTCGATGATGATCGAGACGACTCCCTGGGCGTAGAAGATGTTGTGCATGACGAAGTAGGCGCCGGAGAGCACGACGAAGCCGGTGAGCGCGGCGACCGGGAAGATCCGGCGGTGGTCGTAGGTGTCGGCGAACTGGTAGGACAAGGTGGCGACCAGGAACCCCAGGAAGGTCATCGGGCCGACCAGGGCGGTGGAGACCGCCATCAGGATGGAGACCAGGAAGAGCACCCGCAGCGTCTCGTAGCGGTGGTTCAGTCCCAGGTTGAGGGTGGTCTCCTTGCCGAGGGCGAGCACGTTGAGCCGTGGCGAGCTCCAGAAGAGCAGGCCGGCCGCGAGGATGACCAGGGGGATCGCCACCGGGAAGTAGCTGGGGTCGGCGTTGCTCACCGAGCCGAACAGGCGGGCGGTGAGGATGTCGAACTCGCTGGGGGAGAGCAGGCGCTGCATGAACGTCGAGACCGAGCCCAGCCCGCCGCCGATGATGATGCCGACCAGCAGCATGACGTGGATGTTGCCGTGCTTGCCGGAGAGCAGCCAGCCGTACAGCGCCAGCGCCAGGGCGACCATGATGACGACCAGCAGCACGAACTGCCGGACCCCGGTGAAGTACATGATGCCGGCGGCGCCCAGCACGAAGACCGCGGTGGTCTGCACCGCGATGTACAGCGACTCGAAACCCATGATCGAGGGCGTCAGGATGCGGTTGTTGGTGACCGTCTGGAAGCTCACGGTCGCCACCGCGTGGCAGACGGCGACGATCGCCATCACCACGACGTTGGTGACCCGCATGTCCACGATGAGCCAGAAGCCGCGGGAGCCGTAGGGCATGGGGTTGTCCCACACGAGCAGGCCGACCCCGAAGAACAGGGCGAGGGAGATCAGGATCCCGAGCACGATCCGGTAGCGCAGGCGGGAGGCCTGGGTCGGCATCGGGCCGGATCCGGGCCGCTCGCGCTGGACCTTCGTGACAGGCGAGGTCGCAGTCGAGGTGACGGGGGAGGTCATCGGCTCAGCCACGGCGACCCTGCCGCACGATGAGGGTGATGAAGACGACGGCGCCGACGATCCCCAGGATGAGGGAGACCGGCACCTCGAAGGGCGCGATGATGGTCCGGCCGACGAGGTCGCAGACCGTCACGATCGCGATACCCAGCAGGCATACCCAGGGCAGGTTGCTGCGCAGGTCGTCGCCGCGGATCATCGACACGACGTTGGGCACGATGAGACCCAGGAAGGGCAGGTTGCCCACGACGACGGTGACCACGCCGGTGGCGACCGCGATGAGCACGGTGCCGATGAGCACCATCCGGTTGTAGTTGACCCCCACGTTGGTCGCGATGTCCTCGCCCAGGCCGGCCACGGTGAGCCGGTCGGCCAGGATGAAGACGCCGATCACGACCACGACCACCACCCAGAGCACCTCGTACTGCCCCCGCAGCACCGAGGTGAAGCTGCCGGCGAACCAGATGCCCAGGCTCTGCAGCATGTCCGTCTGCAGGGCGATGAAGGTGGAGATGGAGCCGACGACCGCGCCGAGCATGATGCCCACGATCGGCACGATGAGCGAGGTGCGCAGCGAGACCCGACGCAGGAAGAGGAAGAAGATCATCGTGCCGATGAACGCCGCCACGACCGCCCCGACCATCCGGGTCAGGATGCTCGCGGTGGGCAGCAGGATCATCACGGTCAGCAGGCCCAGCCCGGCCCACTCGGTCGTGCCGGTCGTGGTGGGTTCGACGAAGCGGTTCTGGGTGAGCAGCTGCATGACCAGGCCGCACATCGCCATCGCGGCCCCGGCCAGGACCAGCGCGATCGTGCGCGGCACCCGGGTGATGGCGAACATCTGGGCGCCGTCCTCGCTGCCGAAGATGTCGTAGACGCCGGTGAACAGGGACAGAGCGAGCAGCGCCGACACACCGAGGACGCCCAGCAGCAGCTTGGCGTCCAGGAGGGGTCCCTTGGTAGATCGCCCCTGGGCAGGGCGCTGGGGTGTCGTGGTGCTCGTGGTCACAGAGGGCCTTGGTCGTAGGAGATGACGGGCGTCCGGCGGCTTCCGGCGGCTTCCGGCGACAGGGTGCCCGGCCCCGCGGGGGAACCGGGCACCATGCCGGTCCGGGTCAGCCCGCGTTCTCGAAGGCGTCGGCCAGCGAGTTCAGGTACTCGGTGTAGGTCTGGATGCCTTCGTTGGTGTAGGTGTCGCTGGGCATGTAGACGATACGGCCCTCCTTGACGGCGGTGACGTTGGCCAGGGCCTCGCTGTTCTCCAGGACCTGGGCGGCGGGGGAGTAGTTCGGGTCGTCGGCGGCGACGGCGGCATCGCGGTCCATGACCAGGATCCAGTCGGGGTTGGAGGAGGCGATCGCCTCCACGGAGATGTCGTCGCCCTGGTGGTCCTCGCTGCCGTCGGTCTCCAGCGCGGGGGTCATGCCGACGAGGTCGAAGATCGGGCCGATGGTGCGGCCGTTGCCGGGGGCGACGTAGCCGATCTCACCGCCGGAGGTGATGACGGCCATCACCGTGTCGGCCGGGTCGTAGGCGGCCTTGGCCCGCTCCACGGCGGCGTCCAGGTCGGCGTTGAGGGACTCGGCGTCGGCCTCCTTGCCGAAGATGGTGCCCAGCACGGTGATCTGCCGCTTGAGCTCGGCGTCCAGGGGCTCGTCCTCGCGGGGGTCGAGGTCCAGCACGACCGCGTCGGGGGCCAGGCGCTCGAAGTCGCTGCGGTAGTCGGCGAACCGCTGGCCGTTGATGATCAGGTCGGGCTCGGCCGCGACGACGGCCTCGAGGTCCGGCTCACGGTGGTTGCCCAGGTCGATGACGGAGGAGTCCTGGGCGTAGGACAGGGTGTCCGGCATCAGCGCGACGGCGGCGGCGGTGAGCTCGACGCCCCAGGCGTCCAGCGTCTCGAAGGTCCGGTTGTCGGTCGCGACCACGGACTGCGGCGGCAGCGCGATGGTGTGGGTGCCGTTGTTGTCCTCGATCTCCACCGAGGTTGCCTCAGCGCCGGCCTCGGACCCCTCCTCGGTGGCGCCCGCGCCGCCAGCGGCGGGGGTCTCCGGGGTGTCCGCAGCGCTGTCGCTCCCGCAGGCGGTCAGGACGAGGGCAGAGGCCGCGAGGGTCGCGATCATCGCGACGCGCGGGCGGCTGACAGTCTTGGTCATCGAGTGGTCCTCATCAGGTGAGCCGGTTAGGTAAGGCGACCCTAACCTGGGACCAGGAATAAACCAAAGGTCAGCCTAACCTAAATGGCTGTGACCTTCCTCACGGGCGGCGAGGCGCCTCCTGCCGGCCCCACCCGGGCCGGCCGGCCAGCGAGGCCAGCCAGGCAGCTGACGTCAGCTCATGTCCTCGCGCCACCGCCGGTCGACCGGCCTGCCCGCGCGGGCCGCGACCTCCGCTGCGTGGTCGGGCACCTGCAGCACGAGGGAGCGGTCGGTGCGCTGATACCCGGTCGACGGAGGACGCTCCGGCATGGCCAGCTCCGGCAGCTCGACCTCCTCGTAGGGGATGGAGGAGAGCAGGTGGGCGATCATGTTGATCCTGGCCGAGCGTTTGTCGTCGGACTCCACGACGTGCCACCGGGCCGGCTCGACGTCGGTGTGGACGAACATCTCGTCCTTGGCCCGGCTGTAGTCCTCCCACCGGGTCAGGCTCTCCAGGTCGGTCTGGGACAGCTTCCACCGGCGCATCGGGTCCTCCAGCCGGGAACGGAAGCGGCGCAGCTGCTCCCCGTCGCTGACCGAGAACCAGTACTTGCGCAGGATGATCCCGTCCTCGATGAGCATCCGCTCGAAGATCGGGCACTGGCGCAGGAAACGGCGGTGCTCCTCGTGGGTGCAATAGCCCATCACTCGCTCCACCCCGGCCCGGTTGTACCAGGACCGGTCGAAGAGCCGGATCTCCCCGGCCGCGGGCAGGTGCGGGACGTAGCGCTGGAAGTACCACTGCGTGCGCTCGCGCTCGGTGGGCATGGGCAGGGCCACGATCTGGGCGACCCGGGGCGAGAGGTACTCGGTCACCCGCTTGATCGCCCCGCCCTTGCCGGCGGCGTCCCGCCCCTCGAAGACCACGACGACCCGCTGGCCGCGCTCGCGGACCCACTCCTGCATCTGCACCAGCTCCTGCTGCAGGCGCAGCAGCTCCGACTCGTAGACCTTCCTGCCGATCTTGCTACCGATCTTGCTGCCGATCTTCGTGCCGCTTCTCGCGCTCCTCGCGTCGAGCCCAGAGGCACTGCGGCCGGGACCGCTCGCGGGGTCGCTCTCGGGCTGGTGCGTCATGGAGCCCATGGTGCCACCACCGGCCCGGCGAGGCGCGGCGTGTTGTCGTACGCTTGTTCGTATGTCGAGTGGACCTCCTGGCTGGCCCGACCGGGTGCCGCCGGCCGGCGTGCCCGGCTGGGAGCAGGCGGCCGTGTCCTGGCTGCTCGACCAGTGCCCGGCCGACTACCGGGGGTATGCCGCGTGGCGGCGCCACCCGGCCGCCCTGGCCTGGGTCGCCACCCGTCACCTGGAGGCCCAGCTGGCGGCGATGCGTGGTGCCTGGCGGGACGTGCGTCCCGAGCTGGGACCGGTCCTGCCGCCCGGCTCGATCGGGGACGTGCTGGAGTCGCTGGCCCGCGAGGGGCTGCGGCTGCGTGCCAACCACCGCGCCGCGGGGCTGCTGCTCGAAGCGCTCCGGCTGCGGGCACCTCTCCGTTAGAGTCACCCGGCGGGTGCTCCTGGACTAAGGTCCTCGCCATGGCAGCCTCCGCCGCATCCGAGCAGCCCGACCGGTCGTCCGGGTCATCCGGCGCCTCTGCGCCCACCAGCACCCTGCCTCCCCGGCCCACAGGGTGGTCGGCCATCCACAAGCCGGTGTTCTTCCCGGCCTCCGCCGTCATCCTCGGGCTTCTCGTGCTGACCATCGGGCTGAGCCTCGCGGCAGGAGACGAGCTCGAGCAGGCCACCGCCCGGGTCAACCAGGTGATCACCGACGGGGTCGGCTGGTGGTACGTCATCACCGTCAACATCTTCCTGGTCTTCACCATCTACTGCGCCGTCTCCCGCATCGGACTGATCCGGCTGGGCCGCGACGACGAGGAGCCTGAGTTCGGCGTCCTGTCCTGGTTCCTCATGCTCTTCAGCGCCGGGATGGGGATCGGGCTGGTCTTCTTCAGCGTCGCCGAGCCGCTGAGCCACTACGTCATCCCGCCCGAGGCCTTCGGCAACGAGCCGGAGTCGCTGCAGGCCGCCCAGGACTCGGTGGGGCTGATGATGCTGCAGTGGGGGCTGCACCCGTGGGGCATCTACGCCGTCGTGGGTCTGGGCCTGGCCTACATGTCCTTCCGTCGTGGCCGTCCGCTGGCGATCCGCTGGTTGCTGGAACCACTTCTCGGGCGACAGCGTGTCGAGGGCTGGATCGGGCACACGATCGACACCATCGCCATCGTGGGCACGCTCTTCGGCGTCGCCACCTCCTTCGGCTTCGGTGTCAGCCAGATCATCGGTGGCCTGGAGTTCCTGGGGTGGGCGGAGCGATCGCCGTGGCTGGTCATCGGGCTCATCGCCGGCATCACCGCGATCGCCGTGTGGTCGGTCGTGACCGGTGTGCACAAGGGCCTGAAGTGGTTGTCCAACTTCAACATGAGCGTCGCCGCGATCCTGGCGGTCGTGGTCTTCATCCTGGGCCCCACGCTCTTCCTGCTCCAGGCCCTCCCGCAGAACGTCGGCAACTACCTCGGTCAGCTTCCGACCACCATGTGGCAGACCGGTCCCTTCACCAGCGACGGCTGGGAGGCGGCCTGGACGATCTTCTACTGGGGCTGGTGGACCAGCTGGGCCCCCTTCGTCGGGATGTTCATCGCCCGGATCTCCAGGGGGAGGACCATCCGCGAGTTCGTGCTGGGAGTCATCCTGGCGCCGACCCTGACCAGCCTGGTCTGGTTCACCATCTTCGGCGACTCGGCAATCCTCTTCCAGCGGGAGCAGGGCGGCCTGGCCGTCGAGGACCCCGCGACCGGTGAGATGACGGTGGACAGCACCACCACCCTGTTCGCCTTCTTCGAGTACCTCCCCGGCGGGGCGGCCACGCTGCTCAGCATCATCGCGATGGTCATCATCGTCTTCTTCTTCGTCACCTCCTCCGACTCCGGGTCCCTGGTGATCGACATGCTCGCCTCCGGGGGCAGCACCGAGACCCCGACGTTGACCAGGGTCTACTGGGCGGTGCTGGAGGGGGCCGTCGCGGCGGCCCTGCTGGTCGTGGGCGGCACCGTGGCGCTGACCGCACTGCAGACCCTCGCCGTGTCGACAGCGTTGCCCTTCTCGATCATCCTGCTGCTGGCCTGCTGGTCGTTGCTGCGCGCCTTCCGGCACGAGGTCGCCACCATGCCCCACTACATCGAGATGCTGACCCCGGCGGCCGCCGCCGCAGGCGGGGTGCCGCCAGGCTCGCCACCAGGAGGGCCACCGGCCGCGTCCGAGCCCGGACGCCGCTGGCGCAGCCAGCTCACCGGCGTGTCGGCGACCCTGTCCGGGATGCGACCACCCCAGCCGGGCGCCGCGCCGGACCAGGGGCAGGCTGCGGCCTCCATCGTGCACTACCGACCCCTGGGCGCGGGGCTGAAGATCGACGCCCAGACCGGCGAGGTGGACGTGCACGTGGTGCAGGACCCCCTGGCGGGCGAGGTCTTCGAGACGGCCGAGTTCGTCGCCTCCCAGGAGTTCCTCAACCAGGGCGGGACACCACCCGTCGACACCGACCCGCCGGAGCAGCAGGCGCCACCTGAGCTGCAGGGCGACCACGGCACAGCGGATGACCAGCCCCCTCCCAGGGACCTCGACGTAGACTGACGGGGCCCACCGACGCTGTCGACCCCGGAGGACGACCCGTGCCCCTCATGCGGACCATCACCGGCCCGACGGACCTCAAGCGGTTGACCCCACGGCAGGTGGGCGTCCTCGCGCAGGAGATCCGGGACTACCTCATCGAGTCGGTCTCCCGCACCGGCGGCCACCTCGGGCCCAACCTGGGGGTGGTCGAGCTGACCATCGCGCTGCACCGCGTCTTCGACTCCCCGCGGGACACCTTGCTCTTCGACACCGGCCACATCTCCTACGTGCACAAGCTGCTTACCGGGCGGCACGACTTCTCCTGCCTGCGCCAGCAGGGCGGCCTCTCGGGCTATCCGAGCCGGTCCGAGTCCGACCACGACGTCATCGAGAACAGCCACGCGTCCTCCTCGCTGTCCTGGGCGATCGGCATCGCCAAGGCGCGGCAGCTGCAGGGCGACACGGGGCGGCATACCGTGGCGGTCATCGGCGACGGCGCCCTCACCGGGGGCATGGTGTGGGAGGCGCTGAACAACATCGCCGAGAACCGTGACCTCCCGCTCATCGTCGTCATCAACGACAACGAGCGTTCCTACGCCGCGACCCGGGGCGGGATGGCCGACTACCTCGCCTCGTTGCGGGCGACCCAGGAGTACGAGGAGATGCTGTCCTGGGGCAAGCGCCAGCTCAAGCGCACCCCGCTGGTGGGGCGTCAGGTCTACGAGACGCTGCACGGCATGAAGAAGGGGCTGAAGGACATCGTCAGCCCCCAGGGGATGTTCGAGGACCTGGGGCTGAAGTACCTGGGGCCGGTGGACGGCCATGACGTCGAGGCGATGGAGACCGCGTTGCGCCGCGCCCACGACTTCGGCGGCGTGGTGCTTGTGCACGCCATCACCGAGAAGGGGCACGGCTACGACCCGGCGACCCAGGACGAGGCGGACCGCTTCCACGCCGTCGGTGTGATCAACCCGGAGACGGGCCTGCCGCTGGAGCTGTCCGGCCGCTCCTGGACCGACGAGGTCAGCGAGGAGATGGTCCGGCTGGGCAAGGAGCGCCCCGACATCGTGGCGATCACCGCCTCGATGCTCATCCCGGTGGGCCTGCAGCCGTTCGCCGAGCGCTTCCCCGAGCGGGTCTTCGACGTCGGGATCGCCGAGCAGCACGCCGTCGCCATGGCCGCCGGGCTGTCCTTCGCCGGCCTGCACCCCGTGGTCTGCATCTACTCCACCTTCCTCAACCGCGCCTTCGACCAGTTGCTGATGGACTGCGCCCTGCACAGGCAGGGGGTCACCTTCGTGCTGGACCGCGCCGGCATCACCGGCACCGACGGCGCGAGCCACAACGGGATGTGGGACCTGACCCTGCTCGGGATGGTCCCCGGCATCCACGTCGCCGCGCCGCGGGACGGGCAGCAGGTCGCCCTGGCCCTGCGCGAGGCGGTGGAGATCGAGGACGCCCCCTCGGTCCTGCGCTTCCCCAAGGGCACCGTCGGGGCGCCCCTGGAGGCGGTGCGCCGGCACGGCACGGTCGACGTGCTGCGGGACGTCGAGCGCAGCCAGGACGCCGACGGCGCCGAGGACCAGGAGATCGACCTGCTCCTCGTCGGCGCGGGCGCCATGGCGGTGACCGCCCTGGAGATCGCGGACAAGCTGTATGCCGAGGGTCGCTCGGTCATGGTCGTCGACCCCCGCTGGGTGCTCCCGGTGAGCCAGGACCTCATCGACCTGGCCCGCGGGGCGCGGCACGTCGGGGTCGTGGAGGACGCCCTGGTCGGCGGCCTGGCGGGGCGGATCGGCGAGGCACTTGCGGCGGCCGACGTCACGGTGCCGGTGCACGCCTACGGCATCCCGCACGAGTTCCTCGACCACGGCTCCCGGGGCCAGGTGCTGGACCGCATCGGTCTCGCGGCCGACCCGATCGCAACCTCGTTGGCCGCCCAGCTGGCGTGACGAGGGTCGCCCTCGTCCTCAACCCGGCCGCGCCGCGGTCCCGCGCGGCGCAGGAGGCGGTCGAGTCGGCGTGCGCGGAGCTGCACCTTCCCGGGCCCGTCCTGCTGCGCACCACCGTCGCTGAGCCGGGCGCGGACCAGGCACGGGAGGCGCTCGCGGGCGGTGCAGACCGGGTCGTGGTGGCCGGCGGGGACGGGACCGTCCGGCTGGTGGCCGGCGTCCTGGGCGAGGGTGTGAGCGAGGGCGTGCGTGGTCGTGGGCCGGCCGTGCTGGGGGTCGTGCCGTCCGGGACCGCCAACCTCTTCGCCCGGGGCCTCGGGCTGCCGCTGCGCGACCTGCGTGCCGCGGCCCGCGTCGCCGTCGGCGGCCACGGCCACCCCGTCGACCTGGGCCGGGCCGAGCTGACCGACGACGCGGGCGTGACCACCCAGCACCCCTTCCTGGTGGTCGTGGGGCTGGGCCACGACGCGGAGACCCTCGCGGCCCTCGACAGGAGGCTCAAGGAGCGGGTGCGCTGGCTGGCCTACTTCGAGCCCGGTCTGCGCCGGTTGGCCCGCCCGGGCCGGCCGGTCGTGCTGAGCCTGGACGGGGAGGTGGAACGCACGGAGCAGCTGTGGAGCGTCCTGGCCGTCAGCAGCGGCCGGCTGCCTCTCCGGGCCAGGCTCGTGCCCGGGGCGCGGCCCGACGACGGGCAGCTGCACGTGGTCCTCGTGGCCCCCAGCGGGCCGGCCGACTGGGTGAGGGTGGCGCGCACCGGTTTCGGCGGGCGGCATACCCCCCACCCGGCGCTGCGCTACCGGCGCGGGCGCGTGCTCGCGGTGCGGCCCGCTGAGCCGGCGCTGGTCCAGGTGGACGGGGACGTGGTGGCCGATATCGTGAGTGCCCGCGTCGCGCTCCTCCCCGGCGCGGTGCTCGTCGCCGTCCCCCCACCCGCCAGGAGCCCAGCCTCATGAACTCCGTCGTGTCCCTGGTCACCAGCCTCAACAACGGGCTGTTGACCCGCCTGAGGGACAGCGCGGCCCTGCTCGACGCGCAGAACCGGGCCCCCGTCGGCTCGCTGGACTCCGTGCTCACCACGGTCGACGTCAACAAGCTGTTCAACGCGCTGCGGGGGTGGCCCCTGGATCACCGGCGCCGGGCCGTCGAGGTGCTGCTGCGCGAGCGGGCTCCGGAGCTCTCGGCGCAGGCGCTGGCCGAGGTGATCTCCGCCCTGCACACAGGGCCGACGCCGCGCTACGCCCAGGAGGCCATCGTGGACCTGCTGACCTCGCGGACCGGCACGGCCTTCCAGGAGCTGAAGTACCGGCTCAACAACACCGGCGACCAGCACGACCTCGAGCACCTCGTCTTCACGGACCTGCAGGAGGACCTGCAGGAACGGCTGCTGGAGCACATCGCCGAGGAGGCGGCGTACGAGGGCAGCTCGGACCTGCGCGTGCTCTGCGACATCGACGACACGCTCAAGAGCGCGATCCACGACCGGCGCTACCCCCGAGGGGTCATCTACCCGGGCGTGATCACGCTGCTGACCCAGCTGGACGAGGGTGCTGCCGCCGAGCCCGGCCGGCCCGGCGACCTCACCTTCGTCACCGCCCGCCCGGGAGGGCCGAGGGGCCTGGTCGAGCAGTACACCCGGGGCGCGCTCGGCGGGCTGGGGCTGCCGCCGCACGCGGTCCTGGGCGGCTCCTTCCTCAACCTGCACACCAAGGCGGTCATCGCCGAGCGCAAGCTGCAGAACATGGACCGTGACCGTCTGCTCTTCCCGGAGTGCCGGATGGTCTTCGTCGGCGACAGCGGGCAGGCTGACGGTGCCGTCGGTGCCGAGATGCACCAGCGCGACCCCGGCCACATCGTCGGCACGCTGCTGCACAACGTGACCGACCTGGACGAGGCGGGCCGGGAGCGGTGGGCGCAGCAGGGCGGGCACGTCTTCGACACGTATGCCGGGGCCGCGGCCCATGCCGCCCGTCTGGGCCTGCTCCGCCCCGACCAGGCGCGGCTGGTGGCCGACGACGTCCGGGTCGGGCTCAACCTGCTCCACCTGTCCCGCGAGCAGCGCGACCGGGTCGAGCAGGACTACGCCGCCGACCTGGCGCTGGTCGAGGCCCTGGAGCGCGAGGCTGCCCAGCCACGGCCTGCGGGCGTCACAGCGCCAGGCTGACCGCCTCGGCGAGCAGGACGTCGGCGTCGGCCGGGTGGCCGCGCGAGATGAACCAGCGGGCGGCGTTGACGCAGTCGCGGTGCAGCAGTTCCGGGCCGCGGGGGTTGGCGACGACGTCCACCACCTGGGGCAGGTCGATCACCAGCACCACCTCGCCGTGCAGCAGCAGGTTGTACGGCGACAGGTCCCCGTGCGCCAGGCCGAGCCCGGCCAGGCCGAGCACGATGGCCCGCACCTGCTGCCAGCAGTGCTCGAGCAGCTCCGGGCCCGGCCGGGTCTCGGCCAGCCGCGGGGCGGCGTGCCCGTCCGGCCCGCCGACGAACTCCATGAGCAGCTCGGTGTCCTGCACCGAGACGGGGTAGGGGACGGCGACACCGGCCGACCAGGCCGTGCACAGGGCCGCCCACTCGGCAGCGGCCCACCGGCCCGCCGCGACCTGGCGGCCGTAGGCGGAGCGGCGCTCCAGGGCCCGTTGGTCGCGGCTGCGCCGCACGCCGCGGCCCTCCACGTAGAGGGAGCTGCGGCGGAAGCTGGTGTGCTCGGGGTCGCGGTAGCGCTTGGCCGCGAGCAGGCAGGACTCCACCGGCGTGACGTGCTCGGCGGCGCGCTCGAGCAGGTGGACGTCGGCCTCCTTGCCGGTCTTGAGGACGCCGAGCTCGGTGTCGACCGCGCCGGCGTCCAGGACCAGCCAGTCCGGGACCGGTCCCGGGCCGCGCGAGCTGCGGTCGACCGACCAGTAGGTGGTGGGGCGACGGTCCCCGGTGGCCGTCTCCGGCGCGTCGACGGGGACGTAGTCGAAGGTGAAGAACGGGTCGAGATCACCCGTGGGGGGAGGTGGTTGTACGTAGGGCACTGGTGCTCCTGAGCGGAAGGGTGGTGGTGCAGTAGCGGGGTGCGCGGTGGTGCATCTGCCTCTCCTTCCGCTCGGGCACGCGGTATGCCGTGCGTCCAGCCGATCGTGGCGGACCGGGCGGTGCGACGGCAAGCGGTTTCCCGGCTGGCCGGCCTCAGGCGTGCTCGGCCTGCTCCCGCTCCGGGATCTGCTCCTCCAGCGGGGTCATCGTCAGCTTCACGACCACGGTGACCACGGCCAGCCCGGCCAGGGCGGTCAGCAGACCCAGGACGCCGTTGCTGGTCAGGGCGAAGACGACATACCCCAGCAGCGCGATGGCGGCGCTGACCAGCGCATACGGCAGCTGCGTGGTGACGTGGGTGATGACGTTGGCCCCGGACCCGGTGCTGGACAGGATGGTGGTGTCGCTGATCGGCGAGCAGTGGTCACCGAAGACCGCGCCGGCCAGCACCGCGCCGAAGGAGGCCAGCAGCAGCTCGTCCCCGCCCTCGACGTTGGCCATGATCTGCCCCGCGATGGGCAGCAGCAGGCCGAAGGAGCCCCAGGACGTGCCTGTGGAGAAGGCCATCGCGCCGGCGACGAGGAACATCACCGGGATCAGCCAGGTGGCCGGGAGGGCGGCGGACTCGACCAGGCTGCCGAGGTACTCCCCGGTGCCGAGCTGGCCGATGAGGTCGCCGAGCATCCAGGCCAGCAGCAGGATCGAGACGGCCGGGAGCATCGACTTGATGCCCTCCCAGAAGCCGCCCGCCAGGGTGGCCGCCCGGAAGCGGGGGTCGCCTGAGGTGTAGCGCAGGTAGTAGTAGAGGGCGGCGGCGAGCCCGAGCCCGCCACCCCACAGCAGAGCGGTGCTGACGTCGGTGCCGGCGAAGACCTCGAGCACGTCCGTGCTCCCCGACTCCCGCCATCCCGTCCAGGCGATCCCCGCGAGCACCCCGGCGACGAGCAGCCCGAACGGGATGACCAGTGCCCGCTTGGCACCCGGATGGTGCACCGGCAGGTCCTCGGCCAGCTCGCCGGGGATGGTCTCCTGCGGGTCGTAGGTGCGTCCCTCGCAGATCGCCCGCCGCTCCTCGGCCCGCATCGGGCCGATCTCGACGTGCAGCACGACGGTGACCCACACGGTGAGCACGGCGACGATCGCGTAGTAGTTCATCGCCGCCGCGCCGAGGAAGGCCAGCACGTCGCTCTGGGTCAGCGTCGACGCCGCGAGCAGCGGCGCCATGATCCCGATGATGCTCGCGCCCCAGCTGGAGAATGGCACCAGCACCGCGACCGGGGCGGAGGTGGAGTCGACGATGTAGGCCAGCTTGGCCCGGGAGACGTTGTGCTTGTCGGTGACCGGGCGGGAGACCTGGCCGACGGCGAGGGCGTTGAAGTAGTCGTCGATGAAGATGACGATGCCCAGGATCGCTGGCAGTGCCTTGGCCCCCCGGCGGGTCCGGATCCGCTGCACGGCCCAGTCCGAGAAGGCCTGGGTGCCGCCGGACATCATGATCAGCGCGGCGATGATGCCCAGCAGCAGGGTGAAGACCAGGATGTAGACGTAGTAGGTGTTCACCGCCCCGTCCGCCCAGAAGATCGCGGCGAACGCGCCCCAGACCAGGCGCAGGGTCTCCATCGGGTTCCAGCCCGCGACCAGGAGTGCGCTGGCCACGACCCCGGTGCCCAGGCTGATCAGCACGCGCCTGGTGAGCAGCACCAGCGCGATCGCCAGCACCGGGGGAGCGATGGTCAGCAGCGGGTAGTCCTCGACCATGACGGGCACCTTCCGTGACAGGTGGCGATCAGCGTAGTGCTCTTCGGGGGGTGCGCGGGAGGGTGGCGACGACAGACGGCCCGACCGAGAGTCTCGGTCGGGCCGTCGGGGCGGCCGGTCAGCGCAGCCAGCTGTCGCCGACGATGCGGCTCCACCACGTGCCCAGTCCGAACGTGTCGCCGGCGCGGGTGGCGGCCACGGTGATCATGGCGGCGGCCTCCAGCCAGTGGGAGGTGGTGATCGGGTTGGTCTGGCCCTCCTGGCCCAGCGGGAAGGAGGCCAGGTACATCATGAACACCAGCAGGGTGCCGGCCACGGCAGCGACCTTGACCCCGGCGCCCAGGACCATCGCCACACCGATGCCCAGGAGACCGGCCATGAAGAGCCAGTCGAAGAAGGGGGCCGCGCCGGCCATCGCCTGGAACATGCCGCCGAAGGCGCCGCTGGCGTTGTCGAGGAAGCCGAACGTCGGGCTGCCGCCGTTGATCCAGGCGCGCTCGCCGGGGGTGGAGTAACCCAGGCCGAACAGCTTGTCCAGGAACGCCCAGAGGAAGATCCAGCCGACGACGATGCGCAGGAACGCCAGTGCCCCACGGGCGAAGGAGCTGCGCACGATGTCGGTCTGCATGGTCACGTGACCGTCCTGGGCCGTCGCAGCCCGGTCGCGCTCACGGGTGGGAGCTGTTCGCTCGCTCATGGCTAGAGCCTCTCTGTGGTGTGCCGAACTAGCACTACTAGGATACGTAGTAATTGCCTTCCCAGGCAAGTCCCAGGAGAGTGATCTTGGTCATCGCGGAGGGGGATGACAGGCTGACCGTCGTGATGACGGATGCGATCGACACGCCGGCCATGCTCACCCTCATGCAGGAGGTCGCCGCCGAGGTGATCGACCCGCGCTTCCGGGCCCTGAAGGAGGGGGAGATCGCCAGCAAGGCCCATCCCCGCGACCTGGTGACCGTGGCTGACCGGGAGGCGGAGGTGCTGCTGACCCGGGCGCTGCGGGCGGCCTACCCCGACGCGATGGTCCTGGGGGAGGAGGCCTCCGCAGAGGATCCCGGCCTGCTCACCGCGTTCCGCGCCGCCAGCGCCGAGCACGCCTTCACGGTCGACCCGGTCGACGGCACCCGCAACTTCGTGGCCGGCTCACCGGACCACGCGGTGATGGTGGGCGAGGTGCGTGGGGGTGAGGTGGTGCGCTCGTGGATCTGGCAGCCGCAGCACGGGATGGCCTACGTGGCCGAGCGGGGTGCCGGGGCCTGGTGCGACGGTCTCCGACTGTCGATCCTGGACGTCGCGCCGGACCCGGCCGGGTGGCGGGTGCGGACCTCCGACCCCCGTCAGGTCGGAAGGTCTCTGGGCCCCACGCCGCCGATGGAGCAGACCTGGATCAGCTGCGGCATCGACTATCCCCAGCTCGCCCGGGGAGCGTGCGACGCCCTCGTCTACCGTGGGACCCGACCCTGGGACCATGTGCCGGGCTCCTTGCTGCTGGCCGAGGTCGGCGGGGCGGTCGGGGACAGCCTGGGACACGGCTACTCAGCGGCGCGCGAGCACCGCGACCTCGTCGCTGCGGCCTCGCCGGCCGTGCTGGAGGTGCTGAGCACCGCAGCCCGGGAGGGGACCGGCTAGGGCGCGTCGGGGGCTGACCCCTTCGCGCGCTCGTCCAGCGCCTCCCGCAGGGCCAGCTCGCGCGCCAGCGTGGTGATCTGCAGGTCGGTGTGGCGGCTGCGGCGGTAGGAGGCCGCCACATACCCGAAGAAGAAGACCACCAGGCCGTAGAGCAGCAGGTCCGCACCGCGGCCTACCCCCAGGACCTGCGCGACCCGGGTGAGCAGGCCAGGGAAGAGGATCGCCAGGACGGCCACCGCGAAGAAGCCGGCCAGCATGAGGCGACGGACGGCCTGGTGCCGCGCCCCGGCGGTGGAACGGGTGAGCATCACCGTGATGCCCACGATCGCCACCAGCAGCACCACCTTGATCAGCGGCTGGTCCAGCATGGCGTCACCTCACTTCAGGATCGAGTCGACCAGGATGTTGACGGAGTTCATCAGCGACTGGCCCTTGGCGCGGCTGTAGTCGGTGTAGAGCACGTGCACGGGGTGCTCGGCCCAGGGCAGGCCCGTGCGGCCGATCTGCAGCACGATCTCGGTGGCGTGCGCCATCCGGTTCTGCCGCAGGTCGATCGCCAGGGCCGCGTCGCGGCGGAGCACCCGCAGCCCGTTGTGGGCGTCGCTGAGCTTCATCCCGGTCTGCTGGTTGGTCAGCCATACCGCCGCCTTGAGCACGACCTTCTTCAGCAGCCCCGGGCGGGTCCGGTCGTCGAGGAAGCGGGAGCCGAAGACCGCGCCCAGGTGCTCCTCGCGGGCCTTGGCCACCATCGCGGCCGCGTCCTCCACCCGGTGCTGGCCGTCCGCGTCGAAGGTGACCAGGTAGGCCGCCTCCGTCGGCTCCGTCGCCCGCAGCACGTAGTCGATGCCGGTCTGCAGCGCCGCCCCCTGGCCCAGGTTGATCGGGTGGCGGACCACCGTCACCCCGACCTCCCGGGCGATCCTCGCCGAGCGGTCGGACGAGGCGTCGTCGACGACCACGATGTGCGGGAAGACCTCCAGCGCCTCGTGCAGCACACCGGCGAGCACCTGCTCCTCCTCGAAAACGGGGATGACCAACCAGGCATCCTCGACGGGGGACGTTAGGCTCATGGCGTGCATTCTCCCGCATCCCGCATCGTCGACTCCGCAGACGTCTCGCCCGAGGCCCAGATCGGGGAGGGCAGTTCCGTCTGGCACCTGGCCCAGGTCCGTGAGGGGGCCGTCCTGGGCACCGGGTGCGTCATCGGCCGCGGCGCCTACATCGGCACCGGCGTGCAGCTCGGTGACCACTGCAAGGTGCAGAACTACGCGCTGGTCTACGAGCCGGCGCGGCTGGGCCAGGGCGTCTTCATCGGCCCGGCGGTCGTGCTGACCAACGACACCTTCCCCCGGGCGGTCAACCCCGACGGCACGCTCAAGAACGCCGACGACTGGCAGCCGGTCGGCGTAACCATCGGCGACGGCGCCTCGATCGGGGCCCGGGCCGTGTGCGTCGCCCCGGTGCGGATCGGCGCGTGGGCCACCGTCGCCGCAGGCGCCGTGGTCACCAAGGACGTGCCCGCCCATGCCCTGGTCGCGGGGGTCCCCGCCCGGCGGATCGGCTGGGTCGGGCACTCCGGCCGGCCGCTCGACGCGACCGGCACCCCGGGGGAGTGGCGCTGCCCGGCCGAGGGCACGACATACCGCGAGCACGGCGACTCCCTGGTGCGGGTGGACGAGGAGACCGGACAGTGAGCGAGTCGATGAGCGACCTCCCGATGATCCCTGCTGCGAAGCCGTTGATCGGTGAGGAGGAGCGGGTGGCGGTGGACCGGGTGCTGCGGTCGGGGATGGTGGCGCAGGGGCCGGAGGTGGCGGCGTTCGAGGAGGAGTTTGCTGCTGAGCTGGTGGGTGGGCGGACGTGTGTGGCGGTGAACTCGGGGACCTCGGGGTTGCACCTGGGGTTGTTGGCGTGCGGGGTGGGGCCGGGGGATGAGGTGATCGTGCCGTCGTTCACGTTCGCGGCGACCGCGAACTCGGTGGCGTTGACGGGTGCCACGCCGGTGTTTGCCGACATCAGCGCGGACACGTTCAACCTGGACCCGGATTCGGTGCGGTCGGTGGTGAGTGAGCGGACGGTGGCGGTGATGCCGGTGCACCTGTACGGGCATCCGGCGGACATGGACGGCCTGGCGGCGGTGGCGGCCCAGCAGGGGCTGGCGCTGTTCGAGGACGCGGCGCAGGCGCACGGTGCGATGTATGGCGGGCGGCCGGTGGGCTCGTTCGGTGCGTTCGGGATGTTCAGCCTGTACCCGACGAAGAACATGACCTCGGGTGAGGGTGGGATGGTCTCGTGCGCGGACGAGGAGATCGCGCGGGGGGTGCGGTTGCTGCGCAACCAGGGGATGGAGCGGCAGTACGCGAACGAGCTGGTGGGGTTGAACAACCGGATGACCGATATCCACGCGGCGATCGGTCGGGTGCAGCTGGGCAAGGTGGGGGCGTGGACGGCGCAGCGGCAGGCGAACGCGGCGGTCCTGGACGAGGGTCTGGGCGCGGTGGCGGGGGTGGTGACGCCGCCGGTGCGTCAGGGGTGCACGCACGTGTACCACCAGTACACGATCCGCATCGACGGGGCGACGGGTGCGGAGCGGGACGAGGTGGTGCGTGCGTTGCGGGAGGAGCACCGGGTGGGGTGCGGGGTGTACTACCCGACGCCGAACCATGAGCTGGTGTCGTTGGCGCGGTATGCCCCGTCCTGGGAGCTGCCGGAGACGGCGCGGGCGGCGCGTGAGGTGATCAGCCTGCCGGTGCATCCCTCGCTGAGCCAGGGTGACCTGGAGCGGGTCGTGGACGCGGTGGCGGCTGTGGTGGGGGCGGGTGCGTGAAGGCTTATGTGGAGGAGGGGCGTCCGGTCCGGATGGGGTTGATCGGGCTGGGGTCGATGGGTCGGCACCATGCGCGGGTGATCCGTGAGGTGGAGGGGATGGAGCTGGTGGCGGTGGCCGACCAGTTCGGCGACCGGCACGGTGTGGCGCAGGGGTTGGAGGTGCTGCCGGATGTGGGGGCGTTGATCGGGGCGGGGATCGATGCGGCGATGGTGGCGGTGCCGACGTACCTGCACGAGGAGGTGGCGTTGGCGTTGGCGGCGGCGGGGGTGCACGCGATGGTGGAGAAGCCGATCGCGGCGACCGCGGCCGAGGGTGAGCGGGTGGCGGAGGCGTTCGCGGCGGCGGGGTTGTTGGGTGCGGTGGGGTATGTGGAGCGGTGCAACCCGGCGTTGTTGGAGATGCGGCGGCGGATCGCGGAGGGGCAGCTGGGGGAGGTGTTCCAGATCACGACCTCGCGGCAGGGGCCGTTCCCGGGCCGGATCGCGGACGTGGGGGTGGTCAAGGACCTGGCCACGCACGATGTCGACCTGACCGCGTGGATCGCGCAGTCGCACTACGCGATGGTCTCGGGGCAGGTGACGCACCGGTCGGGGCGTGAGCACGAGGACATGGTCGTGGTCAGTGGCCGCCTGGAGAACGACATCATCGTGGGGCACGCGGTGAACTGGCTCTCGCCGTTGAAGGTGCGTGAGACGGTGGCGACGGGGGAGAAGGGGGCGTTCATCGCCAACACCCTCACCGGGGACCTGACGTTCGTGGCCAACGGTGACGTGCGCAGCGAGTGGGAGCGGTCCAGCCACTTCCGGGGGGTCTCGGAGGGTGACTCGGTCCGCTACGCCCTCGCGCGACGGGAGCCGTTGCGGGTGGAGCAGGAGAACTTCCGTGACGCCCTGTGGGGACGCCAGACCGAGGTCGTCTCGATGGAGGAGGGCGTGCACACCCTGCGCGTCGTCGAAGCCATCCTCGCCTCCGCGGCCTCCGGGCGCACCATCACCCTGTGACCGGCTCCGGGCCGAGCAGCTCCGGCCGCAGCCGGGTCCTGCTCGCGACCCGGATCTTCGCGCCGGAGGCGGCGGCCGCCACCTTCCGCCTCGGCGCGCTGGTAGGGGGGCTGGCCGAGCGGGCGGACGTGCACGTGCTGACCACGACAGCGCCGCCGGCCCTGCGGGGCGCCGCAGGCATGGAGCGGGAGGTCGATGGCCGGGTCCGGGTCTCGCGCTGGCCGGTGCTGCGCGACGCGACCGGCTACGTGCGCGGGTACCTGCCCTACCTCTCCTTCGACCTGCCGCTGTCGCTCCGGCTGCTGACCGCCCCCCGTCCCGACACCGTGGTGGTCGAGCCACCGCCCACGACCGGCGCGGTGGTGCGGACGGTGGCCGCCCTGCGCCGCATCCCGTACGTCTACTACGCCGCCGACGTCTGGTCCGACGCCACCGCCTCGATGGGTGCCCCGGCCCCCGTGGTGGCGGTGATGCGCGCGGTCGAGCGCTACGCCCTGCGCGGTGCCAGGGACGTCATCGCCGTCTCCGACGGGGTCGCCGACCGTGTCCGGGCCCTGCTCGGGCGCGCCAGCACCGTCCCGGTGACCGTCGTGCCCAACGGGATCGACACCGCCGTCTTCACCCCCGTGGGGAAGCGGCACCCGGAGTCGCCGGAGACGCCATACCTCGTGTATGCCGGGACAGCCTCGGAGTGGCAGGGCGCCGAGGTCTTCGCCGAGGCGATGCGCGAGGTGGTGGCCGCGGAGCCCACGGCTCGGCTGGTCTTCCTGGGCCAGGGCTCGAGCTGGCCCGCGCTCGAACGGCTGCGTGACGAGCTGCCGCTCGGGGCGGTCGAGCTGCGGCCGCTCGTGCCGCCGGCCGAGGCGGCGGCCTGGCTGAGGGGGGCCGCGGCGGCGCTGGTCAGCGTCCGCCCGGGCGTCGGCTACGACTTCGCCTACCCCACCAAGGTGATCGCCGCGCTGGCCACCGGGGCCCCCGTCATCTTCGCCGGCCCCGGACCCGCGGCCAGCGACGTCCGCGAGCACCGGCTGGGGGAGTCGGTGGGCCACGACGTCCCGGAGGTGGCGGCGGCGATGCTGGCAGCGGTGCGGGCGTCGCAGGACGCGGCGCAGAGTGGTCCCTGGTCGCCGCCAGAACGCGAGCGGCGGGTGGCCTGGGTGCGGGCGCACCGCAGCCTCAGCGCGACCGGCCACGCCGCCGCCGCCGTGGTGCTGGGCCAGGACGCGGTCACCGAGCCGGTGGGTTCACCGCTGCCATAGCTGCCAGAAGTGGTGCACGGGCCCCGGCCCCTGCCCCACGGACAGCTCGTGGCCGTGCGCGAGCGCGCCGACCAGCCAGGAACGGGCGTCGGCGACGGCGTCCAGCCAGCTGTCGCGACGGGGCCGCAGCGCGGCGATCGCGGAGGACAGCGAGCATCCGGTGCCGTGGGTATGCGGGGTCGCGACCCTCGGCCCGCCGAGCTCGTGCACCCCGTCCGCGTCGACCAGCAGGTCCAGGACGTGGTCTCCCGAGGCGTGGCCGCCCTTGAGCAGCACCCTCGGGCTGCCGAGCTCCAAGAGCGCGTGCGCCTCCTCCAGCATCCGGGCCGGCCCGTCCGCGGTGTCCTCGGGGTCCCGGCCGAGAAGGACCGCGGCCTCGGGCAGGTTGGGGGTGATGAGGTCGGCGTGGGGCGCCAGCGCGCGCAGCTCCTCGACGGCGTCCTCGTCCAGCAGGCGCGAGCCGGCGGTGGAGACCATGACGGGGTCGAGGACCAGGCCGGGCAGGAGCCCCTCCTGCGCGAGCTCGCGCACGGCCCGGACCACGTCGGCGCTGCCGAGCATCCCGACCTTGACCGCGGCCAGGGCGACGTCGGCGACCAGGGTCTCGACCTGCTCCCGGACGAACTCGGCGGGGATGGGGCGCACCCCGGTGACGCCCAGGGTGCTCTGCGCGGTGAGGGCGGTCAGCACCGCGCAGCCGTGAGCGCCCAGAGCGCCGAAGGTCTTCAGGTCGGCCTGGATGCCGGCCCCGCCGGAGGGGTCGGACCCGGCGACGGACAGGACGTTGGGGACGAGGCCCCGTGCCGGGCTCACCTGACTGGTCACGAGCTGACGGGCTGGTCGTCCCAGACGCCGCGCAGCTGGCGGGACGCCGCCTCGGGGTCGCTCGCCGCGCAGACGGCGCTCACCACGGCGACGCCACCCAGCGCGCTGTCGCGCAGCCGCTCGGCGACCGACACGTCGATGCCCCCGATCGCGACCGACGGAAGGGCCGCCGCGGCGGCGAGGTCGGCGAGGTCGGATACCCCGTCGGTGCCCAGGGGAGCCGCGTGGTCCGGCTTGGTCGCCGTGGCGCGGACCGGGCCGAGGCCGAGGTAGTCCACCGTGCCCGGCGGCAGCGCCGCCGCGGCCTGGACCTCCTGCGCGGTGGTGCAGGACAGGCCGAGGTAGGCGTGGCCACCGAGCTGCTCGCGGGCCACGAGCGGGTCGAGGTCGCCCTGGCCCACGTGGGCACCGTCCGCACCGATCTCCTCGACGAGGTGCACCCGGTCGTTGATGATGAACGGGACCCCGGTGTGCTGCAGGCACACGCGGACCAGCCGCCCCAGCGCGACGAACTCGTCGTCGCTGGCGTCCGGGTCACGCAGCTGGACCACCGTCGCCCCGCCGGCGACCGCGGCCCGGATCGTGGAGGTCAGCCCGTGCTGGGCGGTCATCTCGGTGTCGGTGACCAGGTAGAGCCGCAGGTCGAGGGGTCGCGGCCCGGGACGGGACTGCACGTCGAGCGTCATCGCAGCTCGACCCTCGCCGAGAGGTCCGCGGGTGCCAGGAGCGACAGCTCGTCGAGCAGCGCCGCCGCGAAGGTGCCCGGGCCGGCGGAGGCCTCAGCAGCCGTCTCCGCCGCGAGGGTGAGCGCCGCGGTGGCGGTGGCCGCGCCGACGAGCGGGCTCGGCGCCACGGCGGTGCCGGCCGCGATGAGCGCGCCCAGGGCGCAGCCCATCCCCGTCACCCGCGTCATCCACGGGTGGCCGTGGGACAGGCGCAGCAGAGCCCGTCCGTCGGTGAGGTGGTCGGTCGGTCCGCTCACGGCCACCAGGGCCCCGAGCTCGGTGGCGAGGTCGCCGGCGGCGGTGACGGCGTCCTCCACGGAGTGGGTGCTGTCGACGCCGCGGCCACCACCGGCACCGGTCAGGCCGAGGATCTCCGAGGCGTTGCCGCGGACCACCGTCGGTGGCGCCAGGTCGACGAGCTCCCGGGCCACCTGCGTGCGCCAGGGCAGACCACCGGCCCCGACGGGGTCCAGGACCCACGGGGTGCCGTGGTCGGCCGCCCCGCGGACGGCGGCCCGCATGGCGGCGACGGTGTCGTCGTACGGGGTGCCCAGGTTCACCACGACCGCGGCCGCGACGCCGGCGAACCCCTCTGCCTCGTGCTCGTTGTCCACCATCGCCACCGCCGCCCCCGCGGCGAGCAGGACGTTGGCCACGAACGGCGCCGCCACGATGTTGGTGAGGCAGTGGGTCAGGGGTGACTCCTCGCGCAGCGCCTGCCAGCAGTCGGCCAGCTCGTCGGCGGACACGCGAGCATCGGCTGAGACATCGGCTGGAGCATCGGCCGGAGCATCGGCCGGAGCATCGGCCGGGACATGGTCGGTCATCAGGACGTTCCCTTCGCTAGTGCGACCTAGATCAGGTTCGACGGGTCTGTTCTCAGCCACCCGGTCGGTGGCACCCCGCGTCGTCCTCGACGATATCTGGTCACTCCAGCACCGGCTTTCTCGGTAGCCCCGGTCGGCGGTCGCGGCATCGCAGGGCGGCGTGGCCCGTGCGACAGTGGAGCGAGAGGTAGGTGGAGCGGGAGGTATGACGATGAGCGCGGAGGACAAGCAGGGTCACGCTGGTGGGCCGACCTGGGGCAGGCCCGGTGCGCGGCCCGGTGCGCCCGACGCCGAGGAGCAGCTCGCCGACCAGGGGGTCGTGCAGCGGCGCCCCTCAGCGGCGGTGACGGCCCGGGCGGTGCAGACCTGGGTCGACCAGACGATCGCGCAGGCCGAGCGGCAGGGAGCCTTCGAGAACCTGTCGGGGGCCGGCAAGCCGTTGCGGGACGTCGATGTGCGCAGCGACCCGGACTGGTGGGTCAAGAGCCTCATCGAGCGCGAACGCTTCGACCTGTCCGCCGCACTGCCCGGCGTGATGCAGCTGCGCCGGGAGAAGGCCGCCTTCCCGGACTCGCTCCTCGACCTGCCCGACGAGGCCGCGGTCCGCGAGCGGCTCGAGGACTTCAACGAGCGGGTCCTGGCCGACCGGCGCCGGCCGCACGTCGGTGCCGGCTCACCCCCGGTCGTGGGACGGGTGGACGTCGAGGAGATGGTCGAGACCTGGCGTGACCTGCGTGCGCAGCGCGGGACGGGGGGCGAGGAGACGGCGCCAGGGGAGGAAGCGACCGTCGAGGCACGGGCGGGCGGTCAGGGCGACGGCGACGTCCGAGCGCGCAGACGCCGCTGGTGGCGGCGCAGACCCTGAGCGAAGGTAGGTCAGAGCCCCAGCCACGGCGAGAGCGCCCGGGCGGCGGCGCGGCCGTCGTGGTGCTCGCGGGCCCAGGCCGGGCCGCGGGCGGCCAGGTCGCGGTAGCCGTCGCGGTGGGCCACCACGTCGCGCAGCACCCCCTCCAGGGTGTCCGGCGCCGCCTCGAGCACGGGTAGTCCCGGCGTGCGCGCGCGGACGTGGTCGGGCACGTGCGCCACGACCAGCCGACCGGCGGCCATCGACTCGGCCGCCAGCGTGCCGACGTTGCCCAGCACGACCTGGTCCACCACCACGTCCGCGTCCGCGACGAAGCCCGGCATCTCGGCATGTGGCACGCCGCTGAGACGCCGGTAGACCACCAACCCTTCCTGCTGCAGCCGGGTCAGCACCTCCTCGACCACCGGTGTCCCCTTCAGCCGCGGGTTGCTCGGGGCGTGCAGCACGACCGGGCGGTCCCGCTCCAGCATCGGGCGCTCAGCTCCGGGGGTGAAGCGGTCGACGTCGGCGGTGACCGGCAGCAGGCTCGCACCAGGGACATGGTCGAGCATGTCCGCCGTGGTCACGAAGACCGGTACTTCGGCCCCCTCGAGCCGCCCCAGCACGGACCTCGTGCGCTCGACGGTCGCCTGCATCCGCTCCCACCGCTCGTCCCACTCCCCGCGAAACGGCGAGTGGGGGTATGCCGCGGCGTGCCGGTGCAGGTCCCTCAGCTCCGAGCCGTGGATCAGCACGGCGGCCTCCACCCCGGCTTCCCGCAGCCGCGGCAGGTCGTCGGTCACCCACCGGGTGAACGGGTCGTCCAGCAGGGACCGGGCACCCTCGGCCAGGACGTGCGTGGCGCCCGGCTCGCGACCCGTGCCGAGCACCCGGGCGGCGTGGCGCGGCATACCTCGGACCTGCACCGCACGGGAGAGGTGCCAGTCGCTGGGGAAGCCGAACCCGGCGGAGGAGCGGCGCTCCACCGACATGGCCCGCGCGTCGCACCCGGGCACCGCGCGGGCCGCCCTGGCCCAGCGCTCGCCCTGGCCGGCGGTGTTGAGGGGGCCGATGACGAGCCGGCTGCGGGCCCGGGGGTCGAGGCCGGGCTGCCGGGCGACCTCGCGCTCGGCCCGCAGGCGCAGCACGGTCCCGCCGACCCCGCGTACGGGGGAGGGCAGGGCGGTCCAGGCCTGGTAGGCCCAGCGGCGTGGACCCTGCAGCGACGGCATCCTGCGAGGGTAGTCGCCGTCGGTGGGCGTGAGTGGGACCTCCTCGCGGTTAGGCTGGGCCGCGATGCTCGCTCTGTGGCGCACCGTCCGCCAGCTCATGACGGTCCTGCCGGCCGGCACCCGACGGTTCATCGCCACCTTCGCGGTGCTGCAGAGCCTGCTCGCGGTGCTCGACGTCGCTGCTATCGGGCTGCTCGCCATCGTGCTGGCCCCCATGCTCACGGGCCAGGAGCTGACCCTGCCCGTGGTCGGCATCACGCTGGGCGAGCCGCAGGACTTCGGGATCGTCCTGCTCATCGTGGGCTCCCTCATCGTGCTGAAGTCGGTGCTGGCGATCGGCCTGCAGTGGTGGGCCACCCGGCGCTTCGCCCGGTTCGAGCAGGTGCTCGGGGCCCGGCTGCTGGAGGCCACCTTCAAGGCACCCTGGACCGAGCGGCTGAGCCGCAACTCCACCGACATCATCCGCTCCACCGACGTCGGGGTGGGTTCGACGGTCGCGGGGGTGCTCATCCCGTTCTGCCAGCTCAGCGGCGAGGTGTTCACCTTCGTGGCGGTGCTCACCGTGCTGCTCGTGGCGCAGCCGGTCCTGGCCACGGCGACGATCATCTACTTCGGTTTCGTCGCCTTCCTGCTCTACCGCGTCGTGCTGCGCCGGGCCGTGCGTGCCGGGCAGGACAACCGCAAGTTCTCCGCGCGGGCGATGCGGCTGGTCAGCGAGATGGTGCACTCGCTGAAGGAGGTCACCCTGCGGGACAAGTCGCAGGAGGTGGCCGACACCGTGCTGAAGGTGCGGCGCCGCGCCTCGATGGCACGGGCGAACCAGAACTTCCTCGGCGTCATCCCGCGCTACGTGCTGGAGGCCGGTCTGGTCGGCGGGCTGGTCATCGGCGGCCTCATCGGCTACCTGCAGAACGGTGTCACCGGCGCGGTCACCGCGATCGCGCTCTTCGGGGTGGCGGGCTTCCGGCTGGTGCCGTCGCTGACCCGGTTCCAGACGATCATGGGGCAGACCGGGGCCAACATGCCGTTCGCCGAGCAGGTGCTCGAGGAGATCGAGCGGGGCAAGGAGTATGTGGACGCCGAGCTCACCGGGGGGAACGAGCCGCTGCCGGAGGGGGCACGCACTCTCCGCCTCGAGTCGGTCACCTTCACCTACCCCGGCGCGGCCACCCCTGCGGTGAGGGACGTCAGCCTCACCCTGCCGTTCGGCCAGACCCTGGCCCTGGTGGGGGCCTCCGGCTCCGGGAAGTCGACGCTGGTGGACCTGATCCTCGGGCTGCTCCACCCCGACTCCGGCCAGATCCTCGTCGAGGACCGTCCGTTGTCGGACGTGCTCAAGGCCTGGCGGGCTCGGGTCGGCTACGTCCCCCAGGAGGTCACGCTCTTCGACGCGTCGGTGGCCCGCAACGTGGCGCTGGCCTGGGACGACGCCAACATCGACGAGGACCGCGTGCGGCGGGCCCTGGACCGGGCGCAGCTGCTCGACGTGGTCGAGGCCCGGCCGGACGGGATCCACGGCAAGGTCGGCGAGCGGGGGCTGCAGCTCTCCGGTGGCCAGCGGCAGCGCCTCGGCGTCGCGCGGGCCCTCTACACCGACCCCCTCGTGCTCGTGATGGACGAGGCCACGTCCGCGCTCGACACCTCCACCGAGGCGGCCGTCACCTCCGCGATCCGGGAGCTGTCAGGAGAGGTCTCGGTCATCGTCGTCGCGCACCGGCTGGCCACGATCCGGCACAGCGAGCAGGTGTGCTTCATGCGCGACGGCGAGCTGGTCGCCAGCGGCAGCTTCGCCGAGGTCGTCGCCGCGCAGCCGGACTTCGCCGCGCAGGCGGCCCTGGCGGGGCTGACGTGAGCGCGCTACCCACGGTCGCCGGCCGGGCACCCCGTGTGGTGAGCCTTGTCTACAACGACGCCAGCCGGGACTCGCGCGTGCTCAAGACGACCGCGACCCTGCGTGCAGCCGGCGCCGACGCCCGGATCGTGGCCTCGGCCCGTGAGCACGCCGGTCACCCGGCCGGCGTCGGGTGGGTCGGCGACCTGGAGGTGCACCGGGTCGCGGACCTGAGCCTGGTCCGCAGCTTCCCGCGGCTGGCCGCGGCGTGGCGCCGCTACCGGGGGAGGAACGCGGCACCGGTGACGGACGCCGCGCCGGTGACCGACGCGTCCCAGATCGAGCCCCAAGCCGAGGTGGAGGCTCGCGAGGCAACGGGGCCGGACCCGGCACCCAGAACCGGGCTCGAGCCGATGTCGACGGCATCGACGTCCGCCACCCCCGTCACCCAGGCCTCCACCGAGAACCTCCCCACCAAGGCCCTGGCCTTCGCCGCCGACGTGTGGATGCGCACCTACGGCACGGTGCGGCTGGCCTACTGGTGGCGGGGCGCTGTGCAGGAGACCCGCGCACTGGCGCCGGACGTGGTGCACGCCAACGACGCCAACGCCCTGGTCCCCGCGCTGCTCAGCACCGTCGGGACCCCGGCTCGCGTGGTCTACGACTCCCACGAGCTCTGGCGGCACCGCAACATCCTGCGGCGCAACCGCTGGCTGGCGCCCTACGTCGAGGCGACGATCGAGTCGGTCGGGATCCGGCTGGTCGCCGGGGTGATCACGGTCTCGCCCTCGATCGCCGACTGGCTGCAGGGCACCTACTCCCTGCGCGAGCGCCCGACCCTGGTCCGCAACATCCCCACCGCCCGGAAGCTGCCCGACCCCGCGCAGGGACGGTTGCGTGAGCTCGCTGGGCTCGGACCGGACGACAGGGTCGTCTCCTACGTCGGCGGCATCACCACCGGCCGCGGACTGGAGGAGACCGTCGACGCGATGGCGCTGCTGCCCGAGGACACGCACCTCGTCCTCCTCGGCTACGGCGAGCAGCGGTATGTCGACGCTCTGCTCGCGCGTGCCCGGTCAGCTGGGGTGGCGCACCGGGTGCACCTGGCCGGCAGCGTGCCCTCCCCGGAGGTGCCGCAGGCCTTGGCCGACGCCGACGTCGCCGTGGTCTTCGTCCGTCCGATCTGCCTGTCCTACCTCTACTCGTTACCGAACAAGCTCTTCGAGTCCATCCACGCCGGGCTGCCCATCGTGGCGGCCGACCTGCCCGACACCGCGGAGGTGGTCCGCCGGTACGGCGTGGGTGAGGTCTTCGACGCGAACACACCCGAGGACCTCGCGGCGGCGATCCGGCAGGTGCTGGCCGACCCGACCGCATACCGGGACGCGACCCGGGCCGCCGCTGCCGAGCTGACCTGGGAGCACGAGGCCGACCAGCTGGTCGAGTTGTACACCAGGGTCCTGGAAGGACAAGGACGCCGTGGCTGAAGCCGGCGAGGTGCTGGTGATGTCGTTCAGCCTGCTGCGCTCCGACGCGCGGGTGCTGCGCCAGCTCCGGCTGCTCACCGCCGAGGGCCACCGCGTGAGCACGCTCGGCTACGGGGAGGCTCCCGACGGCGTCGTCGAGCACCTGCGGATCCCGGACGACGTGGTGAGCTGGCACAAGGACCGGGCGCGCCTGATGACGCGAAGGTTCCGCGCGGCATACCGGACCGCGCCCGTCGTGCGGGCGGCGACGCGGCTGCTGGCCGGTCGGGAGGCCAGGTATGACGTGGTGCTCGCCAACGACATCGACACGCTGCCGCTGGCGCTCGACGTGGCGCCGCGTGGCGGGGTGCACGCGGACCTGCACGAGTACCACTCCCGGCAGCGCGAGGAGCTGCTGCGGTGGCGGCTCTTCGTGGCGCCGTACTACCGGTGGCTGGTGCGCACCTTCGGGCCGCGCGCGGACTCGGTGACGACGGTGGGGCAGCGGCTGGCCGAGCAGTACGAGCAGGAGTTCGGCCTGCGCTGCGGCGTGGTCTACAACGCGCCGGAGCGGTCCGACCTGCCCGTCGGCGAGGTCGGCGACCCGGTCCGGCTCGTGCACGCCGGCCATGCCACGCCTGGCCGGCTCGGGACGGTGCTGGAGGCGATGGAGCTGGTCACGTCGGGGGCCACCCTCGACCTCTACCTCGTGCAGGGCGGCGGGTATGCCGCAGAGCTGGCGGAGCGGTACGCCGACCACCCGCGGGTGCGGGTGCACGACGCGGTGCCCCCGGCCGACCTGGTGCGCACCCTGAACCGTTACGACGTGGGCATCCACATCCTGGCGCCGGTGTCCTTCAACCACCGCTACGCGATGCCCAACAAGCTCTTCGACTACGTCCAGGCCCGGCTCGGTGTGCTCATCGGGCCGAGCCCGGAGATGGCGGCGATGGTGCGCGAGCACGACGTCGGCTGGGTGACCGAGGATTTCACCGCTTCGGACGTGGCCCGCACGATCGACGGGTTGACCCGCGAGGACGTGGCCCGGGCGAAGGCGGCCAGCGACGTCGCGGCCGGCGTGCTGTGCGCCGAGGAGCAGGTCGCGGGGTGGGCGGAGCCGGTGGGTGAGCTGGTGAGGAAGGCTTACGGCAGTAGTTGACGCAGAGTGGCGTCAGACTGATCGTCCCGGCGCAGGGCTCTTGACGCCATAGGTAACTTAATGGTTACCTATGGAGATGGACGTGTTCTCGGCGATCGCGGACCCGGTGCGGCGCGGGCTGCTCGACCAGCTGGGGAGGTCAGGGCCGGCCCGGGTCGTTGACCTGACGGCCGGGCGCGGCATCTCCCGCCCCGCCGTCAGCCGGCACCTACGGGTCCTCGGGGAGGCCGGGCTGGTGACGGCGACCGACCGTGGACGGGAGCGGCACTACGAGCTGGTGCCCGAGCCGCTCCAGGAGGTCGTCTCCTGGGTCGGCGCGCTGTCCGAGCCGGCTCGACCCCCGGTCGCCGAGCACCACCTCGACGCCCTCGACCTCGAGGTGCGCCGCACCGTCCGGGACCACGGCGGCGACCGTGCCGCCCGACCGGGCGGACCACATACCGGAGCAGACACCCGGACCGCTCCCCGCACGGCAGGAGAGAGCGCATGATCACCGGACGACCCGAGACCCGCGACGGGCAGGACCACCTCGTGCTGACCCGCACCTTCCAGGCCCCCGTGGAGGACGTGTGGGCCGCGATCACCGAGCCGGAGCGGCTCGGCCGGTGGTTCGGCGTCTGGAGCGGAGATCCGGCAACCGGCCAGGTGCAGGTGCGGTGGGACTACGAGGACGACGTCGCGGAGGAGACCTACGTCATCGAGGTCTGCGAGGCGCCGCACCGGCTGCGCCTGCACAACCTGTCCGAGAAGCCGGCAGACGTCTGGACGCTCGACCTGCGGCTGAGTGAGGTCGAGGGCCGGACCGTGCTCGACTTCGCGCAGGTGATGAGCGACGGGCTGCCCGTCACCGAGGTCGGCCCCGGGTGGGAGTACTACCTGGACCGGCTGGCCGACAGCGTGCGCACCGGCGAGGTGAGCCAGGTCGGCTGGGACGGGTACCTCGACCTCGCGCCGGAGTATGCCGAGGCGTTCGGGAAGGCCGGCGGTCAGTCGTCCTGACCCGCGGTGGAGCCTCCAGTCGGCAGTTGCAACGCGGGACGCAGGCGCCCACCAGCTGCACGACGTAGGTCACATGACGGCTCGCTGGAACCCGCCAGGGTCCTGGTCAGACGGTTGCCGTCAGACGGGTTGCAGCGGCCGGTGCTGTCCGTCCGGGAGGCGGACCGAGATGGGCTGGCCGGGACGCACCTCGCCGCTGTGCTCGACCACCGCCATGACCCCGGCCTTGCGGACGACCCGGGCGCTCGCCGCCTCCGGGGAGGCGGTGGAGGGTGCGGGCTCCTCGCGTGGCGTCCCGTCCTGCGTGGTGAGGACCACCTTGATCAGACCCGGCCGGAAGTCGTTGATCTGCGCGCAGGGGTTGCGCAGCCCGGTGAGCCGGACCACGGCGTCGCCGAGGTGCAGCAGGGTCCCCGTGGGTAGGCCGAGAAGATCGATGCCGGCGGTGAGGATGTTCTCGCCGAGGTCGCCGGGGGAGAGCACGTAGCCCATCGCCCTCGCCTCGTCGAAGAGCTCGGCGTGGAGGAGGTGCACCTGGCGGAGGTTGGGCTGGTTCGGGTCGCGTCGGACCCGTGAGCGGTGCTGGACGAGGGTGCCGGCGTGGGCGTCCCCGACGATGCCGAGACCGGCGATGAGCTGGATCTGGTCGACCGGCACCTTGCTGAAGCGGTGCGTCTGGTCACGGCTGACGGCCACGACGCGGGGTGTGGGGAGGTCGGTCATGGTGGCTTCCTGGGGTCGGGCGGCCGGCTTCTGGCCGGCGTTGCTGCTACGGGCGTGAGGGCAGGTGCTCGTGCACCCAGTCGGCGAGCAGGCGGGCGCAGGCGTCGACGCCCTCGGACCAGGAGCGGCCAGCGTCCTCGTCGGCCTGGTCGGAGACGTGCTTGACCAGGCGCACCGGGACCCCTGCGGCCCGGGCCGCCGCGGCGACCGCATACCCCTCCATGTCCACGAAGTCGGCGACCTGGGCGACCCGGTCCCGCTCTGGGCCGCCGGCCACGAACCGGTCGCCGGTGGCCAGCACCAGGCCCTGGCCCGAGCTGACCGGCAGGGCCAGCGGTGGTCCGTCCGCGCGCCCGGTGACTGCCAGCACCGCCTCGCCGTCGTAGTCGTGCTGCACCACTCGGCATACCTCGTGGGTGCCGGCAACCCCGGGTCGAAGGCCGCCGGCTGTGCCGACGTTGACGACCTGCGCCGGAAGGGTCCCGGACGCGAGCACCTGGGTGACCGCGATCGCGGCCCGCACCTTGCCGACACCGGTGACGAGGACGGGGTGGTCGACGACGAAGTGACGGGCCTCCTGCTCCAGCGCCACGACGATCAGGGTCGAGGAGGGGGTGAGGCGTCCGGTGAGCTGCATGGGTCTACCTCGCGGGGTCGGCGCTTGTGGCATCGACGGTGCCGTTGAGGAGGGCGTCGAGGACGGCGTCGGCGGCGTGGCCGTCGCCGTAGGGGGCGGCGTCGGTGGGGGAGGGCTGCGGACGGGATGCGGCGCGGGCGATGTCGTCGGCGGTGGCGGTGCGGGGGTCGATGAGGAGGTTCCAGCCCAGCTCGACGGTCTCGACCCACTCGGTCTCGCTGCGCACGGTGGTGCACGGGGTCCGTAGGGCGAAGGCTTCCTTCTGCAGTCCGCCGGAGTCGGTGACCACGCCGCGGGCTGCACTGACGGCGCCGATGAGCGCGGGGTAGGGCAGGGGGTCGCGCACGGTCAGGGAGCCGCCCTGCAGGTCCAGGCCTTGGGCCTGGGCGCGGGCCCGCAGGCGTGGGTGGGCCAGCAGCACGACGGGGTGGTCGACCTGCTGCAGGCCGTGGATGATCCCGGCGAGCCGGGCCGGGTCGTCGGTGTTCTCGGCCCGGTGGATGGTGGCCACGGAGAAGGTGCCCGGTTCCAGGCGCAGGTCGGCCAGGACGCTGGTGGTGTCGGTGAGCTCGGAGCGGACCTTGAGCAGCACGTCGACCATGACGTCACCGACGAGGACCGAGCGGGTGGCCAGGCCCTCGGCGGCCAGGTGGTCCATCGCGACCTGGGTGGGGGCCAGGAGCAGGTCGGCGGCGTGGTCGGTGAGCACGCGGTTGTGCTCCTCGGGCATGGCCCGGTTGAACGAGCGCAGCCCGGCCTCCAGGTGCGCCACCGGCAGGTGCAGCTTCACCGCGGACAGGGCACCGGCCAGGGTGGAGTTGGTGTCGCCGTAGACGAGCACCCAGTCGGGCCGGTGCTGGGTCAGGACCTCGTCCATCCGAGCCAGGATCGCCCCGGTCTGGGCGCCGTGCCCGGCCGACCCGACGTCCAGGTGGACGTCGGGGTCGGGGATGCCCAGGTCGGTGAAGAACACGTCGGAGAGCATCGGGTCGTAGTGCTGCCCGGTGTGCACGATCACGTGCTCCACCCCGCGCTCACGACAGGCGTCGGCCACCGGGGCCAGCTTGACGAACTGCGGACGGGCACCGACCACGCTCAGGATCTTCACGGGCCCCAGGGTATGCGTCGGCGCCAGCGACTCCTTCAGGGCTCACTCCGTCGCCCCCGGGTCGGCTTGGTCGTCGGTGGGGATGCCCAGGACGTCTTGGGGGGTGGGGGTGTCGGGGTGGGGTCCTGGGTGGGTGTAGCCGGTGTGGGGGTCGGTGTGGGTGAGGTGGACCCAGGCTTCGTCGCGCAGGGCGGTGCGGTCGCCGGCGAGGTAGAGGGTGCGTTGGTGTTGGGTCTCGTGGGCGTAGATGGCTCGGGAGGCGAGGTCGCGGCGTTCGGCGAGGTCGTCGGGGGCATGGGTGCGTAGGTATTGGGTGTAGTTGTGGACGCGGGTGGTGCGGTGCTGGTTGAGCAGGGTGGTGAAGGTCAGGTCGCGGCGGGTGCCGATGTGGATGCGCCAGTGGCCGAGGGTCTTCTCGTGGTGGGGGCGTTTGTGCAGGGCGGCGAGGTTGGTCTCGGTGGTGGTGCCGCCGGGGGTGCCCCAGGGGGTGACGTGGTCGAGCTCGAGGGCTTGGCCGGTGAGGCGGGAGCCGGGGGCTCGGGAGTAGAGGTCGGCGGCCAGGACCTGGCGGCGCATGTCGACATCGGGTCGGTAGGTGGTGATGGTGCGTTCGATGAGGCGCCCGTCGGCGGGGTCGGTGAGGAGGCGGTGCAGGGTGGTGCCGGGCAGCAGGACCAGCTCTTGGGCGTGTCCGGGGGTGAGGAACATCGGGTGGGACCCGGTGAGCTCACCGACCATGCCCCGGCCCGGTGGTTCGCGGTCCAGGGAGGGCGAGCCGGAGCGCCCAGGCCTCGGCGCAGCTGCGGGTCCGGGTAGGCAGGCAGGATCTGATGCTGCTCGTGGGTCCGGACCTGGACCTGGGTCTGGACCTGGGTCGGGATTCGGGCCTGGACCTGGGTCTGGGTCTGGTGGGGTTTCGTCCGGCAGCTCCGGTTCCGGCGGCTCGTGAGCTTCGGGTGGGCTGGCCCAGGGTGGTGGCTTGGTGCTCGGGCCGGTCTGGCTCCACGGGGTAGCTGCGCTGGCATCGCCAGCGTCAAGGTCGGGGTCTAGCTTCAGTCCTTGGTCGGGGTTGTTGCTGTTCTGCAGGTCCGGCCCCGGTCCTGGTGGGTTGGATCTGTTCTGCGCAGGCGGGGCACAGGGGCAGTCCGGTTTTGAGGGCGTCGACGGGGATGATGATCTGGGCGTGGATCTTGGGTTGGGCGTGCAGGACGGCGAGCAGGTCGGTGAGGCGTTCGGGGGTGAGGACCTCATCCAGGGTGTCGGTGTCGGTGGTGGTGAGGTCGAGGATGCCGTGCAGGTGCAGGGCGGCGGCGAGGTCGAACCGCAGCTGGGTCAGGGTGCGTTCTTCGCCGGCGGCGCGTAGGGCGCGGGCGGCGACATCGAGGCGGTGCCGGATCCCGGCGATCATCACTGCTGGGCCGGTCATGGTGAGGGTGCCGGTGCCGTCGTCGTGCAGCCGGATCTCGACCCGCCGGTTCGTATAGGCCCGGCGGCGCCGCGCCGCGTCGGCGTCGGGGTCCTGGCCCAGGCAGGCGGTGATCTCCCGGGCCAGCGCGCCCTGGTAGGGGTGGTGGGCCCAGACCGTGTCGAGGTCGAGGTGGCCGTCGATGTCGAGGCGTTCCTCGCAGGCCAGGGCGGGGTCGGTCCCGAACAGGGCGTAGGCGACCAGGAGTTGTTGGTCGTGGGTGAGGTGGGCGCGGGTGGTGCGTTCCCAGAACGTCTTGACCTGTCCCCACCGTGCCTGGCCGCGGCGTAGCGCGGCGAGCAGCATCGACCGTAGCTCGCCACCGCAGGTGGCGACCGCGGTCAGGGTGGTGGCTTCGGTCGTGCTGGTGCCGGTGGCCAGGTCCAGCTCCATCACCGCGGCCTGGCGGACGGCGGCGTCCACGCTGCGCGCGGCCGCGGGCGAGAGGGACACGCCGGTGAGGCCGCGGCGGTTCAGGATCCGGGCCCGGCACTCATCCACCACCTCCGCGGCGGCCTCGAGCAGGTCCGCCTCCACGCCGCACCGGGCCCGGGCAGCAGCATCGACCGCGACCACCGACACGTGCGGGACCGGCACCGTACCGCCGGCGGCAGCCTGGCCCGCGGTGGAGGACTGGTCCTGGGTGGTCGCCTCGGTATCGACGGGCGGGGCAGCTGACTCGGTGAGATCGACAGGCTCGCTGTCAGCGGAGGGTTCTAAGCCACCGGACGGGGCGGTGTCCTCGCCGCTGCCGGGGCCAGCGTCAGCATCTGCGTCCTCAGGCTCTGGCCCGTCGCCGGCGGTAGGCAGCGGCGAGATCTCGACCTGGATCCTGACCAAGGCCGGCACAGGAGAGACCTGCAGAGCCCACCGCGCACGTCGCTCCGCCAACGCCGCCAGGTCGACCGCCGTGGCACCACGCAGGTCCCCGCGCAGCTCATCGAGCTGGGCGTACCCGATCAACCGCTGCTCAGCCGCTGACCACCCAGCCCCTGGCCCAGGCAGCGCTGCTGCAGGTGGTGCGTCCATCGTGTCCCCCTCCCCGGCGGCTCGACGTTCGATCCTTGCAAGAAGACTAGCACGTAGGTTCGAGGAGAGGAAGGGTTGTGGACAAGTGTCTACATGATTCTTCGTCGTCTGTCCGCCCCGAGCCTGCAGGGGACGGGAAGGTCGACCCGAGGACCACTCGGCTGCCTGAACGATCCCTGCCGCATAGGTTGGGCCTCATGCGCGTCCTCGCTGTCACCACCTGGCTGCCCACCCCCAGCCATCCATCGATGGGCAGCTTCGTGGTCAAGGACGCTCAGGCCATCGCCTCGCTGGGGCATCAGGTGCTGCTGATCCACCTGGTGCCGCCTCACCAAGGTCGGGTCGACAAGCGAGATCGGTCGACGGTGGGACAGCGGGATCAGGCAAGGACTGGTGGCCCGAGACGATCGGGAGAGCCGGTGCGGAGCGACCGCGCCGGGAACGACCGCGCCGGGAGCGAACGCGCCAGGAGCGACCCCGCCGGGAGTAACCCCCTGCCGCGCCGGGATGAGGTCGCGGGCCTCCCCGTCCTCCGCATCCCCATGTCCACGACCCGCCCCGACCACGTGCTCGCCGCGCGTCGGGCGCTGCGGCCGCTGGTGGAGAGTGCCGACCTTCTCCACACGATGGCCTTCTCCTCATTGCTGCCCCTCGCCGGCATGCGCGGCCGCATCCCGGTGCCCTGGGTGCACACCGACCACTGGTCCGGCCTGACCACTCCCGAATCGCTGCCTAAGGCCTGGCGCGTGGCCCTCCCCGGACTGCTACCTCTTCTGCGCGGCCCCGACGTCGCCACCGCGGTCGTCGAACGGCTGGCCGGGCCGATGCGTCACGCCCGAGGTGACCGGCCCACCCTGGTCGTCCCCTGCGTCGTCCCGGCACCGCCAAACGGCCCGCCCCCGAGGAAGGAGCCCGACGGCACCATCGACCTCGTCGACGTCGGCGGGCTCGTGGAGGGTAAGGACCCACTCCTCGCGGTTGATGTGGTGGTTGAGCTCCAGCGCCGCGGCCATCCCACCCGGCTCCGTCTGGTCGGCGACGGACCCCTCGCCGACGCAGTCCGCACCAGGGCCGCCCAGCATGGCGTCGCAGAGCAGGTCACCCTCGTCGGCACCCTGGACCGGCCTGGCGTGCTCGCCGAGCTCGCCCGTGCCGACCTCTTCCTGGGCCCCACCCGCAGCGACAACTTCTACGTCTCCGCCGCCGAGGCCGTCGTCTCCGGTCGGCCCGTTGTCGCCGGCGCCAACGGCGGTCATGCGGAGTACCTCGACCCCACGGTCAGCCGGCTCGTCCCCGTCCAGGACGCCGCCACCTATGCCACCGACATCCTCGATCTCCTCGCCGCCACGCAAGACCTCACCGCCGGTGACATCGCAACCACCCTGGGCGACCGCTTCGAGCCCGACCGCGTCGCCCAGGCCTACCAGCAGGCCTACGACCTCGCCGCCCAGCTGCACGGAGAGCGACGGACACTGTGACGGACCCATATACCCGCCCGGGCGAGGGCCGCACCATGCTCTTCCACGCGCCATACCCGCTCACGGGCGGGACCGGCTCGGCCGTCCGTCCCTTCCGCATGCGGCAGGCGTTCGAGGACCTCGGGTATGACGTGGTGGAGGTGACCGGCCGCGGCACCGACCGCCGCCGCGCGACCAGGCGCCTGGCCGGCCAGCTCGCACACGGCCGGCGCATCGACTTCGCCTACGGCGAGAACCACACCATGCCCACCGTCCTCACCGAGCCCCACCACCTGCCCACCCACCCCCTCGTCGACCTGAGGCTCCTGCACCTGCTGCGGCGGCACGGCATACCGACCGGGCTCTTCTACCGTGACGTCTACTGGCGCTACCCGGAGTATGTCGAGCGCGTGGGCCGCCCCGTCGCGACCGGGATCCGCAACCTCTACCACGCCGAGCTCCTCGCTTACGGCCGCTGGCTGGACCGCGTGTACCTGCCTTCGGAGCAGATCGCCCGCGTGGTCCCGCACCTGCGCCCGGGTCAGACGCAGGCGCTGCCGCCCGGCGGGACGGTCGTCGACCAGCCGCGCGAGGAGGGGCCGTTCACGATCCTCTACGTCGGCAACCTCGGCGCGTACTACCGGATGGACGCACTGATCGAGGCCGTCGACGCCACCCCCGACATCCACCTGATCCTCTGCACGCCGCAGGACTCCTGGGAAGCCACGCGTCCCACCCTCGAGCGCTGGCTCGGCCCCCGCGTCGAGGTCGTCCACGAGCGCGGCGACGGTCTCCTGCCGCTCTTCGCGAGAGCTGACGTGTGCTCGCTGCTGGTCGAGCCGTCGGAGTACCGCGACTTCGCCTCCCCGGTGAAGCTCTACGAGTACCTCGGCCACGGCAAACCCGTCCTCGCCAGCGCCGGCACCCTCGCCGGCCAGGTCGTGCACGAGGACGGTCTGGGCTGGCAGGTCGGGTATGACGTGCCGCAGGTGAGCGCGCTTCTCACCCGCCTGCGGGAGCAGTGGGCACGTCCCGACGGGGGAGAGGTCGCGAGCGTCACCGAGCGAGTCCGTACGGCCCGGCACCAGCACACCTGGGCCGCCCGGGCGCAGCAGGTGGCGCAGGACCTGACGACCCTGGCCCGGTGAGCGGGTGAGAACCGTGCGCTCGGTCGGGTCAGCGGGTGAGAACCTCGTCGATCCAGCCCACCAGGTGGTCCTCGACCTCGTCGCGGTTGACCTCGTTGAAGACCTCGTGCCGCGCCCCCGGCCAGACCTTCGTGTCCACCCGGGTCAGCCCCGCGGTCCGGAAGAGCCCGGCGACCTCCTCGACGGCCTGGGCGCCACCCACCGGGTCGACCTCGCCGGACACGATGAGCACCGGCAGGTCGCGCGGCATCCTGGCCACGGTCGAGGGTTCGCTCACCCAGCGCGTGCCAGTCAGCAGGTCGCGGTAGAAGCCCGCTGTGGCGTGGCCCCCGGAGAGCTCGTCGGCGACGTAGGCGTCCACCTGTCCCTCGTCCCGGGAGAGCCAGTCGAAGGACGTCCGGGCGGGGCGGAAAGGCCGGTTGTAGGGCCCCAGCACCAGCGCCTGCAGCAGGCGGCTGCGCACCCGTGGCCCCCGCAGCCGGCACTCGAGCCGGGCCAGCCGCTCCCCGAGCAAGCCGGCCAGACCCGGGTCGCCAGCCGTCCCGGACAGCACCAGCGCACTCAGCCGGTCGCCGTAGCGCGCCGCGAACGCCCGGGCCAGCAAGCTGCCCATGCTGTGCCCGAGCAGCACCAGCGGCACTCCCGGGTGGCGGGCCTGCGCGTCCTCGACGACCACGAGCAGGTCGTCCACGGCCGCCGCGAACCCGTGCGCGTCACCGAGGTGCGCCAGTCCCCGTGGCCCGCCCCCCGCGAGCGCCGTCCGGCCGTGCCCGCGGTGGTCGGCGGCGGACACGGCATACCCCGCGTTGGCGAGCTGCTCACCCAGGTGCGCGTAGCGCGCCGCGTGCTCCACCATCCCGTGCGCCACCACGACCAACCCCCTGGTCGACCGTGCGCCCTGCGGCTCCCACCGGTGCACGTGCAGGACCGTGTCATCGCTGGTGGTCAGGGTGGTGGTGCTCGCGTCCATCTGGTCAGGGTATGTCGTGCCGCGGCACGTATCCTGGGCCGGACCCCGCCGACCGGAGGGGCCCTCCACCACCGACCAGGACGGACCTGACTGAATGAGGATCGCGGTTGTCGCGCTGGGCAAGATCGGGCTGCCGTTGGCGGTGCAGTTCGCTGATGCCGACCCCTCGCACGAGGTGGTGGGGGTGGACGTGAACCAGCAGGTGGTGGACCTGGTCAACCAGGGGCGGGAGCCGTTCCCGGGGGAGGCCCACCTGGCCGAGAAGCTGGCGGAGCTGGTGCCGGCGGGCCGCCTGCGCGCGACGAGCGACTATGCCGAGGCGATCCCGGACGCGGACGTGGTCGTGCTGGTGGTGCCGCTGTTCGTGGACGAGGCCACCGGCCAGCCCGACTTCGGCTGGATGGACTCCGCGACCCGTTCCCTGGCCCAGCACCTGACCCCGGGCACCCTGGTCTCCTACGAGACCACCCTGCCGGTGGGCACGACGCGGGGTCGGTGGAAGCCGATGAGCGAGGAGATCTCCGGGCTCACCGAGGGCGAGGACTTCCATGTCGTGTTCTCCCCCGAGCGGGTGCTGACCGGGCGGGTGTTCGCCGACCTGCGGGCCTACCCCAAGCTGGTCGGCGGCCTTACCGAGGCCGGCACCGCCCGTGCGGTCGAGTTCTACGAGGCTGTCCTGGGCTTCGACGAGCGCACCGACCTGCCCCGTCCCAACGGGGTGTGGGACATGGGCAGCGCGGAGGCCGCGGAGATGGCCAAGCTGGCCGAGACGACCTACCGCGACGTCAACATCGGCCTGGCCAATCAGTTCGCCCGGTTCGCCGACACCGCCGGCATCGACGTGCACAAGGTCATCGAAGCCTGCAACTCCCAGCCCTACTCCCACATCCACCAACCCGGTATCGCGGTCGGTGGGCACTGCATCCCGGTCTACCCGCGGCTCTACCTGTCCACCGACGCCGACGCGACCGTGGTCCGCACCGCCCGTGAGGCCAACGCCGCCATGCCGGAGTACGCCGTCTCCCGCGCCGAGTCCCTCCTGGGCTCGCTGGAGGGGCTGCGGGTCGTGGTGCTCGGTGCCTCCTACCGAGGCCGGGTCAAGGAGACCGCGTTCTCCGGCGTCTTCGCCACCGTCGACGCCCTGCGCGAGCGGGGTGCGGAGGTGCTGGTCCAGGACCCCATGTACACCGACGAGGAACTGGCCGCCTTCGGCTGGGAGCCCTACACGTGGACCCCCGGCACCGCCGGCGAACCCGTCGATGTGGCCATCGTCCAGGCCGACCACCCCGAGTACGCCGACCTGTCCGCCGCCGACCTGCCCGGCCTGCGCGTCCTGCTCGACGGCCGCCGCATCACCGACCCCACCCGCTTCACCGGCGTCCCCCGCCTCACCATCGGCGGGGGCGAGACACCCACCGCATGAGCGAAGAACTGGGGGGCGGCGCCCGATGAGCTGGTGGCAGGTGCTGCCCGGTGTCCTCGGGACGGCCCTGCTGTGGATGCTGCCGGGGTATGCCGTGCTGCGCCTCCTCGGGGTGCGCGGCCTCCTCGCCTGGGGCGCCGGTCCGGCGGTGACGACCGGGCTGTCCGGCGTGCTGGCGATCGGCTACGACCTCCTCGGCGTGCCGTGGCGGCTGTGGACCCTGCTGCTGGGACTGCTGCTGGTCGTGGGCGTCGCCGCCGTGATCGGGCGGCTGCTCGGCAGCACGAGTGACCCCGCCGGGGTGACGGTGGCTGGCGAGCGGCGACTGCGCCCGGCGGAGCGGCTCTGGCTGGGCCCCACCTGGGCCCTCGGCGGCGGGGTGCTGGCCGCCGCGATGATGACCGGGATGGGCCGCGCCGACCAGCCCGGGCAGGCGTGGGACGCCGTCTTCCACTACAACGCGGTGTGGTTCATCCGGGAGACGGGCAACGCCTCCTCGATGGGCGGGCTCTCGCCGATGTATGCCGACCTCGCCGCACCCTTCTACCCGGCCGTCTGGCACGGCATCGTGGCGGTCGCGCCGGGGTTCGCGGGGGTGACGGAGGCGGCCAACGCCTCGTCGGTGGTCATCGGTGCCGTGATCTGGATCGCGGGGCTGGTCGCGCTGGCCCGCGTCGTCTGGCCGGCGCGGGCCCTGCCGGCCGTCCTCGTCCCGGTCCTGGCGGCCAGCTACGTCACCTTCCCGGCGATCGCGGTCTCGATGCTCGCGGTCTGGCCGTTCGCGCTGTCGACCGCGCTCGTGCCCGGCACGATCGCCCTCCTCATCGCCACCCTGCGCCGGGTGCTGTCCTGGCGGATGCACCTCTCGCTGGGGCTGGGGCTGGCGTGGGCGGTGACCGGGGTGGTGCTGGCGCACCCCTCGGGCCTGTTCAGCCTGCTGCTGCTCGGCCTGCCGCTGGTCACCGTGCTGCTCTTCCGGCAGCTGCGGCGCCAGGCCCGGGCCGGCCGTCAGGTGCGGGCGTGGGTGCTCGGCGTCGGGTGGGTGCTCGCGGTGGTCGCCGTGCTGACCTTCCTGGTGAACTTCGGGCCGGTGCGCTCGATCATGGACTACGAGCGCGGCGGTCAGGAGTCCTACCTGCCCGGGATGGGTTCGCTGGTCATCGACCACCCGCTCGTCTACGTCTACAAGACCACCTCGGTCAACCTCGTGGTGACCCTGCTGGTGTGGCTCGGGATCGCGCTGACCCTGCGCTGGCGGCACGCCCGCTGGCTCGTGGTCGCCCTCGCCGCCGCGGTCGTGCTCACCCTGCTCGCGGCCGGCCCGGAGGACAACCCGCTGCGGGTGCTGGCCGGCTTCTGGTACACCCAGGCCTCGCGGCTGAACCAGCTGGTGCTCGTCCCGGCGATCATGCTGGCCGCCGGCGCGGGGGCCTGGCTGGCCAGCCGCATCGCCCGCACGCTGGCGCTCCCGGTGCAGGTCGGTGCAGCCGTGCTCGTGGTGCTCGTCGTGGTGCTGACCTCCGGCCTGCGCTGGACTAGCCAGGTGCAGGTCATGGCCTCGACCTACACCACCTACCCCATCGCCTGGGGCACCATGCTGGAGCCGGAGGAGATCGAGATGATCGACCGGGCCGCCGAGGCGCTCCCCGACGACGCGGTGGTGCTCGGGGAGCCGGTCGCCGGGTCTCCCTACCTGTTGCACCGCTCAGGTGTGCAGGTGGTGTTCCCCCAGCTCAGCCCCATACCGAACAGCCCGGAGCGGGAGATCCTCGAGCAGCGCTTCGACCAGTGGCGCACCGACCCGGCCGTGTGCGAGGCCGTTCGCGCGCTGGGGGTCACCCACGTCTACGCCGACTCGCTGAGCTTCTACGACGAGGCCAACGCCAAGTACGAGCCGACCACCCAGGGCCTGTACCTGCTCGAACCGACCGAGGGGTCGGACTTCCGTCAGGTCGACGAGGGCGGCAGCGCCTCGCTGTGGGAGTTCCACGGCTGCGCCGGCGAGGACCGCTGAGGGTCCCCGCCGGCGCGTCACCGTGCGGCTCTCGCCGGCTCTCGCCGGGTGAGGCGCCCAGACGCAGAGGTCCCGTGGACATGGTCACGGATGGCCACGTCCACGGGACAACGTCGGCGTCCAGCGCCTCAGGACTGGCTGCCCTGGTCCTTGACCGTCTGTGCGGAGTCCTGCGCGGAGCCCTTCACCTGGTCCGCCTGGCTGGTGGCCTCGTCCTTGACGTGGGCCACGCCCTCCTGGGCGGTGCCCTTGAGGTCCTCGACCGCCTGCTCGGCCTGCGGGCGGACGTCCTCCACGATCTCCTTAGCCACGGACTTGGCCTCGTCCATGACCGGCTGGCTCGCCTCCTGCGCCCGCTCCTTGGCGGTGACGGCGAGCTCGCGCTCCTTGTCGCTGGCCGGGAGCAGCGAGCCGATCAGCCAGCCGACGCCGAGGGCGACCAGGCCGGCCGCCAGCGGGTTGCCCTGGGTCTGGCGGCGGGCCATCGCCGGTGCGTCGGAGACCGCCTGGCGGGCCGAGCCCGCGGCGTCGGTCACCGTGTCGCGGGCGGAGCCAGCAGCGCCGGTGACGGCCTGCTGGGCGTCGGCTGCGGCACCCTGGGCCCGCTCCCCGAGGCCAGGGCTGTTGTCGTACGGGTCGTTGCTGCCCATGATCTTCTCCTTCAGCGAGCGGCCGGCGTCCTTGACGCCGTCGGTCACCTTCTCGGCCTGGCGCTTGGCCACGTTGGACGGGCTCACGGCTTCGCCGAGGGCGTTGACGTCCCGGCTGAGCTCGGCGCGGGTCTGTGCGATTTGCGCCCGCAGCACCTCGGGGTCGTCACTGCTCGGCGGCGTGTTGGGGGTGGTGGTCATCGGTGGTCCTCATTTCCCTTCAGCGCGTCGGGCACCTTCTTGGCGGTCTCGACGGTGTTCGGCATACCTTCGACTTCCTTAAGCCGGTTGCGGCCGATGACGGCCAGCACCGCGGCGATGACGGCCCAGAGCAGGGCCACCACGACGGCGGACCAGCCCAGACCCATGAGGTCTCCGAGGGCCCACCACAGCGCGATGGACAGGAAGAGCAGGGTGAAGTGGCCGGCCACGCCTGCGCCGCCCAGCATCCCGGCTCCCACCCCAGCCTTGGTCGCGCTCTGCTTGAGCTCGGCCTTGGCCAGGGCGACCTCCTGCTGCATGAGGGTCGACAGGTCCTGGCTGATGTCGGAGACCAACGCCCCGACGGAGTCGAAGTCGCCCTTGGTGTAGTCGTCGTGGGCGCCGTGGATCTGCTCCGGGCCGGGCTCGGGGGCACGGTGCGCGCCACCATCACCGGGGAGAGTCACAGTCGGTCCTCCCGCGCGATCAGGTCATCGCCCACGGGCAGCTCGTCCACCGCGTCGACATCGCCGGGGTAGTCGCGGGTGGTGTAGGCCGTGGGGACACCGGTGGAGGCCGCGTAGACGCCGGCATCCGGTGCGTACTCATAGGTGGTGGGGCCCGGGCCTGTGGCGTAGCCGTAGCCGGTGCCGCCCTGCTGGTCCTGCTCGCGGCTGGACTCCTCGCGCAGGCTGCGGGTCAGCCGGCCGCCGACGAGCCCGACCAGGCCGCAGATGGCCAGGAAGGTGCCCGGGTTGCGGCGGGCGTAGCGCTTGACGTCCTCGAGCATGTCGGCCGGCTGGCGGTTCTCCAGCCATCCGGCGACACCGTCGATCCGCTGGGCGGCCTGGCTCACCAGGCCGGAGGCCATCGTGGAGCCCTCGCTGTTGCCCTGGGCGAGCTGGTCGAACTCCTGGGCCAGCCCGTGCAGGCCCTGGGCCGCGCGCTGCTGCTGGCCGTGGGCCTGGTCGGTGACGTCGCCGCGGACCTGCGACAGCAGGCTCTGGACCTGGCTCTTCGCCTCGCCGGCGACCTGCCGGGCCTCCTGGGCTGCGGTCTGGGCCACCTGGCCGGCGCTGTCCTTGACGTCCTGGCCGACGGAGGCGGCCTGTTCCTTGGCCACGTCGGCGGTCGAGGACTCGCCCTCGTCGTCGCCGACCTCGTCCCACGCGGCCGGCGGCGCCGCGGGCACGGGCGGCGGCGCTGGGGTGGTCGTCACCGGGGGTGGGGTGGTCGTCTGCGGGGTCGGCAGACCTGCGTCCAGCGGGTCTGCCGGGTCGCCGCCAAGGTTCTGGTCGAACGGTCGATCGCTCATCTGTGATCTCCCTCGTGTCGGTGATGGAGCGCCATGAAGCAGTTGGCGCACACTGAAACTGCCACGCCCCCCAGAGCCGTACCGGGCGAACCGTCACCACCACCCTTTCGGGTGTAGCGGGTCGAGGAGGGGCCTCGCGAGCGCCCACCAGCAGCTCACAGGCGGTTCAGCACCACTGTCCCCGTGCGACGAGGAGCTCGCGCAGCAGGTCGGCCCGGTCGGTGACGATCCCGTCGACCCCCATGTCCAGCAACCGGGTCATCTCGACAGGGTCGTTGATCGTCCAGACGTGCACGAAGGCGCCCACCTCCTGCGCCGCGGCGATGGTGGTGGGGGTGACGACCTCGATGCCCAGGTGCTCGGCCGGGACCTGCAGCCCGTCCACCCCACGAAGGGTCCGGGCCACGACCGAGGCGCGCACCAGGGGCGGCAGCGCGGCCGCGGCGCGGAAGGCGGTCGTCGAGCCCTGCCCGGCCGAGGTCACCACCGGCCGCGTGAGTCGCATGACGGCCGCCCTGCGCCGCTGGTCGGAGAAGCTGGTCACGCACACCCGGTCGTGCGCCCGCATCCGCTCGATGACGCGCACCAGCGGCACCACCGCGCCCGGGGTCTTGATGTCGATGTTGACGCGGAGGTCGGGCCACTCCTCGAGAAGGTCCTCCAGCCGCGGCACCGACTCCCCGGCCCCCACCCCGGCGCCCACCCGTGCGCGGCTCACCTCCCGCCAGACCAGCTCGGGAATCCGTCCCCGGCGGTCCGTCACCCGGTCCAGCGTCTCGTCGTGGAAGGCGAGCACCACGCCGTCGCGGGTCGCGTGCACGTCGGTCTCCACGTAGCGGTACCCGAGGTCCACGGCAGCCCGGAACGCGGCCATGGTGTTCTCCAGGCCGGTGCCCTCGGCGTCGTAGCCGCGGTGGGCCATCGGGATCGGCCCCGGGTGGTCCAGGTATGCCGTGCGCACGCTCCGAGCCTAGTCGCCCGACCCGGCGCCACGGGCCCTCTGCCAGACTGCGTGCCCATGCAGGGGCTCTACGCGCTCAAGCCGTGGTACACCCGCCGGCTGGGCGGTGCCGTCGGCGCCGCCACGACCCGCGGGCTCTCGCCCGACGTGTTCACGGCGGTCGGCGTCGTGGGCGCCGCCCTCGCCGGTGTCGCGCTGGCGCTCGGCTGGTGGTGGCTCGCGCTGCCGCTGCTCGCGTTGCGCCTGGCCGGCGCCAACCTGGATGGCGCGGTGGCGCGGGCACGAGGGGTCTCCCGTCCCTGGGGCTTCGTGCTCAACGAGATCGGGGACCGGCTCGGCGACCTGCTGATGTGGGCCGGGCTGGCCTGGTGGGCGGCCCAGCACTCGACGACCGCGCTCGTCTGGGTGCTCGTCGCCACCGTGGCCGCCACGCTGCCCACCTTCGCCTCGCTGTCCGCCGCCGGTGCGGGAGCCACCCGCCGCAACGGCGGCCCGCTGGGCAAGACGGAGCGGTGCCTGCTGGCCGTCGTGGGGTGCGCGGTCCCCTCCTGGCTGGTGGGGGTGTCCGCCGTCGTCGTCGCCGGTTCGGTCCTGACGACGGCCCTGCGGCTGCGGTCCGCGCACCGTGAGCTGGCGGCGCCGGCCGGGGCCGCGCAGTGAGTGGCCCGGCGCACTGGTGGGACCAGCTCCTGCACCACGACCGGGTGCTCACCCTGCCCGTCGAGCTGCCCTGGTTCGGCGAGGTCACCGGGCGCGGGGTCTTCAACCTCTACGTGACCCTGGTCGTGCTGGCGGTCGGCGGCCTGGCGGTGGCCGTGCTGCGCCAGCCCGAGCTGCGCACCCGCTGGACCACCTGGGTGCTCATCGCCCCGGTCGTCGGCATCCCCATCTGGCTGGGCCGCGGGTCGACCGCGCTGCTCGCCGTGGTGCTGGCGGTGCTGGCCGTGGTCGAGTTCGCCCGGCTGGTAGCTCTGCCGAAGCCGGAGACCTGGCTGTTGCTGGTCCTGGCGGTGCTCTACCCGGTGGCCGCCTGGCAGTGGCCTGACCTGCTGTTCCTGGCCCCCGCGATCGCGCTCGGCTGCGCGCTGCCCGCCATCCTGCGGGGCGACACCACCCTGGGCGTGGAACGCGCGGCGTTCACCGCCTTCGCCTCGATCTGGCTCTGCTGGTCCCTGGCTCACCTCGTGGTGCTGTGGGAGGACGCCTTCGTGGTGGTCTTCGCCGCGGCCGCGGCCGACGTCGCCGCCTACGTCGGCGGCAAGAGCCTGCGCCGCTTCCGCTGGGCCGCGCGCCCGTTGTCCCCGCTCTCGCCCAACAAGACGGTCGGTGGCCTCGTCGGGGCCGTGCTGGGCGCTGTGCTCATCCTGCTCGTGCTCGGGGAGCTCGGCGTCGGGATGGTGGTCGCGGTGGCCGTCGGCGGAGTGCTCGGCGACCTGCTGGAGTCGATGATGAAGCGGCGCGCCGGGGTCAAGGACGCCGGGGCCTGGCTGCCCGGCTTCGGCGGCCTGCTGGACCGCGTCGACTCCCTGCTCGTCGTGCTGCCGCTCGCGGCTGTGCTGGGATAGGCCCATGACGAGGCCCATGACAAGGGGGATCTGGGCGGCGCGGGCCAGGCACGTGCTGTGGCGGGCGCTGTCCACGCTGGTGGGCGGGGTGCGGATCGGCGGCAGCGTGGCTCCTGGTCCGAAGGTGCTGGTCGCCAACCACACCTCGCACGCGGACACCGCCGCACTGCTCGCCGCTCTCCCGCCGTCCTGCCGGCCGAGGTTCGTCGCAGCGCAGGACTACTGGTTCGACCGACCCTGGCGACGTGCCGTGGTGACCACGCTCGTCGGGGCCCTGCCGGTCGCCCGCACCGGCTCGGGCTATGACGCGCTGCGCGACGCCGCCCGCCCTGTCCTGGCCGACGGGGGGAGCGTGGTGATCTACCCCGAGGGCACGCGCAGCGCCCCCGGCACACCCGTGGGGGAGTTCCGCTCCGGGGCGCTGCGGCTGGCCGCGGACCTCGGCGTGCCCCTCGTCCCCGTCGGCATCAGCGGCACCGGACGGGTGCTGCCCAAGCACGGCCGGCTACGGCCAGAAGGAGTGGTCCTGCGCTTCGGCGAGCCCCTCCCGGCCACGCAGTGCCGGGACACGTCCCCGGAGGTCGTCCGGGCCGCCGTCCAGGCGCTGCGCGACGACAGCGAGGCGGTGCCGAGGCCCGACTCCCGGCTCTACACCTGGCTGGAGCGGCGCAGCGATGCCCAGCTCATGGGCGCCGGCTTCCTCTGGGGCGCGGCCGAGGCGCTGACCTGGCCGGTCATGGCCGAGGTGTATGTGGTGGCGGTCGGCGCGGCGCAGCCCGCACGGGCCGGGCGGGTCGCCGCCTCCGTGGCGGCCGGGTCGGTGGCGGGCGTCGTCGGCCACACGCTGCTGGCCCGGCGCGGGGTCCGCCTGCCCGCTCCGCTGACCCGGCCCCGCATGCACCGCAGGGCCCGCGCGGACCTGCGCCGGTGCGGACCGGCCGGGATCTGGCGGCAGTTGTTCAACGGCGTCCCGGTCAAGGTCTACGCGGCCGCAGCGGGGGAGCTGGGTACACCCTTGGTGCCGTTCGCGCTGCATACCGCCGGCGCCCGGCCCGCACGGATGGCGATGGCGGCTGCCGTGGTCGTGGTGGCCGGGAGGTGGGCGCACCCGCTGATGCGGCGCCGCTACCCCGAGTTCCTCATCGTGGGCTCGGCGTTCTTCGCCGAGGGCCTGCACCAGGTCATCCGGCGCTGGCGGTAGGACGGTAGGGGCGGCAGGGGCGGCGAGGAGCATGCTCAGCGCAGGCGGAGCACGCCGCTGTCCGGCGGTGGTGGGGACGGCTGACCGTCCGGCCCGAACGGTTGCACCCCCGCTTCCGTGCGCGCGGTGTCGGCGCTGGTGCGCCAGGTCGTCGGGAAGGTGGCCCGGGCAGCGACCCGGGTGAGCGAGACGTCGTCGAGGGGACGATCGGAGGCGACCACGACGACGTTGCCATAGCGGCGGCCCTTCGCCACCTCCCGCAGCACCAGCAGCCCCACGTGCGGCAGCGCCGTGCGCAGGGTCGCGGTGAACCGGGCCAGCCAGCGCAGGCCGGGCTCGTCGGCGGCGTTGACGACCAGCAGGCCGCCCGGGGCCAGGATTCGGGCCACCTGCCCGGCCCACCAGGTGCCGGTCAGCCGGGCCGGGACCTGCCCCTCGGCATACGCGTCCTGCACGACCACCTCCGCCGAGCCCTCGCGCAGCGTGGTGATCCCCTCCTCACCGCTGACCGGCCTTACCCGGATCCGGTGGCCGCGCGGCAGCGGAAGCTCGCGGCGGACCAGCTCGGTCAGGGCGACGTCCGGCTCCAGCACGATCTGGGGGGAGCCCGGGTGGACGCGGTGGATCCAGCGGGCCAGGGTCAGCCCGCCGCCGCCCACGTGGGTGGTCGCCAGCGGTGCCGGGTCCGGGCGCAGGGCCTGCAGGACGAGGCCGATCTGCTCGACGTACTCGAAGACGAGCAGCAGCGGGTCGTCGGGATCGACGTAGGACTGGGCGTGGCCGTCCCGCATGACGGTCGCCCCGCCCCGCTCGTCCCAGACGATGGACATCGGCAGGTCAGGAGTCGCGCTCAGATGTCGCGGAAGGTCTGGATCTGGGCGCCGAGGGCGTTGAGCCGCACGGCCAGGTCCTCGTAGCCGCGGTTGATCACGTAGACGTTGCGCAGCACCGAGACCCCGGGGGCGGCCAGCATCGCGAGCAGGATCACCACGCCGGGGCGCAGCGCCGGCGGGCACATGATCTCCCCGGCGCGCCACCGGGTCGGGCCCTCGATCATCACCCGGTGCGGGTCCATCAGGTGGACCTTGGCGCCGAGCGTGGTCAGCTCGGTGAGGTAGATCGCGCGGTTCTCGTAGACCCAGTCGTGGATGAGCGTCGAGCCCTGCGCGCAGGCGGCGATGATGGCGAAGAACGGCAGGTTGTCGATGTTCAGGCCGGGGAAGGGCAGCGGGTGGATCTTGTCCATCGGTGCCTTGAGCGGCCCGGGCCTGGTCGTCAGGTCGACCAGGCGGGTGTGGTCGTTGGCGGAGCGGTACTCCTCGGTGAGGTCGTACTCCATACCCATCGTGTCCAGCACCGCGAGCTCGATCTCCATGAACTCGATCGGCACCCGGCGGATGGTGATCTCGCTGCCGGTCACGACGGCGGCGGCCAGCAGGCTCATCGCCTCGATGGGGTCCTCGGAGGGGGCGTACTCGATGTCCTGCTCGATGTGCTCCACGCCGGTGACGGTCAGGGTGGTGGTGCCCAGGCCCTCGATCTGCACCCCCAGCTCGCGCAGGAAGACGCACAGGTCCTGGACCATGTAGTTGCTGGAGGCGTTGCGGATCACCGTGGTGCCCCGGTAGCGCGCCGCGGCGAGCAGGACGTTCTCGGTGACGGTGTCGCCGCGCTCGGTGAGCACGATCGCGCGGGTCGGCCAGACCGTGGTGTCGACGGTGGCGTGGTAGGACCCGGTGGTGGCGGTGACCTCGAGGCCGAACTGCCGCAGGGCGGTCATGTGCGGCTCGACGGTGCGGGTGCCGAGATCGCAGCCGCCGGCGTAGGGCAGCTCGAAGGTGTCGAACTCGTGCAGCAGCGGGCCGAGGAACATGATGATGGTGCGGGTCCGGCGTGCGGCCGTCTCGTCCATGGCGGCCAGGTCGATCTTCTCCGGCGGCACGATCTCCAGGTCCGAGGAGTCCGGGAGCCAGCGGATCTTGAAGCCGATCGAGGTCAGCACCTCGGTGATCCGGTTGACCTCCTCGATCCGGGCGAGGTTGCGCAGGGTGGTGCGGCCCTTGTTGATCATCGAGGCGCACAGGAGCGCGACCGCGGCGTTCTTGGAGGTGCGCACGTCGATCTCGCCGGAGAGCTTGACGCCGCCGGTGATCCGCAGGTTCTGGGGCACGCCGGAGGAGACCTGGACGATCTCGGAGTCCAGCTTCTCGCCGATGCGGGCGATCATCTCCAGCGAGAGGTTCTGCTTGCCCTGCTCGAAGCGCGCGACCGCGCTCTGGCTGGTCCCCAGCAGCTCGGCCAGCTCGGCCTGGGTGAGGTTCTTGTGGCGGCGGGCGTCACGGATGAGCGCGCCGATCCTGCTGAGGTAGCTTTCGGTCATGGTCGACAACTCTAGATCACATATATGAGATAACCATGTGAACGGGGCCGGGCCGCAGAGGCGTCCGGGCTAGGGGTGGCGCTCCACCGCGCTGACCAGCAGCGGGACCACCAGCTCGCGCTGCCAGGGCCGCGCGCCCTGCTCCGCCGCGGCGGCGTCCAGGCCCTCGGCGTCGCGCTGCGCGGGTGGGCGCCAGAGCAGCCGCCGCACGGTGTCGGGCTGCATGAGGTTCTCCACGGGAATGTCGACCTGTTCGGACAGCTCGACGAGCCCGGCCCTCACCTGGGTCAGTCGCGCGGCGGCCTCGGGGTCCCGGTCCGCCCAGGCCCGTGGCGGTGGTGGGCCTTCTCCGCGCTTCGTCGGCTCCGGCAGCTCCTCCTCCGTGAGTTCCTGGGCGGCGCGGATCGCGCCCAGCCACGCGCGCTGGTGCCGCAGCAGCCCCTGCTCGGCCCGCCGCTGCCGGCTGTGCGAGCGCTCGGCCCGCTCCGGCGCCAGGTCGGTGGCGTGCACCGGCTGGCGCAGCGCGAGGTCGACCAGCGTGCTGTCGGGCAGGACCCGCCCGGGGGAGACGTCGCGCTCGCGGGCGATGGCGTCCCGGACCTGCCAGAGCTCGCGCAACGCCGCCAGCGCGCGGGGCTTGCGCAGCCGGTGCATGCCGGAGGTGCGTCGCCAGGCGTCCGGGTCGTCGGGGCCGGGGGGACCGGTGAACCGGGTCAGCGCGTCGAACTCCTGCCGCGCCCACTCCAGCTTGCCCTGCTCGGCCAGGTCCCGCTCCATCCGGTCGCGCAGGTCGACGAGCAGCTCGACGTCGAGCGCGGCGTACCGCAGCCAGGGCTCGGGCAGCGGTCGGGTCGACCAGTCGACGGCGGAGTGCTCCTTGGCCAGGGTCACGCCGAGGTAGTACTCCAGGACCGCCGAGAGCCCTACGCGGGGCAGGCCGGCCAGCCGCCCGCCGAGCTCGGTGTCGAACAGCTGCGTCGGGCGCATGCCGACCTCGGCCAGGCAGGGGATGTCCTGGGTCGCGGCGTGCAGGACCCACTCGGTGCCCTCGAGCGCGTCGCCGACGGCGGTGAGATCCTCGAAGGCGACCGGGTCGATGAGCAGGGTGCCGGCGCCCTCACGGCGCAGCTGGACGAGGTAGGCACGCTGCCCGTAGCGGTAGCCGGAGGCGCGCTCGGCGTCGACGGCGACCGATCCCGCGCCGGAGCGCAGGGCGCCCAGCGCCTCCTGCAGGGCCGCTTCGGTGTCGACGACGCGGGGGACACCCTCGGCGGGCACGTCCAACGGTTCGAAGTCGCTGCTGGGATCGGCGTCCAGCGCCGGATCGACCGCCATCAGCGGCGCGTCCCGGAGAGCGCGACGACGCCCTCCGGCAACGGGGGCAGGCCGGCGAGCGTGCAGAGTAGGTCGCCCCAGGCCCCCAGGGTCGCAGCCAGCTCGGCGGGCTCGCGGTCGGGGGTCAGGACCGGGGTCCAGGACGCCCGGATCTCCAGCTCCACGCTGGGCTCCCGGTCGGCGAGCGCCCCGAAGCTCTCGGACGTGACGCAGGTGACGGTGCCTGCCGGGGCGGTGTACGCCAGGCCGGCCTCGTCGAGGGCGTCGATCAGCCAGGACCAGCCGGCCTGCCCGGCGAGGGGGTCGTGCCCGACCTCGGGCTCCATCTGGGCCTTGGCGTAGGTCACCGCCCGCCAGGTGCCCTCCCACGGCTCGGGCCCCTCGGGGTCGTGCAGCAGGACGAACCGCCCGGTGGCGGCCGCATCGTCGTCGTCGGTGAGGTGGGAGGGGATGACCTCGCCGGAGAGCGCGACCGCGTGCGGCGCCAGCCGCGAGGGCGCCGGCACCTCCTCCAGCACCAGCTCCGGGCGGACCTGCGCCTCGCGGATCCCGGCCAGGGCCCGGGTGAAGAGGGTGTCCTCCGGCGCGACAGGCGTGCCCGCCGACCGCTGTCGGGGGCGTGCGTCACTGATCCGGCTCACCACGCGTCCCACAGTAGGCCGGTTCGGCGCCCTCCGGCAGGATCGCAACGCCGACACGCGGGCCGGGCGCGAGTGACCCGGTCGGGCCGCCAGGGCCGGGCCGCACGACGCCGGGCTCCCTGCGCGCGACGTGGGATCAACGTTGTGCTGGGGACTCACCCCTGCGCGCGATGTCTCCGCGGCACAAGGTGGGACCCAGGTTGTGCGCGCCGGGGAAGACCCAGGTGATGGGGGGACGGAGGCTCACCCGTCGCTCTGGAGCAGGGACCAGCACTCGTCGTCCCACCAGGCCCCGCCCTCGGGTGCCAGCACCGCCGCGCGGTCCACCCCGTCCAGGTGGAACCCCAGGCGGCGCAGCAGCGCCGACGAGGGCCGGGCCGCCGCGAACACGCGGGCGGTGATCCGACGGACGCCGCCGGCGTCGAGGACCAGCTGCACGACCTCGCCCACCGCCTCCGTCGCCAGCCCCCGGCGCTGATGGTCGGGATGCAGGGCGTAGCCCAGACCGGCGTCGACCTCTTCCGTCACGGCGGGTGACATGGCCGAGGACCGCCGGAACCACAGCCGCATGTCGCCGATCACCTCGCCGCCGAGCTCGAGCGCCACGCTCAGCGCGGCCGGGTCTCCGAGCCACCTGTGGACCAGGTCCCGCGTCCCGTCCGGGTCGAGCGGGGGATGACCGAGGTAGCGCGTCACCTCCGGCAGCGAGCGGTAGGCGTGCACAGCCTCGATGTCAGCCAGGGTCAGCTCGCGCAGGACGAGCCGGGAGGTATGCCGTGGCAGTGCACCCACGATCCGGGCGCGGGCCGCGGCCACCGGTACCGGCGCGGCAGACGAGTCGTCAGAGGCGGAGGAAGGAGACATCGTTCCCAGTGTCGCAAGCGCCCCATGGGAGACTCGAAGGGTGACCATTCCCGTGCAGCAGACCAGCCCGACCTCGCCCGCCGACAGCCCTCTGGTGCGGGCCGCCCGCCGGCAGGAGGTGCCGCATACCCCGGTGTGGTTCATGCGCCAGGCGGGCAGGTCGCTGCCCGAGTACCGCACACTGCGCGAGGGCGTGCCGATGCTCCAGTCCTGCCGCACGCCGGAGCTGGTCACCGAGATCACCCTGCAGCCCGTGCGGCGGCACGGGGTCGATGCGGCGATCTTCTTCTCCGACATCGTCGTGCCGCTGCAGGCGGTGGGTCTGGACCTGGACATCGTCCCCGGCACCGGCCCCGTCGTCGCCGAGCCGGTGCGCACCCGGGCCGACCTCGACCGCATCCCCGAGCTGACGCCGGAGCACATCCCCGACATCGCCGAGTCGGTGCGCCTGCTCGTCGCCGAGCTGGGCGCCACCCCGCTCATCGGCTTCGCCGGGGCGCCGTTCACCCTGGCCTCCTACCTCGTCGAGGGTGGCCCGTCGAAGAACCACGAGCGCACCAAGGCGCTCATGCACGGCGACCCCGAGCTGTGGCACGACCTGTGCGCCCGGCTGGCCCAGATCTCCCTCAGCTTCCTGCAGGTCCAGGCCGCGGCCGGGGCCAGCGCGGTCCAGCTGTTCGACTCCTGGGCGGGGTTCCTGTCCCGGTCCGACTACGAGCGGTACGTCCTGCCGCACTCCCAGCGCGTCCTGCAGGACTTCGCGCAGGCGCACCCGGACGTGCCGCGGATCCACTTCGGCGTGGGCACCGGGGAGCTGCTGCCGCTCATGGCCGACGCCGGCACCGAGGTGATCGGCGTCGACTACCGGGTCAGCCTCACCGACGCGCTGGAGCGCACCGGCAGCCGGTATGCGGTGCAGGGCAACCTTGACCCCGCCCTGCTGTTCGCCCCCTGGGAGGCGCTGGAGCGTCGGGTCCGCGAGATCGTCGCTGAGGGGCAGGCGGCTCCGGGGCACATCTTCAACCTCGGGCACGGCGTCCTGCCGCACACCGACCCCGACGCCCTGACCCGGGTCACGGCGCTGGTGCACGAGCTCACCGGCTGAGGCGGGACTGCTGCGCGGAGGGTCCCGACCGCGCTACGTTGGCGCTCTGCCCAGGCCCGGGAGGCATCGTGAAGCTGCTGCTGACATCCGGTGGCGTGACGAACGCGAGCATCCACGCCGCGCTGGAGGCGCTGCTCGGCAAGGCAGTAGGGGAGGCGCACGCCCTCGTCGTGCCGACGGCCCAGTGGGGGCACCCGCAGTGCGGGCCGGCGTCGGTGCGCGGACTGGTCGCCGCCGAGCCGTCCTGGCAGCACTTCACCGGGTTGGGGTGGGCCTCCCTCGGCGTGCTGGAGCTCACGGCGCTGCCGACCGTGGGCGCCGAGCGCTGGGAGCCCTGGGTCCGGGCGGCGGACGCGCTCCTCGTGGACGGCGGCGACGCGACATACCTGCACCACTGGGTGCGGGAGTCCGGGCTGGCCGAGCTGCTGCCCAGCCTTCAGGACACGGTCTGGGTCGGGGTCAGCGCCGGCAGCATGGTGATGACGCCCCGGATCGGTGACGACTTCGTGGAGTGGGCCGGTGCGCCCGACGACCAGACCCTGGGTGTCGTCGACTTCTCGATCTTCCCGCACCTGGACGCCTGGCCCAGCAACAGCCTGGAGCACGCTCGCCGGTGGGCCGCCGACATCGGCGGGTCGGCCTACGCGATCGACGAGCAGACGGCGATCAGAGTCGTCGACGGCGTCGTCGAGGTCGTCTCGGAGGGCCACTGGGAGCGGTTCGAGGGCGGCCGGCCCGTCGAGTGACGCGGCTGTGCCCACGATCGGACTGGAATCCGGGCACGGCCGCGGCACTCGGTGACTTCGACCACGCACACGGACGTGATCTCCTGGGCCGGGGCCCCTACGCCCTCGTCCTGCTCATCACCGCGGCCGGTCAGCGGCGTCGCCGCACCCGGGCCTCGTCCCAGACCGGTTCGTCCGCCTCGTAGACGGTCCCGTCCGCGCCGAAGACCAGGAAGCGGTCGAAGCCGCGGGCGAACCAGCGGTCGTGCGTCACCGCGAGCACGGTCCCCTCGAAGCCGGCCAGTCCCTCCTCCAGCGCCTCCGCCGAGTGCAGGTCGAGGTTGTCGGTCGGCTCGTCGAGCAGCAGCAGCGTGGCGCCGGAGAGCTCCAGCAGCAGGATCTGGAACCGGGCCTGCTGGCCGCCGGAGAGGCTCTCGAAGGTCTGCTCGGCCGCCCGTGCCAAGCCGTAGCGGTCGAGCACCCGGGCAGCCTCGTCGCGCGTGCGCCCGTGCCGGTGCTCGTCCCCGCGGTGCAGGATCTCGAGCAGGGTCCGGCCCGCCTCGACGGACCGCAGCCCCTCGTGGGTCTGCGCGAACCAGCCCGGCCGCACCCGGGAGCCCAGCCTGGCCACCCCGGTATGCCGTACCGGCGCCGGCTTCCCCGCCTCACCGCCGACCGGCTGGTGCTCGACGTCGGGGTCGGAGCCGCCGGCGGCCAGCAGCCGCAGGAAGTGCGACTTGCCGGAGCCGTTCGAGCCCAGGACGGCGACCCGCTCGCCGTACCAGACCTCCAGGTCGAACGGCCGCATGAGCGCCGTGTCGGCCCTGCCCGCCTCGGCCGCCCTGCCTGTGCCGCGCGGCGCATCGGTCGTCCCCGCATCACCTTCCCCGGGGGCCAGCAGCTCCAGGCGCTCGCAGACGACCGCACGCTTGGCGGTGCGCCCACCGGTCAGCCGCATCCGCACGTTCTGCTCGTGGGCGACCTTCTCCGGCGGGCCGGCCTCCTCGAAGCGGTGCAGCCGGGTCCGGGCCGCCTGGTAGCGCGCGGCCATGTCGGCGTTGTAGGCCGCCTTCTGCTTATACATGAGCATGAGCTTGCGCAGCTTGGCGTGCTCCTCGTCCCAGCGGCGCAGCGCCTCCTCCAGCTTGGCGTTGCGCTCCTCACGCGCCTGGTGCCAGGTCGCGAAGCTGGCCGGGTGGGTCCAGGCGGTGGCGCCGGCCGCGCCGGGCTCGAGGGTGACGATGCGGGTCGCCGCGGTGCTCAGCAGCTCCCGGTCGTGGCTGACCAGCAGCACGGTCTTCGAGGTCTCCCGCAGCGCGGACTCCAGCCACTGCTTGCCGGGGACGTCAAGGAAGTTGTCCGGCTCGTCCAGGAGCAGCACCTCCTCGGGCCCCCGGAGCAGGGCCTCCAGGACGAGGCGCTTCTGCTCCCCGCCGGACAGGGTGGTGACCTTGCGCCACTGCGCCTGCTCGAACGGCATACCCAGGGCGGCGGTCGTCACCTCGTCCCAGCGCGTCTCCTGCTCGTAGCCGCCGACGTCGCCCCAGTCGGCCAGGGCCTGGGCGTAGGCCATCTGGGCCGGTTCGTCGTCGACCTCCATGATCGCGAGCTCGGCGTCGTCCAGCGCACGGGCGGCCTGCGCGATCCGCTCCGGGGCCACCGAGACCAACAGGTCACGGGCGGTGGAGTCGTCGCGGACCGCACCGATGAACTGGCGCATCACCCCGAGCCCGCCGGTGCGGGTGATCGAGCCGCCGTGCGGCTGCAGGTCGCCGGCGATGATCCGCAGCAGCGTGGTCTTGCCGGTGCCGTTGGGTCCGACGAGCGCCACCACGGCGCCCTCCCCGACCCGGAAGCTCACCTCGTCCAGCAGCGGGCGCCCGTCGGGCAGGACGAAGGAGATCTGGCTGAGGTCGACGTGTCCCACGTGGTGCGAGCCTGCCAGTCCCGCAGGTCAGACGTCTACCGGTTTGCCGCCGGCTGGTCTTAGGCGGACGGCCCCTGGGCCTCGGGCTCGTCCTTGATGACCTGCTGCGACATGGCGTCCCGACCGCCGGAGCGACCCAGGAAACCGTCGGGGGTGATCGGCAGCGCCCGCTTGTGGGCGGTACGGCGGTACCAGCCGACGATCGTCGCCTCGTCCTCCTGCGAGACCTCCTTGCCCTCCAGGTAGTCGTCGATGGCGGCGTAGGTCACCCCGAGAGCCTCCTCGTCGGCCAGCATCGGGCGGTCGCTCTCCAGGTCCGCGGTCGGCACCTTGTTGACCAGGGAGTCCGGTGCCCCGAGCCAGCGGCAGATGTCCCGCACGCGGCGCTTGGGCAGGCCGAACAGCGGCACCAGGTCGGCGGCCCCGTCGCCGAACTTGGTGTAGAAGCCGACCATGGCCTCGGCGGCCTGGTCGGTCCCGAGCACGGCCATGCCCCGCACGCCGGCGACGGCGAACTGCGCCACCATCCGCTCGCGCGCCTTGACGTTGCCGCGGTGGTAGTGGGCGGTCTCCTGGTCGCCGCCGATGCCGGCCCGCTCCAGCTCCTCCCACAGGGCGTCGGTCGCGGGGCCGATGTCGACGGTGAGGATCTCGTCGGCGCCGATCCACTCCACCGCGGCCTTCGCGTCGGCCTCGTCCTTCTGCTCGCGGTACGGCAGCCGGATCCCGACGAACCGCGCCTCGCCACCGGCCTCGCGCACCCGCTCCACCGCGAGCTGGGCCAGCCGCCCGGCGGCCGTGGAGTCCACCCCGCCACTGATGCCCAGGACGTAGCCGCGCAGCCCGGTCTCCTGCAGGTAGCGGGCCAGGAAGTCGACCCGGCGCTCGGCCTCGCGGGCGGCGTCGAAGGACTCAGGGTCAGTCACTTCCAGGGCGGTCCGGATCTCCTGCTGCAGCTGCTGGTCGGTCATCCTTGGATGCTAGCCCGGGCCTCGCGACGCCGGCCCGACGGGACGGTCCCTGCGTGGTGGTCGTGCGGGTCGCCGCACCGGACCTGGTCCGGCGGCGCCGCCACAGCAGCAGCGGTATGCCGACCAGCGCGGCGACCGCGAGGAAGGGCAGGAGCGCCCCGGCCGCGGTCAGCAGCACGGTCACCGAGGAGACGAAGGCCTCCCAGCCCGCGCGCAGGCCGGCCATGAAGCCGGTCTCGTCCTCTACCGCGAGCGCCTGCAGGTCATCGCTCTCCTCGGCCAGGTGCAGCGTGATCGTGGAGCGGCTGACGTCGGCCTCCAGCACCTTCATCCGCGCCTTCAGCGCGTCCAGCTCGGCCTCACGCGAGGTCAGCTCGCGCTCCAGGGAGGCGATCGACTCCACCGACGGCGCGTCGGCGATGAGCTCGCGCAGCCGCTCGGCCCCAGCCTCCAGGGTCTCGACCCTGGCCTCCACGTCGCGGTACTCCGCAGTGACGTCCTCGGCGGTGCTGCGGCTGAAGGTCACGTCGCCGAGCTCGCCGAGGGTGGTGATGATGCCGTCCAGGTCAGAGGTCGGCACGCGGAGCACCAGCGACCCGTGTCCCGGTCGGTCCTCGGTGCGGGGGACGACCTCCTCGGACTGCACCCAGCCACCGGCACCCGACACGGTGGCGCGGGCCTGGGTCGCCGCGGCGGCGACGTCCGCCACGAGAACCTTCAGCTCGACGCGGCGCACCATCATCGGCGCATCCTCGGCCGTCACCGCACCGGGCGCGGCGGCCGGGCCACCGGAGACGGTGCCCCCTTCGGCCGCGACCTCGTCCGCCGCGGCGGCGTCGGCTGCGGCGTCGTCGTCCATGTCCATCTCGCCGTCGGACTGCCCCTCGGCCGGCGCAGGGGCGTCCAGGGCGCTGTCGCTGTCCGCGCCGCCCCGGCTGGACACGCCGTCGTCGCCCGAGCTGGCCGAGCACCCCGCCAGCACCAACAGCAGCGCCAACACTGCCGCGATCCACTTCGTCCTCATCGTGCACTCCTCGGTCGGGCGCCGACCGACCCGGCGCGTGTGGGTGCGACCATGTGGGCCGCTGTGGGGTTCCGGGCCGGAGGTCACGAAGTGGTGACGATGCGGCATGAGATTCTGGGGGTATGCCCTCATACCTCGTCGTCGGCGGCGGGATCAGTGGTCTCGCCGCGGCCGTCGCACTTCTCGATGCCGACCCCGAGGCCCAGGTCACGGTGCTGGAGGGCAGCGACCGGGTCGGGGGCAAGCTGCGGGGGGAGGAGGTCGCCGGCCGGAGGGTCGACGTCGGGGCGGAGGCGGTCCTGGCGCGCAGGCCAGAGGCACTGGAGCTGATCGAGCGCGCCGGGCTCAGCGACGAGGTCGTGCACCCGACCGGGGCGTCGGCGCAGGTCTGGAGCCGAGGACGCCTGCACCCGATGCCGCGCCGCACCATGATGGGCGTGCCCGCGGACCCGGGATCGCTGCGCGGGCTGCTCACCGACGACGAGGTGGACCGCGCGCTGGCCGAGGTCGCGAGCCGCACGGATCTCGACGACATCTCGGTCGGCGACCTGGTCGCCGACCGGCTGGGCCCGGCGGTGCTGGACCGCCTGGTCGAGCCGTTGCTGGGCGGGGTCTATGCCGGTCACGCCCGGCTGCTGTCCGCTCGCGCGGCCCTGCCGCAGCTGCTGGCCGTCGCGCGGCAGGGCGGCTCGCTGACCGCGGCCGTGGACCGGATGTTCCCGGCGCCGACCGACGGCACCCAGAGCCAGGGCGCCAAGCCCGTCTTCGCCACCGTCCGCGGGGGTCTGCACCGCCTGCCGGAGGCGCTGGCCGAGCTGCTGACCGAGCGGGGCGTCACCATCCGGACCAGCACCCTGGCCCGGGAGCTGCGCGCGCTGCCCGAGGGTGGCTTCGAGGTGGTGACCGGCCCGCGGCCGGCGCCGACGGCATACCGGGCGGACCGGCTGGTGCTGGCCGTGCCCCCGGCACCCGCCGCGCGCCTGCTGGCCTCCCTCGCACCCGACGCCGCACAGCTGCTGCAGCAGGTGGAGACGGCGTCGATGGCGGTGATCACCCTGGCGCTGCCCAGCGCCGAGCTGGGGGACCTGACCGGACCGTCGCCCGAAGGGCAGTCCGGGGGGTTGTTGGGGGGCGGAGCCCCCCGACCGTCGCCCGAAGGGCAGTCCGGGGGGTTGTTGGGGGGCGGAGCCCCCCGACCGTCGCCCGAAGGGCAGTCCGGGGGGTTGTTGGGGGGCGGAGCCCCCCGACCGTCGCCCGAAGGGCAGTCCGGGGGGTTGTTGGGGGGCGGAGCCCCCCGACCGTCGGGCTTCCTGGTTCCGCCGGTCGAGGACCTGCGGATCAAGGCGGCGACGTTCTCGGCCAACAAGTGGGCCTGGGTCGCCGAGCTCGGCCGGGGTGCAGGGCCGGACGGGCAGGACCTCATCTTCCTGCGCGCCTCGATCGGCCGGCACCGCGAGGAGGCGACGCTCCAGCACCCGGACGACGAGCTCGTCGAGGTCGCGCGGGCAGACCTGGCCCGTGTCCTGGGTCGCGACCTCCCGGCCCACGTCGACGCGCACGTGCAGCGCTGGGGCGGGGGGCTGCCGCAGTACGCCGTCGGTCACGTCGACCTCGTCGCGCAGGTGCGCGCAGCCGTCGACCAGGTGCCCGGCCTCGCCGTCTGCGGCGCCGCCTACGACGGCGTCGGCATCCCCGCCTGCATCGCCTCCGCACGCCGGGCCGCAGATCAGCTCGCCCAGCAGGCCGCGCAGCCCGAGCGCGCGGCATACCCCACAGACCCCGCATCATCACCCGCACACGCAAGGAGCAGCACCCGATGAGCAACTACACCCACCCCACCCCTGAGCAGGTCGAGGAGATCAACACCGAGATCCGGTATGCCGCCTACTCGGTCTTCCGGGCGGCCGCTCCGCTGCCGCAGGACCGGGAGGGTCTGGCGCGGGAGGTGGACCAGCTCTTCGCCGAGCTGTCGGGCCAGGGGCTAGTCGTCCGGGGTGTGTACGACGTCGCCGGCCTGCGGGGGGACGCCGACCTGATGATCTGGTGGCACGCGAAGGAGGTGGAGCTGGTGCAGAAGGCCTACCAGCGCTTCCGCCAGACCCACCTCGGGCAGCACCTGGAGCCGGTGTGGTCCAACGTGGGCCTGCACCGCCCGGCGGAGTTCAACCGCGGGCACGTGCCAGCCTTCCTCTCCGGGCACGACCCGAAGAAGTTCCTGTGCGTCTACCCCTTCGTCCGGTCCTACGAGTGGTACCTCCTGGACCCGGCCGAGCGCGGCCAGATGCTGAGGGACCACGGCATGGCGGCGAAGGACTACAAGGACGTGCTGGCCAACACCATCTCCAGCTTCGCGCTCGGCGACTACGAGTGGCTGCTGGCCTTCGAGGCCGACGAGCTGCACCGGATCGTGGACCTCATGCGCGACCTGCGCAACACCCAGGCCCGGATGCACGTCCGCGAAGAGGTGCCGTTCTTCACCGGTCCGCGCGTGGAGGTCGGCGAGCTGGTGACCCGGCTGCCCTGAGGGTCGAGCCCCGCTGCCCTGAGGGCAGCGGGCTCCGGTCCGCCCGGAGTCAGCCCTCCTGCGGGACCAGCGTCATCGAGATGCTGTTCATGCAGTAACGCAGGTCGGTCGGGGTGTCGAAGCCCTCACCCTCGAAGACGTGGCCCAGGTGGGATCCGCAGGAGGCGCAGCGCACCTCGGTGCGGGTGCGGCCCAGGGAGTCGTCCTGGATGTACTGGACACGGTCCTCGGCGAGCGGGGCGTAGAAGCTCGGCCACCCGCAGTGCGCCTCGAACTTGGTCTCGCTGCGGAACAGCTCGGCGTTGCAGGCGCGGCAGGCGTAGACGCCCTCGGTCGTGGTCGAGTTGTACTCACCGGTGAACGGGCGCTCGGTGCCGGCCTCGCGCAGCACGTGGTACTCCTCGGGGCTGAGCTGCTCGCGCCACTCCTGCTCGCTCTTGGCCTGCGGGTATGCGGCGGCGGTGTCGGTGCGGGCGGAGTCGGTCGCGGGGGTGCTGTGCTGGGTGCTCATACCGTGAGTCAACCACGAGGTCGGCGCGATTGTTTCCGGCCCTCGCGGGGACGGAGCGCCCGACGGAGCGCCGGACGGGCCGGCCCCCACCGGGCTACATTGACGCCATGGCCGACGCCACGATGCTGACCGCGCCCGGACCCGACGGCGAGGACCGGGAGGTGCGGCTGAGCAGCCCGGACAAGGTGGTGTGGCCGGCCACGGACGGGGGTGCGGCGATCACCAAGGCCGCCCTGGCCGCATACCTCACCGTCGTCGCCGAACCCATGCTGCGCGGGCTGGCCGACCGCCCGGTGACCCTGCAGCGGGTGCGCGGCGGGATCGAGGGGGAGGTGTTCTACTCCAAGAACCCGCCCAAGGGGGTGCCGGAGTGGTCGCGGACGACGATGGTGACCTACCCCAGCGGGCGCAGCCACCCGCAGCTGGTGGTCGACGACCTGGCGACTCTGCTGTGGACGGCGCAGATGGGCACGGTGACGTGGCACCCGTGGCCGGTGCTCACCGGGGACAACGACCACCCGGACGAGGTGCGGATCGACCTGGACCCCCAGCCGGGCCGGGTCTTCGCCGACGTCGTCGAGGCGGCCCAGGGGCTGCGCGAGGTGATGCAGGAGGTGGGGCTGACGCCCTATGTGAAGACCACCGGCAACCGCGGCGTGCACGTCTTCGCCGCGATCGAGCCGCGGCTGGAGTTCCTCGACGTGCGGCATGCCGTGATCGGTCTCGCGCGCGAGCTGGAGCGGCGCCTGCCCGATTTGGTGACCACGGCGTGGTGGAAGGAGGAGCGGGGAGAGCGGATCTTCGTCGACTTCAACCAGGCCACCCGGGACCGGACGCTCGCGGCGGCCTGGAGCCCGCGCATCCAGCCGGGCGCGCCGGTGTCGGTGCCGGTCACCTGGGAGCAGCTGGGCGACGTGGTGCCCGGGGAGCTCACCGTGCACACCGTGCCGGAGTGGCTCGCCGAGCACGGTGACCCCTGGGCGGGACTGCACGAGGAGCCAGGCCGGATCGACGGTGCCTACGCCCTGTGGGAGGCCGACCTGGAGCGCGGTCTGGGCGAGCTGAACTTCCCCCCCGACCACCCCAAGATGCCGGGGGAGCCGCCGCGCGTGCAGCCGAGCAAGAAGGTCGCCGAACATTGGGACGAGCACGGCAACCGCGTCGAGGGTTGAGCGGGTCGCCCGTCGTCGAGGCGTGACGGGTGCGACGGGCGTGGCTGTGGTTGAGTGGGTTCCGTGGACCTGCCCGTGATGCCCCCGGTGAGCCCGATGCTGGCCAAGCCGGCGACGAGCCTGCCGGAGGGGTGGCTCTACGACCCCAAGTGGGACGGCTTCCGGTCGATCGTCTTCCGGGACGGCGACGATGTCGAGCTGGGCTCGCGCAACGAGAAGCCGATGACCCGCTACTTCCCCGAGCTCGTCGAGGCGGCCCGGGCCGAGCTGCCCGAGCGCTGCGTCGTGGACGGGGAGATCGTCGTCGCCGACGCGACGGGGGAGCGGCTGGACTTCGAGGCGCTCGGGCAGCGGATCCATCCCGCCGACTCGCGCGTGCAGATGCTGTCCCAGGCCACGCCCGCGGCGTTCGTCGCCTTCGACCTGCTCGCCCTGGGCGACGAGGACCTGACCGGTATGCCGTTCCGCGAGCGCCGCGCGCGCCTCGAGCGGGCGCTCCCAGGGACGTCAGCGGGGTCCTTCCACCTGTCCCCGCTGACCGACGACGCAGAGGTCGCCATGCGGTGGTTCACCGAGTTCGAGGGGGCCGGCCTCGACGGGGTCATCGGCAAGGACCCGGAGGCGACCTACCAGCCGAACAAGCGGGTGCTGACCAAGCTCAAGCACGTCCGCACGACCGACTGCGTCGTCGCCGGTTACCGCACGCACAAGTCCAGCGACGAGGCGATCGGCTCGTTGCTGCTGGGGCTCTACCGGCCGGACGGGCAGCTGGCCCACGTCGGGGTCTCGTCCTCCTTCCCGATGGCCAGGCGCAAGGCGCTGTTCGAGGAGCTGCAGCCGTGGGTGACCGACCTCGAGGGGCACCCCTGGGACTGGGCCCGGCACCTGGAGGGGGAACGCACGCCCAGCAAGAGCTCCGGCTCGCGGTGGGCGGCGGGCAAGGACCTGTCGTTCACGCCCTTGCGGCCGGAACGGGTGGTCGAGGTCCGGTACGACTACCTCGAGGGTGACCGGTTCCGGCACACCGCGCAGTTCGTCCGCTGGCGGCCGGACCGGGAGCCGCAGAGCTGCACCTACGAGCAGCTGGATCTGCCGACGGGCTACCTGTTGAGCCAGGTGCTGGGGGCACCGCTGACCGGGGGAGCGGCCCGATGAGCCGGGTGGCGCAGGTGCTCGCCGGCGCGGGAGGCGGTGCGGCGGGAAAGCTCCCGCGGGGTCGTCAGGGCGGCAGGCAGGCGGCGAAGAAGAACTCCTCGTCCGAGCTGGGCTCCTCCCTGGGCCGGGCCGCGGTGGCCGGCATCAGCGCGGCGGCCGGGGCAGCGGTCGGGGGCGCGGTCTCGATGGGGACCGCGACCTACTTCGCGCACCGCATCATCACGCCGGAGCACGAGAAGAAGGACGACACCGCGATCTTGGACGTCGACGAGGACGCCGGCACGGTGACCTTCCGGGCGACCCCGTGGACGAGTGCGCCGGGACGCTACGGGCTGTGGCTCGACCGGGGAGCTGGGCACGCCCGGGTGGGGCAGGTGCTGGCGGAGGACCACGAGCTCAAGCCGCCGACGGTGACGCGCGAGCTGCTCGGGGTGGACCAGGGGGAGCTCGCGCCTGGTCCGGCCCGCTGGAACAAGTACTTCTTTTGCGGCACACCAGGATCGGCGCTGGGGCTCGACTACGAGGACGTCGTGGTGACCTCCGACATCGGCGACTTGGGCGCGTGGCGGGTGCCGCCGCAGGAGGGCACCGACAACGGCGACTGGGCCGTCCTGGTGCACGGCCGCAGCGCCATGCGGGAGGAGACCCTCCGTGCGGTCCCGGTGCTGCACCGACTCGGTTACACCACCTTGATCCCGATGTACCGCAACGACATCGGCGCCCCCGCGTCCAGCGACGGTCGCTACAGCCTGGGGATGGCCGAGTGGCGGGACGTGGATGCCGCGCTGCGGTACGCCCTGGCCCACGGCGCCAGACGCCTGGTCCTCGTCGGCTGGTCGATGGGCGGCGCCATCGTGCTGCAGGCGCTCAACCGCTCCGACGTGGCACATCGGGTGCACCGGGTCATCCTCAACGGCCCCGTCATCGACTGGGGCAATGTGCTGGCCCACCAGGCCGACCTGCACTTCATCCCGCGCCCCATCGACCACCTCGCCCGGAGCCTGCTGCGCAGCCGGCTGTCCCGGCACCTGCTGGGGATCGCCGAGCCGGTGGACGTCGCAGCGACGAACTGGGTGGACCGGGCCGACGAGGTGACCCACCGCATCTTCATCATCCACTCGGCGACCGACGAGACCGTCCCCTACGGGCCGTCCCAGGACCTGGCCCGCCGCCGGCCCGGCCTGGTGCACACCTTCGTCTGGCCGCGGTCGCGCCACTGCCAGGAGTGGAACACCAACCCCTCGCTCTGGGACGACCTGGTCGCCAGCTTCCTGCGCTGACCCGACGCCACGCAGGCGGTGGGCACACGGCATACCCTGCGCCCGAACGGAACCGCTGGCAGGATGAGCGGATGGCCGAGGACAGACGCACCGTCGACAGCGACCGACCGTTCACCGAGGCGCTGCGCGTGCGCGAGGGCTTCGGGCTCTCTGACCTCGACCCACGGAGCACGCCCGCCTTCACGGGGAGGAAGGCGGACGGGAAGGCGGCGCTCCTGGAGCACGACGACGAGCTGTCAAGCCTGCAGGAGCAGCTGTATGCCGCCAGCGTGGGCGGCGACTCGCGGCGCCGGGTGCTGCTGATCGTGCAGGGGATGGACACCTCGGGCAAGGGCGGCATCATGCGCCACGTCGTCGGCCGGGTCGACCCGCAGGGGGTGCAGATCACCGCCTTCAAGAAACCGACCGAGGAAGAGCTGAGGCACCCGTTCCTGTGGCGCATCCGCAAGCGGCTGCCGGAGCCGGGCAAGATCGGCGTCTTCGACCGCTCGCACTACGAGGACGTGCTGGTGGTGCGGGTGCACGACCTGGTGCCACAGCAGGAGTGGTCCTCCCGCTACGCCACCATCAATGACTTCGAGCAGGAGCTGGTCGAGGACGGGATCACGGTGATCAAGGTGATGCTGCACATCTCCGCCGCCGAGCAGAAGGAGCGGCTGGGGAAGCGGTTGGACCGTCCCGACAAGCACTGGAAGTTCAACCCCGGCGACATCGACGAGCGGGAAAACTGGTCGGACTACCAGGAGGCCTACCAGGCCGCCCTGGAGCGGTGCAACATCGATGCGGCGCCCTGGTTCGTGGTGCCGGCCGACCGCAAGTGGTATGCCCGGCTGGCGGTCCAGCAGCTGTTGCTGGAGCACCTGCGGGCCCTGGACCTGCGGTGGCCGGTCGCCACCTTCGACGTGGAGGAGCAGAAGGCGCGGCTCGCGCGCACCTGAGCCGCGCCTGCGCCCACGTGCGGCGTCAGGCGCGGCGGCCGGACGGCATACCGCTCAGGCGAGTTCCTCGGCGGGGACGCCCTGCAGCACGACCACGGCCCGCGGCGGCATCTCGTAGGTCTTGCCGGTCTCCCACAGCACCCCGTTCTCGCGGGCGGCGCCGCTGGTGTCCACGACGGCGTCCCAGCTCGCGGCGTTGATCCCGATGGGCACGGTGAAGGGCACCGCCTCGTGGTGGCCGTTGAAGAGCAGCAGGAAGTGGTCGTCGATCAGCGGCTGGCCGCGCTCGTCCCGCTCGGTGATGGCCTCGCCGTTGAGGAAGACCGTCACCGCCTGCCTGCGCGAGTGCCAGCCCTCCTCGGTCATCGGGGTGCCGTCGGGGGAGTACCAGAGGATGTCGCCGAGGTCGCTCTGACCACCGTGGTCCGCGTCACCGGCGAAGAACCGGCGACGACGGAAGACGGGATGCTCGCGACGCAAGGTGATGAGGTCGGAGGTGAACTCGAGCAGCTGCTGCTGGTCGGTGGACAGGACCCAGTCCATCCAGGCCAGCTCGTTGTCCTGGGCGTAGACGTTGTTGTTGCCCATCTGGGTGCGGGCGATCTCGTCGCCGTGGGCCATCATCGGCACGCCCTGGCTGAGCATGAGCGTGGCCAGGAAGTTGCGGTGCTGGCGCTCGCGCAGGGCCAGCACCTCGGGGTCGTCCGTGGGGCCCTCGACGCCGCAGTTCCAGGAGCGGTTGTGCTCCTCGCCGTCCGCACCGCCCTCGCCGTTGGCCTCGTTGTGCTTGTGGTTGTAGGAGACGAGGTCGCGCATGGTGAAGCCGTCGTGCGCGGTGACGAAGTTGATCGAGGCGATCGGCCGACGGCCGCTGTGCTCGTAGAGGTCGGAGGAGCCGGTCAGCCGGGAGGCGAACTCGCCCATCGACGCCGGCTCGCCGCGCCAGAAGTCGCGGACGGTGTCGCGGTACTTGCCGTTCCACTCCGTCCACAGCGGGGGGAAGTTGCCGACCTGGTAACCGCCCTCGCCCAGGTCCCAGGGCTCGGCGATGAGCTTGACCTGGGAGATCACCGGGTCCTGCTGGATGATGTCGAAGAAGGCGGACAGCTTGTCCACCTCGTGGAACTGGCGGGCCAGGGTCGCGGCGAGGTCGAAGCGGAAGCCGTCGACGTGCATCTCGGTGACCCAGTAGCGCAGGCTGTCCATGATCAGCTGCAGCACGTGGGGGTGGCGCATCAGCAGGCTGTTGCCGGTGCCCGTGGTGTCGTAGTAGTGGGCCTTGTCGTTGTCGACCAGCCGGTAGTAGCTGGCGTTGTCCAGCCCGCGGAAGGACAGCGTGGGGCCCAGGTGGTTGCCCTCGGCGGTGTGGTTGTAGACGACGTCGAGGATGACCTCGATGCCCGCCTCGTGCAGCGCCTTGACCATCGACTTGAACTCGGTGACCTGCTGACCGCGCTGGCCCGACGCCGAGTAGGCGTTGTGGGGAGCCAGGAAACCGATGGTGTTGTAGCCCCAGTAGTTGGACAGTCCCTGATCCTGCAGGTGGGTGTCGTTGACGAACTGGTGGACCGGCAGCAGCTCGACCGCCGTGATCCCGAGGTCGACGAGGTGCTGCACCACGGCGGGGTGCGCCATCCCGGCATACGTGCCCCGGATGTTCTCCGGCACCTCGGGGTGGGTCATCGTCATACCCTTGACGTGCGCCTCGTAGATGACGCTGTCGTGGTAGTCGTGGTTCGGCGGCCGGTCGTGGCCCCAGTCGAAGTACGGGTTGGTGACGATGCCGAGCATCGTGTGGGGCGCGGAGTCCTCCTCGTTGTAGGAGGCCGGGTCGCCGAAGGTGTAGGAGAACAGCCCCTGGTGCCCCTGGATCTGGCCCTCGATGGCCTTGGCGTACGGGTCGAGCAGCAGCTTGTTCGGGTTGAACCGGTGCCCCTCGTCGGGTTCGTACGGGCCGTGCACCCGGTAGCCGTAGCGCTGGCTGGGCTGGCACGCCGGCAGGTAGGCGTGCCAGACGTAGGCGTCGACCTCGGTCAGCGGGATCCGGGTCTCCTGGCCGTCGTCGTCGATGAGGCACAGGTCCACTCCGGTGGCGTTCTCGGAGAAGACGGCGAAGTTCGTGCCGGTGCCGTCAAAGGTGGCGCCAAGGGGATAGGGGGAGCCGGGCCAAACATCCATGCGTGGGACTTTCAGGTGGGGGACAGGGGGTCGAATGACCCCGTCGTCGGCAACGGTCCATGATACGTCCCTTTCTCCGGTATGCCGCTCCGGTTCGCCTGCCCAGGCCCGCCCGCTACCGTGATCCGGGTGGCGAGTGCACCGGGGGTGAAGGAGCGTCTGCGGCGGCTGCTCGCGCCGGTCCCGGGAGCGCTCCCCGCCGCGCGTCTGGTCGCCGAGACCGCGTCGGTGGCCTTCCGCTACCGGGCGACGGGGCTGGCCGCGGAGGCGGCGTTCTTCCTGCTGCTGTCGCTGCCGCCCCTGCTCCTGGGCCTGGTGGCCGGCGCCGGGTTCTCCTCCCGGTGGCTGGGGGAGGGGACGCTGACCCAGATGCAGGAGGCGGTGGAGACCTGGTCGCTGCGGTTCCTCACGCCGGAGACGGTCGAGGAGGTCATCATGCCGACGCTGCAGCAGACGCTGAGCGCCGGACGGGTCGACGTCCTGTCGGTCAGCTTCGTCGTAGCGCTCTGGTCGGGCTCGCGCGCGTTGAACATCGTCATCGAGGCCATCGCGATCATGTACGGGCAGGGCGGTGACCGCGGCCCGGTGCGGGCCCGGCTGCTCTCCCTGTCCACATACCTGCTGGCGATCCTGGTGATGGGTCTGACGCTGCCCCTGCTGCTGATCGGGCCGGGATACCTGCGCAGCTGGCTGCCGACGCAGGTCGAGCCGCTGATCGGGCTCTACTGGCCGCTGGTGGCGGTGGTGGGCATCCTGAGCCTGACCGGGTTGTTCCACGTCGCCACACCGGACCGGTCCCCCTACTTCCGCGACCTGCCCGGCGCCTTGCTGACCGTGGTGATCTGGGTGGTCAGCTCGACCCTGATCCGGGTCTGGGCCGAGGTGGCCGTCGGGGGTGTCTCCGTCTTCGGCCCGCTGACCGCGCCGATCGTGCTGATGATCTACCTCTACTTCCTGGCCCTGGCCGTTCTCATCGGCGCCGCCCTGAACGCCGCGATCCGCCGCCTGTGGCCGCCGCCGGAGTATCGCGGACCGCGGGCGCGGGTCAACGAGTGGCGGGACGGGCGCCGCGACCGCGACGGGTCCGACCAGCGACGGGGTGGCGCGCACGTGTGGACCGGGGACGAGCAGGACGACGAGGGGCTGGAGCGGGCGGACGTGGACTGGAGGCGAGAGGACGAGGACCGGAGGCGAGAGGACGAACTGCCCGGTCCTCGCTGAGGGACACGCGGATTTGGCCCCGCCCGCACGGTCGGCTAATGTGTCATCTCGCGCCGCTGGTGACAGCGGAGCGACTTGCGGATGTAGCTCAGTTGGTAGAGCGCAACCTTGCCAAGGTTGAGGTCGCCGGTTCGAGGCCGGTCATCCGCTCGGAGGCACATCCACCTTGATGCCTCATGGTGGCGTGGCCGAGAGGCGAGGCAACGGCCTGCAAAGCCGTCTACACGGGTTCAAATCCCGTCGCCACCTCGCAACTCAGCAACGCACAGTTGTTCCGGGCGATTGGCGCAGCGGTAGCGCGCTTCCTTGACACGGAAGAGGTCACTGGTTCGATCCCAGTATCGCCCACCAGTTCGACAGGGCCTTGACCAGCGGAAATGCCGGTCAAGGCCTCTTGTTTTCCCCTCCCGTGGGGAATACGTGGGGAATCAAGTTGGGCGAGCGGGTGCCGGCAACACTGCGCGGGATAACCGGTCGCAGCCGGCGACCCCACCTCTCTGCCGCGTCCAGAATTTCGTGGACCCGGGGCGCGGTCGAGGTGCGCATGAGGGGGTATGACTACCACCACCCGAACCGAGACCAGTGCCCCCCGCCGGTACGAGACCTTGGCGGCAGCCGCTGACCGCACCGGCATCAGTACCAGGACCCTTCGACGACGAATCGCGGATGGCAGCCTGCCGGCGTACCGCACGGGCAGGCGGATCATCCGCGTCTCGCCCCAGGAGGTGGATCAGCTCATGGAACAGATGCCCTCCGGCGCGGAGTGGTCGTAGGGACGTTATCCACAGGCCGCCGCTAACGGGATCCATGAATTGGGGTCTGGCGCTACTGTGCCGAACGGGTGCAAGGTGAGACCCAGAGGACCCGCGACCTGCTTTTGGTCGGTGAGGGAAGGACGCGATGTGACGAGAACGCGATCCACGACGGTGAGCCTGACGGTAGCCACGATGCTGGTCTTGGCTGGGTGCAGCGACAACCCGGAGGGCCAGACGGGCACGCCCGCGCCGACCATCGACCCCGTCACGACGGCAGAGCCCGCCCCCACGGAGCCGGCTGCCACCACGCAGCCACCGGACGACCACCAGATCACGACCGCACCGCCTGAGCTATCGGCCGAGGAGCAGGACCAGGCCGACATCGAAGAGACACTGGTGCGGTACACCCGCGCCCTCGATGACGCCTTCAATGGGGATGCATCGGTGGAGGGGATCTACCCGTTCTCGCGGGACACCGCTCGCGAACAGTGGGTGACTCAGGTGATGTACTCCGAGACTCAGGGCTTCACATCCACGGGCCTCACCGAGCTCGAGATTGTCGAGGTCACCATCGACGGGGACACTGCCGCGGCAACCGCCTGCGCGGATGTCTCAGCCGTCGACGTGTTCGACGAGGACGGACAGTCGATCAACACCGAGGCCCGGCTGGATCAGACGCTCAACGACTTCATCCTGGAGCGAGACGACTCCGCCCAGGTGGGCTGGTACATCGTCGAGGACACGAACCGAGACGAGCCATGCGAGGGCTAACCCTCCTGTGGTGCGCCCTAGCCATGATCATGGGCACAGCCCTGATAACCCTCGCCGGCGCCCCGGCTCAGGCTGAACCGGAGTGCAAGCAACGCGATAGACGTAGCGGTCAGTGCATCATCTACGTTCCGCCGCCGCCGCCTGACTATCCCTCTCTTCCGGGGGAGGGGCCCGGGGACCCAGGCGAACCGGGTGATCCAGTCTGCGCCGATTACCTGACGGGTGAGGAGGTTCCGTGCATCGTCCATGACTGGTACTGGTCTTACGGGTGGGCTTGCTACACCAAGTACGCCGCGCCGCAGCCTGGCTGGACGGATCCGGTGTGGAACGGGCGTACGGATGGGGCGATCTTCTGGTGCTCGCGTGGTGTCACGTTGAGTGACCCGTTCCCGCCAGACACGATCCCGCGGTGGTCACTAGTTCCGCCGTGGGGGGCGCCGCCGGACCCGGCGGAGTTGGCTGCAGAGGCGGTGGAGTCGATGGACCTGCAGGCGATCGAGATCGGGATCGTCCCTGAGCAGGGCCCAGGCCGGGTGGGGTTGATCGGATTGCCGACGTGGATGTGGGTCCAGGACCTGGACGGTTCCACGTGGGGTCCGATCACCCGGACGGCCAGCAGCGGGCCGTGGTCGGTGAGCGCGACCGGGCAGGTGGACCGGATCGAGTGGGACATGGGGGATGGGACGGTCGTGGTCTGCACGACCCCAGGCACACCGTACGAGGACCGGTTCGAGGACCTGGACAGCCCGGACTGCGGCCACCGGTACCAGGAACAGGGCTACTACCCGGTCACGGCGACCTCGTACTGGGTCATCACCTGGGCCGGGATGGGCCAGTCGGGAACGATCGAGCTGGACCTGGTCCGTGAGGGCCAGATCGTGATGGGGGAGGCACAGGTGCTGAGCCAGTAGAGCCCGACAAGGGGCGGCACGCCCCGCTCGGGAAGGTGAGACCTGGAGCCACCAACCACAGTGATGGGGAGCAGGACATGGCCAAGAAGCAGGACACGGCGGACAGTCAGGGCGGCACCAGCGGGTCATCCCCGCCCGCTCTAGGAGCCCCCGGGATGTCGGTCGCTGCAGTCCCGGCGCCTCCGAAGCTGCGGCGCCGGCCGGTGATGGCCCTGGCTGGTCTTGGCCTGGTGGTGATGGGTGCCCTGCTGGTGGTCTGGGTCTACCTGTCCAGCACCGACACCACCAGCGCGGTCGCGGTGCGCGACACGGTGATGCGGGGCGAGACCATCACTGCCGCCGATCTGATGACGGTCCAGGTGACCGCAGATCCTGCGTTGCAGATCGTGCCGGCCGCCGACCTGGACGCTTTCATCGGTCAGCGCGCCGCCCGCGACCTGTCCGCCGGGACGTTGCTGACTCCTGCCGCGGCCGTGCAGGAGGTCCTGCCCGGTGCTGGGGAGTCTGTTGTAGGTCTGGCGTTGACGGCCGAGCTGATGCCGGGGGAACCGCTGGTGGTGGGGGACCGGGTACGGGTGGTCGCCACCCCCGGTCAGGCCGGTGACCCCGCGACCTTCGAGTCGGCCGACACCGTGTTCCCGGCCAACGTGGTCGGGGTGAGCGCCTCTGTGGAGTCCGCGCGGACCGTGGTCTCGGTCCTGGTTGCGGAGCAGGACGCGGCCCAAATCGCGCGGTGGGCCTCGACGGGCCGGGCGGCGCTGGTGCTGGACAGCCGGGAGGGGGACTGAGATGGCGGTCATCGCGCTCGCGTCAGCCTCTGGTTCACCGGGGGTGACGACGACCGCGCTGGGGTGGGCACTGTCGCGGGGGCGCCCTACCGTGCTGGTCGATGCGGACCCGACCGGTGGCGCGGCCATGCTGGCGGGGTACCTGCGTGGTCAGCTGGCGCCGCCGGATGCGCTGCTGGATTTGTGGACCGCTCACCAGCAGGACCAGTTGCGGTCCAGGCTGCCTGGTCTGCTCCTGTCCTTGCCCGGTTCTCAGGTGGGTCTGTTGCCGGGGACCCGGTCGCACGTCCAGGCCCGGAGCCTGGCCGGGCTGTGGGAGCCGCTGCTGGCGGCGTTGAAGGCGCTGGAAGGCACGGGCCAGGACGTCATCGTCGACGTGGGCCGTCTTGGCCTGGCCGGGTCACCGGCGCCGTTGCTGCACGGCGCTGACCTGGCCCTGGTGGTGTGCCGCTCGGACCTGGTGTCCCTGTCCGCGCTGCGTTCCTGGCTGACGAGCCTGCACACCGAGCTGGAGGACGTCGGCGGCGCGTCATCGCTCGGGGTCGTGATCGTGGGCCCGGGGCGGCCCTACAGCCAGGGCGAGGTGGGCAAGGTCCTGGCCCAGGTGTGCGGCGGCCGGTCCCCGGTCCTGGGGTCGGTGGCCTGGGACTCGAAAGCCGCTGCGGCGTTCTCTGCCGGCGCCCAGGTGCGGCGCCTGGAATCCAGCAAGCTCGTTCACAGCCTGGAGACCCTGGACGAGGCCGCCCGCCAACAGATTGTGAGCCATGCCCACGCCCTGACGGGAGCGTCATCGTGAGTATCGAGGACTACGATCCGGAGCCGGGCGGAGCCATCAGTTCTGATCCTGCTGGGCTGCCGCTATTCACCACACCATCCACCCCGGACGGCACGCCGGCGCAGGTGCACGGGCCGTCCCGGGGCCGCCGCCGCGGCGGGTTCACCTTCCCCCAGGCCACAGCCGTGGACGGTGCTCTCGGCGCGGGCGACGTCCTCACTCAGCCGCAGCCGGTCCCGTCGCAGTCGGAGCGGGTGGGCAATGTGGTGTCGTTGCCGGCCCGGGAGGTGCGCCGGTCGGGCGAGCACGGCTGGGGGCAGGACGGGGTGGACTGGGAGCTGGTGGCCAGCCTGCGGCAGCAGACCGCTGACCGGCTCAGCCAGGAAGGCACCCCGACGGGGGAGGATGACCGGCAGGCTCAGCAGGAGCGGGGACGGGCGATCATCACCGAGCTGCTGTCCCGGGAAGGCACTGAGCGGCTGCGGGCCGGCGAAGCCGCCTGGGATCCGCAGACGCAGGATGCCTTGGCCAGGGCCGTCTTCGATGCCGCGTTCGGGCTGGGACGGTTGCAGCCCCTGGTCGATGACCCGCAGGTGGAGAACATCATGATCTTCGGCCACGACCTGGTCACGGTCGAGCTGGTCGGTGGTCGGCAGGTGATGGCGCAGGCGGTGGCTGACTCCGACCAGGAGCTGGTCGACTTCCTGTCTTTCGTGGCCTCCCGCTCCGAGGTCAACGCTCGCCCGTTCTCCCCGTCCCATCCCGAGCTGCACCTGCGCCTGGACAGCGGTGCCCGGCTCGCGGCGCAGGCGTGGGTGACACCGCGCCCGCAGGTGGTGATCCGTCGGCACCGGCTCACCGAGGTGTCCCTGGAGGACCTGGTGGACCTGGGCACGTTGAGCCCCGTGGCGGCGTCGTTCCTGGCCGCGGCCGTCCGCTCCGGTCGCTCGATCGTGGTCTCCGGCGCCCAGGGCGCGGGGAAGACGACGATGGTGCGGGCGCTGTGCGGCGAGATCCCCAAGTACGAGGTGATCGGGACCTTCGAGACCGAGTACGAGCTGCACCTGCACCAGATGCCCGACCGGCACCCGTACGTGTTCGCCTGGGAGGCACGGCCCGGCTCCGGTGAGGTCGGCCCGGACGGCCGGCAGGCCGGTCAGTACAGCCTGGACCAGGCCTTGCACGGCAGCTTCCGGATGAACCTGAACCGGCAGATCGTCGGAGAGGTCCGCGGGCCCGAGGCAGCCGCGATGCTCAAGGCCGTCCAGTCCAGTTCGGGGTCGATCTCCACCACGCACGCCGCCCACGCCGTCGGTGCCCTGGAAAAGCTGGTGACCTGCGTGATGGAGTCCGGGCAGCACGCCACCCACGACTTCGCGCTGCGCGCCGTCGCCGCCGGTATCGATGTCGTGGTCCACGTCACCAAACAGACGCGACCCGCCGCGGACGGGACCGCTCAGGTGTCCCGGTTCGTCTCCGAGATCATCGCCGTCACATCCGGGGAGGAGCAGACCGGGTACGCCGTCACCCACGTGTTCAAGGCCGACGCCGGGGCCACCACGGCTCACCCGCACGTGCTGCCCGATGACTACCGCGACCTGGCCCGGTTCGGGTTCGACCTGGCCGCGTTCACCCAGGAGCAAGACGGGACCGGGGCATGACCACCCTGCTCGTGGCCCTGGCCGGTGCCCTCATCGCCGGCGGAACTCTCACCCTGGTCCTGGGCCTGCTGGCCCGCCCGGCACCACCGGCCCGGCCCCGTCGATCCAGCACGCGGCGTACCCGGGTCAGCCCGCGCACCCGGATGCTGCTGGGCATCGGGCTAGCCGTCGGTGCTGTGGTGGCGGTGTCGACGGGGTGGGTGATCGCCGTGGCGATTGTCCCGTTGGCCCTGGCCGGGATCCCGGTGCTGCTGGCTGCGCCCCCGGCGCAGCGGGAGGTGGCGCGTCTGGAAGCGATGGAGGAGTGGGTGCGCACCGTGGCCGGGACCCTGGGCGCCGGGGTCGGGCTGGAGCAGGCGCTGCTGCGCTCACTGCGCTCCACCCCCGAGCCGATCAAACCGGAAGTCACCCGCCTGACGGCGCGGTTACGGGCCCGGTGGGCCACCGAGGACGCCCTGCGCGCGTTCGCCGACGACCTGGACGACCCCACCGGGGACCTGATCGCCGCGAACCTGGCCCTGGGAGCTCGCCGCCGCGGCGGCGGATTGACCACGGTCCTGGCTGCGCTGGCGGAGTCGGTGGGACAGGACGTGCGGGCCCGCCGCGAGATCGAGTCCGACCGGGCCAAACCACGAGCCAACGCGCGCCTGATCACCGGCATCACCCTGGCCGTGCTGGCCTTCCTCGCCCTGTCCGGGGACTACATCGCCCCCTACGGCAGCCCCGTCGGACAGGTGCTGCTCGGCCTCTTCCTGGCCCTATACGCCGGGATGCTGATCTGGCTGCACACGATGGCCCAGGCCAAAGCCATGCCGCGCTTCATCGGCGCCACGGTCCGCGAAGGGGCGACATGAGCGTCCTGCACCTGTTGCTCACCGCTGGCGGCCTGGTCGGTGCTGGCCTCGCGCTGATCCTGCACCAGCTCACCCCCGCCCACCCGGACCTGGGACAGGCACTGACCCGGCTGTCACCCGCTGGCGCCCCGCAGGCCCAGGCAACGCAGGGCACTACCGCGTCCCGGCAGGTAGGGAGTGGTGACGTCCGTGACGTGCTGGGTTCCTGGGGTGCCCGGCACCTGCCCACCGGTCTGTGGGGCAAGGTCGTCGGTACCGACCTGACCGTGCTGGGGACGACACCGACGCGGTTCTACGGCGAGAAGCTGCTGTACGCCGCCATCGGCATAGTGGCCGGCCCGATCCTGGCCTGGACGCTCATGTTCTCCTTCTCTATCCCGGTGTACGTCCCCGTCCTGGCCACCCTGGTGCTGGTCGTGGTGCTGTGGTTCATCCCGACCTACAACGTCCTCACGGATGCTCGCGAGGCCAGGGTCGAGTTCGCCCGCGCGCTGGGGGCGTTCGTCGACCTGGTCGCCCTGGAGATGGTCTCCGGTTCCGGGCCGCGGCAGGCGATGGAGGCCGCGGCCGCGGCCGGCGACTCCTGGGTGTTTCGGCGGCTGCGGGAAGAGCTGGCCCGCACCCGCTGGTCCGGCATCACCCCCTGGGACGCGCTGCGCCACCTGGGCGATGAGATCGACCTGCCCGACCTGCACGAACTGGCCGACATCATGCGCTCCTCCGGTGAGGACGGAGGCCGGGTCTACCCCCAGCTGAAGGCCCGCGCAGTCAGCATGCGCGCCGCGATCCTGTCCGCGCAGAAGACCCGCGCCAACGAGGTCAGCGAACGGATGACGCTACCGATGACCCTGCTCGGGCTGATCTTCCTGCTCATCCTCATCACCCCACAGCTGCTGCGCATGGTGGGGAGCTGATCGACACGACACCACCGCGCTCGGCCGACCCAGAGAGTCACAACCAACATCAACTCGCCAAGAAGGGGAACACCATGAAGAAGTCCACACTCCAGCTCAGCGTCCAGGCCGCGACCTACCCGCAGCGCGTCCGGGCACAGATCCTGGCCCGCGGGGAACGAGGGGCGATCTCGGTGGAGACCGTCGTCATCGCCCTCGGCCTGTTCGCGCTGGCCACCGTGATCATCGGTCTGCTGACCACGTGGGCCACCGGCAAGCTGGCCGGCCTGAACTGATGACCCACCGGCTCAGGTCGCGGCCCCGACCGGTGGCGCGTGTCCAACGTGCCACCGGCCGGGACCGTGGCTCGAGCTCGGTCGAGGTCGTCGTCCTGCTGCCGCTGGTGCTCCTGCTGCTGTTCGCGATGGTGCAGGGCGGGCTGTGGTTCCACGCCCGCGCGGTCGCCCTCGGCGCGGCCCAGGAAGGAGCCCGCGTCGCCGCCGCCGAGAACTCAACAGCTGGTGCGGGGATCGCGGCAGCCACCTCGTTCGTCGCCGACGCCGGCCCCGGCGTCGTGCTCGACCCGGCCGTGGCCGGGTCCCGGTCAACCACGACCGCGACCATCTCCGTCACCGGCCAGGCCCAGAGCCTCATCCCGTTCCTCAACCCTGCCGTCGTGCAGTCCGCCAGCTTCCCCGTGGAGCGGATCTCGCCATGAGCACACGCAGCGGCAAGGGTGAACGGGGGGCGGTGTCGGTGGAACTGGTGATCCTCGGCCCGGTCCTGCTCCTGTTCGTGCTGGTTGTGTTCTTCGCCGGCCGGTACGCCTTGGCGCAGCAGGCGGTGCAGGCCGCCGCAGCCGAAGCGGCCCGGGCCGCGTCTATCGCCCGCTCCGCCGGCGACGCCTCCGGTGCCGCGACCGCGTCCGCGTCAGCATCGCTGGCCAACCAGGGCGTGCGCTGCGCGACGCAGTCGGTGACGGTGGACACCAGCGCCTTCGCGACCAGCCCCGGCACTCCTGGGCTGGTCACGGTGACCGTGTCCTGCCAGGTCGACATGACGGATCTGGCCTTCCCCGGCATCCCGGGCAACCGCACCCTGCAAGCATCCATGGCCTCGCCGATCGACACCTACCGCTCCCGGCAAGGGTGAGCCGTCCATGACCAGGCACAGACCGAAAGCGACCCGCAGGGACGCCACGGAGCGAGGTTCGGTCAGTGTGTTCGTGATCGTTTTGGCGACCTCGTTCCTGCTCATGGTCGGCCTGGCCGTCGACGTCGCCGGACACCTGCACGCCATGCAGGAGGCCCGCGCCACCGCCCGCGAGGCCGCCCGGGTCGGCGGGCAAGAGGTCCAGACACCGACCGGGGTCCGCGGCCTGGGTGTGGTGGCCGACCCCGGCCGCGCCGCAGCCGCCGCCGAGGCCTACCTCTACCAGGCCGGGGTCGCCGGGTCGGCATCCGTGACCGGCCCGACCAGCATCGCCGTCACCGTCACCTCCACCTACCCGACCAAGTTCTTGTCCATCATCGGCGTCACCAGCTTGAGTGCAACGGGCTCGGCGCAGGCACGGATCACCCGGTCCGTGGAAGGAGTAGAGCAATGAGAACCCGCCAACGCCTCACCGGTCTGGGCGCACTGCTCCTCCTGGCCGGCATCCTGGCCGGGCTACCCGCCCTGCTGCTGACTGTCGGCGGTAACCCGCTACCGGCCAGCGTCCCCAGCATCGACCAGATCCGTGGTGCACTGCTCGCACCCGACGACGGCACCCTGGCCCTGACCGGGGCCATCCTGCTCGGCTGGGTCGTCTGGGCCGCGCTCAGCGTCAGCATCGTCATCGAAGCGCTCTGCGCACTGCGTGGGGTGCGTGCGCCGGCCCTGCCCGTGCTGGCGCTGCCGCAGTTCGGGATGCGACCGGTAGTTATTGCGGCGCTGGCCCTGTTCATCGCCACCCCGACCGGCGTCAGTACAACGCCTGCCGCGGCCAGCATCGCTCGTGTGGCAGCGACCGCCCCCACTACGCCAGCTGCAGCACCGCTGGCCGCTGCCCCGACCCTCACGGACGTGCCCAAGACGCCAGCTCTCACGACAACAACCGCCCCGACAGCAACCGCCCCCGAACAGGAGCGGACGAGCAGGTACGTGGTCTGCCCGGGGGACACTCTCTGGTCGATCGCCGAGCGCCACCTAGGGTCGGGCCACGCCTACCCGCTCATCGTCGAGGCCAACCGGGAGCAGTTGACCCGTGGTGCGGACTGGGTTTTCCCGGGTCAGGTGCTGCAGCTACCGATCCTGTCCCAAGCCGCCGCCGACCAGGCCATGCAGCAACGCCAGCAGGTGGTCGTGCAACCCGGGGACACCCTGAGCGCCTTGGCTGCTGAGCACTTGAGCGAAGCCGCCCGGTGGCCCGAGATCTACCACGCCTCCAGCTCCATCGTGCAACCAGACGGGCGCCGCTTGCAGGACCCTGACCTGATCTACCCCGGATGGCAGCTGAACCTCTCCGCCCCCACCACTGGGTTCAACTTCCCTGACCACGAGGACAAGCTGCGTACCGCCACGGGCGATCAGGACAGGACCACCGGTCAAGACACCACGGGTGCCCCCGCCCGGGCCGGAACCACACCGCCGGCAGCCGCGCACACCGACACAGACCCGGGCGGGCCAGCAAAGGGCCCAGTTCTCACCGCCGCGCGAGCCTCGGCCGTGGCCGGGACGTCCCTTGGCCTGGTCGCACCTGCCGGACACGAAGCACCGTCTCCGTCCACGGATGGGGACGAAAGCGGGGACATGTCCGGGGAAGCGCAGGGGGTGCACCCCTCGTGGGTGCTGGACGGGATCGTGGGTTCCGGAGCGTTACTGGGCGGCGGACTGTTCATGGCCCTGACTCGCGCCCGCCGGACCCAGGCCCGAAAGCGGCGCCCCGGGCGTGCGCTGCCGCCGGCACCAGCGGTGCTGGCCCCGGTGGACAAGACCCTCCAGACCCAGGGCGCGGCCGCCGCACCCACACTGGAGCACCTCGATGAGGTCCTGCGCCGTCTGGGCGCGTCCCGCGCCCACGACGGAGCACCCGCTCTCGCCGCCGCCGAGCTCTCCGCGGCCGGCCTCCTGCTGCACCTGGCCTCCCCGACCAACCTGACCGCCCCGTGGCAGCCCAACGCGCACACCGACGACGACACGGGACTGGGCACCGACCAAGACACAGGGGAGGGTCTGGGGTGGCTCCTGCCGGCCGGCACACCAGTGGCAGAGGTGGGCCCGTTGCCAGCCGACGCGCCAGCGCCCTACCCCCTGCTGGTGACCATCGGCACCGAAGATGACGGAACGACCTGGCTGCTGAACCTAGAGGACTCGGTGGTGACCCTGACCGGGGCGGGTGAGTACGTAGCCGACCTGGCCCGATACCTGGCCGCCGAGATCGCGGTCAACCCCTGGTCGGTCGGGGTACGCCTGGACTGTGTCGGCATCGCCGAGCAGGTCACCGGGATGAACCCGGCCCGTCTGCGGGTGGGCGGCCCAGACGCCGTGGACAAACTGCTGACCGAGGCACTAGGGGTGTTCGACCGTCTCGGGCCCGACTGGAACGTACCCACCGCCCGGGTCCGACAGGAGGCCGAGGACACCTGGCCCGCCCGCGCCGTCCTGATCGAGGCCGCCACGGCTTTGGAACGTCCGGCGGGCCGGCACCTGGCGCAGTTGATCACCACTCACCCGGGACGCACCAGTACCAGCCTGCTGCTCACCGGTGCGACCCCGGTCGTGGCGGGCAGTGCCGGTGGCCTGAGTATCGAGGCGACCGCCACGGGCCGGGTCCTGGTGCCCTCCCTGGGCCTAGACCTCATCGGTGTCGGCCTGACCGATGACGAAGCCGCCGGATGCGCGGCCATGCTGGCCCACGCCCGGGACGAGTCGGACATCCCCATACCCCCAGCCGCACCCGCAAGCGCCGCCCCAGATGCCACGCGCGAGCAAGGATGGCGCACCTGGGCCGACCAGGCTGGCGCGCTGCTGTCCGAGCACACCATCGACCGCCACCGCCCCGACCCCACCAACACGCTCGACGCGGCCATCCTCGCCAACAGTTTCACCAAGGTCGACGACGCCGCCCATCCTGAAGACGCCACCGCCAACGCCGAAACTCACGAGGTGATTGCCGCCGCGCCGGCAGATGAGACCACCCAGATTCAACAGACGGGGGAGCCGCGGTACGAACGGCACGACACAGGGGAGAAAGTGGCGGCCACGTTGCTCGAGGCGGACGACGACACCTACCAGGACGAGGCGGCAACGACCGCCGCGGACCTGGCCGTGCTCTCCCCGGGGGTGCCGGACACGGTAGGTGAACAGCTGCTACAGGCCGACCCTGGGCTAGACGCGGACCTGGCCGCCTGGTGGGACGAAGAAGCACGGGTGCCGCGGCTGCGGCTGCTGGGGCCGGTGCGGGCACGGACGTGGGGCCGGCCGCTGGTTGAGCGCAAGGCCTACGTCACCGAGTTGCTGGCCTACCTGGCGCTGCACCCAGGCGGAGTCACCACCGCCGAGATCGCAGAGGATTTTGGCATCACGCAGGCCAAGACACGGGACTACATCAACCGCTGCCGCGAGTGGTTAGGCACCGACCCGGCTAACGGGACCCTTCACCTGCCGCACGCCCAAGACAGCCCAGCGGCACGAGAACGCGGCGGCAACGTCTACCAGGTCCTGGGGGTACTCGTCGACGTCGACCTTTTCCGCCGGCTGCGAGTCCGGGCCGAAGCCCGCGGCGGTCCCGCAGGGATCGCCGACCTCAAGGAAGCGCTGCGTCTGGTCGAAGGGACCCCGTTCGGCCAGTTGCGCCGCGGCGGGTGGGCCTGGCTGTACGAGGGTGATCGCATCGATCACCATATGGTCTGCGCGGTGGTCGACGTCGCCCATGTCGTTGCCACCCATGACCTCACCATCGGTGACCTGCCCGGTGCCCGAGCCGCAGCCCAGGTCGCGCACCTGGCAGCTCCGTATGAGGAGATCACTACCCTCGACCTGGCCGCCATCACCGCCCGAGAGGGCCACACACACCAGGCCGTCCAGCTTCTGAAGGAGCAGGTGTGCAACCGCACCGACGACCCCGACATGCCACCAGCAGACCTGCCAGAACGCACGCAGCAGATCATCGACCGACGCCGTTGGTTACAAGACCGCAGCCGAGCCGTCTGACGACGCCGACCAGCTCAACCGGCAAGCCGCGGAAGGGCGGTACATCACGACTCCGCCGAATAGAGGATGTGTAGGGCTGCCCTTCGCTACCGCCGGCCTGACCCCTGCGTTGCGCCTTGTGTCGTGCCCGGCTGGCCCGAGGGAGCGGGAGGAACACCTAGGGTTGGAATGGCATCTCCGACCGGTCCTTGCTGCAGGTCGCCTTACCGCCGTACTTAGCCCGTCTGGGCGCTCCGGTCAGGAACTGTGGCGCAGGGTGGACGCGTCGAAGGTGCTGGCCGTTCTTCCGGACGAGACACGGTCCGACGCTGACCTCCTGGCTCTGCATGGCCGTTCGAGCCAGTGGGCGGCGCCCCTGCGTCTACCCTGAAGACATGTTCCTGCTGGATACCAACTTCTTGTCTCCAGAACGGATCCAAGAGCACATCAACGGGCGCTGGTTCACGTCCTCAGTGTCGGCGCAGGAGCTGCTGGGCATGCAGAAGTCTGCCCACGAGACGGGCTACAGATACGCACTTCCTCTACTTATTCACACTCCCGGCCGCAGTTGGATGGTCGATCACGCGAAGAAGTTCCCTGTCTCGAAGGGGGCCGATCGTCTGGTTGTGCCTCGTTCCCTTCTTCGCCCTGAGTCGCTCGAATTGGGTCATGCAGCTCTCGCGATCGCACACGAACGTGGGCACGACGGCCTGCTACGCGTTTATGCCTCGCAGGGGCTCCATCGACGGATGCTGAAACCAGTGCTCGACAAGTGGGAGTTCCTGCGCAATCAAATCGATGCAGTCCTTCCGCTTGACGAGGAAATAGCCGCCCACGGCGTGCTTCTTGCGGACCTATTCGTCAAAGCGCAAATCCACGTTAAAGGGACGAGGCGAAACACCATGAACGATATGTTGGTGGCTGCCACCTCCCAAGTTACGGGGCTACCTCTGGTGACGGACGACAGCCAGCTAGGGAGGTTCTATCAGCAGCACGGCTGGTCGGTCGTCGTACGGAACTCAATCATGACAGCCACTCCGAGCGCGGCGGACATAGCAGGGAACGACTCTCAGGTGCGGCGCTCGGGATCGCGGGGGTACATCAATCGTCCTGTGCACATGAGGAAGCACATCGACTACAATCGACCCCCCGTCCGTTAGGACAGATCTCGGAGCGTCGCTTCCAGTGGGTGATGCAGCGGTTCAGGGGCAGCGGTGCCGGCTATGTTGTCGTGCAACGGAGGACGGGTTGGTCGTGAGATAGCCGCTGCATCTGGACGGACCTCTCTCGCCATCGATACACCCGCGCGCATGACTCGGCCGAGTCGTGCGCGCTCCCAAGCGCATGCCTGTGACCCGCACGGTGCCGTGGGCAGTACGTCTCGCATCCGCCGATGTCCGGAGGGTTGGCGGGCGCCCCAGTAGCGCCCGGCACGCCGAGTACAGGCCGACGGTCGCGTTCCGACGGAGCCCCGACACGGCGATGGGCGAAGGCTTAACGAACTGCTGCTCGCGGTCGGACATGCCAGTTGCAGACGGTGGGCGAGGTCGGTACGTCCCGACGGGTACCGGCGAGAAAGGGATCGACGCGCACGGAAACACGCTTGCCAGCCGACGTTTGGACGGCTGCAGAGTGCTTCTCCCCCCACGTGGCATAGTACGTGTGCAGGCGCACATGGAGCATGCGACCATTAGTGCCTTGCCTCTAAGGAACACACACCCGCCGCTCCACGCGCTTCGAGGGGGAAACTTGCAGAAACTGGAAGTGCCCGCGCCTGGGCAGGACGTCGTCCTACGGCTGCGCGGCAGCCAGCAGCAGTACACAGTCACTGGCCGTCTGAACTCCACATCGATCGATAAGGCATCCGTGACGCTGGAGGACGGGCGCGTGCTCCACATACCGTTCTCGGCGGTCCTCAGTATGCATGTGGCCAGTCGGCCCCCTGCGCCACCACTCCACACCGCTACAGCGAGCCGACCGGCGCTGACCAACATCGCTGGCATTCTCGACCTCCTTGAGAAGCGCACTGGGCGACTCCAGCCGGACTTCTTGCGGAAGGTGAATGAAGCGCTACTGGCTCTGGAGCACGAATCGGGCGGAGCCCTCTCTCCTCAAGTGAACAGCCTTCGCACCACAGTTGAGTTGATGCTTCGCCGTCGCCAAACACAGGGGGTCGAAAGGTCATGGCCGCTGCGCAGCGAGCTCGAACGGCACATAAGCAATTACCAGGGCCAGCGACCGAACCTGACTCCTGGATCCATAGAGGCACGCATTCATGCCATCATGCAGTCCTTAGCTGAAGCTGACGAGACAGCATGGACAAAATTTGCCATGCGATACGAACCTCAACCCCGAATCGTGGTCAAGCACACTGTACATGTGACCGTGGAAGCGGGGGGCGAGTTCGTCCTTCCTATTCGCGTGGCTCTAGACCGAGCGAGCGTTCCGGCACGACAGCTCGCCGTACGAATTGACCGCTGTCGCTCCCTTTCCGTCATCGGCACCTCGCCCGTTCTCGATGAACTACGCCCGGGCGACACCTCCGTGATCGAAATCCGCATGAAAGACAAACGGCGCCAGGGGGCGCGCGGCCAACTGAAAGTCACCGCCCATTTGATATATCAAGGCGTCGTGGCGGATGCGCTGGAAACACCGACCCAGGATCTCGCGATCCACATTCGCACACCTGAAGTGCACAAGCCTATTCATAACCCGTTCAGAGACTACGCGGGGGGCGTACCGGTCGACGACGCTCGCATGTTTTTCGGGCGCGACGGTCTTGTAGACGAGATAACCGATCTACTGAGCGAGCCGACATCTGGCCGCTGCTTCGCGCTCTACGGACAGAAACGCACAGGAAAGACCAGCCTGATGGAGCAGGTCAAGCGCCAGTTGGTAGAGCGCGGAGTCATCGTCGCGGACGTCTCAATGGGGACCATCGACCGGCATGACTTAACTGCGAGCTTCATCGCGGAGGTGCTCGACGAATACCGTCTGCAGGTCGGAGAAAAGCTTCGAGCCGATGTTTTTGAGAACCTGTTGACGCGCTGGCCCTCCCAAAGTGAGGTACAACGAGCACCATTACGGAGTTTCCGTCTAGCAGTCAGAGCGGCCAAGGGCCTGCTTATACAGTCGGGAATGGACTCACCCAAGTTCGCTATCGTTGCTGACGAATTCACGTACCTCTATGAGATTCTGCGGCGGCCGAGAGTCCAAGTCAGCGAGAATAACCAGTTGCGGGACTTCATGCGACAATGGAAGGGCCTCCTCGAGGCTCGCCTTTTCTCAGCGCTTCTTGTGGGCCAGGATACGATGCCGAACTTCCTCAGAGCTTTCCCCAACGAATTCAGTGTCATGCGCACGAGTCGACTGGACTACCTAACGCACGAAGAGACAATGAAACTCGCGGAACTTCCCACCCTCCACGAGGATGGTTCCTCGCGGTTTAACGGATATAGCCTTTCCTACGTTCCTTCCTATACAGATGGGCATCCGTTCTTCACACAGATACTCTGCGATCGGCTCATCGCAATCGCGAATGCCGAGAATCGTGTTGACTTCGCTGAGTCGGACATCGAGCGCGCCGTTGAATCACTGATTGAAGGGCCCCGCGCTTTGGACTATCACATCTTCGACTGTCTTCTATCCGCGGACAACACAGGAGTGCTCCTGGACGACCTCCGCGACGAGTTTTCCAGTCCGGATGAAGATGAAGTGAGCGACACATCCTTCGAGGTGCTCCGACGCATTGCTGTCGTGTCCGGTGGCCAAAACACCCCCGTGCCAGTTGATGAGCTGGCACTGTCGCACGACCAGGAACGGGCCTATAAGGACCTCTGCGTCCGCCATGTCGTCAATGAGAAGGACGGGCGAGCGCAGATTCGCGTGCTGCTCTTCGCCGAATATTTGAGGAGAAACTGCTCATGACTGGACGTCTGGACTCGGTAGAGCGGCTAGCTGGACTTCTACAAGGAGGCAACGTTGCGCTCCATGGTGGACCGGGGTACGGCAAGTCGCGGTTGGCCGACCTTGTCGAGGTGCGGCTGCAGAGCATGGAGCGCCAGGTGGCGCGGTTAGACATGTCTACCTTGACCTCTGGGTGTGCCTTCTTGAGCGAGCTGGCTAGCCATCTGGGGATGACGGTCACCGAAGCAAACGAAGGGCGCAGCTTACACGAAGCCTGGCGAAGTGTGCGCGCGGAGTTGACCCACCGGGAAGCGCTCTGGACTCTCATTCTGGATCAGTTCGATGCGGTTGGGAGATGGCCAGATGCGGCTCAATTCCTGCCTATCATGCGGGAACTTATTCACCGCCCGAGGATTCTCCACTGCAACGCAATGATTGTATCGAGGAGATCGCTCGAATCTATTGAGGTCGGGGTCGTAGGTATATCGACTTTGGCCAGCGTCTGCTTCGTGGAGTACCTGGGCCTTGTGGAGTTTGAAGACCTGACCGCAGATTGGGAGCAGGCGGGTGAGTGCTCACATGAGGATTTGCGAGCATGCCTCGAGTGGTCTGGCGGGCATCCCGTGCTTGTGAATTACTGGCTGGGAGCCCGCCCCGATAAGCATGGTGGACCTGCAGTTGACAATCAAGTGGCGCACGTTATGGGGCGCCTGGTGGGGTATCTAGATGAACTGGAACTGTTGGCACCTGCGGCCCAGTTGATCTTGGGCCCCGTGGTCGAGGATCTATTTCGAGAGCGTTTACGCTTGGAGTCCATGGGGATCGTTGGTACGGGTGAGGGTGGTAGGCCGGCGCTGGCCGAACATGAGGTCTTTTGCGATCTAGTCAGACTCAACACACGTGACATGAATCCGTGGGGCGTACTGGGGGCGGCAGAAGTTCGTGCGCGCTCAATAGTCGAATTCGTGTTCAGTTCTGCCCTGGGTTCAGATTGGGATGATGAGGTCAAAGCCAAGGACGGCATGGTCCGTCAGACCTTTGATCGCGCCGCAGTTCTTATGCAGGAGGACCAGAGGAAGTTTGGTCGGAGTGTGCATTGGTTGGCCTACACCTACCCACATGACTTGTGGGTGATAATCTCCCGGCACTGGGATTTGTTTGCCCCCGTTTTTACGGGAGGAGACAAGAAGTATTGGCAAACTCGGTTCGCCGCGCTGGCTAAATATCGTACCCCAGTGGCACACAATAGAAGCATTGTGTTGTCTTCAGACGAGCGTGTCCAGGGTCGCATTTACTCGAAGGAGATCGTGAGCCGAGTGGATGACTACCTTACTTCTAATTCAGTCAAGACGCTGGAGGTGTGAATTCGACCCACGCGCCAGCAGTCTAGGACGCGGCGTATGGCGAGTTGCCACTTGCAGAACCGTGCCACGGTTGCGGGTGTTCATGTCTACGCACCGGGCGCTCTTCGCAAACGCACGTCTGGCGAGGTGCCCCATCGAAGCGTCCCGGCCCCCTGGGGCCAAGCCTCAGATCAGAGCATCCGCAACTGCCGCGAGGGGTGAAGTGCCTAATTGGGGGGCTTGCCGGCGATGATGACGGCCTGAGGGCCTCCCTCACCTGCTAGAGGCTCGCGCTCCACCCGGGCCACGTGGGTCCGGAGTTCGGCCAATTTAGTGCGCTTGTGAGCGGTCCTTGATGCGGTCGAGGGCCTCGGCGAGGTCGTCGGGGACTGGGTCGACGGCGGTGATGGTGTGCTCGCCAGCGGCGATGGTGAAGGTGCGGTAGCGGCGGGCGGTCTTGACGAAGCGCTTGATGGACCAGCTGGTGGCCTGCTCGACCCAGTGCGCGACGGCCATGGCCGCGAACACGATGGTCAGGTGGGCGTCGATGGAGTCCTGCTTGCGGTGGTAGATCGGTCGGGCGCGCAGGTCGGACTTGGCCATGCGGAAGGACCGCTCGATCTGGAACAGGCGTCGGTAGGAGCCGATGACCTGCTCGGCGTCGGGGTCGGGCAGGTTGGTGACGTAGGCCTTCCAGCCCGCCAGGGCCTTCGCCTTCTCCTCTAGCTCGCGGTTCACCGAGCGGGTGCCACCAGCGAGCTGGACGAACCGGTTGCGCTTGACCGACGCCTTGCCGGCCACGGCTGCCTCAGCCTTGGCGACCTGGGCCTCGATGCCCTTGATCGTGCGCCGGCCACGGTCGTGGGCGTACTGGTAGAACGTCGTCGCGTCCCTCCCCTTGGTCGAGGGGCCGCCGGGCCAGCGGGCGGTCAGCGTGAGCCCGTCCGGGACATCCTGGTCGGCGTGGTCCTTGCGCCACTGCTCGAGCACGTACGGGACGCGGGGCATCTTGGCGCCCAGGATGTAGGACAGCCCGGCGGCTTCGATGGCGTCCATGTTGGACTCGGACACCATGCCGGCGTCGGCGACGATGACGACGTCGTGCAGACCGTGGGTTTCCATGAACGCACGCAGGGTCGGCAGCATCGTCTTCGTCTCTGCCTTGTTGCCCTCGAAGGCGTGCACCATCAGAGGGAAACCGTTGGCGTCGCTGAGGAGTCCGACGGTGATCTGAGGCTCCAGCCGTCGTTCCTTGCTGAACCCTGGCTCGCGAAACCCGTCGCCCTCGTCGGTTTCGAAGTAGAGCGTGGTCACGTCGTACAGCACCAACGTGGCCGGGCCGAGATTCACTTGGGCTGCGCACGCTGCGGCGAGCTGTTCACGAAAACCGATCGCCGAGTACAGGTTCAGCCGGCGGGTGATCGTGCGGTCCGAGGCCGGGGTGATGCCAGCCTCGGCGATCACGCGGGGAGCGTCGGCCTTGGAGGTGGGCTCGATGATCCGGGCCAGCACCAGCTGCCGGAAGACCTCATCCTGAGCCGCGGTGTCAAAGCCGAGCGCGTCGTACGCAGCAGACAGCGAGTCCCACAGGTGACTCATCCGCGAGGACGTGATGTGCAGCGGACCGCCGGCCTGCGGTGGCGGCTGGATCCCCAGGTCCAGCTCGCCCTGCCCGGCGAGCAGCTTCTGCCGCCCCGCGGCCTTGAGCAGCTCGACCTCAGCCTCAGTGGCGGCCGAGCCCAGGTGCTCGATCTGCCTCGAGCCCTTCGTCGAGGACCACACAATCTGCACGGCCGTCTTGCCCGAGGCAGTCTTCACCGTCCGGACGTAGGGCACCGGTCAAGGCTAGCCGCACAATTTAGTGCGCAACTTCCACCGGACCCCGCCCAGAACCTGCAGGTCAGCGCGCCGCCGAGTTCACCCGCCGACAGAAGTGGCCGAAGTCAGGGCTTGCCGGCGATGATGACGGCCTGAGGGCCTCCCTCACCTGCTAGAGGCTCGCGCTCCACCCGGGCCACGTGGGTCAGTCCGGCAGCCTGGAGTCGGCTGTGCAACGTGACGTCGAAGCCTCGGTCGCGAAATCCTTGACTACTTCCCTTCTCTCATCCCCGCACTGGAAAGCCAGCAAGAGGTAACCACCCGGTCGCAGGACCCGGCGAAACTCGCCGACCATCAGTTCCAGATCCTCATCGGGACTGTGAATCGTGGAGTACCAGGAGAAGACACCATCGAACGACGAGTCCCGGTACTTTAGCTTCGTCAGACTGCCGACCGTGGTGACGAAGCCTGGGTGGTCCCTCTGGGCACGACGGATCATCCCTACCGGCAGGTCGACGCCCTGCACCTCGCATCCGTAGGCAGCCAGGTGAGGCATCATGCGACCGGCCCCGCACCCGGCGTCAAGTACCAGCCGCGGCCGCGGAAGCAGGGCCGCGAAGTGCTCGATCATGGCAAGCTCCAGTGGCTGCTCGGCCTCCGTGCCCTTGAAGTGGTCCGCGTACACGTCCGCGACCACGTCGTAGGTCGAACCCGTCTCCAGCTCGTCCACAGCCATTTCCCATTGTGGCCCGTCGTCTCAGTGGCGCGTCCTGTCATGCCGCGGTCGTGTCGCTGCGCGGAGGGCCTGCCGCTGAGCCGGGGCGTGTTGGTGGCCCATTGCCTTGGGGGTGAGGCTCCCAGGTAAAGCAGTGGCTTGAACGACGGCCAGTCCGCGAGGATGCGGACATGAACGACCTCGACGGGGTGAGGAGCTGGTCCACGGAGGACGGAGCGGTCATGAGTGCCCTGCAGCGTCCTGACGGGGCCTGGTCGATCCGGTTGCCGGAAGACCATGTCACGGCATGGGCGGCTCTGCTGTCTATGGTGACCGCGGACCTCAGCGGTGCGCTGCTGGTGTCCCGGCCAGGCGGTCAGAGCGTTGAGGTCGATTCGGTGTTGCGCCGGGCCGGATTCACGCCCGCGAGGTCAGAGACAGTGTGGAGGCTACCGGTGGCGGGACTCCTGGCAAGATTGTCCGTGCGGACGGTGCATCGGATCGTCCCCGTGACCTCGTTGGAAGCGCACTCCGTCGCAGCCCTGGACAACAGCATCCGGCGCGACATTCCCGGAACTGGTGGGTGGGTGGGCACTGGTGCGCAGCTCACCGCATCGCTGGACGACCCAGAGTTCGATCCGGCCCTGTACCTGGTGGCTCAGCACTCGATGAGCGGAAGTCTGGACGGACTCATCCGCGTCTGGAACCGTTCCCCCGAGCCGAGACTAGGGTGCATCGGGGTCACGCGACCCTGGCGCCGCACCCGACTGGCGCTTGCCCTCGTCCAGCAGATCGCCGGGACTTTGCACGCCAGGGGCGTCACCCACATCACGGCCGAGACCGACGCGACCAATCACGATTCACACCTGATGGCCACCCACCACGGGGGTGAGCCCGTTCAGACGACCATCGAGTGGCAGAACACACGTCCCGGCCGCCCAGTCTGAGCGGAAAAGACGCACTACTTTGCCGCTGGTGGTAGGTCGCGCAGGGTTGGGGCGCTCCGCGGAGCACTTCTGCTCGAGCCGGCAATCACGTGTCCTTGGGCCGTGCGTTCTGGCAGGCTCAGTCCATGGGATGGATCTGTGGCCGGGACCTGCAGGTGCCGGAAGCGGCGAAGCGACTTCTGGCGGAGGTGCCTGAGTGGTTCGGTCTCCCGGAAGCGAACGCTGACTACATCGAAGCGGCTCGTACTAAGGAGACCTGGACGGTCCGCGATGACGACGGCAACGTCATCGGGCTCACCTTGGTCGATAGGCACTTCCCGCACGTGGCGGAACTCCACCTCATGGTCGTCGACCGCGACCGTCACGGTCAGGGTGTCGGAACCGCCATGGTCCGGGCCGTCGAGGAAGACGCAAGGGAGCGCGGTGTTCAGTTGCTCGAGGTGAAGACGTTGGGCAGCTCACACCCGGACCCCGGTTACGCGCGCACCCGTCACTTCTACGAGCAGGCTGGGTTCCTCCCGCTCGAGGAGACGAACCTTTGGGGTGAAGCGAATCCGTGCCTCTTCATGGTCAAGCCGGTCTGAGACCTGGGCCCGGCCAACTCGACAGCGGCATCCGGACTTGCCGCTGGTGGCTATAGGCGCAGTTTCAAGAACTCCCCTGCTCCGGTGGTGGATCTCAGCCGTCTGGTGGTGGATCGGTTCTGCCCGGCCTCGACGGAACCTGTGAGCCAATGGGTGCGTCAGAACGCCGAGCGAAGGGAGGGAGCATGGTCTGCTTCAGGGCTGGTGCAGTGCGCTGCTTAGGTGTCCTTCTCATGGCGACCCTCACTGCTGCCTGCGGTACGCAGGGTGGTGATACCGAGCGGTACAGCTCTCCTGAACGAGCTGCCGTCGCGACTGGAGGCGCACCCGCAGAACTGGGGTGCAGCGTCACCCAAACAATGGAGTTGCCAGAAGCTGGATCACCGGGAGCGCCCCTTGGCTATCCCGATCCGGAGCAAGCCGCGCTGGGTTACCTGAGGGAGATGATCCGCGAATTTGAAGAAGATCCTGACTTGCTCACTGCGGTAGAACAGGGCAGGCACCTGCTGGAGGAGCAAGCAGCGGCAGGGGGTCGACTAGAGAGCACGGTAGGGATGGTGGATGGCGTCAGGCTACAGGCCGCGACGCAATACGAAGCCATCAGCGTGTTGTTAGATTCCTTAGAACTAGGGACAGTAATCACGGAGGAGGACGAAGGCATGGTCGCCTTTCGCTCCCCTCACAGGGCTCGGTGGCCGGCCAGCGTGACGGCGACGCACTATGGCCCAGGCCGCTGGATCGTGGACACGTTCGCACACGCCCTGCCCGCCTCCGAGTGTCGCGAATGACGTCCGACTTTGCCGGTGTCGGCCTCTTCTACCCGGGCGGATCGGTGATCAGGCGAAGTCTTGCGGCTCGGCGCTGAGCCTCTTCGCCAGCGCTGTCGTCAGACGAGCCTCCACGTCAAGGGAGCCGTATGCTTGACTGCTGGACTGTGCGAGCCGTGTTTCTGCCGCGGTGTCCTCGCGTTCCCAGACCCCAAGTTGAGCGGAAAAGGTGCTCTCGATCAGGTCGGCTGCTGCGCCGAGGTCGAAGTAGCGGTAGGCCGCTAGTGCTTCGTTCAGGCCAAATTCGGTCTCGGTAGCAACCTGGATGGCTTCGGGAAGGCCGCCGTTCTCGGCGTAGCCATGGAACAGTAGGACGCGCGCCAGTGCGACGTCGCCGACCTTGGCGCTATAGGGGGTGCCGCTCGTTGCCCGGTTCCAGACGTCGAGCGGGTCCGCTTTGGGCTGCCTGGCCGACGCTTGGGCCTGTAAAGGATTCGCAGGCAGGCGGGTCAGGATCTGCAGGAGACGGAAGGAGGGCGAGTCGCTGTAAGAAGTGGTCTTCCGCGCGATCTGCGCCAATGCCCCCACGCGTGCGGCGTACTCCTCGTTCGCGACCAGTTCCACATCAACATGCTCGGACCACACGTCCTCCAACTTGCGGAGCATCGCGGGTCGCACCTTCGGTGACCACACCTCAATGTGCCGAGTGGCGCCAGGGTAGGTCGCGTCCGCATAGGCCTTCACCGACTCAATCTTCGTCCGGAACTTACCCGCGACATTCCCTTGATACCCACCTAAACCACTGGTGTGCGTACTGACCTCGCAGAGCCACACCTCCGTGACACGCCCACCGCTTAACTGAAGCGCGACGACATCGATCTCGCCCTGAGCGACCCCCGTCCGGACGTTGAACTGGATCACGGGACACCCCACGACCTCCCTCAGATAGGCACCAACCAGATCCTCACCGATGTCAATCACGAGGCGAACGGTAGCCGAGGACGGCGCCAACAACATCCGACTCTGCCGCGGTTAGTGAGCGCTCGCGTAGGCCTCGGCAAGCCACGCGGCTACTTGGTGGTCGACCTCCGTCGCCTCGTGGAGTTCGAGGTGGTGCATCCAGATGTTCGCGGAGGGGTGGACGACTTCTTTGAAGCGATCGGACGGCGATTCGTGAGGTAAGGCGATGGAGAGCACGGCAGGCACTTCGCTGTTGATGTACTGCCCCGGACGCCAGACGTAGGCAAAGCCGCGGCGGCGTCGGAACGCGATCTGGCTCTTGGAGACCCGGATGGTCGCGTCGCCAATTGTGGCTACTGCGTCCTGGACCGAGCGGTAGATCACAAGGGTCTCGGGGAAACCCGCAAAGAGCTCATCCGGGGTGACGGCGTCATCGTGCATCAGCCGAGCGTAGATCCACCGCTCATGACGGGCGGCGGCCCGGGCCAACGAGGTGACTGCCCAAGGGTCGGTCGCGACTCGGCAGTCAATCAGACGGCGCTACGAAGGAGCGCTGGCTCCGGGAGGGCGAACTAAGCATCCTGTTCTGCCGCAGCGGGTGGGCGGAGGTCAATCTGTAGTCGGGCACGCCGGCGCTGCGAAGGCGGGATTGCCCCGTCAATGCGATTAGTCTGACCGTGGTCGATGCGCCCGAAGACGCGAGCCGCGGCGGGACGGAGGCACCCTCTTTCGCCATCAGAGGGTGTACGGCTCGGAAGCGGTGTGGAGTGCGAGACACAGCCTGCTGCACCGCGGCCCCGGCCTGCGACGGACCATGGGTCGCTCACGCATCATGTCACCAGCCTCCCGCGACGAACTCCTAGCCAACCTGGGAAGCGAGGTCACGACGCCTCCCGCGGACAGTTGCGCTCTGCGGACACAGGCCGCCGAGGCTCTCAGCGAGCAGAGAGCTAACACGAGAAGAGCCAACACGTGAACGACACCATCGACGACATGTCACCCACGCGCAACATCCACCGGCCCTCGCCGCCCCGCTCCAGATGACAATCAACGTCCGCGTCAAACTCGACCGCGGCATCGCGCGCGGCTTGATCAGCATCGAGAACTACCGCCTCTGGATGCTCCTCATCGGAGCCGGCCTGAAACTATGACCCCACCTCCATCAGGCCCAAAATCGCGACCGTTTCCCCTACCATGAGCACCGTGACCCACAGCAGCGATGGCCTGGCCGGGGACGACGACGACCCAACTGAGAACCACGAGGATCTGGGCGACGGTAACGGCGGTCCAACCGAGTACGACGGTGACTCGGCCGAATACAGTGGCCCTACTGAGCACGACGCTGATCCGGCCGAATGTGATGATCCAACTGGGCACGAGGGTGACAAGAGCAACGGCGCGCAGACCGCGGGTTCACCGCGACTGAGTTCCTTCGCCAAACTCTTCGGCGGGGCCGTCGGTATCACGGCGGTGGCCGCTCTTGTGGTGCAATTTTGGGATTCGGGACTAAACCCCTGGGGTGAAGACGCGTCCGCCGTCAGTCACCCTGTGCACGTAGAAGCACCGGTGAATGTTGACTTGTCTGGGATGTCGGTGGGGCCGCTTACTCTCATGCAAGGACCCGCCCCCTTCGTGCCTAGCGTATACTGCCCCAGCGCACAAGAGGAGACTGAGTCAACCAATGAACAAATAGATGATTCGCAGAGGTTCTCGGTTTCCTGGCGGGATAGTGATTCTGTCCAGGATAGAAAGAAAGCGGTTGTGCATTTTTACGATCGAACTGAAGGCTATCTTCCATACCTGAAAATTCAGGGAGCTATGGGCCTCCGGGACTCATATGACTTCGCGTTCCTGGACGGAGATCCGTTGCCTACAGAAGGATACTGCGGCTCCTGGGGCCGCGCCAACCCCCATTCCTATGGTTGGTTCGCCGACACGATCGACGGATTATATCCTGACACTTTATACTGCTTCACGGGATACATCACTAGTCTAGACAGGGATGTTCCCGTACTCAACAAGGCTGTGGTGAAGACCTGCGAGCGGGCGCCGGTCCTGGGTGCTGAAGAAGGGGACCAGGCAAAGGCTACGAGTTAAGCCTAACTCGCAGAACTTGTCGTGTTGGGATGGGTGCCGTAACAGACCGCAGAGTGGATCGAGGACGCCAACCCGGTTCGCCTGCGGACCGCACTCGGGGCTGGAGTGGCACGAAGAAACCAGCTCAAGTCCGACCTATTGAATGGTACCCAGGGCTGGATGGGGTTGTCCCTTGACGACGTCCGCCGGAAGTGTCTCGACCTCGGCCTGCAACCTGCCGACGCCGACCCCATCCACGGGCTCATTCGGCTCGCCAAGACAGACGGCCATTCAACGTCTGTCACGGCTACAGGAACTTCTACCTCGATGGATAGAGCGACCACGTCGAGTAGTTGGCCTGTGCCGGAGGCCCCGTCCTCAAGAGGAATGGAGCCTGGTGTCGCAGGCCGCCCGAGTCTATTCGGACCTGGCCCTGGCCCACACGGGATTCTCGCACCATGACGGCGAGGCCTGCGTTGAGGCGGGCGATCTGAGGAACGATCGCCATCTCCGCGTCCGGTGCATTGACGCGAGTCCGTGCCAAGATTCAACCGTGGATCAGATGCGGTGGGTTCGGCAAAAGCGTTCCGTGCGCGGAAGCCTCGTTGACTCTGCGACCCTGCTCCTCGCCATCCTAATCGGGGGAATCGCCGCCCTCATACTGCATCTCCCCTGGTGGGGTGCCGGCCTCATCGGCGGGACGTTCTACTTACTGCTGATGGGGGTTACGTGGCTGATCAGCCGAGAGCGCAGTAAGTCGGCACCGCGGGAGTAAGTCGCTTTCAACGCAGTTGAGGGGGTTTGTCGCGCGAGGCGGGTGGCATCCTGCCATGCCAGGGGAGGAGGGCTACGCACGTCCGACTTTGAGTTCCTAAGGGGAAGTCAAGCCACCTGCGGCCTCCTAGAGTGGGTGTTGGCGGGCCGGGCTGTTGGAGCGCTTTGCGACTCCTATGACACCCGGCTCGTCCTATGCTTGAGCCGGGCGCGGTTGCGGCCGCGGGCGTTCTTCTTCCGGATGTCGGGGTCGACCTGGTGGTGGATCTTGACGATGGCCCGCCCTTGCGCCTCGGTGATCGGAGTGCCGCCGATGTCGCGGATGACGTAGTTGGTGCCGGTGCGCAGGCACGCGGCGAGGCGGGTGAGCAGGGTCGTGGCGACGTGGCAGATCGCGGTGTCGTGGTGGTGACCGGCGTTCATCAGCCGCACGTAGGTGGTGGCCAGCTGGGGGTCGGCGCGGCGAGCCATGTCGGCGGCCATCCACAGCGACTGCCGCACTAGCGGGTCACCGGCCTTAGTGCTGCCGCCGTGGTGCTCGGCCTGCCCGGACTGGGAGACCCTGGGCACCAGGCCGGAGTAGGAGCGGATCGCGGCCAGGCTGGCGAACCGGTGCGGGTCGCCCAGGCGGGCGGTGATCGCCGCACCGAGGACGGGCCCAACGCCGGGGGCGGTGCGGGCGATCTGCGCAGGGTCCAGGGCGGCGTAGAGGCCGGCGATCCGGGTGTCGAGGGCGCGGACCTGGCCGGTGAGCATGAGCGCCTGCTCAGCCTCGATCGCCAGGTCCTGGCCGAGCTGGCCCAGGTCGATCCCGTCGCCGTCCCACAGCTCGACCGAGGCGCGGGCGACGGCCAGGAGGTGGTCGGCCTTGTCGTGGCGCCACTGGCCGTGGGAGTGGCGGATCAGGAACTGCGCCAGCCGGCCCCGGCCCAGGCGCAGCAACGAGCGGGGGTCGCCGTAGCTTGCGAGCAGGTGCAGGGAGGCGTTGCCGTAGTCGGTGCCCAGCTCTTCGTACCAGCCCGGGCCCAGCAGCTCCAGCAGCGCGTCGATCCGGGCGAAGATCGCCGAGCGGCGCTTCATGATCGAGGAGCGTTGCTTGGTCGCCCGCCGCAGCGGGTCACCCGGCCCCTCGCCGACGTGGGTGCGCAGCCCTTCGGGGTGCAGCAGCGGCAACCGGGCCAGGACGGCGGAGTCGAGCCGGTCGTTCTTAGTGTGCTTGGAGTAGTAGTCGCGCAGGTCCGCCGACTGGGTCGTGGGCACCAGCACCACCTTGGCGCCGCGCCGCTTGAACCACGCCGCGACGGGCGCCCACGCGTTGCGGGTGGGCTCCATGACCGCGGTCAGCTCGGCCGGGTCGCAGTCCAGGTCCTCCCACAGGGCCTGCAGGTCGATCGCTCTGGTCCAGAACGTGCGCCCGGACCAGACCAACCGGCCCGTCTCATCGGCCAGGCTCGCGACGTGGGGGTGCGGCAGGCTAGGTCGATCCCCAGGGTCACGCTCACGGCGACCACCCTCTTTCCTCTCGAACGGGTGATGGTTGCTCGAGGGAAGAGAGACCGGCTGAGCCCAGACATTCTGCTAAGTAGGAGTCCCAGACGGGCTCCAAGTACCTGAACAGGGACACCGCCCCTTCCATCGGGCGTCCCCGCAGACGGCCCCTGAAAGCAAGGGATCACCAGGTGTCCCGGCCGCTTGGGTCAGACCGCCTACGGGAACACCACCGAACCTAAATGCCGCGTCTCGCGCCTCTCCGCAGTAGACCGCACTGAACGTCATCGGCTCCTTCCCGAACCGCGAGTTCATCATCCGCCTAGCCGCGTCCCGCGCAGCACGTCCACGTGCACGTGGTCGAGGTGGCGCAGGATTTCGTTGTCAGGGTCGGGTGCGTCGTAGGCCTGCCAGTGACCTCGTGAGTTGTGTGCGCTCCAGTACCGGTCATCGAAGATGACGTACTGGATGTCCAGGTCCTCGGCGTGCGCGACCAGCCAGTGGGCCAGCAGCCATCCCTGTCGCCGGTTCTCTTCGGTGACGGGGCGGAAGAAGATGTCGATGGCACGGCCGTCGTAGTGGGTCGACTCCGCCCCGTGCCCCTGGTCGATGCCGCCTGGTGCGAATCCGCCCAGGCTTTGGTCTCCGAACACCTGAGTCATCGCTTCGCGCAGCTGCTCAGCGCGGGGTGTCAGGCCGGTGGCAGTCAGCTGCTGTTCGGCCAGGTCGCGGGCGGCTGAGCCTGGGCAGGTCAGGCTCGGGGCAGCATCCTCGGGGGGCCCGTTGGCCAACCGCTGCAGCACCGCTTCGTCGAGGCCTGAGGTGTCCGGTGGCTCCATGCCGCGGGCCAGGAGCGCCACCGCCGTCGTCGCCAGCTTTGCTTCGTCTCGGTCGAGCTCGATCTCGCCGTCCGCGGTCTGCACCGCGCACTCTGCACCCCACCCCAGCGAAAAGGAGTTCTCTGCGGACAGGCTCCTGAGTAAACCCGGCCCGTAGAGCAACACAAGCACCCCGAGCAGGGCGACGCCCAGAAGCGCCAAGGTGGGTCGGCGCGAGCCACTGTGCTTCATGTGATGAGGCAGCGAAGCATCGTGCGGGTGAGCCCACGACGAACGACGACCGAGTCTTCCGGTACGTCCTTGGTGACCGCGCAGGCCGCGAGAGGGTCCATAGGCCCAGTCTGACTGGTCGGCCAGCTGGCGCACGCTACTGCCGCACTGAGCGTGGCCGCACGCTACTGCCGCGAGTCGCTTGCGCCGATGAGCGGTCGTTGCCCGTTGCGTAGCCGGAGCGTGGGGTGCGGTATCGCGACTGTGGATCGGCCTGCCGACAGACGTACCAGGTGCTTCGAACACGATACCGAGAGGCTGTCGGAGGTCAGTGTCAGGATGAGCGTATGGCAGGCGCAACGATCACCTTCGGCCACCCGGATGATTCGCAGCTCGATCCCGACCGACTCGTAGGTTTCCTCGCGCGGTTAGACGCGGCTGCCGGGCGCGCTCTGCGACGCAACCTGGATGACCGCGATGACTTTCAAGACAGGCTATGCCGCGATTACGGCCGTGGTCTGGATGGTATGGATCTACTCTACTTCTCCGCTTTGGAGGCGGCCGATTGGGCCAAGAACGTCGTCCATGCCCAAGACGAGGAAGACGAACGAGAGGAGTTCGAGGAGTATTACGCCGTCATCCGCGGATTGACTGCGCGTGCCCTATCAGCCTACGCGGAGGTCGCGTGGCTGCTTCGAGGTGGCTTCCCCCACGGATCTCTGACGCGGGTGAGGTTCCTACACGAGCTCTTCGTGACCGCCGGGGTGCTCGCCGAGTACGGGAGTCCAGGAGGGTCCCATCCTGAGCTTATTGAGCGGTACTTAGAGCACCGGGACGTCTTCACGCCTGCCATAGCTGACGACCTAGTGGCAACAGGGGCGCTCGATTCAACTGAGTACTTCGAAAAGGATGTGCTGGATGTCCTAGAGCGGAGGCGCGCAGAGTTGTTGACGCGCTACGGCAAGTCGTTCGCTGGCATGTGGGGATGGGCCGCACCACTCTTTCCAGGCGAGTCCCGTGTAACGATGCGGATGATGGGCAGCCTGGTCGCGCCAGAGGGGCACTACTTCTACGGAATGACCAGCGCACACGTGCATGCCGGGTCCGAAGGTTGGCATGAGACCGTAGTAATACGCGAGCATGAAACGAGCTTGGCGTCTGGGGCCACAAATTTAGGGCTAGCTCTGCCATCCGCCCTTGCGACGGCGTTCCTACTAGAGATAATCCAAATGGCCGTTCCTTCACGCGTTGAGCGCGACGACGTGGTCGAGGAGACGGGTGCGTATTTCCTGGTTGCCCTGGCTCGGATGAGCGGATCCATCAGCGATCACATGTGGCGTGGCGAGGAAACGGTCGAGCAGGCGGAAATCTCGTTTCAGGCAAGGGTACGGCAGGGTGTTGCCGAGGAGCGGCCTCCTGCACCGCGCGTTCGGGGACTTGCGCTGCGGGCGACTCACCGGCTCGAGCGGACATTACGTCGGACTCTATGAGGCGCTGTTCGAGCAAGCAGCGGCATCCGAACTCTGCCGCGGGTAGGTCGTGCGAGCCGTCGACACAGCTTCGTTTCGGGGCCGAGTCGGCGCCGAGGGTGAGTGCGAGCAGGTACGTTTAGTGGGCCCGCCGGCGACTGAACCGCCCCCTAGCAAGATGAGCGAGGACGCACATGCCGATTTTTGAGGTGAAGGCCGGTGGGCTGAACAAGCTCGATCAGACGACGTTGGCTGCTGAGCACCTGTGGGAACGTCGTGACCTACAGACGTTCCTGCGACAGCACCTGCACGAGATCGATGGCACGAAGGACCTGCTTGTCATTGCCGAGGAGTTCGCAGACTGGGCCGATTCGAAACGGCGAATCGACCTGCTGGCTGTTGACCGCCGAGGCAACCTCGTGGTGATCGAGCTCAAGCGTGGCGCCACCGGCGAACACATGGAACTGCAAGCAGTCCGGTACGCGGCGATGGTGTCGACACTGACGCTGGACCAAGCGGCACGAGCCTTCGCCCAGTTTCTTACGCAGACCGGCGAGGCGGTTTCGGTGGACATCGCCCGTGAGCGAATCGTCGAGCATATCGAGGCCGAAGATCCAGAGGAAGAGTTTGGCCGCGACGTGCGCATCGCGTTGGTGTCGGAGGACTTCTCGCTCGAGGTCACCTCAGCGATCATGTGGCTCAGCGCCAAGGGGATCGACATCACAGCGATCCGGCTCGCGGTGCACAGGCTCGAGGACCGGCTTCTGCTCGACTTCCTGCAAGTCATCCCCTTCAAGGGAGCGGAGGACTACCAAGTTCGCGTTCGCAACAAGGAGCAGGCAGAGCAAGAGATCCGCCGCAACAAGGTCGCGTGGAACGGAGAATGGTACATCGCCTACGGCGGTCGCCCGTGGGACGAGGCCCGCGACTACGGCTTCGTGAGCGCGGGTGGTAGGAGCGGGTCAGGTCGTCTGTACAGCCGCGGCCTTCATCGGTTGCCGGTTGGTGCCCGGATATGGGTGCATGCGCCTGGAACGGGCTACCTGGGCGTCGCTGGGGTCCTCGCGCGGCCAGTCTCCTACGACCATTTCGAGGTCACCGTCGACGGCATCAGCAGACGGTTCTCCGAGGTGACGAGCTACAGCTGGAACGGGCCGGAGGAGGGCGACGCGATCGAGCACTTCGTCCCTGTCAGATGGCTCGACAACGTCGCAACCGCGACTGATGCTTTCAACGAAGCGGGGCTCTTTGGGAACCAGAACATTGTGGTGCAACCGCGAGACCCCAAGTGGATCCACACCATAGAGCGTTTGCAGCAACGGTTCCCGTTGTGGGATGTCGGTTCCTGAGACGCGAACTGGCTTCCCATATCGGACCATCGGCCCAGTCACATCATGTCTCGGTCGACGCCCCGAACAGGAGGGGCCGAGCCCTGGGACGCCGCCTGGGACGGCGGAGCGGACATCCGCTCCTGCCGCTGATCGCTCGGAGAACGTGTGCCTCTCAGTGCACCTTTCTTCCGCCGAACGCTCGTTACATGTAACGTGGTAGGAATGACGGTGAAGCATCGAGTCAGTGAGTACCGGCGCCGGATGCGCGCACGCGGCCTGCGGCCGGTGCAGATTTGGGTGCCCGATGTGCGAAGTGAGCGATTCGTACAAGAGGCGCGCCGTCAGGCGGCGCTGGTCGCCAGATCGGACCAGCAGTCCGACGACCAGCAGTTCGTCGAGGCGGTTGCCGTCTCCTGGGATGAGGAGTGAGGCGCGGGGAGCTGTGGACCGTCGCCGGGGATGTGTACGCGTCCAAGCCCAGGCCCGCGCTGATCGTGCAAGACGACCTCTTCGCCGGCACCACATCGGTGACCGTGGCGCCGCTGACGACCACCTTGGTCGACGCCCCTCTGCTACGGGTGCCTGTCTCCGCCGACGACCGCACCGGCCTTCAACATGAAAGCCAGGTGATGATCGACAAGATCACCACAGTGCGCCGCGAGAACGTCGGTACCCGCGTCGGTCGGCTCGCGCCTGAAAACCTTGTGGAGGTCGAGCGAGCCCTTATGGCGTTTCTCGGCCTAGCCAGATAGACGCCGACAGCACCTCTACACGACATCCGCTCTTGCCGCGGGTCGGGCGGCTGCTCACGAAGACCTGACGGGACGTCGGCGGCCCGGCGGGTACCCCCACGCGACCGACCGGCCGGCCGGCCGGCCCGGCTCGGACCGGGGCTGTGCACATGAGTACGGGCGTGCCGGATGATGACCACAGTCCTGTGCACACGATCCCGAAAGCCCAGGTCGTCCGTGCACGCGACTTCGGACATTGACAGCGGAACCTCGACGTCGCCTGGCTCGGAAACGGTCGTCATTGAGTCGCCTACCCCTGGCTCCACTCTCAGCATTTCGGCGGGGTGGTGCCGGTCCAGCCTCGCGCTGGTCCAGGCCTATGCCACCCAGCACGTCAAGGCGTGCCCCGGTGTCGGAACGGTGTCCACCCGGATCGGCCCTGCGGGTTGCGGTCGTGTGTAGTGCAAGCCCGGGGGGACGCGGTCGTGGCGTGAGTGGGGTGCCGCCCTCGGCACGCATCGGGTTCTCGGTCACCCTCTTTGCCAATCCTTGACCAGAAGTTCACCCGAGTAGTTATAGAAGTGGTTGCACTTGAGCGCGCGGGGGTGGACACTCTGTGCTCACAGGAGTCCGATGGGGTCAGAGTCGTGGATCTCCCTGGGTCGGCTTGTGTCTGGCGGGAGACCGCTGCACCCCCTTAGTTCTTAGCCTCGTCAGAACGGATCCCCTCATGAAACGTCCTCACTTCTTCACTCTTGCCGCAGCAGCCCTCTTGGTCAATGGCATTCTGCTACCAGTGCCCGCTGTCGGTGTCGAGACGACGGCCCAAGAGGCGGCCTCCTACGAGATGATGGCGGTTCCCCCCCCGCCTGCGCCGGGGAACTGTGGGGCGCCTTACACCCTCAAGACCTCGGGAGCCGAGGCACAGGTCCGAGAGTGCCGTAAGAGGAGCGGTGACATCCGCGTCGACGGCAATGTCATGGACACCGACAACGACGGTCAGTGCGCCCAGGTGTACGCGACCTACAACGTCTCTACGGCGACTGACTACAGCCCGCGCGCCTGTCCGAAGGGAACGCGCATCTACTTCACGTTCCCTTGGCGAGCTGGCTCGGACGCGTTCATTTATCTGCGTGAGTTCGACGTCTGAGTTGCATGATTCCCAACAGCGGTCGGCAGGGGTCCATTGTCGGGGGGTGTCCAAGGCCTTTCGACACCGGCCCGTGCTGACCGGCATCTCCTTCTCAGTCGAGCCCGGGGAGGTGGTTGCCGTTACCGGCGCCAGTGGTTCGGGCAAGTCGACCCTCCTGCTCGTCTTGGCCGGGTTGCTGGTCCCGGACGGCGGGGAGGTCACCATTGACGGCACCGACATCTGGGGTCTCGGCGCGGACGAGCGCACTTCCTTCCGACTGGGCCACATCGGGCTGGTCTTTCAGTTCGGACAGCTCGTCGGCGAGTTGACGACGCTGGACAACATCCGACTTCCCCTCTTGCTCAGCGGCCGGGATCGGAGCCAGGCCACAGTCGCAGCCCAGGCACTGATCGAAGAACTCGGTATCGCGGAGGTGGCGGGGCACTATCCGCACCAGCTTTCGGGAGGACAAGAACAGCGAGCAGCTATCGCCAGGGCGCTGGTGCTGAACCCCTCGGTGGTCCTGGCCGACGAGCCCACCGGCGCCCTGGACTCCACAGCCTCCCAGGCCGTGCTAGGTCTGCTGTTGGATGCGGCCCGAGCGCGAGGCGCAGCGGTCGTCCTGGTCACCCACGACGACCGCGTTGCCAACACTGCGGACCGTCAGGTGCACCTGCTCGACGGGCGGCTCGTTCCGGTCGGCGGACGAAAATGACTGGCTGGCTGTTAACGCGATTGTGGCGGGGGTCCGGGCCGTGGCAGTGGGTGCTGGCTGGCATGCTCGTGTCGACGGTGGCGCTTGCGACCTTGGTCGTCCTCTTCCTTGCGAGCATCCCGGTGGCCCTGGACCGGCAAGAGAACCGTCTCGCCTGGACCCAGGCCGCGGACTGGACCCAACAGGCAGATCCGCAGCACAACTTGGACTACGTCTTCGTGCACTCCGTGCGGGACCGGGTAGGAGGGGAGGACGTAGTCGTCGTCAACACGGCCGTCCACGGTGCGGGCATACCTCCTCCGCCGGGCGTGGACGCTTTCCCTGCTCCCGGTGAGGTCGTGCTGTCGCCCGCGCTGCAGGGTTTGTTGCGGGAGCAAGACGACCTGGGACGCTACGGCCGCAGTGGCGGGACGCTCGGGCCCGAGGCGCTGGCGGGCCCCACCGCCCTGATGGCTGTCCGTGGCACAGAGACCGGTCAGCTTTCGCCCGTGGCTGTTCCGGTGCTCAGCCTGGCGGTGTCGCGTGCTTCGACTCTGGATGATCCCGTGCTGGCACTGCTGTTGGCGCTGGCCGGCGTGGCGATGCTGGCGCCGCCCCTGCTGCTGGCCTACGTGTCCACCAGGGCTGCGAGCCGGACTCGAAAACGCCAGGCAGCCGCGTTGGTCATCGCAGGAGCATCTCGACGTCTACTGACCCGAGTGGTTGCCATCGAAGCTGCCGTTGGTGCGCTGGTGGGCACACTCTTGGGTTTCGGCGTACTCCTGCTCCTGCGAGGGGCGTTGGCACCCCTTGTCGTCGAGCCGCCCGCGCCCTTCGCCTCCGATCTCAGGCCTCCCTGGGCGGTGGCCGTGCTCACGGTACTCGTCCTTCCGGTGAGCGTTGCGTTCATCGCCGTGCGCACAGCGCGGCGCACCGTCCGAGACCCGCTGGGGGCAACGGTCACCGCCCGCGAGGACGGAGGTACCTGGCGCTGGGCAGCACTGGGAGTGCTCTCCCTGCTCGTCGGCGTCGTAGCGGGCCTGTCAGGTGTGCTGTCAAGAAGCCAGGCCGTCGTAGCGGCGATGGTGACCGGCGCCGTGGCCCTGCTGCTGATAGGCCCTGCTGTGTGCCGCGTGATCGGCGCCGCCCTACTCAAGTCCTCGCGAGGATCGGTGGTGCTCGCGGGCGGGTCCTTGACAGCCGCCCCCCGGGCGGCAGCGAGAATGGTCTCGACCGCTGTGCTGGCCGTGTTCGTGGCAGCGACGTTCGTGATTGCCTTCCCGACGGCTGTCGAGGCGTCGTACCGCGACCAACCGGTGGTCGAGCAGTCGACCGGGGTAGTCGCGGTACGGCTGCCCGCTGCCCCGCCTGCGAAAGTAGAGCAGTTCGCACACCAAATCACCGGTCTGCCTGGTGTCGAGGCCGTGGCGACGGTGCTGACCGGGGAGGTGCAAACGGGCAAATCCGCGCTAACTGTGTGGATCGGCGACTGCCAGGCGATCGTCGATGCCGCGGGCATGGATCCCTCGTCCTGCTCCGGCGGGCACGCGGTCAGCCAGACGTCATTGGCGGAGTCAGAGCTGGCCGGCGCGAGTGAACTGGCGATCACCGGCCTGCAACCTCGAGAGGTAGCGGCTTTCACCGACGCCCCAGACTTCGATGCACCCTCCTCCCTGGTCCTCCCGCAACACCGTGCGGTCACCTTGCGGACATCTCCCGCAGCCATCGACCGACCGCAGATCATCGTGGACGCAGCAGTTTCCGGCTTAGATTCCTCGGCCTTCCGGCCGACGCTCGTCAACGTCAGGGTGAACGCATCCGATGTGGTGGAGGAAGTCAGCGAACTAGCACTTGCCGCGGATCCCACCGCGGAAGTGGCCACACGGGAGAGTTCGCAACAGGGCTTCGATGGTGGACTGAGACGTTATTATTTACTGATGAGCTGGGGGGCTGCGCTCACTCTGCTCACGGCCGCGGCCTCCGTGTTCACCGGCGCTGTCTCGGGCCACCTGGAGCGCGCTCGCACGACATCGGTCCTGTGGGCCGCCGGTGCGCGCGTGGTCACTCTGCGCCGAGCATCTCTGCTGGCCATTCTGACCCCACTCGCCTCGTTGTCCACCCTGGCCTTGCTGCTCGGGGTGCTGAGCGCCCTGCTGATCATCCCGGGTGCGGCCCCTGCCTGGGTGGCCCTCGGAGGGTTGTGGCCGGTACTCCTTGGTCTGGGATTGACTAGCGTGGCTGCCGCGGCAGCCAGTTGGCTGGTCGGCGCCACTTCAACCACGACGCAGATCCGCCACGAGTAAACGGCCCCCGGCCGTCCCCTTGACGCGCTGTGAGAGCCGCAGCCTGGTGAGCGAACCCGACCTGATCAGATTTGCACTTACATCTGTAGGGTGGCACACTTGCAAGCGCAACAGAAGGGAGAGTTCCATGGTTGCAACGCTCCAGCGCACCGACCAGATCGTGGCGCAGCCGGAGGTGACCCACCAGGCGAAGGCTGCCCTCGACCTGAGCCCTAAGAGCAGCTCACCCCTCCAGCCCACCAAGATCGGTGACGAGCTGCGCACTGTCCTTGAGCGTGTGGTCCAGAGCTTGGCCGAAGGGCACGCCGTGACGGTGTCAACGATCCCTGAGGTGCTCACCTCCACGATGGCAGCGGAGATCATCGGGATCTCGCGCCCCACACTGATGCGTCACGCGCACGCAGGAGAGATCCCGAGCCACAAGGTCGGAACCCACACACGGTTTCGGCGTGAGGACGTCCACCGCTTCAAGCGAGAGAAGCTGCAGCGGCAGCGGCAGGCGATGACCGATTTGCTTGCCCTTGAGGACGAGCTCGGCATCACAGACTGACTCGGTCAGCCACGGGGCCTATGGTTGGCCCCGTGGCTTACCGGGTACTAGTGGATGCTTGCGCGCTTGCTCCCAAGACACTTAGGGACTGGCTGCTTCAGCTCCGCCTGCACGGGAACGCGGACTTGTTCTCGCTGCACTACACCGAAGACACCCTCGCCGAAACGATCCATACGGTCCGGCGAATGTACCCTGACCTCCCCGGCGTCGACGTCACCAAGATTCGCGACAAGATTGTCAACATTATGGACGACAGAATCGATGACTACGGGCACGGCCAAGAGGAAACCACCATTAAAGACCCGTTCGACAGGCATGTCCATGCTGCTGCAACGGACGGCCAGGTTGACATCCTGGTAACAGCAGACACCGGCTTCCTCCAGCTCGACGAGGTCATCAGTGATCGGTTCCAGTACGAGATCTACCATCCCGATGACCTCTTTCTCCTCGTCGACGATGCGGATCCCACGCTGGTTCAGGTCGTGCTGCAGGCACAGATCGCACATCGCACGAAGGTCGGCACACCGGACTACGATTTCGCTGGAGCCCTCCGCAAGTCCAACTGTCCACAGTTCGCGGACCGCATCACGCGTAGGCTTCAGCAACTGGCTCTCATCCGCTAGTTGTACGTGGCTTTAACGGGCTCTCCGGGCTCTCGCCGTAGCGAAGTTTGGTTACGGACAGTCGAACATCGGTCACGAGTCGTTTGCCTCCTCCTGGTCAACCGGAGCGCGGTGCTGGCACGGACACGAGTCGTAAGTGCGCCCAGGGTGCTGAGCATCGTCACACTCCTGCGGCCCGTGACCTGGGTTGTTTTTGCATCCGTCGCAGACTGGCATCCTGGGCGCCTCCTCGTCCCTCTCGCGGTGGTTGGATCAGTTGGCGGGACGCCCGCGGGGGACGTCGCCGGCCTCGGCCGGCGGCCATGGCTGGCCGTCGTTGTGCTTGTCCTGGAGATCCTGGACCAGACGGGCCAGGGCGTCGGCCACGAGCTCTGAGACGTTGCGGTACCCGTGCACGGCCACGGGTACGTGCCGGATCGCTGCGCGGGCCTGAGCCGCAGTGTCCGCAGGTACGTAAGCGGTAATCTTCTGCCGATCGGTGGTCGTCTTGACGCTGGTCCGGGGCCTGACCGGAGCCGGTGTGACCGCTGGTGCTGTGTCGTGTGCAGGTCGCGGGGCTGCCGGGTGAACGGCGCTGAGGGTTGAGCGGCGTGGCTGGACGACCTGCGCAAGGGGCGACCCTGACCACGCACCTTCCAACGCGCCGAGACGCGAGTCGCGATCCCGACGCACTCATCTGCCGCGTGGAGGACGGCTACGCTCGTCCGACTTTGCCGCGGGTCGCGCGAGCCGGCGTAAGATCGCCTACTATCGGGCCCATGTTCCGTTCCTGATGACGCCCCGATCAACCTCCATCTACACGAACGGAACAATTATGCCCTCTGACCTCATGACGCTGTCCCTAACCGGGCGCACAACTACCCCCGTCAACATCGAGGCTGTCGAGTTGCGCGCGATCCAGACGTCTGATCGCGACCCCCTCGCCACCGCTTACCTCGCGGCATACCCGCCCGGTGTTGCAGCCTCCAACTTGAGCGATGCCCAACAGGAGGTGGACGATACCTTCGCCGGCGAATTCGGGACGCTTCGGCATGACCTCACCCGGGTCGCCACCCTCCAGGGTCGGCCCGTGGGGGCGATCCTGGTGGTCGAAAAGTCGATATGGGATCCAGAGTTGGATGGGCCCTTCATCATCGACCTCTTCGTCCATCCCGACGTACAAGGGATGGGCGTCGGTCAAGCCCTGCTCGACGAAGCGGTCCATGCCTGCGCCGCGGCCGGGGACGCCACCCTTTCACTGCGCTTCGGCGACGGCACTTCGCCGGCAGCCCATGCCCTCTACACCCGAGCAGGGTTCGAGCAGCACTGACAGCGACGCCCCTGGGTGGCATTCCTTCTTGAGCGTCACCAGGATCCTTCCGCGTTCTACGCTCGCTGGCAACGAGGTCCCTACTCTGCGCGGGCATCGGTCCTCTAGTACCCATCGTGCAAGCGACCCGCACGGACGCCCGCTTCTGCCGCGGGCCGCGATGTTCTGAGGCGCCCTGTGGCAGATTTGGCACATGAGCGCCAGCGAACCGGAGGTCCTACGGGACAGGATCTTCAAGAGCAGGAGCCTGCGGGGATCTCGGTTCGTGGGCTGCGACCTGGGCGACGTTGTCGTACGCGGAAGCGATGTCGCCGGAATGGAGATCGACTCTCCCTGGCTCCTGGAGGGCGACAGCAGGCTCCTCGTCAACGGTGTCGACGTTGTGCCCTTGGTCGACGCCGAGCTGAACCGGCGCTTCCCGGGCCGAGAGCTGCGCACGGCCGAAGATCCTGATGGCCTGCGCGCGGCGTGGGCCGCAATCGAACGGACCTGGGTGGCGACCCTCGACCGCGCCAGCGCGATGCCGGCCGGCGCCATCGACGCCTCCATCGACGGCGAGTGGTCATTGGCCCAGACGCTTCGCCACCTCGTCATGGCAACCGACACCTGGCTCGGTAAGGCCATTCTCGGGCAAGCGCAGCCTTACCACCCGGCAGGCCTGCCCGACGAGGACAACAACAGCGACGCTTACGCCGACGGCGTCTTCTCCGTCCAGGCGCCGTCACTCGCGGAGGTTATGGAGGCGCGCGGCGACCGGCAGAGGATGGTCCGCGAGTTCCTTGCCGCCGCGACTGCGGAGATCCTCGCGCAGCCTCGGAAGAATCCCCACGCACCGGACTACGAGGAGACGGTCCTCTCATGCCTGCGCACCATCCTGGAGGAGGAGTGGGAGCACCACCGCTATGCCGTGCGCGACCTGGACGTGATCTCCACAGCAAGTTCGGCAGACGAGTAGCGCCCCACAATCGCCGAATGCACGCCCTCGCCCCTGATACCTGCGCTGCGGCCATCCGGATCTGCCGCGCCCCGGATCTTGACTGTGGACCGCGGACACTCTCCCCAGCGACGCCGTCGAGGGAATGCGGTGGCGCAGTATCCGCTCCTGTGGGACCTTGGCCGCGTGATGCACGAGGGGCAGGTTCGGGTGCCGATCCCGGAGCTGTCTCGAGCTATCGCGAGCCAGTTTCCCGATCTGGCCGGTCAGCCCGTCTGGGCCGTGCCATCGGCTGGAACTGTCGTCGCACCGTTCCGGGTTGGTGACGACTTCGTGGCGCGCCTTCCTCTCGTCCCAGATGCCGGCCAAGTTCACCACGACCGCATCCGCCGGGAGGGCCGATACGCGCGCGCTCTGGCCGGCGTTCTGCCGGTCTGCGTTCCCGAGCTGGTCGGGGTGGGCAGGCCCTTCTCCGGGTACGAGGGGACGTGGTCCGTCTGGACCTGGCTGCCAGGCCGCTCGCTCGACCACGTCCTGCTCGAGGCACCCGGGTCATTCGACTCGGCGGCCCTCGCCGATGACCTGGCGCAACTGCTCCGCACCATCCGCATGTTGCCCGCCGAGCGGCCAAGATGGAGCGACAACGGTCGTGGTGGCCGGCCGCTCGCCGATTCCGAGTGGGTGCGCGCCTCAATCCAGCGAAGTGCCCACCTGGTCGACCAGGGCGCTGCCACGCACATCTGGGAGAGCGCACTGGCCGCCGCTCCGCACCAGGGGCACCCCGTGCCCATCCACGGCGACCCGATGCCCGGGAACCTCCTCCTTCACGGCGACAGGCTCAGCGGCCTGATCGACGTCTCTGAACCGGTGATGGGCGATCCCGCGGCCGACCTGCAGCCGGCGTGGACTGTCTTCGACGAACCGCAGCGGAGCCGGTTCCACGAAGCAATGGCCGTCGACGAGGACGCACGTCAACGAGGGCGTGGCTGGGCCTTCGAGATGGCCATCGGTGGCCTGCACTACTACGAGCACTCCAACCCGACCTTCTTCCGGCTGGCCCAACGAACCCTCCGCGCGCTGCTGCGCTCGGCGTGAGGCCTGGCTGCAGGAAGGCCAGACAAACGCACGGAAATGCCGCCTTTGGCATGGCTTGGCATACGTGAGCTTGAGCGCGGGTGCGCTCGGGCACGGATGTCCCTCGGGGGCCCGGTCTAGAAGCTTGTCCGGGGCTCGTCGGCTATGGCGAGTCGCTGACGGGCGCCGGCCGAGGTCGTTAGGACTCTCGCCAGATGCTGGACCGGCGAGCGGCCGGATGTCCTCGATAGGGTGCGGTACCGGCCGCGGTTCGTCAGGAGCTGGGCCCACGGCAAGGGAGCGACGATGACCACACGCACCGACACCGATTTCATCAACTTCCAGGAGTGGGCCGACGACGCCTACGAGAGCGGCCTGCTGGACAAGGGCGACGAGGCCTATGGCTACGGCGCGCTCGCGGCACTGCAGCGGTCGATCCGGGACACCGGAGGACTGATCCCGGCGACTTTCGACCTGCTCGGCGCCGGCTTCCACGAGCGCTACGACGACGTCGGCGTCGCGTTGCGCCAGTTTGACCGGCCTGACCTGGCTGCTCTCGTGGAGTTGGCGACCCGCGCCTTCGATGAGCTCGGCCGTGGCGAGGACCCGTCGCCCCGGCAGGAGAGGATGCACCGGGAGCTCGACCAGCGTTGGGTGGCAGAGGGTGGTGACCGGTTCATCGACGAACTCGGCCGCCGCCTGATGGAGCGTTCCGGCTGGGAGCCGGGCTAGGGGTAAGGCCGCACCCAACCACTCCGCGACGAATCACCGACTTGATGGTGGACCGTCCACTCGTTAGGAACTACGGATCGCGATCGCCACCTGGATCGAGCGGACCTACCGCCTCCGCCGACGCAAGGACGCCGGGGGCCAGGCGCCGCGCCTAACCCACCTGCTGAGAACTTAGGATGGCACAGGACTCTGTCGCGTCCCACTGGCCTCATTCGTGCGCTTGAAAAGCACCCTGTATTGCCGCATTGGGTCAGATCCATCACTGCAGTCGTCACCGTTCGGGCTGGGCTTGGCGCGCGGCCTTGTTGGCGGTGCGGACGAGCGGCACGCAGCCCAGCAGCAACCCGCCATAGCCGACCGCGAAGAATGCAACGGATAGCGGGTGGGGAACCTGTGACTTGGAGCCGCCAGCAACGGGCAGGAAGGCCGTGGCCACGAGCGCGACGCCCAGGATCATCCCGAACACTCCGATTCGACGTGCCCATGGGAGCGCGGCTCGGTGGCCAGCAGTCCACGCTTCGGATGACGCCGTGGTGGCTGCCGTGCGGATGCCGGCCACAGGGTTGCTCCCGAGCTGCTCACTAGCGGACCAGCGGGTCAAGACCCACAGAAGTCCGCTGGCCCAGATCAGCCCGAAGCCACCCATCAAACCCATCATCATCGAATCCGTGTTCAAAACTGCTTCCTCCCTACCCGCCCGTCTACGTCTCTCTCCGATGAAGACGACCACTCGCAGGTTCCATCCTGTATTGCCGCTGCGGGTGGTGACTAAACCACTGTCACCTGTCCGTGCAGCAGTCCCCCGGGTGCTCGTTTGGCTGACCGCAGCAGCGGGAGCGGGACAGGATCAACCAAAGGGTTGAGGTCCGCGGGCGGTGGCGGCGCCCACGCGACCGTAGCGTCGAAGACATGCTTCGACTCATCTACCGATTTGCCGTCGTCTGGACCGTGGTCGGGCTGGTCGGGGGCCTGGCCTACCGGGAGGTCACCAAACTCCTGGAGTTCACCGGCCGCACCCAGCTCGCCTTTGTCCACACCCACGCCCTCGTCTGGGGCACGGTCTTCATGTTCGTGCTGCTCGCACTCGCGGTCGTCCTGCCCGGGCTGACCGCCGACCGCCGCATGCGCTGGGGTCTGCACCTGTTCAACGCCGGTCTGGTGCTCACCGTCGGCATGCTTGCATTCAAGGGCGCCCTGCAGGCCATGGAGGTGTCCTGGGCCGACCACGCCGCCCTCGCCGGCGTCTCCGGCCTGGGTCACATGACGCTCACCGCCGCCCTCGTCCTGCTGCTGCTGGCGGTCGGCCGTTCCGTGCGGTCGGCCCAGGCCCGGTCTGAGGCCGGTCCGGCTGGCCGGGTCGAGGAGCCCGACAGCCTGGTCGAGACCCGATGATCGCCCGGCTGCTCACCGGACGCCGCAGCGCATGGATGTCCTTGCTACTCGCCGTCATCGTCGCCGCCGGCATGGTGGGCGGCCTCCAGGGCGCCGAGGTCACCAACGACCACAGCGCCGTCCCGCCCGCATCCGAGTCCGCCCAGGTCGAGGACCTCCTGACCGAGCTTCCCGGCAGCGACGTCCAGCAACTCGTGGTCGTCGTGACGCGCGCAGACGGGCAGGCGCTGACCGACGCGCAGTTCGGCGAGCTTGGTCAGCTGGGTGCCGGCCTGCCCAGAGCCGTCGTCGAGGTCGTCGGCCCGATCCCCAGCGTCGACCGTGAGGCCGCCCTGCTCCAGGTGCCGGTGCAGGTGGCGGGAGACGACAATGCCGCGTTGCGGGCCGTGACCGACGGTGTCCGCGACGCGGTCACAGTCGACCTCCCCGACGGGCTCATCGCCCAGACCACCGGCGGTCCCGCCCTTGGTGCCGACCTCGCCGCCTCCTTCGACGGCGCCGATACGCGCCTCCTGCTCGTCACTATCGGGGTGGTCGGGTTCCTGCTCCTGCTGACCTACCGCTCCCCGGTGCTCTGGCTCGTCTCGATCACCGTCGTCGGCCTGGCGGACCGGGTCGCGGCCGTGCTCACTGCCCAGCTGGGGGAGCGGCTGGGGCTGTCCTTCGACACCGGCATCATCAGCGTCCTAGTCTTCGGCGCAGGCGCCAACTACGCACTGCTGCTCATCTCCAGGTACCGCGAGGAACTGCGCCGACACACCGACCACCGGGACGCTCTCGCCGTCGCCTGGCGAGCCACCCTACCCTCCATCCTGGCCAGCAACCTGTCGGTCGTCGTCGCGCTCGCAACGCTCGTGCTGGCCGTGATCCCGGGCACCCGGGGCCTGGGGGTCGCCGCCGCGGCCGGTCTGCTGGTTGCCCTGGCGTTCGCCCTGTTCGTGCTCCCTCCCGCCCTCGCCGTCGTCGGCCGCGGCGCTTTCTGGCCCTTCGTCCCCCGCCCGGCCGGGTCCATGACCGAGCATTCGACGGACGCCCCGCACCGCCGAGGGGTATGGGGCTCAGTCGCCGCCGGCGTCGTCCGGCACCCGTGGCGCGTGCTCGCCGCCGGGGCAGTCGTGCTTGCAGTGATGGCCACCGGCCTGGTGGGCACCGAGGTTGGGCTCAACCAGACGGAGCGCTTCCGAGTCGCGGCGGAGTCCGGCGAGGCGCTGGAGACCATCTCCGCGCACTTCCCGGCCGGCGCGTCCGCCCCGCTCGTCGTTGTCACGGACGCTGCCCACCTCGAGGAGGTCGAGGCGACGGTCACCGCATACCCCGGAGTCGACCAGGTGCACCCGGGGCCGACCGGGAGGACCAGTGCCGGCGAGATCGCGACCCTGTCCGTGGTCGGCGATGCCACCCCCGGCTCTGACGCCGAGCGGGAGTTGGTGACCGGTCTGCGCGAGGCGGTGCATGCCGTGCCCGGGACGCACGCCCTGGTCGGCGGTGCCCCCGCAGAGGAGGTCGACGTCCAGGACGGGACCTGGCGTGACCTGCTCGTTGTCGCACCGCTCGTGCTGGCCGTGGTCGCCCTCGCGCTCGCCGCGCTGCTGCGATCGTTAGTGGCCCCGCTGGTCCTGCTCGCGATCAACGTGGCCAGCTCCGTGGCCGCCATCGGGGCCGGTGCCTGGGCCAGCCGGGAGATTCTCGGCCACCCCGCGCTCGACACCCCGGTGCCGCTGCTGGCCTTCCTGTTCCTGGTCGCGCTCGGCATCGACTACACGATCTTCCTCGTGCACCGGGTCCGCTCGGAGGTGCCGGTGCACGGCACCCGGGAGGCCACCGTGCTCGGGGTCAGCGCGACGGGCGTGGTCATCACCAGCGCCGGGATCGTCCTGGCCGGCGTCTTCGCCGCCCTCGGCGTACTGCCGCTGGTCACCCTCGGCCAGATCGGCCTGATCGTCGGCATCGGCATCGTCGGGGACACACTGCTGGTGCGGACCCTCATCGTGCCGGCCGTCATCACCCTGCTCGGTGACCGGTTCTGGTGGCCGAGCCACCCGCAGCGGCAAGAGCCCGGGGAGGCCGGCCGGTCAGCGCAGGCGAACCCCCGGCCGGCGCTGGCGCGGTGACTCCGCCATCGCTGGCACGATGATCAGGGTGAGCACCCCGACCATGAAGATCCGCGGCCTCGTGCTCGTGCAGCACGTCCTGCTCGCGGTCCTCGTCGTGGTCGGGATGGTCCGGGCACTCACCACCGGCGCCCCGACGCTGCCGCTCCTGCTCACCGTCCTGCTCCTGCTCGGCTGGTACGCCCTGGGTGCACGACTCGCCTCCGTCCGGCTCGCGTCGGTGGACGGGGGTGCACCTGGTGGTCGCTCCGGGCGGTGGGGTGGCTGGTGGCTGGTCGGGCTGGTGGCCTGCTGGCTGCTCACGGTTGTGGTCTCCGCAGACATGGTCTGGGTGGCCTTCAGCCTGTGGCTGCTCGCCGGTCACCTACTGCCGCTGCGCTGGGCCGTCGCGCTGAGCCTGCTCGTCCTCGGTGTCGTCATCGGGCGCGGCGGGCACGCGGACGGGTGGACGGCAGCCTCGGTCATCGGCCCCAGCGTCGGGGCGGGTTTTGCCCTGGCCCTCTCCCGCGGCATGGGGCAGGTCGTCCGGGACAGCATCGAGCGCCAGGAGCTGGTCGCCTCGCTCGTCGCGGCGCAGGAGGAGACCGAGCAGCTCCAGGCCGAACTGGCGCAGACCCAGCGCACGGCCGGTGTCATCGCCGAGCGGACCCGCCTCTCCCGGGACATCCACGACACCCTCGCCCAGGGCTTCTCCTCGATCCTGCTGCTGGCCCGGGCTGGCCGCGCGACCGACGACCTCGGCGCCCACCGCCGGCTGCTGGGGCAGATCGAGACCAGCGCCGCTGAGCACCTCGAGGAGGCGCGGCGGGTCGTCGGGGCTCTTGCCCCCGCCCCGCTGCAGTCCGGGCTGGCCGAGGCGCTGGAGCGGATCACCGCCCGATTCACCGACGAGACAGGCGTGGATGGGAAGGTGCGGGTCGAGGGTGACCTGACCGCGTTGCCGCCCGTGCTCGAGGTCACGCTGCTGCGGACCGCCCAAGCGGCGCTGGCCAACGTGCGCCAGCACGCCCGGGCCAGGCGCGTCGTGGTGACGCTGGCCGAGGCGGAGGACCTGGTCCGGCTGGACGTCGTCGACGACGGCGTCGGCTTCGACCCGGCCCGGGTCGAGCAGGAGGACGGCCGCGGCGGCGTGGCCCGCGGGGGCTACGGCCTGCGGGCCTCACGCGAGCGGCTCCGGGAGCTGGGCGGCGGTCTCGACGTCGAGTCCGACCCCGGCGCCGGCACCGCGATCAGCGCCTTCCTGCCCAGGGCGGCCGCGTCATGAACACGGTGAGGGTGCTCGTCGTGGACGACCATCCGGTCGTCCGGGCCGGGCTGACCGCCCTGCTCTCAGCGCAGCCCGAGATCGAGGTGGTCGGCGAGGCCGCCGACGGCTACCGTGCAGTGGAGCTAGCGGCAGAGCTGAGGCCGGACGTCGTCCTGTGCGACCTGCGCCTGGGGGACGGTCCAGACGGGGTCGAGGTGGCGCGGACGCTGCCCACCCCCCTGATCATCCTGACCACCTACGACCACGACGCCGACCTCGTCCGGGCGGTGGAGGCCGGCGCAGCCGGCTACCTGCTCAAGGACGCCGACCCGGCCGCCATCGTGGCCGCCATCCAGACCGCCGCGCGGGGCAGGTCGGTGCTCGGCCCGGACCTCCAGCAGCGCGTCGTCGAGACGATGCGCGTGCGCCGCGCAGAGCTCTCGCCCCGAGAGCTGGAGGTGCTGCGCCAGGTGGCCCAGGGGCGGTCCAACCGGGAGGTCGCCCGTGAGCTCATGGTCAGCGAGGCCACCGTCAAGACCCACCTCGTCCATGCCTTCGGCAAGCTCGGGGTGGACAGCCGCACGGCCGCTGTCGCCGCCGCGCGCCGGGCCGGGCTGCTCGACTGAATTCCCTGGAAGGTGCGCCCAGCCCCTTGGCAATCCGGCCCACTGTGGCGCGGTCCGCGATCCGAGGTCAAGCACTCACGTCACCACCGTGAATCATCGAGGCTCGTCCCCCAAGGGCGTCCCTCGGGCGTCCGATTCGCCGGCCTGTGTCACATGCCGCGTCGCAGGCTCCACAGCTCCCACGCCCTACTCATGAGACCCAGGGGATTCGACCAAACGTAGGCAAGCTGCGTCTCCACGCTCGCATCCTCCAGGACGCTGTCCCAGGCCTCCCATACGCCCGTGCGCCGCCTGGACGGGAACCATGCGGCCGCACCGTCCGTGGTTGTACGGGCCTGTGTCGAGGGGTGAATCCAGGGACGTCCAGGGACGCCCTGTGACCTGCGGTGATGTCGGCGTCTCTGGGCGTCGCTGGTGGGGGTAGGGACGTTTCCGGGGACGTTGCCGGGGACGTCCTGGTCCCAGCCTGCTCCTCGTGACCGCACAAAGACAGGAGCACACGATGAGCGTGGCACGACAACTGGGTCTGCAGGCACCCGAGGGCGAGCTGTACCTGCAGGCGTGTTCACGGTGGAACCGGTGGGTGGCGCAGGACCCGGTGCTGGGGGTGGGGGTGGACCTGCCCGGCCTGCGAGCCTGGGCGTTGGACGCGGCCCCGCCTCGGGCGAACGAGGTGTTGCTGGCGCTGGCCCGGCTCGGTGCCCCGGACGGGGGCGGGGACAGAACCGCCACCGGAGCGTTGCTGTGGGTGCTGATGCCGGGCGCGGTGCGGGTGGCCGCCCGGTTGGCGTCGTTCAGTGAGCAGGTCGATGAGCTGGTCGCCGCGCAGTTGTGGATCAGCGCCCGCACCCTGGCCTGGTCCAAGGGCGTGCGGGTCGCGCCCACGGTGCTGAGGAACACCCGCCGGGAGGTGCTGCGTGACCTGGGCATCACCACCACTTGCGCGCAGCGAGAGCGACCCACCCATGACCTGGACCTGCTGGCCGGCCCGTCCGGGGAGGGCACGTGCCCGGCTGCGGTCGACCGGCTGCACGGTCTGCTGGGCCAGGCCCGTCAGGCCGGGGTGGTGACCCCGGAAGAGTGCCACGTGCTGTTGGCCCTGTCCGAGCACGCTTGCACCAGGGCCATCAGCTACGGCCGGGCGGGGCTGCTGTCCCGGGCCTCCACCGCCCGGGTCGCGGCAGACCGGGGCATGTCGCACACCACGGTCGTGCGCCGGGCCCACCGTGCCCTGGAGGCGCTTCGCGCCACCTACGCACCCCAGGGCGTGAGCACGTGAACCCCGCACCCGTTCCCGGGACGCATCCGGAGCACATGGACCTCACCACCATCCCCTCCGGCCAGCACGCCGACCCCCGGAGTTCTCGGGGGGTGGTGTCGGTGCCTGAGCTGCGGGCGGCCTGGCACGCGGCTGCCGACGGATGCTTCCGGCACGTCATCACTACCGCCGGGTCGACCCCTCCTTGGCCCAGTAACCCGCAGGCTCTGATCGAGCCGTATGAGCCGGGGGGTGAGAACGGGACCGGCTGGTGCCCGCCGGTGCTGATCACCGTGCTTGGGTGCCACGGGTCGGCCGGGGCCAGCACGGTGGCCCTGGCGATGGCCACCGCTGCCGGGAGGCCGGTGCGGGTGGTGGACGCCGCCGGCGCCGGGAGCAGCGGACTGTCCGGGGCAGCGACCGCCGAGCTAGGCCCGGTCGGCGCCGGATGGGTCCGCGGTCACCGCGACCACGTCGTCATCGATCGGCTCGTCCAGGACCACCCCGGACCGGCGCACCTGCCGCCGCCGCAGCCCTACCCAGGCCCCGAAGCCGGCACGGGTGGTACGGGTAGCTTGAGGGAGACGGGGCAGGTGCCAGTGGTGCTGGACGCGGGCTGGGGCGTGCACGTGCTGGCCTGGGCGCACGGGTGGCTGACCGCAGCCCTGGCCGGGTCACGGGTGGTGGTGCTAGTCACCACCGCGACCGTACCCGGGATGACCCGCCTGGACGCGGCACTGCACATGCTGCAAGACCTGGGCCCCGGACCGGCGCACCGGCGGCTGGTCGTAGCCGTGCGCGGACCGGCCCGGCGTCGCTGGCCGCGGCAGGTGACCGGTACCCCCGGCCCGCAGGTCCAGGACCTGCTGGCCCGGTCCATGGTGATGGTGCCCCCCTGCTCGGCGTTGGCTGTGCGGGGCCTGGACACCTCACCCCTGCCTGCGTCCCTGGTGGACGCCGGTGCTCGCATTCTCGCCCTGGCAGGGCTAAGCGACACCTGGCCGGATGTCCGGCCCACCCCCCACGCGGCCCCCACGGCCGACGCGGCCGTTGACACCGCCCGCCCCCGTGCGGCACTGGTCGACCGCGAGGGATCCCACCACCACAAGGAAGGCGATAACCATGTTCGTTGAGGCCCCGACCGCCGCGCCGTTGCACGCAGCCACGATCCTCGCGCAGGTCTGCCCTCAGGCACCCCCGGGCGCACAGGTCCACGTCGACAACATCCTTGGCTACGTCCTGTGGGGCGTGGGCATCCTGTTCTTCCTCGGGGTCATCATCGCCGTCGGCGCTATCGCCGGCGGCCGCATGTTCGGTATGCCGCACGCCAGCACCGGCGGCATCATCGGGCTAGTCATCGTCTTCATAGCCGTGATCGCCTACCTGATCCTGCCGGGGATCCTGGACGCGATGATGGGCACCGGGTGCGTCTGAGATGTCCACGACGACACCGCATGGGTGGGGGAGGGGCAGGCTGCTGACCATCCTCGCCGGAGCCCTGGGTACCGGGTTGGCGGTGCTGGCCGGCCTGGGTTTTTTCATCTGGCAGGTCCTGACCGGTGACCAGCCCGAGACGGTGGGGCAGGACACGGCGTCGCTGCCGATCGTGCTGGAGGAGGCCAGCTTGCCGCAGGCCGGGCAGGTCCGGCGCGAGCTGATCGCCGAGGCGCAGATGCTGACCGTGGACGACCCGCGCGCCTACCGCGAAGGACAAGTGGCCACCAGCCTCGTCGAACCCCTGGCCATCCCTTCACCGACAGGGACAGGACCGCTGGGGATCCCGACCGGGTACCCCCAGACCCCGGAGGGTGCGTTGGCGCAGCTGGCCGCGATCGACGTCGCTGTCATCCAGGGCATGTCCGTGCCAGTCACGCATGAGGTCTACCGGTCCTGGTCCACCGGTGAGGCTGACCCAGCCGGTTGGGTGATGACCGGGAACGTCACCGACTTCCTCACCGCCGCCCAGCAGAGCGGACAGGTCAAGGAGAGCGGCCTTGTCGTGACCGCGACCCCGGCGGCCGGTCAGGTCAAAGGGACCGACGGGCAGGACTGGGTCTTGGCCTGCGTCCTGCTGGAACTGTGGGCACGCCTGGTGGAGGAGGCGCGGGTCGCCTACGGGCACTGCGAGGCCATGACCTGGACCGGTGACCGGTGGGTGATCGACCCCACGCACCCGGTCTCACCGGCCCCTTCGACCTGGCCCGGGACCGATCTGGCCGCGCGCGCCGGGTGGCGGCCCTGGGTCCACAACCACTGAGCAGACGACACAAGGAGGTGGGCCATGTTCGGTATCCCGAACCCGTTCGAGTACCTGGCGGGCAAGGCCGTCGGCGAGCTGGTGGCAGACGCCTGGACCTCCATCATGCTTGGGATCTGGATGGGCGGCCTATGGTTCCTGCGCACCGTCCTAGGTTTCGTGGACGCGATCCTCACCCCGGACATCACCGCTGCCGGCCCGGCCGGGGACGTGTACCGGATCACGTTCTGGCTGGCCCTGGCGCTGGTCCTGATCCTGGCTATGGCCCAGCTGGGCCTGGCCGCCTGGCGCCGGGACGGCGCAGACCTCGCCCAGGCCGCGGTCGGGGTCGCGCAGTTCGTCGTCGTTTTCGCCGGCTGGATCGGGTACTGCGTGATGATCCTGGCCGCCGCCCAGGGTCTGACCCGGTCCTTGATGCAGGCCATGTTCGGGGTGGAGCTGTTCGCCCACTGGGAGCCCTCCGAGGTCTTCATCATCGCCACCGAGGACATCACCGACACGGTGCTGGCCACCGTCCTGGGGTTCATGGGCCTGTTCCTGTGGCTGGCCGGGATCGGGTTCCTGCTGGTCATGCTGACCCGGGCCGGGGCCCTGCTGGTGCTGGTCGCCACCGGACCCATCGCCGCGGCAGGCCTGGCCAGCGGGTTCTCACGGTCATGGTTCTGGAAGTCGTTCCGGTGGTTCCACGCGGCCGCGTTCACCCCGGTGCTGGTCGCTCTGGTCCTCGGCCTGGGGATCTCGTTGACCACCGGCATTGTCGAAGGCGAGGCCGATGGGCTGGCCAGGACGATCGGCACCGCGATCCCCGGGGTGTTCCTGATCTGCATTGCCGCGTTCTCCCCCCTCGCACTGTTCAAGCTCCTGGCCTTCGTCGACCCCGGCACCTCCTCCGGGGCCGCGATGCGTGCCGGGTACGAGGCTCAGGGCGGGTTGCGTGGGTTAGCCGGCCGGGCCGTGGGGACGTCCAATGCCGCCTCGAGCGTGGACAGTCACGGCCGTTCGGCCAGCGAGGTCTCCGCCGAAGGAGAGGCCAACCAGCGGGCCGCCAAGGCCACGAGCAACGCGGCCTCCAAGGGCGGCTTCGCCATCGGCCCGGCAGCCGGCGCCGTCGGTACGGCGATCGGTCTCGGCGTCGAGGCGATGGTGTCCGCCGGCACCCGGGGCGCGGCCATCGGCGCGGACGTGTCCAACCAGATGGGTGCCGGGCACAACACCTATGTCCCCGACTTCCAGCCGGCCAGGACGGGCGGTGGCCGCCGACGAGCCAGCCACCCCGAACAACGCGGCGAGGACACCGGCGGTGGCAGCGGTGGCAGCGGTGAAGCCGGTGGGGGAGCAGTCCAGGCGCCACCCCCGGCGCAGACCAACCCGAGCACCGGCGCTGGTCCGCTCCCCCCGCCCAGCGGCGGCGGTGCGGCCGGTGCCGCCGGAGGCGCCGGCGGCACCGGAGCGGCCGGAGCGGCCGCAGGAGCAGCGAAGTGATGAGTCCCTGGTGGCTGCAGCGCCGCTTTAGGAAGCGACCCACCCAAGCCGCCCGCAGGAGGACCCCACGATGACCGTCTACCGCGACCACACCCGCGCCCGCATCGGGTGGTTCTTCGGCCTCACCGGCCTCCAGCTCGGCCTCCTGGCCGCAGCCGTCCTGCCGGTGGCCTGGTCGATCTCCAAGCAGGACTGGGCCGCGGTGGGCCTGTCCATCCTCGGCTGGGGGTTGCTGTTCGGTGTCGTGGCCGTCCCGGTCAGGGGTCGGTCGATGACCGGGTGGATCACCTCGACCGTGTCCCTGGCGGCCGGGACCCTGGCCGGGTGGACCCGGTTCCGGGCGCGGGCCACCACCGGGCAGGCCCAGGAGCAGGAGCAGGCGGACCTGCCGGGGGTCCTGGCCAGCGTCGTGATCCACGAGGGCCCACCGACAGGGCACTCCCACCGTCGGGTCGCGTTGATTCAGAACCACTCGATAAGGACCTGGGCGGTCACCGCCTCGATCGTCCATCCGGGGCTGGGCATGGCCGAGCTCGAGGATCGGCAGGTCTACGGGCAGGGCCTGGCAGAGCTGCTCGACGCGGCCGTGCGGGCCGAGCTGGTCTCCGAGGTCATCTTCATGGTCCGCACCGTTCCTGAGGACGGTGCCGAGCGGACCGACTGGGTGCGTCGCCACCGCACGGGCAACGCCCCAGCCCAGGTCACGGCGATCAACGACGACCTGCACGAGTCGCTGACCGCCGCGACGGTGCGTACCGAGCAGTACGTCACCGTCGTGGTGCCCGAGTCACGGCTGGGCAAGGTGGCCCGGGAGTACGGCGGGGGAGTCAACGGTCGCGCCAGGGCCCTGTACGGCGCGATCGCCGAGGTTGAGTCTCACCTGCGCGGCGGCCTGGGCGTCTCGACCGTGGAGTGGCTGACCAGCCCCCAGCTGGCTCATGCGTGCCGGACGGGGTTCGCCCCGGGGGACCGGGCGACCATCATCGACGCGCTGGCTGCCGGACAGACCGACGACGATGTGAACACCTGCGTGCCGTGGGAGCTGGCCGGCCCTTCCGGTGCTGACGCCGCCGTGCGGCACTACTCCCACGACGCCTGGAACTCGGTCTCCTCCACGATCAAGCTGCCGGTGAAGGGGGCTGCGATGGGGGCGCTGGCCCCGGTCCTGTCGGCGCACCAGGACGGGGAGCGGCGCAGTTTCATGGTCTGTTACCCCCTGGTGCCGCCGGGCCGGGCCGACCGGGCGTCGGCCAACAGCGAGTTCGGTGCCGACCTGGGGCAGTCGTTGCGGGTCGCGGCACGGATGAAGCGGCGCACCAAGAACATCGACGAGAGCGAGAAGGTGCGCCGCCTGGAGTCCAAGCTGGCCCGCGGCAACTCCCTGATCGTCCCCTACGCCGTCGCTACGGTCACGGTGCCTAAGACGGTCCGGGCGGCCGAGGCGGGCCGGCGCCTGGACTCGGCGATCCGGCGCGCCGGGTTCGCCCCGTTGCGCCTGGACCTGGCTCACGACGTGGCCTTCGCCGCCTCGGTGGTGCCGATGGGCATCAGCCTGACCCGGAAAGCGACCTGAGGATGGACACTCCACGCAGTCGCACCCCTCGCGCCCGCCGGGCGAGTACCGGCCGGGACGTAGCCACGCTGTTGGCTGACTTCGGTCACGACGCCCCGCCGGCACCCAGGCCGGTAAAGCCAGGGCGGGAGCCGCGGGTGTTCCGGCCCACCAGTCCCAAGGGGCAACGCGCCAAGGACCGGGGGTGGGCCCCGGCGCGGGCGCCGGTGGCGACCTGGCGGATGACCAGTGACCAGGCACCGGCGTTCTGGCCGTTCATCCCCGCCCCCGCATTGCCGCCGACCGGGGCGCAGATGGGCATCGACGTCGCCTCCGGGGCCGCGTTCCACTGCGACCCGCTCGGTTGGGTGGTCCGCCCCGACGTGCCGATTAGCAACCCCAACATCATGTGCTTTGGCAAACCGGGCATGGGTAAGTCCGGGACCACCAAGGCGTTCATCCTGCGGATGATGGACTTCGGGTACCGGGCCCTGATCCTGGGCGACACCAAGGACGAGTACGAGGGCGTATGCCGCTTCCTGGGGGTGGAGCCGATCGCCCTCGGCGCCGGCCTGGCGGCCCGGGTTAACCCCCTGGCTCTGGGGCCGCTGGGTCACGGATGGGAGCAGTTGGACGCCGTGGAGGCGCAACGTCGCGCCCAGTCCGTGTTCTCCCGGTGGCTGACCCTGATCCGGGCCTTGGTCGGCTCGGCGCAGATCGGAGAGGGCCTGGTCCCGTTCGGGCCCACTGATGAGACGGTGGTCCGCACCGCCTTAGCCGACCTGGTCGGCTACGCCGCTGGCGCCACATCTCTGACCGAGACGACGCTGCCCGGGTTGTGGCATGCCTTGGACAACCCCGCCCCCGAGCTGGTGGCGGCGACCCGGTACGAGACCCGCCGGCAGTTCACGGACGAGACCCGGCTGCTGCGCGATGCCCTGGGCCAGCTGGTCAACGGCGCCCTGGCCGGAATGTTCGACGCGCACACCAACTTCGACATCGACTGGCTCGCACCGATCCAGTCCCTGTCCCTGTCCCGGCTGCCCCAGGAAGCCGTGGGCATCGCCCTGACCTGCCTGGGCTCCTGGGGCGCCGGGCAGCGCGAAGTCGTCTCCCGGGCCGACCAGCGCGTGGTCGTCCGCGACGAGGCGTGGCGGCAGCTGCGGCTAGGCCCAGAAGCCGTCAAGGCCTTCGACGCCGACATGCGCCTGTCTCGCGGCTTCGCCGGCCAGGGCGGGGACATCCAGTACGCGGTCGCGCACAAACCCTCCGACCTGCTCTCCGCCGGTGACGAGGGCTCGGTGGCTCAGATGATCGCCCGGGACATGCTGCACCTGGCAGACATCAAGATCCTGCACGGCCAGGGCCCCAAGGTGGCTAAGGAGCTCGACGAGATCCTGGGCCTGGGCCCGTTGGCCGTGCATGCCATCACCACCTGGGCCCGGCAGGAACCGGGCCGTGCCGTGTGGCAGGTGGGGGACCGCCTCTACAAGGTGCAGACCGTCCTGCACCCCCTCGAGGCCGCACTGGCCAACACCAACACCGGTATCGAATCGACCCGGTGATCCAGCCGTGAAAGGTGCCCTCGCCGTCCTGGCCGCCCTCGCGCTGCTGGCCGGGGTGCCGCTGTCCACCGCGGTGCTCGTGGCCTCGGTGGCCACACCCGCGCTGGCCGAGGAGCACCGCACCCTCTTCTGCGAGGGGACCCTGCCCGTCACCGGGGACTGGCGACCACCGTACGAGACCGCCTATGCCCTGACCCCAGGCTCGGGGTTCGGACAGCGTTTCCACCCGATCCACAAGGAGTGGCTCCTGCACGCCGGGGTCGACATGACCTCCCAACCGGCGGGCGCCCCGGTGGTCGCCGCCGCGGCCGGCACGGTCACCGGATCCGGGTGGACCAGCGGGGGAGGAAACACCGTCACCATCGACCACGGCGGCGCGATCAGCACCCGGTACCTGCACCTGGCCACGCCCAGCCCGCTGACCGTCGGGCAGAGCGTCCACCAGGGTCAGCGGGTCGGCGTCGAGGGGTCCACCGGTGACTCCACCGGCAGCCACCTGCACTTCGAGGTGCGCTCCGCTGGGGAGCCGATCGACCCGGTGCCGTTCATGCTCGAGCGCGGTGCCCCCCTGACCGGTGTCGCCGTGGCTCCCTCCGCCCCGCCCGAGGTGGCCCCGGACCTGCCGCGGGACGGGGAGGGTGGCATCGGGTTCGAGCTCCCCGCCCCCGGGCAGCCTCGCCAGGACTCGCTGCACAACCGGCCGCTGCCGATCCCGCCGGGCATCCAGGAGCTGTACGAGCAGGCCGGGGCCGAGTACGGCATCCCGTGGGCCCTGCTGGCCGGGATCGGGATGGCCGAGACCGCGCACGGGGCCAACACCGGCACCAGCTCGGCGGGTGCGCGGGGCCTCATGCAGTTCATGCCGGCCACCTTCGCCGCCTACGGGGTCGACGGGGACGGGGACGGCTTGGCGCAGATCGACAACGATGCCGACTCGGTCCACTCCGCGGCCAACTACCTGACCGCCTCAGGGGTGCACCGTGGCGAGGAGTGGGTGCGTGTTGCGCTGTTCGCCTACAACCACGCCGACTGGTACGTCAACGACGTCCTGTACTACGCGCAGCAGTACGGGGGTGGTCTGGTCCTGGGAGACCCGCTGCACTGCGACGGCCAGGGTGGCAACCCCGACCTGCCACCGGTCAGCAGCGAGCGGGTCGCTCAGATGCTGTCCTTTGCGGCCGGACAGGAGGGGGACTCCTACATTCTGGGCGCTGCCGGGCCCGATGCCTGGGACTGCTCCTCCCTGGCCCAGACCGCGATGGCCCATGTCGGGATCACCTCCCCCCGCACCGCCCAGGCCCAGCGGGACTGGTTGGCGATGGGTAACGGGTTCCGCGTCCCGGTCGACCAAGCCCAACCAGGGGACCTGTTCTTCTTCGACTCCTACCTCGGACCGCACACGATCGGGCACGTCGGCTTTGTCTGGGACCCGGCCACCTACACGTCGATCGAGGCCGCCAACCCCGCCAAGGGGGTCGGCTTCTTCAGCTACGAGCCGTTGATGGACAACAACATCTTCGAGATCTGGCGTTTGGGCAACATCGACGACAACCCGAAGGCACCCAGTTGAGTCCCTGGGCCGTCCTCGTCCGCTTCAGGACGCAGAACGGTTTCCCCCGGTGAAGAGATGAGAGAAGCGATGCGACAGGACCGACTCAAGAACCCCCACCCGTGGACCTACGAGATCCCCCTGGCGATCGCGGCGACCCTGCTGTTGGCCGCCGTCCTGGGCGTGCACGCCGGGCGGGCCGTAGCCAACTTCTTCGCCGGCGGCGGCTGGGGGTGGCCTCCAGCTACTGAGCTGTTCACCAGCCTGCCCGGCCTCCTGCGCGGAGATGCCGGCGCAGGGCTGACCAATGCCGGCGACCTCGCCGGACCCGGCGCGCTGGCGACCTGGGTGCTCATCACCGGGACGCTCAGCTTGCTCGGCTGGCTGGTCGCCTCCGTGGTGGCCTATCGGCGCTGGGGACCGGGCCGGCTACGTGGCATGGCCTCCCGGTCAGAGGCCGCGGCACTGCTGGGACTACCCCGGCTGCGCAAGCACCGGGCCATCATCCGGCCCGACCTTCACGGAAAGGCGGCACAGTGAACCTCCCCACCAGCGTCTTCGGGCCACGTCGAGTTCGGTCCCCGGACGGGGTAAGTACCGATCCCGGTTCGGTGCGCACCAAGTTCGATCCTCGGGACGTGGGGTGGAACCTGGGACGGTCCACCGCCCCCGCGGGGGTCGACCTGTGGGTGCCGTGGGACCGCACCGCCGGAGTCATCGGACCGCAAGGTTCAGGCAAGACCTTGGACCTGCTTACCCCTGCCCTGCTCGATGCACCCGGGCCGGCGCTGGTCACCCTCACCAAACCGGATGACCTGCTCCTGACCTTCACGTCCCGCTCCATCGACGGGCGGCCCTGTGTCGTGCTCGACCCGTTCGGGCTGGTGCCCGGGCTGCCCGAGCTCGTGTGGGACCCGATCGACGGGTGCGTGGACGCGGTCGTGGCCGAGCGGCGGGCCAAGGCGTTCACCGCCGGGACGATCAAGGGTGCTGTGGCCGAGGGGTACGGGGACCAGGCCGCCCGGTTCTACGCCGCTGAGGCCGCCAAGGTCATCCAGGCCTACTTCCACGCGGCCGCGTTGACCAGCCGCACCCTGGACGACGTGCTGGAGTGGGTCGCCGACCCGCGCTCCACCGTCGAACCGTCGGAGATCCTGCGCACCCACCCCCAGGCTGCACGGTTCTGGCACGGGCTGCTGCACGGGGCCCTCCACGGAGACGAACGGACCGCCGGCAACACGATCACCACGGTGCAGCAGGCCCTGTCGCTGTTCTTCCAGGAACCGATGCGTCAACGGTGCGTCCCCGGACCCGGACGACCAGCGACCAATATCGGGCAGGTCTTGGCCGGCGGCGGCACTATCTACCTGCTCGGTCGGGAAGACCCCTACGCCTCCGCCTCACCGCTGATGACCGCCCTGGCCGAGCACGTCCTGGACACCGCCCTGGCCATGGCCCAGCACTCAGGCTGGGGTCGGCTGTGTCCACCGATGCTTGCCTGTCTGGACGAGCTGCCCTCCACCGCGCCCCTGCCCACCCTGCGCACCCGGATGGCCAACGAACGCGCAATGGGCCTGTCCTTCATCTGGGCCGCGCAGACCCGCGCCCAGCTGGACTCGATCTTCGGCCAGCAGGAGGCCCGCGCCGTGCTCGGCCTGACCAACAACCTGGTCCTGTTCGGCGGCTCCAAGGACGTCGCCTTCAACCAGGAAGTCTCCGACCTCCTCGGCAAGGTCCGCGTCGGCCGCGCCACCTGGAACGCCGGACATCGCAGCGGACGCACCTACACGGGCGAGGACATCCCCGTCCTGACCGGTTCCGAGATCCGCCAGATCAAGGAACGGCACGCCCTGGTCATCTCCGAGAACGGCAAACCGATCATGGCCCGGCTCCACCGCTGCATCGACGGCAAACCCGGTAAGCGGCTCCTGGCCGAGCAAGCCATGCTCCGAGACCAGATCGGTGGCCACCGGCGCGCCACCATCACCCCCGAGGCTCGCACCACCGCCGCCCTGGCCGCGGCCCGCCACCACGGCCTCATCGCAGCGGAGTACGACAGGTGAGCACGCCCACGCAGACAGGAGAACAGGGACGGGGACGCTACCCGCTGGCCAGGCCCTTCCCCACCCCCGGCCGCCTGATCGCCCTTGCCTACCGGGAGCTCGATCTCGCCCTCAACGGGGACGACGCCGAACGCCGGGCGTCCGGCGACCCCAGCAAGCTGCTCCGTCCGTGGGACCCCGGATCCATCGAGGACCCGCCCATGCGGGCCGAACTGTGGCAATGGCTCGAGGCGGTCGTCGAGTGGGTCAACACCGAGCACGTATGGGACCCCTGCCACCTCGTCCCACCGTGCTGGCCCGCCCACCCGCACCTGGTCCACGAGATCGCGGTCCTGGCCGACCAACGCCGGAAAGCCGGCCAGGCCCTCGCCAGCGACGCACTTGAGGAATGGCACCGCTACGCCCTGCCCGCCTTCTTCGACCGCCGCAAGACCAGGCTGCGCGCAGCTTGTGACAACCGCCACCACGACTGGCCAGCCCGCCCCGCCCACGTCCGCTTCCAGAACGACCACGGACACCGGACCCGGCACTACACCGGCGACGTCGATCACCACCGCCGGCTTCTCCAACCGCCCGACCAGACCCAGCCGGTCCCGCGCCTGCACGTCGTCGATGGCCACCAAGTCGACCCTCAAACCGGCGAGGTGTACTAAGTCACTCGAGATCCGCGACTTAGGAGCCGATGGGGGAGCGGGGCGCTGTGACTCGCGACCTGCGGCAGTCCAGGATGGTTCGTGCCTTTGGCGTGGTCGGCCGCCAGTGGCGTCGGCCTGGTCGGTGCCTTATGGCGGTGAGTACAAGTGCTCGGTGGCGCCTTCGCCGAGCTTGCCTGGTCTGCGTAGTTGGACGAGAGCCGCATGAGTGATCAGCAGGGGCAGTCCAGTTGTCAGGTAGTTCTTTGCGGAGATGGCCCACACGATGAGGCCAAGTGTTGCGAGCAGCGTATGCCAGTCCAGGGCTTGTGGACATCGGTTCTCCTCACTCGTTGTCGGCACTGTAGTTGGGCCGTTGGGGAGGCGTCTGATATGGCGCTGGTTATGAGCGCCCTCGCGTATAGCGTTCTCTCCCTCCGACCCGCGACTGGCGGGGTTCAGTTCTAGGGAGTCGTGATTCCGCCTTCGAGCGTCATGGCGGCCGGCCGTTCCTGGCTTTCGTGCTGGACGAGTATGCGCGGGCCGCTGTCCAAGAGGTTCTGCCAGGCGGATGGCTCTTGCCAGGGGAGGTTGGGGCAGTTCTGCTCGGTCTTCGTGTCTTCGGTGCCTGCCGTTGAGTGGATTTCCTCGGTGCTCCATGCGCCGGTGATCCTGACGTTTCCGTCAGCAAGGTCACCCGGGGCGTGCAACTCCTGGCGGCAGAGGTCCACCGTCCACGTGGTGCCGTCGTACTGCAGAACGGGCCCGTCCAGTGCAGGAGTGACGCCGCGTTGATCGAGGAGATACCAGGTGCCTCGTACCAGTTCAGCGGTGCCCGGCACCAGGCTGGCCTGCGGGTTGACGACGGATAGGTCCTCGAGCTGCTCGGGTGGAACGCTGGCAAGGGTCAAGGCGGTCAGCCCGGTTTCCTTCGGAAGGCCGGCGGAGGGAATGACGAGTTCCTCCACCACGGTGCCGGTGACGGCGAGCTGCCCGTCGGCCCAGGCCAGTGTCGGTAGCGAGGCCGCGCGGGCGTTGTCGCTGGAGATGGAGACATCGGGCAGGTTCAGCAGGAGGTCGCCTGGCTGGATCGCCGCTCTCGGCTGGCAATCGCTGCCCCGCTCCCGGGTCGGCAGGCCCATCCCGGACTGCAGCAGACCAGCCGAAAGGGTGGCGTCGGTGTAGGTCTCCACCGAGCAACCGTCGGAGACGACGATCGCCTGGTCGGCGGTGACCGTCACCGGGCCGCCCAGGTCCAGCAGCCCCGGGTTGGCGGCGCTGGCCACGCCGTGCGAGGTGTCGACGGTGAACACCACCGGCTCGAGCCTCCTTACCGACCACGAGAGGACCGGGCCATCGTGCCTGCCGTCCAAGAGCGGCGATAGCGTGACACCAAGCTCGTGGGCGGCATGAGCGTGCACCGCGCAGTGACGGGCGAGGCGCAGGCGACGGCCGTTCTGAGAGGATCGCGTCATGCCTTGGAAGCCACCGCTCGTAGAGGCGGGTGATGCGCGTATTGACCCGTTCCGTAATCGCGCAGGGCTCGTGCTTGAAGATGGCGGAGTGGAGTTCGCACGTCTCTACCTAGAGGCGGAGACGTACTTCGAGCAGGTGAGGGGCCACCTGTGGTGGCGAGCTTGGTCAGCGCCCTACGAGGTTATTCACGGCTACATGTTGTTGGTCGGTGGTCAGTTCACTGACTGGGTCTCAGACCGGGCCGAACTTGAGAAGGACTCTGCTGACTGGCTCAGCGGATGCTTCGAGTACGTAGGGGTCAAGTATCACGTCGTCTGGCTGAGCACGGAAGAGTCTCGACGCGTACGGGACGAGATCTTCGGAGACGGCCCCCTGCCGGACTGACGCAACCACACTCGCGAGCGGCATGTGCGTACTCAGACGCGGGTCCAAAGGCATCAGCTTTATCGGGCCACCTCCAGTGATCGCTATGGCTGGCCCGAGTGCCCCCACTGACCCCTTGCCCAGTGTTGGTTGTCGCCGCGCTGGGGGTGGTCACTTCCAGAGGGATCTCGGGGCTCACCCCGAGATCGCGCCATTCTCTCGCAGTTAGGCCCATGCACTGCCGAATGGCCGCGGCCTCCCGTCCACTATCGTCCCCGCATGGGCACCTGGGATGTAACCAGCGATCGTGGCCGGACCCGCGCCTGGCAAGCCCTATGCCATGAGTTGATCGGTGTCGCCGCGTCCCTCGAACTGCACGTGGATCGGACTCTTGCACTGGTCCACGGTCGAAGCCCCGAGGCGATCGAACGGCTAGAGACTGACGTCTTCGGCCGTGTTCCCGCGGACGTGAAGCTGAGCCTGCTTGAGACGGTTCTCGCGTCGACGACGCACCCGAGCACTCACTTGCCCGCAGAGGCGCACTTGCCGTTCTGCGTACCTGGCCTTCGGTTGATATCTCGCATGCGGAACGCCATGGCCCATGGGGAGGTCGATGCCGACTCCACAGGCGAGACACTAGTCCTCGTGGGCAGACACCGAGGCCGTCACCAGCGACACGAGGTCCCCCTCTCTAGGGTGCGCTACGCCCGCGGTCAGCTGGCGACGGCCTTGGAGCAAGACCTCATCCAGCTTGCTCTCTGGGCCGCCGACCGACGCGTCGCATGGGTCTACTGACGCTCGCACAACCAGCGGCATGAGCGGTGACCAGCATCTGAGATGCAGTGGATGGCAAGCTTGCCGTGGGAGGGTGAACCAGACTGAGGGAAGAGGCTATGAGGTCGGAGCTTATCTACACGGCGATCACCGCGGCAGGGATCATCTGGTTCATCGCCGACAGGTGGGAGGGCTCGCGCGCCGTAGCGGCCAGTCTCGTCCTGGGCGGTGCGCTGGCGCTGGCGCTGAGTGCAGCAACACGGGTGAGCCGATTCGCGTGGGCCCCTCCGCTCCTCGTCTTCAGCACGGTCACCTCCGGCGCTCACCTTCTCTATGTCCGGCTCGCCGAACTGGAAGAACCCGGCTCCACCCTCGGCGGGTCAGGGTCGGACCTGATCGTGCTCCTCCTCATGCCCGCGTGGCTCCTCGCGTTCGTCTTCACCATCGCATCCGTCGTCAAAAGCGGGGGCGCGACCCAAACGCGCGCAGACACGCCACCCTGACAACGCTACCCAGGCGCAACCTGGAGACTTCAGGCCGGAGGTCAGGTGACGCCCTGCGGCATGACAGTGCGTTTTCCCCAGGGTGCCAGGTGACGGGATGGCGTATGCCTTGCCTCGCGGTTCGTGGTCTGATCCAAGCCGCACGCGTCGCTATACACCTCAGGTATATAGCGTGTGTATAGTCAAGTCTCATGAGCGCCTCACACGCCCTTCTTGGGCTCCTGGAGCAGGGTCCGGCCTACGGCTACACCCTCAAGCACGACTACGACGAGCGTTTCGGGTACGAGAAGCCGGTGGCCTTCGGTCAGGTCTACTCCTCGTTGGGGCGATTCGAGCGGCAAGGCTGGGCCGAGGTGCTCGACATAGAGACCGGTGCTGGTCCGGACCGGAAGCGTTACCGGATCACGCCCGACGGGGTCGGGGTTGTCGACGAGTGGGTGCGAGAACCCCAGGCCCCCGGGGTCTTCTCGACCTCGACGCTGTTCGCGCGGGTGTCTGTCGCGCTCATGTCGGGCAGGAACGCGGTGGCGGTCCTGGAGTCGCAACGGCACAGCCACCTGGCGCGGATGCGTGAGCTGACTGCCCAACTGACTAATGCTGACGCTGCCCGGGTGTTGGCCCTGACCTACGAACTGGCTCACCTGGACGCCGACTTACGCTGGATCGAGGAGTCCGGCCAGCGGCTGGATGCTGCCCGTGCGGTGCTAGGTGGTGGCGCGTGAGCGCGGCGGTAGAGGCCCGCGGCCTGGAGCTTGCCTACGGACAGACTCCAGCGCTACGGGGGGTCGACCTGGAGATCGGGCTTGGGGAGAGCGTTGCTCTGATGGGGCCGTCAGGTTCGGGGAAGTCGACACTGCTCCACTGCGCGGCCGGGATCTTAGTTCCGGATGCGGGGACGCTGCAGGTGCTGGGCACCGACGTGGCCTCGATGGGGGAGTCGGCGCGGGCACGCTTCCGGCTGGAGCACCTCGGCCTAATCTTCCAGTTGGGTGAGTTGGTCTCCGAGCTGACCCTGGAGGAGAACGTCATGCTGCCCCTGCAGCTGCTCGGACGCTCACGGCAGGAGGCCCGGACCGAGGCCGCGGAGATGCTCGACCGTCTGGGCGTGGCCGAGGTCGCGGGACGTCGGGCCGGTGAGGTCTCCGGCGGTCAGGCTCAGCGGGGCGCGGTGGCCAGGGCCCTTGCCCCTCGCCCCCAATTGGTGCTGGCAGACGAGCCGACCGGGTCGCTTGACACGGTCGCGGCCGACGCCGTCATGGCCGCGCTGGTTGAGACCTCGCACGACCTGGGCTCCACCTTGTTGGTCGTGACCCATGACCACCGGGTGGCGGCATACTTGGATCGGCACGTGACGATCACTGACGGTCGAGTACTCACCACCGCGGGGACCCGGTGAGCCGGTCGCAGGAAGCCTTCGCCCTGGGGTGGCGCCTGGCGCTGCGCACGTCGGGGCACGCACGCCTACGTGCGGCCGCCCTGGCCGGGGCGGCTGCACTAGGCACGGTACTAACCCTGGCCGTGCTCATGATCGGCCGCGCCGTCCGACTGGCGCCCCCGGGCCCCATTGCTAACGACGGCGCCGGACCGTGGTGGCTGGCTGGTGCCGTGCTGGCCATCCTCCTTCCTGTCGTGGTGCTGGTCGCCACCGTGGCCAGGCTCAGTGCCGCCCTGCGCGAGCAGCGCAACAGCAGGCTGCGCCTGCTCGGTCTCACACCCGGACAGACCAGGCTGGTCAACCTAGGAGAGAGTGGTGTTCTCGCCCTCGCCGGGTGGCTTGCCGGCCTGCCCCTTACGTGGCTGGGTCGGCCTCTCCTGGCGGTCTCCGGGATCGGTGGGCGGCGATATCAGCTGACCGACCTCGGTCCGGGCTGGCTCGAAGTGCTCATCTCCCTGTTCGTGGTACCCGTCCTCGTGGCCGTCATAGCCACGTCCACCAGCACGCGGGGGCGACGGGCGCTCACTACTGCGCGAGGAGCTGGCGGAACGCGGCCCGGCTGGTGGCGGGTCGTGCCCCTGCTCGCCGGGGTGGGCATGCTGGTCATGGCCCGACGCAGTCCGAGGCCTACCGACCTGCAGCCCGGCATGCGGAACGAACTCGTCCTCGGTGGGATCGCCGTGCTGGCCCTGGGCATCATCCTGGTCCTGCCCGTGGTGGTGCGCTACCTGGCCGCCTGGCTGGTGCATCGAGGCGGGCCGGTCAGCACCGTCGCCGGACGTCGACTGCAAGCCCAGCCAGGGGCCCAAACCCGGGTGCTGTCAGCCCTGCTGGTCGCGCTGTTCCTCGCCACCGGCGCCCAAGGGGTCGTCGTGACACTCCAAGACGTGCCCCAATACGCCATACCCCGCCACCACGCGACCGTAGAGGCCAGCACAACACTGCACGTCCCAGCCGGTTCTACCGCAGAGAAGATCGCTGCCAGGGCCAGGACGGTGCCCGGGGTCCGGGACACGGTGGTCACGCACGTTATGACTGCCTCTTGCGACAGTAGCTCGCCGCTGTGCGACTTCCTCCAGGTCAACGTCGCCTCCTGTGAGGCGGTGCAGCAGCTGGCGCCCGGCACCACCGGCTGCCGCGACAACCGAGCAGCCTGGATCGATCAGCCCTTCGACATGCCCGGGCAGCCGGACGCGCTGACGATCAGCCTGCACCGTGAGGATGCCGACGGGTTTCCCACCGGGTCGCCGCTGGCCCAGGTGCCGCTTGCCCGCGCCGACGTGGTCCAACTGCCGGTCGACGCCTCAGACCGGCTCAACGGACCCATCCTCGTCCCCGCGGGACTCCCCGGCGTGCAGGAAGGGTTGGCAGCCGGCGGGTATGCCGAGGTCCACGTGACCTCCGACCCCCGCCGCGACCTCGTGGAGGCGATGAGGGCCGCCGACCTGCAGGTGTCGAGCTTCTGGGACATGGGCGAGATGGATCGGATCCAGCGGACGATCGACACGGTCCGTCTGGTCGGCGCGCTCGTCCTCGTCCTCGGCCTGACCAGCTGCGCGGTCGGTGCGCTGGACCGTGCCCTCGAGCGTCGCCGCGAAGTGGTGCGGCTCCAGCTGCTCGGTGTCCCAGCCCGCACCCTCACGTTGAGCCACTGGCTCGAGGTTGCCGTGCCGATCCTGCTCGGCGCTGGTCTGGCGCTTGGGCTCGGCTGGCTCGCGGGCGACAGCTACTTGCTGCTGGTCGGCGAGGACGAGCGTCTGCGCATCGCCCCCGACTTCATGTGGCCGATGATCGCAGCCGCAGGATTCGGCAGCCTCCTCGTCGCCTGGGCCACATCGCTCGCCGCCAACCCAAGAATCCGCCCCGAACTCATCCGCGCCGCCTGAACACCCCACCACCGAAGTTCCAGAGTCCATGCACCCCTGCTCAGGTAGGCCCTTCGGAAAAGCAGGCTCGCGGATCCCCACGCGCGCACATCGGCACGGCCGCCCGCGCGACCGGCGGCAGATGAGTGCGTCCAAGCAGCCCGCAAGCGCTCCGGCGGTGGGGCCCGGTGGCCATGTATGGCTAACGGGCGGGAGTCGAACCGTGACTGCTGTGTTGGCGAGGTCTGCTGGGCTACGCCCTCCCACCTTGAGGACGAAGTTTCAGGTAACTTAACTTTTCGTGGATCATAGGGCCGAGGTCGACGCGGCCGGGACCAGTCGCCGGGTGGGCGGGGGAGACGCGGGCTGGGTCGGTCGTCAGCCGCTGCCGTGGTTGTTGGGGCCGGCGTTCGTGGCGGCCGTGGCGTACGTGGACCCCGGGAACGTGGCGGCCAACCTCACGGCGGGCGCGCAGTACGGCTACCTGCTGGTGTGGGTGCTGGTGGCCGCGAACGTCATGGCGGTGCTGGTCCAGTACCTGTCAGCGAAGCTGGGTCTGGTCACAGGGTCGAGCTTGCCGGAGATGCTGGGCGAGCGGCTTCCGCGCGGTCGCCGGCTGGCGTTCTGGGCCCAGGCCGAGCTGGTCGCTGCAGCGACCGACCTGGCGGAGGTGATCGGCGGGGCGATCGCGCTGCACATCCTGTTCGGTATACCGCTGCTGGTGGGAGGGGTGATCGTGGGGGTCGTCTCGATGCTGCTGCTGGCCGTGCAGACGTACCGGGGCCCGCGGCACTTCGAGTTCGTCGTGACCGGGCTGCTGGCGGTCATCACGGTCGGGTTCGTGACCGGCCTGTTCTTCGGTCCGGTCGACTGGGGCGAAGCGGCCGCAGGCGTGGCGCCCAGGTTCGAGGGCAGCCAGACGGTGCTGCTGGCCGCCAGCATGCTGGGGGCCACCGTGATGCCCCATGCGATCTACGCCCATTCGGCTCTGGCGCGGGACCGGCACGGCCATCCACCGCCGCGGGCGGCTCTGCCGCAGCTGCTGGTCGCCACCCGGTGGGACGTGCTGCTCTCGTTGCTGGTGGCGGGGTCGGTCAACATCGCGATGCTGCTGCTGGCTGCGGGCAACCTGGCCGGGGTGCCGGGCACGGACACCATCGAGGGGGCCCACGAGGCGATCGTCTCGGCGCTGGGGCCGGGGGTGGGCATCGCGTTCGGCATCGGGCTGCTGGCCTCCGGGCTGGCGTCCACGTCGGTGGGCTGCTACGCCGGCGCGGCGATCATGGGTGGACTGATGCGCGTGCGGCTCAGCGTCTTCACCCGTCGACTCATCACCCTGATCCCGGCACTGGTGATCATCACCGCCGGTGTCGACCCGACCTGGGCGCTGGTGCTATCCCAGGTGCTGCTGAGCCTGGGTATCCCGTTCGCGTTGGTCCCGCTGGTCCGGCTGACCGGCGACCGGGCCGTGATGGGGGCGTTCGTCAACCGTGCGGCGCTGAGCTGGGCCGCCTGGGTCGTGGTCGTCCTGATCGTGGCGCTCAACCTCGCGTTGCTCGTGCTGACCGCGACCGGGTCCGGCTGATCCGGGGGACCGTGACTAGCCTCGTGCCATGCAGCTGAGCGAGATCACCCCGGTGGCCCAGGATTATCTGAAGGTCATCTGGTCGGCGACCGAATGGGCAGATGCGCCGATCACGACGACCGGCCTCGCGCGGCGCATGCGGACCACGGCGCCCAACGTGACCGACACCCTCAAGCGACTGGCTGCTCAGGGGCTGGTGGACTACACGCCGTACAGGCCGGTGGTGCTGACCTCTGTGGGGGAGCGGTATGCGGTCGAGATGGTTCGCCGTCACCGGCTCCTGGAGGCCTTTCTGGTCCGGTGCCTCGGTTACCGCTGGGAGGAGGTGCACGAGGAAGCGGAGCAGCTCGAGCATGCGGTCTCCGACACCATGATCGAGCGGATCTCCGAGCAGCTCGGCCATCCCGAGGTCGACCCGCACGGAGACCCCATCCCGAGCGCCACGGGAGAGGTGCACCGGCCCGCCGGGGCGGCTCCGCTGGCCGAGGTGGAGCAGGGCGAGTACGTCGTCGTCCGCGTCTCCGACAGCGATCCGGGAGTACTGGTCCGGATGCGGGAAAGGGGCATCGTCCCGGGTGCGCACCTGCGCGCGGGGACCGGTGGCGTCGTGCGCGCGGCCCAGCCGGGTCGGCGCCGGGCGGCGCTGGCGGCGGAGGAGGTCCGCGCGATCTGGGTGGTGCCCACCGGCCCGAAAGCTTGATCGGGCTGAGCTGGCCGTGGCCGGCCGGCACCTTGACTGGGCCTGGCTCTGATCAGAGGCTTATCAGCCTGAGCGGGTAAGGTCCGCGGCTGGCGGGTCGTCGGTTGCTCCGGTGCCGCCCTTGACCATGACCGTCGGTCGGTGTCTGTCCTTGGGAGTGTCTTGTGCGCAACGTGGTCGTCTCTGGCGTGTTGATCGCCGTCTTCGCGGCGGTGGTCGGCATCGCTGTTCTCCTCACCGGCTCCTCCGCCGGGTCCGGTGGTGCGGACGCGGCGGGTGCCGGGTCGGTTCCGGTGGTGCGCGAGGACGGCCATGTCGTCGACGATGCCGGTGAGGGGGCGCCGGTGCTGGTGGAGTTCCTGGACTTCGAGTGCGAGGCGTGCCTGGCGGCCTACCCGCTGGTGGAGCAGGTGCGGCAGGAGTACGCCGGGGAGCTGACGTTCGTGGTGCGCTACTTCCCGATCGATGGGCACCCCGCCCAGGCTGGGTGAGACATACAACCGAGTCTCCGGACATCCCGGGGCGGCTCATTCAGCTGCTGCTGGAGGCGCGGTCGGTCAGCTGGCTGGTCGGGATGGCATGGCAGACGTGCTGGGGGAGGCACTGGCCGGGATCCAGTGTGATCGCGCGTTGGCTGAGCCGGTGCACATGCTCGAGCAGGTCACTGAGGGCTGTGATGCGTGCTTGGAGGGCGGTGGCGTGGCTCTCCAGTATGGCAGCGACGTGCTGGCAGGGTGCTCCGCTGGCCTCGCGCGCTGAGATGATATCGCGGATCTGAGCGAGGGTCAGGCCGGCGGCCTGGGCTGCCTTGACGAACGCGAGACGGTCGACCGCACTGGTGTCATACGCCCGGTAGCCCGATGCTGTCCGGTCGGGCGCGGGCAGTACGCCGGCCGTCTCGTAGAACCGAATGGTCTTGGGGCTCACACCGGTGTCCGCGGCCAGCTCTCCGATTCGCATGTCTTGACCGTACGCCCTTGACCTCCCAGTGCGCTGGAAGGCTTACGGTCGAAGCGAGCGGGGTGTCACCGAGAGAGAGGTAGGCCATGGAGTACGACCTGATCGTGATCGGCACCGGAGGTGCGGCCATGGCCGCCGGGATCGAGGCGCGCTCCCGTGGCAGGAGTGTGCTGCTCATCGAGCATGGTCCACTCGGCGGCACCTGCTTGAACGTGGGCTGCATCCCGAGCAAGAACCTGTTGGCCGCCGCCGGTCAGCGACACCGCGCCTTGGCCAGCCGGTTTCGTGGCGTGCCCACCAGCGCTGAAGGCGCGGTGGTGGGCGAGCTGATGACCCAGAAGCAGGAACTCATCGAGCATCTGCGCCAGACGAAGTACGCCGACGTCGCCGAGGCCCACGGGTTTCCGATCATGTACGGGCACGCGCAGTTCCTCGACGAGCAGAGCCTCCAGGTCGGGGACCGGACGTTGCACGCGGGGGCGTACGTCATCGCGACCGGAGCAACCCCGCATGTCCCCGACCTGCCTGGTATCGGTGAGGTTGACTACCTGACCTCGACCACCGCCATGGAGCAACAGGACCTGCCCACCTCCATGGTCGTGCTCGGCGGTGGGTACGTCGGCTTGGAACAGGCCCAGCTGTGGGCACACCTGGGCGTCGACGTCACCCTCGTGGGCCGAGTCGCCCCCTACGCCGAACCCGAGGTCGCTGACGTGCTCCGCACCGCTTTCCAGCAGGAGGGCATCACGGTGCTCGAGGAATACGGGCGGGAAGTGGCGCCTCACGCCGGAGGGGTCATCGTCACCACCGACAGCGGCGTTCGAGTCGATGGCCAGCGGTTGCTGATCGCCACCGGCCGCCGCGCCAGCACCAGCGGTCTTGGGCTGCAGGCCGCCGGGATCGGCACCGACGCACGCGGATTCATCCTCGTGGATGAGAACCTGCGCACGACCAACCACCGCGTGCACGCCGCCGGGGATGTCTGCGGTGCCCCGCAGTACGTTTACGTCGCCGCGAGGACTGGCCGGGTTGCCGCGGCCGGTGCGCTGGGTGAGCCCTCCACGGTGGACTACCGCGGCCTGCCGGGGGTCACCTTCACCACTCCGCAGGTGGCCAGCGCCGGACTGACCGAAGCCCGCGCCCTTGAGCTTGGCCACGACTGCGACTGCCGAATCCTGGGCGCGCAGGACATTCCGCGCGCACTGGTCAACCAGGACACTCGGGGGGTGCTCAAGCTCGTCATCGACGCCCGGACCCGCAAGGTCCTGGGTGTGCACGCCGCACTTGACGGCGCCGGAGAGCTCATGCTCGCCGCGACGTACGCCATCAAGTTCGGGTTGACCGTCGAGGACCTGGCAGACACCTGGGCGCCCTACCTCACGATGAGCGAAGCCCTCCGCATAGCGGCCGGCCTGTTCCGGACCACCATCCCCACCAGCTGCTGCGCCTGAACAACGCTCACGCCGAGCGTGGACCCGTACCCAGGCACGAGTCGCCGGTGCGGGCCTCTTTACGCTGGCACCGTGCCGTTGACCCCCTTGATCCAAGCGATGGAGCGCCACCAGATTGGCCTGTATCTCCTCGCCATCGCAGGTGGAGCGATCCTTGGCTGGTCGCTGCCCGCTGCCGCCGCGCCTCTTGAGAACGCCATCACTCCCGTGCTCGGGCTGTTGCTGTTCGCCACGTTCCTGGGGATCCCGTTCTCGGCGATCGGTCAGGCCGTGCGCGATGTGCGCTTCATGGCCACGATCCTGGTCCTCAACTTCGTCATCGTTCCCGCCGTGGTCTTTGCCCTGTCGCGGTTCGTGGCCGACAGCCCGGCCCTTCTGGTCGGTGTGCTGCTGGTGCTGCACCCCGTGCATCGACTACGTGATCGTCTTCGCCGGGCTGGCCGGCGGCTCCAGTGAGCGCCTGCTCGCGACAGCGCCGCTGCTCATGCTGGCCCAGATGCTGTTGCTGCCCTTCTACCTGCTCCTCTTCGTCGGGCCGGAGCTCGTCTCGGCCATCGAGCCAGGCCCCTTCCTCGAAGCGCTCATCGGGCTCATCATCGTCCCGCTCACCTTGGCGGCTCTGACCCAGTGGTTGTCCCGCAAACAGGCAGCCGGCAAGACCGTGATGACCGTTATGCAGGCGATGATGGTCCCGTTCATGATGGCGACACTGGCCGTGGTGATCGCCTCGCAGATCCACGCAGTTGGGCAAGAGGTCACCGCCCTGTTGGCCGTCGTCCCTCTCTACGTCGCCTTTCTGGTGGTGATGGTTCCCCTCGGGATGGCGTGCGCACGAGTCGCGCGGCTCGACTCGGGAAGCACGAGGGCCGTGATCTTCAGTGGCGCCACCCGCAACTCCCTAGTGGTACTCCCGCTGGCGCTGGCCCTGCCGGCGCCCCTGAGCCTGGTTCCGCTCGTCGTCGTCACCCAAACCATGGTCGAGCTCCTCGGCATGGTGATCTACGTCAAGGCCATTCCACGCCTGGTCGCCTCGGAGCCGATTCTGCGGAACTGATCCAATGGTTGACGCGCCGTGAAAGTCCATGGGCATCCGTACCGCAACCGTTGCCATAGCGTGCTTGTCAGAAGCCAAAGGCTCCGCCACCGACCAGGATGGCGATGCCCAGCCCGATCAGGACAATGGGGAACAGGATGTGCTCCCACCGTTCGAGGACCTCCGCGATCGGGGGGCGGGTGGCCACGAACTTCGCCAGCACGACCAGGACCGCGACCAGCACGAGGAAGACGATGCAGTAAGCCACCACGGCCGCTGGTCTCACGCTGAGGAAGACCGGGACGTAGACGCCGATATTATCCCCGCCGTTGGCGAAGGTAACCCCGGCGACGGTCCACACCGCGACGTTCTTGCCGGCGACTTTCCCGGCGTCATCATCGTCCTCGTTCCCGCGCCAGGCCTCCCATGCGGCCCACAGACCCAGGGCCAACGGGATGAGTCCGAAGTACGGGATGACTGCCGGGGGCAGGAACGCGTCCGCGCCCAGGGTGACGAGCACTGCCGCACCGAGGATGCCGGCGAACCCCAGGTACTGGCCCAGCACGATCCGGGCCGTGGTCCCGGGCCGTCCTGCGCCCCGGGCGAAGAACAGCGAGAGCACGATGATGTCATCAATGTTGGTCGCGATGAACAGGCCGATCGCCTGCAGGACCCAGGACAGGATCATGCGCCTGCCTCGGTGGCGCAGCATCCGGTGATCGAGCAGGCCAGATCGAGACACGGGGCGTTCTCGTCCACTGCGAGGGTGACGTCAATCAGCGCGGTCAGCGCCCGCGCTAGGTGCGGGTCCGCGATCTCATAGCGTGTCCGGCGGCCTTCGGGCTCGGCGACCACGATGCCGCAGTCGCGCAGGCAGGTCAGATGGTTGGACACGTTGGAGCGCGTCAGGCCCAGGTCGCGCGCCAGCTCCGCCGGGTAGGCCGGCTGCTCGAGCAGCACCAGCAGAAGTCGTGACCGGGTGGGATCGGCCAGCGCCCGGCCCAACCGGTTCATCACATCCAGACGAGAAGCAATGGTCAGCACACGCTGAACCATACAGCAGAGACTGAATCGATACGGTGATTGCAGCACCTACCCGATGAAGCCCGAGACGCCGGCCGTCGCCACTGCGGAGTAACGGTGCACAACCGCGTGGTCTGCGTGTCCGCGCCTCGGTACGGGGCCTAAGGTCTGCAAGGGCACGACGGTTGTGCGCCCCTCCTGCAGCCCGAGCCTCACTGTGTGCCGAACCCAGCGCCGCATCGCAGGCGGTCTGATGATCCCCTTCGGTTCTGCCGCATCCGCCGTACGTTCTAGATCTGGGAGACAACGCCAGGCTTGCCGCCAGCCCTAGACGACGTCGACGTGCTGCGGGAAGCCGACGACCAGTGCGAACGCCTTCAGGCGTGGGCTGCATGCTCGCGTTCGGCGTGGCCCGGTGGTTGGAGCTGGAAGGTGGAGTGCTCGATGCTGACGGTGAAATGGGCCGCGACGCAGTCCTGGAGCGAGGCGAGCATCTCGGCGGCGTGACCGTCGGTAAAGCACTCATCGTCCAGGACGACGTGGGCGGTCAGCACGGGCAGACCGGTGGCGATGGTGGAGGCGTGCAGATCGTGCACGTCCTGCACGTGCGGGACGGTGAGCAGGTGTGCGCGCACGTCGTCCAGGTCCAGACCCTTGGGGGTCGACTCCAGCAGGATGTGCCCGGCCTGGCGCAGGATGGTGATCGCCCGGGGCACGATGAGAGCGGCGATGAGCATGCCGGCGATGGCGTCGATGCGGACCCACCCGGTGGTCGCGATGACCACCGCGCTGACGATAACGGCCACCGACCCGAGTGCGTCGTTAACGACCTCCAGGAACGCGGCGCGCATGTTCAGGTTCGCGTTCCGGCCAGAGCTGAGGGCGAGCATCGAGGCGATGTTGCCGGCCAGGCCGACGATGCCGAAGAAGAGCAGTACGCCGGTGGAGCTGATCTCCGGGGGGTCATAGAGCCGGCGGACGCCTTCGACGAAGGCGTAGACCCCGACCCCCAGGAGCACGGTGGCCTGGGCGCCTGCGGCGAGGACCTCGGCCCGGCGGAACCCCCAGGTCCGGGCCGGGGTGGGCGGGCGCAGCGCCAGCGACGCGGCGACCAGGGCCATGAGCAGACCGGCAGCGTCGGTCAGCATGTGCCCGGCGTCGACCAGCAGGGCCAGGGAGCCGGTCCACACCGCTCCGATCACCTCGGCGACCAGGATGGTCACGGTGATCGCGAAGGCGACCGCCAGCCGGCCCCGATGGCTGGCCGCCGACCCGTGGTCGTGACCTGCGCTCATGCGGTCGCTCCTTCCAGTGGGACGGGATCCGCCGGGGAGTGCGCTGGGGTGGCCAGGTGCCTGGCGCGGCCGGCACGGACGCCGTTGGCGATGACCAGGACCTCGGCCAGCTCGTGGATCAGCACCACGGCCGCCAGGCCGAGCACGCCGAGCAGGGCCAGCGGGATCAGGACCGCGATCAGGACCAGGGACAGCACGACGTTCTGCAGCATGATCGCCCGGGTGCGGCGGGCGTGGTCGAACGCGAACGGCAGCAGCCGCAGGTCATCGCCCATCAGGGCCACGTCGGCGGTCTCGATCGCCACGTCGGTGCCCATGGCACCCATCGCGACGCCGACGTCGGCGGTGGCCAGCGCGGGCGCGTCGTTGACGCCGTCGCCGACCATCGCCGTCGCGCCGTGGCCGCGCAGTCCGGTGACGACCTTCGACTTGTCCTCCGGGCGCAGGTCGGCGTGCACCTGCTCGATCCCAGCCTCAGCGGCCAACGCCGCGGCCGTGGCGTGGTTGTCGCCGGTGAGCATGGCCACGGTGTAGCCGCGGTCGCGGAAGCGGGCGATGACCTCGGCCGCCTCGGGCCGCAGCTCGTCCCGGACGGCGATCGCGCCGACCACGTGGCCGTCGACCTCGACCACGACCGCGGTCGCGCCCGCCTGCTGCATACCCCTCACGTGCCCGGTCAGCGCACCGGGGTCGACCCAGTCGGGCTTTCCCAGCCGGACCCGGGCCCCGTCCACGGTGCCGACCAGGCCCGCACCGACGACGGCTTCGACGTCCTGCGCGGCGGGCACCCGGCCGGTGGCGGCCAGGATCGCAGTAGCGAGCGGGTGCTCGCTGCGCGCCTCCAGCGCCGCGGCCCAGGCCAGCACCCGCTCACGGTCGGTCCCGGGGGCGGTGGCGACGTCGATCACGACTGGCTGGTTGCGGGTCAGGGTGCCGGTCTTGTCCAGGGCGACGGTGCGGACCTTGCCCAGGGCCTCCATCGCGGCGCCGCCCTTGACGAGGATCCCGCGGCGGCTGGCGGCGCCGATCGAGGCGACGCTGGTGACCGGCACCGAGATCGCCAGCGCGCACGGGGAGGCCGCGACCACCATGACCAGGGCCCGGTGCACCCAGACCGACGGGTCGTCCAGCAGCGCGCCCAGAACGGCGGTCGACGCCGCGGCGATCAGGATGCCCGGTACGAGCGGGCCGGCGATCCGGTCGGCCAGACGCTGGGTGGTGCCGCGGCGCGACTGCTCGGCCTCCACGACGTGCACGATCCGCGCTAGGGAGTTGTCCTGGGCGGTGGAGGTGACCTCCACCTCCAGTGCCCCGGTGCCGTTGATCGACCCGGCGAAGACGTCCTGGCCCGGCCCGGTCTCCACCGGCATCGACTCACCGGTGATGGCCGAGGTGTCCAGGGTGCTTCGGCCGGTCCGCACGGTCCCGTCGGTCGCCAGCCGCTGCCCGGGCCGCACCACCATCACGTCCCCGAGCACCAGCTGCGCCGGGTCCACCGCGAGTTCCTGACCGCCGCGGAGGACGCTCGCCTCCTTGGGTACCAGGTCCAGCAGGGCCCGCAGACCGTGCCGGGTGCGGGCCAGAGAGTACTCCTCCAGGCCTTCGCTCAGGGAGAACAGGAACGCCAGCGCCGCGGCCTCCTCGACCTGTCCCAGCAGGGTCGCCCCGACCGCGCCGATCGTCATCAGCAGGCCCACGCCGAGCTTGCCGCGCGCCAGGCGGCGCAACGCGCCCGGCACGAACGTGGAGCCACCCACGAGCAGCGCCGCCGCGGCGAGCACGAGACCGACGGTGTCCCATCCCGCGAGCCCGGCAAGAAACCCGGCCAGCAGCAGCGCACCCGAGAGCAGCCCCAGCTGGACCTCCCGCACCTGCCACAGCTTCGTCGCCGGCTCCTCGACCTCTCCTGCCCGAGCCGGCGGACCCGTGACCACCTCGCACCCGCACGCGTCCACCGCCACCTCCCGCTGCGGCGTCTTCGGTCCGCTCACGCCCCCGGCTCCTGCCCGGCGTGGGTGCGCAGCTGCTCGGGGGCCGGGTTCCCCCCGGTCCCCACGCCATAGTTCGGGCACAACGCGACGGCATACCCGGATGCCGCGAGCAACCGCTCCGCCGCGTCGAGCACGCCCAGCAGCTCCGGGGCGCTGGTCAGCGAGAACATCGAGGCCCGACCCTCCGGGCGCGAGACCACCAGGCCGCAGTCCCGCAGGCACGCCAGGTGCGCGCTCACCGTGGACTGCGCCAGCCCCAGGTGCTCCGTCAGGTCCCGCACCCTGTGCTCCCCCAGCGTCAGGTGCTGCAGGATCGCCAACCGCGACGGGTCCGACAGACCGTGGAACAGCGCCGCCGCCACGTCCAGTCCCTCGCCCCGTGAACTATCGTCCGGTATGCGCCCACTCGTTGATGTCATCGTCATAAGCCGATGATAAACCATGGCAACGGTCTGGTTCGGGGATCCGTCGGGCTACTCAGCTCAGATAAGCGTGACCCAGTACTCCCAGAACTGGACGCCTATCAGGGCTGCGATGACCAGCACCCAGGCCACCACGAGGCTGGTCGCATAATCCGCCACCCACCGCGGAAGCGCCCCTGCGCGGGACCACCGGGCCAGCACCGCGACGAACGCGGCCACGGTGACCACCCAGACCACCATGCAGTACGGGCACAGCGCGCCGATGCGGTAGACGCTCTGGAAGATGAGCCAGTGCACGAACACCGCCCCCAGCCCCGTACCCACGGTCAGGCCGACCCAGTACCAGGACGGCAGCCGGGCGCCGCTGAGGATCGTGACGGCGACGGTGACCAGCGCGGCGAAGCCGGCCACGCCCAGGATCGGGTTAGGGAACCCGAACACCTCCGCCTGGGCGGTGCTCATCACCGACCCGCAGCTCAGCAGCGGGCTGATGCTGCAGCTAGGCACGTAGCCCGGATCGGCGACCAGCCGGATCTTCTCCACCAGCAGCACGAACGCGGCCGACAGACCGACCCAGCCGCACACCAGCAGCACCCAGCCGACCGCCGGTGCCACCGGGCCGCCGTGCTCCTGGGGCGGGGCGGTGAGCTCACCCGGCTCAGCCGTTGAGAGCTGCATCGATCTGAGCCCGGAAGTCGTCCTCGGAGGTCGGCCGCAGAAGCTCACCGTCCAGGAAAAAGGTCGGGGTACCCTGCACGCCCAGTGCCATGCCGTCCTGCCGGTCCTGCTCCACGCGCTGCTGGGCCGCCGGGTCCGCGACAGCCGCGTCGTAAGCCTCCATGTCCAGCCCGAGATCCTCGGCGAACTCACGGAACAGCGGCGCCTTGGACTCCTGCTGCTCACCCCACTCGGTCTGCGTCTGGAACATCCGCGCGTACATCTCCTCGAACCGACCCTGCTGCGCCGCAGCCTCGACCGCCACCGCCGCATTCATCGAGTTGGCGTGGCTAGGAATCGGGAAGTACCGCACCACGAACGTCAGCTCCCCGGCGTACTCCTCACGCACCTGCTCCACGAACGGGTACGCGGCCCCACATGCCTCGCACTCGAAGTCGAGGAACTCCACCAGCACCGGCGCCTCTTCACCGGCATCCGAGAGCACGTGGCTGTCCTTCCTCACAACCGACACCGCCGAACTTGTCGAAGCAGCCTCCTCGTTGTTGCCCCCAGGAGAGGTGCGGGTCGCGAGGGCGACGACGACCACCACCAGGGCAAAGGCGGCGATCAGCACGCCGGAAACGACCACGTTGCGTCGCATGAGCACTCCTTCACTGACTGACTTGCTGACACCATCTGTTTGACACTGGCAGGTCCCGACCGGCGGAGTCTCGCGCTGCCAATGCTGGCGCAGACAGTACGGTGAGATCCTGGGAAGGGCCCGATGCGCGTCGGTGGTGCACCGTGCGCGCTTACAGGCCGAAGGCTCCGCCCTCGAGCAGGATCGCCACCCCAGGCCGATCAAGACCAGAGGGAAACAGGACGTGCTCCCAGCGTTCCAACACCTCGGCGACCGGCCGGCGGGTGGCGACAAACCTGGCCAGCATGACAAGCACCATAACCAAGGCCAGGAAGACCACGCAGTAGGCCATGATGGCCCCGGTGCCGACGGTAACGTAGACCGGGACGTAGACCCCGATGTTGTCACCGCCATTGGTGAAGGTGACGCCGGCGACCGTCAGGGCGCTGATCTTCGTGTCCGCTCCGAGGTCATCGTCACCGTCCTCGCTGTCGCGCCAGACCTTCCACGCTGCCAGCAGGCCGAGCAGCAGCGGGATGAGGCCGAAGTAGGCGATCGCCGACTCGGGCAGGAAGGTCACCGCGCCCAGCGCGACGAGCACGAGGCGACGAGTATGCCGCCGAAGCCCAGGTACTGACCCACGACGATCTTCCTGGTCGTTCCGCGCTGACCCGCCCCGCGGGCGAAGAACAGGGAGAGCACGATGATGTCATCGATGTTGGTGGCCATGAACAGCCCAACAGCCTGCAGGACAGAAGTGAACACAGGGGTGACTGTCTTCCGGTCGTGCGCGGTGAGTCAGGGGACGGTGGATCAAGGCGCGGCGGGTCCTGGTCAGGGGTCAGCCACGGGTGTCGGTTCGGACCGGGTGCCGTGGTGGGCGCAGCTCGAGCAGCACCAGCAGGACAGCCCCGGTGACGATCGCGGTGTCAGCCAGGTTGAAGGTGGGCCACCACCCGGTGTGCAGGTAGTCGGTGACCACACCGTCGAGTGCCCGGTCGATGAAGTTTCCGAGCGCGCCGCCAAGAACCGCCGCCACGGCGATGACCCGCCACGGCGTCCATGTCGGCGCGGCCCGCCAGGCCAAGGCCGCGATGGTGGCGATGACCAGGCCGGTGACGGTGAGCACCAGCGCGGCTGGCGCGTCAGCGCCCAGCGAGAACGCCACCCCGGGGTTGTAACCGAGAACCAGGTCCACCGGGCCGGCCTCGAGACGCCGGGTGGCCAACGCCCGCTCAGCCCACGCCTTCCCGCCCAGGTCGAGCACGGCCACAGCGCCCGCACCGACACACAGGGCCGCGCGCGTCCGGGCAGGCGTGCGCGCCGGCAGCTGTGCATCCATGTGCGCGCCGTGATTGCTCGGGGTAGATGTCATGCGGCGGCACCGGTCCGCTGCCAGACAGGGGCCGGTTCGGCGGCCGGTGGAGATAGGGGCTGCGCGTTGGTCCGCCCGCCGCGCGCACCGCTGCCGGGGCGAGGACCCGCAGCACGTAGCACTAGGGAGGGCCCGTCACGCTGCGTGGGCAACATCCCGAGCGGGAGGCCCCGGTAGGGTCGCTCGGGTGCTGGTGCCTGCGCCCGGCAAAGGGCCGCGCACCGACCGGGACGGGACCAGTCGCGCGCCGGGGAGCGGGTGCAAGATGTTCCCTGCCTGGACCGCCCCCCACCCCGCCCCCCGTCGCTCGCTCGCAGCGCCCGGCCCGCGGTCCACCCCATCACGACCGACGCCCGGGCTGCGGCCAGGCTATCGGGGCGGCCCACTGGCGACCGCGTGGTCCAGCCCTCCAGTCGCCGACAAGCAGCAACACCTAGGATCGTCACTGCGCGATTGTAGCGGCAGTACGTGATGACAACGGGAGGTAGGGTGACACCGGTGGCCAGGCGTCGGAGGGCCAATCCGCGCAGCGACAACCCGCGGCCTGAGAGGTGAGAGAAAGTGAGCAGCGTAGGCGACCCGCGGTCGACCGAGGGGATAGACGATCCAGAGAGCCGGAGCCCACAGATCGGCACGCTGCTCGACGTCGGGCATGCCGGTGGCTGCCGTGTTCGCGGCCGCCGCCTGGTGGCGTCCTGCCGCACTCGGAGGGTCGTGGACCGGACGTCCACCGCCTGGACTTCGGCGTGGCTGATCCTCGGCCATCCGCGGGTCCGACCACGGCGCGATGACCTCCCTCGCCGACGGCACCGGCACCGTCCTGCCGCCACCTCTCGCCGGGACGTTGATGCCGGTGGCGCGCCATCGGGCACATGTCGCGACGTGCCCGACGGTGAGGTCGTCCGGTGGCCCGCCCGCGCCTCGTAGCCCTTCTTGCCGCGGCGGCACTGGCCCTGACTGGTTGCAGCGGGGAGGGGTCGAGCATCAACGAGCAGATGCGCCAGGGCGACCAGAAGGGGTATGTCGCCGGTGACGGCACCATCCAGGCCTTGATGCCCGAGCAGCGCGAGACCGTGATCACGCTGGAGGGCACCACGTTGGAGGGTGAGCCGTGGTCCTCGGCGGATCACCGGGGCGAGGTCGTGGTGGTCAACGTGTGGGGTTCCTGGTGCGGCCCGTGCATCGAGGAGGCGCCCGCCCTGGAGCAGGTCGCCTCGGACCTGCGCGAAGCAGGTGAGCCGGTGCGGTTCATCGGCGTCAACAGCCGTGACTCGGTACCGAGCGCTCTCGCGTTCCAGCAGGCTTACGGCGTCTCCTATCCGTCGTTGCAGGACGACGGCGGGCGCACCCGTGCCCAGCTCGGTGGGCTGGCGGTGGCGACCCCGTCGACGATCGTGCTGGACGGGCAGGGTCGGGTGGCGGCCCGCGTCAGCGGCCAGGTGGACGCCTCGACGCTGCGCGGCCTGGTCGACGACGTGCTGGAGAGTGGGTCCGCCCGGTGAGTGAGGTCGTCCTCAGCGGGCCGCTGCTGCTGGCTGCGGCGATCGCGACGCTGGCTGGTCTGGTCTCGTTCGCTTCGCCCTGCGTGCTGCCGTTGGTGCCGGGGTATCTCGGTTACCTCTCGGGGATGACGTCGCCCATGTCGAGCGCTGCCGCGCCGGGGCGGTGGCGCCCGATGGTGGGGGCGGCGCTGTTCGTGGTGGGTTTCTCGGTCGTCTTCATCACGATGAGCGTGGTCATCTCCTCCCTGGGGGTGGCCCTGGCGCAGCATCAGGGCCTGCTGCTGCGGCTCGGTGGTGCGATTGTGCTTGCCCTGGGAGCGGTGATGGTGCTGCAGCCGACAGCGTCGGTGTCGGTGCGGTGGCGCCCAATGGCAGGGCTGCCCGGTGCCCCGCTGCTTGGGGTGGTCTTCGGGCTCGGTTTCTCCGCGTGCACCGGGCCCGCCCTTGCTGCGATCCAGACCCTCGGCACCTCGATCCTGCCCGGCGATGGTGCGGTCGGCCGGGCGGTCGTGCTCGCGATCGCCTACTGCCTCGGTCTGGGGCTGCCGTTCGTGCTGGTCGCCGCCGGCATGGGGTGGGTCAGCCGCGGGTCCTCCTGGCTGCGTGACCACCACCGGTTCGTGCAGCGGGTCGGCGGTGGGCTGTTGGTCCTCCTCGGCCTGCTCATGGTGGCCGGCGTATGGGCCGAAGCGATGGCATGGGTCCAGACCCGGCTGACCAGCAACTTCAGGACGGTGATCTGACATGGGCAGCACGCAGACCCCGCAGCGGATCGAGCCGCCCTACCCCAAGGACCGCACCACCTTGGGTGGTCCCCGGCTCGGCGCGCTCGGCTGGGCACGGTGGGCCTGGCGGCAACTGACGAGTATGCGCACCGCCATCTACCTGCTGCTCCTGCTAGCCGTGGCGGCGTTTCCCGGCTCGATCTTCCCGCAGCGCTCGGTCGACCCGGTGCAGGTGCGCACCTTCTTTGAGAACAACCCCGACGTGGCGCCCTGGCTGGACCGGTTCTTCCTCTTCGACGTCTTCTCCTCCCCGTGGTTCGCCTCCATCTATCTGCTGCTGGTGGTCAGCCTGGTCGGTTGCATCATCCCGCGGATGCGCCAACACTGGCAGTCGATCCGGGCCCAGCCGCCGCCGGCGCCACAGCGTCTTAACCGGTTGCCCGCCAGCGCCGACGGAACCCTCACCGCCGACGGCCCCGAGGCCCTGGCCGCGGCCCGGGCTGCGCTGAAGGCGAAGGGCTACCGGCTGCGCGACGCCGAGGACGGTGATCTGTGGGTATCCGCAGAGAAGGGGTACCTGAAGGAGACCGGTAACCTGCTCTTCCACATGGCCCTGCTGGGCGTGATCGTCGCCTTCGCCAGCGGTAACCTGTTCGGCTGGCGCGGGGAGATCATCATCAAGGAGGGGCAGTCGTGGACGGCCGGTGCCGGCGCCTTCGACACCCTCAACTTCAGTCCGCTGGCCGATGAGGGCGACATCCCCTCCTTCACCGTGGGGCTCAACCAGCTCGATGTGGCCTTCGAGAGCCAGAGCGAGGGTGCCCAGTTCGGGCAACCCCGCAGGTTCGACGGGTTGGCCACCGTCGAGGTCCCCGGCCGAGAACCGGAGCAGCAGGAGTTCGCGGTCAACCACCCGATCTCCGTAGCCGGGGACTCCATCTTCCTGCTCGGCAACGGCTACGCCCCCATCGTGACCGTCCGCGACCCCGACGGAGAAGTCCTCTACTCCGACGCTGTCACCTTCCTGCCGCAAGACAACAACTACGCCAGCGAGGGCGCCATCAAGGTCACCGGCCGCGACCCCGGCCTGGGCCTGGTCGGTGGCTTCCTACCGACCCTGCGGCTAGACCCCGAGCTGGGCATGACCTCCTCCTTCCCCGGTCTGGTCGACCCGGCGCTGGCACTGACCGTCTTCGAGGGAGACCTGTTCCCCGAGGGACGCCCGCAGTCGGTCTTCAGCATCGACACCGACCAGATGACCCAGCTCACCGATGAGGAGAACAACCCCGTCGCGATGCTGATCCGCCCGGGCGAGTACTTCGAGCTACCCGACGGCACCACCGTGGAGTTCGACGGGGTGATCCGCTGGGCCGGGCTACTGGTGCGGCACGACCCGGGCCGGATGCCGGCACTGGGGTTCGCGATCGCCTGCGTCCTCGGGTTGGCCCTGATGCTCGGCATCAAACGGCGCCGGATCTACGTACGGATCGACCCGACCACGGCGACCACAGGGTCGGTGCAAACTGTCGTGCGGGTCGCCGGCCAGCCCAAGGGCAGCGACCCCGGGCTGCAGGCCGTCGTCGACGACATACTTGTCCGGACCACCGCGACCGTAAGCGGCCAGACCCACGCCCCTGAAGCCCACCGTCGAGACAAGGACACAGTATGACCGACCCACAGCTGGCCCTGGCCAGCGACATCGCCATCTGGGCCAGCCTGGCCGTGCTCGCGCTGGCCCTCATCTTCTTCTCGGCGCACCTGGCTGTCACCGGAGCGGCCAGGGGCCACCCCGCCGACCTCAAGGCCCGCGAGAAGGCCCGCGTGAGTGTCGCCGGAGCCGAGGAGGTGACAACGGCCGTCGGGCGTGAGACCGGGCCCGCCGAACCGGCCACGCCGACCACCGCCGCCGTCCAGCCGCCGACCGTCAGCCACCCCACCGACGTCACCCGCCGCTGGGGCGTCATCGGGGTGCAGCTGACCTGGCTGGCTACGTTCGGGGTCGTCGGGGGCACAGTCCTACGTGGGTTGTCGGTACAGCGCTGGCCGCTGGGCAACATGTATGAGTTCGCGATCGTCGCCGCATCCTTCGCCCTGGTTCTCTTCTCCACGTGGAGCCTGAAGCGAGACCGGCTGTGGCTGGGTCCGTTCGTCGTGCTGCCAGTCATGGTTGTCCTCGTCGCGGGCAAGATCTGGTACACCGAGGCCTCCCAGCTCATGCCTGCCCTGGACAACACGATGTGGCTGTCCATCCACGTCACGCTCGCGACGCTGTCCGTGGCGCTGTTCATCATCGGTGCCGCCCTCGGCGTCGCCTTCCTGCTGCGCGACTCGGCCGAGCAGAGAAGCAGCGTGCGGGGCTGGCGGGCGGGCCTGCCCGAGGCCGACAAGTTGGAGTCGATGACCTATGGGGTCCACATCTTCGCCTTCCCGCTTTGGACCTTCACTCTCATCACCGGCGCGATCTGGGCCGAGGTGGCCTGGGGTCGCTACTGGGGCTGGGACCCCAAGGAAATCTGGACCTTCATCATCTGGGTCGTCTACGCCGCATACCTGCACTCCCGAGCCACCAGCGGCTGGACCAAGCGACAGGCCACCTACGTCGCGCTCGTCGGCATGCTGTGCGTCATCCTCAACTACACCGTCGTCAACCTACTCATCACCGGTCTGCACTCCTACTCCGGGGTGGCCTGATAGGCATCTCACGCTAAGCCGGCGCGCGGGTAGGGAATGCCCTCCCCAGATCAAGTTCAACGCGCTTACTGAGCTGAGGCGTCCCTGGCGTCTCCGGGGGGAGCCGATGCTCCTTACTGGTGTCAAGCCCGCATTGAGCCACTGGCGGTAGCCCTCGGCGGACGTCGCCGCGCCGACGAACTCGAACTCGGCAACCGGTCCCTCCTGCCCGCGCCAGCCGCTGATCCTACGCCGACTACCTGCACGAGGAGTATAGGGCGAGCATGGTCTGACCGGTCTCGAGGTCGATCTCGTGGGTGAGGTCGTATGCCGGTCCCCGCCATTGGGATTTGTGGCTGCGACTGCGAACGAGATCTCTTCCGGCTTGGCGACGGCCTGGTCGGCCCGCAGCAGGGCATGGTCCGCGAACCCGCACTGTCCCCGGCGCCACCGGCCCCAGGACCTCGTCGCCCACCGCATACTCCTCGACTCCCGGTCCGACCGCGACGCCGCCGCCTGGCGACCTCGCGGCCCATCGGGACCGGCAGGTGCCTCCCGCCTGAGGTAGCCCTCGCGGATCTTCCAGTCCACCGGGTTCACCCCGGCGGCGCGGACCTCGACGAGGATCTGGCCCGGCCCCGGTTCGGGGACGGGGCGCTCGATCAGCTTCCACCTTCGGGGCCGCCGTACTGGTTGAACACGTACACCCGCGACATCTCTGCTCTCCTACTGCGAATCTTGAGGTGAGGCGCTTGGAGTTGCTCAGTGCGCGGGGGGCTCGTCATGGTCCTGCGCATGGGCCCGGTCGGCCTCCTCCTTGGTGGCGAAGGCAGCCTGCGGGGCGTGCTCGGGCGGGGCGTAGATGGTGTAGAGCACCAGCGGCTCCTTGCCGGTGTTGCGGAAGTTGTGCTCCGCTCCCGCCGGGACGGCGCACTGGTCACCCGCCTCGACGGGGTGGGTGTGACCGGCGAGGTCCGCGTGCCCGGTCCCGCTGATGAAGGTCAGGATCTGGTCACCGTGCTCGTGCACCTCGGCACCGATCTCCTCACCCGGTGGGATGGTCATGATGACGATCTGGGCGTGCTCACCGGTCCACAGAACCCTGCGGTAGTCGGGGCTCTCCTGGGCGGTGTCGGCGATGGTGAAGTGCTCGATGTTCTGACCGAGGGAGAAGTTCTCCTGAGTCATGATGCTCCTTTCGTGTCCGTTCCGGACGTTGTTGTCGGTATGTGGCAGCCGCGCGAGGCCCTGATGGTCCGGGGCCGCCGCGCGGCAGCTGGTGGGTTCAGGCAGGCTGGGTCGCCCGTGCCTCCTGGGGGACCCCGGGCCGGCCGGCCCCGCCGGTGGCCCGGGCGGCAGGGTCCTCCTTGCGGCGCAGCAGGCGCATCGCGTTGACGATGACGACGAGCACCGAGAGCTCGTGGACGAGCATCCCGATGGCCATCGTGACGCCGCCGAACAGGACGCCCACCATGAGGACCGCCACGGTGGCCAGGGCGATGACGATGTTCTGCCGCATGTTGTTGACCGTGCGCTTGGCGAGCGAGACCGCCTCGGGCAGCTTGAGCAGGTTGTCGTTCATCAGGGCGATGTCAGCGGTCTCGATCGCGACGCCGGTGCCGGCGGCGCCCATCGCCACGCCGATGTCCGCGGTGGCCAGCGCGGGGGCGTCGTTGACGCCGTCACCGACCATGGCCACGGTGTAGCCCTTCCGGCGCAGCTCATCGACCGCCTCCAGCTTGTCCTCGGGCAGCAGCCCGGCGCGGACCTCGTCGATGCCGACCTGGGCACCGACCGCCTGGGCGACGGGCTCGATGTCGCCGGTGAGCATGACGACCTTCTTGACGCCGGCGTTGTGCAGCCGGCGCACCATCTCCGGGGCATCCGCACGGATCTTGTCCGCGACGGCGACCACGCCGATCGCGCGGCCGTCGCAGGCGACGACCATCGGTGTGCGCCCCTTGGCGGCCAGGTCGGCTACGACCTGCGCGGCGCGGCCGGTGTCCTCGATGCTCTGGACCTGCTCGGCGTGCTCATCACGGACCAGGGCCAGGTTGCCCACCGCGACGCGGTGACCATCCAGCGTGGCCACGATGCCCTTGCCGGGGACCGGCTCGGTGTGCTGGGGCAGGCCGAGCACCGGAAGACCGCGCTCTGCCGCAGCTTCCAGGATGGGGCGGGCCAGCGGGTGCTCGGAACCGGCCTCGGCGCGAGCGGCATACCGCAGCACCTCGTCCGCATCGACCGGCGGGTGGTCCGGACCAAGATCGGTGTCGAGCACCACCACGTCGGTCAGCTGCGGGCGACCCTCGGTGAGGGTGCCGGTCTTGTCCAGGGCGACGGCGTCGATCCTGGCGGAGGTCTCCAGGAACTCGCCGCCCTTGATCAGCATGCCGTCCCTGGCGCCGCGGCCGATGCCGGCCACGATCGAGACGGGGATGGAGATGACCAGCGCGCCGGGGCAGGCGATGACCAGCAGGGTCAGGGCCAGGACGACGTCCTGGGTGAACAGGCCGACCACGATCGCGAGCACGATGATCGCGGGGGTGTACCAGGCGGAGAAGCGGTCCATGAACTTCTGCGTCTTCGCCTTGGCGTCCTGCGCCTCCTCGACCCGGTGGATGATCCGGGCCAGGGTGGTGTCGGCGCCGACCCCGGTGGCCCTGACCTGCAGGAAACCGCCGGTGGAGATGGTGCCGGCGAACACCTGCTCGCCTGTCATCTTCTCCACCGGGATGGACTCGCCGGTGATGGAGGCCTCGTCGAGCGCGCCGGTGCCGCCGGTGACCTTGCCATCGACCGGGACCTTGGCGCCGTTCTTGACCAGCACGATCTCGCCCAGGCCCACCTCGTGGGCGGGCACCTCGACCTGTTCCCCGTCCCGCAGCACGATCGCTACATCGGGTGCGACCGCCACCAGTTCGGCCAGTGCCGAGCGGGTCCTGTTCAGCGTGGCATCCTCCAACGCATGCCCGATCGCAAACAGGAAGGTCACAGCGGCGGCCTCCCAGTACTCACCGATGATGACCGCGCCAATGGCGGCGATGGAGACCAGAAGGTCGATGCCGATCACCCTGGCGGTCAGGGCCGTCCAGGCCTTCCTGACCACCGGGGCGCCCGCGACCACCGCGGCCGCGACCATCAAAAGATCACCCCACAGCTGGTCCTCCCAGATCCGGCTGGTGGCCACCGAGGCCAGGATCAGCAGACCTGAGACCGCCGGGACCGCCCAGCGGCCGTAAAGCCAGCCTTGGACCTTGCTCATGCGTCTTTCCTCTCGCGAATGAAGTGTGTGGTGTCGGCTCCCGGATCAGCCTCAGAAGGCGGAAGGCGTGGACTTGTAGCCAGCCTTGTCGACCGCGGCCACCAGGTCATCCACGCTGGCCAGCTCCGGGTCGTGCGCGACCTCGACGCGGGAGGAGGCGAAGTGCACCTTCACCGACTCCACGCCCTTCAGGCGGCCGACCTGCTTCTCGATCTTGGCCACGCAGCTGGGGCAGGAGAAGCCCTCGGCCCGCAGGATGGTCGTGGTCGTGGTCGTGGTGGTGGTCACGCTCATCATGGTTTCCTTCCGTTTGTCCTCGAACCCCTAGTCCGGGGCTGTTGACTTCACGGTACGCAGAACCCGCCCCGGGTTCCTTGACCCAGATCAAGTGGTCGCAGGAGCAACACCCGGCACCCCCCACCACTGGGAGACTTCCGCAGATGATGAGCACACGATTCGGGCGAAACTGGCTCTGACGTGGGCGTATACCCGGGCAGTAGCGATTGGGGTCGTGTTACCTGCCTAGCGACACATAGCGAGACGAGGGCTGTCTCAGCAACCTGTCGGAATTCTCAAGCCAGAAGTGGACCGGCGTCGTCGTCGTGGCGGGGTGCTCTTCGGCTACGCCGACGTCCAGTCCCGTGCGAGGGCTGCGTGGCACGAGGCAATGGGACGAGGCCACGGCGTTCAGCGGGTCGGTAGGGACCTGCGCCAGGAACACCTCGGCCTGCGTCCAGGCTTCCCCGCTCGCTCGCCGGTTCGGTGCCTCTCACGCGATGAGCGCTGCCGCGGCCCTGGAGGCCCTCCCCGCGTCTGGCGCGGCAATGCCAACGCAGTCCTGGAGCTGGGCGAGCATCTCGGCGGCGTGCCCGTCGGTGAAGCACTCGTCGTCAAGGACGACGTGGGCGGTTAGCACCGGCTGATCGGTGGCGATGGTGGAGGCGTGCAGGTCGTGCACGTCCCTGCACGTGTGCGACGGCCAGCAGGTGGACGCGGACCTCGTCCAGGTCCAGTCCTTTGGGGGTTGCACTGTGTGACTTGAGGTGGCCTTCCTGTCGACCTCACACGCCGAGCGGGCGAGTGACACCTGCATATCTACATAGGTGTATGGTCCTGGTCATGAGTGTGACGCCACTGGATTCGTGTGAGGTTGCCGCCGTCCATCCGGAGAAGGTGGCGTTGACCCGGGAGAGGATCCCCGACGAGGGGGAGGCCGGCAGGTTGGCCGGGTTGTTCAAGCTCCTTGGGGACCCGCGACGTGCCCGGGTGCTGTATGCGTTGCTGGAGGCGGGGGAGCTGTGCGTGTGTGACCTGGCGGCGTCTGTTGACGTCGCGGAGGCGTCGGTGTCCCAGGTGCTGCGCCTGCTGCGGACCGCGGGGGTGGTTGAGAACCGGCGGGAGGGGCGGATGGTGTACTACCGGCTGGCTGACGGGCATGTGCGGATGCTGCTGGACGTCTCTCGGGAGCACGCCCGCCACGGGGGGCAGGGCTGATGGGCGCGGGACACAGCCACGCCCCCGCGCCCGGGCACGCCGGTGGCCGCTACCGTCGGCGGCTGGCTGGTGCGTTCGCACTGACGGCCAGCTTCTTCCTGATCGAGCTGGTCGCGGGGCTGGTGTCGGGGTCGTTGGCGCTGCTGTCGGATGCCGGGCACATGGCTGCCGATGTGGTGGTGCTGGGGGCGGCGCTGCTCGCGACCCGCATCGCGAGCCGGCCGGACTCCACGGGGCGACGCACCTATGGCTCCTACCGGGCGGAGGTGTTCGCCTCGGCGTTGGCGGTGCTGGCGATGCTTGCGGTCGGGGTGTACGTGGTGGTCGAGGCCATCAGTCGGCTGGGCGATGCGCCGGAGGTGGCCTCTGGTGCCATGCTCGTGGTGGGCTTCGCCGGTCTGGTGATCAACATCATCTCCATGCTGCTGCTGCGCAGCGGGTCGAAGGAGAGCCTGAACGTCAAGGGCGCCTACTACGAGGTGATCGCCGACGCCGCGGGGTCGGTGGGCGTCATGGTCGCCGGTGTGCTGATCATCCTCACCGGTCAGCCGATCTGGGACATCGTGGTCGCGGCCCTGATCGCGGTATTCGTCATCGTGCGAGCTATCGTGCTGGGCAGGCAGGTAGTGACTGTCCTGGCGCAGCACGCGCCAGTGGGAATCGAACCCGAGGAGGTCGCTAGCGTCCTGGAGGATATCGGTGGCGTTGGCGAGGTCCACGACCTGCACCTGTGGACGTTGACCTCGGGCATGAACGTGGCCACCGCCCATCTCGTGGCTGGGCAGGACGCTGACCACAACGCCGTCCTGATCACCGCACGGGAGGTGTTGCGCGACCGCTACGGCATCGAGCACGCTACCTTGCAGGTGGAGACCGCCGGCAGTGGCGGCTGTCACGACCTGAGCTGGTAGCACTCCACCCGCACACGCTCGCGAGATTCCGTGGGAGCCCGCCGCACATGCTCGAGCAACGTAGAGGAGCGCCCGATGACCGCAAAGCAGGGCAAGGGCCCCGGGCCCGACGAGGGCCAGCGGCGGGCAAGGCGCGGGGTCGTGCTCACGCTGCTGGGGTTCGGCCTTGTCGTCGCGGCTTACGCGGTGACGATCGTGGTCCATGTGGTCCTGTGACGTGGGCACGGGTCATGGTCATGGCGGCCCGGCCGTTAGCATCAGCAGGTGCCGATCCTGAGTACCGCGCGTAGGAAGGGGCCGCACGGCGAGACGCGTGTGAGCCGGGCTGTGAGGCCGGGATGGCTGTGGGCTTTTGGTGCCCTGCCGTTGCTCGTGCTTGCCATGGTGGCCGGATTGGCGTTCAGCGGAGCGGCCGCCCCACGTGAGCTGATTGACCCTGGCCCGCTGGTGCGGTGGGGACTGCCGGTGACCACGTCGCTGACCAGGGTGGCGGCAACGGTGACCATCGGCGCTCTGATGTTGTGCGCTGTGGTCCTGCCGCGCCTGACAGCCGCCACGACACCTTCGTCCAGCGGTAGCGGCGCTGTGGTGGCACTCGGCAGCAGCGGTACGTCTGGCCAGACCCGCCGCGAGGCTGGCCCCGCGGCCGTACCCGAGTCGGGTAGGGACCGCCCAGCGGCGCGGATGGTTGGGGCGGTCGAGGACCCGACGTGGCGGAGGGTAGCGAATATCGGTGTTGCCGCGGCAGCGGTGTGGGCGCCGGCGCAGTTGGCGCATCTGGTCCTGACCCATGCTGCGGCCCTGGGCACGGGGATCGGGGGACCGGGTTACGGCGCTGAGCTCCTCCAGTTCGCCACCCAGATCGACATGGGCCGGTATCTCAGTGGGGCAACCTTCTTGGCCGCGATCGCCGGGCTGCTGACCGCTGCAGTGGCCGGTTACGCCTCGGCGGCGTGGGCCGGCATCGTGGCGCTGGTCGCGCTCTTGCCAATCTCGGTGACCGGGCATGCGGCCGGCGCAGCGAATCACGACTTTGCCGTCACTTCGTGGTGGTTGCATGTGGCGGCGGTGGCGGTGTGGGTCGGTGGCCTGGGGGTCTTGTGTGTGGTGGCCTCCCGGGTGGGGTCGGGTCTGGCGGATGTTGCTCAGCGGTTCTCCCGCATCGCGGTGTGGGCGTTTGTCATCGCCACCGTGGCTGGGGTGGCCAACGCGTGGGTCCGGTTCTCCACACCGCTGGACCTGTTCGTGCATCCCTACGGTCAGCTCCTGATGATCAAGGTGGTCCTGACCGTGGCGCTGGGCCTGGCGGGCTGGGTCCACCGCACGATGACGATCCCGGCGATCCGTGCCCAGGCGCGGCCCGGTGGCGGGGCGGGGCGGGCGTTCTGGCGGTTGGCGGGGGTCGAGGTACTGATCATGGGCGCGGTGATCGGTGTGGCGGTCGCGCTGGGTTCCTCCGCGCCACCACAGCCGCAGGAACCACCGGTCGATGCGAGCCCGGTCTACCTGCTGACCGGCTACCCCCAGCCCCCGGCGCCGACGGCGTGGGCCTACCTCACGCAGTTGCGTCCCGACCCGATGACGGCCCTGGTGACGGTCGCCGCACTGGTGGTCTACCTGTCCTGGGTGTGGCGGCTGCGCAGCCGGGGACAGGCCTGGCCGGCTGCTCGCGTGGTCAGCTGGGTGGCGGGGGTGGTGCTGTTCGCGTGGGCCACCAACGGCGGCCCTGCCGTCTACGGCAGCGTCCTGTTCAGTAGCCACATGGCCCACCACATGCTCCTTGTGGTGGTGGTGCCGATACTTCTGGTGCTCGGTGCGCCCGGCGCGTTGGCGATGAGCGTCCTGCCGGCACGGGGCGACGGGTCGCGTGGCCCCCGAGAGTGGGTGGCGGCTCTTCAGAGTTCTGCGGTCATGGCGTTCCTCGCGCACCCCGTGGTGGCCACCGTCAACGTGGCCGTCTCCCTGGTCGTCTTCTACTACACCCCGCTGTTCGCGCGCGCCCTGGACAGCCCGGTCTGGCAGGCGCTGTTCGTCGTGTACTTCACCGCAGCGGGCTGCGTCCTGGTCCACGCCCTCCTGGCCGCCGACCGCCGATCGCGCCGGGTTCCCCTCGCCCTGCGCCTGGGGGCGGCGGTGGCCGCCATGGTCTTTTACGGCGCGTGGGGCATGGGCCTGGCCTCCAGCACCTCATTGCTGGCCGCCGACCACTTCGGCCGGCTCGGGCTGAGCTGGGGGGTCGACGCCCTGGCCGACCAGCGGACCGGGGCAGTGGTGGTGTGGGGCATCGGCCAGGTGGGCATGGTCGCCGTCGCCGTGGCGCTGATCATTTCCTGGGCCCTGACACCTGCTGCGCCCAGGCCCCCGTCCGGGCGCGCCCTTGAGCGCCGGACGGTCTCGGGCTGACTTCAGGTGTCGTGGTGCATGGTGGCCGTGCCCAACGCATCAGATGGCGCAGAGATGGGACCGCTGTGCGGCGGCCGCCACAGTAGAGGCGGCTGTGGGGTCGTCAGCGACCTAGCTTTCGCGTGATGAGTCAAGGGTGAGTCTGGGCGTGGGGTAACGGCCGGGCACGCTCGAGCGTCCGGTTCCGGTCCCGATGAAGGGGGGTGCTGTCGTGGGAGGTTGGTTCGGCTAGGCCGCCGAGTCGGCAGGCTGATCAGGCGCCGTCGAGCGGCAGGCTTTCGTGTGCGCCGTGAAGGGGCGGCCCAGTCCCGGACGGGCGGCAAGCTAGGTTGCGCCGTCGCACCCGAAGGGTGTGCGGCATAGCTAACGTGGCCGTCACCGTCCGGGGCTGAACCTTCCTCGACGATAGCGCTCCTCATCGAAAGGTTGTTGGGTCTCAGGAGCCGGTAGGCCAGCCGGCAGGCATGGCGTGCCAGGGCCACCCGGGCCTGGATCGGGGCCATCCCTCGGGCTCGGTACTCCGCGTCACGTTGGGCGAAGGAGGGGGAGTGCCGCGACAGGCCCCAGGCGATACCCATGAGCGCATCGCGGTGCTCGGACAGGCCCTGGCGGGAGATCCGGCCGCGTCGTCGCAGGGTCGCGGACCCATACATCGCCGGCGCCAGCCCGGTCGCGGAGTAGAGGTGCTCAGCGTCCGGGAACCGCGCGATCGGCAGGCTGTGTGCAGCGAACGCCGCGGCCCGGATCGTGGCCACGCCGGGCAGGCTGGTCAGCACCTGGCCGTCGGTGCGCGCCAGCAGGAGTGTGATCTCCTCCTCCAGTGCGGCGATGTCAGCCTGCAGGCTCCGGTAGCGCGCCAGGTCCCGGCCCAGCCGGCGGGTCCGTGCCTGGGCATCCGGCGGCGGGGGCAGTGCGCCGCGCCACCGGTCGGCCCAGTAGGTCGCCGTGGCCTTGCTCATCCGGCCCGGCGACCTGGCGATCAGGGAGCGGGTGGCCGGCGGGGCTCCAGCGAAGGCGACCGCGCAGGCCAGCACGGCTTGCCCGGTGGGTCCCTCGACCAAGGGAGCGTCCGTGCCCGGCCGGCGCCGACAGGCCGGGAACCAGGGCGTTGAGCTGGTCGTGCAACCGTTGCTGGGCGACCTTGCGGTCGGCGACCAGACCGCGTCGGTGACGGACCGCGGCCCGCAGTTCATCCACCACCGACTCCTCGGCCTGTGCTCGTCCGGCTCCCTGCCGGGCCAGGTAGGTCAGCGCGGCGCAGTCCCGGTCATCGGTCTTGAACCGGCCCGACCCCAACTGGGTCCGGGCCGACCTGGTCTCCGAGGGAGCGAACAACCGCACCGATCCGGGGTGCAGGCGCTCCAGCTCCGTGGCCCACGCACGGTGCAGGCTGCCGGTCGCCTCGATCGCGATCACCAACCCCTCGTGCCCGGCCGCGTGGCTGCTGACCGCACGTTCCAGACCCTCGATCCCGGCCCGGGAGACCGGCATCGAGACCGGGTCGCTCACCAGACCCCCGTAGTCACTGACCCAGACCCGGTTCATCACCTTCCCCGGGTCGATCGCCACCACCAGAGCCGAGGACCCCAAGGGAGTTTGAAGCAACATGACAGGCCTCCTCACCGCACAACGGTGCTTGAGCCCGCGTCACCAGCGTTCTCGCCAGTGATCACGGCAGGCCATCGCCCCGACGGCCCACCTTCAGCCTGCGCTCCTCGATGTCAATGTCGTTCATGCTCGCTGCGCTGCGCGTGCTCCACATTGACATCTCCCACGCGCCGGCAGGGCTGGCCGCCTACCGAGGCGATGACTCACTCATGCCTATCAGCTAGTTGAGAGGGAACGAGGTGTGCCCGGACGCGGAGGACCACCCGATTTGGTGATCCGCGTTGGCGGGTGAGCACGTCGAGCGTCAACCTCGCTCCTAGGGGGTGGGGAGCGGTGCGGTCGCCAGCGGGGACCGATGCCTACTCAACCGGCTGAGCTGGCCGTTGGATAGCTGCTGGCGGTCGGTGATTATCTCCATTCCCGCATCCAGGTGGGTCAGCACGATGATGGTTCGTTGTCGGGCGACGGCGTCGGCGAGCAGTTTGTGCATCAGTGCCTCCGCGGTGTCCTGGTCCAGGCCTTCGGTGGGTTCGTCAAGGACGAGGACATCTGAGTCGCGCAGCAGCGCCCGGGCGATGGTGAGGCGTCTTCGTTCGCCGCCGGACATCACTCGTCCGCCAGAGTCCAGCCAGGTGTCCAAGCCGTGTTCCAGGGAGGTGAACCAGTCACCCAGCTGGACCTGGGCGAGCACGTTCGTCAGTGCGTTGTCGGTGGCGTGCGGCTGTGCCAGGCGAAGGTTCTCTCGAAGGGTGGTGGCGAAGATGTGGTCGTACTGCCCGGCCAGGGCCACCCGCTCACGCACGGTCTGGCCATCGAGCTGTGTGGTGCGTAGGCCGCCGAGCGTGACCGTGCCCGCGACCGGGTCCAGCAGCCCGAGCAGAAGGGCGGCCAGGGTCGACTTGCCTGCCCCTGAGTTGCCGTGGACGAGCACCGCCTGGCCCGGTTCTAGGTGCAGGTCCAGGTCGCGCAGTGCGGGCTTTGCCGGGTCCCAGCCGGCGCGCACCGCCTCGAGGTCGACCGCTAGTGGAACGGCGGTGGCCAGCGTCCGGGGGTTGTCGGGGTCCGTGGCGGCTGGCGGGACGGAGCGTAGGGCGGTCAGCCGGTCGCGGGCGCACCGGCCCAGGACGATCGCCCGGACGGCCGGGGAGATAGCCAATGTCGCTTCACCCAGGGTGAGTGCTGCCAGGATGAGCACGCCCACGACCTCGGCGCTGATCTGTCCGTCTCGCCAGGCGGTGGCGGCCACCGCTGCCGTGGCGAGGATGGTGGCCGCGAGCCCGACTTGAGCGAGGCCGGCTGATAGACCGTGGGCGTGGGCCGCGCGCTGTTCGGCTGCGTCCAGCTGTGCTGCGCGGGTGGTCACGGCAGCACGGAGGTGTGCGCCGCGCTGTCCGTGGAGCTCCTCAGCGCCTTCCAGGGTTTCGACCACGGCCTCGAGGAGGTTGGAGCGGGCCTGCACGCGGGGGGTCTCGCTGCGGTGGGCCGTCCAGGCCGCGACCAGTGGTGCCAGCACGGCACTGACCAGCAGGCCACCGGCCAGCGGCAGGACCGCCTGCGGGAGCAGCCAGTACGTTGCCAGGGCGATGATCAGGAGGGCGATGGTGGCCGAGGCCAGCGGTAGACGGCCGCGGATCAGCCCCGATAGCCGCACGTCGACGTCATCGACCACCCGGCTCAGCAGTGCCCCCCGCCGGGGGGTCAGTGGCCCTGGCACGCGGGGAATCAGATCTGCCACGACCCCCGAGCGCCATTGGGCCAGGTGGCTCAGGCCGGTGTCGTGCGCGGTGAGCCGTTCCAGGTAGCGCAGCAGTGGTCGGGCGATCGCGCAGGCCCGCACCGCCACGGCGGCCAGCGACAGGGTCAGGATCGGTGGCTGGTCCGCTGCCCGCACGATCATCCAACTGGCAGCTGCGGTCAGGGCCACCCCGGCCAGCAGAGAGCCGGCCCCCAGGGCTGCTGAGATGACGTACCGGGCCTGGACTGAGCGGCGAGACCACCAGCCGCGGATACGGTGGGTCACCGGTGACGGACTGCTGTCCTGCTGCTCGGCGGGCGTGCCGGCTGTCTGGCCGTGATGAGCGGCTGGCTCCTCCACGGTGGGTGCGGAGTGTTGCAGGTCGATGACCCGCGAGGCCGCGCGGATCAGCGCAGCTCGGTGGGCAGCGGCCAGGATCGTGCCACCGCGGTGGGCAAGCTGTGCGAGCTCGTGGACGATGTTGCGTTCGGCCACCGGGTCCAGGTGAGCGGTGGGCTCGTCCAGCAGGAGGATGATGTCGCGCTGGCGGTCCAGGTGCTCCTTGGCCACCCGCAGCGCACGGGCCAGAGCGATGCGCTGAAGCTGGCCGGCCGAAAGGCCCTGGCCGTCGTCTCCCAACGGGGTGCTGAGCCCCTGGGACAGGTCCTCAGCCCGGAGCCCGACAACGCCTAATGCCTCGATGAGGTCCTGGTCGCCGACCACCTCGCCCGGTGCTTGCAGCAGTGCCTGAGCCACGGTGCGGGCCTGGGGCAGGGTGGGGCGTTGCGGAACGTACTCCACCGCCGGTTCGTCCCCGGTGCTGGTCACCACGTGGACCTGCCCGCTGCGGGTGTCCTGGGTTCGGGCCAGGACCCGCAGCAAGGTGGACTTGCCGCCACCGGAGGGCCCGGTCACCGCGAGCAGCTCACCACGGCGCAGCTCCAGCTCGGGCAGGTCCAGGGCACGTGTCCGCCGGCCCGGGTAGTGGACCACCAGGCCCCGGGCGCGCAGCAGCACCGGAGCCTGGTGCCCCGCCTGGCGGCCCTGCTGGACCGGGTTCGACGGACTGGGGCCAGCGCGGTGACCGACCACCGGTCGGGGGCGGGGGCCGTCAGGTGATCGGTCCTCGCCGTCCAGTTGCTCGAGCTGGTCAGCCACCGCACTTGCTTGGGCGCTGTCGTGGAACTGGGCCCCCGCCTCGCGCAGCGGCCGGTAGGCCTCGGGGGCGAGCAGGATGACGGCCAGGGCCGGCCATAGGCCCATCTGGTCTTGGGCCAGCCGCACGCCGGCCTCCACAGCGACCAGGCCCACGGAGAGGCTGGCGACCAGGTCCAGTGCGGTGGAGGACAGGAAGGCCACCGTGAGGACTTTCATGGTGGCGCCCCGATACTGCTCGGAGACCTCGCGCACGGCACCGGTCTGTCGCTCGGCCCGGTTGACCAGTCGCAGGGTGGGCAGGCCCCGGACCACGTCCAAGAAGTAGCCGGCCAGCCGCCCGCCGGTCTCGTACTGACGCTGCGCCTGGCGCTGGGTGGCCCACCCGAGGAGTGCGGCGAAGATCGGCACCAGGGGCAAGGTGAGCAGCACGACGAGCGCCGAGGGACCGTCGATGAGGGCCATGGCGGTCAGCACCCCGGCAGGAAGAACCGCGGCCACCACCACCGAGGGCAGGTACCCGGAGAACCAGGACCGCAACGGATCCAGCCCGGTCGATATCAGCGTGCCCACATCAACTGGGTCGGGGCCGGCACCGATGCTGGCCAACCAGGCTGGGCCGCGCTGTTCAACCCGGTCCAGGGCACGGCGCCGCACGTCTGCGATCACTCGACAGGACGCGGCGTGTGCCACCAGTGGCTGCAGCCAGTCGATCAGCACCCGCAGGGCCAGGCAGGCACCGAGCAGCACGAGCGCGGAGCCCGTCGCCTCGGCGCTTGCGGTCAGCACCTGCACGACGAGGTGGGCAGCAGCCAGCGCGGTGGCGACGGGCAGCGCCGCGGACAGCAAGGAGAGCACCGTCAGGACACCGATCGGGTCGGCGGCGGGACGCGAGAGCCGAAGCAGCCTCGTATCCAGCGGGCCGCGGCTCATGTCACCACCCGCTCGCTGCTCACCCGACGCCGGAAGACCCAGTAGGCGAAGGCCTGATAGGCCAGCACCCCGGGCAGGATGACCACACCTGCAGCCGTGATGGTGCCCAGCGCGGTGTCGCTGGCCGCGGCCCCCGGCAGGGTCAGCGACCACGCCGGGTCCAGTGTGCTGGGCATGAGCACCGGCAGGGAGGCGGTGAAGACGACCACCACCACGGCCGCGACCAGGACGCTGCAGATACCAAAGGCCCAGCCCTCACGCCGGTACCGGGCGGTGAGCGTGACCAGCAGAAGCGACGCGATCACCACCATGGCCGCCAGCCAACCGACCACCCCGGTCACTCCCCCCAGGGCCACCAGCGCGACAAGTACCGCTGCCAGTGGGGGCACGATCATTCGGGCCCGCTCACGAACGGGCCCGGTGGTGCGCAGCGCCAGGTAGGTTGCGCCCAGCAGGCAGGCAGCCGCCACCCCGGCCCCAGCTCCTACCAGTGCCCCAGGCTGGGCCACTACCCCCAAGGTGCGGGCTAGTGCGCCTCCCGCGCCGACCGCGACCTCGCCATCTGCTCCGATTGCCAGTCCACCGGGCAGAACGCCGAGCATGCCCCCGAAGGCGGCCGCGCACAGTAGTGAGCAGGCGGCCAGGATCCTCTCGCACCGGCGCCGCCAGATGGGGTCGTCCTTCTTTCCCCGGAACTCCAGGGCGACCCCGCGCCCGGCCAGGGCCAGCAGGATGATCACCATCGGCAGGTACAGGCCCGACAGCAATGCCGCGTACCAGTCGGGGAACGCGGCAAAGGTGGCACCGATGGCAGCGACCAGCCAGACCTCGTTGCCGTCCCAGACTGGGCCGATCGTGGTCAGGGCAGCGCCGCGTTGATGGGAGTCTCGGCCCACGACAGGGGTGAGTATCCCGACACCGAAGTCGAAGCCTTCCAGCACGAAGAACAGCACCCAGCACAGCACTATCAGCGCGAACCACAGGGTGGGCAGATCCATCGTCGTCCTCCGGGTCGATCAGTAGCTGGGCGCGGTCGGTGCGGGGCTGGGGTGTCGCCCCGCCGAGCCCGAAGTCCCCGCTGGATCCGGCGGTGGGTCGCTCTCGTCGAGGTGATCGGGTGGCGCGGAGAGGTCCAATCGCGCGAGATGACCCACCAGGCGCAGCCACACCACAGCGAGCACTCCGTATACCGCGGCGAAGCCGATCAAGGACAGGACTGCTTCGGTGGGGGTCAGGCCCGGGGAGACGCCATCCTGGGTGCGGAACAGGCCAAAGACCAACCAGGGCTGACGGGCGGTCTCGGTGAAGATCCAGCCGAAGGTGTTGGCGGCCATCGGCATCAGCGGTACCAGCGGCAGCAAGCGTAAGGTCCAGCGTCCCAGGAGTGAGGTTGGATCGAGCTCGCGTTGGCGCCGGGTCTTGGCCAGGACCAGCAGGGCGATCACTGCAGCCAGTACCCCGAAGCCGATCATCAGGCGGAAGCTCCAGTAGGCCACCGGTATCCACGGCATGTAGTCCCCGGGCCCGTACAGCTCGGTGTACTGACTTTGCAGCTCGGCAAGGCCCTGCACCGTCGCGTTGGGGTCACCGGCCGCCAGGATGGAGAGCAGGTAGGGGATGTCGATGGAGAAGAACGGCTCGGGTGAACCGGGAGCACCGATGGCGAATATCGAGAACGGTGCCCCGGTTTGAGTGGTGTACAGCGCCTCTGCGGCTGCCATCTTCATCGGCTGCACCTTGGTGATCACCTTGCCCAGCACGTCGCCGCTCACCGCTACCGCGGCCCCTCCCACCAGGGTGATCCATGCCCCCAACCGGGCCAGCACCCGCCACGAGGCGTGATCGCGGTGCGCCCTGTCGGCGCTCTTGCCCCAGGCCCGCCGTGCCCCGATGGCCAGCAGCAACGCCCCACCGACCATCGCCGCCCCGGCCATCGTGTGGGGAAACGCCGCCAAGTTCACCTCGTTGAGCAGCAGATCGACGAAGTTGCCCAGCTCGGCGCGCCCCGTTTCGGGATTGATCGTGTAGGCCACCGGGTTTTGCATGAAGGAGTTGGCCGCCAAGATGACGAACGCGGAGATCGCAGTGCCTACCGCGACGATCCAGATGGTGGCCAGGTGCACCTTCTTCGGCAGGCGGTCCCAGCCGAAGAACCACAGCCCGAGGAAGGTCGCCTCCAGGAAGAAGGCGAGCATCCCCTCGATGGCCAGCGTCGGACCGAACACGTCGCCGTAGAACCGGGCAAAAGCGCTCCACGACAAGCCGAACTGGAACTCCTGGACCAGTCCGGTTACCACGCCGACGACGAAGGTGGCCATCAACAGCTTGCCGACCAGCATCGTCATATCGCGGTAGGCCTGCCGCCCGGTACGCAACCAGGCAGTCTGCAGCCCAGCCGTCGTGACCGCCAGCGCGATCGAGAGCGGCACGAAGAAGTAGTGGTAGATGGTCACCACCGCGAACTGCAGCCGCGTGATGTCCACCGTCTCGATATCCATCGCGCACCTCCACTACCAGAGACCAACGTCCGACGGGGCCGTCGTAGACACTACACGCTGTCGTACTTCGATTCGTCGTAGGCCCGGGTTACGCTGCTCACATGGCGATGGGTGAGCTGGAGAAGGCCGTGATGGCCGAGTTGTGGGCTGCAGATGCGCCGCGCACCGTGCGTGAAGTTCATGCCAGCCTCAGCTCGCAGCGGTCGCTGGCGTACACGACCGTGATGACGGTGCTCGGGCGCCTGGCCAAGAAGGGCGTGGTTCACCAGGAACGCCACGGGCGCGCCTACCGGTACTCACCGGTGCGCAACCGCGAGGAGATGACTGCCGAACTGATGCTGGACGCGATGCGCACCAGCAGTGACCTGGGCAACAGGGAGGCCGCGCTGCAGCATTTCGTCGGGCAGGTGAGCCCCCGAGAGGCCGAAGTCATTCGCGCCGCGCTGTCCCGCGCACCGGCCGACCCCCACTCTTAGCCCGCACTCCGTGGCCGGGTTGCTGCTCGGCCTGCTGGCGATCGTCCTGTCCGGGCCGCTGCCCAGCGCACTGTCCCGCAGCCGGTGGCCCGAGCGGGTTCCACGCGCTGCGCTGGTGCTGTGGCAAGCGGTCGCTCTGGCGGCCGTCCTGGCCGCGATCGGTAGCGTGCTGGCCACCCCCGAGGAGCTGTTGCGGCACCTGAGCGGGCACGCCGAGATCGAACTGCGGGCCGGCGTCGTGGTCGCAGCGGGCATCGCTGTGGTGCTCGCCGCCACCATCGTGCTGCGGCTCGCGGTCGTGGTCATCAGGCTAGGGCTGGGAACCAGGCGCCGGCGCCAGCGCCAGCGCGACATGCTCGACCTGCTCCACACGGCCAGCTCGGCTGATCTTCACCTGCATGTGCTGTCCGGGGACGTGCCGCTGGCCTACTGCGTGCCTGGGCGCCAGCCGAAAGTAGTGGTCAGCGCGGCCACACTGAACCTGCTCTCACCGGAGCAAACCGCTGCTGTCGTGGCCCATGAGCGCGCCCACCTGCGGGCCCGCCACGATCTGGTACTCGAGGCGTTCAGCGCCCTGCACGTGGCCTTCCCACGGTTTGTCCGAAGCAAAGCCGCACTGGATGCGGTGAACCAGCTGTTGGAGATGCTCGCCGATGATGACGCCGCTCGACGAGTTGGCCCTGCTCGGTTGCACCAGGCACTGGAGAAGTTGTCGCACACCGCCGGCACCGAGGGGGTGGTGGTGCGTAGCCAGCGACTGCAGTCTTGCCTAACACCGACCGAGCAGGTTTCTTCCCGGCTGGTGAGCACGCTGGCCTACATTGGGGCGGTGGCGGTCCTGGCGGTACCGACCATCACGGTGGTCACTCCGTGGTTGACCGGCGCACTGGCCGCCGCGGGGTTCCTTATCTGATCGGCGTCATCGGCCCGGGCCCACGGTCTTGGAGACGTACTACAGGTCGTCGGCTGAGCACGACCCGGTCGTCGAGCCATTGGTGAAGGCGGAGCCCCAGCTGGAGCTACTCGCGGAACAGCGCCCCACCGAACCCGCCGAGCCGGCCGAACCCGCGCCGGCGTTCGTGCTGCCGCTGGCCCAGAACGTCTTTCGGGTGTCATCGTCCTACGGGGGACGGGCCGACCCGTTCAACGGGGCAGCGGCCTTCCATGAGGGAGTGGACCTGGCCGCGCCGATGGACACCCCGATCTACGCCGTCGCCGACGGGGGTGGTGGACTATGTGGGCCCGGGCAAGGACGGGCGGTCCAGCATGATCATCGTCATCGCCCACGAGGTCGAGGGGCAGCGGGTCTACAGCTGGTACAACCACATGTACGCCGATGACCTCTACGTCCAGGAGGGCCAAGAAGTGGCCGGCGGCGAGGTCATCGCCGGCGTCGGTTCTAACGGCAGGTCCACCGGCCCGCATCTGCACTTCGAGATCCACACCGACGACGAGCTGACCACCACAGACCCGCTGACGTGGCTGCAAGACCAGGGCGCAGTGGACATCAGCGCATTGCCGTGCTGCCCCTGACCCTGAGTCGGGACGGACAAACTTCTGGCAGTATCGGTTGGGCCTGCCCGGACCCGGACGTAAGTCTGCACCGCCAGGAGCTCAGGCGGCTGATGCTCACGTCGCATCTTGGAGGTGCCCCGATGCCAGGAAGGTCAGAACTGACCCGTCAGCAGCTCGCCGGTGGACCAGTGGCCAGTGTCATCACCACCGCGCAATGGCTGGCTATGAAGTCCTTTGTCGTCGTCGGAGTCTTTGCCATCATCGGTGGTGGACTTGTTGCCGCTGTTACCGGTCCCCTCGGCTTTGCCAACGGATCCTGGGTGGCGGCCTATCTGGTGTTGGTGGCCGGTGTCCCGCAGGTCGCGTTGGGCGGGGGACAGGCCATGCTCGCCGCTACTGTCCCCTCCGGTCGGCGTCGCGGCTGGCAACTGTTCTTCTACAACGCCGCCAACGTCGCAGTGCTCGCTGGCACCCTGACCGGTGCGGTGGTCGTGGTCATGGCAGGCGGGGCGATGCTGTTCGTTGCCCTCGTGCTGTTCCTCCTCGCAGTACCTCGCGGGCACACACGCCGGTGGCCCCTGATGATCTACCGGGGGCTCATCGTCGTGCTGGCAGTGAGTATCCCGGTAGGTCTAGTGCTGTCAGCTCTACGCCATGGCTGACCTGGGCTGAGTTGGCCGCGGGCCAGCTTTCCGGGATGAGCTGTACCGCGACCGTCATGGCGTGGTGCGCACTGGTTGGAAGGACCGGAGGGGAAAAGCACCTGGCGAGGGCTATGTGCGCGGATTGCCTGCGTGGCCGGTGGCTAGGTACTCGGGCGTCCGAAGGTGGGGGACCGTCCGGTGCACCGGGTGCGGCGGCCCAGTAGGCCGGCCGTCACGCCTGGCAGCAGCCAGCACCCAGGCGGTCACCTCGGGTGCCGCGCCGAGCCGCGCGGCTGGCGTCAAAGTGGTGCGCAGCGGCAGCGTGGCGGTCAGTTCCTCGGCGGTGAACAGTCCGCTGCGCTGGGTCATGGCCCCGTCGGGCATGATGACGCCGCTGATGCCGACGGTGGAGATCTGGATCGTTGCCCGGCCGTGCTCCACCGCGGAAGCGCGACATCGCCAGTCGCTGGGTCGACTCTGGGGAGTAACCGAAGGAGGCGTTGTAGTCGGAATGATGATGAGTTCTCCGCTGGCAAGAACCCCTTCGCGGATCAGGTCGGCATAGGCAACCTCGAAGCAGATGCCCACGGCGGCATCAACCACGCGCGAGAGTTCGACGGGCATGGACATGAGCGCCGGACCGGCCCCGGCTGCCATGTCGGTTCCGACCCGGTCGACCAGTGGGGTGATCTGCCGGAAGAAGTCCCGGTAGGGCACGTACTCCCCGAAGAGGACGGGATGCTACTTGGCGTGCCCAATAGAGGTGCGGAAGGAAGAACGCCAGACCCCATACCAGCCCACTCCCGCCCCTACCACCCCCACCACCCCCACCTCACGCGACGCGAGCAGCAGCAGCGCGACCCCGAGGTAGGCCAACGGCACCAGCCTCGATCAGGAAAAGCATGGTTGGTCAGCCAGCCACCCGCCGCAGCCATCACCAGCGGGTATCAGCACAACCGGGGAGGCAGGCGTCAGCGGTCAACGGGTATCGGTACCAGGTAACGGTTCACGTGCCACAGCACCTATGGTGCTGGCATGTCCGTCAAGATCCACACTTCCCGGAGCTCGCTGGCCCGATTGGCTGCGCTCGTATGCCTGCCGGCACTTGTCCTTGCTGTCGTCGTCGCCATGATGGTCGCGCTGGCCACGAGTGCGGCCGCGCACGACACCATCATTGATGCCGAGCCGGCCCGGGACGCGGTGCTGGAGGCCGCACCCACCGAGATTGTGCTGACCTACAGTGCCGAGGTCCTGGATCTGCCGGCGGCCATTATCGTCACCGACGCCACCGGCGACGTCGTCGTCGAGGGCGCGCCGCGGGTCGAGGGGCGGTCGGTGGTCCTGGACCTGCCCCCTTCCCTGGCGAGCGGGACCTATGAGGTGTTGTGGTCGGTGGTCTCATCCGACGGGCACCGCACCGAGGACACCTACAGCTTCACGGTGGCCGCCAGTGAGGCCGCCGGGGACCCGCAGGCCACCACACCCGGCGGGCCGGCCAGTGAGACTCCTACCGCGGAGGCAGCCGCAGAGCCGACCACACCGACACCCGACGCCGCCGACGCCGCGGACGCCGCGGACGCCGCGGACGCCGCGGATGTCGAGTCTGCGGGGTCGGGGTGGCCTATCGGCCTCGTCCTGGTGCCGGTCGCTATCCTGGTCCTCGCCCTGATCGGTGCCCTCGTCTACCGCCGCGGGCGACAGCGCTAGACGGCTCGGGTGTGGAGGCAGGCCGGCAGGTGCGAGTTGTTGCACGGCATAGAGGCGGGCGTAGGCGCCCAGCGCCGCCGTCAGCGGGGTGGGGCGCCGCAGTGCGGCGCGTTCGCCGGTGGGCAGTGGCCCAGACGGGTGGTGAAGCCGTTGACCCACACCTGAGTGTGCCAGTCTGAAAAGGCCCCACTTCAAGCCAGCACTACTGCTCCAAGTGGGGCCACTTCAGACTGGCACACTCAGGTGGGTCGGTGGCCTGGGGGTCTTGTGTGTGGTGGCCTCCCGGGTGGGGTCGGGTCTGGCGGATGTTGCTCAGCGGTTCTCCCGCATCGCGGTGTGGGCGTTTGTCATCGCCACCGTGGCTGGGGTGGCCAACGCGTGGGTCCGGTTCTCCACACCGCTGGACCTGTTCGTGCATCCCTACGGTCAGCTCCTGATGATCAAGGTGGTCCTGACCGTGGCGCTGGGCCTGGCGGGCTGGGTCCACCGCACGATGACGATCCCGGCGATCCGTGCCCAGGCGCGGCCCGGTGGCGGGGCGGGGCGGGCGTTCTGGCGGTTGGCGGGGGTCGAGGTACTGATCATGGGCGCGGTGATCGGTGTGGCGGTCGCGCTGGGTTCCTCCGCGCCACCACAGCCGCAGGAACCACCGGTCGATGCGAGCCCGGTCTACCTGCTGACCGGCTACCCCCAGCCCCCGGCGCCGACGGCGTGGGCCTACCTCACGCAGTTGCGTCCCGACCCGATGACGGCCCTGGTGACGGTCGCCGCACTGGTGGTCTACCTGTCCTGGGTGTGGCGGCTGCGCAGCCGGGGACAGGCCTGGCCGGCTGCTCGCGTGGTCAGCTGGGTGGCGGGGGTGGTGCTGTTCGCGTGGGCCACCAACGGCGGCCCTGCCGTCTACGGCAGCGTCCTGTTCAGTAGCCACATGGCCCACCACATGCTCCTTGTGGTGGTGGTGCCGATGCTTCTGGCCCTCGGCGCGCCGGTGGCGTTGGCCGTGCGGGCGCTGCCTGGGCGGACTGATGGGTCACGGGGCCCGCGGGAGTGGATCGCGGCCCTGAAGAGTTCTCACTCGATGCTGTTCCTCGCCCACCCGGCGGTGGCCACCGTCAACGTCGCCGCGTCCCTGGTGGTCTTCTACTTTTCTCCACTGTTCCGGCTCGCCCAGGACAGCCGCACCGTGCACGTGCTGTGCATCATGTACTTCACCGCCGCAGGCTATCTGCTGGCCCGCGCCCTGCTGGTAGCCCATCGCCGCCGGGGTCAGGCGCCGTTGGTGCGTCGCCTCGCACCGGCGATCGCGGCCATGTCGTTCTACGCGGTTCTGGGCATGGTGCTCGTCTCCAGCACCTCACTGTTGGCAGCCGACCACTTCGGCCGCCTGGGGTTGAGCTGGGGCGTCGATGCCCTGGCCGATCAGCGAACGGGCGGCCTGGTGGTGTGGGGCATCGGCCAGGTGGCCATGGTCTCCGTCGCCGTGGCGTTGATCATTTCCTGGACCCGGACACCTGCGGCGCGCCCAAGCCACGTCCGGGCGCGCCCTTGAGCGCCGGACGGTCTCGGGTTGACTTCAGGTGTCGTGGTCCATGGTGGTCGGTGCCAACGCATCAGATGGCGCAGTGATGGGACCGCTGCGGCGGCCGCCACAGTGGGGGCGGCTGTGGGGTCGTCAGCGACCTAGGCGACATCGTCGCGGTGCCGCCGGTACGCGCCGCCCGCCAGGCCGGTCACCTGCGACGGCTACCGATGTTCGAGCGGTTCACCAAGGACGGCGTCGTCTGGCCGGACGGCACCATCTGCTCGGTCGACGTCGTGGTGTGGTGCACCGGCTTCCGTCCTGCACTCGGCCACTTGGCCCCGCTCAGGCTACGCCGCGACAACGGCCTGCCCAGCAGGGTCGGGCCTCTCGCCGCCGGCGCCCCGGGCCTCGCCTTCGGTGGGTACGGGGACTGGTGCGGTGTCGCCTCGGCCACGCTCATCGGTGTCGGCCAGTGGGCGAGGCAGGCTGTCGGCGGAGCCTTTCCCTAGCATCACCAGACACCCCTACCGAAATGCTGTGCCATGCCTGACAAGCCCACTGTCCTGTTCGTCTGCGTCCACAACGCGGGCCGCTCGCAGATGGCAGCCGGCTACCTGCAGCACCTAACAGACGGGCAGGTGCAGGTCCGCTCCGCCGGGTCCGCGCCCGCCGACGAGGTGAACCCGGCTGCGGTGCAGGCGATGGCCGAGGACGGCATCGACATCACCGCCGAGCAGCCCACGCTGCTCACCGGCGGCGCGGTCCAGGCCTCGGACGTGGTGATCACGATGGGCTGTGGCCGGCACCTGCCCGGTCTACCCGGGGAAGCGCTACGAGGACTGGGGGCTGGACGACCCGGCCGGTCAGGGGCTCGAGGCCGTGCGCCCGATCCGCGACGAGATCAGGGCCCGCGTCACCGCGCTGATCACGTCACTGGGAGTGCCGGTTCGCGCTGAGCCGCCCGAGGGCTGGTGCCGGCTGCGTCAGCAGCAGCGGGCTGCGGCGGTGTCGACCTGCAGGTCGAGGAAGCCACGCACCCGCTCCAGGGACTCGGGCCGCACCGTGTAGTGCACCCACCGGCCCCGCTTGTCCCGATCGACCAGCCCGGCGTCATGCAGCTTGCGCATGTGGAAGGACAGCGTCGGCTGGCTGATCCCCAGCGCGGTCGGCAGGTGGCACGCGCAGGCGGTGCCGGACTCCGACTCGGCCAGGTACTGCAGCAGCCGCACCCGGGTCGGGTCGGCCAGCGCCTTGAACACCTGCGCCAGGTCCTCGGCCAGGTCCCTGGCCAGCAGCACGCAGTCGGTCCCGGGGCAGCAGACGTCGCCAGCGGTAGGCAGCGTGGCGGACTCAGGCATCTCCCCAGGCCACCCCTCGCATAGGCGATCGTCCATACAACGGTCGGCTTTCGCGACAGATACCCCTGACAGTGGGGCGCTCCGAAACATCCGACTCTCGGCGGATCCGGTCTGTCACGCACCTCCGGTGGGGGGTGGTGTGTGGCGGGAAGTCTGGGTAGTCAGCGTCTAGGGCGTCGGTCCTTCGTGCCTTTCTGGGGCTTGACCGGCCCATCGTTCGTCTTCAGGCCGTGACTGTGTTCTGTGGTTCGGGGCGTTGCTCTGCTTGAAGGGCATTGCATTGGAGGGATCGGGGACGGCCGCGGCGGGGGCCGGGAGCCGTGGTCTGCCGGCGGCGTGCGCGGTGGCGGCCAGAACGAGAAGGAGCAGTTCGTCGTCTAGGCCGGACAGGTCGTTGGACAGGTCTACCGGATGCTTGCTCGTGCCCATGGAGACTGCGATGTTCAGGAAGCGTCTTTCGCCTCCGGAGAAGACGCCGAGCTCGTCGTGGAGTCGGTCCCAGTCGACGCAGCAGAGTGAGGAGGAGGGCCAAGGGCGCTCGATCCACGGCTGTGTCTCGCGGGCGAAGCGTCCGCCTTTGGCTCGGATGAGTAGTTCGACGGCTGCCTCGGTGGGGTAGTCGCCTTTGGCCCATGCCCTGAGCTCTGGTGCGGGGACAGTCATGATGGTGACTCCTTACTGGGTGGGGGGTTTCCTGGTCACCGCGGTACGCCCCTGGAGCGGTCTTGTCCGAGGGTGAGGATGCGGTGGTCTTCGTCTCGGTGGGTAGGTCTGCTGCTCTTCGGGGCGAGGAGGGGGCCTGGCGCCGTTGTGGTGGCGTAGGTGGCGAGGCGGTAGCGCAGCGCCTGTGCCGGGCGGGAGGACACCAGGGGCTCGTCGGTGATGCTGGCTCGGGCCAGGGCCTGGACGTCGTGGCCTTCGTCATGCAGGTGCTGCATGACGTGGGCCAGGGCCGGCCAGTCCTCCTGGGCGGCGAGGCGGGGGTCCAGCCGGGCGGCGGTGGCGGCCCAGCGCCGTTCCGGGGTCTGCAGCGCGGCTGCCTCGAGCCGGGCACGCACATCGCGGGTGGTGTCCAGCTGCTGTGTGGCCACCGCGTGCGGGTCGTCGTGCCAGGCGCGGATGGCCTGGTGCAGGGCGCGGCGGGTGGTCTCCTCGTCGATGCCGAGCCGGTCGGCAATCTCGATACAGGTGCGGTCCCAGCTGGACGGGTCGGCGGTGGCCAGCACCCGCGCGGCCGGCTCGAGTGCCTCGTCGGCGGGCAGGTTGGTCAGCCGCTCTTGCAGCAGGACCTCGGCCAGGTGGGAGGAGCCCAGGATTACGCCGGTCACGGCGGCGGCGCCCTGGTCGTGAAGCATGTCTGCGGGGTCCGTGCCCTCGGGCAGGGCCGCGGCGAAGGTGGGGATGTTGTGCTGGGCGAGGAGCCAGTGGGCCCGCTCGGCGGCCAAGCGGCCGGCCAGGTCGGCGTCGGTGGCCACGATGACCGGGCCGCCGAACTGGGCCAGCTGCGCGGCCTGGTCAACGGTGAGGGCGGTGCCCAGCGGAGCCACCCCGACGTACATCCCGCGGGTGGCCAGGGTGATGGCGTGCGCGTCCATCGGGCCCTCGACGAGCACCGCGGTGCCCCCGCCCGCCAGAAGACCGGCGTCGGCGACGTAGAGCTGGTGACCCTTGGCGAACAGGGGCGTGGTGGGGGTGTTGAGGTACTTCGGTCCCGCGTGCGGGGCACCCTCACCGACGGAGGGGTTGCGGCGGCCGACGAAGCCGAGCACCTGCCCGCGGGTGTCGGTGATGGGGAAGACGGCCCGGTCGCGGAACCGGTCGATGAGGCGGCCGTCCTTGGTGGTGGTGGCCAGCCCGGTGGTGAGCAACTCGGTGTCGGTGACGCCTCGGGCGCCCAGATGGTCGGCCAGCCGGGTCCACCCGGTCGGGGCGTACCCGGGGCGGACGTGCGGGTGGCCGGCCACATCGCGACCGAACCGGCTGGCGAGATAGTCGCGGGCCCAGCCACCGGCGGTCAGCTGCTGCTCGTAATAATCGAGCGCCATCGCGTTGACCTGCGCCAGCCGGTCCACCGGAACCGGTGACTCCTGCGCCCGCGCCCAGTGGTCGTAGGCCCGGTCCAGGTCCGCGTCGTTCGGGTCCAGCGGCCCCACGAACCGGCGGTACTGCGCGGCCAGAGCCAGGCCGACGTTCACCTCTGCCTGGGCCAGGTCGTCCTGCTGGTCGGAGGAGCCGCTGGCGGGGGTAGCGGCGGTCATGGTGTCGAGGTGCTCGCGGTACTCGGCGTCGGTGGCCTGCACCGAGACTGGGTGCGGGTCGAGGGCGGCTGCGGCCAGTTCGAGGTCCTTCTCCTGGGGACCGAGGCTCTGGTGCAGGTGGGTCGGGTCGTCCAGGAGGGTGCTGATGGTCCAAGTCATGGCCGCGGCGTCGTCGACGTCGGCATCGGCGGCGGGGGCGGTGGCGACCAAATCGTCCAGGGGCCAGCCGCGCTGCAGGGCGTGGTCGACGGTGGTGACTAGGACCGGCCACCAGGGGCTGGCCTGCATCGCGCGGGCCCGGTCGTCCCCGAGCTTGCTGGCCAGGGCCGGCACCCATTCGGTGGACAGGAGCTGGTCGGCGCCGACGGTGGTGTCGACGGCCGGGGACAGGTGCTCGGCGACGCGCCACCAGAGCGCGGCCGCGGCGTGGTCGTCGGGCACTGCCCGGGTGGCGGCGGCCGCCCTGACCAGGGTGGCGGCGTCGACGCCGGCCCGGGTGGCTGCGGCCAGGCGCTCGGCCAGGATCGGGGCGAAGGCGTCCTTGACCGCGCCCGGGGCGACATCTGCCAGCAGCGGACCCCACTCGGTCAGGGCGGGGGAGCGGTCACCTTGGATCTGGGACCGCAACTTCCGCTGGTAGGTGGCCGCTGCCTTGGCGGCGTGGGCCGGGCCGGTGGGCCGTAGGTCCGTGGCCTCGACCTGGTTCGCCGCCCGCCAGACGGCGACCTTGGCGAACACGTCGTCGGGCGGGCGAGCAGTTCCTTGTGCAGCCCACGCGGGCGCGGGTGCGGTGACCGCGTGCTCGGCGACGTCCTGGGCGAGGTCGGTGACCCGCTGGGCGCGGGCGACCAGGTAGGGCCCCCAGGTCGGGTCGGAGGACAAGGTGGCGGGGATGCCGGGGATCCATGGCAGCGGCCCGCGGGCGGTGTTGCGCATCCCGGAGTCGTCCAGGCGCCAGTCAACCGTGGCGGCGGGGTCGGCGGCGGTGTCGACCTCCCGCGCGGTCGTCGCGCCGGTCAACACCTGCACCGGGTCCTGTCCACCGGCGGCGATGAGGGTCAGGTGTGCCCGCAGGGTCGGCCACGCCGGCGCGTCCGTCATGCCGGGCACTAGGTGCTCGGCGGCCTCGTCGAGCTGCTGGAGGCGCTCGGTGCCGACCGTGGTGGCGGCGGCGGTGTAGAGCGCGTCGACGTACCGGGCGGTCGACTCACCGAGCAGCACGGCTGGGTCGTCGGCCTCGCGCAGCAGGGTGGACGCCGAGGCCGGTGCCTCGTCCCGGGCCAGGATGGCCTCGAGCAGGTCGGTGGCGGTGCGCGGACTGACCGTGGACGGCTTGACCGCGTCGTGCTCATCCCCGGTGCCAACCACCTCCAGGTAGACGTGGTTGGCGTCCCGGCCGCGGGTCATCATCGTGTACAGCTGCTGCCGCGACTCCGCGCCCGTAGCGAGCCCGTGGGTGACGTCGACCGACACTCCTTGCGCGGTGTGCACGGTGGAGGCGTACCCGAGCTCGACGTTGGCAGCGACGTAGTCGGCCGGCAGGACGATCTTGCGGTTGGTGCGGGTGTGCTGCACGACCAGGGCGCGGTCGTCGGTGTCCAGCACGGTCCACCGGTCACCGTTCTTGACCCAGTCGGTCGGGGCCGTCTGCAGGCGGCGGTCGTTGCGGCGGGTGATCACGGTGTCCCCGACCGAGGCGTGGTTGCCGTCGGACAGGGCGACCTCGCCGGTCGGCCGGGGTGATCCTTGCAGGCGGTGGTCACGGGCACGCTGGTTGAGGTCGGCGACCAGCTCCCGGGTGGGGGCCAGCATGATCGCGTCCTTGCCCTTCGCGCGGTCGGCGGACCAGGCACCGAAGACCTCTTCGGTCATGGTGGCCAGGTCACCGACGTGCACCCGCCCGGCATCCAGGTAGAACCCCAGCGCGGAGGGGCGACCGTCGCGCAGCTCCAAGGAGGCGCCGCCCTCGGCGACCCCGCTGAAGCGCATCAGCTCCGTCAGGTGCAGGGCACCGTGGGTGGCGCGGATGTCCCGCAGCACCCCTCCGGCGCCGACCGCCGCCAGCTGCTGGTCATCCCCGACCAGCCGCACAGACGCACCCCGGGAGGTGATGAACTGCACGGCCTTGTCCAGGGACAGGGTGTCGACCATCCCGGCCTCGTCGACGACCACCAGGGTCGACTCGTCGACGTCCGTGGCCCACTGCGGCAGGTGCTCGGGGTCGTGCTCGAGGTGCCAGACCAGCTTGGCCAGGGTGTCGGCCTGGGTGCCGGCGTTCTCCCGCAGGACCGCGGCGGCGGCCGCGGACGGGGCGAGCCCGACGACGGTGCCACCGGAGGACTCCCAGGCCCGGGCCAGGGCCCGCATGGCGGTGGTCTTGCCCGACCCGGCCGGCGCGATCGCCAGCTGCAGCCGCGCCCCGGAGGCTGCCATGCCCTTGACCAGGGCGGCCTGGCCGGCGTTGAAAGCCACCCCGTTGGCGACCGACTCCAGCAGAGCCATGTCGATGTCCTGCTCGCAGGCGCGGCCCCCGTCGAACCGGCCGGCGGCGGCGACCAGGCGTTGCTCGGCCTCCAGGATGGCGGTGGAGGTGAACAGCTGTGATCCGGCGACGGTGTAGACGCTGGCCCCGTTGGCCCGGCGCAGCGGCTCCGGCTCGCTGATCGGATCGGCTTTGGCCGACGTCATCGCCGTGCTATGCGCCAGCGCCGCCTGCGTGAGCTGCTCGACCAGGTCCTCGACCTGCTCGAGCGGGACGTCCGCGGCGCGGACGCGCCGCTGGGCCTCGGCGCGCACGTGCCACACCTGCCACGTCGACCGGGCCCCCTGCACGGTGTCCACCACACGCGCTGCGGCCCGCTCGACCCACGCCTCGTCGACGCTCTCACCGAGCCCGTGCGTGCCGGCCCCGGACAAGGCCGCATCCACCATCGAGGCCAACGCATCCTGGCCGCCGAGCACGGCCAGAGCCTGCACCTGCCAGGTCTGGCGCTGCTGCGCTTCGGAGCGGGGTTCGTGCTTGGCGTCACGGGTCTCCAGGGTGGCCTGCTGCGCCAGCTGAATGGACTCGATCGGGGTCGGCGGCCGGCCGTGCTGGGCCTGGAACGCCTGGGCCAGTTCGCTGCGCCGCGCCTGGATGCTGGCCCGCCGGGTCGACCACACCTCGTTCAGCCGGTCATCGACACCAACGACCTCGCGCACCGGCCGCTTGCGGGCCTCCGGTCCCGTGGTCGGGGTCCTCGGGGCGAAGGTGAGCCCCAGCGGGCGCAGGTGCTTCTCCAGGGCCGTGTTGTACGCCTCGGAGGCGGAGACCATCGCCTTGAACAGGACCCGCCCATCGATGGACAACCACCGTCCATCGGTCACGGTCTGCACCTTGTTCGCGACCGCGACGTGGGTGTGCAGGTCCGGGTCCCCCGCGCGGGAGTCGCGGTGGGTGAACGCCGCGGCGACCAAGCCGCGCACGTCCACCTGCTGCACGCCCTGCTTGCCGGTGCGGGTGAACAGCGCGTGCTTCTCGACATAGTCCAGGGCGTCCCGGACAGACGCCTGGTGCGCGGCCTCGATCTGCAGGGCCAGGGGACGATCAGCCACCGCCCACAACGTGGAAACTGACTTCACGGGGGAGAAGGTCAGGTCGAACCCGGCGACGGCGGTGGTCCGCGGTCGCGACTGCTTGGCGATCAGCCCGGCCAGCTCCCGCTCATCGAAAGGCTCGCGTCCGTGCTCGGCGCCGAACATCTCCAGGGCCACCTGGGTCCGGATCCTCGCCCGTTCCTCAACCGGGATCGAGTGGTCCACCGGCAACCCGAGCGCCGTGTTGTGCTTCTCGAACCGGCGCGCCACCTCGATCCGGAACGGGGTCACGTCACCCCGTCCTGCGTACACGGGAAATGGCTGTCCCAGGCTCTGCCCGGCAGCATCGCCGAGGGGGTGCTCCCCGGTGCCAAACAACCGAGTCATCTGCTCGGGCGTGACCTCATCCGCGGCCTTCAGTCCGTGGAGGCCCGCCACCCCGGTACCGACCCAGACGCCCGGCGCCTCGCCCTTCGCGGCGTAGTACCCGGCCAGCCCGGAGTGACCGACTTCGGTCGCGTCCTGCCTAGCGACCTGCCGGGTCAGGTAGTCATACCCCGACCCAGCCGTCAGCTTGTGGATCGACGCGGTCACACCCCCGTATGCGCCATCGACCCGCCCGCCGGGTCCACGAGTACCCCGGTCCTATGACCGCCACGATGCCAAGACGACCGCACAGGACGCCCTGCTGGCGACCGTTTCAGGACCGTCGACCGGCCAGGGACGCAGTCGCATCAGATGCAACTCCTACCGGATCGGGCCGCTGGTGCAAGAGGTGTATCGGTGTTGAGCGCAGCAAAGCAGGGGGAGGGACGTTGAGGCCTGAACGCGTCGATCGAGGGGAGCATGCTCGGACTCGTGGGCCCGGGACAGGTCCGTGCTTCGCATAAGGGGTATGGAAGCTCGAACCGAGAGGGCGTGGTGAGGATGTCGGATCAGGGGGCCGCTCAGCTGGCGCGACTGGCAGCACGGGAAGCACGAGCTCGCGTCCGGGCCGAACGTGCAGAGAGGGAGAAGCGTCTGGCGCGGGCCGGCGAGAAGGTGGCCGTCGAGCTCGCCCGACGAGACGCAGCCGTCGCTGAGCATGAACTACGCGCAGGGGAGGCTCTGCGACTCATGGTCGAGGATGAAGGGCTTTCGGTGCGAGATGCCCTGGCGTGGTGCGGCGTGGCCGGACTGTCCTCACGGCAAGCACTCCGGATGATGCGCCAGCTTCAAACCGGCGGCATGAATCGTGGCGGAGTTGAGGCGCGAGACGGGAACTCGATGACGCCTCGTGAGGGCCCATGAGGCAGTTGCCACCATTCGGCCCGAGGCGTCAATGGCAGAAATCCGCGCACCTGTACTTGCGGGATCGGGGGTGGGAGGATCTGGCTGGTGACGGTCCCGGTCTGTGGACGACCGCAGGTCTATGCTTCAGACGAAGGATGATGACGAACGTGAGCACAGGTGATGACGACGTTGTGAAGATCGGCGCCTCCAGGAGCCACGAGCGGATTAAGCTGAATGCTGTGGAGGATGCTGCGGCTGTCCTAGAACGTGCAGTCGCCCAGGAGCGCCAGGCACGTGATGCCCGTGATCGAGCAGTTCGTGCCGCTGTCAAGGCCGGCGTAAGACCCTCGGCGGTTGCCCGTGCTGCCGGCATCACTCCTGGACGGGTAACGCACCTAACCCTGGCTCCGCGCCCCTGACCGGTGCCCGCCGGCCGTATCGGCTGCAGGAACTCAGGTGGTGGTCGCCGCCGGTCAATCCGAGTCAGAACCGTGAAGAACCAAGATTGTCGCCCGTCAGGGGGTCTACGCGACGCGTCGGACTGTGAGATTGGCGTGAGACGGGGCAGCGTTGCCGCACGTCGGGGCATTCAGGATCGGAGGTGGTGTCCGATCCTGGACGGCGTTCACTCCCGCTGCCTGCTCGCCCCTGGGAACGGGGCTGTCAGCGGCCGCAGGTAGTTTAGGTGGTCTGAGAGAGCCCGACGCTGCAGCGGAGCACGTCGGCACCGTATGAGGGAGATGGATGAGCCAGCTGGCCAACTTCGTGTGGAGCATCGCTGATCAGCTCAGAGGGGTGTACAAGCCGAACCAGTACGGCAACGTCATCCTGCCGATGACGATCCTGCGCCGGATGGAGTGTGTCCTGGCCCCGCACCGGGACACCATCGGCAAACTGGCTGGCCTGGCTCAGGGCGAGACGCTCGAGCTGTTGGTGCGCGACCGGACCGGGTTGTCGTTCTACAACACCTCCCCGTACACGCTGGCCACGATCCTGGAGGAGCCGGAGAATCTGCGGAACAACCTGCGGGCCTACCTGGACGCGTTCTCGGGGAACGTGGCCGACCTGTTCGGCAACTACAAGTTCGACCAAGAGATCGACACCCTGGACACCAACGACCGGCTCTACCTGGTATTGGACCGTTTCGCCACGATCGACCTCGGACCCCAGGCCCTGACGAACGCGCAGATGGGCACGATGTTCGAGGAGCTCATCCGTCGCTTCGCCGCCGCCTCGAACGAGACCGCGGGCGAGCACTTCACACCCAGGGACGCGGTCCGCCTGCTCGTGGACCTGCTGGTGGAACCGGACGGCGATGTCCTGACCGGGCCGGTCGTGCGGACCGTCTACGACCCCACCGCGGGAACCGGCGGCATGCTGTCCGTCCTTGATGAGCGGCTGACCGAGATGAACCCCGCGGCCGAGGTGGTCATGTACGGCCAGGAACTGAACGCCCAGTCCTACGCCATCTGCAAGTCCGAGCTCATCGGCAAGGGCCAGGACGCCAACAACATCGCCCTGGGTGACACCCTGGCCAACGACCACCACCTGGAGCGCACCTTCGACTACGTCCTGTCGAATCCGCCCTACGGGGGCGACTGGAAGGCCTCCCAGGCCGCTGTCCGCTCAGAGGCGCAGAACATGGCCGGGGGTGGACGGTTCCCCGGTGGCCTGCCAGCCGTCAGCGACGGGCAGATGTTGTTCCTGCAGGTGGTCGCCTCCAAGCTGCGACCGGCCTCCGAAGGTGGTGGCCGGGCCGGGATCGTGCTCAACGGGTCACCCCTGTTCACTGGAGGAGCCGAGTCAGGCCCGTCCAACATCCGCCGGTACCTGCTCGAGGCGGACCTGGTCGACGCCATCGTGGCCTTGCCGACCGACATGTTCTACAACACCGGCATCTCGACATACATGTGGGTACTCGACAACGCCAAGTCGGAGGAGCGTCGCGGCAAGGTTCAGCTCATCGACGCACGGACCTTTTACACCAAGCTCCGCCGCAACCTGGGGTCGAAGAACAGGGAGATCGGCGACCAGGACCGAGAGCGCATCCTGCGCATCTACAGCGCCTTCGACGACCAAACCGAGGACGACGAGCGCTACTCGAAGGTCCTCGAGCCGCGGGACTTCGGGTACCACGAGATCACCGTCGAACAACCCATGCAGCTACGCTTCGAGATCACCGATGAGACCCTCGCCGTGGTTACCGCCACGCAGCAGGTGCAGAAGCTCTCGGAGGAGAACCGGTCCGCGCTCCTGGCCGCCCTGGAGTCACTGCGGGGGCAGGTATGGATGGACCGCGCCCAGTTCGTATCCGCCCTTCGGAAGGCAAGCAAGAACGCCGGGTTCGTTCTCACCACGCCCCTGGTCAAGGTCCTCTGGCAGAGAATCGGCGTCCACGACGAGACGGCTGTAATTACACGAGACAAGCACGGCAACCCCGAGCCCGACACGGCCCTGCGCGACACCGAGGTGGTGCCGTTCGACCGCGACATCGATGAGTACTTCGATATGGAGGTCAAGCCGCACGTTCCGGATGCCTGGATCGACCACGCCAAGACGAAGGTCGGATACGAGATCCCGTTCACCCGGTTGTTCTACACCTACGTCCCGCCCCGCTCGCTTGAAGAGATCGACGCCGAGCTCGACCAGCTCGCCAAGGACATCGTCGAACTGCTGCAGGTGGTCGAAGGATGAAGCCGAGGAGCCGAGAGACCGGTCATGAGTGGCTGCCTCGTGTCCCCGAGAACTGGGGCTTCGTTCCCATCACTGCGGCCTTCTCACCGCGAAACCAGTCGAGCAGGCCGGAAGATGAGCACCTGACCCCATCGCAGAGGCACGGCGTGATGCCGCAAAGTGAGTACATGGCGCTCACCGGCGGCAGGGTAGTCCTGAATCTCACTGGCGCAGACAAGATGAAGCACGTCGAGCCCGGCGACGTGATCAGCCACCTGAGGTCGTTCCAGGGAGGCTTGGAGACAAGCGCTGTGAGGGGGAAGGTGAGCCAGGCGTACACCGTTGTCTCACCCCGACCAGGCATCCATAGCGGTTACTTCCGGCACCTGTTCAAGTCGGACAGGTACATCCAAGCGCTTAGGGTGACGACCAACCAGTTGCGAGACGGCCAGTCGATCCGCCTGAACGAGCTCCGGAAGGTCCCGCTGCCCCTCCCTCCATACGCCGAGCAGGTCGCCATCGCGGACTATCTGGATCGGGAGACGGCGCAGATCGACGCGCTTATCGAGAAGCAGCACGCGCTGATCGACCGACTGCGCGAGCGGCGGCAACTCACCGTCTTCCGTCTCGCCCTCGGGCAGGAGAACACTCAAGAGGAGGGCGATGCCTGGTACCTGTCGCCCCCCGCCCACTGGGCCATCGACAAGCTCGGGCGGCACGCTTTGATCAGGAACGGCTCCACGCCAAGGCGCGATGAGCATCGCTACTGGGCCGAGGGTCACCACCCGTGGCTGAACAGTTCGTTCGTCAACCTCGACGAGGTCGTTGAAGCCGATCAGTTCGTTACTGACGCTGCGTTGGAGGAGTGCCATCTTCCGATGCTCGCGCCGGGTGCGGTTCTCATTGGGATCACGGGCCAGGGCAAGACGCGGGGGATGGCTGCGCTCCTTCAGATGCGTGCCACCATCAACCAGCACGTCGCCGCAGTCATCCCGGATGAGTCCTACTGGGACTCCCGATACCTCACTCACCTGATGCGGGCCGCGTATGGCGAACTGCGGTTCATGAGCGATGAAGGCGGGAGCACCAGGGGTGCAATCACCTGTGCCGATCTTCACGCCTTCCGCGTGCCACGTCCACCACTCGATGAGCAGCGGGACATCAGTAGGCGTATCGATCAAGAGACCGCCCGGACCGACGCTTTGATGGCGAAGGCGGAGCGGTTCATCGAGCTGGCGCGGGAGCGTCGCTCGGCGCTCATCACTGCGGCCGTCACCGGTCAGATCGACGTGGAGAACGCGAGGGCTGCCTGATGGCTCAGCACAAGGAGAGCGTGTTCGAGGCCGAGTTGTGCGAGCATCTGGCAGCCCACGGCTGGCTCTACTCATCGAACGACGCAGGGTATGACCGTGACCGGGCACTGTTTCCGGACGATCTGCTCGGGTGGCTCGAGGAGACGCAGCGGGAGACGTACGAGTCGATCGTCAAGCCATCGATGTCGGACAAGCAACGTAGGGGTGCGCAAGAGAAGATTTTGGACCGGGCGGTCAAGGTTCTCGACAGCCCATTGACCCACGACGGGGGGACGCTGAACCTGCTGCGTGGTGGGTTCAAGGTCGGCACTTCGAAGCGTCTGGACATGTCCTATCCGCGACCGGCGACGTCGTTGAACCCGCGGGCTGCGCAGTTGTACGGCCTGACGCGGGTGCGGGTGATGCGGCAGGTGCACTTCTCGCCCCGTGGTAATGAGACCGTGGATCTAGTGTTGTTCGTCAATGGGGTTCCGGTGGCCACGGTGGAGCTGAAGACGGACTTCACGCAGAGCGTCCAGGACGCGATGGCGCAGTACCGGGCGCGTGACCCGAAGTCGTCACCGTTGTTCGAGTGGGGGACCCGGGCCGTCGTGCACTTCGCAGTGTCCAACGCCAAGGTGTGGATGACGACCAAGCTGGCCGGGAAGGACACCCGGTTCCTACCGTTCAACAGGGGCGACCAAGGACGGTCGGGCAACCCGGTCAACCCGAACGGATCGGCTACGTCCTACCTGTGGGAGCAGATCTGGAACAAGGACACGTGGCTGGACATCATTCTGAGGTTCGCGCACGTGGAGACCTCCACCCAGCTGGATCCCACCGGACGTCCACGCAGGTCCTCCACGTTGATCTTCCCGCGGTACCACCAGTGGGAGGCCGTTACGAAGATCCTGGCTGACGCCCGGGCTTTGGGGGCGGGACAGTCGTACTTGATTGAGCATTCGGCCGGGTCGGGCAAGACCCGCACGATCGCCTGGACGGCGCACCGGCTTCTGTCCCTGCACGACGAGCACGACGAGAAGATCTTCGACTCGGTGATCGTGGTGACCGATCGGACCGTGCTGGATGACCAGCTGCAGGCGGCGATCAAGGAGATCGAGCGGACGACCGGGACGGTGCTGGCGATCGACCGGCAAGCCATGGGAGCGCACGGGGCGACGTCGAAGTCTCAGTTGCTGCGCCAAGGTCTGCTCGGTGGTCGCAAGATCATCGTGGTGACCTTACAGACGTTCCCGGCGGCGCTGGAGCTGCTGCACGATGACGACACACTGGCCGGGCGCAGGTACGCGGTGATCGCCGACGAGGCGCATTCGTCACAAACGGGGTCAGCTGCCGCCAAGTTGAAGAAGGTGCTGTCCCCGACTGAGCTGGCTGACCTGGATGACGGGGGTGAGGTCGACACCGAGGACTTGCTTGCTGCGGAGATGGAGGGGCGTGCCCGACCCGAGCACGTCAGTTTCCTGGCGTTCACCGCCACCCCGAAGGGCAAGACGTTGCAGCTGTTCGGCCGTCCCGGACAGGAGCGGGATGAGAAGTCAGGGGAGCCGATCCCGGTCTCGTTCCACCTGTACCCGATGCAGCAGGCGATCGAGGAGGGGTTCATCCTCGACGTGCTGCGTAACTTCACCAACTACGACACCGCGTTCGAGCTGGCGATCAAGGTGGAGAAGAGCGGGCAGGAACTCGTGGGGCAGGACCCCGAGGTCGAGGAGGTGCTGGTCGACCAGCACGCCGCGACCAAGGGCCTGATCCGGTGGGTCAAGCTGCACCCGACCAACATCGCGCAGAAGGTGCAGATCATCGTCGAGCACTACCGGGCCAACATCGCCCACCTGCTGGAGGGCAAAGCCAAGGCCATGGTGGTCACCGATTCGCGCAAGGCTGCCGTCCGGTACAAGGTCGCGATGGACGCTTACATCGCAAAGATGGGCTACCAGGGTCTGGCGACCCTGGTGGCGTTCTCCGGCGAGGTTGACGACCCCGAGACCGGCCCAGAGAAGTTCACCGGGGCCAACATGAACCCCTTGGTGAAGGGCAACCTGGCTTCAGCGTTCGCCGGGGACGCGTTCCAGGTGATGATCGTGGCCAACAAGTACCAGACCGGGTTCGACCAGCCGTTACTGTGCGCGATGTACGTGGACCGGCAATTGTCCGGAGTGACGGCCGTGCAGACCCTGTCCCGGCTGAACCGGACCTTCCCCGGCAAGAGCGACACCTACGTCCTGGACTTCGTCAACACCGAGCAAGACATCCTGGACGCGTTCCGTCCCTACTACGCCGGTGCCCGCCTGGAGGCGGTCACCGACCCCGACCTCATCCACGACCTGCAGAACAAGCTCGACATCTCCGGCATCTACACCACCGAGGAGGTCGATGCAGTGGTCGAGGCGTGGGTGCACCAGAAGGGCAACAACGCCCTCAGCGGTGCCCTGGCACCGGTCGTGCACCGGTTCAAGTCGGACTACGCCGCGGCGATGCGGGCCGATGACCGGACCCGGCTGGATGAGCTGGACATGTTCCGCAAGGACATGCGTTCCTTCATCAACCTGTACGACTTCATGTCCCAGATCGTGGAGTTCGGAGACACCGAGCCGTTCCGCCGGTCCATCTTCTACCGGCTGCTCGAGCCCCTGATCCACGTCGACAACCACACCCCCACGACCGACCTGTCCGGTATCGACCTGGTCGCGATCAAGCAGAAACACCAGGGCACCACCGACCTGGTCATCGACGAGACCAAACCGGTCAGGCCCACCACCGCTGCCGGGTCCGGCAGTGTGCGGGAGATGAAGAAGGGGCCATTGGCCGAGGTGGTCGCCCGACTGAACGAGCTGTTCGGTGATGAGGACTTCACGATCGAGCAGCAGGAGACCTGGCTGGAGGGGTTGATCCGGACCTTGCTGGAGGACGAGCAGGTACGGGAGCAGGCCGAGCACAACACCAAGGGACAGTTCCTGGCCAGCCCGACCCTGCGGACCAAGGTTCTGCTGGCGGTGCTGGACAACCAACAGGCACACGCCAAGATGAGCGACATCATCCACCAGGGCGGCCGACCAGAGAAGGTTCTCGTCGAGATGACCGGCGAGCTGGTCCACCATATGGTCAATGACCCGGCCCTCGCCGGTGATCTCGCGTGAGGCCCCTGGTGCGAGGAGCCTGCATCCGGGGTCACGACTACCGGGTGAGAGGGCAGCGAGGATGAGCTTGCCGAGCGCGGGCAAACACCGCTGTGGCTGGTGCGGGGTCCATCTAACCGCCGGCGAGTAGGTCAGGGTGGCGGGACATGAGGGCCTGGACCACCTCTTCGGCCGCGTAAGGGGTGACCACCATCGTGGTCAGGTTGTCGTCCCGGTCGATGTAGAACAGGCCGCCGGTGCCATGCATGGGACCGGGATGCCAGCCAGGGTCCAGGGCAGTCGCAGCGGTAGCCGTGGAGAGCTGATACAGACACGCCGCATGGGCCGGGTCGCTGACGGGGCCTGGCATGCTTAGGGGCGTGCCCGACTGCGGTAATTTCAGGCGCTACCGCGGCGCGCGGCGCAATCGGGCTGCCGTCGGTTAGCGGCCGGGGGTTGCGCTGTCGACGTTGCGGGGGATGGACGTCAAGTGTAGTCGTTCGTGGTCTTGGCTGCGGTCAAGCCGGGTGGTCGCGGGGTGGTGCCGGCTGGTCCAGCTGGAGGGGACGTGCATGGTTCCTGTCTTCTGGTCGCTGGCGGTCATGGTGGCGCGTAGGGCGGACCGGGTCGCGACAGCGGCCTGTCGTGCGGGCTCCTGGAGCAGGGGGCGAAGGACCTCGGGCAGTGGGACGGGTCTGCGGAGCAGGACGTCGCGGGGTGAGAGGACGGCGGTGTTGGCGGGGGTGGGCTGTGGCCATCCCTCGGGCAGAGCATGTGGGTTCTCCGCTGAGGGGATGAGCTGTCGGGTGAGGTCGTTTGCGGGTCGGGCGTTCACGGTGAGCTGGGCGTGCCGGGCGGTCTCGTGGAAGAGGTCGCCGATGCCGGCGGTGACAGCGTGGAATCGGTGCAGGGACCGCACCAAGCTGGCCATGTCGATGCGATCAGAGATGGTCTGGGTGTTGGCGGGACCGACCCGGTCGCGGGTCACCTCGCGCATGGCGTTGACCAGTTCCCAGGACGCCTCGCGTAGCTCGCTGGCAGGTGGGACCTGTGGGTGGTGCAGGTCGGCCCAGGCTGTGTTGGCGTGGCCCCAGCGTTCGGTCATGGTCTCGAGTGCGGGGGCGATGTCTTTGGTGAAGACGTCGGGGCGGACGAGCCCGGAGTCTGCTGCGGCGCGCCAGAGGCGGTGGGCGTGGATGGTTGCGGTGAACGCGGCGCCGGCGACCTGGGTCATCGCGTCGGGAGTGGGTGTACGGGTCAGGGCCTGGTGGGCGTGCACGTCCCAGGTCGCGATCGCGGTATCGAGGCGGGTGTCGTCCACGGGGTGGCGGTACCTGCCGTGCAGTGCGGTGGGGTAGTGGCCGTGCAGGTAGGAGTGGGTGAGCGCTTCGACGTCGGCGACCTGGTGCTGCAGCTCTTCGGCGGTGATGTTGTGGACCCGGAGCCGTGCGTCCCAGCGTTCGGCGTGGGCGGTGGCGGCCAGGGAGACGGTGATGGCGTGGGCGCTGACGTACAGGGTGTGCATGATGTTGATGCGGGCGGCGAATGCGTCCTGGGTCTGCCGTGCGGTCCACCGGGTTCCAGGTGAGCGCGCGAGTCTGTCGGCAGAGTCGATGAGACCGGCGGCGCGGGTGAACAGGTTGCCGATGTGGATCAGGGTGGTGTCGACCTGGTTGGCCTGGCCTGCGGCGCGGTGCAGGGTGCGGGCGGAGCGTTCCAGCTGGGTGATGATGTCGGTCCCGGTGCCGGGCAGGTCCGAACGTCGGGGGAGGCGGTTCCACAGGTCGGCGGCGCCTTCGACGACCTCTCCCCAGGCGCGGACCATCGCGCGGCCGTCGCGTTCGGGTGCGTCGTAGAGCAGGGCCCGGGCCAGCAGGTCGGCTCGGTCCATCAGTTCGCCGGTGCTGGGCGGGTAGATCGAGGGTGCCCGGCGGCGGCTCACGCCTGGTCCCGGATGGTGTCGATCAGCCGCACGACCAGGGTCGCTGCACCGGGGGGCAGCTGGTGGGCGGGCAGGGACCGGGTGGCGCGTTCGGCGGCCCTGGCCAGGTTCAGCGGGTCTGCCCCGGTCGCGGCCGGGACCTGGGATAGCAACCCGCGCACTGTCAGCGGCAGCAGCTCCAGTGCCTGCGTGTGAAGGCAGGTCAGCGCGAACGCCAGGTGCACCGTGTCGGGGTCGGTGGTGCTGCGTGCCCGGGCGGTGGCCTCGGCACGGGCCTGGGCGAGCAGGTGATGCACTTCCAGCAGCACTCCGACGGGCGTCGGGGGGCCCTCCTCGTCTGTGGTCATGGGGGGTCCTCCTGCGGGTTCGTCGGCTCCTTCCTTCGTGGGTAGGCCCAGTGGGGGTGTCGGTGCCGTGGCCTCTTCTCTGGCCGGGGATACCGGTGGTGTGGGCGAAGGGGTTGTGGACAACGTGGGCGGGGTGTCGGCGGTGGAGGGCATGGTGGTCATGACCCCGGAAGCGGACCGGCGGCCCGTGCGGGGTCCACGAACCGCGGCGGTTGCCGTGTGCGGGCGCTACCAGGGCAGTGGCTCAAGGAAGGTGAGGAGGTGGGGCCGGGTGGACGTCGTCTCTCGTGCGCGCACGGCCCGGGTGCGGGCCTTGGTCGTGCCGGTGGTGATGAGTGTGGGCCTATGGGTCGTGGCCGGTTCCTTGGCCCTGTCCGTGGTGGCGTGGCCGGTCCTGCTCGTCCCGGTGGGCCTCGCCGCCGTGGTGTGGGTGGCGGGGGTGGGGGAGCGGTGGGTCGCCGCATCAGTGCTGTTGGCCAGGAAGCCGCGGCTGCACCAACGGCACACGTTGGCTCCGGTAGCCCAGGTGCTCCTGGACTGCCGGGCCGGCGTGCCTGGTCTGGTACTGCTGGTGGGGCATGGGGGCCACGTGGGCGTGAGCGCGGTGGGCTCTCGGACGGTGGTGGTCACCCGGGGCCTGGTGGACGCGGTTGCCTCGGGCCGGTTGGGTCCGGTGACGGCGGCCGCACTGGTCGGCCACGAGCTGGGTGTGGTGCGGGCGGGGCTGACCCGGCGCCAGGTGGCTCTAACGGTCTTCCTGGCGCCGTGGTCGGTGTGGCTCGTGGTCGTCCTGGGCCTGTGGGAGGCCGCGGCCACGATCCTGCCTCGCCGGCTGATGGTCGCCTGCCTGGTGATCAACGGCGGTGTCGGACTCTGGCTTGGCGTGACTGTCCACCCAGCCCATCACGCCGGCGTGCTGTTCGTCAGTCTCGTGCTCTGGGCGTGGTGGGCGTTCACGTCCTGGGGACGGGCCCGTACCGATGTCGGCGACGCCTACCTGGTGCAGGTCGGGCTCGCCGCGGCGTACGCCGACTGGCTGATCGCCAACTGTGGTGACGACCACAGCCGGGACCGGGCCGTGACCCTGAAGCACCCCCACGTGGAAGGCAATTCACCCACCGGTCCGGTAGCGCCCTCACGTGACGTCCGCACGCCGGTGGCGCGCTGACCACGGCGGTAGCGACCGGGTAGCAGCCCACCCGCACACTGCGGGTACCGGTCAGGCGGCGCATGGAGAGGGCAGCCAGGGCCGAGCGGAGGTACACCCTCGAGTCGTCTCCTCCCAACTCGGGATCGCTGATGGCGCAGTCGGCCTTCCCCGGCTAGCCACTCCCCTGGGGGCTCTTCTGTAGGTGCCGCTACCCACCGGGGTTGGCCGGTGGCGCTGGTGTTGATCGTCGCCAGTATTTGTCCTGGTCGCACAGGGACGTCGCGGCCGGGCCCGACCGCGTGCGCTGCGGCGTGCAGCGACGTGGCTGCCACCGCCAGTGCTGCCCTCCCACGGACCGCGCCGATCGGTCGAGCCCGTACGTGTCCGGCACCCTTGCCGGTGGTGAGCCTGTCCGAGCAGGCGGCGGCGGGCAGCACCGGACTGTTGCAGGCGACGCCGTGGATCCTCGGGCTGTGGACGAAAAGACCCGCACACCTAACGCGTCGGGGGCCTGGTCCAGCAGCTCGGCCCCGGCGCCAGAATGTGCCGCAAGCGGGACACCTCGAGAAACGACCGGGCCACAGGCCCTCACCGGCCCGGTCGCCGGGCGGGAGGGGTCAACGGTTCCCTGTCCTGCGCTGGTTCACCGGGAGACAGCCATTGGCGGGGCCAATGCGCTGGGCGAGTGGTCGCGGTGGGCGCACATCCGCTTCCTGGCAGACGGGAGGAGGGTGTCCACCTGAGTGCCGATCCGGTCGGTGAGCACATGGGCGTGGTCCAGCTGATGGTCGATGTGCCGGGTCTGCCCCTGGGCGGTTTCCACCCGACCGGTGAACTGCTGGAGGCGCAGATCCCGCACGGTCCAGGCACCCGGTGGGTACGCCCGGCGGACCAGCTTGGCCACCCGTCGCAGGGCGCCGGTGGTGCGTGCCAGCAGTGACTGGGCCGCCTCCAAATCGCCCTGCAATGTGGAGAGCTGGCGGCGCAGCCGGATCGCTTCGAGCTGGTCTTGGGTGTCCTCGGCGGCGGGGACCTCGAGCAGGAGTCCGGCGGCCTTGACCCCCGCGAGGGCTTCCCGCATCCGGCGATCGACCCGCCCACCCGCAATGGCCCCGGCCTGGCAGGAGGTGATCACGCCCCGGACGGCCTCACCCGGCGTGAGGCCATCGACCTGCAGTTCGGTGCCCAACCTGAGGCATAGGTCCGCGTCCAGCACGTCAAGTCGCATCCGCGACAGCTCCCAACGAGCCTGCGGCAGCACCCGCGCCACATGGTTCAGCACCCCCCGGGCCTCGGCCAGTTCCACCGCATCCGCCCTGCTGTGCTCATCCACGACAGACCACCCCCCGGACAGCATGTACAGCTGAGTGGCCCGGCTGGCTCGCGCAGCCTCGCGCCTTGTGGGCTCCGGGCTTCACCGACACCCTCCGCCCTCCTGGAGGCGTGTGCCTCAGTGTCGGTTGACCTACCGGCGGGGCGGGTGCCATGTCATCCGTCATGTCCTGCTCCCTTGCTCGACACCCCCACCTGGCGGGTCAGGGCCATCTGGGCACCACATGCGGGACAGTGACCGGCGCGGGGTCCACCAGCCTCCAACAAGCGGTGGGCCCTAGGCGCAGTGCGACGGCTGCGGCCCCCGGCAGCCGAGGCTGCCGGGGCTGCGGTGACGGTGTCAGGACCTGTGGGCGGCCTCCCATTTCTCAACCAAGTCCTGGGAGAGTCGGCCCCGCTGGGGGTAGTCGATGCCCTGCTCGGTCGCCCATGCCTTGATGGCCTTGGTCTGGGAGGGGTCACGACGGGTGGTGCTGCCCGCCCCGCTCTGGCGGCGGCCACCGACGCGACGGCCGGCGTCTACGTACTTCTGGATCGTGCTGGCGAACACATCGGACTCGGTCTGGGAGAGATCGATTTCGTAGTCCGCGCCGAGGAACCCGAACTTGACGGTCTGGCCGTCCTCACCGAGTTCTTCGCCGGACAGGTCCGAGATCAGGATCGTCTTCATCTTCTGCGCCACGGTGACTCCTACAGGGTTGGGTGGATCGCAACGCCTCATCGTAGACGGCGATTCACTGCCCCCCGCCCACAATTTTCTCAGCGCCCGATCGTCTCTGGAATAGTGAGAGCTCCGAGTTGCTTGAACGGCGCATCACGTCCCCCACCTTTGACCCAGACCAGGGAGCAGCCTTCGAAGGAGCCGCTGCGCCATCTCAGCCAGGAGCACGCAGCCCTGGCGCGACTCTGGCGCCTGACTGCCGACATGACAATGCTTGGCGAGGCTCCGCGGGACTCCAACTGATGAGCACGATCCCGAAGGGCAAACGACCGCCTTCGAGCGCGCCCAGCTGGCGGCCATGACCGACCAGGCACGGGAACATCTGAAGGAAGCGGACGCTGCGCCCGAACGCCTCACGGACGCGACGTACGGGATCTGCGAGCACTGCCATACGCCCATCAACCCGGCCCGGCTGGGAACAAGACCAACCGTACGTACCTGCGTCCAGCACGCACCAACCCGTGGCAGCCAGGCCATGACTGCCACGCCGAGCCAGGGGCCGAATTTGCCCCACGACCAGCCACCCATGACCACAGGGATATGACCCCGCGCGGGAAGACAAGATGCCAGTGGTCAGAGCTGCGGTCTGGCGGACAGTCCCGGGGAGTGCGTCACTAGCGGCGGAACGACGCACAGAGGGTGACTCACCCCACGGCAGCGTCGGGCGCTGCGGCGTCCCCGAGCTGCAAGACCGCACGCGCAAAGGGGCAACGCCGGGGCTGGTGTCCGACATCCTCGGACGCCGAGCGAACTACCGGTGTGCGCGCCTACAGTGTTAGCGACCAGCTACTCGTCGAGCACGGAGAGACCTCATGCCACCCGCCCCCACGTGTGCAGCGTGCATCCAGCTCAACAGGTGGCGAGCCCCGCGGGAGTCCGTCACCGTGATCGCTGGCATCCCACTGTGTAAGGAGCATCTCGATGAAGCGCATCGTGATGCAACATCGGCGGCAGGTCGCTTCCTCAAGAGCATGAGCCATCTCACCCGGGAGTAGCACCGCCAGTCTTGGGAGGTCGGGTTCGGCCGCGCCGACAACTCGCGGGAGCGTTGACACTTCTTGGCTCCTCGCAAGATGCGTCGACCAGGCACCCAGTCGACTGGCGGCGGTAAGACTTAGGTCCCCGGGCCGCAGACGCAACTCGCCCTCAAGGCGCGTTGTCGGTGGCTCGTCCTAGCATCCGGCCAAGGGTTCTGATCGGGAGGTCGTGCGGATGTCTGGACGCCGTGATCCACTTCGGCGTGTCGTGGGTTCGTTGGATCGATCCGACCTCGGGGATCCCGTTCACGAACTTAGACTCTTCCGAGGCTGCGGGTCGATCTTTGATGTCCGTGCGGTGCTCCGTGAGCAGGTGGAGGCCGAGGTGGCCCTCATGTCGCTAGCGGTGGCGGACGCAGACGCATTCGATGTCATCGAGCTAATGCGGATGCGAGAGTTCCCGCCCGTCCCTGACCCAAGCGTCGTAGTGGGGGACGGGACAGCCTTGGCAGTCGAGATCGTCACGGCCGTCCTACTAGCAAGGACATCCCGCAAGCCGGACCCCACTCCACGGATCGACACCCGACCACACGAGAAGATCGAGGAGCTCCACCAGAGAGCACGACGCTTGGCACGCCTGGCGACTTACTGCCACCAGTACGAGGCGCACTTCAGCGAAGACCCGCTGGCGCACCTTGCCGCCGAGTACCGATCCGGCGTTCTGAACATCCGGAACATGCAGTACGACACCGTCCGTGACGACCACGAGGCTCAACTGCTCGGCCACCCCATCGTCGCTGAGATGATGCGCAACCACCTCGGGTACACGTACTCCGACGTAATAGCGGTACGCGAGGCGATGGGTCAGATCGCCGGTGACCGAATGACAAAGTTGCGAGACGGCAGCGGGGACATCCTCATGCGGTACCCCGACACTCCGCCCGAAGAAGTCCCCGCCCATGAGGTTCAGGCATTCATGGACCTGCTCATCCCTTTCATGTTCCTCCCCGCCGACAGGGCAGTCATCCGCGCAGACGCGGTCGCTGAAGAGGCAGGCCTGACGTCCGAAACCGCCGAAGCTGTGCTGGCTTCGTACGCTCAGTCCTTCGATGACGCCCACCCGGCAGGCAGGCGGGTCTACGACATGCTGGTCGGGGAGAACCCCTTCCTTACCACGCCCCTAGTCTCCGACGGCGATGGCAACTTCGTGGCGACCACGAACGACGTGGGGTTGGACTCGCTCCGCCGCATCTTTGAGGCCGCACTGCCGCGGAATTCGAACGAAGTCCGTCGTTACGACAAGAAGGTGCGTCAAGTTGTAACCGAACGTCTCGCGATCGAGCACCTTGAATCCATCCTTCGCACCCCACGCTCACACGAAGGATTCAAGTATTTCGCACCTCTCGGGGACGGAGCCGTCTCCGCACTGAGCGCTGAGTGCGCAGAGCTGAATCGGGTTGGGAAGCTAGTCGAGGGAGACGGGCTCTTCCTGATCGATGACGTTGCGATCTGCGTAGAGGTCAAAGGCAAGTCGATAGCCGCCCAAGCTCGCCGAGGCGACGTCCGGCGTCTGTCTCGCGATCTGAAGTCGACCATCGGTGACGCTTCCGACCAGACCCTGAGGCTGCAGAGCCTCATCGAAACCAACGGGGGGCTGTGGTTGGAAGGCTGCACATGGTTGGATCTCAGCCACATCCGAGAGGTGCGGTCGGTAGTCGCCCTCTTGGACGACATCGGGCCCCTCGGCACTGCCATCGGCGAGCTGCAACGGGTCGGGGTTGTCCCAGAAGTGCGTCCACCTTGGATCACGTCTCTGCACGACCTCGCCACCATCGCGGAGGTCTGCGATCGCCCGGGAGAGTTTCTCCTCTACCTCAGGCGCCGCACGGACAGTGGGGTGACGACCCACTACCGGGCGGCCGATGAACTCGACCTTTACATGCTGTTTCGCAGCGGGGGCCTCTACGTCGAGCCGGATCCCGATCAGACTAGGTTCGAGATTCCTTCTGCGCCTCCGGCCAAGCGCCGTGACCGGCGCAAGCACGCCCAAGAGGCCGTCGGCACCTTGGTCGCGGACCACTGTTGGGAGCTCAACGCCTGGATGCAACGGCACCAGTTCGAGGAGCACAACGCACAACCGACCAAGCCGACCTTCAACACCGCCAGCCGGCTGGTGCCGCTCATCGATGTCCTGACCGAGCAGCGTCCTCCGGGCTGGCTTCGCAGCACTGCCGACCTCCTCGGGCTGGCCGGCGAGACTCAGACGAAGATCGCCAAGACAGTAGCCGAGTTGGGACGTATGACCCGCCGAGACGGTCAGTACCACGAGGTGGTCCTTTCGTTCGCCGGGCTGTGGGGGCACCCGACCCTGTTCGCGGCCACCAGGCCGCGAAACGCAGAGCTGGCCGCGGTTCGAGAACGTCTTCTGACGTACATGCGAGCAAAGCGGTATCAGTTGCGCTCGGACCGCGCCCTGGGCTTGCTGTTCGACGAACGCCTCAACCTCGAACACGCCTTCTACCTCAATGCGCCTCACGTCGACAGCCCGGACCTAGATGCGGTGGTCGAGGCCATGCAACTCCAGCCCATCGGGGACAAGACTCTCCCACCGATGCCGCCCTCTGCCCGTCGACCCACCAAACGGCTACGCGGCAAGAGCGCCAAACGCTCGAAGCGTTGAGTACGCGGTTCGGACCCGCGCGACAAGAGCAGACAACGGATTGGGTCTGCTGCAGACGCACGTCCTCACCCAGCAACGGTGGGCAACACGTCAGGAACTGCGGCTCGCGATCGTCGTCTGGATCGAACGGAAGTATCACCGCCAACGAACCCAGGACACACGCGGCGGTAGGTCGCAGCCCCCACCGCGCGACCGCCACTCCCCGCAGACCGCGTCATGCTTCTCTGCGTCAGCGGCCGAGAACAATCTGACTCGTCAGGTCAGTGCTACCCAGAGCAGGTAGCGTGCTGACCCTGCCGCAGCGAGTGCATCGGAGGGGCTAGGTGGAGCGAGATCCGTGGGACTACCCGGAGTGGCACGGCTTCAATCGGGAGACCTCTCTCGCGGCCGGTCTGATTTGCGCGGGAGTTAACTCGATCGGACGGGCAAACTACGCGGATCTCGGTGACTACTACGTCGCGCTGTTCGGGCTCGCGAATGGAATTGAGCGTCTCGGGAAGTTAATCTGGGTTGTCGACTTCCGCACTACGCAGGGTCGATCACCGACTGACGGAGAACTCAGGAAGCTGGGTCACAAGCTTCCAGAAATCGTGAACGCCGTTCGAGCGATCGATCGAAAGTGCGGGCTGAATCTCAAGTACCCGTATCCTGACGACGACATGACTAGGGCCGTGCTGGACGCGCTCACGATGTTCGCAGACGCTTCGCGAGGACGCTATGCAAACTTCGAGACGATCAGCGGAGCGAGCAGTCCGCATGATCCCGTCATCTACTGGTGGAGCCATGTCGTCGAACCGATCTTGGCCACGCATTTTCACGGGACAGAACGGCAGAAGCGGGCTCGGCGCGATGCAGCCATCGTTGACGCGCTCATCGGTAAGGACTCGATCGTCTTCCACCTGGACGAGAGCGGCAATCGCATCAGCGACGTCGCGCGGGGAAGTTACCGGACATCAGAGAACGAGCTGGCGCAAAAGTACGGGCGCTTCTACACGCTGAGGATTGTCAGGTGGATGAGCGAGGTCTTCGCCAAACTCACGGCACCGATCTCCGGGCCGAACGGCGACCCTGCATTGTTCGGTCACCACGAGGTCGTGGGGACCTTTGTCGCTCCTGACCACTATTTGCGGAACCGAAAGCGATGGCCGCTTTGAGCGCTTATCGTGGGACCCCCAAATAGGCAGCCCGGTGAGCGAGTCCAATAGCTTCGCTGGTCGCCAACAATCCCGGCGCTCGGGACGCTTGCGGACCGGATTTACCGCGGCTCATGTCGCTTCGCTTCGGAAAGCTTCACCATCCGCTCACCGGCGTAGCGCTCGAAAAGCTCGTTGACCCGAGGTTGCGGATGTAGAGCTCGACGTGTGCTCGTTGTATCCCCACCAATGGGTTCAACCCGTTGGTCTCCCACCAGGTGAACCAGCGGGCCAGTTGTGTCCGGTAGATAGCGTGGGTGGCTCCGGAGTACCGGGCGAGGCACGAGACAGCCGCGAGCTGTGCGGGGCTCATCGAGGACGGCTGGAACGGCAGTGTCGCCGTGGGGCTGGTCGCGGTGGACATGGTCGCCTCCTGCGGCGACCTGGATCCGGGCCAAGTCGGTGCCCGCCGCCAGCGCGACGAGGCTGTCGACGGCCGGGACGCTACGCCGAACCCAGGACCCCATGCGGTCGCGGCGGATTGACGCGGGTCGCCTGGTTAGCCAGCCCATGGGCACAGGACACGTCCCTCATGATCGCTTCCGAGTACAAAGTCAGTTTCTGTTGTGTCCCAACGACCGCGCATGGAGCACGTCCTTCCAGTACGACTCACGTTGCAGGATGTGGCCGTCGTCGGTACGCATCGACCAGTACTCGAGGAGTGCAAACCGCATGTTTGTCCGGTAGTACTCATCGCCCATCTTCTCGAGGTGCGCCTTCAATCCGGCGTTGCCACCGTGCAGCGTGGTCGCATAGGTCGTCTAGTCCAGCGTTGCCAGATGCCTGTGTCGCCGTACGCGGAGCCGACATACCGCTGCCCGGTCTGCTTGTCGTGGATGACGTACACGCCCTTCATGCTCTCCAACGCGATCCGCCAGTCAGCCCGAGCCTGGGTGACGACCGCCTGAAGGTCGGCGAGGCTGTGATTGATCCGATCGTGCCCCGGGAAGGGGTCACCGGCGAACGGTTCCTCGAGGATCGACGAGACCGTCATCGCGGGTAGGGCAGTCTCCATCTTCTGGCGAATGTTCCGCCCCGACCTCTTTTGGCGGACCCAGAGGCGGCGGATGAACGGGCCCAGCAGGTCCTCTCGGAGCGCCACCGTGTACGAATGTGCCTGCTGTTCGGACCTTCGTTCCAGGACCTCCCAGATCCCGCCGAAGAGCCAGAGGGTCGCGTCGTGCTTGTCCTGGGCCATCGAGAAGATGAATTCGCGATTGAAGTCGTTCTTGACGCTTCGCCATGAGTTCCACTCCTGCCATTCCTCGTGGTTGGTCGCTAGAACGTCAATCGGATGCTTGATCTGGCTCCAGACGGCGAAGTGGACCTTGTGCTGCTTCGGATCGAAGCCCTGGGGCAGCAGACACGTCAGCGGGATGGCCTCCATGAGGAGACCCTAGCCGGGTGGAGATCGCGAAGATGATGGCTAGATCGCGGCGCTACAACGCCCTCCCTGACACGCTTTGACCTGGACACCGGCCAGCGTTCGCAAGCGGCCGGGGTAGTGACTGGGTCAGTCGGTCTGCACCAGCAACTCGCGGTGTTCGCAGCTGACGTGGATCCACCCCTCTCGCCGTGCCGCCGCGACTTCGTCGTCCGGCGGACCAATGGTCAGTTCGAGGTCGCGTGCCCTGGCAACCAGGGCGCACACGACGGCGTCGCACACGTCGTCGCTGACAAACCGGGAGAGTAGGTTTTTGTCGGCGGTGAGGAACGCGAAGTTGGACTGCAGCTCGGACCAGGTCTGCTTCGCCTTGCCGAGGCCCCACGCGGCCAAGGCCGCTGATGGATAGGTCTCGCACACCGTTCCATCTAGGCCCGCGCGGTCGACCCGGACACCGAGGGAGACCAACTGTGCCTCGACCAGCACCCACATCGCAGCGGTCGCCCCGAGCAATTGGAACGACGCTGGGAGGGGGCGCGTCTTGATGTGAGGATCGTCAGTCAAGAACCGATCAGTGCGCCGCTGCGCGACCTCCCGGGTCCGCCACTTTTCCCAGGCCGCTGCAGCGGGCATGGCATGGGCGGGCAGCGGCGCGTGGTGTCGATCAGCCATGAGTGCGACGAACAGGTCTGGCCATCCGAATGGTACGTCGACGGCCCATCTGTTCGTCTTGTGCTCGGCGATCAGGGGCGCGATGTCTGTTGCGGGGAGTGGGTGGCGTACGTCGACGACGCGCGCCTCGCCGGGGTTGGACCAGTCGATGGCGACGGCGGCTGTCTTGGTCTTGTTCGTGGAGACGTCGAGCCCCCAGCTGAGCGCGCTCATGGGCACATTCTCCTTGCTCGGCGGATATTCGCGACCGGCCAGTCGCGGCGGTATGACGCAAGACAAGCAGGCATGCTTGACGCGTGAGCAACGATCTGATGGACAAGCTGTATCAGTGGCTCGAGGACAGTGGGCGCGCGCTCGAACTGCGCGCCGCGAGGTCCCTCGTGGGCACACCCGGCTGCAGGATGGCTCTTCCCGCGTACCAGTACGAGGACGGGTTGACACAGAAGCAGCGTGAGGGAGACGTAATGGCCCTCTTTGGAGGCCCGAACCTGTCAAGGACACTCAGCACCTCCTTCCGACTTGCTGTCGAGTGCAAGTCCGGACGCGACAAGCCCTGGATCGCCTTCTATGACCAGCGCCGCTCCATGCACCCTGCCAAACTCAACGACTGGTGGCTGCCGTGCGGGAAGGACTGGACCGAGGATCTGCATGTCAAGGTCGTCGGGGCGTTCGAATGGGAAAATGGCCTCCTCACAGACCGGCTAGCCTCGCACACGGTGTCCGCGCTGGGGAAAGAATCCATCAACAGCGCTCAGGATGCCGTCATGCAGGCGATGAGCTTTGCTCGAGCACTCGCGGAAAAGGGGGCGCTAACCCTAGTTGGCGACAACACCAGTACGGTCCTGGGCGGCGTCATGCCCGTGGTAGTAACCCAGGCGCCGCTGTTCGCGTGCGAGCTGGGCCACGACAACCAGCCGACTCTGACTGCCGTAGAGCGGTTCGACGTCTCTGTCCAGTTTGGCAAGTCTCCGCGACGACGCGTCTACGTCGTGTCCGAGGCGGGTCTCGCCAAGTTCGCACGGTCCCTGGGGCGCGCCTTGGACCGCGTGACTGACTAAGCCTCGATCCACCGACTGACTTTGGTAAGTAGGGCGTCGCGGGCAGGGCGGGCGACTCTGAGGAGCGGGCATGGGTGGTCTCCCGACCTCGCTGTCGGGGTGTTCCACGTGCAGGTTCCTGGGGTCGTGCCGTCGCCGGCCGGGTGGTCAGGTCGTGGCCGGCAGGGGTGGTCCGCAGACGGTGGCGAAGAGTCGCTTCCAGGCTTGTTGCCAGGGCCAGTTCGTGGGCAGGTGCAGGCGGAGTCGCCGGGCCGAGGACGCTGCCCGTGCGGGCACGGCGACCAGGGTCCGGCGGATCGTGGCGGTGGTCGCCCGGGCCAGCTGGGGCCCGGTCAGGGTGGCGGCGGCGCGGGTGAGGTTGAACGCGATCACCGCCAGCACCAACCAGGCGGCGTTCGCGGCGAACTTGCCCGAGGGCGGGTGCGCCAGGGCCGAGTTCTTCAGGTCGGCGTTGACGTTCTCGATGATGGCGTGGGCGCGGTGGGTCTTGTCCGCGGCGACGGTGCCGAGCACGTCGGGGTCGGTGGTGGTGAAGAACGCGTGGAAGCGCCAGGTGTCGAACAGCTGGTCCGGGCCCTCACCCTTCCTGGGGTTCAGGTCAGGGATGCGGCGCACGACCAGGCGGCCGGGCACGTGCCGGGAGCGGGCCTGGGCGGTGAACGCGGTGAAGGGGATCTCGGCGACCTCGGCGCGGGAGATCCACGCCCCGGTGGTCTCGTCCTTGATCGCGTCGGTGTACTCGATCGGGGTCCACGCCTGCTCGGTAATGGTGGCGATCGCGGCCTTGATGTTGCTGGTCAGCCGCACGGTGACCGACACCTGCGCTCCGGCGCGGACGGCGGCACCGAGGGTGGGGTGTCCGTAGAACGCGGAGTCCGCGCGGACCAGCACCGGTCTGCTCACCTGGTTGCTGTTGCGCATCCTGGCCACGGTCGCCAGGGCGTCGGCGATGAGGCGGTCCGCGCCGCGCGGGGAGCCGACCGAGCCCTTGCGCAGCCGTTGGGCCACGATCACCGGGGCAGCCTGGTCGGTGCTCACGGTGGCCAGCAGCGCGTTCAGCCCGCGCACCTTGCTGTACCCGAACCCGGCGCCCTGCTTGGCGTACCCGTGGACCTCGATGATGGTGTCGTCCACGTCGAGGACGGCGTACTCACCGATGCCCTTGACCACCGGGGTGGTGCAGGAAAGGTTGACCAGGACCCGGGAGGCGACGGCGTCCAGCTGGCGGACGTGGCCGAAGGTGAACGCCCGCAGGAACGAGCCCAGGGTGGAGGGCGCGTAGCACCCGGCGAAGACCTTCTTCATCGCGCCGTGGCGAAGTAGCGCCATGTTGTCGATGCTGTCCGCGCCGGCGGCCATGCCGGCGACCAGCGCGGCCACCTTCGCCCCCGCGTTGGCGCCCTTGTCCGTGGGCACGCTCAGATGCTCCTTAGCCAGCTCACCCAGGCCGGCGTGGTCGGCCAGGCCCATCACCGGCACCAGCCCCGCGGCCGACACCAGGTTCGGGTCGTCGAACAGCGCCGAGCCAGCCGTGAACCTGTGAGAGAGTTTCATCCCAGAGATGCCCTTCCGGGTCGGAGTGTTGGAACAGTCGCAAGTCCCAACCTCCCAGTACGGGAGGGCATCTCCGTGTTACGGCACGCTCAGACCCTCAAGCCCATCGGTGGATCGAGGCTAAGACCCGGTCCCCCCTACCAGTCCGCTTGCTCTTCGCCGAGCGCACACGCAGCCTCTCGCGGCGGAATGACGCACCCGGAACAACCGACTCGGTTGGGGGCCGTCGCGACAGGGGCCACCGCGATGAGAAGTACAGGGGGGTGGCAGTGTCGGTGCGGTGCGCCATGATCGGGGTAGACGCGAAGTGAGAGGGAGAGATCGTGATCAGCGCACAGGCAGCGAAGAAGCAGGCGAGCGCGTACTTGCGCGATGAGGGGTCGGGCCTGTCGGCGGTTCACGCCTCCCGGGACAAGAAGCACGGTGTCTGGGTGGTCGGTTACCGCGACCCGAAGCAACCGGACGAGACGCTGGACGGGGGCGCACTGGTCGTCACGGACGAGGGTGAGGTCCACAGCATCGGATCGACACCCGATGCGGTGGACCATCTCATGGAGTCGCTGGGGCGGGGCCCCTGGGGGGCGGAGGAAGGCGTGTGGTCACGCGAGGACGAGAGCCTCGCGCTGCTTGCCGACGAGGACACTGAGGAGGCGGCAGGTCTGGTGGCACTTGCCGCCTCGCGCCGTCCGTGGCCGGCCGTGCTGGGCGAAGAGCTCGAGAAGCCGTACTTCAGGGAGCTCATGCGGTTCATCGACCTAGAGCGGCTTCGCGGTGCTGTCTACCCGCCGCCGGGCGACATGTTCGCGGCCTTCCACCTGACCCCGTACGAGAAGGTCAAAGTAGTCATCCTCGGGCAGGACCCCTACCACCAGCCGGACCACGCGAGCGGCCTCTGCTTCTCGGTCCCCCGCGACATCGCCAGGCTCCCAACGTCCTTGCGGAATATCCAAGCCGCGATGGTTCGCGACGGGTTCACCCCGCCACCCCACGGAGACTTGACCAGTTGGGCGCGGCAGGACGTCTTGCTCCTTAACACCGCACTCACCGTGCGTGACGCCGAGCCCAACTCGCACGCGAAGGAGTGGCGCGAGTTCACCGCTGCGGTGATCACCAAGCTCAACGAGCGACGACGTCCCATCGTCTTCGTCCTCTGGGGCAACCCCGCACAGAGCACGCGGGACCTGATCGACGAGGACCGACACGAGGTCATCACCGCCCCGCACCCGTCCGCGCGGGGACTCGCCCAAACGCAGTTCCGCGAGGCAGGGACCTTCGCGGAGGTCAACCGTCGGCTCAAGGCCCTCGACGCGGGAGATGTCGACTGGGGCATCGCATGAGCCCCTCCAGTCATGGCCCAGCGGACGTCGCCGACAACAATCGGCATGCACCGTGGCAGTCTGGCGCAACTGTCAGTCGCGGGCAGTGATCCGTCAGGAACGAGACCGGTCGCAGCGGCGAGCGTCGAAGCCAGAACCCGCGCCGCAAGGCATCCGTTCGCGGCGAAAGGACGCGCTGAAGCGCGGGTGCCGATCGTCCGGGGGGAAATTGCTTCTTCGGGTGAGACAAATCATTCTGTCGCTGAACCATTCGCGTCCAAGCCCAGCCGAACACGCCGAAACGCGCCCAGCCCAAGATGATCGTACCTCCCTTTCTTGGGGCCAAACTGCACGGCAATCACACCGGCACCATGGGCACTAGCGCTTGATCTAACTATAGCCTCATGCAGGTTCCCGATCTCTGCTTCTAGCAAGTCAGCATGCGGAAACGCGTAGGAGCATTGAATCCTCACGCCCCTAACCTCCAGAGATTCTCGAACCAGGCCGGGCTTCCATCCGTTCGGCAGACGAGGCCGCTGGACCCGTTCAAGGAGTTCTTCCAGCGACGCGACAGGGACAGGTCCGTCTACGAGATACTCCAGAACGTTAGCACTCGTGGCAATGAGAGCAGCCCCCGAATTCTTTCTCTTTCGCGGAACGCCACTCGATCCAACAACGATCCAACGCCAATCAATGGACCCAAACTCTGGAAGAGACTCAGGCCACGCCATCGACCCTTCTTCAATGCTGAACCGGCGACTGGAAAGCTTCTGTTGCGCCTTCGCCAGGACATCGTCTCGACGACCAACTTGCGCATAGCCATCCACATCCGCCGTCCACTTAACCTCAAACACGCATCCCACCCTTGTCTGGAGGTCCCAAACCACTACGTCTAGCTCGCCGGCGGTACCATCTGTTCCTCGGATCGAAGAATTCAAAGCTAGTTCGCACCCTGGGATGCTTCTGAGCAACCGCCCGATCGTCTCCTCGCCAAGGCGACCAATCTGCCGCCCTGGGCTTGTCTCAAGTCGTCTACGCAGAAGATTTCTTTCCCCGTTCCACAGCCAAATCAGCGCGGTGGAGGTGTGCAGGGCGTCACCGAGTCGAAAAAGTGGCGTAACCCCAAGATCGGTGTTAGGGGCATCTCGCCCCGGGAACGTCAAGAGATCCAAAAAGCGTTGACACGCTGACCTTCGGATCCCGGTCCGTTCATGTAGCACCTGGGCTGCTTCCCCTGGGGCATCCTCTAGCTTGAACAACGATCCCGCGCCGACCTTCTTGGACTCCAGATACTGATACATGCAAAGGAAACGCAACGTCAGCGTTAGTTCTCGGGCTTCCTTCACCTTCAAGCCGCCAAAATCCATCGCATCAGGCGCGGAAGGGATTGAGGCTAGAGCCTGGAGTCCCGATAGCAAGAGTACGGACGTTTCGAACTGTTTCTGTTGAACGGCAGTCGGCTGCTCACTCGAAAACCATTCATCTATCCCCGACTGAATTTCCTTCAGTACTGCTGGGTCCGGGGGCTTCACACCTCGGCCTCGTAATAGTGAGTCGAGGCACTCCAGCTCAAGATCTACCGGCTCAATCGCAACGTTGCCCAAGAACGTTGAGCCGCTGATGCGGTGATAGCCCTGCTCGACTGCTGTCAAAGAGTTCCTTAAGGTCCAGTAGACGTACGCTGTGTCTAGTAGTTCCTGGATCTGCCCTCGGTCGTATGAGGAGTTGCCGTTGCTCGAGAGTCTTTCCAGGCTCCACTTTGAGGCGAGAGAGACTGCGTTGTGAACATCGCTGGGTTGGGGTGAGTAGGAGCGAGAGGGAGCGTCGAAAGGCGTGGCGGGGTCCTCGAGGTCCGACCACCACGCCATGGCTGCGTGGTTGAGACCCTCTAAGCAGACGCTCACATCAGTGTCTGCGCGCACCCAGATGCTCAGCGAGTCCCGCTCGGCATTCAGCATCCGAAGGAGTTCGTCTGCAGTTCGCTTAGCCCTAGCGTGCTGATCCAGCCTCATGGCCACCTCGAAGACACATAAGCGTTGAGTGGCTGACTCTAGCGGGGCCAAGGCAAAGGCGGGCAGCGAATGTGGAGGTGCCTAGATGCTCTCAAGACCGTCGCGGCCCGGCCGTGGGCGCGCCACCCTCCGCCATCGGGAATCTTGCCCAGCTTCTTGACGTCCACGTGAACCAGCTCCCCGGGGCCGCTCACGCTCGTACCGGACCGCGGTGGCCCTAGACGAGCGCATGACCTGACCGGTCATCGGGTCCAGGCAGGACAGGTGGCGGCACGCCTGCGCGGCGCAGCACCCGCGACACGGTGCGCGGGGCCCGGCCGAGCTCGGCGGCGATCCAGTCCTACCCACGCCGGTGCTGGCGACGGCAGGCCAGGATCGCCTCCTCCACGTGCGCCGGGGTGCGCCCGCGGACAGCGGCGCGGCCGGCTGGAGCGTTCGCCCAGGCCGGCAACCCCGTTCTGGTCGTAGCCGGGCAGCCAGCGGTGCGCACACTGGCGAGAGATGCCCATCGCCTTCGCAGCGTCAAGGACGGCCCAGCCCTGCTCCCGGACGCGTTGCACGAGCAGCAGACGACCACGAACGGTCAGGCGGGCATCAGCGTGGGGCATGAGGATCTCCGGGCTCTGGGTAGTGACTCTCGACAAGCCACACCTCACTCACAGGTCCTCCTCACGTCGACACCCCACTGTCACCATCCTCCTGGCCGGGTACACCTAGACTCAGGAGCCAGCGACGCGCCATCGACTTCGGAAGGCCGAAAATGGACTGGCTGAACCATTCGTTTCAACAATATACCATCGCATGGTTGCTGCTTGCTTCCACCATAGGCGGTGTTATAGGAGCGGCGATCAAGTTTGGCTTTGAGGATCTTCTGCGCCCAGCAGTGAACGCGCGTCGTGAGACCCGTGCCATAACCGCGAAGTACACGCCTCCGCTCGTCCGCTCGGCAGAGAGGCTTGAGAGGGGCATTAACAACTTCGTGCGCAGCGTCGCCAATAAAGAAAGATGGTACTCGGAGTCAGAATACTACAGACTTAGCACGCTCCATAAGTTCGCGGAGTACTTGTCCTGGACAGTAATTCTCGAGCGGGAGTATGGCTTCCTGCCCTTCGAATCCTTCAGCGAGGGGCGAGCATTCCAGCAACGTATAGATTCAACCATAGGCGGACTTTCAAGTTTCGGAACCTTCCCATGGATTGACGACATCACTCTAAAGGAACAGAGTCGCGTGAACCGTGACATTTTGAGAGCCATGGGGGAAGTGGCCCGTGCCGAAGACGGAAAGCCGATGGACTTCACGACCTTTTCCCTGCGTTACAGCAAGGATCCGCAATTTCGCGCCTGGTTCACGGAGTTAGACCAGCTTCTGCAAGCGGCAGGGAAAGCTCAAGACGCCGCGAGTGTTGGCGTACATGCGCTTTCCCTTGACCGGTTAATTTACACTGGCGGATCACTACGGGCTCTCGTCCATACTTTAGACCCTAACCATAAATTGACGAAGAAGCGTGTCATCGTAAATCTGGACAGATTAAGTGACCGTCGAGTGGCGGAACAATTGCAGGAGAAGTTTCCGGCGCTAGTAAGGCCGAGCCATATCAAGCCTCCCCGATCTTCAGTAACGGACCAACCTTGACAACCACTCCCCGCAGTTGCTATCCGGTCGATACATCGCGAACTGTTCTGTCTGAATAATCAACCGCTGAGGTCAAATACGAGCCCTCCGTGGATCCTGTAACCAGCGCCGCAGTTCTGCGAGGGTCGGCGCGAGCGCCAAGCCGGGGTGGATCTCTAGAGCAGAGACACACACGGGTCTCCGCACCAGCGCTTCCTCGACGTAAACGGCCGAGGCGGTCACGACCAAGGGAATCACGTTGTTGTAGGTGGAGAAATCCCAATTATCTCCACGCTGGCCTGGCAGTACTGTGATCTTCTGCAGCCATCCACCACCGCGACCAGCTACATCGCCCCCGACCTTGTCTTCCAAGCGGCTGGCCATGTTCCGGTATGCTTTGTAGTCGCCGGTGAAAGCCGCTTCTTCATCACGCACATTGTCCAAGCAATCAACTAAGAGGAGTGTGCCCTCATGGGCTCCGATGGCATCGACGTCTGTGATAGCCCTCCCATGTTTGAGTAAACGTCGTCCACGCATCGCACGCAAGCCAGCATCCGGCGCCCAAATTGAATCGTCGATCGCCGACTGCACGGCATATTCGAAGAGCGAACTGCGGTGATTCGCAAAGGCGCCAGAAATGAGAGGCATGCGAGTGGCCACATTAAACGCATTAGTGACCGCGCAGAGGTCCACCCCCACGGTTTCGCCATGCTGGCGGAAGAAGGCTCCTGGCCTAGGCGGCCAAAGAGAACCCTGAACATCCTTTAGCTCATCGTGAAGGGATCTGACCTCGCGTGGCATAGCGGCCCCCGGGAAGACGCATCGCGCAGCTCCCAGAGCGTCGTCAAAGTATCGGGCTAATGTCTCCATCAAGAGCGCTTCATTAGTAAAAATAAACGCCCCTTTCTGCCTTAGAGCTTCAACGGAGGGGGGAGTCGCGTTCACCATTTCTAGAGCCATGCTCAGGAGCAAGAAGCAGGGCACAGCCGTCCGGCTGTACCATGGCCCAAAACCGTGGCTCTGGGCCTTCGTGTTGAAGCCGAATAAGTCAGACAGGTTGGTGACACCTACCTCAAAGTACTGAAGCGGGTCCGCGTGTGGCCCATCCCCCGCTTGTTCGCGTCTCCTTGGGAGCCGGCCAACTTTGAGGATGTCTAGATCGGGGGGGCCAGTTTTCCGAGTCTTCTCGGGGCGTAGCGTTGAAGGACGCCATATTAACTCGAGTTCCGTGTTAAGACGGCGGTCATACCTCGCTATTGCATTCCTCTGTGGGGACGTTGGCTGCGGAAGCGGTGGAAAATCAGGGGTCCCTGCAAAACGTACTCCCTTGGCCGCCATTCGCGCCAGCGCGAGCAATCGCCCCACTATCCGCGTGGCGGCAATCACTTCGAGGAGTGCCGTCAGGCCCGGCGGAGAGACACGCACTCTGAAATCGCGGGGAGGCAGCTTCGGTTCGTCCTCCGATCTTCTTCTGGGTGGTGCGGTCGCGGTGCTGCGTTCTGCTAGCTCTCTAAGGTTGAGGGAAGTCGCTGGTGTCCCTGGTGAACCACCGAACAAGACGTCGGGGCATTCGCGAAGTAGGAACAGCCAGGCGAGTGAAGAGTGCATTGATAGATTAACTTCTACGACGAGACGAAAGGCGTCACGAGCCTGGTTCAGGATCTCGTAAGCGACCTTCGGATCGCTCAAAGAGTTGTAGTCGACCGATTGCCATTCGTTGCTCTCGGTGTATGTGGTCAGGAGCTCTTCCTCTTTCTGGGCAAGCACGTCTAGAAGCCACTCCGGGTTGAACTCTGAAACCCTAAGACCCGTGCCCTCTATAGCCATGTCGACCTCCCGCCGAAACACATACTAGCGTGGTCTGTATGGTGGCGGAAGGGTTCTGTCCCTGGCAGCAGGGTCTCGTCGCAATCAGCGAATGAGATGCGCTATAGCTACTGCAGCGGCCTGTGACCGAGTGGCCCCTCGAGGCGTCCTATACTCGCCGAAGTCGTGATGTCACGAGTCTCCGGTGCATGGCCGAGGCCCTTGGGGGTGTGGAAACCACCGGACGCGCCGGTGACCCATTCTGGGCTACTAGAGACTGGACGCAGGGTCGGTGTCTGGCCAGACTCGATCCAGGTGCTCGACGGGACGCTCTCTTTTGGGCTGCCCACCCCGGTGAAGAGCAGGGGTGTGGCTCGCTTTCGGTCTGCTGCCCGTCGGGCACCGCTGACGAGGCGTGGCTCAAGAAGGGACTGCCCTGCTCGTAGTAGCACTGCCCACCTCGCCGACCACAGTTGGTACGAGCGTCAGGTAAGGCAGGAACATGGGACAGGTCATCATCGGGGTCGATCCCCACAAGCTGTCGGCCACCATCGAGGCCGTCGACCAGAAGGAGCAGCTGCTCGGCACGGGCCGGTTCAGCACCGACCAGGCCGGCTACGCGGCGATGCGCAAGTACGCGAAGTCGTGGCCCGATCGTCTCTGGGCGGTGGAGGGCGCCAACGGTGCCGGCCGCCCGCTCGCGCAGCGGCTGCTGGAGGCCGGTGAGCACGTCCTGGATGTACCTGCTAAGCTCGCCGCCCGGGTCCGGTTATTCGACACCGGGCACAACCGGAAGACGGACGCCCTGGACGCGCACTCCATCGCGATCGTCGCGGTCCGCACTCAAGGGCTGCGGGTCCTGAGGGTCGACGGCGAGCTCGAGGCGTTGCGGATGCTGGTCGATCGGCGCGAGGCACTGACCCGCAGGCGCGTGGCAACCGTGAACCGGTTACAGGCGCTGCTGGCTGAGCTGCTTCCCGGACAGGCCAAGAAGAACATCACCACAGTTCAGGCCAAGAGACTGCTCGCCTCAGTGCGACCGCGTGACATCGCTGGAAGGACCCGCCGGCGCATCGCGGCCGAGGAGTTGGCCGAGCTGGTCGCCGTTGAGGCCAAGATCAGGAAGGCCACCGCCGAGCTCAAGACCTTGGTTCTGGCACGGGGCTCGACGCTGATGGATCTGCACGGTGTCGGGCCCGTGGGTCGCCGCCCGGATCCTGGCCGATGTCGGCGACGTCGCCCGTTTCGTCGACCGGAACCGGTTCGCGTCCTGGACCGGCACCGCACCGCTGGATGCCTCCTCCGGGGAGCAGAACCGACACCGCCTCTCCCGGGCGGGGAACCGGCGGATGAACCACATGATCCACATCGCCGCGGTCACCCAGCTACGCCTGGACACCGACGGCCGGGCCTACTACCGGCGCAAGAGAGCCGAGGGCAAGAAGCCGATGGAAGCACTGCGCTGCCTCAAGCGCCGGATCTCTGATGCCATCTATCGCCAACTGGTCGCCGACGCCCAAGGCGTGGGCGACGAACACCTCGAGGCGGGTCACTGCGGGGCGTCACTTGATTCCAGCGCGGTCGACCTGCCCCCGCACATCGACACTTCGGATCAGCCACTTCCCGGACCCGCACCCACGACGCTACCGCTTAGCGCGACCCCTGCACAGCCCCGACCGGGACCGGCTCCCCAGCCGCCGCGCCGACGCACCGGAGCCGTCAAGGTGCAGCGCCCCACCAGACGAACGACCTTGACGGCGACAAGCGTCGACGCACACTCAAGAGAGCCGATCCCGACCACTTGACAACAGAAGGGAGCCGGAATGACGCCGCCCAGAAGACCCGGAGGACGACCGTCCATCGGCGGCGTCCGGATGTCACGCACTCCAGCGCGGTCGCTGGGCGCCCGGCGCCTGGGGGAGTGTCAAGGGGGCGAGCAACCCGTCATCCTCAACAGCCGGCAGACTGGGATGGGGTGGCCGCACTGCATGCTCAAGCAATTTGCAGGCGTCGCGTTCGTGTCGGGCGAGGTGCTAGACCTCGGTCCGGACATCGTCACCCACGTCGATACCGAGCGCCGGCGCGGCGTCCGGGCCGGGCTGGTGCTGCCGCGGCCCACATGGCGGGCGCGACCACAAACATCACCCTCCTCGAAGCTAAAGGGGGACATGCACGCTCGCGCGGGCACAGGCGCTGATCTGCGACTATGCGCCGATCTGGACCTGGAGGGCGTGTGTCCCATGTGGGCAAAGTCCCCCTTCCGAGCTCACAACATCAGACACGCACGGTGGGGTCTGTCCTGATTTGCTTAAGGACGGGGGGATAGGGCCATGGTGGAGAGTGCCTGGGCGATCTCTGCGTCGCGGCCGCCTGCGACATGTTGATACCTCAAAGCTGCCTGCGGAGAGGAATGTCCGAGGCGTCCCATGAGCTCGGCCAACGTTGCGCCGGTCTGGGCAGCCAGGACCGCGCCGGTGTGCCTTAGGTCGTGCCACCTCAGGTCTGGCCGGCCGGCCGCGTCCCGGGCCCGGTAGAAGACTTTGTATAGCGAGGCCGGCGCCAGATGTCTGGTCGGGTCGCCGGCCGCGGGAAAGACCAGAGCGTCGGGACCCGCCGCAATGGTGCGCAGGTGCTCTCGAATAACCGGGAGCAGGTGCGGAGGCACCGCGACGTCCCGCACCCCAGCCTCGGATTTGGGCGTGCCGACGACGTAGGACCCCTCGACCCGGGTCACCGCGCGCCTGACACGAATGACTCCCTTCGTCAGGTCTATGTCGCGACGGCGCAGCTCGGTCAGTTCACCAAAGCGCAGGGCGCACCAGGCGGCGAGCACCGTCATTGCCCGGTACCGCTCGGGCATCTCGCAAACCAGCACCTCCAGCTCGCTCAGGGTGAGGGGTCGAATCTTGTGCACTCGCTTGGCGTTGCCCGCGCCGCGGATGTGGACGGGGTTGGCGGTGATCTCTCCGTCGTGGAGCGCGGTCTGCATGATCGTCCGCAGCAGCCCGTAGGCGTGTGCGCGCAATGTCGGCCGGCTGGGGGGGAGTGTTGCGTGCCACTTGCGCACCGCGGCGGGCGTGATCGCTTTCAGCGGGGCGTTCTCGAAGGTAGGAAGGATTTGGTTGTCAAGAAGGCTGCGGTAGTGAGAGCGCGTCGTGGGCTTGAGCTGACGGTCGGAGAGCCATGTCTGGGCATAGTCGCCGAAAACGGTGCGAACCCTCTGTGCAGGAGTCCACTCCTCACGGAGAACCTCCGAGCGGCGAAGGGTCAGCCAGGCGTCGGCGTCGCCCTTGGTCTCGAAGGTTCTGGGTGCTGAGTGGCGCTCCCCGTCCGGCCCGGTGTACCGAGCGCGGAACCGGCCTGAGGGAAGCTTGCTGATCTCACCGAAGGAGCGCTTGTGGCCCTGCATGCGACTGTCTTTCGTGGGGAATCGTGGGGAATCAGATGGCGTTTCGTGTCCACATGCGACCATACGTGGCAAGCGATAGTGGGTGACATATCTGCTGGTCAGGACCATGTTACCCCTGGTCCACCCACTATCACCTAGGTCGAGTCAAAGTGGTTCGATCCCAGTATCGCCCACCCACACGAAACTGCCTCCGACCTGCACAGCCAGGGCGGGGGCATTTTTCTTAGGCCAGCCTGACTCACCCTGTTCTTCTCCATGTAGCAGTCCGAGACAAGGCGTTACCGGCTCTGGACGAGCGTGGGTTTGAACTGCAGCAAGCGTCCGCGGGGAGTGGCCTGACCTGCAGCTCGCTCCGGTGAACCGTTTCGTATGAGGTCCAGGATCGATGCGCACATGTCCTCGACCGGTTGGCGGACGGTGGTGAGCGGGGGGTGCGCGAAGGCGGCTGGCCCGATCCCGTCGAAGCCGATGACGCGGAAGTCTCCCGGAACGGCGATCCCGTGGCTGCGCAGCCCTGAGATGAGCCCCAAGGCGATGATGTCGGCGGCTGCTACCAAGGTCGCCCCGCGGATGCCCTCGTTGATCAGCTGCTCAGCGGCGCTGATTCCCCAGTCGAGGGTGAACTTGCCCAGCATGGTGCGGGCGCCGGCGAAGTGTCTCTCGAAACCCTGGAGGCGCTCCCTGGCTGAGGACGACTCAGCCTGGGCGCCGACGAAGATGAGCTCCTCCGCCTGTCGTGATGTCTTGCGTATGTGCTCAGCGATGAGGTCCATGCCGTGCTGGTTGTCGCAGCCGACGTAGGTTGCCGGAGCTCCGTCGACCCTGCGGTCCAGCTGGATCGTGGGCGCTGTGGATGAGGCGAAGTGGACGGTCTGGGCACTGAGGGCCTCATCGCAGGCGATGATCACGACGGCGTGGACCTGGCGTCCGAGGAAAGGCCCGGACGCCTTCGGCCTCGGCCTCCACTGACCCGCCAGCGCTGGAGACGAGCAGCTCGAAGCCAGCGGAGCGCATCGTGCGGCTCATGTGCTCGGTGAGGGCCGGGGCGCCTCGGGGCCGCTGACCGGGGAACTGGCGCTGGGCAACTACGTCCACGGCGTCTCCGGTCTGGACGGCCCTGAGCTGCCGGAACCGGCTATGGGCGTGGTCGCCGAGGACGCCGTAGAACTCCTCGCTGACGTGCTGCGGGAGGAGGACGAGCAGGTGACACTGGCGGTCACCGGACCGATGACCAACGTGGCCCGACTACTCCAGCAGCACCCCGAGCTCACCTCCCGCATCGCCGAGGTGATCTTCATGGGCGGCTCGACCGAACGCGGTAACCACACACCGACGGCAGAGTTCAACACCTACGCCGACCCCGAAGCACTTCACGTTGTGCTGCACAGTGGCGTGCCCGTACGCATGGTCGGGCTGAACCTGACCCACCAGGCCCTGGCCACCCCCGCTGTGGTGCAGCGGATGTCCGACATGCAGCACGGCGTCGGGCAGGTCTGCGCGGGGTGGATGGGCTTCTTTCGCAACTCCTATCGCGAGGTCTGGGAGTTCGAGGCCCCGCCGGTACACGATCCCTGCACGATTGTGGCCCTCCTCGACCCCGAGGTCATCACCTGGCGCGAGGCCTTCCTGGCAGTTGAGCTCGAGGGTCGATGGACCCGTGGCACCACGGTGGTCGACCTGCACGGCCGCTACCCCGACCAGGCACCTAACGCGCAAGTCGCCATGCACCTCGACCGCGACCGCTACTGGGAGATCGTGCTTGAGGCGATCGAACGACTGGGGGGCAAGGAGTGAGCACGCACGCCGATGTCATCGTGATCGGCTCGGCGAACCTCGACACCACGCTGCGTGTGGCGCGCGTGCCGGTAGCTGGTGAGACGCTGCTCGCGAGTGGGAGCAGCGTGACACCGGGGGGCAAGGGAGCCAACCAGGCGGTCGCCGCGGCTGCGACCGGCGGCAGGGTGCGCTTCATCGGCGCTCTGGGTCGTGACGCTGCCGGCGAAACGGTGCAGCGCAGCCTGCGTGGACACGGCGTGGACATCTCGGCGGTGCAACTTCTCCAGCAGACCCCCACCGGCACCGCCACGGTGATCGTGGACGACTCCGGAGAGAACGTGATTGTGGTCAACCCTGGCGCCAACGGCTGCCTGTCTGTCGGCCGCGTGCAGCAGACCCTGGCCGGACTCGACGCGCCCGTGGTGTTGTGCCAGCTCGAGGTGCCGCTGGAGACGGTCCGGGCTGCAGCCGAGGAGAGTGCGGAGCGCACCTTTGTGCTCAACCCCGCGCCCATGATGCCCGCAAGAGAGCTCGCGCCCCTTCTGGCCATGACCGATGTGCTTGTGCCCAACCAGTCCGAGCTCGCCCAGCTCACCGGTAGGCAGGTTCCCCAGACGCTGGAGGAGGTCACGGACTGCGTGGGCAGACTGGACTACCGAGGGGCCGTCGTCGTGACTCTCGGCGCGCAGGGTGCCGCCGTGTTCAAGACCGTTGACGCCGATGCTGTGCACGTCCCTGCGCCTGCAGTGCAGACTGTCGACACCAGCGGAGCTGGCGACGTCTTCTGTGGCGTGCTCGCCCACGAGCTCAGCCAGGGCGGTGATCTTGTGGACGCTACACACCGCGCCGTCGTCGTGGCCGCGGAGAGCACGACCTTCCCAGGCGCCCAGATGCAGACCCAGGAGCCGGTATGAGTTCAGCCAGCAGCGGCGCGGACACCGCCTGGGTGGACGAGGCCATCAAGCACCTGTCCACCCTCGTCGACAGTGACCTGCCCGGGTGGTCCCGGATTGGCTTCAGCGAGCAGGACGCCGCCGCCCGCGACTGGATCCACCAGCAGATGCTGGAGCTGGGACTCGACGTACGTACGGACCCGGTCGGCAATGTCATCGGCCGTCTGGAGGGGCAGGACCCGAACGCGCCGGACATCGTGATCGGCAGCCACAGCGACACGGTCCCTGGCGGTGGCCGGTTCGACGGCATCGTCGGAGTCGTCGGGGCCCTTGAGGTCGTCCGCGTCCTCCAGCGCTCAAACATCCGCCTTCGTCACGGCCTCAGAGTCGTCGACTTCTCCAACGAAGAGGGCAACCCGCAGGGGATCAAGCTGGTGGGCTCCCGAGCCGTCGCCGGGACTCTGGGGCCCGAGGCTCTGGCCGCCAGTGACGAAGAAGGGCGCACGCTGGCCGCGCTCATGGCTTCCGGAGGGCGGTCGCCGCAAGAGGTTGGATCCGCCCGGTGGAACCGCCGAGACATCGCGGCATACCTCGAGCTCCACATCGAGCAGGGACCGCGACTTGAAGCAGCTGGCGCCAGTATCGGCGTCGTCACCCGCATCTGCGGGATCAGTACCTTCGTTCTTGACGTTCACGGCCGCCGGGACCATGCCGGCACGACACCGATGTCCACTCGGGCTGATGCACTGTGTTGCGCCGCAGATGCAGTCCTCGCCGTCCAACGCATCGCAGCGAGCAGTGACGACGGCGTCGGCACGGTGGGTGCGGTCACGACCACCAGCCCCTTGACGAACACCATCTCTGAAGAGGCACGGGTCACCGGGGAGTTCCGCAGCGCCGACGAGACAGACCTCGAGGAGTTGCTGCAGACCTTTGCCGGGACACTCCCCGCCCTTGACGCAAGGCATGGGACGCGCACCGACCTGGCCTGGAAGATGGACCCCCCGGCGATCATGGACGAGGCGCTCTCCGACCTCGTGGCCGAGGCAGCACGCAGGGCGGGGCACGACGCCTTGCGGCTCTATTCAGGGGCGACGCACGACAGTGTCGAGATGTCTGCCATGGCGCCCAGCGCGATGATCTTCGTGCCCTCCGTCGGGGGACGCAGCCACTGCCCCGAAGAATGGACCGACCTGGCCGATATCGGCCGCGGCATCGACGTGCTCACCCAAGCAGTCCGGCTACGCGACGACCTTCCCTGACCAAGAGGCGAGCAACCGACCCGTCGTAGCCACACCGGTAGGCGGACCCTCCGCGCACCGAACCTGCGACGCTTCATCTCAAGCGGGCCCGAAAAGACGGTCGGTCCTCTGACCGTCGTGCACCGAGCCCCAGGCTGAGGCATACCCTCGCCCCTATGCCCGCTCTAGCCCTGCTCGTCCTCGCGACGCTGTTCTGGGCCGGGAACTACGTCGTGGGGGAGCGGGTGGTCTCGACCGTCGACCCCTTGTCACTGACGTGGTGGCGGTGGGTGCTGTCGGTCGTTCCCCTGCTGGTGCTGGCCCAGGTGGTCGAACGGCCGGACTGGTCGGCGGTCGCTCGCCGATGGCGTGTCCTGCTGCTCATGGGCTTGATCGGCGTCGCCGGCTACCCGCTGCTGCTCTACGCCGCGCTCGTCCACACCACGGCAGCGAGCGCGTCCATCATCAACGCCATCAACCCGGTGGTCATCGTCGTCGCGGCAGTGCTGCTCGGTCAGGCCACCGCCACCTGGCGGACCTGGATGGGCCTGGCGCTCGCACTCGTGGGAGTGCTGCTCGTCATCACCCAGGGGGAGCTGGCACATCTCCTGGCCCTGCGACTCAACACGGGCGACCTGCTGATGATCCTGGCCGTGCTGGCGTGGACGGCATACACGCTGATCGGGCGACGCGTCGGCATACCACCGCTGACGTCAACGGCCGTGCAGGTCCTCCTCACCGTGCTCGTGCTCACGCCGTTCACTCTCGCCTCGGGCGTGGACGTGCCGCAGGACCCGCCCAGCTGGGTCGGCGTGGTCTACATCGTGCTTGGCCCCTCCATCGGGTCCTACGTGTGCTGGAACCTCGCCGTGCCCAAGGTGTCGGCGACCGTGTCCGGGGTCTCGATGAACCTCGTGGCTGTCTTCACCCTGGCGATCGCCGCAGTGATGGGTCAGTGGCCGACCACGCTGCAGCTGGTCGGCGCAGCCCTGGTCATGGGCGGCACCCTGCTCACCCTGCGCGGCAGGGGCGGGCGAGGACCGTCGCTGCGATCCCGGGCAGTGTGACCGACGTCTCACGCCTGGGGCACCCCCCTGCTTCCCACACCCCTTATAGTCAACCTAGATATATTCACTGTGACGATAACGAGGGTGACGAGATGGGCACAAGCACAGCGCTGAAGACGGACCGTTACGAGCTCACCATGCTCTCCACCCTGATCGAGTCCGGCCGCGCCGAGCACCCTGCCGTCTTCGAGCTGTTCGCCCGTCGCCTACCCGCTGGTCGCCGGTTCGGGCTGCTCGCGGGCCTGGGTCGCCTGCTGGAGGAGCTGGACGGCTTCCGCTTCGACGCCGACGAGCTCGACTGGCTCGCCGCCGAAGGAGTCATCACCCCCGCCGTGGCGAGGTACCTGGCCGACTGGAGGTTCACCGCCGACATCGACGCCTACCCGGAGGGCAGCGTCTACTGGCCGCACAGTCCCGTCGTGCAGGTCCGCGGCCGCCTCGGCGACGGCCTCGTCCTGGAGACACTGGCCCTGTCCATCCTCAACCACGACACCGCCGTCGCCTCCGCCGCGGCCCGCATGGTCCTGGCCTCCGGTGGCAGGCCGATCATCGAGATGGGCAGCCGGCGCGTGCATGAGGACGCCGCGATCGCTGCCGCCCGCGCCGCCTACGTGGCCGGCTTCTCCTCCACCTCCAACCTGGCTGCCGGCCGGCGCTACGGCGTCCCCACCGTCGGCACCGCCGCACACGCCTTCACCCTGGCGCACGGCTCGGAGATGGACGCCTTTCGTGCGCAGATCGCCACCCACGGCACCGACACCACGCTGCTGGTCGACACCTACGACATCGAGCAGGGCATCAGCAACGCCGTCGCCGCGGCCCGCGAGGCCGGCGCACCCGGTCCCCGCGCGGTCCGCCTGGACAGCGGCGACCTGGAGATCGAGGCTCGGCGCGTGCGGGACCTGCTGGACTCCCTGGGCGCCTGGTGCACCTGGATCACCGTCACCAGCGATATCGACGAGTATGCGATGACGGCGCTGGCAGCGGCCCCCATCGACGGCTACGGGGCAGGCACCCGGGTCGCCACCGGCTCCGGGCACCCCACCGCAGGCTTCGTCTACAAGCTGGTCGCCGTGGCCGACAGTCCTGCGGCGAACGCACCACTGCGGCCGGTCGCGAAGAAAGCCGCCGGCAAGGGGAGCACCGGCGGACGCAAGACCGTCTACCGGCACGGCGACGGCACCGAGCACTGGACGCTCGACGGGACCATCCCGACCGGCACCAGCCCCGTCCCGGTCCCGGTCGTCCGCGCCGGGCGGGTCGTCCACCGGCCCACCCTGGAGCAGGTCCGCGAGTATGCCGCCGGGCAGCTGGCCGCGCTGCCGCACGAGGCCCGAGCCATCAGCGACGGACAGGCCTACCGTTCCGCCGCCCCCGCCCCTCAGCACGAGAACCCGCCGGCCACCCAGGCCGTCGCATGACCACCACCAGTACCGACCCCCACCGTCCCGAGGAGGACACCATGGCCAAGGCCCTGCTGATCGTCGACGTCCAGAACGACTTCTGCGAGGGAGGAGCACTGGGCGTGACCGGCGGCCACGACGTCGCCAGCGGCGTCACCGAGCACCTGGCCGCCCGCCGCGGCGAGTACGACCTGGTCGTCGCCTCGCGCGACTGGCACCGCGGCGACACCGACAACGGCGGCCACTTCGCACCCGAGGGCACCGATCCGAACTACGTCGACACCTGGCCGGTCCACTGCGTGGCCGACACCCAGGGCGCCGCCTACGCGCCCGATCTGGACGCCTCCGCCGTCGACGTGCACGTCGTCAAGGGATACGGCACGCCGTCCTACTCCGCCTTCGAGGGCGTCACCGCCGTCGAGGACGGCGCCGCGGACGTGCTGACGCTGCACCAGGTGCTGACCCACCGCGGCATCACCGCGGTCGACGTCGTCGGCATCGCCACCGACCACTGCGTCCGCGCCTCGGTCCTCGACGCACTGGGCCACGGGTATGCCGTCACCGTGCTCACCGATCTGGTCGCCGGCGTCGACCCGGCCGCCTCGGAGAGGGCCGTGGTGGAGATGGAGCAGGCCGGGGCCGAGATGGCGGTGATGTCTCGATGAGCAAGGCGCCGCAGGGCTACGACCCCTCCGCGTACCCGGCCTTCGCCGTCACCGTCGACCTGGGCATCTTCACCATCCGGGACGGGGCCCTGAAGATCCTCCTGGTGCAGCGATCCGACGATCCGTACGCCGGTGCGTGGGCGCTGCCAGGTGGTTTCATCAACCCGGACGAGGACTCCCGTGCCGCCGCGGTCCGCGAGCTGGCCGAGGAGACCGGCCTCGGCCAGCTCGACGCGGTCCACCTGGAGCAGCTGGCCACATACTCCGACCCGCATCGCGACCCCAGGATGCGGGTCGTGTCCGTCGCGCACGTCGCGCTCGCCCCGGACCTGCCGGACCCGGTCGCCGGCTCGGACGCGGCCGACGCCCGCTGGTGGAGCATCGAGGACGTCACCGGGGGCGACCTGCCGCTCGCGTTCGACCACGACCAGATCGTCGCCGACGCGCTGGAGCGGGTCCGGTCCAAGCTGGAGTACACGACCCTCGCGACCCGGTTCGTCGCCGAGCCGTTCACCCTGGCCGAGCTGCGGTCCGTCTACACCGCCGCCTGGGGGACACCACCGGAGCTGAACAACTTCCGCCGCAAGGTGCTCTCCGTCGAGGGTTTCGTCGAGCCGGTCGACGCGACCGTTTCCCACGGCCCCGGCCGTCCCGCGATGCTCTACCGGGCGGGTCCGGCGATCGCGATCCAGCCGGCGATGATGCGCCCCGGCAACGGTTTGAAGTGAGGAGACCTGATGGACGCCACCGACAGTTCCGGAGCTCGCCGTGGCTGACCTGAACGCGTCGTGGACCGTTCCAGATGCGGGTGACCCCCCTGATCTCGAGAAGGCCGCCGCCCTACGCCGGATGAGGGAAGGCTTCATCCGTATGCAGATGGAGCACCAGTTCGCGGCGGACGAGGTGCTCACCAAGGTCTCGATCCTGCGCTAGGAGTTCCTCCACCTGCACCGGTACAACCCCATCGAGCACGTCCTCTCCCGGATCAAGCCGACCGCCAGCATCCTGGACAAGGCCATGCGTCTCGAGTTGGAGCTGGATCCCGAGGTGATCCGCGCGAACATCACCGACATCGCCGGCGTCCGGATCACCTGCAGCTTCATCGCCGACACCTACCGCGTGCTCGACGCCCTGACATCGCAGTCGGATGTCAGGACGGTCACGATCAAGGACTACATCGCCAACCCCAAGCCCAACGGCTACAAGAGTCTGCACGCGATCATCGAGATCCCCGTGTTCCTCTCCACCGGAGCGGTGCCGGTCACCGTCGAGGTGCAGATCCGCACGATCGCCATGGACTTCTGGGCGAGCCTCGAGCACAAGATCTACTACAAGTACGACGGAAGAGTCCCCCAGCACCTCACGACCAGCCTGTCCGAGGCGGCCGACGCTGCGGAGCAGCTGGACCGCCGCATGGAGCAGCTGCACCACGAAGTTCACGGCGTCGACGCCGGCCGCGATACCGCCCCCGGGGTCATCGATGGGATGGACGAACAGCTCCTGCTCCGGCTGTGGGAGCATTCGCGCGGCGGTCCGCCACCGACCCCTGAGGGCTGACCTGTCGATGGCGGAGCGGCGCAGACGCAATGCGTACTTCCACGCATATCCGCCTCGAGAGCGCCGTCCTACGGTGAGAGGAGGACCGGGACGGCCCGTGACCAGGGCGGGCGCCGGTCATCCACGGAGGTGTGCGCCATGCCACGACGGGACCTGCTCAACAACCTCGGCGACCGCGGCCGCATCGACCTGTCGCCCGTGATCACGCGTCGGGTCCAGGTGGAGGCCGTCGAGGACACCATCCACAAGGACATGGTCGCGTCGGTCAAGGCGCGCCTGGGACTGCAGGGGGACCTGCCGGCCGAGGTCACCGAGGTCGTCAAGACCGCGGCCAGCGCGGCGGCCGCGTCAGCCGTGGAGCTCACCGTCGCAGACGCGGCGCAGCAGGCAGCCCGGGACGTCGGCCGGGCCAGCATCACCAGCCGGTTCGACGACAAGATCAAGGTGGCCGCGGACAGCCTGGCCCACATCAGCGCCTCCAACGAGGTCGACGAGGTGCTGCGCAAGCGGTCCGAGCTGCTCGCCAAGAAGCGTGACTCGCTGGTGGCGGCCGGGTTCTCGGGCGAAGAGGCCATGCAGATCCTCCTGGCCGACATCGCCGCACGGGCCCACTGAACCCACCGCACCGCAACCGGGTGAGGAGACATGGGCTGGGGCATCATCGGCGACATCGTCGACGCCGCCGGTGACGCGATCGAGGAAGGCGCCGACTGGGTCGCCGGGGCGGCCGAGGACGCCGCTGAGTGGGTCGCGGACACCGCGGAGGACATCGTCGACGGCATCGAGGACGCGGCCGAGGCGGTCGTCGACGCTGTCGAGGACGCCGTGGATGCCGTGGTGGACACCGTGGAGGAGGCTCTCGACGACATCGCCGAGGCGGTCGAGGACGCGCTCGAGGCGCTGGGGGACGCCGCCGCGGACGTCTGGGAGGCCGCCGAGGAGGTGTGGGACCACGTCACCGACGCTGCCGAGGACGCCTGGGAGACCATCGCGGACGGAGTCGAGCAGCTCTGGACCACGGTCAGCGATGCCGTCGAGGACGCCTGGGACGCTGTCGCCGCGGCGGCCGACGATGCCTGGGAGGCGGTCAGTCAGGCCGCTGAGGATGCCTGGGACGCGACCGTGGACGCCGCCGAGGACGCGTGGGAACGCGCCGAGGCCGTCGTGATGGCCGGCGTGAACGCCATGGTCGCCGCCTACGAGTGGGCGATCCAGGCGGCCGGCGACGCCATCGAGTGGCTCGGCGGCCTGCTGGTCGACATCGGCGAGCTCTTCCTCCAGCTCGGGGCGTGCCTGGCGGGCCAGGTGGTGTACCGCGTCGCCAAGTGGGGCAACATCATCGGCAACATCTACCGGCCGCCGAAGCTCCTGCCGGCCGGGTTCCGCGACGACATGGTCGACGTCTTCGACGGCGGCACCGCAGCCCGGGTCATCAACACGGCCGACTTCGCCATGGTCCTGTATGTCGATGACGCGCTGCTGAGCGCGAACTGGTTCGCCAGCGGCACCGACGCGATGACCTTCGGGGCGACGTCATACCTCGGGGTGACCCTCGGCGGTCTGATCTACCTCGACGAGCCGTGGGACCCGAACGACGACGCCGACCGACAGCTCATGGCCCATGAGCTGGTGCACACCACGCAGTACCGCCGGTTCGTCAACGAGACCGGGTTCGCCTGCGCCTACGGCATCGGCTTCGCCAAGGCCGGGTTCGACTACCGCACCAACCCTCTGGAGGACGAGGCCTTCACCTTCGAGCGCGACAACGCCGCACTGATCTGAGGTTCCGGAACCCCGTCCTGGATCAGCCCCGCGAGGCAGGCCCGGCGCACGGCCGAGGCCCGGTCATGGACACGCAGCCGCTCGTAGATGTGGTGCAGGTGCTGCTCCACCGTCCTGGAGGAGACGTGGAGTCGATGCCCGATCGCCACCGCGGTCAGGCCCTCCGCCACCAGGGTCAGCACGGCCACCTGCCGAGGCGTCAACCCCAGCTCGGCGGCTGCCACCACCCGTGCCTCCTGCCGCGGGGAGCCGGCCTCGCCGGACAGGGTGAGGTAGTGCCGGTGCAGGGCGGTGACGACCTGCTGCCCCAGGCGGGCCAGCTCCAGGGCGCCCTCCTCGAAGGGCGTGCCGTCCCGGCATACCCCCACCACCAGCCAGTCCCGGTCACCGAGGCTGACCGGCACCCACAGGTGCTCGTCCATCCCCGCTGCCCTGCACTGGGACCAGTACTCGTGCGTCGGCCCGTCGGCGGCGAACGGCACCTGCGTCGTGCTCAGCGGGCGCCAGGACCGGGTGGTCGAGTAGTGCCGCGCCAGTGGGTGGAGACGCGGCGCCCGGGAGACGACCTCGCGCAGGTCGCCTTCGTCGGGACAGGGGTAGCCGTGCGCCTCGACGGTGCCCTCCTCGTCCCAGCGGAACCGGCCGACGACGGGCGCGCCGAGCTGGTGCCCCAGCTCGTGGCAGATGCGCTCCCACGGCATCCACGGCGTCGAGCTCTCCAGCACCTCGACCAGCAGCTCCAGCCACCCGGCTCGCGCCGTCTGCAGTCTGTCCATCGCCGCCCCGATTCCGGCAGGTTCACGCACCTGCCCCCAGTGTGGACCTGCCGGACCTGACCTGTCAGCAGTCCGGTGCTGCAGAGCCCTGCGGTCCAACGACCAGGCGCTTGAGGGGGATCGGTCGGCGTCGGTAGGTCCGGGCGGCGGCGCCGGGCCCCTGGGGTCAGTATGGGGTGATGGCAGCCCAGGTGCTCAGGACCCGCGGATGACCCCCGCACCGCTGCGCGCCGAGGCCGACTGGCTCGAGCTGCGCGGTGCGGCCGACGAGGAGGCCAGGGACAGGGGGGCGGCTGGGCTCCTGCAGGTCCTGACCGAGTCCCTCGCCGCCCGTGGTGCGCACCTGGTGCAGGTGATCGACCTCGGCGCCGGGACGGGCGCCAACCGACGCTACCTGCAGCCCCGGCTTCCCTTCCGCCAGCAGTGGGTCGTGGTCGACCAGGACGCCGAACACCTGCGCCACCCCGCCCACGAAGGGGCTGTCCGCGTCCGGGCAGGGATCGCCGAGCTGCCGGCGACCCTCGAGCGCCAGCGGGTGCCGACCGACGCGGTGCGGCTGGTCACCTGCGCGGCACTGCTCGACGTCCTGACCGAGGACGATGTGGCGGTGCTGGCTGCGGTCATCCTCGACGGGAGGTCGCCGGCGCTGCTGTCCCTGTCCGTCGACGGCCGAGTCGCATGGTCGCCGCCCGACCCGGTCGACGTGCAGGTCGCCCGCAGCTTCGACACCCACCAGCAGCGCGACGGGCGGCTCGGCCCCACGGCGGCCCGGGTGCTGGAGCGCCTCCTGTCCGCGACGTCGGCCACGGATGGGCTGTCGGTCCACACCGCCCGGACGGACTGGCTGCTCGGCCCCACCACCCCGAGGCTGCTGAGCCGCTGGTTGGACGAACGGGTGGCGTCGGCGCTCGAGCAGGAGCCACGCCTCGGACGCGCCTTCACCGACTGGCACGGTCGCCGACTGGCCCAGCTCCGGGCCGGTCACCTGCACGTGCGGGTCGGTCACGTCGACCTGCTGGCGATGCCACGCTAGGTCGGCCTGCTCAGGGGCCCTCGGCGACGATCGCGACCCGGAGGCGCCCGGCGAAGCCGGTGCCCTCCACGTCGAGGAACCACCCGGGCCGGGACCCGGTCTCCGTCAGGTGCTGGACCGGCGCCTTGCCCCCCAGGTGCTCGTCCGCCCTGGCGATCTCGCGCAGCCCCTCGACGTCCTGGGCGTCGCAACGCCCGAGGTACTGCTCTCCGGTATGGAGAAAGACCTCGGCACGTGTCTCGCCGGGGAAGACCTGGACGTAGTACTGCTTGCGGAAGATGACGTTGTCGGAGAAGCCCAGACCGTGGCTGTCGCGCTCCCCGACGTAGACGTCCAGACGGAACACCAGGCCCTGCGCCTCGGCCTCCGGTCTGACGCGCCCGTCCACCCAGCCCTCCCAGATGAGCCGGTCGGGACCGGCCCAGACCGTGGTCCGGTCCGACGGTCCGACAGCGGTCGGCGCAGCTCCGCCTCCAGGTCGGGCAGCTCGTCGCCGAGGTCATCCTGGCGGAACGGGCCGTAGCAGTTCTCCGCCTCGACGCTCTGGTGGAAGAGCTCGAAGTCGACATACCGAGGCTTGATGCTGACGCCGAAGTAGAACTCGCTCTGACCGATCCAGTCCCTGCCGCGCGTGATCCTGGCCCGATCCAGCCAGAGCGAGACCTTGTGCGTGCCGTGGAGGAAGCGCATGGCGATCTCGTACGTCTCCCGCGAGTTCACCACCGAGTCCATCCCGCCGTGGCTCTTGTGCACGAAGGTGCGCGGCGCCCCGGGGAGCTGTGCCGAGGCGTGCTTGACGAGCCCGTCACTGCGGTTGGTGGCCAGGGTGCCCTCGTCGAAGAGGCTGGAGAGGCGGTTGAGCGCACTGGCCGGTGCCACCGAGTAGCTGCGGTAGTTGGTGCCGACGACGGTCAGGATCCGCTCGACCGGGAAGACCTTCTCGATCTCCAGGAAGCGCCGGCTGTCGGGCGAGAACGAGTCCAGCTCGTCGGACCCGGCCTGTGCCCCGGGCAAGGACTCCAACAGCCAGCGGGGCAGCCGCTGGAAGGAGATGCCGCGGTGCGGCGTCCCCAGGGTGACGATGCGGTGCACCAGCGTGGGTGCCGACCCCGGCTCGCTCTCGTCCATGGCGAGCAGGGCCTCTCGCATGACCAGACCGCCCATGCTGTGGCAGACCATGTCGACCCCCCGGAACGAGTCCGGGTCCCGCCGCTCCACGGCCTTGCGGATCAGGGTGATGAGCTGCACGAGCCCTGCGCCGTAGCGCTGCAAGAGCGGGGGGACAGGTCGTAGAACCGGTACACCCACAGGGTGCCCGCCGCGGCCTCGCGCAGCACCCGCCGTGCGACACCGTGGTCGACGACCACGGTGCCCTCCGTGTCGGCGGGGTCCCAGCCGTCGAGGTCACCGCCGGGCGAGGAGACCGGGCTGGCGTAGTACCCGACGACGTTCGTCGCGTCGGTGTAGGGGTAGTCCAGGGACTTCAGAGCGCGCAGCAGGAAGCCTTCGTAGATGTAGTTGTCCCCTCGTCGTCCGGGGTAGACCGTGCCCTCGTTGAAGCCCTGGTAGGCGTTGGCCTGCTCCGCGCTGACGTCGAGACCACCGAACCCTCGCACGAGGATCAGCGGGCGGGGGAGACCCACCTCGTTCATGCCGCTTTCACGGGCATCACGCCCTCCTCTGCGTCGAGCCCCGGACCGTGCCCGCAGGCGACCGTCTGAGTGTCCTCCCCGCCCCAGAGTCCCGTCAACGGGCGGCGTGCGGCCCGCTGAAGGGCGGCTTTCAAGGGCTTCGCCGACCCTTGACATGCAAGCGACCACTTGCCTATTATCACGGAGTGGGTGATGTGTTCAAGGCGCTCGCCGACCCGACGCGCAGGACGATCCTGGACGAGCTCGTCCTCTCTGACGGGCAGTCGCTGTTCGAGATCTGCAGCCGGCTGGCGATGCGGCACGGCAGCACCTCCTCACGGCAGGCCATCTCCCAGCACCTGGCCGTGCTGGAGGAGGCCGGCCTGGTCCGTTCCCGACGCGAGGGCCGGACGAAGATCCACCACGTCAACACCGCGCCGCTGCGCTCGATCCTCGAACGCTGGCCCATCTGAAGGAGACGCCCATGCCCAGGATCCACGTCACGAGCGTGCTGGTCGACGACCAGGCCAGAGCACTCGCGTTCTACACCGAGAAGCTCGGCTTCGTGCCCAAGACCGATGTCCCGGCCGGGGAGTACCGCTGGCTCACCGTCGTGGGCCCGGACGAGCCGGACGGGGTCGAGCTGCTGCTGGAGCCCAGCGCGCACCCGGCGGTCACACCGTTCAAGGAGGCCCTCGTCGCCGACGGTATCCCGTTCACCTCGTTCGCCGTCGACGACGTCAGGGCCGAGCATGAGCGGCTGAGCGGGCTGGGCGTGCGCTTCACCCAGGCGCCGGCCGAGATGGGTCCGGTGGTCACCGCCGTGCTCGACGACACCTGCGGCAACCTGATCCAGCTCGTCAGCCCCGCCTGATCCACCTGAGTCCACTCCACGTGGCTCCTCGGCACGGGCGCCGGCCTACCGGATCTCCAGGATCGTCCACCAGTCGTTGGAGTCACGGTCCCGGAAGGCGGTCACCTCCTGCTGCCCGGCCGTCCACTGCGGGTGCGAGTGCCCGGCGTGGGAGTGCAGGGCATGGTTGGTCGGCTGGTGGATGAGCCGCACCCTGGCCTGCGCCGTCCACTCGCCGGGGCGCTCGAGCTCGACCCGCCAGTTGTCGTTGCCGTCGCCGACGCCGCCCTGGCCGAAGCAGGTGACCTCCTGCTGACGGGTCACGGGGGAGGGGTGGCCGCTGTGGCTGTGCAGGTTGCGCCGGGTGAGGACGTGCTCCAGACGCACGGTGTCACCGTGGCGGACCGGCTGCCCGTCCTGGTGGTTGTCGGGCTGCCCGTGGGCCGCCTTGACGCGCCACAGGTCGTTGTCGTCGGCGCCCTCGAACGCGGTGACCTGCTGCTGGCGCGAGCTGCCCGGGTGGCCGTAGTTGAGCGCGTGCGAGTGCAGGGTGCGGCCGGTCCAGGTGTGGCTGAGCTTCACCGTCGAGCCGTAGAGGACCCGGCTGTGCATCGCGGCGGGGCTGCGGGTGAACACCGGCGGGTTGCGGTGGCTGTAGTCCTGCACGAAGAAGCCACGCCAGACCTCCCCGGTCGAGGCGACGAAGTGCGCCTGTCCGCGGTGGGACCGGAGCGCGACCTCCTGCCCCGGGTGGTTGTTGTCATAGATGTAGACCGTCTGCGTCCCGGCGGCGTCGTGCGACTCGTACCCGTAGCCCACCACCTGGTGGTTGGACCCGATGTCGGCCAGGTTCGTCGCCCTGATCAGCCCGAGGACCACCGGTTGCCCCGCGTTGATGCGGGACCGCAGGAGCGGGAACTGCTCCTCCTTGGTCCACCGGGTCACGCCCTTGTAGAACCACGTCTCGTGGTCGGAGTGCACGGTCCACTCGGCGAACTTCAGCGCGGAGCCGGTGAAGAAGCTGTTCATCAGGCGGGCGTAGATGTAGTCGGCCAGCCAGTGCCGGTCGGGCGGGACCTTGCTGGGCGTGAAGTGTCCGGCCTGCTGGGCCGGCACGGGCACCCCGGCGAGGAAGTAGTCGAGCGCGGCGTACGCCATACCTCCACAACGGCCACGGGTGGTGACCTGGCCGTGGCCGGGGATCGTGGCCACGTTGTTGACGAACTGGTTGCTGAAGGCGAAGCCGTGCGTGGCTGGCACAAAGGGGACGCGGCCGGTGCGGCGGTAGGTGTTGGGCGACCACAGCGCACGCCCGTCGGGCGCGTAGACGACGAGGTTGCCGTCGTCCTGCAGGACCAGCGCGGAGCCCGGGTTGCCCCAGGTCCCGGAGTCCCAGCGAGGGGTGTTGCCGGCGTCGATCACCACGAGGTTGCCGTCGCCCTGCATCACCACCCGGGCCCCAGACCGGCCGTCGGTGGCCGACGCCCAGACCGCGACCCTGCCGGGTGGGACGGACTCGTAGAGCACGAGGTTGCCGTCGCCCTGCATGACCAGGCTGGTCCTGCCGTTGGGGGAGGTGAGCTGCTGATCCTGGGTCAACGACTGACCAGGCTCGAGTCGGTGGGCCATCGGGTGCTCCTGCTGACGTCTCGTGCGGGTATGCCGTGGCGGCGGCATCGCCGCGGCGCCTCGGTGAGACCTCCCGGCAGCGGACCCCGCGTCGGACTCGTCGGTCAGACCACGAGGGCCACCGGAAGGCTCTGACGTCAAGAGACGTCGAAGGCCTCCCTGATACACAGGACGCAGCCCTGAGGACAGGCCGAGCGTCGGAGGGGTAATAGCGCGACTCGGTCTCCGCGACGGGCCCGAGCAGCTGCGGTGCAAGCGGTCGCCTCCCGCCTCAGCGGATGAACGGTGCCTGACGGGCCAGGCGGGCCTGCTCCTCGCGCAGACGTTCCTCGATCGGGTCCATCGTGCGTGGCTTGGCTCTGCCGAGGTCCAGCCACACGCTGAGGGCGGCGAGACCCATGGCACCACCTGCCGCGGCGCCGGTGCCGGCGGCCCGGCGCAGCCAACGCCACCTCTTGCGGCGCGCGGCGGCCCGCGATGACCTGCCCATGACGACCTCCCATCTGTATCGCCCGACAGGAGTATGGCGTCCCGCCACCGCTTCTGCACTCCTCCGGACGCAAGACCACCGGGTGGTGAGCTGCGCTCACCACCCGGTGGGGCAGGCCGGGGTCAGCGGCGCTTGGGGTAGTGGTACTTCACCACCGCGCCGCTCTCCCCGAAGACACCGGTCGTGGCATACAGCCACGGCCCGTTCACAGTGACGTCCGAAGGCGAGCCGGCCTCGAAGACGGTGCGCACCCGGCCCCGGTCCTTGATCACCGACACCTTGCCGCCGAAGAGCTCGGCCACGAAGATCTGCCCGTTGGGCGCGATGGCCAGCCCGGTCGTGCCGTGCATGCCGCTGGCGATCACCTGGTGGAGCCGGACCGTGGGCTGACCCGGTAGACCTTGCTCAACGGCAGGACCTCACCGGCCGAGCCCTGGATCGATCTTCGACAGGACTCCCATGAAGTTCTGGGTGACGTAGAGGTCCTTGCCCTTGCCCACGTCGAGGGAGAGGGGACCGACCAGACCCCAGGCGATGACCTCGGGGTCGTCGTGGTGCCGGGCCTGGGTCGGAGCCGCGGCCATGGTGCCGACGAGAGCCAGGCCGCTGGCTGCGACCAGGATGGACTTGAAGGGTTGACGCATGGATGTGCCTCCGAGGTGAGAAACCCACGGCGCCCCTCACGGAAGGGCGTCTCGGCTTCGGGACAGCCCCGAGTCTGAGGGAAAGAAGGGCTGGATTCGTGGGGACGTCTACGGCCCGATCCCGGCCTCCAAGGACGTCTTAAGGTGCAGGGCATGCTTGCTCTCCAGGTCCGCAGAACCGCGCTCCGCGATGTCTACCCCGGCGGCGTGGCTTACGTGGCCCCGCACTTCCCGGTCGAACGGAGGTGGTCACCCTTCCACCGGCCCGTGCACGCCATCGAACGCGGCGAGGACGTCGAGCTCAACGGAGAACTGACCATCGTCGGGCCGCGCACCCAGTTCGGCGGCCAGCAGCTGCGGGGCCGCTACGAGACGTACTGGTTCACCGGGGACGAGGTGGCCGGTCTGTCGGTCCTGGCGCAGGGCGCCGAACCGGTCGGGGCGGTCTTCGGCAGCTTCTGCACCGCCCGGGACGGGTTCGTCGACCTCACCACTCGCGAGGGCCTTGGTCTGAGAGTTCCTGGTCCGCCGCGGCCGGAGCGCAGGTACGTCACGGGGAGCCACACGACGCTGATCAGGATCCCGGTCGGGGACGAGAACCCCATCAGGGTCGACATCCTCCTCGATGCGGGGCACCGACCCTGCGGCTACATCGTCGGCGGCGAGGTGGAGATCCTCAGCTGGGGACGGCGCATCCTGCCGGGGGAGACCGGCCGGGTCAGCGCCCAGGACCTCCTCGCTGCTCTCGGGTCCGTCCCGGCTGACGACCGACCGGAGGTCGTCCGTCGCAGCTCTGGCTTTCTCGGGCGACGCAAGGAAGAACCGCTGGGGTATGTCGTGGACCTGGACTTCTACTCTGCCTGGGCGCTCGTCGTCGAGGACGCGCAGGAGGCGCTCACGGCGGGGGACGCACTGACGGCGGGAGAGATGCGAGACCTGTTGGTGGATTCGCTCTACCGGGCAGGGTCCGACCTGGGGGTTGAGCTGGAGGCCGCGGCGAGCGAGGGAGGTCCCTCCTGGCTCGTCGAGGTCGACAGCGCGGCCGGCCACCTGCGGCTGGTGGTGGCCGAGGTGTCGCTGCCGGACGGCTGACCTGCGGGACGCCGCGCCTCGAGCCGGGCGGGCTCAGCCGTGGCTGCCCTCTTCGACGCTGGTCACGGTGGTGAGCAGGAAGACGCTGTCCTCCAGGGCCAGGACGCCGTGGCGCTCCTTGGTCAGCTGGCTCAGCTGGCCCTGGGTGAGCCGCGCGTCGGACCCGGAGTCGGTGGTGACCTCGATCGCGCCGCGCAGGACCTGGAGGGTCGCCGCCGGAGGTGCGTTGTGGTCCGACAGCCGGGAGCCGGACGCCAGCGCGATCACCGTCTGGCGCAGGTGGCCGTCCAGGACCAGGAGCTCGGCATGCCGGCCGTGCTCGCTCTGCAGGGCGGTCTGCAGGATGTCGTCGGCGGCGGTGTTCAGGTCGTGCGGTGCGCTGGGCGAGGTCATGCCAGCACAGTACTCACGACAGCGGTCTGCCACCTCGCGGAAGGAGCCGGGGACGACGGCTCCTTCCGCGGGTCTCATCCCTACGTTCCAGCAGCGGCTCTACGACGGGCGCGGCGCGGCATACCCCTCGGATCGCGCGCCGGGCACCCGTCGGTGGCGCGGATCACTCCCGGTGGAGCTTGTCCTGCACGGCGCTGGCCATCTTCTCGACGCTGTTCGGCAGGTCGGTGGTGCCGAAGAGGCGCGAGTCGGGACGGGTGGGGGGCGGCATGGGGGCCGAGGTGGTCGGGCCGTCGTGGTAGCTGAACTCGCCGTTGCCGTCGGGTGTCGGCCCGGAGGCCCACGGGCCCTCGCTGGCCGCGGCGCCGTCGGAGAAGTTGAGGTACTGGTAGGAGACCTCCGTGACCTCCTTCTTCTGCGGGAAGTTGCTCGGCACGGGCAGCTCCTCCAAGCCGTCCTCCTTGAGCTGCTCGATCGCCCGCAGCCACTGGTTCTGGTGCATCGTGTCGCGCGCGAGCAGGAAGGCGAGCAGGTCACGCACGCCGGCGTCGTCGGTCATGTGGTAGAGCCGCGCCACCTGCAGGCGGCCCTGGGCCTCGGCGTTGGCGTTGGACATGAAGTCGGCCATCAGGTTGCCGCTGGCGGTGACGTAGGCGCCGGTCCACGGGTTGCCGTTGCTGTCGACGGGCCGGGCACCGGCACCGGCCACGATGGCGTGCTGCACGTCCATCCCACCCATCACCGCAGCCACGGTCGGGTCCGCCTGCACGGCGTCCTTGGTGATGCCGAGCGGGGCGTCCTCGAGCAGCTGGCAGATCATCGTCGCCAGCATCTCCACGTGCCCCATCTCCTCCGCGCCGATGCCGAAGAGCATGTCGCGGTACTTGCCGGGAAGGTGGGTGTTCCACGACTGGAAGCCGTACTGCATCGCGACGGTGATCTCGCCGTACTGCCCTCCGAGCACCTCCTGCAACTTGCGCGCGAAGACGGCGTCGGGCTTGTCCGGGGTGGACTTGAACTGCAGCTCTTGGCGGTGGAAGAACATGCCGGGAACTCCTTGGGGAGGGGAGGACGACGCGCCGGGAGGGCCCCTCGCGTCGACGGTGACCATGACGACCCGTCCCTCGAAAGTAGGAGCGTCACCCCGCCCCGGCAAGGTGAACGGTCACCCACCGTTGGTCGTGCGCCCGGGCCTTGCTCGACGTACGGTGCTGTGATGGTCCGTCCCCGCCCGACCGGTGCCGATCCGCGTCGATCCCTGCTGGTGGGGGGCATGATCGGGGTCGCCGTCATGGCGGCCGTGGACGAGATCGTCTTCCACCAGATCCTGGCCTGGCACCACTTCTACGACCGCTCCACCACCCGGGTCGGCCTGCTCTCCGACGGGCTGCTGCACGCCGTCGAACTGCTCCTGCTCGTGGCCGGATTCTTCCTCCTGGCCGCTCTGCGGCGGCGAGCCGCACTGCATACCCGCCGTGCGTGGGCCGGCTTCCTCCTGGGCGCCGGCGGCTTCCAGCTGTTCGACGGGGTGGTCAACCACAAGGTCTTCCGGCTGCACCAGATCCGGTATGACGTCGTCGACCTGGTCGTCTACGACGCGGTCTGGATCGGCGCGGCGGTCCTGCTGCTGGCCGCAGGTGCCGCCGTGGCGCTCACCGGCCGTGGCCCACGCACGCCCGCCACCGCCTCCTCCTGACGTCGCCGACCCCGTCCGACCATGCCGATCGTCGACCTCATCGCCGAGGCGCGGGTGCTGCTCCTGGCGGGTCTGGTGGGAGTCGCCTACCTGGGTATGTCGCGCCGCTGGGCGGAGCGCCGGGGCAAGCGGTGGACCCGCTGGCGCACGACCTCCTGGATGGCCGGGCTCGTGCTGCTGGCCGCCGGGCTCTCGCCCTCCCTGTCCGCTGCGGCCCACCACGACCCGGTCGCGCACATGGCCCAGCACCTCCTGGTGGGCATGTATGCCCCGATCGGTCTGGTCCTCGCGGCGCCCGTCACGCTCGTCCTGGGCGCCACGCAGACCTGGACGGCCCGGCGGGTCACCGGCCTGCTGCGCACACCGGTCGTGCACCTCCTCAGCCACCCGGCGACGGCGACCGTCCTGTCGGCCGGTGGGCTCTGGGTGCTCTACGGCACTTCGCTGTACGCGCTGACCGCCGAGAGTGCGGTCGTCCACCATCTCGTCCTGGTCCACCTGGTCGCAGCCGGGGTCCTCTTCACCTGGGCGGTCGCCGGCCCCGACCCCGCGCCGAGGCGTCCGGGCCTGCCGACCCGGCTCGGGGCCCTGCTGGTCGCGGCGGCCAGCCACGCGGTGCTGGCCAAGACGCTGTACGCCCGAGCGGGGCACTGGCCGCCGGGCGGGCACGGCCCGACCGACCGGGCCGAGACGGCCGCGATGCTCATGTACTACGGCGGCGACGTGGCCGAGCTGCTGCTGGCCGCCATGCTGCTGGCCGGGTGGTACGTCCGCTCGGCGCCGAGGACACGGCAGGTCCGGCCGGCCGGGGCGGCCGCGGCAGGGTGAACTGGCAGGAGGGGCGGGTCCAGCGTGGGGCTGGCGCGCGGCCCTGTGGGCGCGGACCTACGATGACGCGATGACCCGAATCACGGACCTGGCCGAACAGATCGCCGACCTCGCGAGCTCCCGCGGCCTGTGGGTCGCCGCCGCGGAATCGCTGACGGGTGGCGCCGTCTCCTCGGCCCTGGCCGCCGCCCCCGGGGCGAGCGACTGGTACCACGGCGGTGTCGTGGCCTACTCGCCCCGCATCAAGCAGCACGTCCTCGGCGTCACGCCGGGATCGGTCGTCACCGCCCAGTGCGCGGACGAGCTGGCGGCCGGGGTCGCGCGGGTGCTGGAGTCAGAGGCTGCCGTGTCCACGACCGGTGTCGGTGGCCCCGACCCCGAGGAAGGGGAGGAGCCGGGCACCGTCTACCTCGGCGTCGTCGCGCCCGGATATCAGGACTGCCGCCGGGTCGAGCTCGAGGGCTCTCCGGACGAGGTCGTCGAGCAGGCCACCGAGCAGGCCCTCGAGCTCTTGCTGCACGCGCTGCAGCAGGGGGGCGAGCAGGCCGAAGACGCGCAGCAGGAGCACGCCCGACAGGCGTGACCGGCAGGGGCGGCTCCCGGCCGACGGTGGGGCGGTCAGTCTGGTCGGCGTGAGCCCTGGGCCGACGCGCCCTCCTTGCCGCGGCGGCTGGCCTACGTCCCTGTTCACGACGCACTGTGGCCGGACACCGGACGTCGGTTTCCGCGATGTTGTCCTGGACCGACGGTCACCCTGGCCCTTGACTGCTCCTGAGTGCGGAGGTGCGCAGGCCCGGGGCGAGCACGTCAGGGTCCGTCACGACCTCGATCAGCACCGCCTTCCCCCGACCGGTCAGCGACTGCCACGCCTCTGCGAACTCTGCCACCGTGCCAACGCGTCTGGCCTCCAACCCGAACGCGCGCGCCAACGCGACGAAGTCCGGACCGTGCACGTCCGTTCCGCTGGTACGGCCGGGGAACGTCCGTTCCTGGTGCATCCGAATAGTCCCGTAGATGCCGTTGTTCACCACCACGATGACTGGAGTGAGGCCGTGCTCAGACACAGTGGCGAGCTCTTGGACGCTCATCAGGAGGCACCCGTCGCCGCCGAAGACCACCACGGGCCTGTCGCGGTCGAGGAGCGAGGCCATGGTGCCGGCCGGCAGGCCGTAACCCATGGCCCCGCTGGCAGGGGCGAGCTGGGACCCGAAGCGCCGGTAGGGCATGTACCGATGGACCCACACCGCATAGTTGCCCGCTCCGCTGCACACGACCGCCTCGGGCGGGAGCACCTCAGCGAGGTAGGCCATCATCCCGCCCAGCACGTCGTCGACCGCCGGGACCGAGCGAGCCGCCTGCTCCGACCGTGCCCGTTCCAGCCAGGCAGGGTGCCGGTCGACGGTCAGGCGGGCGCCCTCGAGCGCGCGCACGAGAGCCGGGCCCGAGGCGAGGATCAGGTGCTCGGCGGGCAGGTGCCGGTTCGCGTCCACCGGGTCAGTGACCGCGTGCAGGAGGCGCGGTCGGGAACGTGGGTCGGACCACAGCCCATACCCCTGCGTGTCGACGTCACCCAGCTGGCCTCCGATGGCAAGCACGAGGTCAGCCTCGCTGGTCAACGCCTGGAGGGTGGGGTCGAGGGTGAAGCTGAGGTGCCCGCAGTAGGCGGGTGAGTCGGTGCCGATGTAGTCCTGGCACCGGAATGCCGCCAGGACCGGTATGCCGTTGCGCAGGGCGAAGGTCTCCAGCCCGAGGCGCGCGTCCTCACTCCACGGCCCTCGCCCGACCACGATGAGTGGGCGCTCAGCCTTGCGCAGGACGTCGCTGATGGCTGCGAGGTCGGCCGTCGACGGTCCCGCCTCCAGGGGCGGCAGGCGAGGCCACACCTCGAGCTCGACCTGCGCGTGCAGCACGTCTTCGGGGAGCTCGACGACCACGGGACCTCGGCGTCCGGACTCGGCGACCCGGAACGCCCGGGCAACAATCTCGGGAATCCGGTCGGCTGTCTCCAGCCGCAGGACCGCCTTGGCCATGGACCCGAACACCGAAGCGGCGTCGTGCTCCTGAAAGCTACCGCGCCCGCGAGTCCGCGATGACACCTGCCCGATCATCAGGACCAGCGGGGTGGCATCCTGCTGCGCGGTGTGCACGGCGACGGCGGCGTGCATCGCACCGGGGCCGCGGGTGACCAGGCAGACGCCGGCCCGCTGGGTGAGCTTGCCGTAGGCCTCGGCCATCGAGCCTGCCCCGCCCTCGTGCTTGGCGACCACCAGCCGGATGCGGTCGCTGACGTCGTGCAGACCGTCGAGGACCGGCAGAAAGCTCTCGCCGGGGACACAGGTGACCACCTCGACGCCCTGCTCGAGGAGTGCCTGGACCAGAATGTGTCCACCGTGCCTGCTCATCGTCCGTCCTTCGTCGTGTCGTCAGGGTCGTCGCCGTGGGTGTCGACGTGGGGGGGCGAGGGTGGGCGGGACCCGGCCGGTGAGCACGGCGGTCACCCCGTCGGCGACCGACCGCGCCATCGCGTCGAGACCGTCCACGGTCATCGCCGCCATGTGCGGGCTGGCCAGCACCCGCGGGTGGTGCAGGAGAGGATCGTCCCGCTCCGGTGGTTCCAGGTCGTAGACATCGACCGCATAACCGCCGAGTGCGCCGCTGTCCAGAGCTGCGAGGACTGCGGGGCTGTCCACCACCCCGCCGCGGGCGGTATTGACGAGCAGCGCCCCTCGTGGGAGTCGGGCCAGAGCCGCCGCGTCGATGAGCCTCGTCGTGGCGGGAACGAGTGGCACGTGCAGGCTCAGGACGTCGCTACGGCTGAGCACCATGGCGAGGTCGGCGAGCTCGACATGCTCCGGAGGATGGGTGAGCGCTGGGTCCGTCGCAATGACAGAGGCACCGACGCCGTGCGCCAGGTGGGCGACTCGCTGGCCGATGGCACCCAGGCCGACGAGCCCGACCGTGCGGCCGCTGAGCATCGACCCGACGAGCCCCGCGCCGACGACGGCACCCGGCAGGCTGCCACGGTCGTGCAGCGCGCCCCGGGCGAGGGCGTCCCGTGCGGGCAGAAGCCGCCGGCCGAGGGCCAGTGCGGCGAGCAGGACGAACTCCGCCACGGAGGCGGCGTTGGCGGCGGGGGTGTGCACGACAGCCACCCCCTGCCGCCGGGCTGCGACCAGGTCGATGTTGTCCAGGCCGGCACCGTGTCGCCCGACCACACGCAGGCCCGGGGTTTTGTGGAGCAGCGCGGCGGGGACGGGCGAGCTGCGCACCACAAGGGCGCTTGCCCCGGCGAGGTGGGGGAGCAGCCGGCCCGGGTCGGTCTCGTGGGCGATGTGGACCCGTCCGGCGGCGCGGAGGATGCACAGGCCAGCCTCGGCGATCGGTTCGCTGAGCACGATGAGCGGCTCGCGCTGCAGCCGGTCTGCGGCGGTGAGGGTCACCATGCCGTGTAACAGGTGACCGGCTGCGTGTAGAAGTCACGGGCGTAGCGGCCAGCCTCGCGAGGCCCGTGGTTCGAGCCGCGCATGCCGCCGAAGGGCAGGTGCAGCTCGGTGCCCGCGGTCGGCAGGTTGACCGAGATCACCCCGGCACGCACGCGGCGCTTGAACTCCGTGGCGTGGCGCAGAGAGGTGGTCACGATGCCGGCGGAGAGTCCGAAACTCGTGTCGTTGGCCAGGGCGATGGCCTCGTCCAGGTTCTCTGCGCTGATCACCGCAGTGACCGGGCCGAAGATCTCCTCCTGGGCGATGCGCATGTCGTTGCGGACCCCGGTGAAGACGGTGGGTCGCATGAACCACCCGTTCCCGGCCTCGTCGACGCGCGCCCCTCCGGCCGCGAGCTCGGCGCCCTCCTCACAGCCGATCCGCACGTAGTCCAGGTTGCGCTCGAGTTGCACCGCGTCCACGACGGGTCCGATCTGGCTGTCGGGGGCCAACGCCGGACCGACCCGCAGCGCCTCGGCACCTGACACGATCCGGTCTACGAAGGCGTCGTGCACGCGTTCGTGCACGATCAGCCGGCTTGAGGCCGTACACCGCTGGCCGGTGCTGAAGAACGCCCCGTCCAGGGCGCATCGCGCTGCCACGTCGAGGTCGGCGTCGTCCATGACGATCAGCGGGTTCTTGCCGCCCAGCTCGAGCTGGAAGCGTTTGTTGCCGTGCTCCAGGCACTGTCGGGCGACGTGCCGCCCGGTCGCCGCCGAGCCGGTGAAAGAGATGCCGTGCAGCCGCACGGAGGTCAGCAGCGTCTCACCGACGACCGGACCAGGGCCGAGCACCATGTTGAAGACACCGGGGGGGATCCCGGAGTCGTGAATGATCGAGCTGAGCTCGCCGGCCAGGGCCGGGACCAGTTCGGCTGGCTTGAAGACCACGGTGTTGCCGTGGGCCAGAGCCGGCGCGATCTTCCACGCGGGGATGGCGATGGGATAGTTCCAGGGGGTGATGATGCCGACGGCACCCAGAGGGCGGTGCCGCACCTCGGCTTCCACCCCGGGACGGGTGCTGAGGTAGCGCTCGCCCTGCGGCTGGAGCAGCTCGTGGGCGTGATAGCGGAAGGTCTGGCCGGCCCGGGCGACCTCGCCGCGGGCCTCGGCCAGGAGCTTGCCCTCCTCGCGGGACAGCAGGGTCGCCAGCTCCTCGGTGCGCTGCAGGATCTGGGAACCGATCCGGTCCAGGATCGCGATCCGTTCCGCGACCGGGAAGGCCTGCCACACGTTCTGGGCCTGGACCGCGGCCTCTACCGCCGCTTCGGCCACCGCGGCGTCGGCGAGCGCAGAGTGACCCACCACGTCGTCCAGGTCGGACGGATTGAGGTGGGGGGAGGGCTGGCCCCCGATCCACTCTCCGGCCACGAGGCTGCGATAGGTCGTCATGGTGCTCCTGCTCGGTCGGGGAGGGTTCGCCAGAAGGGATGCCGGGGCACGGTTCAGCCGCGCAGCCGCAGACGGGGATCCAAGGAGTCGCGCAGGGAGTCGCCCAGCAGGTTGAAGCCGAGCACCGCCAGCATGATGAACATCCCGGGCACCACGGAAGGCCACATCGTGACCTCGATGAACGCCTTGCCGCTGGCCAGCATCCCGCCCCAGGAGGGGGTCGGCGGCGGCACACCCAGACCGAGGTAGCCGAGCGAGGCCTCGACGAGGATGGCGTTGGCGATGCTGATGGTGAACTGGACCGCGATGGGGGCGAAAGCGTTGGGCAGGACGTACTTCCAGATGATCCGCGCGTTGGACACCCCGACGGAGCGGGCGGCCTCGACGTAGGGCTCCGCGCTGACGGTGAGGGCCGCACCCCGGGTGACCCGCGCGAAGCTGGGGATGAAGACGACGGTCAGGGCCAGGATGAGGTTCGGCACCGCCGGCCCGAGCGTCGCCACGACAGCCAGCGCCAGCAGAAGGGTGGGGAAGGCGAAGAGGATGTCCATAAAGCGCATGGTCACGCCGTCCAGCAGACCCTTGTAGAAGCCGGAGAGCAGCCCCAGGGTCACCCCGATGAGAGCGGCGAGGAGCACCACGGTGATGCTGACTGTCAGTGAGGTCCGCGCGCCGTAGATCGCCCGGCTCAGCAGGTCCCGTCCCGCTTCGTCCGAGCCCAGGGGAAAGATCTGACCCGGACCGACCAGGCGGTTGCCGGTCGACATGGCCAGGGGGTCGTAGGGCGCGATCCACGGCGCGAAAAGTGCTGCGACGACGCTGGCGACCACGATGACCAGGCCGAGCAGGCCGATCTTGTCGTGTCGCAGCGTGGACAGCAGGTTCCACCGGCCGCGGGGGCGCAGAAAGCGCATCCGTTGGGTCAGGGCTCGGGTCTGTTCAGCCACGGTTGCGCAACCTCGGGTCCAGGTAGACGTACAGGATGTCGACGATGAGGCTCACCACGACGTAGAAGGCGGCCAGGAAGAGCACCGTGCCCTGCACCACGGTGTAGTCCCGGTTGCCGATGGCCTGCACCACGAGCGTGCCGAGGCCGGGCCAGGAGAACACCTGCTCGACCACGACCGTGCCCCCCAGGAGGGCGCCGGCCTGGATCCCCACCACGGTGACGACCGGGATCAGTGCGTTGCGCAGGCCGTGCAGGCCGATGACCGTCCGCGGAGCCAGGCCCTTCGACTCCGCGGTGCGGATGTAGTCCTGGCCAAGGACCTCCAGCAAGGAGGACCGGGTCATCCGCAGGGTCACCGCGGCCAGGCTGGTGCCCAGGGTGAAGGCGGGCAGGATGAGGAACTTCAGGTAGTCCCAGCTCCACTCGAAGTGGATCGAACCGCCCGAGGGCAGCCAGCGCAGCTGGACCGCGAAGACGGAGATCAGCAGGATGCCCAACCAGAAGTTCGGGATGGACAGGCCCAGGAGGGAGATGAAGCGGGCGCTGGCGTCCAGGACGCCGTTGCGCCGGACCGCGGACAGCACGCCCAGCGGGATGGCGGCGAGCACGGAGACGACCAGTGAGCTCAACGCCAGTTGGGCCGTGGCCGGAAAGCGCACCATGATCTCTTCCAGCACCGGTCGCCCCGTGCGATAGGAGTAGCCCAGGTCACCCTGCAGGAGGTTGCCGAACCAGTCGAGGAACTGGAGGGGGACCGGCTTGTCCAGCCCGTAGTAGGCGCGCATCTGCGCCTCGACGGCCGGGTCGCCGTACTCGGCCCCCAGGATCGAGTCCACCACGTCGCCCGGGACGAGCCGGATCATGAAGAAGGAGATGACGCTGATCCCGATGAGGATCGGCACCGTGGCGAGCAAGCGGAGACCGATCGTGCGGATCATGCCTTCACCTCGTCACGATCGGCCTCGCCCGCTGCTGCGGGCCGCACCGTTTCGAGCACCAGTTCCGACTGCATCTCCACCACTCCCGGGATGGCACCGAGCCGGCTGGTCACGAACTCTCGCAGTTCCTGCGTGGAGGTGAAGTGGCCGACGGTGGTGATGTCGAACTGGCCGGTGCACAGGTAGACGGTCTCCAGCTCGCGCATCTGCGCCAGCGCGTCCATGACCTCCCCGATGAGGTGGGGTGCGCAGCGCAGGCGGGTCAGGGCGTGCGATGTGCGTCCCTCGAACGCGGGGTCGACCTCCACGGTGAACCGTAGGTGGCCCGCGGCCAGCAGGTTGTCTATGCGCCGGCGCACGGCCCCCTCTGACAGCTCCACTTTGCGGCCGATGGCCACGTTGCTCTGGCGAGGGTCATCGCGCAACTCCTGCAGGATGCGCTCGTCGAGCTCCCTGGATCTGTCGGACACCGAGGACACCTCTCTGGCGGATATCTGTCTGAATTGGACACTACCCTACGAAAATCGTCGAAACTAGTCTAGGCTGCGTCGAGATTCGTCAGACGTGCTCCGATCGAAGGGTCACCAGATGTTGCTCGAGGTGCGCAACCTCCATACCGAGTTCCGGACGCGGTCCTCCACCGTCCGGGCCGTCGACGACGTCAACTTCACCGTGAGCGAGGGTGAGACGGTCGCGCTGGTGGGGGAGTCCGGCTCCGGCAAGTCCGTGACCGCGCTGTCCATCATGGGTCTGATCAAGGGTCCCTCGGCCCAGGTCACCGAGGGTGAGGTGCTGCTGGAGGGCCAGGACCTGCTGCGGATGAGTCCGGCGAAGGTGCGTCGGCGGCGCGGGTCGGACATCGCCATGGTGTTCCAGGACCCGATGACGGCGCTCAACCCGGGCCTGACGATCGGACGGCAGCTCACCGAGTCCTTCCGCGTGCACACCGGCGCCTCACGCGAGCAGGCCCGCCGGCGCGGAGTCGAGCTGCTCGGCCTGGTCGGCATCCCCGAGCCGGAGAGTCGCCTGAAGGCCTACCCGCACCAGTTGTCGGGAGGTATGCGCCAGCGCGTCATGATCGCCATCGCCCTCTCCTGCGAACCCAAGCTCATCGTGGCCGACGAGATCACCACCGCGCTCGATGTCACGATCCAGGCCCAGATCCTGGAGTTGCTGAGGCAGCTCGCGAGGGAGACCCGGACCGCGCTGATCCTCATCACCCACGATCTCGGCATCGTCGCTGGCATGGCGGACCGCGTCAATGTCATGTACGGAGGCCAGGTCGTCGAGTCCGCTCCCACCGAGGCGCTGTACGAGCGACCCCGGATGCCCTACACCTGGGGCCTGCTGAGCTCGATCCCGCGCCTGGACCGGCCCCGGCCGGACAAGCTGGTGACCATCAAAGGCTCACCCCCCGACATGTCCCGCCCGTCGGTCGGCTGCCGCTATGCACCCCGGTGCCCCTTCGTGCGCGACGTATGCCGACGGCACGTTCCGCTCCTGGCGCACAGCGACCCATCGACGCCGGGCCACCTCTCCCGGTGCTGGGGAACTGCGGACGTGCCCGACGGCGGCTGGCTGAGGGGTGTCGACTGGCGAGTGGCCCAGGCGCAGGCCCAGCCGCAGGACCGGTCGGAACTCGCCGGGGACCTGCCCGAGGGGGACGGGGACGACCTGCGGGTCGAGCCGGAGCTCCGTGTCGACAGCGAGGCCCACGATGACTGACACAGCACTGACCCCGCGTCAGGTCGACCTACCCACCCGTCCGCTCATCGAGGTCTCCGACCTCAGCGTGGACTTCCGCGTACGGGGCAGCCGGCGCGGCGCCCGGTTGCGCGCGGTCGACGGGGTCAGCTTCGACATCGACCGCGGCCGGACCCTCGGCATGGTGGGGGAGTCGGGCAGCGGCAAGTCCACCATGGGGCGTGCCATCCTGCAGCTGGAGCGGGCCGCTGAGGGCTCGGTGCGCTTCGAGGGCACCGACCTGACCACGCTCTCCGGGGGCCAGTTGCGGTCTTACCGACGCCGGATGCAGATGGTGTTCCAGGATCCGTTCGCTTCCCTCAACCCCCGGATGACCGTGGGGGACACGGTCGGCGACTCCCTGCTCGCGCACGACATCGGGACCCGCGCTGACCGGCGCGAGCGCGTCGGGCAGATGCTGGAGACCGTCGGGCTGGATCCCTCCTGGGCCGGCCGCTTCCCGCATGAGTTCTCCGGGGGGCAGCGTCAGCGGATCGCCATCGCCCGCGCCCTGGCGGTCGACCCGGACTTCGTCGTTGCCGACGAGCCGGTCTCCGCACTTGACGTCTCGGTCCAGGCGCAGACGATCAACCTGCTGGGGTCGCTGCAGGAGGACCTCGGTGTGACCTTCCTCTTCATCGCCCATGACCTTGCCGTCGTGCGGCAGCTCGCGCACAGGGTGGCCGTGGTGTACCTCGGCAAGGTGGTCGAACTCGCCGACCGGGATCAGCTCTACTCCTCCCCGGCGCACCCCTACACCGTCTCCCTGCTCTCGGCCGTCCCGATCCCCGAGCCCGCACTGGAGCGGCGGCGGGAGCGGATCATCCTGCGCGGGGACATCCCCAGCCCGATGTCTCCCCCGTCCGGGTGTCGCTTCCGCACCCGGTGCTGGAAGGCCCAGGAGGTGTGCGCCGAGGTAGTTCCCCCGCTGGTGACGCTGCGGCCGGGACACACGGCGGCCTGCCACTTCCCGGAGGCCTAGATCATGGTCAGCCGACGTTGGTCCGACAGCAGCCTCTTGACACAGGACAATTGTATCGGTGTACTGATCAACCAACACAGCGATACGCGCGATCGTCCCCGAGAGGTCCCCATGCCACGTAGTGCGAAGGTCGAGGTGCCGCCGGTCGCCGTCAGCGCTGAGGAGCTGCTGCTGAGACTGGTCGACACGGAGGCCATGCCCCTGTACCTCCAGGTCGTGCACCAGGTGAAGCAGCGCATCATGACCGGCGAGCTGGCGGACGGCGTGCAGCTGCCCGCGGTCCGGGCGCTCGCCGCCCATCTGGGGATCAACCCGGGCACGGTGGTCCAGGCCTACCGCCAGCTGGCGTCCGAGGGCTTGATCGAGTCCCTGCGGGGCCGTGGCTCCGTGGTGCGTCCCCTGAGCGGGCGGGTCTCGGACACCATGGCCCGGGAGCGGTTGCTGGATTCAGCCATCGACCGTCTCGTCGCCCGTTCCCGCGCCCTCGGTATTCCTGAGAACCAGACCCTGCAGCGGGTCAGCGCGGCCCTGCTCGACGCCCGGACGGGCGTGCCCGTTCTCTTCCTGGGGCAGACCGCCGAGCAGGCCACCCGGTTCGTCGGTGACCTGCAGCGACGCTATGAGAGCCACAAGGCCACCTTCCAGCCCTTGAGCATGGAGGAGCTGAGGACAAAGGGCACCGAGAGCATGGAGCGCGCACTCGAGGTCTCCTACACCATCCTCACCTTCGCCACCCTGGTCCCCGAGCTGGAGCGCCTGCTCGACCAGCGTGGGGTGGAGGCGGAGATCATCGGCGTACGAGCAGAGCTGACCCAGGCCTCGCTGGGACGACTGGGTGAGCTGTCGACCCAGGGCAGGTGCGCCGTGGTCACAGAGTCGCATGCGATCAGCACCGTGCTGGCGGAGGTCGAGCGTCTCGCCGGGATCGACCGTCACGACGTGCAGGTGGTGCACCGGCTCCCCGAGGGCGGTCTCGCTGTGGACGAGCTGCGCCCGACGCTCGACAGCGGCTGCACGCTGGTCTACACCTCCGGGGTGAGGGCCGAGGTCGCAGCCCTCGGCCTGCCGCCCGAACGCCTGGCCGAGCTGAGCTTCCGCCTGACCCCAGCCACGCTGCGCAAACTCGACCGGCGGTGGCGCACGGCCAAGGGGGAGGAGGCGTGAACCCCGAGCGCTATGTCCTGGCCGCCCGGCTGGTCAGCTACCTGGGCGAGCGGTACAGGGCCCTGGAGATCCTGAGCGAGGGACTGGATGCCTTCCCGGGCGACCTGCGGCTGCTCCATCAGCGCGGGACCATGCGTCTCATCACCCGGGCGATCCCCGAGGCCAGGGCTGACCTGGAAGCCGCTGTCGCGCACGAAGGATGGGACGCACCCGACACCTACCGCGAGCAGGTGGTGGGCGACGTGCTGGCCCTGGTCCTCGACCGCCAGGACGCTGAACCGACGCACGCCGCCCACGGCTCGGTCCGTGCCGGCGCCTGGCTCCACCTCGGACTGACCCACTACCTGCTGGGCGACCTCGACGCGGCGGCGCAGGCCTTTGCCCGCTCCCGCGAGCTGGCGCACGAGCCCTACCAGGAGCTGGCCGCGGTGGACTGGGGGTACCTCTCGCTCTACCGGGCGGGCCGGCCGGAGGAAGCCCAGTCGCTGGTGGACGACCTGGTCTGGGACGACTATCGCCTCGGTGGGGCGGCGTCCACGACGGGCAGGTCGTTGGAGCGGTGCTACGTGCAACGGCTGCAGCTCTACCGGGGCGAGGCCCGCCCGGAGGAGCTGCTGCGGGCCACGAGCACCGAGGGCATCGACGTCGCCACCCTCGGGTACGGCGTCGGCGTCTGGTATCTCTGCCACGGCTACGACGCGGCCGCAGCACGCACATTCGAGCGGATCCTCGAGGTCGGTGACCCCACCACCATGGGCTACCTGGCCGCGGAGTCCGAACGTGCCCGCCCGACCGAGCCCTCACCCGGCCCGGCCTGAGCCGGCAGCACGACCGTCGGTCGGCTCGCAACCTCGGAGCCCTGACGCCCCACCCACCTAACGAAGTGAAGGACGAGGTCACATGAAGACACTGCGTGCCCGACTACTGGTCGGGGTCACCACAGCACTCGCGCTCACCGCCTGCTCCAGCGGTGGCGCACCGCCGGCGAGCACCCCCTCGGCCGCGCCGAACACCCAGGCCTCATCGCCGACCGACGGGAGCGTCTCCACCACCGGCGCCGAAGCACCCAGCGGCCCGGCCACCTACGTGGGCGAGATCCGCTACGAGGACGAGGACCAGAGTGCAGAGCCGCAGCACGGCGGCACCCTGCGGTTCCTGGCCCGCCTCGACGCCGACGAGCTGGATCCGCACGTGGGCACGGACACCACGTCCATCATCGCCGGTGCTCTGGTCTACGAGGGCCTCGTCGAGAACGTCCGTGGCGAGATCCAGCCGCTGCTCGCCGAGTCCTGGGACATCTCCGAGGACGGCCTGACCTACACCTTCCACCTGCGCGACGACGCCGTCTTCCACAGCGGCCGCCCGATGGTGGCCGAGGATGTGGTCTATTCCCTCGAGCGGGTGATGGACCCAGACACCCTCGCCCCGAACGCGGCCAGCTACCAGGACATCGAGTCGGTGGAGGCACCGGACGACCAGACCGTCGTCATCACGCTCTCCCAGCCGTTCGCGCCGATGCTGTTCCAGCTCAGTGCACTGTCCTCCGTGGTCGTGGACCGTGAGGTGGTCGAGGCCGGCGGCTTGTCGGCTCCGCCGAGCGGCGGAACCGGACCGTTCATGCTGGACGAGCACAACGTCGGACGCAACCTGACCCTAGAGGCCCACCCGGACTACTGGCACCCCGAGCTCCCCTACCTGGACGCGATCGACTTCACCTGGAACCCCGACGACAACGCCCGCGCCGCGGCCATCCGCAGCGAGAGCGTCGACCTGCTGTTCCAGCCGGCGCCCACGTTCATGGAGACCCTAATGAACGACGAGAACCTGAAATGGTACGGCGGGTCCGGCAGCCTGTCCCTGCACCTGCTGCTCAACACCCAGCGTGAGCCGTTCAACGACGAGCGCGTGCGTCAGGCGATCTTCCACGCCCTGGACCGTCAGGAGCTGCTCGACGTGGCCAACGAGGGCTACGGCATCCCGCTCAACGGTGGATACCTGCCGCCGGACCGCTGGGGTGGTCTTCAGGAGCCGGTGTACGGCGAGCCGGACCTGGAGAAGGCGCGCGAGCTGCTCGCCGATGCGGGTTACCCGGAGGGTTTCGAGGCCGAGCTGACGGTCATCGGCAGCTCCGCTTTCCAGCTGCGGCAGGCCGAGGTCGAGCAGGCCCAGCTGGCCCAGATCGGCATCGACATCACGCTCAACCCGGTGGACGCCCAGGTCTCGCGTGACCTCACCGAGTCCGGAGAGTTCGACATGTATCAGAGCGGTTTCGGGCTGCGGGCCGACCCGAACGAGCGGTTCACCGCGGCCTTCCACTCCGATGGTGGGTTGAACTGGGCCAAGTGGAGCGACGAGGAGTTCGACCGACTCATCGAGGAGGCACGGGCGATCGGCGACCAGGAGGAGCGGGCGGAGCTCTACCAGCAGGCCGACCGCATCCTGGCCGAACGCGGCCCCGCCGCCTTCACCATCCTGACGGCCAGCTACGACGTGGTGCGCAACAACGTCATGGGGTACAGCTACGACCCGACGCCGAGCTTCTCCATCTACAAGCACCTCTGGCTCGCCGACTGACCGCCTGACCCGACTCCGCGCGGCCGCCCAGCGGCGGCCGCGCGGACCGGCCTACCGAAACGGACCCCCTCATGCTCCGCTATGGCGCCACCCTGCCCATCTCCAGCCTCGACGGTGTGCGGTCCTCGGCCAACGAGGCCACCTCCCTGCTCTACTCCCGACTCGTCACGGTCGACGCGTTCGGCGAGATTGCCCTCGACCTGGCCGGCTCGCACGACGTCAGTCCCGACGGGCTGCAGCACACCTTCCGACCACGTGGCGACGCGACCTGGTCCGACGATCGGCCGGTGACGGCAGAGGACCTGACGCTGGCGCTGCGCCTCGTGTCAGACCCTGGCTTGCGGGCCCGGTCCGCGTTCCGGCTGGTGCACGTGCGGTCCGTGGAGTCGGTCGGCGACGCGACCGTGGTCACCCTCACCCGGCCCATGCCGTCCTTCCTCCACGCACTGAACAAGGTCCGGGTGGTGCCCGCCCACCGGCACACGGCGGAGGAGTACGCCGAGGGCGCCTGCGACGCGGACCCGGTGGGCAGCGGGCCGTACCGGCTGGTGGAGCGTACCGAGGGGGGCTGCACCTTCGAGGCGCGCCAGGACTACTTCGGCACCGTTCCCGGCATCGGAACCATCAGGATGCAGCAGATCGCCCAGGACCGGGACCGCGCTCTGGCGCTGGCACAGGACGAGATCGACTTCGGCCAGATCAAGGCCCAGGACGTGGACGTCCTCACCGAGGACGTCCGGGCCCACTCCATCCGCACCCGGGTGTGGAGGGCGCTGTCCTTCCGGCTCAGCCACCCCCTTCTCGCCGACGCTCGGGTCCGGCGAGCCCTCTCGGAGCTGGTCGACCGGGAGGAGGTGGTGCTCCGCGCCTTGGGCGGTTACGGCCTCCCGCAGTACTGGCCTACCCCACCCAGCTCCTGGGCCAGCCCTCAGGACGTCCCCCCCACCGGGGTCGAGCAGGCCGCCGAGACCCTGACCGAAGCCGGGTGGGAACGGTCCGCCGGGGGATGGTGGAAGGACGGGCAGCAGCTGGTCCTGAGGCTGGCCTACCTGGAGTCCGAGACGTTCCGTCGGGTGACCAGCGAGGTGATCGCGGAGCAGTTCGGTCGCTTCGGCATCCCCGTACAGCTCACGCCCATCACCTGGGAGGCCTACCGCGACATGGACGCGCACGGGCTTCGGGACACCGAGCACGACGGCATGGTGGTGGGCTGGAGCGGAGGCGTGGACCCCTACGAGAACCTGGCGAGCCGCTACCGCTCCGACGGGGTGTACAACCGCGACGGCTACCGGAACCCGCGTCTCGACGACGTGCTGGACCGGGCCGTGCAGGCCCCCGAACGTGCGGAGGCCCGCGACCTCTACCACCAGGTGATGCGGATGACCCATGAGGACTCGATCATGGCTCCGCTCGCCAACCCCATGTACCTCTTCGGCGCCAGGTCGCACCTGACCGGCTTCGAGGACTTCGAGGTGGACAGCTTCTACGAGCTGCCGCAGTACGCCAATCTCATCCGATCCACCACCTGACTAGGAGACCCATGCCTACCCCGTCCACCCAGGACCGCCACATCATCGCCGCGCGGCTCAAGGGTTATCTGAACAAGCCGCACGACGCTATCGACCTCCTCACCGCCGCGCTGGAGGAAGACCCGGGGAGCATCCGGCTGCTGCGCTTCCGCGGTCACCGGCGTATCTCGGTGCGCGACTTCGAGGGTGCCATTGCCGACCTGACCACGGCCGCAACGCACCTGCCCGAGGTGCCCGACGAGTTCGAGCTGTACCAGAAGGATGTCGAGCCGGACGCGATCGCCCTCATCCTGGGCGCCACCGACATCCAGGACCACCACCCCAGCGTCCAGTCGCTGGAGGGTTCGCCGGAGGCTGACCGATACATGACGACCCTGCACTCGGCCGTCTGGTACCACCTGGGCGTCGCCCTGTACCTCGACGGGCAGCTGAGCGAGGCGGTCGAGCCGTTCCGGAAGGCCTACGAGACGGCACGGCACTACGAGAGCAAGGTCGCCAGCCTGGACTGGAGCTACATGATCCTGCGCCGGCTGGGTCGCGAACAGGAGGCGGAGCAGCTACTCACGACGTTCGCCGGGTTGGTCGACGAGTACGACGCGCAGGCTGCCGGCTACCACGAACGGATGGAGCTCTACTCCGGTCGGCGCAGCGGCGACGACCTCCGCGACACGATCCTCGGCGACCCGATCCAACTGGCCACCGTGGGCTATGGCCTGGGCAACTGGTACCTGTACAACGGCGAGCCGGACAAGGCCGAGACCGTCTTCGACGAGGTGCTGTCCGCCGGGGCCCGCTACGCCTTCGCCTACCTGGCCGCCGAGTCCGAGCGTGAGCGCCGCGGCGAGCTCGCCGCCGCCTACCGCTGAGCCGCTGCCGAGCGCAGCAGCATGTCACCATCCCGCACCACGTACCGCACCCCCACCACCACACAGTAGGAGCACAGTCATGGCTATCGTCCGGGTCGAGATGGGCAAGCGCCCCCAACCAGAACGCGAGTCGATCATCGCCGGGATCACCGATGTCCTGGTGGCCCACGGGTCACCCCGGGAGAACACCCACGTGATCCTCTATGAGATCGACTACGACGTCTGGGCCAAGGGCGGTCTGCCCTACAGCGTCCGCGCCAAGACCGTCCCCCAGCCGTCCGGCACTCATCCGGGGTCGGCCGGCGAGGTCGCCGGTCAGCACGAGGCCTCCGACTCGTGAGCGATCCACGCGCGACGGTCCTGATCAGCGAAAACCTGGCGGAGGCGATGCCGCAGCTGCCAGAGCGCTATCCAGACGTGGAGTTCCTGCGAGTGCCGCTACGCACGAACGCGTGGGACGACGGTTATGCACGGGCCAACGCCGTCTTCCGCAGCGCCATGGACGAGGACCTGTTCGAGGAGGTCCTGCGGACCGCTGAGGACCTGCGGTGGGTGCAGATCTCCGCGGCAGGGTTCGACTGGATGGGAGGTGACCTTCTCCAGCAGCGGGTGCGCCAGGGGCTGCAGGTCACCCGATCCTGGAATTCCTACAACTCCTCGATGGCCGAGTACGTCATCGGTGCCATGCTGCTCATGGCGCGTGACTTCCCGGGGATGGCACGGGCCCAGGAACGCCGCGAGTGGGTCCGGGTGACCGGCCGGGAGGTCCGCGGCTCGACCGTCGGCATCTTCGGCACCGGCGCCATCGGCCGGGAGGTGGCCTGGCGCACGACCGCCCTTGGGGCGACCACCATCGGAATCAGTCGCAGCGGTGCCCCCGCGGAGGGCTTCCACGAGACCTTCCCCCGGGAGTCGATCGAGGAGGTGCTGCCCCGCTGCGACTACGTCGTCCTGGCGATGCCCCTGACGCCGGAGACGCGCAACACCTTCACCGCTGAACGGTTCGCCCTGATGAAGCAGGGGGCCATCCTGGTCAACGTGGGGCGCGGCGCCCTCATCGACGACCAAGCGCTCATGGATGCGACGAGCTCCGGACAGATCGCAGGGGCCGTGCTGGACGCCTTCGTCGAGGAGCCCCTTCCCGAGGACAGCCCCCTGTGGTCTGCGTGCAACATCGTGGTGACCCCCCACTGCTCCTTCCGGACCGACCGCATCATGGACCGTCTGTGCGCCGACTTCACCGAGAATCTGGATCGCTACCTCTCGGGACAGCCGCTCGAGGGGACCATGCGGGAGCCAGCGCTCGGCTACTGAGGCGGGCACGCGACCGGCGGTTGCCGTGCGGACGGCACTTCTTGTGATCACCGACCGCGCGGCACCGTCGTGGGCGGTCCTGTCGAGGTGTCAGCTCGACCCTGGCCGGCGAGCGCCCAGCGCAGCGCGATGAGCACCGCCAGGCCGAGGGCGGGGAGCTCGCCCAGGGCCCACACCAACGCACCACCGAGCTGCTGGTCGGCGAGAGGATCTGCCAGCCAGGGCAGACCCGTTCCGGCGTAGTAGCCCGGCCCCGCCAGGTCCGCGCCGGTCCGGAGGGAAAGTCCGAGGACGCCGTAGAACAGCACCGAGGGCAGCAGCAGGACCAGACGGATGCCGGGAGGAGGCCGGAGGGGGCCGGGGTCGGTGCCGATGAGCGCGTTGGTGAGGAGGTACCCCGCGAGGGAGAGGTAGAGCACGACGACCAGGTTGGTCACGGGGCTGGCAAGGGCCAGCCCGTGGAGCGGGGTGAGGTAGAGCAGCGCCACCGCGGCCACGATGTGCACGGCGGCCACGAGCGGGGTGACCAGCACCCGGCCGACCCTGCTGTGCAGGAGGGCCAGCAGCCACTCGCGCGGGCCGTCGGAGCCGTCGTCCCGACGGGGCAGCGCCCGCAGCGCCAGCGTGACCGGCGCGGCGCCTGCATAGGCGACCGGCAGCACGACCGCGAGCAGCAGGTGCTGGGCCACGTGCGCGCTGAACTGGACAGAGCCGTAGACCGCCAGCCCGCCATTGGTCGCCCACGCGAAGCCGACGATCCCGACGACCGCGCTGGTCGTGCGGCGCACCGGCCAGGCCTGGCCGCGGGACCGGAGGGTGAGCACCCAGCGCAGGTAGACGACGAGCGCAGACCCGGCGATCAGCAGGGTGACCGGTTCGATGCGCACCTGCGTGAGGTAGGTCAGGACGCCGGGAGCCGGCGGAGCGGCATACCCGGTCAGCTGTCCAGACACATCGGTCGCGGGCACGCTGGCGGTCTGAGGGGGGTCGGTGCGGGCCAGCGCGACCGACAGGCCCATCACGGCAGCCATGAGCACGACCTCGCCGGCGGCGAGCCGCCCGAAGGCACGGGGCCGTCCACGCTCCAGCAGCGGCAGGGTCAGCCGTCGGTGCGCCGTCCCCAGGACGCCCAGCCACCCGAGCAGGACCACCTTGGTGAGCACGATGAGGCCCCAGCCGGAGCTGAAGATGTCCCCGGGGCCGTCGATGCGGACGACCAGGCTGACCACCCCGGAGTAGGTCAGGACGGCGTAGGACCACAGGGCGAGGGTGGAGTATCGCGTCGTCCACGGGACCAGCTGCTCCGCGTCGTGGCCCCGCGCGAGGACCAGCACGAGGACGAGCAGGCCTCCGACCCAGACGCAGGCGGCGCCGGTATGCAGCCACATCCCCAGCACGGCCGTGCCGTGGCCCTGCGTGCCCCCGGCGTGCCCCAACCCGGCCAGCTGCAGCAGCGCCACACCGGCCAGCAGGAGCGCGATCCATGCCTCGCCGGGGCCGCGGGCGACGAGGGCGGCGACGGCGACCAGGGCGGTGGTGAGGGTGGCCGCGGCCAGCGTTCGACCGCTGCTCAGGTCGAGGAAGTCGGTGAGGTGCACCATCACCTCGCTGGTCGGCCAGCCACCGGCCACGTCCAGGAAGGTCAGCAGCAGCTGGCCGCCCTGGAGCACCGCCCACGCCGCGGCGGCGCAGGTCGCCAGGTTGCGCAGCCTGACCCAGGTCGGGGCGGGCGGATGGGCCGCCGGCACCACCGTGATGCCGACGACCAGGGCGCCGACGGCCAGCGCCGCCGCGGCCCGGGACAGGGCGGTGACGGCCGGCAGCCCCCAGCGGACGACCGGCCCGGGGTCGCCGAGAACGGGCGGGGCAGCGGCCCCGGTGGCCCAGACGGCCAGGACGAGCGACCCCAGCAGGGCCACCCCCGCGGCGACCACGAGGGTGCGCCCTCCGGCGTCCCCGCTGCCGCCGGCTCTGGTGACCACGACGTCGACCGTACCTGCAGTCACCGCCGCGTCGCGGGCCGACGTCCGCATGGAAAAGCCGTGGACACGACGCGTCGGGCCGACCATGCTGGGGCGGCCCGCGTGCGCCATGAGCGCTCCGGCGCGGGCCGACCACTTTCCCTGACAGGAGTTTTCCATGCCCACCGCCCCCAGCATCGACGTCCAGACCCTCACGGCCGCCGCCGAGCGTGGCAGTTTCAGCGGCCTGGTGGCGCTGGACGTGCCGGGGCGCGAGCCCGTCATCCACGCCTTCGGCCACGCGCACCGGGGGCTGGCGGTGCCCCATACCCGCTCCACCCGCTATGCGCTGGCCAGCGGCGGCAAGACCTTCACCGCGCTCGCGGTCCTGCGCCTGGTCGAGGACGGGGCGCTGCGGCTGGGCGACCCGGTGCGGCCGGTCCTCGGCTACGACCTGCCCCTCGTCGACGACGCGGTGACGGTCGAGCACCTGCTGACGCACACCTCCGGCATGGGTGACTACCTGGACGAGTCGGCGGGGTGGGAGAGCGACGACTACGTGCTCCAGGTGCCGGTGCACACCCTGACCGACACCGAGGCGTTCGTCCCGGTGATCGACGGGGTCGAGCAGGCCTTCGCGCCGGGGGAGCGGTTCGCCTACTGCAACGGCGGCTATGTGCTGCTCGCCCTCGTCGTGCAGCGGGTCAGCGGGCAGTCCTACCACTCCTACGTCGAGCAGGAGGTATGCCGTCGCGCCGGCCTGGGTGCGACCGGGTTCCTGCGCAGCGACGAGCTCCCCGGTGACGCGGCGCTCGGCTACCTCTACGACGACGGCCTGCGCACCAACGTCCTGCACCTGCCGGTCGTCGGCAACGGGGACGGTGGCATCTACTCCACCGCCGAGGACCTGCACCGCTTCTGGGGCGCCCTCGCTGACGGCAAGGTGGTGGGGGAGCAGATGCTGCAGGCGTTGACCGCGCCGCGGCACGACGTGCCCGACGAGGGCCTGCGCTATGCCGCCGGACTGTGGCTGCACGAGTCGGCGCCGCTGTGGGTGATGGAGGGCGCCGACGCCGGCGTCTCCTTCCGCTCCACCCACGACCCCGCCACCGGCGCGACCCTCAGCGTGCTCGGCAACACCTCAGACGGCGCCTGGCCGGTCATCGGCGAGCTGGCGGACCTGCTCGCCGGCTGACCGGCAGGTGAGGAACGTGCGCCTGGTCGTGTGAGGAACGTGCGCTCGGTCAGCGGAGGTACTCGGAGAGCAGCTCCAGCGTCGCGTCCGTCACCACGGTGGAACCGCCCAGCACGTAGATCGACTGCGGGTTCTGGCGGGTCAGCGCCGCCGCGGTCGCACCACGCACCCGGTCGTTGGCGGTGAGCACCATGGCCACCCCGTGCAGCCCGCCGGCGACGGCCGCGCCGACGAGGGCGTCGGGGAAGTCCTGGGCGGAGGCGACGTAGGCCGGCGTCCGGCCGGCGGGGAACTGCGCGGCGATCCTGGCCATGGTGGCGTAGCGGTCGTCGCCGGCCAGCCGGCGGTAGGTGCCGCTGGTCGAGTGAGAGGCCGCCTGCTGGGCCACGGCGTCCGAGACCGCGCCCGAGCCGCCGAGCACGACGATCTCCTGGGCGTCCAACCGGCGCAGCTGGTCGACGGTGGCCTGGTCGAGCCGGTCCTGCCGGGTCAGCAGCAACGGCATGTGCTCGTGCCCGGCCAGGGCCGCGCCGGCCAGCGCGTCCGGGTAGTCCTCGCCGCTGGCCAGGTAGACCCGCGCCCGGCCGGCGGGGTAGTACGCGGCCATCGCCGCGGCCGTCGCGTAGCGGTTCGTGCCGCCGACGCGGGTCAGGTCGCGGTTGCGGGTGAGGTCGCGCAGCTGGTCCGCCACCTCCGTGGCGACCGCGCCCGGTCCGCCGACCACCACGACGCGGGCCGGGTTCAGGCGCTGCAGCGCGGACAGGGTCGGCCCCGGGAGGCCGTCCGGACGGGTGAGGAGCACCGGCGCGTCATACACGCCGGCCCGTGCGGCGGCAGTCAGCGCGTCGGGGTAGTCCCGCCCGCTGACGACGTAGACGACGCTGACGTTCCTGCCCCACGCGCGGCTGGCCTCGGCCGCGGTGTCGTACCGGTCCTCGCCAGAGATCCGCTCCACGGTGCCGCTGGCGGTCGGCTCCAGGGTGAAGTAGTGCGAGGACAGCCCGTTGGCGTTGGCCGGCCACGGGTTGGACATCTGCAGCCCGCCGCCGGAGGCGTAGGCCCAGGTGTAGTGGCCGGCTGCCGTGAAACCCTCGACCCGGGCATCCAGCACCCGGCCGCCCCACTCGCCATGCCCGTCGCGGCGCAGGATCTGGACCCGCTCGACACGGTGGATGTTGTAGCGCTGCTCCAGGTTGCGGACCGGCAGCTGAGCCGTCCAGGAGCTGCGGGGGTTGTTGACGACCGCGTCGTACGGGTCGTCCTGGGCCACGAGGTAGCCGTGCCCCGCGCCGCCCACTGTGGTGTGCCCACCGGTGGAGGAGGAGTACATGGTGGTGGCCAGCTGCGGCGCGCCACCGCCGAAGTTGTAGGTGAGCACCTGGCCCTGCGTGGCGTTCACCGCGGCCGTGCTGTTGGCGTGCTCGTACCAGGTCAGCGTGCCGTCGGCGTTGCGCGCACCCATGCCGCGGTAGGCCTGGCAGGCGGTGGTGTCGCAGGTGTCGTAGTGGGCGGTGCCGCCCGCGCCGCGCAGGGCGTAGGAGCGGGCCGCGACGGCCTGGGCCTTGAGCGCCTCCGCGTGGAAGGACACCGGCATCTCGGCCATCGTCACCGAGCGCAGGTAGTGCTGCATCGGCAGGTGGTTGACCGTGATCAGGCTGGTCGTCCCGCGGAAGGTGGCGGTCAGCGTGCCGCGGTAGGCGCGCACCGAGCCGCCCGGCAGGTAGAGGTCGACGCTGCCCTCGGTCGGTGAGCTGAACGACACGGGGCAGGACTGCGACATACCCGACGGCCAGGCGGCGCGCCAGGTGCCGCCGCTGTCCAGGCCCTCGAGCGTGCACCCGGCCGCGGACGCGCTGGTCGCACGCACCCGCCACTGGCTGAAGCCAGAGGGCAGCTGGTATGTCGTGCCGCCGGGGGCGCTGCTCACCACCAGTCCGGGCCGGTGGGCGACGCGCGTGACGCCGTCGTTGTCGATGGTGATGCCGATCCGGATGGTGCCGGTGGAGCGGGTCTCCAGGTTGGTGCCCGGGTAGTAGAACGCGAGGATCTGCTGGTGCGTCAGCCCGGCCAGGCCGGCGCCGTGGGCGCCGTACTGGGACATGCCGATCCCGTGGCCGAAGCCTCCGCCGGTCACCTGGTAGACGCCGTCGGCCGGACGCGGGTAGACCTCGGCCCCCGGCTGCGGGGCGGGCAGGGAGGTGATCCCGCTCTCGACGACGGGCTGGGGCGTGCCGATCAGGTCGTCTCCTTGGGTGAGGACGCCGTGCCGCTGGTCGATCTCGAGCACCGGCGCGCCGTCGTCGAGGACGGGGCCCGCGTCAGGGGAGGGTGGCTGGTCGGGGGACGGCTGCTGGTCAGGCGAGAGCTGGTCTGGCGTGACCTGCTCCGGCGCAGCCGGCGCAAGGGTCTCCGGGGCGGCGGTCGCGGTCGCGGCGTCCTCGCCGTCGGCGGCGACCACCGTGGGGGTCAGGACCAGAGTGAGGGCGGTGCAGAGGGCAAGCAGAGAGCGGCGCATGGTGATGGGACTCCTGGGACTGGGCGCGACCGGGACAGGGTCGACCGGAACAGCATGCGCTAGCCGTGACGGATGTTGCAAGAGTGACCGGCGAAATACACCGCCGTAGTTCGAGGCCAGCGTGTGCGGGCGACCGGCGCCCGGTAGCGCTGCGTGACGCCCGGTGGCGTGGCCCGCGGCATACCCTGGCCGCATGAGCGTCGGTCGCGCGCACGAGCTGGACGCGGTGATGCAGCGCGTCTGGGCGGGCTCTCCCGCGTCCGGTGCGGTGTGGGCGGTCGCCTGGGGGCCTCGGGAGACCCGGCAGGTGGTCACCGGATCGGCCGGCGGGCTGTCGCAGGATGCGATCCTGCGCCTCTCGTCGGTCACCAAGCTCATCGGAACCGTCGCGACACTCGCCCTCGCAGACGCTGGGGTGATCCAGCTCGACGACCCGATCGCTCGGTGGGTGCCGGCCTGGGCGGACCGTCGGGTGCTCCGCGAGCGGCACGCGCGGCTGGACGACACCGTGCCCGCGGAGCGCGACGTGACCGTGCGGGACCTGCTGCTGATGGGGTTCGGTCTCGGCTACGACCTGGCCGCGGACGCCGACGACGAGCTGGCCCGGGCCAGCGAGCGCGGGGGGATCCTGTCCTCGTGGCTCTGTCCCGGGATCGACCGGGCGGCTTGGGTCGAACGCACCGCCGCGCTGCCGATGGCCCACCAGCCGGGTGCCGGATGGCTCTACCAGACCTCCTACGACGCCCTCACCCTCGTGCTGGAGGCGGCGACCGGGCTCCCGGCGGAACGTCTGCTGCGGGATGCGGTCCTGGACCGGCTCGGGATGGGCGAGACCGCATACTCCCTGCGCGAGGACCAGCTGCCGCGCGTGCCCGCGCTCTTCTTCCCCGACGACCAGGGAGGTATGCAGCTCGCGGCCCCGGCGGGGGACCGGTCGCTGCTGACAGCACCGGACTTCCCCAGCCTGTCCACCGGGCTGCTGTCGACGGTGGGGGACATGGCCGTCTTCGCCCAGCTGCTGCTCGACGGCGCGTTGGGTGCCGACGGGCGCGTGGTGTCGTCCTCGGCCGTCCGCTCGATGGCCAGCCCAGCCCTGATCGGGGCGGCGCGGGAGATGGCTGGCGAGTTCCTCGACGCCGGCCTGGACTGGGGTCTGGGCGCCGCCGTCGACGACGAGGGGCGGTTCGGGTGGGACGGGGGCACGGGCACCTCGCTGTGGGTCGACCCGACGGCGGGGACCGCCGCCGTGCTGCTGACCGGGTTGGGTATGGGAGGCCCCACGCCACCGGTGTGGCTGACGCAGTTCTGGGAGGCCGTCCGTTCGGCGCCGTGGACGTGCGCTGGAGGTGACTGAGGTGTCCGCCGGGTGAACCTTGCGGGTGTCAGCACCGGTTTGGGCACCAGGGGCAATACGGTGGGGGCCGTGACGACCAACGACGACGATCACCTGTCGCGACCGCGCCGCTCCGGTGAGCCCGGGAACAGCCCCGCCGGAGGTGCGGTGGCCGACCCGGTCGGTCCGGCGACGATGGACCCCGAGAAGGTGACCACCTCCCTGGAGGCGTCCAAGGGCGCGGGCATGGGCAAGATCACGGCGTGGGCGTTCTACGACTGGGGCAGCCAGCCGTGGAACACCGTCATCACCACCTTCGTGTTCTCCGTCTACATCGTCAGCGAGAGCTTCGGCTCGACCAACTACACCTCCCAGATGCTGGCGTGGTCCACGGCCCTGGCCGGCCTCTTCGTGGCGGTGCTGGCGCCGGTCCTGGGGCAGAACTCGGACCGTTCGGGTCGCACGGTGCGCAACCTGCGCTGGCAGACCTGGCTCCTCGCGGCGATCGCGGCGAGCCTGTTCTTCGTCCAGCCCTCGCCGGAGTACCTCGTCCTGGGGCTCGTCCTGCTCGGGATCGGCTCGGTGGTCTCCGAGATCGCCGGCGTCAACTACAACGCCACCATCGAGCAGGTGGCCACCCCGAGGACGGTCGGCCGGGTCTCCGGCTACGGCTGGGGGTTCGGCTACCTCGGCGGCATCGTCGCGCTGCTCGCGATCTACTTCCTCTTCGTCCAGCCCGACGTCGGCCTCTTCGGCGTGACCGGCGAGAACGGCATGGACATCCGGGTCTCGATGCTCATGTGCGGCATCTGGATCGCGGTGTTCACCGTCCCGGCGCTCGTCGCTCTCAAGGACCGGCCGGTGCCGCGGGCGCCGCGGGTCGGGATCATCGACTCCTACAAGCTGCTGTTCGGGACCGTGCGGCGGCTGTGGGGGACCTCACGGCATACCGTGTGGTTCCTGCTCGCCTCGGCGCTCTTCCGCGACGGTCTGGCGGGCGTCTTCGCCTTCGGTGCGGTGCTCGCGGCCGGCACCTTCGGGATGAGCGCCGGTGAGGTGATCATCTTCGGGGCGGCGGCCAACATCGTGGCCGGCGTCTCGACCATCATCTTCGGCCTGGTGGACGACTGGATCGGCCCCAAGAAGGTCATCCTCATCTCGCTGTTCAGCCTGGTCATCCTCGGTCTGGTGATCTTCTTCCTGCACGACGGCGGCAAGACCGTCTTCTGGATCGCCGGCCTGGGTCTCACCGCCTTCGTCGGTCCTGCCCAGGCGGCCTCGCGGTCGTTCCTGGCGCGGCTGATCCCCGAGGGCAAGAGCGGGGAGATCTTCGGCCTCTACGCCACCACCGGCCGCGTCGTCTCCTTCCTCTCGCCCGCGGCCTTCGGCGTGGGCATCTGGATCGGTGCGCGGGTCACGGGGGAGGAGAACACGCAGTACTGGGGCATCCTCGGCATCGTCCTCATCCTCGCCGCGGGCGCCCTCGCGATGCTGCCGGTCAAGGAGCACAGCCAGCACCGGATCTGAGCGGCCCGACGTAGCGCATCACCCCGACGCCCGTGTCGTCCTCCTGTCTGAGCGGCCCCGCCGTGTAGTCATGTGCTGAAACGGTGTGTCACATCCGTGGTCTCCATGACGGATGTGACACACCGTTGACGCACAAGGGTGCGTCACCGTTCAGTGGCGCGTCACCGCTCAGCTGTCCGCGATGAAGGCCTCGGCGCGGTCCTTGGGCCGCCCGATGATCGCCCGGTCGCCGCGCACCAGCACCGGGCGCTGCATCAGGCGGGGATGCTCGACGAGCAGGTCGGCCACCTGCTCAGGCGTGGTGCACTCGTCGGCGGACAGGCCGAGCCCGGCGAAGAAGGCGTCCTTGCGGACCAGGTCGGCGGGCGGGTCCTCCAGCTTGGCGATGAGGTCGAGCAGCTGCTCGCGGTCGAGCGGGGTCTTCAGGTAGTGCACGACCTCGACCGGCAGCCCGGCCGCCTCGACGGTCTCCAGCGCGTGCCGCGACGTGGAGCAGCGGGAGTTGTGCAGGACGGTGAGCTCGGCCATGACCGCGACCCTACTCGCCGAAATTCCGGGTCCGCGGATCGCGCGCTCGGTCGGTGGCTCAGGCGGCGCCGAGCAGGTGGCGCAGCGCGAGCTGGTTGAGGTGCACGTGGCCGTAGCCGCGCCCCGCGAGCCGGTCGGCCTCCTCGGCCAGCTCCACCCCGAGGTCGCCCTCGGTCTGCAGCAGCGAGGCCGCGGTCTCGCCCTCGGCCAGGGTCGGCACGGCGAGCTCGTCCAGACCCGAGGCGCGCATCGCCTCCTGCACCTCCGGGTCGGCGCGGAAGGCACGGGCCCGCTCGGCCAGCAGGGTGTAGGTCTCCATGTTGGCCGCGGCGGAGCGCCAGACCCCGTCCAGGTCCTCGGTCCGGGACGGTTTGTAGTCGAAGTGGCGCGGGCCCTGGTAGCGGGGTCCGCCGCCGGCGAAGCCGTTCTCCAGCAGGTCCACGGTGAAGAACGCCGAGAGCAGGTCGCCGTGGCCGAAGACGAGGTCCTGGTCGAAGCGCGGTCCGTGCTGGCCGTTGAGGTCGATGTGGAAGAGCTTGTCCTGCCACAGCGCCTGGGCGATGCCGGAGGTGAAGTTGAGGCCGGCCATCTGCTCGTGCCCGACCTCGGGGTTGAGCCCGACGATGTCGCCGTGCTCCAGCATGGCGATGAAGCCCAGGGCGTGGCCGACCGTCGGCAGCAGGATGTCGCCGCGCGGCTCGTTGGGCTTGGGCTCCAGCGCGATCCGCATCCCGTAGCCGCGCTCCTTGATGAAGGCGGCCACGCTGTCCAGACCCTCGGCATACCGGTCCAGGGCGGCCTTGTGGTCCTTGGCGCCGTCGTACTCGGTGCCCTCGCGCCCGCCCCACATGACGAAGGTGCTCGCGCCGAGCTCGGCCCCCAGCTCGACCTGACGCAGCACCTTGCGCAGCGCCAGCCGCCGGACGCCGCGGTCGTTGCTGGTCAGCCCACCGTCCTTGAAGACCGGGTGGGTGAAGGTGTTGGTCGTCACCATGGGCACGGTCAGGCCCGTCTCCTCCAGCGCCGTGCGGAAGCGGGCGATGACCGCGTCACGGTCGGCGGCGCTCGCACCGGGCGGGACCAGGTCGTCGTCGTGGAAGGTCACCCCGGCTGCACCCAGCTCGGCGAGGCGATGGACGGACTCCACCGGGTCGATCGGGGCCCGGGTCGCGTCCCCGAACGGGTCTTGGGCGGACCAGCCGACCGTCCACAGGCCGAAGGTGAACTGGATGGGCGCGGATGGGGTGGGCGTCGGCACGAGGACCTCCTGAGTTGGTTGTGGCGTAAAACTATCGGGTGCCCGACCGGCCCGCAACCCTGCCACCGCCGCGACGAAATCGTTATCGATAACGATTGACACGCGGCGCAACATACTGGCAGATTCGGGTGCACCGACCTCTCACTCAACGCTGAGGAGCAGACCATGACCACCATCCGTGCACTGAGCCTGATGGCCTCGGGCAGCCTCGTCCTCACCCTTGCCGCGTGCGGCGACGGCGATGGCGGCGAGGGTGGCCAGGGCGCCTCCGACGGGGAGGACGTCACCCTCACCTGGTGGCACAACTCCAACACCGGTGACGGGCTGGAGTACTACCAGCAGGTGGCCGAGGACTTCCAGGACGCCAACCCGGGCGTGACCATCCAGATCGAGGCCATGCAGCACGAGGACATGCTGACCCAGCTGGACGCCGCCTTCCAGGCCGGCGACGCGCCGGACGTCTACATGGAGCGCGGCGGTGGTGAGCTCGCCGACCACGTCGCGGCCGACCTGACCATGGACCTCACCGAGGTCGCCGCCGAGGAGATCGAGATGCTCGGCGGGACCGTACAGGGCTGGACGGTCGACGACCGAGTCTACGCCCTGCCGTTCTCCATCGGCGTCGTCGGGTTCTGGTACAACACCGAGATGTTCGAGGAGGCCGGGGTCACCGAGACCCCGACCACCTGGGAGGAGATGTATGCGGTGATCGACCAGCTCAAGGCGGCCGGGATGGAGCCGCTCTCGGTCGGCGCCGGCGACGGCTGGCCGGCGGCGCACTACTGGTACCAGTTCTCGCTGCGCCACTGCGCCGAGGAGACCCTGACCGACGCCGTGCAGTCCCTGGACTTCTCCGACCAGTGCTTCATCACCGCCGGCGAGGAGGTCGAGCGCCTCATCGACGCCGAGCCGTTCAACCGCGGCTTCCTGTCCACCCCGGCGCAGTCCGGCCCGTCCAGCGCCTCGGGGCTGCTGGCCACGGAGCAGGTGGCCATGGAGATGCAGGGCCACTGGGAGCCGGGCGTGATGGCCGGGCTGACCGAGGACGGCGAGGGTCTGGGCGACAAGCTGGGCTGGTTCCCCTTCCCGCAGGTCGAGGGCGGCCAGGGCGACCCCGAGGCCCAGCTCGGCGGCGGCGACGCCTGGGGCGTCTCGGCGGACGCGCCGCCGGAGGCCGTGGAGTTCGTGCGGTACATGCTCTCCGAGGAGGTCCAGCGCGGGTTCGCCGAGCGGGACATGGGCCTGCCGACCAACCCGAACGCCACCGACGCGGTGGCCGACCCGGCGCTGGCCGGCCTGATCGAGGTGCGGGACAGCGCCCCCTACGTCCAGCTCTACTTCGACACCGCCTTCGGCCAGTCGGTCGGCGGGGCGATGAACGACACGATCGAGCTGATGTTCGCCGGGCAGGCCGGCCCGCAGGACATCGTCGACGCCACGCAGGCCGCGGCCGACGCCGAGGGCTGAGCCGCTCGCGATGACCAGCCTGTCCGTCCCGCCCAGGGGCGCCACGACCCAGCCCACCGGCCGCACCGCGCGGCCGGTGGGCGGGGGGCGCGACTGGCGGATGGCGGGGGAGATCCTGCTCTTCACCGCCCCGGCACTGACGATCTTCGGGCTCTTCGTCGTCTGGCCGATCCTGCGCGCGGTCCAGTTCTCGCTCTACCGCTGGAAAGGCTTCGGCCCGCTCGTCGACTTCGTCGGCCTGCAGAACTACGTCGCCGTCCTGACCAACGAGGTCTTCCGGGGCGCCGTCGGGCACAACCTGTTCATCGTCGTCGCCTCGATCCTCATCCAGCTGCCGCTCGGCCTGGGGATCGCGCTGCTGCTCAACCGGCGCATCCGCGGCCGCGGACTGCTGCGCACGATCATCTTCGTCCCCTACGTGCTGGCCGAGGTCATCGCCGGCGTGGTCTGGTTCCAGCTCCTGCAGCCGGGCCGCGGCGTCGTGGAGACCCTGCTCGGCACGGTGGGCCTCGACGGGCCCTACCAGGGGTTCCTCGGCACCCCCGAGCTGGCCATGCCGACCCTCATGGTGGTCCTGACCTGGAAGTATGTCGGGCTGGCGGTGCTCCTCTTCCTGGCCGGCCTCCAGGGCGTGCCGGACGAGCTGACCGAGGCCGCCCAGATCGACGGCGCCACCTGGTGGCAGATCCAGCGGCGGGTCACCATCCCGCTGCTCGGCCCCACGATCCGCACGTGGGCCTTCCTGTCGATGATCGGCTCGCTGCAGCTCTTCGACATGGTCTGGATCCTCACCGGCGGCGGCCCGGCGAACGCGACCACGACGATGGCGACCTTCCTGGTCAACGAGGGCACCAAGCGGCAGAACTACGGCATCGCCGCCGCCGCCTCGGTCGTGCTCTTCGTCATCGCCCTGACCATGGCCGTCCTCTACCAACGCTTCGTGCTGCGCCGGGACACCTCCGACGCCGACGTCCTGAGGGGGGTCCGATGAGCACCCCCATGAGTATGCGCGGCAGCATCCACGAGAGCAGCGACAGGAGCAGCCGGAGCACAGGGGCAGCCCTGGCAACCCCGTCGACGTCGACGGTGACGGACCAGCCCACCGGGCAGGCGACCGGCGACCGGCATACCCCTGGGTCAGGACGGCGCCGTGCGCCCGCTGAGCGCAACGGCCGCGGCGAGGGCGGGGTGCTGGTCTACCTGGCTGCCCTCGTCGTGGTCGCGCTCACCCTGGGACCCGTCCTGTATGCCGTGCTCGGCGGCTTCCGCACCAACGCCCAGCTCGCCGCGGACCCGGCCGGCCTGCCCGACCCGTGGGTCCTGGACAACTACCGCCGGGTGATCACCGGGAGCACCTTCTGGACCTACGCGCTCAACTCCGTGGCGATCGCGGTCATCACGACCGTGGTCACCGTGGTCGCCGGGCTCATGGCGGCCTACCCCCTGGCCCGCTACCAGTTCCGCTGGCGGGAGCCGCTGTTCATGGTCTTCGTCGTCGGCCTGCTCTTCCCCGCGACCGTGGCGATCATCCCGCTGTTCATCCTGGTCACCCGCGACCTGTCGCTGGGCAACACCTGGTGGGGCGTCGCGCTGCCGCAGGCGGCGTTCGCGCTGCCGATGACGATCGTCATCCTGCGGCCGTTCCTGATGGCGATCCCGCGGGAGATGGAGGAGGCCGCGATCATGGACGGCGCCTCCCGCCTGCAGTTCTTCTGGCGGGTGCTGCTCCCGCTGTCGGCACCGGGCGCTATCACCGTCGGGGTGCTCGCCTTCGTCGGCTCCTGGAACGCCTACTTGCTGCCGCTGCTCCTGCTGCGCGGCGAGATGAAGACGCTGCCGCTGGGCGTGGCCGACTTCTCCTCGCAGTACTCCTCCGACACCGCCGGCGTCTTCGCCTTCACCACCCTGGCGATGATCCCCGCGCTGATCTTCTTCCTCGCGATGCAGAAGCGCATCGTCAACGGGCTCCAGGGGGCGGTCAAGGGCTGACCCGCGCGACCACCACCACGACCGTGCTCGCCGGAGTCCGCGCGAGTCACGCCCGAGCGCTCACCCGACCCCTCGCCCCGAAAGGCACCCGTCATGACCCAGACCACCCGCGCCGCCTCGCTCCAGGAGGCGGCCCCGGCCACCGACGTGGCCGGGCTGCTCGCCTCCATGACCCTGGAGGAGAAGCTGGCCCAGATCGTGGGCTTCTGGGACAAGGGGGACGGTGAGGCGGTCGCCCCGCTGCAGGGCGCCTTCGTCGAGGCACAGGGACTGTATGACGTGGCCGCCCAGGGGCTGGGCCACCTCACCCGCGTCTACGGCACGCGTCCGGTGGACCCGGTGGAGCGGGCCAGGTGGCTGTGGGACTTCCAGCGGTGGCTGGTCGCCTCGACGAGACACGGCATACCCGCGCTGGTGCACGAGGAGTGCCTGACCGGGCTGTCGGCGTGGAAGGCCGCCACCTACCCCACACCGCTGGCCTGGGGCGCGTCCTTCGACCCCGTCCTGGTCGGGGAGGTGGCCGGCCTGGTGGGGGAGACGATGCGGCAGCTGGGCGTGCACCAGGGCCTGGCGCCGGTGCTCGACGTGGTGCGCGACCCGCGGTGGGGCCGGGTCGAGGAGGCGATCTCCGAGGACCCCTACCTGGTCGGCACCATCGGCACCGCCTACGTCGAGGGTCTGCAGGGCCAGGGCGTGCACGCGACGCTGAAGCACTTCGTCGGCTACTCGGCCTCGCAGGCGGGCCGCAACTTCGCGCCGGTGCACGCCGGACCGCGTGAGCTTGAGGACGTGCTCATGGTGCCGTTCGAGATGGCGCTGCTCGAGGGCGGGGCGCGCTCGGTCATGCACTCGTACAGCGAGATCGACGGCGTCCCCGTCGCGGCGGACCCTGACCTGCTGACCGGGGTGCTGCGCGACCGGTGGGGCTTCGACGGGACCGTCGTGGCCGACTACTTCGGCGTCGCCTTCCTGCACGTTCTGCACCGGGTGGCCGCAGACCTTGGGGAGGCTGCCGGGCAGGCGCTGCTGGCCGGCGTGGACATCGAGCTGCCCACCGGGGACGCCTACCTGGCACCGCTGGCGGCAGCCGTCCGCGCCGGCCAGGTCGACGAGGCCCTGGTGGACCGGGCCTGCGCCCGGGCGCTGGAGCAGAAGGCCGAGCTGGGGCTGCTGGGCGCGACCTTCGAGGACGAGCCGCCCACGCAGGTCGACCTGGACGGGCCCCGGCACCGGGCCGCGGCGCGGCGGCTGGCCGAGGAGTCGGTGGTGCTGCTGGCCAACGACGGGACGCTGCCGCTGACGGACCCGGCGCGGGTCGCGGTGATCGGGCCCAACGCGGACCGGCTGGAGGCGCTGTTCGGCTGCTACTCCTTCGTCAACCACGTCATCGCCCAGCATCCCGACGTCGAGGCGGGGATCCTCGCGCCGACCGTGCTCGAGGCGCTGGACGCCGAGTGGCCCGGAGCGGCGCTGCGGCACGTGCGCGGCTGCGACGTCGACTCCGAGGACGTCTCGGGGATCGGGGAGGCCGTGGCGGCGGCGCGGGAGGCCGAGGTCGCCGTTGTCGTCGCCGGGGACTCATCGGGCCTGTTCGGCCGGGCGACCTCGGGGGAGGGGTGTGACCGGGACGACCTGGAGCTGCCGGGCGTCCAGCGGCAGCTCGTCGAGGCGGTGCTGACCACCGGCACCCCCGTGGTGCTCGTGCTGCTCACCGGGCGCCCGTATGCCGTGGACTGGGCGCTGGAGGCGTGCGCCGCGGTCGTGCAGGCGTTCTTCCCCGGCGAGGAGGGCGCCGGGGCCGTCGCCGGTGTCCTCTCCGGACGGGTCAACCCCTCCGGCCACCTGCCGGTCAGTCTGCCCCGCTCCGCGGGCAGCCAGCCCTACACCTACCTGCACCCGCCCCTGGGTGGCGACAGCGACGTCACCAACCTCTCCAGCCGTCCCGCCCTGCCCTTCGGCCACGGGCTGTCCTACACCACCTTCGAGCTGTCCGACCTGGGGGTCCGGGCGGGCACGACGGCCGAGCCCGTGCAGGTGCGGGCGCGCCTCGCCAACACCGGCGACCGGGTGGGGGCGGACGTGGTCCAGGTGTACGCCCGCGACCTGGTGGCGTCGGTGACCCGCCCAATGGCCCAACTGGTCGGCTATGCGCGGGTCGTGCTCGAGCCGGGTGAGTCGCGCGTCGTGACGTTCAGCGTGCCGCCCACCCGGCTCTCCTTCACCGGTCGTGACCGCCGGCGGGTCGTCGAGCCCGGCGAGTTCGAGATCTGGGCCGGGGACTCGTCGGCCGACCGCCGGCTGGTGCGGATGGTCACCCTGGGCGGGGACGTGCACGAGGTCGGCCTGCACGAGCCGCGACGGACCAGCGTGGAGGTCGGTCCGCGCGAGGCCGGCGACGTCGGCTGAGAGCCGGGCGCGAGACCGAGGTCGAGCAGGCCCCGGCCAGGCGCTCGGGCTCAGCTGACCGCAGCCGCGGCAGTCGGGGGCGGTGCCGTCGAGGCCCGCTCGACCAGCGTGGTCTGCAGGCGCACGTGGGTCTGCTCCAGCTTCTTCCCGGCCAGGAGGGTGAGCAGCAGGTGCAGGGCGGTGCGGCCGAGCTCGGCGAGCGGCTGGGCCACGGTCGTCAGGGCCGGCTGCGCCAGGGCCGACTCGGGGACGTTGTCGAAGCCGATCACGGACACGTCCTCGGGCACGCGCAGTCCCAGCGACCGGGCGACCTCCACCGTGCGGATCGCCATGAGGTCGTTGGCGGCGAAGATGGCGGTGGGCCGGTCCCGGCGATCGAGCAGGAGGCGCGCCGGGGCGACGGCGGACTCGGCCCGGTAGGAGCCGGTGGCCAGCAGCGTCTCGTCGACCTCGACCCCCGCCGCGGCCATCGCCTGGCGGAAGCCCTTCTCCCGCAGCCGCGCGGACTCCAGGTCCTCGCGACCACGGATCATGCCGATCCTGGTGTGCCCCAGCGAGATCAGGTGCTCGATCGCGGTCCTGGCACCACCGACGTTGTCCGAGTCGACGGTGGGCACGTCGCCGTTGCCGGTGTGCGGGTCGATGGCGACCACCGGCACGGCGGCACCCGGCTCGATGACGGTGGGGGTGACGATGATCGCGCCGTCGACCAGGGTGCCGCCCAGGCGCCGCAGGGAGCGACGCTCCCACCCCACCGTCTCGCCGTGGATGGCGCCGGCGAAGGCGAGCAGCTCGTAGTCGGTCGTGGCCATCGCGCTGGAGACGCCCTTGAGCAGCTGGGTGCTGAACGGCTCGAACTCGGCGACCAGCACCCCCAGGATGCCGGTGCGCGAGCTGCGCAGGGCGCGGGCGCCCAGGTTCGTCTCGTAGCCCAGCTCGGCGATGACCTCGTGGACCCGGGCGGTGGTGCTCGCCGCCACGCCGTAGCGGCCGTTGACCACCTTGGAGACGGTCGCGACCGAGACCCCGGCCTGGCGCGCGACGTCCTCCATCCGGATCCGCCCGTGCGTCATCATGGCGGCCATTATCGCTGCTCAGGCTGTCCTGGTGGGGAACGCGGCGGCGGTCGACGTGGCGGGATCGGGCCCTGAGGACGGATCTAGGCTCGGCGGGAAACAAACCGGATCCGGATGTCGGCCCCAGGACCGGTCGAGCCGTAGCCTGAGCGGCATGCCCCTCGTCCCCACCCCGGCCGGACCCGGCGTCGTCCTGGCCCACCAGTCCTCGGTGCGGGAGGCGAACCTCGGGGTCGTGATGCGCAGCGTCTGCGCGACCGAGGAGCCGCTGTCGCGCGCCGGCGTCGCCGCCTCGACCGGGCTGACCCGCTCCACCGTCTCCCGGCTGGTCGACGAGCTGGTGGCAGGCGGCCTGGTCGACGAGGGCCAGGCGCGGCTCGCCGGCCCGGGGAGACCTCCTACCCCCCTGCGTCCGACCGGCCGGGTCGGCGCAGTCGGCCTCCAGGTGAACGCCGCGCACGTGGCCGCTCGCCTGATCGACCTGCGGGGACAGGTGGTCGCCGAGTCCCGCTCCGAGCCCGACCTCGTCGGCTCCCGTCCGGAGGAGGCGCTCTCGCTGCTGGCCGGCCACCTGGCGGAGGTCCTCAAGGGTCTGCCGGAGGATGGACGGGTCGTCGGGGCCGGGCTGGCGCTGCCCGGGATCGTGGACGGCGCGGGCGAGCGGCTCCTGCGCGCACCCAACCTCGACTGGCGCGACGTCGACCCCGCCACGGGGCTGCGGGAACAGCTGCACGGCATACCGCTGAGCCTGGGCAACGAGGCCAACCTCGCCGCGCACGCCTTCGCCCAGCCGGCGCCAGGGCGGCTCGGCGCGCACAGCCACTTCGTCTACGTCTCGGGCGAGATCGGGATCGGGGGCGCGGTGGTGACCGGCTCCCGCGTCCAGGCCGGCCTGCACGGCTTCGCCGGCGAGATCGGCCACCTGCCGTTCCGCCCGGGCGGTGAGCCGTGCGCCTGCGGGTCCGACGGGTGTCTGGAGCGGTATGCCGGGCGTCTGGCCATGACCCGCCGCGCCGGTCTGCCCCAGGCCACGACGCTGGCGGAGCTCGGCAGGCGCGCCGGGGCCGGGCACCGGGAGAGCCAGGAGGCGATCGACCTGGCCGCCGAGGCCCTCGGCGTGGTGCTGGCGGGTGTGGTCAACCTGCTCGACGTGCCGACGGCCGTGCTGGGTGGCGAGATCGGTGACCTGGCCGGGCAGCTGGCGCCCACGGTCCAGGAACGCCTGCGGACCCGGGTGATGGCGGCAGACTGGATGCCGGTCGAGGTGGTGCGCGACGCCGACGACGTCGCCGGTGCGACCGGTGGTGCACTGCTGCCGCTGAGCGAGGTCGTCAGCCGTCCTGCGGAGTACCTGACCCCGTGAGCTGCTCCCCCCACGGAGGCAGCGTGCTGATCCGCAGCGACAGGGTGCGGGTCTGCGCCGGCGGCAGGAGCACCCCCTCGGGGTCGCGGTTGAAGGCGTCGGGCGGGCAGGTCATCGGCTCCACCGCGGCGGCCACGCGCCCGATGCGGTCACCGGTGTAGAGCTGCACCCACGGGGCGTCGCTGTCCATCCGGACGCCGGGCGTCTCGGGGTGGGTGAGCTCGACGGCCCAGGAGGCGGGGAGATCGGTGAACGCGTGGTCGACCTCCAGCCCGGCCAGGGAGGTGCGCCGGGAGAGGTCGAGCTCAGCGTCGGCGACGGGCACCAGCGTGGTGGGGGAGGAGCGGTCGTCGGTGAGCAGCACGGCACCGGCCGGCAGGCTCACGTGGCACTCGTCGACGGGGCGGCCGTCGCAGGTGAGGTAGGGGTGGACGGAGGCGCCGAACGGGGCCGCGACGTCACCGAGGTTCGTGCCCTCGATGCGCACGCTCAGCCCCTCCTCGCCGAGCGTGTAGGTCGTGCTGCAGCGCACCTGGAAGGGGTAGCCGTAGGACGGCGGCAGGTCCAGCGCCCACGCGGCCATGGTGCCGGTGTGCTCGAGCAGGTCCCACCGCTGGAACGCGCCCAGGCCGTGCAGGGCTGCGCCGGTCTCGTGCTCGTTGACCGGCAGCTCGTAGGTGCCGCCGGCCACCTCGTACCGCCCGCTCACCACCCGGTTCGGCCAGGGGACGAGGGTCCGGCCGCGCCAGGCGTCGTCCAGCCGGTCCGGGGCGACCGGGTCGACGAGGTGGTGTCCCCGGTAGGTGAGGCTGAGCAGGGTCGCGCCGACCTGACCGACCTGGGCGGTGTAGCCGCCGCCCTGGAGGGTGAGCACGGTGCCGTGGACAGTCATGGTCAGCCAGTGTAGGAGTGTCCCGACGGGGCCAGCGTCGACAAGGCATGTGCGGAAACGGTGTGTCACCTCCGTCGCGTGCAGGACGGATGTGTCACACCGTCGCGCACATGGGTGAGCCCGCAGGCTCCTTGCCGAACTGTTCGTCAGCGAGGGCACGGTCAAGGCTCAGCTGGCTGCCGTCGAGGGGCCCTGCAGCAGAGAGGTGACCACCGGCCGCGACGGCGACTCAAGCGTTACCGTGGCGCATGGCCACCCACGAGGTCACCAACCAGCCCCCGCCGCGCGTGGAGCTGGACGAGTATGCCGAGAACCGCCCGCTCACCGAGGCGGTCGCCGCGTTCGGTGCGGACTGGGCCACAGCGCACCTGCACCGTGTCGGGCGGCATGTCGGGTCGGCGCCGTTCCAGGAGGATGCGGCGGCGGCGCACCGCATACCCCCGACCCTGCGCAGCCATGACCGGTGGGGCCGGCGGATCGACGAGGTCGACTACGACGCCGCCTACCACCGCATCATCGGTGCCGCGGTCGCGGACGGCGCACACACCTCGGTCTGGGCCGAGCCCCGGCCCGGTGCGGCGGTGGCCAGGGCCGCCACGTTCATGCTCTACGCGCAGGTCGAGCCGGGCCACGCCTGCCCGGTGTCGATGACGCACGCCGCCGTGCCCAGCCTGGGGCACGACGTGCAGCTCGCCGACCGGTGGCTGCCGCGGCTCCTCTCCCGCGACTACGAGCCGCGGCTGGAGCCGGGCAAGACCTCAGCGCTGTTCGGCATGGCGATGACCGAGAAGCAGGGGGGCTCGGACGTGCGCGCCACCACGACGCGGGCCGTCGATGCCGGGGACGGGAGCCACCGGCTGACCGGGCACAAGTGGTTCTGCAGCGCGCCCATGTCCGACGCCTTCCTGGTGCTGGCCCAGGAGCCACGAGGGCTGAGCTGCTTCCTGGTGCCGCGCGTGCTGGAGGACGGCACCCGCAACGCGTTCGCCATCCAGCGGCTCAAGGACAAGGTGGGCAACCGGTCCAACGCCTCGGGTGAGGTGGAACTCGACCAGACCGTCGGCTTCCGGGTCGGGGAGGCCGGGCGCGGGGTGCGCACGATCATCGACATGGTCGCGCACACCCGCCTGGACTGCGTGCTCGGCTCGGCCGCCGGCATGCGTCAGTCGGTGGCCGAGGCGGTCTGGCACGCCCGGCACCGGCAGGCGTTCGGCGCCCGGTTGGTCGACCAGCCCGTGATGACCGCAGTCCTGGCCGACCTGGCGCTGGAGTCCGAGGCCGCGACCTGGACGGCGCTGCGCCTGGCCCGGGCTCACGACACGGACGCCGACGGGCAGGAGCGGGGCTTCCGCCGCATCGCGACGGCCGTCGCGAAGTACTGGGTCTGCAAACGCGGGCCCGGTCACTCCGTGGAGGCGATGGAGTGTCTCGGTGGCAATGGCTACACCGAGGACTTCCCGCTGGCGATGCGCTACCGCGAGCAGCCCGTCATGGCGATCTGGGAGGGCTCGGGCAACGTCATCGCCCTCGACGTGCTGCGGGCGATCGGGCGCGACCCGCACTCCCTGACGGCCTTCTTCGAGGAGGTCTCGGCAGCCGGCGGCGCGCACCCCGTGCTCGACGCCCACCTGACCCGCACCCGCGAGCTCTCCCGCGCCGCCGACCCGAGCACCGCCCGACGCCTGGTGGAGGCGCTCGCGCTGGCGCTGCAGGCGTCGCTCATGCTCCAGCGCGCGCCGTCGCCGGTGGCGGAGGCGTTCGTCGGGTCGCGCCTCGACGGGCAGGGCGGGCACCTGTATGGCGTGCTCTCGCCCGGCGCCGACGTGGCCGCCATTCTCGAGCGGGCGTGAGGCGGCGGGCCCGTTCGGCTCAGCTGATGATGCCGTGCCGGGCGTTCCAGTCGCGGGTCGTGCGGTGTGCGTCGTAGATCCCGAACGCCCAGCCGACGAACCACAGCGGGATGAACAGCAGGCCCAGCAACGGGACGAACCTCAGCACCCCGGTGATGGCCAGCACGAGGAAGATGACGATGCCGCGCCCTGGAGCACCGCCCAGCAGGGTCCCGAGCCCGGGGATCACCGCGGAGGCGATCGCGTACAGCGCCGGGTTGCGCGGCCTGACGTGCGGGTACGCCCGCGGGGGCCAGGAGCCTGCAGGGGGTGCCCACTGCCGCTGGGGCGGTAAGGGCGGAGGTGCCCACGGCGGACCGTGCGAAGGCTGGTTGTTCCATGGTGGCGGATAGGTGTTGTTCATCCTCGGGCCCCTTTGCTCGGGTGGATGCCCGGGTGGGGTCGTCAGGAGATCCGCGCCGGGCAGGCCGCTGGGCCGGACTATAGCGCCACCTTCCAGCATGTGGCTTGCGAGAGCGGGTCCTACCCTTCCCCATCCACTGCTGGCGTGGCTCGTAGGTGGTGGTGCACGTAGCGGCGTCCGGCGGTGGAGTAGAAGGTGACCGGCGCCCAGGTCTGCTGCCCCGGTGCCTGGATGAGTGCCGTGCGCTCGTCGAAGGGGTGCAGCTCGAAGGTCTGCACCGGGTCTCGTTCCTCGGTCAGCGGGTGCAGGTCCGTGGAGACCAGGGTGGCCAGCCCGTCCACCTCCTCGACCTCGATCCGCTCCGCGCCACGCTCGTAGGTCCCGGAGGCGCCGTCGAGACTCACCTCGCCCTCGCGAGGTGCCAGGGCGGCCGGCAGGTCCACGCCGGCGAGCTGGTCGAAGACCTCGCCGTACAGCGAGCGGAAGAGGTCGGTCGTGTTGCCGCCGTTGGTCAGCAGCGCGACGACGAGGCCTGCCCGGGGCAGCACCCTCAGGAAGGCCGACTGGCCGATGGTGTTGCCGTCGTGCCCGATGAGCCGCTCGCCGTTCCAGTCGAAGCGGATCCAGCCCAGGCCCCAGGAGTCACCGAGGTCGAAGCGGCCCGGCAGGCGGACCTGCTCCTCCTGCATCGCCCGGACCTGCTCCGCGCCGAGCACCCGTGTCCCGTCGGCTGCCACGCCGTCCCGCAGGTGGGTCGCGGCGAAGTCGAGCAGGTCCCGGATCCGGGCGTGGATGAGACCAGCCGGTCCGGAGGAGCGCGGGATGCCCCAGACGGAGACCGGCCGCACCTGCTGGTCCTCCCCGCGCTCGTGCCCGAGCGCCGCGTCGTAGAGCAGCGCCTCCTCGGGCAGGGTGCCGGTGCGGGTGAGCCCCAGGGGCGCGATGATCCGCTCGCGCAGGACCTCGTCCCACGTCTGGCCGGTGACCTTCTCCACGACCCGGCCGGCGAGGTTGAAGCCGGAGTTGCAGTAGGAGAACGTCTCGCCGAGCGGGTGCAGCTGGGCGGCGTCGGCCAGCCCGGCCACATACCGCTCCAGGCAGTCGTCCCCGCGGCCGGTGTCGGTGAAGATGTCCCCGTCGATCCCGCTGGTGTGGGTGAGCAGGTGGCGCAGCGTGACCCGCGCGGCGACGTCCTCGTCGGCCAGCCGCAGCTCGGGCAGGACGTCCCGCACGGGTGCGTCGAGGTCGACCAGCCCCTCCTCGACCAGCTGCATCACCAGCGTGGCCGTCCAGACCTTGGTGATCGAGCCGATCTGGAAGACGGAGTCAGGGGTGACGGCGTGACCGGTCGTGCGGCTGAGGACCCCGTGTGCGGCGGCCGCGACCTCGTCCGAGCCGTCGGGCGCCGCACCGAGGCGGAGGATGCCGAGCACGGCACCCGGGACCTCGTGCCGGTCCGCCAGCACGGAGAGCCGGTGCTGCCAGTGGTCGGCATCGAGCGCCGGGACGGCGGAGCCGGTCGCGGAGGCGTGGCGGTTGACCCAGTCCACGACCCGGCGGTTGTAGTCGGCGCGGTGCGACGGCCGGCCGCTGAGGATGAAGAGGTGTGCCGCACCCGGGTAGAGCACCAGCTCGGCGGGGACGTGACGGGCCCGCAGCGAGCCGAACCAGCGCTGTGCCTCGCTCACGGGGCAGCGGACGTCTGCCGCGCCCTGCAGGATGAGCGTGGGCGTGCGCACCCGGTCCACGAGGTGGATCGGCGAGGACCGGTCCAGGTGCTCCCCGTCCGTCCAGGGCAGGGCCCCCATCTCCAGGTCGGCCAGGAAGTAGCCCATGTCGGAGGTGGTGGCGATGCTGCGGCCGTCAGCCACGATCCCGCCGGGCACCGCGGCCGCGAAGCGGTCGTCGCGAGAGGTCAGGTAGCAGGTCATGTAGCCGCCGTAGCTGTAGCCGGTGACCGCGAGCCGGCCCGGGTCGGCGACACCCTCGGCCACCAGCGCGTCCAGCGGTGCCAGGAAGTCGTCGGCGTCGGCGACGCCCCAGCCGCCGACGGCCGCGGTGTAGAACGCCTCCCCGTAGCCGTCGCTGCCCCTCGGGTTGAGCAGGAGCACGCCCCACCCCGCCGCAGCCAGGGCCTGGTGGTAGAGGTGTTCGGCGTCGGCGACGCCGGACCAGGCGTTGTGCGGGCCTCCGTGGATGTCGAGCAGCAGCGGCCCCGCGCCCTCGACGTCGTCCCGGCGCAGGAGCCAGCCGTGCACGGTGGTGCCGTCCGGGGCGGTGAAGGTGCGCTCCTGCGGGGCGACCCAGTCCAGCTCGCCGAGCAGGTCGGCGCGGTAGTCGGTCAGCTCGGTGACGTCTCCGGTGGTCAGGTCCAGGAGCGCCACCTCGCCGAAGGTGTCCGGCGTGCTCAGGACCACGGCGGCGCGCTCACCGTCGGGCGTCACCGACATCCCGGCGACGGTGGTGGTGCCGCCGATGAGCACCTCCGGCTCCCTGCCCGCACGCAGTCGGTAGAGGTGGGTGTAGCCCTGGTCGCGGAAGCAGACCAGCAGGTCGCCGTCGGCCAGGAGCGCCGGCGTCGCCCCCGGGTAGCCGGGTGCGCCGCCCATCACGTTGCGGTCCACCTGCGTCGTGAGGTCCCGTCGCTCGCCCCCTGTCAACCCCCGCAGCCACAGCTCGGCGTGCCCACCGCCGGGCTCGGCCGAGCCCAGGCACAGCAGCTCGCCCCCGGGGGCGAAGGCGACCGGCACCTCATACCGGCGGTCGACCCCGGGCAGCTCGCGGACAGCACCGGGTGCCTCGAGAGCGACCACGTGCGTGGTGGTGGTCATCGTCAGGTCGTTGTCCGGTCCGCTGCCGGTCGCGAAGACCACCGAGCGGCCGTCCGGCGTCCACACGGGGGAGGCGCAGTGCAGCTTGCCCGAGGTCAGCTGGGTCACCTCGCCGGAGTCGATCTGCACGGTATGCACGTGCTCCCGGACGCCGCCGATGAAGCCGGCGCCGTCGGCCTGGTAGAAGAGGTCGCGGGCGACGACCGGGGCGGACGCGCTGGCCTCGGGCGGCATACCGGTCGGCGAGACGGCGGCACTGAAGGCGATGCTCTGCCCGTCCGGGCTCCAGACCGGCTCGCCGGCGCCCCACTCCAGGTGGGTCAGCTGCCGGGCGTCGCCACCGGCCGCCGGCAGCAACCACACCTGCGGCGGCCCGTCCGTCGCCCGTAGGAAGGCCAGCTGCGAGCCGTCGGGGGAGAAGACGGGGGAGCTGTCGCCCGGCCCGGAGGTCAGGCGCCGCGGAGCCGACCCGTCCGTGCCGACCTCCCAGAGCTCGCTGTGCGACCCGTCCTCCTCGCGGTCGACGCTGGTGCGGACGTAGACGACCCGGTCGCCGCCCGGGGCCACGGCGGGCTGCTGCGGCTTGACCACCGCGTAGAGGTCCTCGATCTGCGGCGCGCGGGTCATGGCAGTTCTCCTCAGGCTCGACGTCCGGTCCACGGGCAGCCTTGCACCGCGGCCCGCGCTGGGACTTCGTCGGGACGGACGAAGCGGGCGGCGACGGTTGGTGATTCTGGCCACCGCGCACCGGTCGCACCCCGCCCTAGCCTGAGTGGGCCCGGCGCCGCGAGGCGTCTCACCGCCGCGTCGTGGACGGGCAGACCTGGAGGACGGAGATGTGATGGGCAGCCAGGCGATGGCCACCGGACTGATGGACACCGAGGCGATGGTCCAGGACCTGCGCACTCTGGTGGAGTGCGAGTCGCCCTCGGGCGACGTCGCCGCCACGAGGCGCTGCGCCGAGCTGGTGGCCGAGCTGGGGGAGCGGTGGCTCGGCGCGGCACCCCGGGTGGTGCGCACCGGCGAGCGCGTCGCCCTGCTGTGGTCGTGGGAGGGACCGCGGCGCCGGCTCGTCCTCGGGCACCTGGACACCGTGTGGCCGATCGGCACCCTGGCCAGGTGGCCGTTCACCCACGACGCCGACCGGGCCTCCGGCCCGGGGTGCTTCGACATGAAGGCCGGGATCGTCCAGGCCATGCACGCGATCGCCAGCCTCGAGGACCCCTCCGGCCTGCAGCTGCTGCTCACCTCCGACGAGGAGATCGGCGCCCCCGACTCCCGACCCCTCATCGAGCAGGTCGCCCGGGAGGTGGACGAGGTGTTCGTCCCCGAGGCCAGCGCCGCCGGTGCCCTGAAGGTGGAGCGCAAGGGTGTCTCGCTGTATGCCGTGCACGTCGCCGGCCGCGCCGCGCACGCCGGCCTGGAGCCCGAGCTGGGCGTCAACGCCAGCATCGAGCTGGCGCACCAGGTGCTGGCGATCGCCGCCCTCCAGGACGCGTCGGCCGGCACCACCGTGACGCCGACCGTGCTGTCGGCCGGCACCACGACGAACACCGTCCCGGCGGCGGGCCAGATCCGGGTGGACGTGCGCGCCCGCACGGAGGCGGAGCAGGACCGGGTCGATGCGGCCATGCGTGCCCTGACGCCCGTGCTCGACGGTGCCGCGCTGAGCATCGGGGGCGGGAAGAACCGGCCACCACTGGAGCGACGACGTTCCGAGCAACTGCTGGCCCGGGCGGTGCAGGCCTACCGCGACCTCGGGTACGGCGAGCTGGCCGGGGTCGCGGTCGGGGGCGCGTCGGACGGCAATTTCACCGCCGGGCTGGGGATCCCCACCCTGGACGGCCTCGGCGCGGTGGGCGACGGGGCGCACGCCGAGGGGGAATGGGTCTCGGTGCCCGACCTGACTCGCCGGGCCGCCCTGCTGGCGGCGCTCGTCCGACCCGACGACCCGGCCCGCTGACTTTGTTGCCGCCGCACGATTCCCGCCCGGTCAGCCTCGACCACGCTCAAGAGGTGGGTACGACAGTGGACGCGACCGCCGCCGCCGCGGGTGAGCTCGCCGAGCAGGCAGCGCGGCGCTGCCGGCTCACGGTCGAGCTGATCCACGAACCTGCGGACGCGGGCGAGGCGGCCCAGCTGCTCCAGCAGATCTGGCGCACGCCGCACGGGGCACCGATCGCCCCCGAGCTGTTCGTCTCCCTCGAGCACACGGGCAACTACGCCGCCCTGGCCCGGCAGGACGGCCGGGTCGTCGCGGCCTCGGCCGCCTTCCGCGCCGGCGACGGGTCTCCGCACCTGCACTCGCACATCACCGGGGTGGCCGCCAGCCACCGGGGCCGGTCCGTGGGGTATGCCATGAAGCTGCACCAGCGGGCGTGGGCGGTCGACCACGGCTACGAGGTCATCTCGTGGACGTTCGACCCGATGCAGTCGCGCAACGCCTACTTCAACGTGGTCAAGCTCGGCGCCAGGTTCGACCGCTACCTGCCCGACTTCTACGGACCGATGGGGGATGCGATCAACGAGGGCGGGCTCAGCGACCGCGGTCTGATGAAGTGGGGCCTCAGCACGCCCGCTGCCGCCCATACCTCCGCCGCCCCCGATACCTCCGGCCCCATGCCGGTCGTGCTCCCGCTGCTGGCGGTGGAAGACGGCCGGGCCGAGCTGCACGTACCGGCTCTCGACGCGCCGCTCGTCAGCATCACCGTCCCCACCGACGTGGGCAGCCTGCGCCGGAGCGACCCGGACCTGGCCCTGCGCTGGCACCACGGTGTCCGGGACGCCTTCCTCGCCGCCCTCGGCCAGGGCTACGAGGTCTTCACCTTCGACCCCCACCACCACGCCTACATCCTGCGGAGGCCCGACGCCCATGCGCCTGCACCGAGCTAAGCTCTTCACCCTCGAGATGCCCCTCGTCTCACCCTTCGCGACATCGTTCGCGGTGCAGACGCACCGACAGCTGCTCCTGCTGCGGGTCGAGACGGACGCCGGCGTGGGCTGGGGCGAGTGCGTCGCCATGGCCGACCCTCTCTACTCCTCCGAGTACCTGGCGTCCGCGGGACAGGTGATCACCGACTTCCTGCTGCCCAGGCTCACCGGCAGGTCCCTGTCGGCCTCCGCCGTCAGCCACCTGCTCGGGCCGGTCAAGGGACACCGGATGGCCAAGGCGGCCGTGGAGATGGCCCTGCTGGACGCAGAGCTGCGCGGAGCCTCGATGAGCCTGAGCGACTACCTCGGCGGCGTGCACGACCGCGTCCCCAGCGGGGTCAGCGTCGGCATCATGGGCAGCGTGGAGGAGCTCCTGGCCGCGGTCGCGGGCTACCTCGAGGAGGGGTACCGGCGGATCAAGCTCAAGATCCAGCCCGGCTGGGAGATCGAGCCGGTGCGGGCGGTCCGCCGCGAGTTCGGCGACGACATACCGCTGCAGGTCGATGCCAACGCCGCCTTCACCACCGCCGACCTGCGTCTCTTCCAGCAGCTGGACGACTTCGGGCTGCTGCTGGTCGAGCAGCCCCTGGAGGACGAGGACCTCACCGACCACGCCTGGCTCGCCGAGCGGATCAGCACCCCGGTCTGCCTCGACGAGTCGGTGGTCAGCGCCAAGTCGGCGGCCGACGCCATCGGCCTGGCCGCCTGCTCGGTGGTCAACATCAAGGCCGGCCGCGTCGGCGGCTACCTGGAGGCCAGGCGGGTGCACGACGTCTGCGCCGCCCACGGCGTCCCCGTCTGGTGCGGCGGCATGGTGGAGACCGGCCTGGGCCGAGCGGCCAACATGGCGCTCGCGGCCCTGCCCAACTTCCGCCTCGTCGGGGACACCTCCGCCTCCGACCGCTTCTTCACCACCGACATCATCACCGAGCCGTTCGTGCTCCAGGACGGGTACGTCGCGGTGCCCACCGGCCCGGGCCTGGGGGTCGAGGTGGACGAGGACGCACTCGCTGCCGTGACCGTCGCCCGTGCCGAGGTCGTCCTGGGCTGATCGCGCCGGATAGGTCGGTGTCCGGCCGGAGTCGGGTCTCTCCGGACGGCCCGACCGGACAGGCGTGGGCGCCCTGTCTCAGGCGGGCGCCCCGCGGACGGCCCGACCCGGCAGCGCCTCCTGAAGCAGACGGTCCGTGATCACCGGGACGCCACCGACCAGCAGGTGCACCACGCCCTGGCTGGGGCGGGTCGGATCGAGGTATGTCGCGGCGTCGGTGAGCGTGGCCGGGTCCAGCACCACGATGTCGGCGTCCGCCCCCTCGCCCAGGTGGCCCTTGGTTCGGCTGGCTGGACTGGCCTCGTCGAGCACGCGCGCAGGCAGGTAGGAGCAGCGGCGGAAGGCCTCGAGCCAGCTCCACGACGCGGTCTCCAGCACCATCCTGCGCAGCGAGCGGGCGAAGGTTCCCGCGGTCCGGGGATGGGTCAACCCACCCTCCGGCAGCGGCCAGGTCCGGGACTCCCACGACTGGTCCGGCCAGATGATCGGCATGGCGTCGCTGGCGACGATCGCGTCGGGGTAGCTCAGGGAGCGCAGCAGCAGGTCCTGGTCCCGGGGGTCCTGCTCGTCGAGGAACTCCACGACGCAGGGGGCTCCGGGATCCTGCGCGCGGACCTCGGCCAGCCGTCGGGCGTCCTGGATCCGCTCCCCGGTGGCGACCAGGACGATGTTCTGGGGGGTGAGGTCCCAGCGGTGCAGGACCTCGGGTGCCAGGAAGGCGGCTCCGACCGCGGTGGAGCCGGCGCCGTAGGGGTAGCACTCGACGGTGACCCGGCTCCCCGCGGCCCGGTGTCCCTCCAGGCTGGTGAGCACCCTGTCCACGTGCCGCCGCGAGGTGCTGTTGACGTGGCAGTGGTGCATGGCGGCGCCGGTCTCGGCCGCCACGATCCCGATCTCGTCGGAGCCGTCGACGGGGGTGGTCGGGTCGGACTCCACGATCTCGCGCACGTGGGTGTAGACGGGTGTCCCCGCCTCGGCGGCGAGGTGGCCGACACCGAGGAACTCGGCCGGGTCGCTGTGGGGTGCGTACCCCAGGAGCACTCCGATGCCGAGGGCACCGTCGGCCAGCTCCTCCCGCAGCAGCTGCAGCCAGGTCTGCAGCTCGCGCGGGCTCGAGGACCGCTGCCAGTCGGGGCGGCCCAGGAGCCGCAGCGACGCCTGGATGTCGGCGGTCGGGGTGATGCCCTCGTGAGCCGCCGCCCTGGCCGAGGCCCAGGAGGCGGAGAAGCCGTAGTTGAGCGGCCGGCCCTGAGCCGCCGCGTCGGCGTAGGCCTTGGCCACCGGCATCAGACCCGACTCCAGGTCGAGCGCCGTCGTGACCCCGTCCATCGCCTGCAGCCGCATACCGGCCACCGAGTGGACGTGGCTGTGCAGGTCCACGAAGCCCGGCCCGACGACCAGGCCGGCGACGTCGACCACCGTGGCGCCGTCGACCGGTGGGGCCGCCCCTGGCCCATCGACGGGGACCACACTGAGCACGCGCCCGTCCTGGACGTGCACGTCGGCGACGCCGTCGAAGCCGCTGCCGGGGTCGATGACCCGTCCGCCGCGCAGGATCAGTGTGGTGCTCGGTCTGGTGCTCATCGTCGGGCATCCCTCATCCGGATCTCCAGCATGGCGGCGAACCGGGCGTCGGCGTCGCCGAGGTCGAGGTGGGCGATCTCGGAGAGGCGGCGCAGCCGGTAGCGGAAGGTGTTGGGGTGGACGTGCACCCGCGTGGCCGCCAGGGCCACGTCGCCGAAGGCGTCGAGCCAGGCGGCCAGGGTGTCGACCAGCTGGGACTGGTTCTCCTCGTCGTGCTGCTGCAGCAGCGCGATGGGTCCGCGGGGGACGTCGTCCCGGGCGTCGGCCAGGTCGGCGAGGTCCATCAGGACGGTGTCCACCGAGACGGCGCCGATCCGGGCCACCTGGGGGCGGTCGGAGCCCCGGCGCAGCAGCGCCCGCGAGGCCCGGTCGGCCTGGGACCGGGCGCGGGGCAGTGCGTCGACGCCGCGCGCCGGATCGCTGACGCCAATGACGGTGACGTGCTTGTCGGCGACGCGGAGGGCGAAGTCGTGCACGATCGCCTCGACGCGGTGCGGGTTGTCGGAGGGGACCAGGCCGTAGACGACCTTGCCCACCAGGGCCGCGGCGCTGCGGGGGCTGGAGGAGACCAGGTGGACGGCGAGGGTGTCCGCGAGCCGGGCGCTGTCGGCGCGGTGCTCGGCCTCCCTGAGGCTGTCGGTGCCGGGCTCGGCGCCCACGACCAGGCGGACGGCCACGACGCAGACGGTGCTGGCCTGCAGCCCCAGCCGGTCGAGGGCCTCGGCCGCGTTCGGCCCGCCCTCGAGGGCGGTGGACACCAGGTCGGCGCGCAGCCGCCGCTCGACGTCGGCGCCGGCGCGCAGCCGCAGCAGGTGCAGGGCGACGATGCTGGAGGCGTCGATCATGGCCCGGGTCCGCGCCTCGTCCAGTGGGCCGGGGACCGCCGCCCAGATCGAGCCCAGCACCTCGTCACCGGCCCGGACGGCCATCGCCACCCGCGGCCGGATGAAGGCGTCGTCGGGCTGCTGGCCGGGCTCGATGTAGACCGGGACGGTGGAGCGGTAGAGCTCGGCGAAGACGCCCCGCTCCGCCAGCAGCGCCGCGAACCGCTCGGGCACCTGTCGACCCAGGATGGTCTCGATGCGGGAGGGATCGGCCTCGTCCTGGGCGCCGGAGAAGGCGAGCACCTTGGAGCTGCGGTCCTCGATGGTGATCGGTGCCCCGAGCAGCGAGCCGATGGCGTTGGCCACCGAGAAGAGGTCGCCCGAGGGCAGGCCGCCGAGCGTCTCGGAGTCGACCTTGCCGAAGTCGTCCTGCGAGAGCAGCGAGCCCAGCAGGGTGGCCAGCTGGCTCCAGGAGGCGCCACGCCGCAGGGTCAGCAGCGCGACACCGGACTCCTGCACCGCCGACTCGAGCGGGGGGCTGACCTCGACAGGGCTGCGGACCACGACCGCGGTGGCCCGCGCGGCCCGTCCCGCCTCCAGCAGCTGGTGGACGTCCCCACCGCTGACACCGACGCCGAGGAGGATCGCGTCCTCCCGGGTCGGGGCGTCGTCCAGGGGGTCGTGGATGACCACGGAGGAGACCTTGCGGTCCAGGCCCACGGCGATGACCTGGTCGGTGAAGGTGGCCCCCAGGTCATCGAGGATGCGACCGAGCGTGGCGCGCGGTCTGCTGCTCATCCCGGTGGGCTCCCAGGGCACGGTGGTGGGCTCGGACCGACCCGACGATAGCAACGAGACCGTCAGGTCGGTCGGGTCGGTCCGAGAGGCCGCACGTGGTTTACGCAGGGTCACGCAGGGTCACGCTGGGTGAGCCGTCCGCCGAAGTGCATGGCCGCCACCTGGCCGTCCGCGCCCCGCTGGAAGGAGCCGCGGTGGCCGGACTCGCCGTCCTCCACGACCACGAACATGTCGCCGTCCTCACCCACCATCTTGATGGGGGTGGGCGGACCCTCGAAGGCCTCCGCCGGGGCGCCGACCATGTCCAGGAAGTCCTGCGTCGGGACACTGTCGATCTGCAGACCGTCGTCGGTGGTGGTGACGGTGCAGACGATGGAGATGTTGCGGTAGACGCCCTCGTACTGCCGCAGCGCCTCGGCCGGCCGGTCGGTGGCCGCGAGCGTGGGCCACTGCAGGCCCAGGTACTCCGTGATCGCGGCGCGCACGACGGCCCGGTGCAGGTCACCGCCGCCGGAGGCGTTGGTGAGCACGGCGATGCCGAAGCCGCGGCTGGGCACCAGGTCCAGGGCCGACTCCTGGCCGATCGTGGTGCCGCCGTGGCCGACGACCTGGGTGCCGTCGACGTCCTGGATCAGCCAGCTGATGCCGACCGCGTCGCCGAGCGTGCTCCCGGGGGTCTCGACGGTGGGGACCTTCATCCGCTCTAGGGTCTCCTGCGGCAGGATGCGGGTGCCGTCGGCCGCAGTGCCGTCGCCGAGGTGGAACTTCATCCAGGTGATCTGGTCGGTGATGGGCGCCGACATGCCGCCGGCCGGTCCACCACCCCGGGGCATCGCCCAGGGCCGGGCGACGGAGAACTCCCCGGTCTCCTCGTCCTTGAGGTGGCCGACGGCGAACCGACGGGTGATGACGTCCTCGGCGAAGAAGAAGGTGTCGTCCATGCCCAGCGGCGCCAGGACCAGCTCGGCCATCGCCTGGTCGAAGGTCTTGCCGGTCACCACCTCGATCACCCGACCGGCGACGGACAGGGCGGCGTTGTTGTAGCTCATGCCCTCGCCGACCGGGAAGTCCTGCTTGAGCTCGGCCATGTGCTCGACGAAGTCCTCCAGGGCGCGGTCGCCGCGCTCCGGGGTGCCGAGGTAGTCACCGGACCAGCCGGCCGTGTGGTTGAGCAGGTGCTTGACCCGCACCGCGGCCGACGCCTCCTCGTCGGCGACGGTGAACTCGGGCAGGTAGTCACGGACCGGTGCCTCGAGGTCCACCAGGCCCTGCTCGACCAGGATCAGCATCGCCGTGGCGGTGTAGGTCTTGCCGGTGGAGCCGAACTGGAAGAGCGTCCTCTCGTCCACCTCGAGGGGGTTCTCGACGTTCGTCACGCCGTGGAAGGCGTAGGTCACCTCACCGTCGTGCACCATGCCGACCGCCACGCCGGGCACGGGGTGGCGGGCGACCTGCTCGTCGAGGATCTGCTGCAGGGTCTTGCTCATCATCGGTTCCTTTCGGAGGGCGGGGCGGACCCCGGTACGGGGGAGAGTGAGGTCGTGAGGTCGCGCACGAGGTCGGGTATGCCGACCGGCCGGGCGAAGTGGCAGGCGGCCCGGTGGCGACGGCCGTCCGCGCCGTCGACCGGGTCGTCGGTGAGGCACACCGGGCGGTCCAGGACGAGGGGCCCGACGGGGCACCGCGGGTGGAAGCTGCACCCCGCCGGCACGTGGTGCGGGTCGGCGGGCTCGGCGAACCGGACGGGTTCCGGCGCCGACGACTCCTCCAGGAGGGTGTCGCCGACCGAGAGCGTGGAGCCCAGCAGCATCTGGGTGTACGGGTGCTGGGGGTCGCTCATCAGCTGCTCAGTGGGGGCGGACTCCACGATCCGGCCCATGTACATCACCGCGATGACATCGCTCACGTAGCGGACGACAGACAGGTTGTGCGAGATGAAGAGCATGGACAGGCCGAGGTCGCCGCAGACCTCCTTGACCAGGTTCAGCACCGCACCCTGCACCGAGACGTCCAGGGCGCTGGTGATCTCGTCGGCGATGATCACCTCGGGCCGCGCCGCCAGGGCGCGGGCGACGGCGACCCGCTGCCGCTGGCCGCCGGAGAGGCTCCCCGGCAGCCGTGAGGCGACCGACGGCTCGAGGTGCACCTGCTCGAGCAGCTCGGCGACGCGAGCCCGGCGGTCGGTCCGCTCCCGAATCGCCTCGGCGATGCTGGCGCCGATGCTCATCCGCGGGTCCAGCGCGCCGGAGGGGTCCTGGAAGATCATCTGCACCGGCCGCCGCCGCCCCCGGGTGGGCACCGGCCGACCCCCGAGCAGCACCTGCCCGCCGCTCGCCGGCGCGAGCCCGACCGCGGCCCGGCCCAGGGTGGACTTGCCGGAGCCGCTCTCGCCGACCAGCCCGACCACGCTGCCCCGGGGGACCGCCAGGCTGACCCCCTCGACGGCGGTCATGGCCGTCGGGCCGCGGCCGTAGCGGACGGTGACGTCCACGAACTCGAGCGTCGTCATACCTGCACCTCCTCCTGCGGCTGGGTGAGGCCGACCGGCCCCTTCTGCGGGTGGTGGCAGGCCACGCTGCCGCCGGTCGGGGAGGGCGCCAACGCCGGGTCCACGCGGAGGCAGACATCGGTCGCGAAGGGGCAGCGCGCGGCGAACGCGCAGCCCTGCGGCAGGTCCGCGGGGTGCGGCGGCCGGCCGAGGATCGTCGCCAGGGGGCGGGACCGGTCGGTATGCATGTCGGGCAGGGTGGCGAGCAGCCCGCGGGTGTAGGGGTGGGCGGGGCCGGTGGTGAGCCCGGCGACGTCGACGACCTCGACGACGCGTCCGGCATACATGACCAGCACCCGGTCGCACATGGCGGAGATGACCGACAGGTCGTGGGAGATGAGCAGCAGGGCGGCGTCCTGCTCGCGCTGGGCCCGCTTGAGCACGCGCAGGACCTGCTCCTGCACCGTGACGTCCAGGGCGGTCGTCGGCTCGTCGGCGATGATCAGTGCCGGCTCGCCCATCAGACCCATCGCGATCATCGCGCGTTGCCGCATGCCGCCGGAGAGCTCGTGCGGGTACTGCCGGGCCCGGCGCCCGGGGGAGGGGATGCGTACGGCCCGCAGCCGGTCGACCGCGCGGTCCCAGGCGGCGCGGCGGGTGGTGCCCTGGTGCTCGCGGCTGTGCTCGGCGAGCTGGGTGCCGGTCCGCATCGTGGGGTTGAGCGAGCTCATCGGGTCCTGGAAGACCATCGACAACCCCTGGCCCAGGTGCCGCCGCCGCGCCTTGTCCGACGGGGTCGTCAGCTCCAGCCCGTCCAGCTCGAGCCGACGGGCACGCACGACGACCGGCGGGTCGGTCAGCTGGGACACGGCCATGGCGGTCAGGGTCTTGCCGGAGCCGGACTCGCCCACGATGCCCACGGCCTCGCCGCGGCCGACCGCGAAGCTGAGGTCGCGGACCGGGGTGGCCACGGTGTCGTCACCGAGGGGGATGGCCACGCTCAGCCCCTCGGCGCGCAGCACGGCGTCGTCCGGCACGGGGACGTGGTCGTCCCGGACGTGGGTGTCGGCAGCGATGGCCTCGTCCACCAGACGGCGGGCGCGGGCGGGGGAGAGGGACACTCTGCGCCCCAGGAGCTGAGCCCCTGCCTCACCGGTGAGGTTGAAGGCCAGGCTGGCCAGCACGATGGCCAGGCCGGGGGCCAGGGCGGCGAGCGGGTTGGTGTAGATGGCGTTGAGCCCGTCGCTGAGCATCCGGCCCCAGTCGTAGTCGGGCAGCTGCACGCCCAGCCCCAGGAAGGACAGGCCGGCGAAGGCGAGCAACGAGCCGCTGGCCGCCAGGGTGCCGTTGATGATCAGCGGCTCGCCGATGTTGGGCAGCACGTGCCGGAAGAGGATGCGGGCGCGGGAGATGCCCAGGGTGCGCGCGGCGCTGACGTAGTCCCGGCCGACGACCCCGGCCGCCAGGGTGTAGGTGAGGCGGGCGAAGGCCGGGGTCATCGCGGTGCCCAGGGCCAGCACCGCACCCTGCGGCCCGACGCCGAAGATGATGGCGAAGAACAGGGCGAGCAGCAGGCCGGGGAAGGCGACGAGGATGTCGATGAGCCCGGTGATCAGGCGGGCCAGGGGCGGCGGGGACAGCGCGGCCACGCACCCCACGACGATGCCGATCGCCATACCCATCGCGGTGGCTGCCAGGGCCAGCCCGACCGACAGACGGGTCGCGACGAGGACCCGGGCCAGGATGTCGCGGCCCAGGGCGTCGGTGCCGAACGGGTGGTCGGGGGTAGGACCTGAGCCCAGCGCCTCGATGTTGTTGGTGTTCGCGGCCTCGCCCCAGATGGCTGGGCCGAAGAAGAGCAGGAAGAGGATGAGGAGGTTGACCGCCAGCGCGGCCAGGCCGAGCGGGCTGACCAGCATGCGGCGCATGCTGGTGCCGCGACCCTGCCTGCGGACCGGGCGCTGGGGCAGCATCGTGCTCATGCTGCCTCCCGGATCGTGGAGCGTGGGTCGAGCAGGGCCAGCGCGAGGTCCACCCCGAGGTTGATGAGCAGCACCATCGTGCCGTAGACGAGGACGATGCCCTGGACCATCGGGTAGTCCTTGGCCAGGATCGAGCTGACCATCGTCGGGCCCAGGCCGGGCCAGGCGAAGATGGTCTCGACCAGGACCGATCCCACGACCAGCCCGGCGAGCAGCAGCCCGGAGACGGTGAGGGTGGCGGTCAGGGCGTTGGGCAGGGCGTGCCGCAGGTAGATCCGGCTGGCGCGCAGCCGCTTGGCCCGGGCCGTGCGGATGAAGTCCTGGCCGAGCACGCCGAGCACCTCCACCCGCACCAGGCGGGCCAGGGCCATCGCCGAGCCGAGCGTCATCGCCGCCACCGGCAGCACGTAGGACGAGGGCCCCGACCTGCCGGCGATCGGCAGCACCCCCAGGTTGACCGCGAAGACGTAGACGAGCAGCACCGAGAGCAGGAACTCGGGGATGGCCGAGACGACCATCGAGCCGGAGGTGAACCCCAGCTCCAGCGGCCGGCGACGCCCGTCCCGGGTGAGGATGGCCATCACCAGGCCGAGCGGGATCGCGATGAGGGTGACGGCCACGAAGGCGAGCAGAGCCAGGGCCAGGGTGTTGGGCAGCCGCGTGCCGATGGTGTCGATGACCGGGAGCCGGTTGAGCATCGAGACGCCGAGGTCGCCCCGGGCCAGGTCGGCGAGGTAGCTGCCGTACTGGACGTGCAGCGGGTCGTTGAGCCCGAGCGTCTCGCGCTGACGCTCGACCAGGTCCTGCGGAGCGGTCAGACCCAGGGCGTTGCGGACCGGGTCACCGGGGATCAGGTGCAGCAGCAGGAAGGCGAAGGTGACGAGCAGCCACAGCGAGACCACGAACCGGCCCAGCCTGCGCACCAGGAAGACCACCCACGGGTTGAGGCTGCGTGCCGCCATCTGGGGACCGTCCACCGTCACGGCGCTCCCGGCGTGATGGCTCATCGGTGCAGACCTTTCCTTCTCACGGGTGGGGTATGCGGACACGGGTCGAGGTCTGCGGGCCGGCCGGGCAGGTGCGCCCGGCCGGCCGGGGATGTCACTGGGTGGACCGGACCGAGGACCCGTCGATCTCGCCGCTGGAGGCCTCGAGGGTGACCCCGTTGAGGTAGTTCGAGGCCACGATGTCGAACATGGGGGCGACGTCGACGTTCTCGATCAGGGCGGTCTCCGCCTCGGTCCACAGGGCGCAGGCCGCCTCGATGTCGCCCTCGGCGTTGGCCTCGGCGCTCTTGGTCGTGTAGGTCTCGTTGTCGATGTGGGCGAAGTTGGTGCCGTCGGGGACAGCCGGTCCGGACAGGAAGGCCATCAGCTGCGGGGGCAGGCTGACGGTGACCGGGATCCAGCCGGCGTCCCAGTCGCCGGAGCCGAAGATGACCTCGTTGAGCTGGGTGGCGGCGATCGTGGACGGGCTCACCTCGGCCCCCACCTCGCGCCACTGCTGGGAGAGCAGCTCGGCAGCGGCCGACAGCTCGTCCCCGCCGCGCTGGGGGAAGATGAACTTCAGGCTCAGCCGGTTGCCCTCCTTCTCCCGGATCCCGTCGGCGCCCCGGACCCAGCCGGCGTCGTCGAGCATCGTGTTGGCTGCCTCGACGTCGTAGGCGGGCAGGTTTCCGGTGACGGTGTCGCCGGGGCACACCTTGGGCTCCAGGGTGACCAGGCCGGTGGAGACCTGGCCGGCGGCGCCGGCGCCCACGGCCGTGACCATCTCGATGTCGGTGGCCGCGACCAAGGCCTTGCGCACGGCCGGGTCGGCGCCCGGGTGGCCCGGGCCCTGGTTGAAGAAGGTCTCGCCCAAGGGGGAGGCCGCGCCGTACCGGTCCAGGCCCGCGGCCTGCACCCGCTCCTCGTCACCGGGGCCGACGGAGGCGATGTTGATCTCGCCGTTCAGCAGCAGGTTGGCGGTGGTCGTCATGTTGGGGATGACGCGGAAGACGAAGGTGTCCGGGACGCCCTCGCCCTCGAAGGGCTCCTGGCTGGGGCCCCAGTGGTAGTTCTCGTTGCGGACCAGGGTGTAGCTGTCGTTGGGCACGACCTCCTCCAGCACCCAGGGACCGGTGCCGGCGGTGGCCTGGGCCAGCGTCTCCCGGTCGTCCAGGCCGGAGCGGCAGACCATGAAGACCGAGGTGAGGTTGCTGAGCAGGAAGGCGTTGGGGGCGCTGACCTCGACGGTGACCGTGCCGGCTTCGTCGTCGGCGCTGGCGGTGGCGTCTGGCGGCACCATGACGCCCAGGAGGGGGGAGGCGTTCTCCGGGTCGGTGATGAAGGAGATGTTGTCTGCGGCATCGGTCGCGGTGAACGGCGTGCCGTCGGCGCAGGTTGCGTCGGGGTTGAGGGTGAAGGTCACCGAGGTGGGCGTGACCTCCCACTCGGTGGCCAGGTTGGGCACCATCTCACCCTCGGGGCTGGTGCGGACCAGTGAGTCGTAGGCCATCCGGCCCACCCCTCGTGTGGTCTGCAGCACCGTCATCGACGGGTCCAGGTTGCCGGGGTCGTCGGTGATGGCCATCGTGACGGTGCCGCCGGCCTCGCCGAGCTCCGGGGTGCCGCCGCCCGGGGTCTGGGTGCTCGCGCCGGTGCTGCTGCCGTTGTCGGCGCCGGGGGAGTTGGAGCCGTTGCTGCACGCCGACAGCACGAGGGCTCCGCCCATGGCGATGGCGACGAGCGGTCGAGTGGTGCGCATGTCCAACCTCCTGGGGTCGTGGGATGCAGTCATCGTCGCCCTCGGTGCCCCGCCCGTTCATCGTCCGATCCGACGAGTGGGGGTGCCTACGTTGGTCCACGCGCACAGCAGGCCCACCCCGTGGGACGCGGCGGGCGTGACTCCTCGTCGTGAGATAGTTCGTGCACCTATGTGGGACACGGTCGGGAGGCGCAGTCGTTCTCGGACCAGACGTCGGCGCGTCCTGCTGGGTGGCGGTCTGGCCCTGGTCGCGGCGGCAGCAGTAGCGTCCGCGGTCATCGGCTCCGACTCAGGTCTCCAGGCCGACGCCCCGCACGCGAGCGACCTGCCCGCGGCACTGGTGCCGGAGGTGGGATGGGATCCGATCGCAGCCCTCGGCTCCCTGACCGTCATCGATGACGGCACCTCGCTGGCGAGGACCGCCTACGACCGGGACTTCTTCGGACAACGCTGGCTGGACGTCGACCGCAACGGCTGCGACACCCGCAACGACACCCTGCGCCGGGACCTGGATGACCTGGCCGTGCGGGAGGGCACCCAGGGCTGCGTCGCCCAGTCCGGGGTCCTCGTCGACGCCTACACCGGCGAGGAGTTTGTCTTCGAGCGCGGTACGGCCCACGCCGGTGAGCTGCACGTCGACCACATCGTCGCCCTGTCCGATGCCTGGCACAAGGGGGCGGAGGGCTGGAGCGAGGACAGGCGGGCTGAGTTCGCCAACGACCCGACCAACCTCGTGGTGACCTTCGGCCCGGTCAACCTGAGCAAGGGGGCCAACGACGCGGCCTCCTGGGTGCCGCCCGACGAGGATGCCTGGTGCGGCTTCGCCGTCCACGTGGTCTGGGTCAAGGAGGAGTACGACCTCGCGGTCACCGAGGACGAGGTCGACTCCCTCGGGCAGCTGCTCTCGACCTGCCACCCGTCGTCGCCGGCGCTGGTCGGGGTCGGGTCAGCCGGACCCTGACCTTGTCCAGGGTGGCGAAGGCGGTGGCGGTGGCGGTGTCCATCGCCCGCTCCAGCCGCGTGATGATGCTGCACGGGCCCACCTGTCGGCAATGGGCGGGCGTGCCTTTCTCCCGCCGTGGCGAGTAGGGAGCGGCACACACTTGGCCGGTGTCCTTGACCCGCAGCAGGACCCGGTGGGAGTGTCCCGATGTCGGGGACGGACCCCAGGAACGAAGAGGGCAGATGGCGACCGAGGGGGCGAGGCACCGAGGCACGTCCATCCTGGGCACCGAGGTCCGCCGGGTAGAGGACCCCGACCTGCTGACGGGTCGCGGCCAGTTCGTGGACAACCTCGACATCCGGGATATCGAGATCCTGCACGCGGTCTTCGTGCGCAGTCCGATCGCACACGCCCGCCTGCTCGACATCGACACCTCGGCTGCCTTGGGGGCGCCCGAGGTGGTCGAGGTGTTCACCGGCGCGGACATGGGGAGCGCTGCGGTGCCGCAGTTCCGGCAGCTGAGCGAGGGCATCCCGAGACCGGCCCTGGCCCTGGACCGGGTGCGCTTCGTGGGAGAGCCGGTGGCGATGGTGCTGGCGACCTCGCGAGCAGCCGCCGCGGACGCAGCGGACCTGGTCGAGGTGAGCTACGACCCGCTTGCTGCCGTCGTCGACATGGAGGCCGCTCTGGAGCCGGGCGCACCGCTGCAGTTCCCCCACCGGGGGACCAACATCGTCCTCGCTGCTCGCGACGACGACCACGACGTGCTGGCCGGGGCGGCCACCGTCGCTCGGCTGCGCCTCGAGAACAACAGGCTGGCGTCGAGCCCCATCGAAGGGCACGTGATCCTCGTGCGCCCCCACGTGGACGAGTCACTCTCGTCGACCTCGGGAGCCCAGGCTGCGGTGCACGGGCTGGACGTGTGGGTCGGTACCCAGCACCCCCACATCTCCCGCAGGTTTCTCGCGCAGTGGACCGGGCTCGCGGAGGCGTCGATCCGGGTGCGCGCGCCACACGTCGGCGGGGCGTTCGGCGGCAAGGCCGGGGTGACCGCCGAGCATTGCGCCGTCGTTCTCGCCGCGCAGCGACTGGGGAAGCCCGTGCGGTGGGCGGAGACCCGGAGCGAGTCGATGCTGTCGATGACGAGCCGTGGACAGGTCCAGTACGTCGAGCTCGGGCTCGACGTGGACGCCAGGATCGTCGGGATGCGGGCCCGCGTCGTGGGTGACTGTGGTGCGTACGCGGGCTTCGGCGGCTCGTTCGCCACCGGGTCCACCCGGACCATGTCCGAGGGGAGCTACCGGATACCGCGCCTGCGGTACGACGCGGTGGCCGTGACGACCAACACCGCCCCCACGAACGCCTTCCGCGGGGCTGGACGACCGGAGGCCGCAGCCATGATCGAGCGCGTGATCGACCACGCAGCGCGTGTGGTGGGTCTGGCGCCGGAGGAGCTGCGGCGACGCAACTTCCTGACTCCAGACGAGTTCCCCCACACCACCCGGTTCGGTGCGACCTACGACTCGGGCGACTACGCCCTCGCCCTGCAGGCCGCACTGGACGCGGCCGGCGTCGAACAGGTGAGGGAGGAGCAACGGCGGCGGCGGGAGGAGGGGTCCGCGTGGCAGCTCGGGGTGGGGATCGCCAGCTATGTCGAGATCACCGGGTTCGGCGGCGCTGAGTACGCTGGGATACGCGTCGGCGATGACGGGCAGCTGACCGTGATGGCGGGTACGTCCGCTCACGGGCAGGGACACGCCACGACCTTCTCCATGCTGGTGGCCGAACAGCTCGGTGTGACCTTGGACCGGATCACCTACCTCCAGTCGGACACCGCGGTGGTCCGCTCCGGGGGAGGGACCGGAGGTGCCCGCTCGGTGCAGCTGGGTGGCAGTGCAGTCCGTCAGGCCGCGGTGCTCCTGCGGGAGAAGGTCCTGGCCCTTGCGGCCGACCTGCTCGAGAGCTCACCCGACGACCTCGAGCTCGCCGATGGGCGGGTCGAGGTGCGCGGGGTCCCCGGGCACGGCGCGTCCTGGGACCAGGTGGTCGCCCACGCTGGTCAGCGGGGGGTCGACCTCTCCGTCGACACCGATTTCCAGCAGGACGGGTCCACCTTCCCGTTCGGCACGCACGTCTGTGTGGTCGAGGTCGATGTCGAGACGGGCCGCGTGCGACTGCTGAGGCACGTGGCCGTCGACGACTGCGGCACCGTGATCAACCCTCTCCTCGTGCGCGGCCAGCAGCACGGGGGCGCCGCGCAGGGGATCAGCCAGGCGCTGTGGGAGGAGGTCCGCTACGACGCCGCGGGAAACCCGCTCACCGCCACCCTCGCGGACTACACCCTCCCCTCCGCCGCCGACCTCGTCATGCTGGACACCGTCTCGACGGTCACGCCGACCGACCGGAATCCGCTGGGCGCCAAGGGGATCGGTGAGGCTGCCACCGTCGGGTCCACGCCTGCGGTGCAGAATGCCGTGATCGACGCCGTCGCCCATCTGGGCGTCCGTCATGTCGACATCCCGTGCACCCCCGAGCGGGTGTTCACCGCCATCCAGGACGCCCGACAGGGATGTCACCTGCCCTGGCACGAGCCGCCAGCAGTCTTCGACGCGCTGCCGGACCTCGAGAAGATCGCCGACGTCGAGGTCTGAGGCATAAGCGGAAGCACATAGGAGCACGCCGTCCCATGTGTGTAGTCACATTGTTGCCACGGCGTCGGGCTGAGTAGCGTGCAGGGGACGGGCATGGGCGCTCCGGCCACGGACGCTCCGGCCACACCCAGTACCGAGCCGAGACGAGAGTTGCCGATGACGCCTAGCTCAGCATCCAGACCGGCCGTGACCGCCACCGGGGAGTCGTTGCAGGCCCACGGGCCCGACGCCACCACGTTCCGAAACGTCATGGGTCGGTACCCGACGGGTGTCACTCTCGTGGCCGGCCTCGACGAGCAGGGGGAACCACTGGGCATGGTCGTCGGAACGCTCACGTCCGTCTCCCTCGACCCGCCCCTGGTCGCGTTCCTTCCCTCCAAGACGTCGTCCAGCTGGGCCAAGATGAGGCATCTGCGACGCGTGTGCATCAATGTGCTGGCCGCCGATCAGGAGGCGTTGTGCCGGACCTTTGCCTCCAAGGCGGTGGAGGATAAGTGGGCCGGGGTCGCGTGGCACCCTGCGCCATCCGGCGCGCCCGTCATCGAGGGCTCGGTCGCTTGGATCGACTGCGAGATCGAGGAGGTCCTCGAGCGGGGTGACCACTACATCGTCCTGACCCGGGTGGAGGGTATGGCAGCCGCCCGCTCGGTCTCGCCGCTCACCTTCGTCCGTGGGGGGTACGGACGGTTCAGCATCGACTCCCTGGTGGCGGAGGAACAGCCGGGGCTGATGGATCAGCTCAGGATCGCCCAGCTGGCCCGTGGCCTGATGGAGCACCTGGCTCAGGAGACCGGGTACGAGAGCACCATCCAAGCCTCCGTCGGGGACGAGCTGGTCATCCTGGCTGCGGCCGGCGGTGACGACCCCGACTGGGCGGGGGAGAACCACGTCGGGATCCGACTCCCCTTCATCCCTCCCTTCGGGGGCATCTTCATGGCGTGGTCCTCCACCGAGGCCGTCCACGAGTGGATCGAGCGGCGCTGGGCTCCCTCGACGGACCAACGGGACCAGCAGGTGGCCGCACTGCAGGACATCCGCGACGCGGGGTATGTCGTGGTCACGCCGATCGATCCGCAGGTCGACGCAGTGCTCGACAAGGTCTTCGACGGTGATGCTCCCGAACCAGAGGAGATCCAGCAGCTGCGGGACCGTATCCAGGCCCTGGACCCGTACTACGTCACCCAGTTCAGCGACGACGAGGAGCTCACCGTCCGGTACCTGGGCGCCCCCGTCTTCGACCGGCGGGGCCGGGTCGTGGTCGTGCTGCGCCTCATCGTCGGCGAGGTGCTCTCCGGGGCCCAGACCAGGCCGCTCGTACGGCGGCTCGTCGAATCGGCCGACGCCATCACCGCCCTGATCGGGGGCGTGCGGCCGGAGACAGACCAGGACGTCGCCGAGCTGAAGGGAGACGGTCAGTGACCGACAACAAGAACCGGATCGTCGTCCAGCACGCGCTGGGGGAGCCAGCCCACGCACTCAGGGTCGACCGTGAGGATGTCCCCGAGCCCGGGCCGGGGGAGGTCCTGGTCGAACTGGTGATGGCGCCCATCAACCCGGCCGAGCTGCTCATGCTTCGGGGGCAGTACGGCTACCGGGACACGGTGCCACCCGTGCCCCGCAGGACCGGTGTCGAAGGTGTTGGTCGGGTCGTCGCCGGCGCCAGCGACGCGATACCGGAGGGCACCTCGGTGCTCCTGAGCGGGCTGCCTCCGGTGATGGCCGACTACCGCGTGGCGCCCGCCGACCGTCTGGTGCCCCTACCACCCGGAGCCGTGGCCGAGCAGGTGGCTGTCAGTTTCATCAACCTGCAGTGCGTGCTGCTCAACCTCCGTCACCCGTCGTTGCGGGCCGGCGGCTGGCTGATCCAGAACGCCGCCAACTCGGCCTACGGACGGGCCGTGGACAAGGTCGCCCACCGTCAGGGCTACCGGGTCATCAACGTGGTGCGTTCTCGCCAGGCAGCGGCCGAGATCGCCGACGCCAGCGGACCGGTCCTGCTCGGGGGACCGGATCTGCGCCAGCAGGTCCTGGAGGTGACCGGTGGCGTCGAGCCCACCCTGGCCCTGGACGCGGTGGGGGGCGAGAGCACCGGACACCTGGCAGACACCCTCGCCGCCGGATCTACGGTGCTGACCTACGGGTTGCTGTCCGGGCAGCCCTGCTCGGTCGACACCAGGCTTGTCGTCTTCCGGGGGATCACCCTCACCGGCTTCTGGCTCCCCAAGGCGCGTGCGGAGACTTCACCGGACCTGCTCTCACAGATCTCCCGGGAGGCACTGGAGCTCGCGGCGCAGGGGGTGGCCGCTGTGCCCGTCGCCGCGCAGTACGGACTGGACGAGGCGGTGCGGGCGTTCGAGCACGCCGACCGGTCGGGGCGCAACGGGAAGATCGTCGTCGTCCGATGAGGGGCGACCAACCGAAGGGATGTATGACGTGACACAACTCAGTGCGCTGGTGACCGGGGCGACCCGGGGCATCGGGCGTGGGATCGCGGACCACCTGGCCGGGGCGGGCTACGCCCTCACGATCGCGGCCCGTCGTGCGGATGCCTTGGCGGCTGCCGCCGACGAGCTGCGGGACCTGGGCGCACCGCGCGTGGAGACGGTCGCGGCCGACATGGCCGACGCGGACGCCGTGGAGACGGTCCTGGCCAGGCACCGCGAGGCGTACGGGTCCCTGAACGCACTCGTCCTCGCCGCCGGAGTCGGGTCGGCGGCCCCGCTGGAGGGCTACCCCATGCGGCGGTACGACAAGCAGCTCGCGGTCAACGCACGGTCGGCGTTCCAGCTGGTCACCGGCGGCATGGACCTCCTTCGCGCCGGCGCCCAGAGCGAGCCGGAGCGGGCATCACGCATCCTCGCGCTCAGCTCGGTGGAGGGCCTCTACCCCGAGGAGGGACTGGCTGCGTACGGGGCGAGCAAGGCGGCGCTCATCGCCCTCATGCAGTCGGTGAACGTCGAGGTCGGCCAGCACGGCGTGACGGGCACCGCGATCTCCCCGGCCTACGTCGACACCGAGATGTCGGACTGGGTCGCCGACCGCGTCCCCAAGGAGTCGATGATCCGGGTGGCGGACGTGGTCGCCGTGGTCAGCATGGTCCTGGCGGCCTCCCGCACCGCGAGCTTCCCGCACATCGTCATCAACCGCACGGGCGCGAGCCCGTACCAGGCCTGAAGGAGAAAACGTGGACAAGGTGTACAACAGCGCGGCAGAGGCGGTCGCCGACATCCCGGACGGAGCACGGCTCTCGGTCGGCGGGTTCGGTCTGTGCGGCATCCCCAGTGTGCTGATCGGGGCTCTCCTGGACGCCGGAACAGCCGACCTGGAGGCAGTGTCCAACAATGCCGGCGTCGACGACTGGGGGCTAGGTCTGCTGCTGCGGGAAGGACGCATCCGGCGGATGGTGGCCTCCTACGTGGGGGAGAACAAGACCTTCGAGCGGCAGTTCCTGCAGGGCGAGCTCGAGGTCGAGCTGATCCCGCAGGGCACCCTGGCCGAGAAGATGCGGGCGGGCGGTGCAGGTCTGGCGGCCTTCTTCACCCCCACCGGCCGCGGTTCCTGGGTCAGCGAAGGTGGTCTGCCATGGCGGTACGGCCAGGGAGGCCAGGTGCTCAAGGAGTCCCCGCCGAAGGAGACCCGCGTGTTCACCTTCCGCGGCGAGGAGACCGAGTTCGTCATGGAGGAGTCCATCACGACCGACTTCGGGCTGGTGCGGGCCTGGAAGGGCGACCGGCACGGCAACCTGGTCTTCCGCCAGAGCGCCGGCAACTTCAACGCCCCGGCAGCCATGTGCGCGCAGGTCGTGGTGGCCGAGGTCGAGGAGCTGGTGGAGGCCGGTGAGATCCCGCCGTCGGAGGTCCACCTGCCCGGCATCTACGTGCACCGGGTCGTCCCGCTGACACCCGAGCAGGCGGCCGACAAGCGTATCGAGGTGCGCGCCGTCCGGTCCGCCGCGGACTCTGCCGAGGTTCCTGCTGCACCCCCACGGGAGGAGGGCCGCCTCGGGCTGACGCGCGAGGAGATGGCCGCCAGGGCAGCCCAGGAGCTCAGCGACGGTGACTACGTCAACCTGGGCATCGGCCTGCCCACCCTGGTGCCCAGTCACGTGCCGGACGACGTGGAGATCGTGCTGCACTCCGAGAACGGGGTGCTCGGCACCGGGCGCTACCCCACCGAGGACGAGGTCGACGCCGACCTCGTCAACGCCGGCAAGGCGACCGTCACCCTGCGTGCCGGTGCGAGCCTGTTCGACTCGGCGACGAGCTTCGCGATGATCCGCGGCGGCAAGATCGACGCGGCGATCCTGGGGGGTATGCAGGTCAACGCCTGCGGTGACCTGGCCAACTGGATCATCCCTGGCAAGATGGTCAAGGGGATGGGCGGCGGTATGGACCTGGTGCAGGGTGCCAAGAAGGTCGTCGTCCTCATGGACCACGTCGCCAAGGACGGTTCCCCCAAGGTCGTGGACGAGATCAGCCTGCCGCTGACCGGCAAGGGCGTCGTCGACCGGATCATCACCAACCTGGCCGTCTTCGACGTCACCGAGGACGGTCTGGAGCTGGTCGAGCTGGCGCCAGGGGTGAGCCAGGCGGACGTGGCAGCGGCGACGACCGCTCCATACCGGGTCAGCGACGACCTGCAGGAGATCCAGACCGACGCCTGAGACAACGGCGAGGTCCCGCACGACGGCACCAGCGTGGGCCGCACCCTCCGAGGGTGCGGCCCACGCTCGTGCTCGAGGTCGACGGACGGACTCGGTGACCCCCGGACCTCAGTCGGTCACGACGTGGGCGCGCACCCAGGTGCGCTCCTCGTCCGTCCAGCCCTTCCCGAAGGCGTAGTCGACCATGGCGTCGAGCTTGCTCAACCACGCATCGTCCGGCGCCTGCGCACGCAACCAGGCGGTGGACACCTGGACGTGGTCCTCGACCAGCCGGCCTGCGCCCTGCTCCTGCAGGGCCGCGGCGAAGGGCTCCGGAGGAACGTCCGAGGGGCGCACCACGTGAAAGCTGTCGAAGGTCCGGGCGTCGGCCAGGACGACCTGGCCGCGGTCGAGCTCAAGATGCATGGAGGCTCCTCACGGGGGTATGCCGGATGTCGGGCCGCGGTCCGGGCCCGACGACAGGTGGGTCCCATCCTGCCCGGAACACGACTGGTAGAGCGCACACACCTCGACGGGACATCGTGTGTCCGCCGCCATTCCGGGGGCTGCGCCGGTTCCCTAGCCTCCGATCATGACGACAACCTACGCAGTCCACTACACCTACGGCATCGACAGCGCAGACGCGCGGCTCGAGCACCGCGACGCGCACGTGCAGTTCCTCCTCGGGCTGCAGGAGCAGGAGGCCCTCCTGCTGTGCGGCGCCTACTCCGACGACCAGCACCCCGGAGCGTTGCTCGTGGTCGCGGCCGAGAGCGCCGATCAGGCGCGGAGCACCGTCGAGCAGGACCCCTACCACCAGCGCGGCCTGATCGACGACATCGCCGTCCGCGAGTGGGTGAGCCGGCTGGGCTCCCGGTCGGAGGCACTGCAGTGACCTCCACGCAGGCAACCGTCGGCGTCGCGGACCAGCAGATCGACGCCGCTGTCTGGATGGAGGTCGGCCGCATCGACCTGGTGCCGGTCACGCCGCCCGCGGTCGGGCCCCGCGACGTCGAGATCGAGGTGGGGGCCTGCGGCATCTGCGGCTCCGACGTGCACCGCTTCCTGGAGGGCCAGTGGTCCACACCCGGCCAGCGGCTCGGTCACGAGTTCGCCGGGACGGTGACCGCACTCGGTCAGGAGGTCGAGGGACTCTCGGTGGGTGACCGGGTCGCGGTGAACCCTGCCGTCCCCTGCCTCGAGTGCGACCGCTGCCGCGAAGGGCGGACGAACCTCTGCTCCGGACTGCGTGGTGCCGAGGGCGGCCTCGCCCAGCGCGTGCGAGTCCCGGACGCGCAGCTGGGCCGACAGATCTTCCTCATGCCTGACTCGATGACGATGGAGGAGGGTGCCTTCCTCGAGCCCCTCTCGGTCGCCGTGCGTGCCGTCCGCAGGGAGCAGCTGCCTCCGGGCGAGCCGGTCCTGGTCGCGGGCCTGGGCACGATCGGACAGTGTGTGGTGAGGGTCCTGCTGGACGCTGGTGTGGAGACCGTCATCGGCGTCGACACCTCACCCGTGCGGCGTCGTGCGGCGGAGGAGGCGGGCGCGCTGGTCCTGGCGCCCGACGAGGTCCGGCCCGTGGTGCTGGAACGGTGGGGTCAGACCGTCTCCCCCTATCAGACGTCCGGGGCGCTGGGCGGCGTCTTCGAATGCTCGGGCGCCCCGTCGGCGCTGGCCCAGGCCCTCGAACTGGTGCGCGCGGGTGGGTTTGTCTCCCTCGCGGGTCTGTTCGCGACGCCCCCGGCGGTCGACGTCAACGCCGTCGTGCAGAAGGAGCTGCTCCTGCGCGGAGCCTTCGCCTACACGATGGACGACGTGCAGGAGGCCTTCGCCCTCGCCAGCTCCGGGCGTCTCGGGCTGGCGGAGCTGGTCTCGGACAGGTTTCCCTTGGCCCGGGTGCAGGAGGCGTTCCAGCGGCAGGCAGACACCCATTCCACGATCAAGGTCGTGGTCCACCCCTAGCGTGAGCGCGTGTGTGCATGCACAGCCATTAGCGGCTTCTGGTGTGCGCACGCCCGTTGAACGCCGACGATGATCCAGCGACGCTGGGACCGAGGTCGGCGAGCGACCTGTTAGTTCAGAGAGGAACTACTGTGAAATTCCACTGGTTCGCCGAGGTCACCTACGAGGACCTCCCTAAGGACTGGCCGCCGCCCGGGAAGGGCGGGTGGATGGACAGCGACATCGCGCTGATGGATCCGCGGCGCATGGGCGAGAACTACCGATCCTTCATCCGGCTGATGCAGCAGGCGGACCGTCTGGGCTTCGACGGGCTGGCGGTCAACGAGCACCACCAGACCCCGTTCGCGGTGACACCGTCGCCGAACCTGCTGGCCGCCAGCCTGGCCAGCTCGACGGAGAACGCGGCCATCCTGGTCATCGGCGACTCCCTGGCACTGTACAACCCGCCGACCCGGGTGGCCGAGGAGCTGGCCTACCTGGACTGCCTGTCCGACGGTCGCGTCATCGCCGGCATGGTGTTCGGCACCCCGATGGACTCCACCTTCGCCTACGGCACCCCGCCCTCGGAGGTGCGCGAGCGTTTCCATGAGGCCCGGGAGCTCATCCTGCGCTCGTGGAAGGAGCCCAAGCCGTTCGCGCACAACGGCAAGTACAACAAGCTGCGCTACGTCAACGTGTGGCCGCGGCCCGTCCAGGAGACGCCGCCGGTCTGGGTGCCCGGGTCGAGCAGCATCGAGACGTGGGAGCTGGTGACCGAACAGAACTACTGCTACGGCCACCTGTCCTTCTCCGGTCTGCAGGCTGCCCGCCCCATCGTCCAGGGCTACTGGGACTACGTGGAGGCCAACGGCGGCGACATGAACCCGCACCGGATGGCGTTCACCCAGCTGATCTGCGTGGCCGACAGCGACGCCGAGGCGGAGAAGAAGTACTACGAGGCGGTCAAGTCGTTCAACCGGATCCGCAACCCCGAGGCGCGCTGGGCGCTCGCCCCGGGCTACAACACGGTGAAGTCGATGACCACGCAGATGAAGCGTGACGGCACGGCCGGGATGGACCCGGAGGACGCGCGTCGTGCGGTCAGCGGCGAGATGAGCTTCTGGGAGTACGACGAGAAGGGCTTCATCATCGCGGGCACCCCGGACCGCGTCGCCCAGCGCGTGCGTGAGCTGGCCACCGAGCTGCGCATCGGCCAGCTCATCACCAGCCTCCACATGGGCAACCTCAACGAGGAGACGGCGGCGGAGAACACTCACCTCTTCGGCACCAAGGTCGCACCCCAGCTGCGCGACCTGTGGAGCGAGTACGACGATCACTGGACCCCGAAGGCCAGCCAGGAGCGGGTCGCCGCTGTCTCGGCCGGCCTCGGCGCGACGCAGGGGAGCTGACGATGACGATGCAGAAGCAGCAGGCCGGTCCGTTCGAGGTGCGGGTCTGGCAGCAGGGAGAGGGCCCCGGGCTGCTCTACCTGCACGGCGTGGAGCGGCACGCGGGTGACGCACCCTTCCTGACCCGGCTGGCGCAGAAGCGCGATGTCCGCGCACCGGAGTTCCCGGGGTACGGGGAGTCGACGGGTTTCGAGGCCATCCACGACCTGCAGGACGTGACCCTCGCGCTGCGGGCCATGGTCGAGGACTGGGGCTGGGGCAGCGTGGACATCATCGGGCACTCCTTCGGCGGCATGCTCGCCGCCGAGCTCGCCGTGGTGGCCCCCCACCTGGTCCGCAACCTGGTTCTGGTCGACTCCTACGGGTTGTGGTCGGACGAGGAGCCGGTGGCGGACGTCTTCGCCCTCATGCCGCCGGAGCTGGACGAGGCCAAGTGGCACGACACCACCAACAAGGGCAGCGAGACCAACGTCGCGGCTTCGGGGCTGGAGGCCGCGATCGAGCGGACCACCAACTTCGGCTCGAGCACGAAGTTCCTGTGGCCGATCCCCGACCGGGGTCTGAGCCGGCGACTGCCCTACCTGCAGGCGCGGACGCTCATCGTCCACGGCGCCTCCGACGGCATCGTCCCCGTGTCCTACGCCCACGCCTTCGCGGACGCCATCGACGGCGCGCAGGTGCACGTCGTCGAGCAGGCCGGGCACCTTCCCATGTTCGAGCGCGAGGACGAGTTCCTCACGGTCGTCACCGAGTTCCTTGACCAGGAGGCATGACATGAGCACCGTTGAGCTGCACCACGACATCCAAGGGGAAGGTCCGCCCCTGCTTCTCATCGCCGGTCTGGGTCTCAGCTCCGGCGCGTGGGCCACCGTGGCTCCCGCGCTCGCGCAGTCCTACACCGTCATCACCGTCGACAACCGGGGGACGGGCCGCAGCCCGGTGCCGGAGGGTCCCTACACCATCGACGGCATGGCCGACGACATCGCGGCCCTGCTGCGGTCCCTCGACCTCGGGCCGGTGTCGGCGGTGGGCTGGTCGTTGGGCGGCTCGCTCCTGCAGTCGCTGCTCATCAACCACGGCGAGCTGATCGACAAGGCGGTCCTGCTCAACGCCTTCCCGTCCTACACCAAGGTGCAGGACGCGTGGCTGGACGCCGGTCTCATCCTGAGGCAGTCCGGCCTGGAGCCCGCGGCCCTCGCCGTCCAGGGTCTCGCCTGGGCGCTGACGCCCCGGGCGCTGACCAACCACGAGGCGCTCTACGAGACGCAGCGGATGGCGGCCGAGATGGATCCGCACCCCACCTCCTACGAGGGGTATGCCGGGCAGGCCGCCGGTCTGCGCGTGTACGACTCCCGGGAGCAGCTGCCGACGGTGACCAACAAGGTGCTGGTGCTGGCCGGGGCCGAGGACACCCTCACCCCGCCGTGGCAGTCGGTGGAGATGGCCGAGCTGATCCCCAACGCCCACCTGCAGATCCTGCCGCGCGGGAACCACGGCATGATCCTGGAGTACCCTGACGACACTCTGGCGGCCATCACCGCCTTCCTGAGCCGCCCGGCCTGACCGGGGACCACGGCCACGGGGCACGACGCCCCTGGTGATCGCGCACGGACGGCGGGCCCGGCCATTTGGCCGGGCCCGCCTGTATAGAAGGAGTCCAACGGTGGACGACGTGACAGAGATGCCGGTCAAGGCGCTGGGCGAGCGGCTTTCCGCCCTCATCGGCAATCCCGACGAGCAGCTGGTCGACGAGGTCGTCGCCCAGGTGCAGCAGCTCCCGCCCGGTCCCACCCAGGAGCTGGTCTCGGCCTTGCTGGGTGCGGCGTTGCGAGCGCGCGAGGAGGTGGCCGAACACCGTCAGCGGGAGCGCGAGCTGCACGCGTTGTTCGACACCGCACGGGACCTCACCTCTTTCACGGATGTGGACGAGGTGCTCCGGGCCATCGTGGACCGGGTGCGGCGCCTGCTCATGGCTGACTCGTGCTACGTCGCCCTGAAGGACGAGGCAGCTGGTGACGCCTACATGCGCATCACCGCCGGGACGCTCAGCGCCTCCATCGAGTCGGTGCGCCAGAAGCCGGGTCAGGGTATCGGAGGCAAGATCATCTCCAGCGGCCGGCCGTTCTGGACCGAGAGCTACCTGGAGGACCCGGACATCGAGCGGGTGCCGTCCGTCGCGGCCGCCGTCGAGGCCGACGGCATCCAGAGCATCGCGGGTGTGCCGATCAGCTCCGGCGGGGAGACCATCGGCGCCCTCTTCATCGCCAACCGGAGGAAGCACCGGTTCAGCGCCTCCGAGATGGCGTTGCTGGCCTCGCTCGGTGACCAGGCAGCCATCGCCCTAGCCAACGCCAACCTGATCGAGGAGCTGGAGCGCAACGCGCGGAGCTTGCGCGAGACCAACGACTCCTTGAGGCAGCGAACCCTGGCGCTGCAACGCTCGGCGCACACTCATGCCCAGCTGACCTCCCTGGCCCTGGACCGGGCATCGGCCCACGACTTCGTCGCCGCGGTGTGCGAGCTCCTGGGGGCCGACGTCCTGGGCCAGGTGAACGAGCAGGGGGACGTCGTCGCCGTCCACGCACTGCCGTCGGCACAGTTCGTCGTGCCGGAGCTGACCCAGGAGGCGGGCGCGCTCGCGTCAGGATCCGGTACGTCGACCGAGCGGTTGTCCCAGCAGGACTCGGTCCTGCGCGAGCGGTGGTTCGTCCCCGTCCGCGCAGGCAACTCCCGGCTGGGTTACCTCTTCGCAGCCTTCAGCGAGGCACAGACCGCGGTCGTGGTGCAGAACCTGGAGCAGAGCGCCCAGACCGCCGGGGTGCTGGAGCTGCTGGAGCGGCAGACCTTCTTCGTCGAGCAACAGCTGCGCGGTGAGCTGATCGACGACCTGCTGAGTGACCGGGCGCCATCCCCAGCCGTCGTCGAGCGGCGTGCTCAGCGTTCCGGCCTGCTGGACCCCTACGCCCCCCACTGGGTGTTCGTCCTGAGCGCCAGCGGTGAGATCACCCGTAAGCAGCTTGCTGAGCTGTGCGCCCGCATCACCGGACCCGTGCGCGGACTGGCCTCGGAGTACGCGGGTGACATCGTCGCCGTCGTCCCCCTGTCCGCCTTCGCCGACCCCCAGGGGTTCATCAAGCAGGTGCGCGACGCACTGCGTCGAGCAGCCCCGGGATCGGTGCTCAGCGGCGGCGTCGGCGGGCTGGCTGCCGACTACTCCCAGTTGCGCGCGACCCACGCCGAGGCGTCCCGGTGCCTGCGCATCGTCCTCGCGCTGGGTCGGTCCGGCGAGGTCCTGTGCCGCGACGACCTCGGAGCCCTGGGGCTCGTGCTCGAGGGCACGACCCGGGCTCGGGTGGACCGGATGCTCGACCGGCTCCTCGGCCCACTGATGCGCTACGACCGCGACCATGGCGCGATGCTCGTGGAGACCCTCGAGGCCTATTTCGAGGCTGGTCAGAACCCACGCACCGCCGCGACGACCCTCTTCGTCCACCCAAACACCGTCTACCAGCGGTTGGCGCGCATCGACCACGTGCTCGGGACCGAAGCGTGGCGGGAACCGGCCGGATCGCTGGAGATGCAGCTGGCCCTCCAGTTCTACCGGCTGACCCAGCACCTACCCCTGGAGGAGCTGCTGGCGGAGCCGCCCGCGGCGGGACCGGCCCGCGCGGTGAGCTGACGGTCAGCCGAGAGGGTCGCCGACGGCGTCGGCAGGGTCCGCACCGCGGCCAGAGCTGCCGGCCTCGCGCTCGGCAATGCCCTTGATCGCCTGGAGCGTCAGCGGCATGTCATGGTGCGCAGACGCGGTCCGGACTGCCACCTGGGCGGGAGCTTCCTCCCCGAAGCGCTCGCGGAAGTACTGCTGTCCTGCCTCGGTGAACTCCCACGTGTGCGTCAGCTCGCAGCCGCCGTCGGACCGGGGGGTGAGCAGGTACCCCCACCGCACATACCCGAGGCCCACCCCCCAGACGAACTCGCGCCCCGGGTCATCGGCGACCACGGTGGAGGTGGTCGTCCATTCGCGGCTCGGGCTGACGTTGTGCCCGGTGAAGCGGCCCCCGACCCCGGTGATGCTCGGGTCCTCCCACTGGCAGGATCGACAGGTCGGGCTCCACTCACCGGTGCGGGTGACGTCACGGACGATCGCGTAGACGGCCTCGCAGGGCGCGTCGACGGTCACGCTCTCGCGGTGGGCCAACAACATGCGGGTTCTCCTAGGTCTCGTCGGACAGGGCTCGCCCCCGTCAGAAGGTCAGGACGATGCGTCCGCGCACCCCGCCGGCTTCCAGCATCCGGTGCGCCTCGGCCGCCTCGGTATAGGGCAGCTCGGCAGCCACCTTGAGCGGAAGCGTGCCGTCCTCGGCGTAGGCCGCAAGCTGCTGCAGCCGGTCCTGGGCGAGGTACTCGTCGCGGACCCGCACCGGGAACGTCTGGATCCCGCGCTCGTCCGGCCCCTCCCAGAAGCGGACGGTAGCCAGTCGCCCACCGTCGCGCAGGGCGGGAACGATCTGCTCACCCTGGACCGAGCCATCCACCAGGCCATCGACACCGTCGGGGAAGAGCTCCCTGATCGCCTGCGCGACGTCCGGCCCCCGCTCCACCACGTGGTCCGGGCGGAGGCTCATGACGAGCTCACGGTCCTTGGCCGCGGCGTCGGCGACGACGACCAGGCCCGCGGCGCGGGCGAGGCTCACGAGGTAGGTGCCCAAGGTGCCGGCGGCGCCCGTCACCGCCAGCGTGCTGCCCGGGGCCAGATCCAGCAGTGCCAAGGCCTGGAGTGCGGTCAGGCCATTCATCGGGACGGTGGCCGCCTGGGCGAGCGAGACGGAGTCGGGAACCACCGTCATCGATTCCCAGGGGCCGACGAGGTGCTGTACGTAGGCGCCACCGGGTTGCCCGGTCGGCAGCGCGATCGCCATCAGCCGCTGCCCGACCTGCCAGGGAACATCCTCCCCGACGGCGTCCACCACGCCGGCCGCATCCATGCCGGGGACGTAGGGAGGCTGCGTGCCGTAGGTCCCGTAGGTCCCGGCCCGCAGGTGGGTGTCGGTCGGGCTGACCGCAGCGGCCGCCACACGGATGCGGACCTCTCCGGGGCCGGGCAGGGGAGCCGGGACCTCGTGGACGCCCAGCTGGTCAGGACCGCCGAAGTCCGTGACGCCGACGACGTGATGGTTCTGGGTAGCGGTGGGGGTCATGCGCATTGACGCTACGGGACCTGCCGTCAGCGTGATGTGGACTTTGCACCACACTGACTCCCACAGATGGGTAGGTCTCTCCATACCCCTCGCGGGCGGCCCTGCTCCATTGTGGTCGGCAACCCAGTAGGAGGATCAATGACGATAGACCTGGGCGGTCGCAGCGCTTTTGTCACCGGCGCTGGCAGAGGTCTGGGCCGGGAGATTGCTGTGCACCTCGCCGGTCGAGGTGCCTCTGTCCTGGTGGCCGACCTCGACGAGCAATCAGCGCATGAGGTCGCGGCGCACATCACCAACCACGGGGGCAGGGCCGAGTCCTGCCACCTCGACGTGCGGGAGCCCGCCAGCGTGCAGGCTGCCGTCGAGCAGGCCACCGCACTGGGCCCGCTGCGTATCGCGGTGAACAATGCCGGTGTGGCCGGGGCCGTGGTGCCGGTGGCCGACTATCCACTCGCCGAATGGCGCCGGATCCTGGACACGAACCTCGACGGGGTCCTCCACTGTCTGCAGGCCGAGCTGCCCGTCATGCAGCGGGCCGGCGGCGGCTCGATCATCAACATGGCCTCGGTCCTGGGCACGGTGGGGCGGCCGCACGCCTCCGCCTACGTCGCGGCCAAGCACGCAGTGATCGGGCTGACCCGCAGCGCCGCCATGGAGTACGGCCACGACGGCATACGGGTGAACGCGGTGGCTCCTGGCTACGTCATCACCGACCTCAACCGCGAACGACTCACACCCGAGATCCAGCAGGCCATCGCCCAGGACACGGCGCTGGGCCGTCTGGGCACCATCGAAGAGATCGTCGGCATCGTCGGCTTCCTCGCCAGCGACGCCGCGTCGTACGTGACCGGCAGCTGCCAGGTCGTCGACGGGGGCTACTCCGCGCACTGACGTCCGTCCCCGGCGCCGCGACAACCCATCCACATCCACCCCTTATGGAGTAGGCACTTGAGCAAGTTTCTCTTGACGCGCCTCATCACGACGTTACCCGTCCTCCTGATCGTGACCTTCGTCGTCTTCGGCCTCGTCCTGCTCATCCCGGGTGACCCGGCCGTGACCATCGCGGGACCGGACGCCACGACCGAGCAGGTCGCCGCGGTCCGCGAGCGCCTCGGGCTGAACGACCCGGTGCTGATCCAGTACTGGAACTGGCTGGTCTCCGCGGTCCAGGGCGACCTGGGGACGTCCCTGTTCACCAGCCGCCCGGTGGCGCGCAGCATCGCCGACAGTCTGCCGGTCACGCTGGCGCTCACGGCGGCTGCCGTGCTGGTCTCGCTGGTCATCGCCATCCCGCTGGCCATCGTCGCCGCCCTGCGTCAGGGCTCCTGGATCGACCGGCTCGCCAGCCTGGGATCGTCGGTCGGTATCGCGCTGCCCTCGTTCTGGCTCGGCATGATGCTGGTGCTCCTGTTCAGCATCAACCTCGGCGTCCTGCCGGCCACCGGGTACGTGCCGCTGGCGGACGACCCCGGGCAGTGGGCGCGTCACCTGATCCTGCCGGCCATCACCCTCGGTGTGGCCGCCGCGGCGGAAAGTGCGCGTCAGCTGCGGGGCTCGATCATCGAGGTGATGAAGCAGGACTACGTGCGCACCGCCCGCGCCAAGGGCCTGCAGGGCTGGGTCGTCATCGGCAAGCACGTGATGAAGAACGCGAGCGTGCCCCTGGTGACCGTCCTGGGTGTGCAGATCACCTTCATGCTCGGAGGCGCGCTGCTGGTGGAGCAGGTCTTCGGCATCCCGGGGATGGGCATGGTGGCCATCAACGCCGTGACCCAGCGCGACATCCCCGTCATCCAGGGCATCGTCCTGATCGCCGTCCTCGTCGCCATGATCGTCAACCTGCTGGTCGACGTCACCTATGGCTTCCTCAACCCGAAGGTGCGCCCCCGATGAGCATCCCTCCCGCAGAAGAGACTGTGCAGCCGACCGCCACCCGTGTCGACGGCGCAGCCGAGGCGAGCTCGGTCGCGCCGATCGCCGGCAAACGACCGGGCGCGCTGGGGGACTTCCTCCGGCGTGTGCGCAGCAACCGTTCCGCGGTCATCGCCCTCGGCGTGCTGCTGGCTCTCACCCTCCTGGCGATCGTCGCACCCTGGATCACCCCCCACGATCCGACCCAGCAGGACCTCACCAAGGTGCTCCTGCCGCCCGGGTCGGAGGGCCACCTGCTGGGAACCGACCAGCTCGGACGGGACATCCTGTCCCGCCTGCTGACCGGCACGAGCACCAGCATGTTCGCCGTCGTCATCGCCCTGGCGGTGGCGCTCGCCATCGGGCTCCCCGCCGGTTTCGTGTCCGGCTACTTCGGCGGACCCGTCGACACCGTCATCATGCGGCTGAACGACGCCGGCATGAGCTTCCCCCCGCTGCTGCTCGCGATCGCCCTGGTGGGCATCCTCGGTCCTAACCTCGTCAACGCGATGATCGCGGTCGGTCTGCTGCTGGCACCGCGGTTCATCCGGCTCATGCGCGGGGTCGTGATGGGGCTGAAGGAAGAGACGTTCATCGAGGCGTCCCGGAGCATCGGCACCCCCACCTACCGCATCATCCTGCGCCACATCGTCCCGAACGCCATGTCGCCCCTGACCGTCGCCATCGCGGTCACCTCCGGAGCCGCCATGCTCTCGGAGGCGGGCCTGTCCTTCCTCGGGCTCGGAGTGCAGCCCCCGGACACCAGCTGGGGCTCGATGATCCGCGACGGCTTCCTCTACTTCAGGCGGGCCCCGCACCTGGGCATCTACCCCGGCATCCTCATCTCCCTGACCGTCCTCACCTTCGTCATCCTCGGCGACGGGCTCCGGGACGCTCTGGGTCGCGAGGAGCGCAAGGAGTGAGCCGCGCGAGCACCCGACCCCGTACGCCATACCCACCAACGCAGCCCACAGGAGGCCCCATGAGCCCGCAGGAGCACGCCGAGGACGTCCTGCTCGATGTCCAGGGACTGGAGGTCGAGGTCCTCACCGGAGACGGATGGGCCACCGTCGTCGACGGTGTCAGCTTCTCGCTCCGTCGCGGTGAGACCCTGGGCCTCGTCGGCGAGTCCGGCAGTGGCAAGAGCGTCACCTGCCTGTCGATCGCCCAGCTGATGCCCCGGCGCCAGACCCGGATCCGGGCCGAACGGCTGACCCTCGGCGGGGAGAACATCGCCGGCCTCGACGAGCGGGCGATGTCGGCCTTCCGGGGCGAGCGCATCGCGATGATCTTCCAGGAGCCGATGAGCAGCCTCAACCCGGCCTTCACCGTGGGGGACCAGATCGGTGAGCCCTTGCGTCGGCACCGAGGCCTGTCCCGCAAGCAGGCCCGCCGGGAGGCGATCGAGCTCCTGCGTCGGGTCGGTGTCCCCGTCCCGGAGCGCCGGGTGGACCAGTATCCGTTCGAGTTCTCCGGCGGTATGCGGCAGCGCGTCATGATCGCCATGGCGCTCTCCTGCGACCCCGAGGTGCTGATCGCCGACGAGCCGACCACGGCGCTGGACGTGACCGTCCAGGCGCAGATCCTCGACCTGATCAAGAGCATCCAGGAGGAGCGGGGGATCTCGGTCATCTTCATCACCCACGACCTGGGCGTGGTCGCAGACATCTGCGACCGCGTGATGGTCATGTATGCCGGACAGATCGTCGAGGGGGCGGAGGTGCACCGTGTCTTCGAGGAGCCGCAGCACCCCTATCAGGAGGGCCTCATCGCGGCGATGCCCCGGCTGGACAACAAGGGGGAGCTGCGCAGCATCCCGGGATCCCCGCCCCGGATCGGGCGGTTCCCCCAGGGGTGCCGCTTCCACCCCCGGTGCCCGTATGCCGTCGAGGCCTGCAAGGAGGGAACCATCCCCCTGCTCGAGGTCCACCCCGAACACACCTCGCGGTGCATCCGCGCCGACGAACTGATCCTGGAAGGAACGTCGTGATGAGCGAGCCGACGACACTCGAGCCGACCACACTCGAGCCGCAGCCGCTGCTGTCGGTCCGGGACCTGCGGGTCACCTTCCGCGGCCGGCGACAGCTCTTCAGCCGCACCCCCGCACCGGAGGTGCACGCCGTCGACGGAGTCTCCTTCGACGTCTATCCGGGCGAGACCCTGAGCCTGGTGGGGGAGTCGGGGTGCGGAAAGTCGACGACGGCCCGCGGCCTGATGCGACTGGTCGAGCCGGACGCCGGCACGGTGCACCTCAACGGCCAGGAGCTGCTGAGGCTGCCGGCGAAGCAGCTGCGATCAGCCAGGCAGAACATCCAGATGGTCTTCCAAGATCCGTACTCCTCCCTCGACCCGTCGATGCTCGTGGGTGCCTCGATCGCCGAGCCTCTGGACGCGCACACCACCCTGACCCGGGCCGAGAAGGCCGAGCGGGTCGCCGAGTCGCTGCGACAGGTGGGTCTGGAGCCGGACTACGGCAACCGCTACCCGCACGAGTTCTCCGGCGGCCAGCGACAGCGCATCACGATCGCCCGCGCGATCTCGATCAAGCCCCAGCTCCTGATCCTCGACGAGGCGGTCAGCGCCCTGGACGTCTCGACGCAGAACCAGGTGCTGGAGCTGCTGGAGCAGCTGCAGGCGGAGCTGGGGCTGGCCTACCTTTTCATCGCCCACGACCTGTCGGTCGTGCGGCACATCTCCGACCGGGTCGCCGTGATGTACATGGGGCGGGTCGTCGAGCACGGGGACGTGGACCAGGTCTTCGAGAGCCCGACCCACCCCTACACCCAGGCGCTGCGCAGTGCCGTACCGGTGCCCTCGCCGCGTATCCAGCGGCAGCGCAAGCGGATGGTGCTGCAGGGCGACCCGCCGGACCCGTCCAACCTGCCGCCGGGGTGTCGCTTCAGCAGCCGTTGCCCGTACGTCATGGACGTCTGCGTGCAGGTCGACCCCCCGGCCTACCCGCTGCCCGGGGGAGGGGCCTCCGCGTGCCACCTGGTCCCGGACCGGGCAGACAGCGGGTTGGTGAAGACCCCCGGCTGAGCACCCCCCGGGGGCGGGTCAACCGACACCACGGAGCCGGAGGTTGTGTGCGCCCGTCCGTTGTCCGCCTGCGGCTCCCCGGACAGGATCGAACCATCGTCAACGTCGACCGAGAGAGAGAACGCTCATGGCACAGCTGCTGAAGGACCGAGTCGCGGTGGTCACCGGTGGGGGTGGGGGGATCGGTGGAGCCTCTGCCCGTCGCCTGGCCGAGGAGGGCGCGAGCGTCGTGGTCGCGGACTACGACATGAACGCCGCCGAGGCGGTCGCGTCCTCGATCGGAGACGCCGCCCTGGCGGTGCGCTTCGACGCTCGCGACCCGGAGTCGGTCCGGGCCGTCATCGCCAAGGCCGTGGACACGTACGGCCGGCTCGACGTGCTGCACAACAACGTCGCCATCACCTCCACCGCCTGGGGCACCGACGGCACCGTCCTGAGCAACGACCTGTCGATCTGGGAGGCGGCGTGGGAGGTCAACCTGCGCAGCTTCGTGGTCGCCACCCAGGCTGCGCTGCCACACCTCATCGACTCCGGCAACGGCTCGGTGATCAACATGGCCTCCCAGGCCGCCCTGCGCGGCAGCCCCGGGCTCACCGCATACGGCACCACGAAGGCCGCGGTCGCCCACCTGACCCGATACCTGGCGGTGCAGCACGGCCGCGACGGGGTCCGGACCAACTGCATCGCGCCCGGGGTCATCCTGACCCCCCAGCTCATCGCGAACGCCCCCCAGCTCGAAGAGATCACCCTGCAGACCCTGCCGTACTACCGTGTGGGCACCTCCGAGGACGTGGCCAACCTGGTCGCCTTCCTGGCCTCTGACCAGGCCGCCTTCATCAACGGCCAGGTCATCAGCATCGACGGGGGTTCGACCGCGGGGGTGAGCCCCAAGCCCGCCGACGAAGGGTGACCCCCCGGCAGCGGCTCCTCCTGGGTGTCCTCAGCGGGGTCCAGTTCGTCCTCATCGTGGGCTCGACCATCGTCATGGTCTCGCTGCCACAGATCCGCGAGGACCTGGGGATGACCCCCGCAGGGCTGCAGTGGGTGGTGACCGTCTACGTCCTCACCTTCGGCGGTTTCCTGCTGGCCGGAGGCCGCGTCGTCGATCTGCTCGGCGGCCGCACCGTGCTCCTGATCGGGATGGTGGTCTTCGGTGCGGCCTCCGTCGGCTGTGCGGCCGCCGCCTCGGGAGAGGTGCTCATCCTCTTCCGCGCGCTGCAGGGGGTGGGTGCGGCGATGGCCTCACCGGCGGCGTTGTCGCTGCTGGCCGGTCAGTTCAGCGAGCCGCGACCTCGGCGCATGGCCCTTGGCATCTGGGCGGGGGCGGGAGCGATCGGAGGAACCCTCGGCAACGTCATCGGCGGGCTCATCACCACGGTCTTCAACTGGCACTGGATCTTCCTCTTCAGCGCACCCGCCATCGTCCTGCTCCTGGTGGGGGTCCTCTGGGTCGTCCCCCGGAGCCCTCGCACGGCACGGGTGCACAGCGGGGTGCTCAGCGCCGTCGCGGTGACCACCGCCATGGGCCTGTTCCTGCTGGCCCTCTCCCAGGCGCCGCAGAGCCTGCCGAGGATCTCTGTCGTGACGATCACGGGGTTCGTCGGAGCCCTGCTGATGGCAGGGGTGTTCCTGCTCGTGGAGCGACGGTCACCGGCCCCGCTTCTCCCTTGGTCGACCCTCATGCAGGGGCACGCGGGCATCGGCTACCTCTTCATCGTCCTGGCCAGCACGGGCATGGGTGTCTACTACCTCTGCTCGATCTTCATGCAGGACGTCCTGAGCTACTCGGCGCTGACCGCCGGCCTGCTCTTCCTCCCCTGGACCGCCACGATCGCCCTGGGGGCGCAGCTGGGACCCCGCTTGCTCGACCGGCTCCCGCTGAGGCCGACGCTGCTGCTGGCGCTGGTCGGCCTGAGCCTCGGGCTGGGTCTCCTGGCCTGGGCCATGACCCCCGAGATGACGAAGGCGTCCTTCGTCGCCCCGTTCGTCCTCATCGGCCTCGGGCAGGGGATGATGGGCGTGATCGCCACCAGCCTGGCGCTCTCGTCGTCGAACTCCGGGGGGCACGGGCTGGCAGCCAGCGTCGTCAACACCAGCCAGCAGGTCGGCGGCGCCTTCTTCATCAGCGTCTCCGGCGCCGTGACCATCCTCGTCGCCTCGATGGCCCGGCGGTCCGGCACCCTCGGCGGTGCCGCCGAGCTCGCGGGCGTGCGGGCCAGCCTGGTGCTGTGCTTGGTCGTCTGTGCCCTGGGTCTGCTGGTGGCCTGGTTCGGCCTCGGGGGGCACGGTCTGACGCGCCCGGCGGGCGGTGGACCACGACCCGCAACCCCACCCCCAGACATGGGCGGCACCACATTGCGTCCCTGAATGGGGCACACCAGCCTGGGGTGATGGGTGGCGACGAGGCTGGCCCGGAGAGCGCAAGGAGCATCGATGCCACGGAGAAGAATCCTGACCAGCCTGATTGCTGCCGCATTGCTGGTGGGTGCCTGCGGCGGGGGTGACGGGGGTGCCGACGCTGAGACGAGCACCGGTGTCTCGGGGGCGACTGGGGAGATCGACCGGGACGGCACGTTCCGGTACATCTTCGTGCAGAACCCTTCAACGCTGGACCCCCACCGCTCCACCAACCCGTGGGACATGATCTTCTTCAGGTTGGCCTACGACCAGCTGATCTGGAAGAACCAGTCCGGGGACCTGGAGCCGATGCTGGCCACGGAGTGGGAGTTCGTCGACGACGGGGCTGCTTTCGAGCTGGCGCTGCGGGAGGACGTGACCTTCATCGACGGTGAGCCGTTCGACGCCGAGGCGGTCAGGGAGAACCTGGAGCGGGCGATGAGCTTGCCCGAGTCGGCCCACCGTGGCTCGCTGGCTCGGGTGGAGTCGGTGGAGGCGGTCGAGGAGCACAGGGTCCGCGTCAACCTCAGCGGACCAGGGGGCAACCTGCCTGACCTCTTCTCCTCCACCGTGGGTTCGATGATCAGCCCCGCCGCGTTGGACAACCCGGACCTGGACCAGAACCCGGTCGGCTCGGGGATGGCCAAGCTGGTGGAGTACATCCCCGGGCAGGTGAACCGGTGGGAGCGCAACGAGGACTACTGGGACCCGGAGGCCGCGCAGGCCAAGACCTACGAGATCTACGCCCAGACCGCCTCGCCGACCCGCGTCAACATGCTGGCCGCGGGCCAGGGCGAGCTGACCTACCTCATGCCGCAGGACCAGGAGTCCGCCGAGGCAGCTGGGCTCACGGTCGCGCCCTCGCTCAGCACGACGATCTTCTCGCTCTACCTCAACGCAGGCAAGGAGGGCCTGGACGATCCGCTCGTGCGTGAGGCGATCGAGCACGCAGTGGACCGCCAAGGCCTCATCGACGGGGTGTTCTTCGGCGCGGGCAAGCCGCTCGCCCAGATGCTGCCGCCCGACCACTGGGCCTACCACGCTGAGGTCACCCCGGACAACACCGACTACGGTTACGACCCGGAGAAGGCCAGGGAGCTGCTGGCCGAAGCCGGCCATGCCGACGGCCTGGAGCTGGAGATGATCATCCCCAGCCTGGACGACCACCGTGCCCTGGCGGAGGCCTTGGTGCCCATGCTGGCCGAGGTGGGGATCACGGTGTCCTCCCGGGTGGTCGAGTCACCCACCACGGCGGTCACCTTCTTCTCGCGCCAGGAGGGTGACTTCTACCCGGGGGCCGGCGCGCCGATCGTCGACCCGACGAACCAGTATCAGCGGAACCTGCCGGGCCAGTTCGCCAATCCCTGGGAGAACACCTCCGAGGAGTTCGTCGAGGCCTGGAACGCCTCGCTGGAGGGGACCTCCCGTGAGGAGCGACTCCCGGGCGTCCACGCGATGATCGAGCAGGACAAGGAGCTGCGCAACGTCATCCCCATCATGCTCTTCACCCCGCCTTCCGCATGGAGCGACAACGTGGTCCTGCCCGAGGGCTACGTGCCCGCGTACGCGCCGCACTTCCGCGGTGTGGGCGTGACCGGCGACTGACATGGTCACGCTGGCCTAGGTGCATCTCAACCCCCTGGCTTCCCGAGGCTAGAGGGAACCTCCCAGGCTCAACGTTTCCTTTGTGGCTACGCGCACATTGTTGCTCCTCGTGATCCACGTCACGGTAGAACGCACCAGTGCAGACCTGACCGCACGCCGGAAAGGCCCTGTCTGGATGTCCAGAACCCCGCACTGCGCCACACGCGGTGCCAGCGGAACGGCCGTGGTCGTGCCGCCTTCGACACGAAGGAGTGTTGATGTCTCAGATCCGTCCGATTCTTGGACTTGTCCTCGCAGGATCCCTGGTACTCGGTGCTTGTGCTGGCGGCGACGCCGGCTCGGGCTCCGCTGCCGCCGACGACGGGGCTGCGAAGGAGATCGACCGGGACGGGACGTTCCGGTACATCTTCGTGCAGAACCCCTCGACGCTGGACCCCCACCGTTCGGCCAATGCCTGGGACATGATCTTCTTCTCCCTGGCCTACGACCAGCTGATCTGGCGCAACGCCGAAGGCGACCTGGAGCCGATGCTGGCCACGGAGTGGGAGTTCGTCGACGATGGGGCGGCCTTCGAGCTGACGTTGCGGGAGGACGTGACCTTCATCGACGGCGAGCCGTTCAACGCCGAGGCGGTCAGGGCGAACCTGGAGCGGGCGATGACCCTGCCCGAATCTGCTCACCGTGGCTCGTTGGCCCGGGTCGAGTCGGTGGAAGCGGTCGAGGAGTACACGGCCCGGATCAACTTGAACGGGCCCGGAGCCAACCTGCCAGACCTGTTGTCTTCGACCGTGGGCTCGATGATCAGCCCGGCCGCGCTGGAGAGCCCGGACCTTGACCAGAACCCGGTCGGCTCGGGGATGGCCAAGCTGGTGGAGTACATCCCGGGGCAGGTGAACCGGTGGGAGCGCAACGAGGACTACTGGGAGCCGGAGGCCGCTCAGGCCAAGACCTACGAGATCTACGCCCAGACCGCCTCCCCAACGCGGGTCAACATGCTCTCCACCGGGCAGGGTGAGCTCGCCTACCTCATGCCGCAGGACCAGGATCCTGCGAGTGCTGCTGGTCTCAACGTCGCGCCCTCCCTGAGCAGCAACATCTTCTCCATGTCCTTCAACCTGGACAAGCCACCATTCGATGACATCCGGGTCCGGCAGGCGGCGGAGCACGCCATCGATCGGCAAGCCCTGATCGACGGGGTCTTCTTCGGTGCGGGCAAGCCCGTGGCGCAGTCGCTGCCGCCCGACCACTGGGCCTACCACCCTGAGGTGACACCGGACAATGACGACTACGGCTACAACCCGGACAGGGCACGCGAGCTCTTGGCGGAGGCCGGGTACCCGGACGGGGCGGACTTCGAGTTCCTGATCCCGAGCCTGGATGACCACCGATCCCTGGCGGAGGCCATGGTGCCGATGCTCGAGGAGGTGGGACTGAGGGCGTCAACCCGCGTCATCGAGTCGCCCACGACGGGAGTCACCTTCTTCTCCCGCAAGGAGGGCAACGCCGTTGTCGGTCTCTCGGCACCAGTGGTCGACCCCACGAACCAGTACCAGCGCAACCTCCCCGGCCAGTTCGCCAACCCCTGGGAGAACACCTCCGAAGCCTTCACCGCAGCCTGGAATGCCTCGGTGGAAGGCACTTCCCGCGACGATCGGCTGCCGGGTATCCACACGATGATCGAGGAGGACAAGAAGTTGCTCAACAGCTTCCCCATCATGCTCTTCACCCCTCCCTCCGCGTGGAGCGACAACGTCGTCCTGCCCGATGGCTACGAACCCGCCTATGCGCCGCACTTCCGCGGCGTCGGCGTGGCGGCCGACTGACGCGTGATGACCTGACGACTGCGCCTAGGGAGAAGACCCCACTAAGGTCCACCCCTTTGTGGCTACGCGCACATTGTCGCCTCGCGTGATCCACGTCACGGTAGATCCACCGTGCAAGCCTCACGGAATGGCAACGAGGCTCGCACGAACTTTCCACCCGGCGCTGCACCGCACGTGGCGCCAGCGGAACGGCTGTGGTCGTCCGCCCTTCGACACGAAGGAGTGTTGATGTCTCGAATTCGTTCATTACTGGGTCTTGTGCTCGCCGGATCCCTGGTGCTCGGTGCCTGCGGTGGCGGCGGTAACGTCAGCTCAGACGCGGCGGCCGCCGACGACGGGGCCGCCAAGGAGATCGACCCGGACGGCACGTTCCGGTACATCTTCGTGCAGAACCCCTCCACCCTGGACCCGCACCGTTCGGCCAACCCCTGGGACATGATCTTCTTCTCCCTCGCCTACGACCAGCTGATCTGGCGCAATGACGCGGGCGACCTGGAGCCGATGCTGGCCACGGAGTGGGAGTTCGTCGACGATGGGGCGGCCTTCGAGCTGACGCTGCGGGAGGACGTGACCTTCATCGACGGTGAGCCGTTCAACGCCGAGTCGGTCAAGGCCAACCTGGAGCGCGCCAAGACGCTGCCGGAGTCGGCCTTCAAGGGCTCGCTGGCGAGGGTCGAGTCGGTGGAGGCGGTGGACGAGTTCGAGGTGCGTATCAACCTCAACGGACCCGGCGCCAACCTGCCCGACCTGTTGTCGTCGACGGTCGGTTCGATGATCAGCCCCGCCGCCTTCGACAACCCGGACCTGGACCAGAACCCGGTGGGCTCGGGGATGGCCAAGCTGGTGGAGTACATCCCGGGGCAGGTGAACCGGTGGGAGCGCAACGAGGACTACTGGGACCCGGAGGCTGCTCAGGCCAAGACCTACGAGATCTACGCCCAGACCGCCTCGCCGACCCGCATGAACATGCTGTCCACGGGGCAGGGTGAGCTGACCTACCTCATGCCGCAGGACCAGGAGTCCGCCGAGGCAGCCGGCCTGAACGTCGCTCCCTCGCGCAGCAGCAACATCTTCGCCTTCTACTTCAACGCCGGCAAGGAGCCCTTCGACGACCCTCGCGTCAGGAAGGCTGCGGAGCACGCGATCAACCGGCAGGCCCTCATCGACGGGGTGTTCTTCGGCGCCGGGGAACCAGTGGCTCAGATGCTTCCCCCGGACCACTGGGCCTACCACCCTGAGGTGACACCGGACAATCCCGACTACGGGTACGACCCGGAGAAGGCCAAGGAGCTGCTCGCCGAGGCTGGCTACGGTGACGGCGTCGAGTTCGAGCTGCTCATCCCCGGTCTCGACGACCACCGGGCCCTCGCGGAGGCGATGGTGCCCATGTTCGCCGAGGTGGGGCTGAAGGCGGAGACCCGCGTCATCGAGTCACCGACAACGTCGGTCACCTTCTTCTCCCGCCAGGAAGGGCACGCCTTCCCAGGGCTCAGCGCTCCAGTGGTGGACCCGACCAACCAGTACCAGCGCAACCTCTCCGGTCAGTTCGCCAACCCCTGGGAGAACACCTCGGAGGCGTTCACCGACGCGTGGGACCAGTCTCTCGTGGGCACCTCTCGCGAGGAACGGCTTCCGGGTGTACACGCAATGATCGAAGAGGACAAGGAATTGCTGAACATGTTCCCGGTCATGCTCTTCACCCCACCGTCAGCCTGGACCGACAACGTCGTCCTCCCCGAGGGATATACCCCCGCCTATGCGCCGCACTTCCGCGGCGTCGGTGTGACGGGTGACTGATTCCTCGGACCGTCTTTGTCCATCCATTTTCACACCTCGTCACCACAAGGAGAATCCCCCATGGGAGCACTGACCGGAAAGGTCGCCCTCATCACCGGCGGCGCCAGCGGCATCGGAGCGGCCTGCGCCGTGCGATTCGCCCGTGAAGGCGCTGACATCGTCATCGCCGACCTGCAGCCCGGCGACGACGCTGTCGCCCGCGTGGAGGCGGAAGGCCGCCGCGCCGTCTATGTGCAGGTTGACACCACCAGCCAGGAGGACACCGACCGGATGCTTCAGGTCACGGTGGACACCTTCGGGCGTCTCGACGTGGCGGTGGCCTCCGCCGGCGTGACCGTCGCCGGAGCTCCGCAGGAGCGGGTGGAGCGGGTCGAGAAGGACACCTTCCACGTGCACAACCTCGACCCGGCGATCTTCCGCCGGGTGATCGACATCAACGTCACCGGCGTGATGCTCACCGGCCAGGCGGCCGCCCGGCAGATGCTCAAGCAGGGCAGCGGTGGATCGATCATCAACATCGCCTCCTCGGCCGCGAAGATCCCGCTGGCCGGCGCCTCGCCCTACTGCGTCTCCAAGGCCGGCGTGCACATGCTGACCAAGGTCATGGCCCTGGAGCTGGCCAAGACCGGCATCCGGGTCAACGCGGTGGGCCCCGGTTACACCACCACCCCCATGTGGGACGTGCCGGAGGACAGTCCCGCCCACGCCCAGGCGATGAGCATCACCCCGATGGGTCGCAACGGCACCCCGGAGGAGCAGGCGGCAGCCTGCTTCTTCCTGGCGACCGATGAGTCCTCCTTCATGACCGGCCAGATGCTGCACCCGGCCGGCGGTCAATTCACCGGCTGACCTGGGACGCTGCCGGCGTCCCGGGCGCAGGCAGCTCAAGGCCCCGGCCACGCGGTGGATTCATGACTACAGATGCTCGCGACCTTGTGTGCTTCTCCCCATTGGCGTCGCGGGTGATCCGCGCTGTACTCGCAGAACACCGCGTGGCCCGGTCGGCCACCTGATGACCCGAGGTAGACAGTCCGGGTCCCGCACGAAGGAGTGTGTGTCTTGACGTCACGACGCAGGATATTGAGTGTGGTGCTGGTCGGCACCCTGGCCCTGACCGCGTGCGGCGGGGGCAACGGCGGAGGGTCCGAGGAGGGTGCCTCGACGGGTGGGGTGACCGGCGCGACCGGAGAGATCAACCCTGACGGCACGTTCCGCTACATTTTCGTCCAGAACCCCTCCACCATGGATCCTCACCGCTCGGGGAACGCCTGGGACATGATCTTCTTCTGGCTGGCCTACGACCAGCTCATCTGGAAGAACGAGGCCGGTGAGCTGGAGCCGATGCTGGCGACCGAGTGGGAGTTCGTCGACGACGGCACCGCGCTGGAGATGTCGCTGCGGGATGACGTGACCTTCATCGACGGGGAGCCGTTCAACGCCGAGGCCGTCAAGGCCAACCTGGAGCGGGCGATGACCCTGGAGGAGTCGGCCATCAAGGGGTCCCTGGCCCGGATCGAGTCCGTGGAGGCACCGGAGGAGTTCAAGGTCCGCATCAACCTCAACGGACCCGGCGCCAACCTGCCCTCGGTCCTCTCCGAGCGGGCCGGCTCGATGATCAGCCCGGCCGCCTTCGACAACCCGGACCTGGACCAGAACCCGGTCGGCTCCGGTATGGCGAAGCTCACCGAGTACATCCCGGGCCAGGTCAGCCGGTGGGAGCGCAACGAGGACTACTGGGACCCCGAGGCAGCCAAGGCGAAGAACTACGAGGTGTACGTCCAGACCGCCTCCCCGACGCGCGTGAACATGCTGTCCACCGGGCAGGGTGAGCTGACCTACTTCATGCCGCAGGACCAGGAGTCCGCGCAGGCCTCCGGGCTCAACGTCGCGCCGTCGCTGAGCACCACCGAGTTCCGGTGGACGTTCAACAGCGGTGAACCGCCCTTCGACGACCCCAAGGTCCGCCACGCGGTCGAGCTCGCCGTGGACCGGCAGGCCATCATCGACGGCGTCTTCTTCGGCGCGGGCTACCCCATCGCCCAGCACCTGCCGCCCGACCACTGGGCCTACAACCCGGACGTCACGATCGAGAACCCCGACTACGGGTATGACCCGGAGCGCGCCAAGGAGCTGCTCGCCGAGGCCGGGTATGAGGACGGGGTCGAGTTCGAGATGCTCATCCCCGCGCTCGACGACCACAGGGCGATCGCCGAGGCGGTCATCCCCATGCTGGCCGAGGTCGGCCTGACCGCCGAGACGCGGGTGGTGGAGTCGCCCACGACGCCGGTCACCTTCTTCTCCCGCCAGGAGGGCAACGCCTACATCGGCGCCTCGGCGCCCCTGCTGGACCCGACCAACCAGTACGAGCAGAACCTCGAGGGTCAGTTCCGCAACCCGTGGAACAACACCTCGGAGGAGTTCCAGGACGCCTGGGAGCGCTCGCTGGAGGGCACGACCAACGAGGAGCGTCTGCCCGGGATCCACGACATGATCGCCGAGGAGAAGGACCTGCGTCGCGAGGTGCCGGTCATGCTCTTTACCCCGCCCAGCGCGTGGACCGACAACGTCGTCTTCCCCGAGGGCTACACCCCGGCCTACACCCCGCACTTCCGCGGTGTCGGGGTGACGGACTGATGGTCGCCGAGCGTCCGGAGCACCAGCTGCCCACCCACGTCACCTCGATGATCCCCGACGTGGTCGGGAGGGTGGTCCCCGGTGACCAGCGCGGCCGGACGCTCGGCTTCCCCACCGCCAACGTGCTCCTTGGCCCGGACGACGACCAGGTCTGTGACGGGGTCTACGTGGGCGCCGTGGCGGTCCGCTCGGGCGAGCTCCGCTGGGCCGCCGTCTCCGTCGGCACCCGACCCACCTACTACGGCAGCCAGGGGGTGCGCCTCCTCGAGGCGTTCGTCCTGGACTACGCCGACGACCTGTACGACCACCTGCTGCCGGTGTGGCTCCTGGCCCCGATCCGCCTGCAGGTGGCGTTCGTCGACGAGCAGAGCCTGGTGGACAGGCTCCGCAGAGATGTCCAGCACGTGCGCCGGTACGCGGCGCGCTGCCGGTGGACCGACATGGTCGGTCCGGATGGCCGGACCGGGTCCCGGGCCGGCACGACAGAACAAGGAGGTTCCTGATGCACATCCTGACCATTCCGCACGTCGGCACCTATGAGGTGGACGTGTGGGAGAGCGGCTCCGGAGCGCCGCTCGTCTATCTGCACGGCTTCGAGCGCCATCCCGGCGGTGCCTCGTTCCTGCAACGTCTTGCCGAGAGCCGGCGGGTCCTGGCCCCGGAACTTCCCGGATACGGCAGCTCGACCGGTTTTGAGCACTTCCGTGACATCCACGACGTCGCGTACTTCCACCGGGCCCTGGTCCGTTCGCTCGGCGCCGAGCAGATCGACCTCGTCGGCCACTCTCTGGGCGGCATGTTCGCCGCGGAGCTGGCCGCGCTGGCGCCCGAGCTGGTCCGTTCGCTGGTGCTGGTAGACCCCTTCGGCCTCTGGGACAACAACGAGCCGGCGCAGGATCCCTTCGGGGACCGAGCCAGCGTGGCCGCCGCCCTGTGGCACGGCGACCGGCCGGCGACCGAACCGACCAACCTGGCCGACCCGAGCGACAAGCAGGAGGCCATCCTGTTCTCGGCCCGCAACCTGGGCACCGCGTCGAAGTTCATGTGGCCGATCGCGGAGCGCGGCCTACGTCGGCGTCTCCCCTACGTCCAGGCACCCACCCTCGTGGTGCGCGGCGCGTCGGACGGCCTGGTCCCCGCGTCCTACGCCGAAGCCTTCGCCAGCCTCATCCCGAACGCCCGGACGGTCACCATCCCCGAGGCCGGGCACTATCCCATGATCGAGCAGGAGGACGCCTTCCTGCAGGCGGTCGGCGACTTCCTCGCCGACCCGGTACCCGCCGAGGCGGGGAAGGAGTCAGCATGAAGTTCCACTGGTTCGCGCAGCAGTACTACACCAAGCTCCCCGAGGACTACGGCGACACCGTTCACAGCTCCTGGGTGACGCCGCCGGCCTCGATCGCCGATCCCGAGCAGGTCGGCCGCGACTACCACATGTACATCAAGCTGATGCAGCAGGCGGACACCCTGGGCTGGGACTCCCTGCTGCTCAATGAGCACCACCAGACCTCCCTGGCGATGACCCCATCGCCCAACCTCATCGCCTCCATCCTGGCGGCGACGACGGAGAACGCGGCCATCGCCCTGTGCGGCAACTCCCTGGCGCTCTATAACCCGCCGGTCCGGGTGGCCGAGGAGATGGCGATGCTCGACACCCTCTCCGGCGGACGAGTCATCGCCGGGATGGTCTTCGGCACCCCGATGGACAGTGCCTTCTCCTACGGCATCCCGCCGATCGAGCTGCGGGACCGCTTCCACGAGGCCCGGGAGCTCATCCTGCGCGCGTGGAAGGAGGAGGAGCCCTTCGCCTTCAGCGGTGACTACACCCAGCTGCGCTACATCAACGTCTGGCCCCGTCCGGTGCAGGAGCAGATCCCGATCTGGATCCCCGGCAGCGGCAGCGTCGAGACCTGGGACGTCGTCAACGAGTTCGACTACTGCTACGGCTACCTGTCCTTCTCCGGGCGACAGAGCGCCGAACCCATCGTCAAGGGCTTCTGGGACTACACCGAGAGCCAGGGCGCCAACATGAACCCCAACCGGATGGCCTTCACCCAGGTCATCTGCTGCGCCAACAGCGACGAGGAGGCCGAGCGGCTCTACTCCGACGCGGTGAAGTACTTCTACCGCCAGAACCCGACCGCTCTGGAGTTCGCCACGCCGCCCGGCTACAACTCGCAGGCCTCCATCAAGGCCAACCTCAACCGGGAGAAGACCATCTCCGACGAGGAGCGCGCCAAGGCGGCCAAGGGCGAGCTCTCCTTCTGGGAGTACGACGAGCTGGGCTACATCATCGCCGGCACGCCCGAGCGGGTGGAGCAGCGCGTGCGCGAGCTCGCGACCGACCTGCGGATCGGTCAGCTCATCACCTGCATGCACGTCGGCAACCTGCCCGAAGAGGTGGCCATGATGAACAACGAGCTGTTCGGGACACAGGTCATCCCCAAGCTGCGGGACCTCTGGTCCGACCAGGAGGACCGCTGGACCCCCAAGGTGAGCCAGGAGAGGGTCGCCGCCAAGTTCGGCACCGGTGCCTGACCTGCACCCGACCCGCACCGCGAGGACCGTCCCCGGCCACTGCCGGGGGCGGTCTTCTCGGTATGCCGTGCGGTCCGGCGTCTAGCGACTGGTCACCTGGTCCGGGGCAAGGTGCTGGTGCTCGTTGAACGAGAGCATGGTGAGCCCCGATCGCCCCACGACAACTCGGCTCTGCGAGCTGTTCACCAGCACCCGGTTCAGGGCGGGCCAGAGCCGCAGCGTGGCCTCGTCGGGGGCGCCGTCGGCATCGCCAGGGGGCGGGGCCACGGCCAGCCGCGCGCAGGCGAGCGAGATCGGTCCGGCGGAGGTGACGACGACGACCCAACGGCCCGGCCCCGCCTCGGCCGCGGCCCGGTCCAGCCCGGCCCGGTTGCGTGTGTGGAACTGCGTCCAGGTCTCTTCCCCGAAACGTCCGCCTCGGGTCGCGCGTGTCCACAGCACGAGCGCCGCGTCGAGCCTCCGCTGGAAGGTGACGTTGTCGCCGGTGGCGACGGTGCGACCTGGGGCCGACACCGGGGACTGGCCAGGGTCGGCCGGACCTGGCCGTTCGGCCCCGGAGACGATCGCCTCGTGGTCGTACTCGTCCCAGGCCGGGTCCTCCCGCACGGGGACGTGGTCCCACCCGGCCGCGTCCGCCAGGGCCTGGTAGGTCTCGTGCTGGCGCCGCATCCCGCCGACCAGCACGAGGTCAGGAAGGCGGCCGGCGTGACGCAGGTGGGCGCCGAGCGTCGCGGACTGCGCCTTGCCCAGCGAGGAGAGCCGGTCGTAGTCATCGGTACCGAACGACGCCTGCCCGTGGCGGACCAGGGTGATCATGCCCATGACGAAATCTCTTCTCCTGACGCAGGCGCAGGCGCTGGGCCGCCGCACCGCAGCATGCCCTGCACGAGGTCGACATACTCGGCGGCGAGCTCATCGGGGGACAACGGGCCGTCTGCCCGGTACCACTGGGCGACCGAGACGCACAGGGTCGTGATCGCACGAGCTGCCTCCTTGGGCCGCCCGGCGCGGAACACCCCCTCGGCGGCGCCGCGCGCGACGATCGCGTCCACCACGGCCTGCTGCCGGTCCCTGCGCTCGATGTGGGCGACCCGGTGCTCGGTCTCCAGGCTGCGGATCTCGCTCCAGGAGATGAAGGCCAGATCCTGACGGCGGGAGTGGAAGAGCACCAGGCACTCCACCTGGGCGGCCAGCTGCTCCCACTGGGTGGGTCCTGCCTCCTCGGCCGCGGCCTGGCTGCGCCACCACAGGTCCTCCATCGCGTGCTCCATCACGGCCGCCAGCAGCGCCTGCTTGGAGGCGTGGTGGTGATAGACCCCCGGGACGGAAAGCCCGGACCGGCCAGCGATCTGCCGCGTGGTGGTGCCGTGGTAGCCCTGGCTCACGAAGCAGTCCAGCGCGGCGCGCAGGATGACGGGGAGGTCGTCCTCGTCGTGCTGCCGCCACGGCCCGCGGCCGGGTGGGGTGGAGGTCATCTGGACTCCTCATCTTGACAGGGCCTCACGGGCGGCCCCAGACTACGTCATAGAGGCGACCGAGCGCTCGCTCGGTCGATCAACTCAGAGGAGTCGTCGATGTTGACCAGCCCCGGTGCCGCGCCCCACAGGCTCGAGAGGGCGGTGGGCCCCCGTGCGTCCTGACCAGCTAGAGCCCGAGCTCGCCGAGACCGTCGCCAGGGTCCGTCGCTTCGTCCGCGAGGTCATCGTGCCTGCAGAGCCTGCGCCGGGGGATGCCCTGGCGCCGGAGGAGCTCACGCGGTTGAGCCAGCTGGCCCGCGAGGCGGGCGTCTACGCGCCGGTGTCCAGCGCGGCGTACGGCGGGCTCGGACTGGCCCTGAGCGCCTGGTCGCCGGTGCTGCAGGAGGCGGGGTACTCGCCCATCGGCCCGGCTGTCCTGAACTGCATGGCGCCCGACGAGGGCAATATGCACATGCTTTCCCTCATCGCCACCGAGGAGCAGAAGGAGGAGTTCCTCGGCCCGCTGGTGCGGGGAGAGGTGCGGTCCGCCTTCGCGATGACCGAGCCGCACCCCGGTGCGGGGTCGGACCCTGAGGCGTTGAGCACCGTCGCTCGCCCCGACGGGGACTCGTGGGTGCTGGATGGTACGAAGCGGTTCATCAGCGGGGCCAACGACGCCCAGATCGCGATCATCATGGCGCGGACGCCGGAGTGGACCGACGCCCAGGGGGCGACCCATGCGCCGGGGGCGACGATGTTCCTCACCCGGACCGACGTGCCCGGGTGGCGTGTCGGTGCCCAGATCGAGACCACCGAACGCGCGATCGCGGGCGGCCACCCCTACGTCCATCTCGAGGGGATGCGGCTGCCCCAGTCCGCTGTGCTCGGCGAGGTGGGCCAGGGATTCCGCTACGCCCAGGTGCGACTCGGTCCAGCGCGGCTGACGCACTGCATGCGCTGGCTCGGGCTGGCGCGGCGCGCCCTGGACACGGCGCTGGACCGCGCCGAGCACCGCGAGCTCTTCGGTGCGCAGATGCGCAACCTGGGCCTGGCGCAGGCGCTCATCGCCGACTCCGTCATCGACATCGAGACCTCCGACGCGATCATCGACCGCACGGCACGGCTGCTGGAGAGCGACCCCAAGGCGGGGTCCGCGATGTCCTCGATCGCCAAGGTGCACTGTGCGGAGGCCATCTACCGCGTCGTGGACCGCAGCATCCAGCTGTGCGGGGGCGACGGCGTCTCCGAGGCGCTGCCGCTCATGCAGTACCTGCTGGAGGTGCGGCCCTTCCGCATCTACGACGGGTCCAGCGAGACCCACCGGTGGGCCATCTCCCGCCGCGCGTCCTCGGCGCGGCGCAAGCAGGTGGAGGCCGGTGCCGCCCGCCTGGACGTCGTGACCCCTGGGGAGGGGAGCTGATGACCGTCACCGTGCCGGACGGCGTGGACGTCGTCGCCACCTCCAGCCAGGCCGAGGCGATGCCGGTGCCACCGGTGCTCGTCGTCGACACGGTCACCGGCTGGCTCGATGAGCGCGGGCTGGGCGCCGGCGCGCTGAGCTGGCGACGGATCGGCGACGGTCAGTCGAACCTCACCTTCCTGCTGCAGCGGGGGGAGGGCGAGAACGCCCGGCGCATGGTGCTGCGCCGCGGACCACGGCCGCCGTTGCCCCCCTCGACCCACGACATGATGCGCGAGGCCCGCTTCCAGGCGGTCCTGGGCCCCCGGGGGGTGCCGGTGCCCACCATCGTCGACGTCGAGGAGGACGCCTCCCTGCTCGGCGTGCCCTTCTACGTCATGGACCTCGTCGACGGTCTCGTCGTCACGGCCGAGGAGCCGCAGGCGCTGCGGGACCGACCGGAGGACCGGGCGCGCGCCTCGCGGGCCGTCGTCGATGCCTTGGTGCGGCTGCACTCGGTCGACGTGACCGACCCCGCCGTCGCGGCCCTGGGTCGCCCGGAGGGCTACCTGCGCCGTCAGGTGCGACGGTTCTCCGAGCTGTGGCCCCAGGTGTCCACGCGCGAGCTGCCGGAGTTCGAGCCGTTGACCCGCTGGTTGCAGGACAACTGCCCCGAGGAGTCGTCCTACGCGGTCGTCCACGGCGACTTCCGTCTGGGCAACGTCATGCTGGACCCCACGGACCTGAGCCGCGTGGCCGCGGTCCTGGACTGGGAGATGGCGACCCTCGGCGACCCGCTGGCCGACCTCGGGTATCTCACCGCGACCTGGAGCGACCCGGATTGGGAGCCCACCGTGATGGATCACTCGCCGGTCACCACGCGCCAGGGCTGGTGGCGGCGTCAGGAGCTGGTGGAGCACTACGGGCGAGCCACCGGAGCCGACCTGTCCGGACTGCCCTTCTACCAGGTGCTGGCCCTGTGGAAGTCGGCCGTCTTCTGCGAGGCCATCAGGACCCGGTTCCTCAAGGGGGAGCGCCCCGGTGACACCTTCGGGCCCCTCCTCGAGGAGGGCGTGCCCGGACTGCTGCGCGCCGCGCAGCGGTACATCACCTCCTAGCCGGAGGGCGGCGGCTGGGGACCAGCGCCTCGGCACCGCAACTGAGCCAACAACAACGAGAGGTATGTCGTGGAACCAGAAAGTATCGTGCTGCTGGACGGCGCCAGGACGCCGGTGGGCAGCTTCGGCGGGACCCTGAAGGACGTGCCCGCGCACGAGCTGGGCGGTGAGGCGACCCGGGTCGCGCTCGAGCGGGCCGGTGTCTCCGGCGACCAGATCGACGAGGTCGTGATGGGCTGCATCGGCCAGGTGGGCCCCGACGCCTACAACGCCCGCCGGGTCGCCCTCGCTGCGGGGCTGCCGACGCGTACCCCCGCCTATACCGTCAACCGGCTGTGCGGCAGTGGTCTGCAGGCCATCTGGTCGGCGGCGATGCAGATGCGCTGGGGAGGGGTGGACTTCGCCGTGGCCGGCGGTGACGAGAGCATGACCCGGATGCCGTTCTACGACTTCGGCGCCCGCAACGGCATGCGCCTGGGCGACCGCACCCTCGTCGACGGCACCGTGATGATGCTGACGGACCCCTTCCACGGCATCCACATGGGCGTCACCGCCGAGAAGGTGGCGGAGAAGTACGAGGTCTCGCGGGCCGAGCAGGACGAGTTCGCCCTGGAGTCCCAGCGGCGAGCGACGAGTGAGCGCGCCCGGGCGGTCTTCGCGGAGGAGATCACCCCCGTGACGATCCGCAGCCGACGCGGCGAGAGTGTCGTCGACGTCGACGAGCACCCCAAGCCGGGCACCACCCTGGAGACCCTCGCGGGGCTGCGGCCCGCTTTCGCCTCCGGCGGGACCGTGACCGCCGGCAACGCCTCCGGGATCAACGACGGTGCGGCCGCCGTGGTGCTCGCCACCGAGTCAGCAGCCCGGGAGGCGGGGCTGAGCGGCCTGGTCACCCTCGAGGCGGTGGCGACGGGGGCGATGGAGCCCGAGCTCATGGGTTACGCGCCGGTGATCGCGCTGAAGAAGCTGTTCGAGCAGACGGGCCTGGGTCCCCGCGATGTCGACACCGTCGAGCTGAACGAGGCCTTCGCCGCCCAGGCCGTCGCCGTCATCCGGGACGCCGAGCTGGATCCTGAGCGGACGAACCCCTACGGCGGGGCGATCGCGCTGGGTCACCCGGTCGGTGCAACCGGCGCCATCCTCTCGCTGCGGGTGGCCAAGGACCTCGTGCGCCGTGACCTGGAGACGGGGATCGTCTCCATGTGCATCGGCGGCGGACAGGCTCTCGCCGCGCTCTACCGGCGGGTCGCCTGACGCCTGAGGCGACCGGGAGTCTGCCGGCCCCGCACCACGGCCCCGCGAGACGCGGGGGCCGTGGTGTGTCGGTCACGGCTGGTGCAGCAGACCCTCCACGTCGACCTCGGCCGACAGCAGCCCGTGCTGCCCCATGAAGTCGGCCATCTGCGTCCAACGCTCCGGGTCCAGCGCGCCGATCTGGTCGCCGGTGCCGTAGAGCGGGACGGTGGCCTCGACCGTGGCCAGCGCGGCGGACCGGGCCTCGTCCAGCCCCAGGTCCGGCACGTACTGCTCGGCGGCGTCGACGGCCACCTGCGGGTCGGCCACGATGTCGGCGACGGCACGCAGCACGGCGTCGTTGACCGCCTGGACCGCCTCGGCGTCCTCGTCGAGGGCCGGGCCGGTGGCGATCAGGCTGATACCCACCAGCGGCACGTCGTCCTCGAGGGGGATGGTGCGCGTCGCCACCCCCTGCTCCTGCAGGCGCACCGGTTCGTTGTTGACGAAGCCCATCACGGTGTCGACGTGGCCCGAGGTGATGGCGGCCAGCTGGGTGAAGCCGATGGTCTCCACCTGCACCTCCTCGGCAGCCGGCCCCAGCTGGTCCAGGAGGACCTGCAGGCCGAACCAGGTCTGGCCGAACTCGCCGGGGACTCCCACGCTGTGGCCGGGCAGGTCCGTCAGGCCCTGGATGTCGGAGTCCTCGGGGACGACGAGCACGACGGGGTAGTCCTGGTAGAGGGTCGCCGTGGCGACGAGGTCCGCGCCCTCGGCAACGGCCTGCAGCATCTCGTCGCCACCGGCGACGACGAGGTCCTCCTCGCCGGAGATGGCCGCGCTGAAGAGGCCCTCGGAGGCACCGTGGTGCCGCAGCTCCACCTGGACGCCCGCGTCCTCGAAGTAGCCCCGCTCCTGGGCCACGTAGAACGGGGAGAACTGCACGTCGGGGGTGTAGGTCAGCCCGATCGTGAACGTCTCGGAGGCCGCGGCCCCGGCTGGGGGGGAGACAGTCGCGGCCTCGGGCTCCGACCCACCCTGGCCGCAGGCGGCGAGGAGGGCGGTCGCGATGAGGGTGGCGGTGAGGGTTCTGCGAGTGGACATGAGATGGGCTCCTGGCGGGAAGGGAAGGAGGGTGGTGGTCAGTGCTGGGCCAGGCGGCGCGCGGCGGCGCCGATGGTCGCGTAGACGACGACGGCGACGAGGCACAGCAGGACGAGCGTGGAGAAGATGCCGACGGTGTCGGCGGACGCGGCGCGGGCGGACAGGAGCAGGCCGAGGCCCCGACCCCCGGTGACGATCTCACCGACGATGGCGCCGGTGATGGAGATGGTGAACCCGTTGCGGACACCGGTGAGGATGGCCGGGAGCGCGAGCGGCAGCTTGATGGCGGTGAGCATGCTCCAGTGCGAAGCTCCGTCGAGGCGGGCGGCGCCCACCAGGTCGGGGTCGATGTGGGTCAGCGCGTGCGTGGTGGCCACCAGGATGGGGAAGAAGACCATCAGCGCGCAGAGCACGATGACGGGCGGCAGGCCGTAGCCGAGCCAGACGACGAGCAGGGGAGCGACGGCCACGGCCGGCAGGGCCTGCGAGGCGGCGATGGACGGCTCGAGCGTGACCCGAGCCGTCGAGGAGTGGGCGATCAGCACACCCAGCGGCAGTGCCACGACGAGGGCGACCAGGCTGCCGATGGTGGCTGCGGTCAGGGTCGGCCACGCGTAGCTGAGGTTCGGGCCAGTCACGTCGTGCACCACCCTCTGGAGGATGGCCAACGGTTGGGGGAGGAAGAAGGGGTTGACGGCACCCAGCCGCACGGCCGCCTCCCAGAGCGCGACCACGACGACGCCGAGGAGCACCGGAGCCAGCACCCGGCCGCGCGTGCTCTGGAACATGTGGTCCTTGTCGGGTCGTGTCAGGTCGTGGGCGATGGTGGTCGGGTCTCGTCGGCTTCCCGCCGCCGTCTCGTCGTAGCTTGGGCAGGCCTGGACCGAGCGGTGATCCGACCAGTATGTCGCCGCGCCGGGTACGCCCCAAATGTGCACCGCCCCACCGAAACCGCCCGGAGGCCGGAGCAGACCCCATACCCGGGCTCGTCACCCTGCACTAGCGTCGCTGTATGCCGCGCCAGTACCAGTTTCGCACCGTCGAGGGGGAAGAGACGGTGCAGATCGCCGTCCGAGGACGTCAGGTCCTGGCCCGGCCCATGCTCAACTTCGGACCCGGTTTCACCCCGGAGCAGCGGCGTGCCCTGGGCCTGACCGGTCTTCTGCCGCCAGCCGTGAACACGCTCACCGAGCAGGTGCGACGTACCTACGACCAGTTCCGGGGGCAGCCGGACGCGCTCAGCAAGTACGTCTTCCTCAACGCGCTCCAGGACCTGAACGAGATCCTCTACTACCGCCTCGTGGCGGAACACCTGCCGGAGATGCTCCCGATCATCTACACGCCGACGGTGGGCGAGGCGATCCAGAAGTTCAGTGCCACCTTCGACCGGCCTCGCGGGATCTACCTGTCGATCGACGACGCCGACGGCATGGACGAAGCACTCGCCGCGCACGGTCAGGGACCCGAGGACGTCGACCTGGTCGTGGTCACCGACTCCGAGGGGATCCTCGGGATCGGGGACCAGGGGGTCGGCGGCATCCGGATCGCCGTCGGCAAGCTGGCCGTCTACACCACGGCCGCTGGCATCCATCCGCTGCGCGGCGTCCCGATCGTGCTGGATGTGGGCACCGACAACCTTGACCTGCTCAACGACCCCAACTACCTGGGAGCGCGGCATGCGCGCGTGCGGGGTGAGCGTTACGACCAGTTCGTCGCTCAGTTCGTCGACGCCGTCACGCGGCACTATCCGCACGCACTGCTGCACTGGGAGGACTTCGGGGCCGACAACGCCCACCGCATCCTGGCGACCTACCAGGAGGAGCACTGTTCCTTCAACGACGACATCCAGGGCACCGCCGCGGTCGTGGCCGGTGCCGTCCTGGCCGCGGTGAGGGCCAAGGGGGAGCGGCTGCGCGACCAACGGATCGTCGTGCACGGTGCCGGGACCGCCGGCATCGGGGTGGCGGACCTTCTGCGCGACCTCATGGTGGACGAAGGCCTGTCGACGGCGGAGGCCGAGCGGCGGTTCTGGGGCCTGGGCAGCCGTGGGCTGCTGCACGCGGGGACCACCATGCGCTCCTTCCAGCGACGCTACGCGCGACCGGAGTCGGAGGTCCTGAGCTGGCAGGTCGAGGTGGCGGGCCGGTATGACCTGGCCGAGGTCGTGGGGCAGGTGCAGCCGACCGTCCTCATCGGCGCATCCGCACAGCCCGGCGCCTTCACGGAGGCGATCGTCCGCGACATGGCCGCAGGATGCGACCGGCCGGTCATCATGCCGCTGTCCAACCCGACCGCGCGTGCGGAGGCCGACCCGCAGGACCTGCTGGCCTGGACGGACGGGCGGGCGATGATCGCCACCGGCTCCCCCTTCGGGTCGGTCAGCCACGGCGGCGCCACCTACGAGATCGCCCAGGCCAACAATGCCCTCGTCTTTCCCGGCATCGGCCTGGGCGCCGTCGCCGTACGCGCCACCCGTGTCACCGACGGGATGGTCGCGGCGGCCGCTCGTGCTGTGGCCGAGCGCGCGCCAGCGGGACGCGGGGCCGCGCTCCTGCCCCCGATGAGCCAGCTGCGCTCGGTCTCCGCTGCGGTGGCGATCCGGGTCGCCGAGGCGGCGATGGCCGAGGGGGTCGCGACCCGGGAGCTGGCCAACCCTCTGCACGACATCCACCAGCTCATGTGGCAACCGGTCTACCCCCGGGTCGAGGCCGTGTCGCACATCGAGGAGCCGACGGCTCGGCCGGTCGAGCAGATCGAGGCCGGCGTCGGCTAGGCCCGACCGCTGCCGACGAACCGCAGCTCCTGCCCCGGCCGCAGCTGTGCGCACCGGTCCACGTCGAGGTCGTCGACGTAGCCGATCACCGGGTAGCCACCGGTGACGGGGTGGTCGGCCAGGAACAGGACCGGAAGCCCGGAGGGCGGCATCTGGATCGCGCCGCGCAGCATGCCCTCGCTGACCAGCTCGCCCTCGCGCAGCCGCTGCAACGGCTCGCCGGTGAGCCGGACCCCGACCCGGTTGGACTGGCTGTCGACGGTGTAGGTCTGGCTGGTCAGCAGCGCCCACGCCTCGTCGTCGAACCAGTCGCGTCGCGGACCGGCGCTGACCGGGACCTGCATCAGCTCGTTCGTCGGCTCCGGCACGGGCGCGACGTCGACGCCGGGCACGGGACGCTCCGTGGTGCCGACCGGCAGCACGTCGCCGGCGCTGACTACGGACGGACCGAGACCGGACAGGATGTCGGTGGCCCGGCTGCCCAGCACCGGCTCGACGTCGATGCCGCCGCGCACCGCCAGATAGGTGCGCAGGCCGGCCTGAGGTATGCCGAAGGTCAGGGTCTCCCCGGCGCGCAGCTGGAAGGGGGTCAGGTGCGGCACGCCGGGGCAGCGGGCGCCGCTGGTGGCCAGGGTGATGTCGGTGTCGGAGCGCAGGGACAGTCCGCCCAGGGTCAGCTCGAGCGTGGCCAGGGTCGGGTGGTTCCCGATGAGCGCGTTCGCCAACCGGTGGGCGCCCCGGTCGCACGCGCCGGAGCGGCCGATGCCCAGCGCGGACTGGCCCGGCCGGCCGAAGTCCTGCACGGTGGTCAGCGCACCGGGCTCCAGGATGGTCAGCTCGGTCATGACTGCTCCACGAACCGGACGGCGGCGCCGGGGACGAGCAGGGCCGGCGGGTCACGGTCCAGGTCGAAGACGTCGACCAGCGCGGTGCCGACGAGCTGCCAGCCGCCGGGAGACTCGCGCGGGTAGACGCCGGTGAACTCCCCGGCGAGGGCGACGGCGCCGGCCGGGACCTTGGTCCGCGGGCTGGAGCGACGGGGCGTGTCCCAGTCGAACTTCGACCCCGCCAGGTAGCCGAAGCCGGGCGCGAAACCGCAGAAGGCGACCGTCCAGTCCTCCTCCAGGTGGCGCTGGACCAGCTCCTCCGGCGAGCACCCGAGCAGCTCGGCCGCCTCGGCCAGGTCCTCCCCGTCATACCGGACCGGGACCTCGACGGTGGAGCCCTCCTGCTGGCCGTGCTCGGCGGGCGGCACCTGCTCCAGCCGGGCGCGCAGGTCCGCCAGGTCGGTCTCCCGGTCGGCGACGACGAGGATCGTCCGCCCGGCCGGCACCAGGTCGAGCACCGGCAGGTCAGCGTCCTGCAGCGCCGCATACTGCCGCAGCACGTCCTCCAGGGTGTCCAGCTCCAGCAGCAGCCCTCTCGAGCCGCTCGGCCGGATCCGCATCGTCCCGCCCATGCTCACCCCGTGATCAGCTCGATGGCCGGGCGGACGGAGTTGACCGCCAGGTAGATCGTCACCAGCCAGGCGATGGTGCCGATACCGGCCAGCCACTTGGGGTAGTCGTAGCCCTGCAGCAGGTCCCGGCGGCGCCAGGCGACCCAGAGCATGACCCCGATCCCGACCGGCAGCAGGATGCCGTTGAAGGCGCCGGCGAAGACGAGCAGCTGGGCCGGGGCAGCGCCGATCGACAGGTAGAGGACGAGGGAGACGACGATGAAGCCGATGACCATGAAGTTGGTCGTGCGCGGCGTGGTCTTGGCCTTGGAGGTCAGGAAGGTGACCGTCGTGTAGGAGACGCCGATGACGCTGGTCAGCGCCGCAGCGGCGAAGACCACGCCGAAGAGCCGGTAGCCGACGGCCCCGGCAGCGGCCTGGAAGGCGCTGGCGGCCTGGCGCTCCGGGTCCAGGGCGTGGCCGGCGCTGACCACGCCGAGGATCGCCAGGAAGAGGATCACCCGCATCACCCCGGTGACGATGATGCCGGTGACCGCCCCCTGGGTGAGCGTCCTGAGGTGGCCCGGGCCGGAGATCCCTGCGTCCAGCAGGCGGTGGACGCCGGCGTAGATGATGTAGCCGCCGATCGTGCCGCCGACCAGGGTGGTGATCGCCAGGGCGTCGATCTGCTCGGGCAGGACGGTGTTCCGCAGCGCGTCGCCGACCGGGGGACCGGAGGTGATCGCGATGTAGAGGGTGAGCAGGATCATCACGGCGCCGAGGAGGACGACGATGCGGTCCATCGCCACGCCGGCCCTCTTGGACAGGAAGATGCCGATGGCCAGGGCCGAGAGCAGCACGGCCCCCAGCCACATCTCCATGTCGGTCATGATGTTCATGCCGAGCCCGGCACCGCTGATGTTGCCGATGTTGAAGACGAGCCCGCCGACCAGCAGCAGGAAGGCCATCAGGTAGCCCAGGCCCGGCAGGGCCGCGTTGCCCAGCTCCTGCGCCCGCATGCCCGAGACACCGATGACCCGCCAGACGTTGGTCTGGATCGCGATGTCGACCAGGATCGAGATGAGGATGGCGAAGGCGAAGGCCGCCCCGAGCTGGACCGTGAAGTTCGTCGTCTGGGTGATGAAGCCCGGCCCGATCGAGGACGTGGCCATCAGGAAGATGGCACCGAGCAGGGTGCCCCGCCCGGTGGCCGCCTTGAGGGCGGACGTCCCGTCGACCTTCGGGTCCGGGGTGGTGTCGTGCGGCATCGTGCCTCCAGGCGGATAGGGCGAATTGACGCGAGGTGAACTCTAGTCCGGTCGGGGCCGGTCCGGGCCGGGACTCAGGGCACGGCGTACATCGTGTCCTTGATGTCGGTGACGAGCATGTAGCCCGGCGCGTGGGTGATCGCGATCTCCGGCCGGGACTCCAGCACCATCGCCTGCGGGGTGACGCCGCAGGCCCAGAAGACCGGCACGTCGCCGTGCTCGATCGTGGGCGGCTCGCCGTAGTCGGGGGAGTACAGGTCGTCGATGCCGAGCGCCGACGGGTCGCCCACGTGCACCGGCGCGCCGTGCACCGCCGGGTAGCGCGAGGTGATGCGCACCGCGTCCGCGACCTGGGCCGCGGGGATGGGGCGCATCGAGACCACGAGCGGCCCGCCCAGGCCGCCGGCAGGCAGGCACCGGGTGCTGGTGCGGTACATCGACACATTGGTCCCCGCGTCCTGGTGGCGCATCGGGATCCCTACCTCCAGCATGGGGTGCTCGAAGGTGAAGGAGCAGCCGATGAGGAAGGTCACCAGGTCGTCGCGCCAGTGCTCGCGCACGTCACTGACCTCCTCGGCCAGCTCCCCGTTCTTCCAGACCCGATAGCGCGGGACGTCCACCCGGATGTCCGCCGCCGGGTCGCCATACACGGCCGAGCCCTCCGGTGCGCGGACCTGCCCGGCCTCGAGCACCTCCAGGATGGGGCAGGGCTTGGGGTTGCGGGTGGCGAAGAGCAGCATGTCGAAGGCCAGGGCCTGGGGCACGCTGATGATGTTCGCCTGCGCGTAGCGGGCGCACCAGCCGGTCGTCGGCACCTGCAGCCCCTGGGCGTAGAGGGCGCGGGCCTCGGCGGGCGCCATCGCGGCCCGCTCGGTGCGGTCGGGGACGGTCTGCACGTCCATGGTCCTCATCTCTCGGTATGCCGTGCCGGCCGGAGCCGGTCGCGTCCGGTCGGTCGTCGGCCGGGCGGGTGGGTCAGGTGATGGTCAGCCGTCAGCCGGCCTCGGCGAGCCGGGGGCCGATCGTCGACGCCCAGGCCCGGACCACATCGTGCGGCAAGTCGTAGCTGCCCGTCCAGGCGTGCGCGGGGAAGAGGAAGGCCCGCTGCAGACCGAGCTCGTCCCGGGCGCGGAGCAGCCGGTCGGCGCACTGCTCGGGCGACCCGAAGAGGCCGTAGGCGTCGAGCAGGTCGTCGACCAGGGCGTCCGGCAGGCTCGCCGGGTCAGTGGCGTCGGGGCCCGCGCCGAGCTCGGGCAGGTCGATGCCGGAGGCGGACAGCCAGCGCAAGTTCGAGCGGCTCGGGTAGTGCAGCCAGGGCTGACCGTCGCGGAACCAGCTGCGCGGCCAGGCGTGGACCTCGTCCTGGGTGCCCAGGCCGATCGGCACGATGAGGGTCTCGACGAAGTCGCTGTCGGGTCCGTAGGGGTCGGGGCGGCCGGCCTGCGCGGCCCCGGCGCGCACGTGCGCGCGGGCGGCCTCGACCCCCTCGGGGTGGAGCCCGACCAGCATCAGCACGCCGTCTCCGACCGCGCCGGCCAGCTCCAGCAGGCGCGGGCCTGAGGCCAGCACGTGCACGAGGCCGGGGCGGCTGCGCGGGTGGTGGAAGAGCTGCAGCTCGCGCTCGCCGTGCTGGGCGTGGCCCTCGTGCAGCAGCCCCCGCAGGGTCCGCACGGCCTCACCGAGCACGGCCCGCTTGGCCTGCGCCTCGCCGGCCTTCTCGACCGACAGGAAGCCGGGCGCGACGGTCAGCTCCGCGCGGCCGGGGGCGAGCTCGTCGAGGGAGTGCACCAGCGACGCCAGGACGATCGGGTGGCGGGTGACCACGTTGGAGGTGGCGGGGAAGAGCCGCAGCGTGCTGGTGGCCATCGCCATCGCCGCCAGGGTCAGGTAGGAGTCGCGGCCGGTGTGGTGGTGGTCGGGCACGCCGATGCCGTCCAGGCCGGCGCGCTCCACCTCGGTGGCGAAAGCGGCGAGCTCGGGCAGCGGTGCGCCCAGCGGGACGCGCAGCGCGACCTCGAGCGGACGGGATGGGACTGACGGGACTGACAAGGGGCCTCCTCGCGACGGACACTAACATCGAGAGAAGACGGCCTTGGATCGAGCATAAGGAGAACCTATGAGCACCGACACGCAGATCGCACAGACCACCGGGAGCCCTCAGCCCGGCGCGAACGCGAGCATCGACCTCAACGCCGACCTCGGGGAGGGCCTGGGCAGCTGGTCGATGGGGGACGACCTGGCCCTGCTCGACATCGTCACCAGCGCCAACGTCGCCTGCGGCTTCCACGCAGGCGACCCCTCGATCATGCGCTCGGTGACCCAGGCCGCCGCCGACCGGGGCGTGGCGATCGGCGCGCACGTGGCCTACCGCGACCTGCACGGCTTCGGGCGCCGCTTCATCGACATGGAGCCCGACGCCCTGCGCGACGAGGTGCTCTACCAGATCGGCGCGCTGGAGACCTTCGCGCAGCGGGCCGGCACGACGATCGCCTACTGCAAGCCGCACGGCGCGCTCTACAACACGATCGCCAAGCACCCCGAGCAGGCGGCGGCGGTCGCCGAGGCGCTCAGCGAGTTCCGCGCCGGCCTCCCGGTCCTGGGCCTGCCCGGGTCGGTGTGGCTCGGGGCCGCCCAGCAGGCCGGCCTGACGCCGGTGGGGGAGGCCTTCGCCGACCGCGCCTACACCCCCGACGGCTCGCTGGTCTCCCGCCGCGAGAAGGGCTCGGTGCTGCACGACGCCGAGACCATCGCCGAGCGCTGCGTGGCGATGGCCAAGGGCGAGCCGATCACCGACGTCCAGGGCGGTGAGCTCATCCTCGACGCCCGCTCGATCTGCGTCCACGGCGACACCCCCGGCGCCGTCGATATCGCCCGCACCGTCCGGGACGCCCTCACCGGCGCCGGCGTCCAGGTCGAGCCCTTCACCGCCCAGGCCTGACCCCGACCGGCGACACGCTCTGCTGCTGACCGGCGACACGCTTTGCTGCTGACCGGCGACACGTTCTGGCCCTGGCCGGGCGCGACATGACCGGGCGCGCGAGATTCCGTGCGCTCGGTCGCCGCAGGTGGTGCGCCGGTCGTGGAAGTCACGCGCTCGGTCGCCGCAGGATGGCGAGCCGACTGGCCGGTCAGGCGTCCTTCGGCTCCGGCTGCCGCAGGACGTGCACCGAGCAGTGCGCCTGCCGGACGACGCCGGCGGCGGTCGAGCCGAGCAGGTAGTGCTCCCAGCCGGGCTGGGCGGAGGGGATGACGATGCAGTCGTGCCCGCCCCTTCTCGCCTCGTCCAGGATGGCCCGGGTCGGGTGACCGTTGCGCGTGACCACCTCCACGTCGTCCGTGGTGAAAGCCTCGACGATGCTCTCGCCGACCCTCATCTGGTTCTCCCGCACCGAGGGGTCCACCGCGTAGTAGATGTCCATGGTCAGGTAGGCAGGGAGCTCCTCGATTACCGAGATCACGGTGATCCTGCCGTGAGGGGTGAGCAGCGACCGCGCCACCTTCAGGGCCCGATGGGCCTCCTCGCCGTAGCCGGGGGCGATCGGCACGAGGATCTTGGCGTAGACCATGACGTCTCCTTCCGGTGCTCCGGCGACGACCGGGCGGGGATGCCGGACGCACCAGGTCATCTACGCACCAGTGTAGTAGAAAGCCGGCCGGAAAAGGGGGTTGCGTGCGGATCAGGTTCTGTGGTTCATTAGTCATGTAACGAACCACTGAACCGCTCTTCAGATCGGAGAGACCATGGCCACCCAGGCCGGGCCGCTGCAGGGCGAGCCGTTCGACGAGCGCACGCCGATCTACCAGCAGATCGCCGACCGGATCCGGCAGTCCGTCCTGGTCGGCGACCTCCCGGAAGGGGCCCAGGTCATGTCGACCACGCAGTACGCGACCACCTACCGCATCAACCCCGCGACCGCCGCCAAGGCGATGAGCGCCCTGGTCGACGAGGGCCTGCTGCACAAGCGGCGCGGGGTCGGGATGTTCGTCTCTCCCGGCGCGCGGGAGCTGTTGCGCAAGCAGCGCCGCGCCACCTTCTGGGACGACACCCTCGGGCCCGTCCTCGACGAGGCCCGTGCGCTGGGCATCACCACCGACCAGCTCATCGAGCACCTCAAGGAGCAGCCGTGACCACACCGCTGGGCGTCGAGATCGACGCCCTCACCCACCGGTTCCGGGGTGCCGAGGCACTCTCGGACATCACCGTGGCCATCCGACCGGGCACCATCACCGGTCTCGTCGGGCGCAACGGCGCGGGCAAGACGACCCTCCTCTCGCTCATCGCGGCGCTGCGACCGGCGCAGACGGGCACCGTCCAGGTCGGCGGCCGCGACGTCTGGGAGGACCCCTCGGTCACCTCCCGCATCTGCCTGGTCCGCGAGCGGGGAGGCATCTTCGAGGACCTGCGCATACGCCATACCCTCCGCCTGCAGGGGGCGCTGCGCCCACGTTGGGACGAGGAGTATGCCGTGGAGCTGCTCGGGCGGTTCGGGGTGCCGCTGAAGAAGACCCCCGAACAGCTCTCCCGGGGTCAGCGCTCGACCCTCGGCGCGGTCGTCGCGCTGGCCTCGCGCGCGGAGCTGACGCTGCTGGACGAGGTCTACCTCGGGATGGACGCCGTCGCCCGGAGGATGTTCTACGAGGAGCTGATGGCCGACTACATCGCCCACCCGCGCACGATCGTGCTCTCCTCCCACCTGCTCGACGAGGTGGAGGACCTCCTGGAGGACGTGATCGTCCTCGACCGTGGGCGCGTCGTCGCAGCCGGGGAGACCGACGCGGTGCGCCAGCAGCACTCCACCGGCGGCTCGCTCGCCTCGCTCACCGACGTGCTCATGCACCTCAGCACAGAACGGACCCCGTCATGACCGCCCCAGCCATGAAGTCCACCACGACCTCGTCCGCGCGGCGCGACGGCCACCCCGCGCAGTGGGCCGTGCTGGCCCGGCTGCTCTCGGCCGAGGCGCTGCGCAGCCTGCTCATCACCGCGGGCGTGATGCTCGTCGTGCTGGTGGTGGGTTCGCTGATCGCGCGCTGGCGGGGCTGGCGACTGGTGTCGATGACCGAGCCCAGCCTGGTCACGATCGAGGTTGTCGCCGACGCTGACGGCGTCACCCTCATCGCCTCGCTGTTCATGCTGCCGGCTGCCGTCGGCATCGCGGCGCTGGTCATGGCGATCGTCCTGGCGGCCCGCACCCGCGTCTACGTCGCCACCGGAGCCACCCGTCGCAACGTGGCCCTGGGGCACCTGCTGACCGTTCTGGTGATGACCGCCTGCGTGCTCCTCGCAGCCGTCGTCGTGCTGCTCGTCGTCGGTCGGGGGCCCGAGGGCGCGCGTGAGCTGCTGCAGGCGGGCAGCGCCAGAGACGTGGCGCTGCTCAGCGTGCGGGGTCTCGGCGCGGTCGTCCTCGCGCTGACCGCGGGCAGCGCGATCACCGTGCTGTTCCTGCGCTGGCCCTGGTGGGTCGGCGTCGGGATCCTCACGCTGCTCTTCGTGGTCCTGCCCCTGGTCACCCGCTTCCTCCTGCCCGAGGTGGCCGAGGCGGTCACGGCGGCGTCCGCCCGGTGGGGCTGGGGCCTGGCCGGGGCAGTGGTGGCGGCGGGGGTCTACTGGTGGCTGATGCGGCGGGTCCCCGTGCGCTGACCCCTGTGCAGGAACGGTGCGTCGGATCCGCTGCGGGAGCCACGGCTGCGTCACACCGTTCCTGCACCAGGGTGCCGAGCCGTTCAGCACACCATCGACGTTCTGCGCAGATTGCTTGCCCGGGGGGGTTGACAACCGCTCGATGTTCACTTCATGCTTGCGTGAGAGCGCTCTCACGACAGCGACGGAGAAGTCGGGTGCTCCACAGGGACAAGGAGTTCGGCATGCAGAGCAGCAAGCACATCTACTACCTCCTCGCGTCGGGCACCGCGCTGACGCTGGCCCTCACTGCCTGCAGTGACGGCGGCGGCACCGGGGCCTCGGCGGACGCCGGCGACGGCGAGGAGATCGAGCTGAGCGTGGCCACGTTCAACGAGTTCGGCTACGAGGAGCTCCTCAAGGAGTACGAGGACGCCAACCCCGGCATCAAGGTCACCCACGTCAAGGCAGACACCGCGGACAACGCCCGGGCCGCCCTGCGCAACAGCCTGGGCGCCGACTCGGGAGCCTCCGACATCGAGGCGATCGAGGTCGACTGGGTCGTGGAGTTCAAGCAGTACCCCGACAAGTTCGCCGACCTGACCGACCCCGAGGTCGAGGACCGCTGGTTCGACTGGAAGACCGAGGCGGTCACCCTCGAGGACGGCAAGCTTCTGGGCTACGGCACCGACATCGGCCCGGAGGCGATCTGCTACCGCGCCGATCTGTTCGAGGAGGCCGGCCTGCCGACCGACCGCGAGGAGGTCGCCGAGCTGCTCGAGGGCTCCTGGGACGACTACTTCGAGGTCGGCAAGAAGTTCGTCGCGAACTCCGAGGCCGCCTGGTACGACTCCGCCGGCGCCTTCTGGCAAGGCATGGTCAACCAGATCGACTACGCCTACGAGGATGCCGACGGCAACATCGTCGCCACCACCAACCCCGAGGTGCGGGCCATCTACGACCAGGTCCTCCAGGCCTCGGTCGAGGACGAGCTCTCGGCCGGCCTCGCCCTGTGGAGCCCCGACTACACCGCCTCCTTCCAGAAGGACGAGTTCGCGACGATGCTCTGCCCCGGCTGGATGCTCGGCATCATCGAGGGCAACGCCGAGGGCGTCGAGGGCTGGGACGTGGCCAACGTCTTCCCCGGCGGCGGTGGTGTCTGGGGCGGCTCCTACCTCACCGTCCCCGCACAGGGCGACAACATCGAGGAGGCCAAGAAGCTGGCCAAGTGGCTCACCGCGCCGGAGCAGCAGATCAAGGCGTTCGAGTCCAAGGGCACCTTCCCGAGCCAGCTCGAGGCCCTGGACTCCGAGGTCCTGCTGGAGTCCACCAACGCCTTCTTCAACGACGCCCCGACCGGTCAGATCTTCGTCGACCGTGCCGAGGCGGTGACCTCGCAGCCGGTCAAGGGCCCGCGCTACTTCGACATCAACACCGCGATCCAGGACGCCATCACGCGGGTCGACGTGGACAAGACCGATGACCCGGACAGCAGCTGGGCGAAGTTCGTCTCAGCCGTGGAGGCACTGGGCTGATCGTGGGCGCCACGACCACGGCCCCGCCGGCCACCACCGCAGGACCCCTCCCGACCCCGGCCTTGCCGAAGCGCAAGCGCCGGGGTCGGCGGGCAGGGGTCGACGTCCGCCTCTCGCCCTACCTCTACATCGCCCCGTTCTTCGTCCTCTTCGCCATCACCGGCCTCTTCCCGCTGCTCTACACCGGGTGGGTCGCGCTGCACGACTGGGACCAGATCATGGGCCAGGGCGAGTTCGTCGGGATGGACAACTTCGTCGCCGTCCTCACCGGGGGCGCCTTCTGGAAGGCCTTCACCAACACGGTGAGCATCTTCGTGCTCTCCTCGGTGCCCCAGATCGCGGCGGCCCTGCTCATCGCCACCGCACTGGACCGCAACCTGCGGGCCAAGACCCTCTGGCGGATGGGTGTGCTCCTGCCGTACGTCGTGGCCCCTGTGGCCGTGGCCCTCATCTTTTCCAACCTCTTCGCCGACCGGTTCGGGCTCATCAACTCGCTGCTGGAGACGGTCGGCATGGAGCCGGTGCGCTGGCACTCCGACCGCTTCGCCAGCCACCTGGCCATCGCCACCATGGTCAACTTCCGGTGGACCGGCTACAACGCGCTGATCCTGCTGGCCGCCATGCAGGCAGTGCCCCGGGACCTCTACGAGCAGGCCGCCATCGACGGCGCCAACGCGTGGCGGCAGTTCTGGTCGATCACCGTGCCGATGCTGCGCCCGACGATCATCTTCGTCATCATCACCTCCACCATCGGTGGCCTGCAGATCTTCGACGAGCCGCGGATGTATGACCAGTACGGCCGCGGCGGCGCGGACCAGCAGTGGCAGACGCTGACGATCTACCTCTACGAGCTGGGCTGGACCAGGTCCGACTTCGGGATGGCCTCGGCCGTGGCCTGGCTGCTCTTCCTCATCATCGTCGGCTTCGGCATCGTCAACTACCTGTTCACCCGGCGCATCGCCACGGCCGAGGGAAAGAAGTCATGAGACGCCCGTCCTGGATCGTCTACGGCCTGCTCGCGGCCGTCGTGCTCGGGGGCATGTTCCCCCTGTGGTGGTCCTTCCTCATCGCCAGCCACGACGCGACCATCCTCTCCCGAGAGCGGTTCCCGCTCATCCCGGGCGGCAACTTCCTGACCAACGCGGCCACGGTGATCAACACGGTGCCGTTCTGGCGGGCGACGATGAACTCGATCATCGTCTCCACCACGGTCTCGGCGTCGGTGGTCTTCTTCTCCACCCTCGCGGGGTATGCCTTCGCCAAGCTGCGCTTCCGCTTCTCCGGGCCGCTGCTGGTCTTCGTCATCGCCACCATGGCCGTGCCCACCCAGCTCGGCGTGGTGCCGCTCTACCAGGTGATGGCCAAGCTGGGCTGGACCGGTGAGCTCACCGCGGTGATTGTGCCCGGCCTGGTCACGGCCTTCGGGGTGTTCTGGATGACGCAGTACCTCAGCCAGGCCGTGCCGACCGAGCTCATCGAGGCGGCGCGCGTCGACGGGGCCAGCATGATCCGCACCTTCTGGCACGTCGGCCTGCCGGCCGCCCGACCGGCGGCCTCCATGCTCGGCCTGTTCACCTTCGTGGCGACCTGGACCAACTTCTTCTGGCCCTTCATCGTCCTGGGACCGCGCAACCCCACCCTTCCCGTGGCGCTGCAGCAGCTGCAGGCCGCCCACTTCGTGGACTACTCGCTGGTCCTCGCCGGGGCCGTGCTCGCCACTATCCCGCTCATCCTGCTGTTCGCCGTCGCCGGTCGCCAGTTGGTCTCCGGCATCATGCAAGGAGCTGTCAAGCAATGACCCCCGACCTGACCTTCCCCGAGGACTTCCTCTGGGGGGCTGCCACCGCCTCCTACCAGATCGAGGGCGCCGGGGACGCCGACGGACGCTCCGACTCCATCTGGGACACCTACGCCCACACCCCCGGGCGGGTGCTGCACGGCCACGACGGGTCGGTCGCCTGCGACCACTACCACCGGTACCCGCAGGACGTGGCGCTGATGCGTGAGCTCAACCTGTCCTCATACCGTTTCTCCGTGGCCTGGCCCCGGGTCATGCCCGACGGGCGCACCCTCAACCCGGCCGGCCTGGACTTCTACTCGCGGCTGGTCGACAAGCTCCTCGAGGCCGACATCGTCCCGTGGCTCACCCTCTACCACTGGGACCTGCCGCAGGTGCTCGAGGACGCCGGCGGCTGGCCGGAGCGGGACACCGCGCTGCGCCTGCTCGACTACGCCGGCGCCGTGCACGACGCGCTGGGCGACCGGGTGCGGCACTGGACCACGCTTAACGAGCCGTGGTGCTCGGCCTTCCTCGGGTATGCCCAGGGCCGGCACGCGCCCGGGCGCACCGAGCCCACGTCGGCGCTGCGGGCTGCCCACCACCTGCTCCTGGGCCACGGCCTGGTCGTCGAGGAGCTGCGGCGGCGCGACCCCTCGCTGGAGCTGGGGCTGACCCTCAACTTCACCGACACCCGTCCCCTGGACCCGAGCTCCCCGCGCGACCTGGACGCCGCGCGCCGGATCGACGGGCTGGCCAACCGGTTCTTCGTCGAGCCGGTGACCCTGGGTGCCTACCCGGCCGACGTGCTGGAGGACCTGGGGGAGCTGTGGCCGGACGACCTCGTCCACGACGGCGACCTGGCCACGATCAGCACGCCGATCGATGTCCTGGGCGTCAACTACTACGCGACCCAGACGGTCACCGCCGGGTGCGACCCCGAGCGGGCGTCGGTCGCGGCGGCGCAGGCACGGCGCCACGACTCGCCCTCGCCGTCGGTCGGGTCCGAGCACGTCGTCACCGTGCGGCGCGGCGTCCCGGTCTCCGACATGGGCTGGGAGATCTCCCCGACCGGGCTGAGCGACCTGCTGCTGCGGCTGCACAAGGACTACACCGGCCCGGCGGGCGTGCGGCTCTACGTCACCGAGAACGGCATGGCTGACGACGACATGCCCGACGCCAACGGCTATGTCGACGACCCGGCGCGCGTGGACTACCTCGACCACCACCTGCGGGCCGTGCACGACTCGCTGCAGCGGGGCGCGGACGTCGGCGGCTACTTCGTCTGGTCGCTCCTCGACAACTTCGAGTGGGCCTGGGGCTACACCAAGCGGTTCGGGATCGTGCGGGTCGACTACGACACGCAGGAGCGCACCCCCAAGGCCAGCGCCCGGTGGTATGCCGACGTGGCAGGATCGGGGCGCATCAGGCACAACGGGGCGGGAGCCTCGGCGGAGTGAGGAGTCAGGTGAGCGAGCGGCGGCCCCCCACGCTGGAGGACGTCGCCGCCCGGGCCGGGGTCTCACGGGCCACCGCCTCGCGGGTCGTCAACGACGACCCGCGGGTGCGGCCCCAGGCCCGAGACGCGGTGCACGCGGCCATCGCCGAGCTGGGCTACCTGCCCAACAGGGCGGCGCGTTCGCTCGTCGTGCGGGAGCCGGACTCGGTCGCCGTGCTCATCCACGAGCCGGACCAGCGGATCTTCGCCGACCCCTTCTTCAGCGGTATGTTGCGCGGCGTCAGCCAGCGGCTGGCCGACACCCCGCTGCAGATGGTGCTGCTGATGGGCGAGCCGGCGCGCGACGCGGGCCGCATGGAGCGCTACCTGCGCGCCGGGCACACGGACGGCGTGATCGTGGTCAGCGCCCACCGCGGCGACGGCCTCATGACGGCGCTGAGCGAGACCCGGTTGCCGACCGTCTTCGTCGGGCGCCCGCTCGACCCCGACAGTCAGTTCCCGTTCGTCGACGTGGACAACCGCGAGGGTGGCCGACTGGCGGCCTCGCGGCTGCTGTCCCGGGGGTGCCGACGGATCGGCACCGTCACCGGCCCCCTGGACATGGCCGCTGGCCTGGACCGGTTCTCCGGCTGGTCCGAGGTGCTCACCGAGGCTGGCGTGCCCATCGACGCTGTCGAGCACGGCGACTTCACCCCGCAGGGAGGGGCTCAGGCGATGCACCGGCTCCTGGCCGCCCACCCGGACCTCGACGGCGTCTTCGTCGCCTCCGACCTGATGGCACTGGCCGCGATGGGGGAGCTGCAGGCGGCCGGTCGCCGGGTCCCCGAGGACATCGCCATCGTCGGTTTCGACGCCTCGGCCACGGCCTCGATGACCCGGCCGCCGCTCACGACGGTGGCCAACCCCGTCTCGCAGATGGCGGTCCGCGCCACCGACCTGCTCCTGCAGGTCCTGCGGGGGGAGCGGGCCGACTCCGAGGTCTTCCCCACCCACCTCGTCGAGGGTGGCACCGCCTGAGCCGGCCCGTCCGCAGCCGTCCGCAGGGCGGTCAGGCCGCGGCGGTCAGGCCGCGGTGGCCGGGCGCGGTGGTCGGGGTCAGCCGACCCGCGGCTGACTCCATGGCGCACGCAGGGTGAGCCACAGGCTCAACCCCGTGTAGTACACGAGGTAGGCCCCGGACAGGGCGACCAGCCACGGGCTGGGCGAGGGGTGCTGCAGGAGGATCACGGCATACAGGGCCAGCCAGGCCACGGTCAGCGTCATGGTCAGCCCCCAGGCGGCCTCGGTCCGCGAGGGGTAGACGTAGCGGACCGGGACGAACACCAGCACCGACAGGACCAGCAGCAGGGCCGTGGTCAGCCCCGTCCCGGTGTCGAGCACGATGATGTAGAACGCGGCGACGTTCCAGTAGCTGGGGAAGCCGAGGAAGAAGTGGTCCTCGGTCTTGGCGTCGGCGCGGGAGAACTGCACGCAGGAGGCGAGCAGGGGCACCGCGGCCACCACGCCCCCGAGCCAGCCGTCCGGCAGGTAGCCCGCGCTCCAGAGCAGCACCATCGGCGCGAAGGCGTAGGTGAGGTAGTCGACGATGTTGTCCAGCAGGGCCCCGTCGAAGCCGGGCAGCACCGTGGCGACGCGGAAGTGGCGAGCGAGGAACCCGTCGGTGCCGTCGATGACCATCGCGAGCAGGAAGAGCCACAGCACCGCGAGGACCTCGCCCGCGTAGGACAGGTGCACCATCAGCAGCGCCAGCACCGCTCCCGTCGCGGTGTAGGCGTGGACCGTGCCGGCGGCCACCCGATCCCACGGGCTCGGGTCCGGGCTCTGGCTCGGGTCCGGGCTCGGGTCCGGGTGCGGTGTGGGCATGGGCGAAACCCTATGTCGGCGCGCGCGGTCGCGAGGACGAGGCGCGGGGGCCCGACGGCGGCGGGCTCGGCTCCTGCCGGGACTGGCCGCTAGCGCCGTACCCGTGGTGCCGGCAGTGTGGGGGCGGTCGCTGCGGGCCGCTCCTCCAGCAGGCGCAGGGCCTCGGCCATCGCGCGGTCCAGCTGCGGGTCGTCCGGGCCGAAGAAGTCCGCCGGCGTGTGCTCGACCTTGATGTCCGGGTCGACGCCGTGGTTCTCCACGCCCCAGTCCTTGCCGGCCAGCCAGAACGCGTAGCGGGGCTGGGTGATCGAGGTGCCGTCGACCAGGTCGAAGCGGCCGTCGATGCCGACCACGCCGCCCCACGTGCGCATCCCGACGACAGGCCCGAGGCCCATGGCCTGACCTGCGGCGTTGACAATGTCCCCGTCGGAACCGGAGTTCTCGTTGGCCACGAGCACGACGGGGCCCCGTGGGGCGATCGAGGGGTAGCGGCCGGCCTCGGCATAGTGCCGGGCCGGCGCCCACCCGACCGTCTGCGCGGCCAGCCGGGCCAGGACCAGCTGGCTGGTGTGGCCGCCCCGGTTGTATCGCACGTCCGCGATCAGGCCTTCGCGGGCGCTGGCGTGCCGCAGGTCGCGGTGCAGCTGGGCCCAGCCGGAACTCATCATGTCGGGTACGTGCACGTACCCCAGCCGGCCGCCGGAGCGCTCGCGGACGTAGTCGCGCCGCGAGCGCACCCAGTCCTGGTAGCGCAGCACCTCCTCGTCGGCGAGCGGGACCACGACGACGCGGCGGTCGTTGCCGTCGCGGCGCAGGGTCAGCTCGACCGGCTTGCCGGCGGCTCCCATCAGCCGCGTCGCCGGTCCGTAGGCGGGATCGACAGGCGCGCCGTCGACAGCGACGATGAGGTCACCGGCCTGGGCACCGACCCCGGCGGCGGCCAGCGGTGAGCGGGCCTCGGGGTCGCTGGACTCACCGGGCAGGATGCGCTCGATCCGCCAGCCGTCCTCGCTGCGGGCCAGGTCGGCGCCCAGCAGGCCCAGCTTGCGGCGAGCCATGGCTGGGTTGTTGGCCTCTGGCGCGGTGACGTAGGCGTGCGAGGTGTTGAGCTCCCCCACGGTCTCCCAGAGGAGGTCCACGAGGTCGTCGTGAGTGGCGACCGCGTCGACGAGCGGCCGCCACCGCTCCAGCACGGCGTCCCAGTCGACGCCGTCCATGTCGCTGCGCCAGTAGTGCTCGCGCATGATGCGGCCGTTCTCGTCGAACATCTGGCGCCACAGCTCCCGCGGTGACACCTGTCGGCGCAGCCGCTCCAGGTCGACGGCCACGACCGCCGGGTCCTCGTCCTCGGGCTTGCGGTCCGCCGGGGTCACGGTGACCGAGTCCTTGTGCCGGACGACGAGCCGTTTGCCGTCGCCGGAGACCTCGAGCGTGTCGACCTTCTCCACGATCGTGGTCAGGGAGCGCTTCGGGAAGGACCACAGCTCGACGGTGTCGGTGCCCGGCTCGGCGGTGACGCCGGCGCGACGAGCACCCAGCTGCCCGGCCTCCCCGGCCTCCCGCACCCAGACCACCCCGTCCTTGACCACCCGCAGGTCGCGGTAGCGCCCGCTGGGCACCGGGAAGGGCACGATGCGCTGCTCGGCGCCGGCCGCGTCCAGGTCGGGAGAGGCAGCGGGTATGTCGTCCGTCTCCGGCGCGTCCCCGCTCGGCGCGCCGGACCCGCGCTGGTCCTTCTTCACGTCGACCTCGCTCAGCCGCCACCCCTGGGCGGTAGGCCCGAACGGCGGTGCCTGGTCGGCGGCCAGCGGGATCAGCCACGGCCGGGTGGAGCCGGAGAAGGAGAGGGCGAACTCGTGGGTGTCGTAGTCGGGGTCGAAGGTCCGGTCCGACAGGAAGACCACGTGCCGGCCGTCCCGGGTGAACGCGGGGGAGTGGTCGTGGAAGGTGCCCGACGTCAGGGCCACCGCCTCAGCCGCGGAGTCGCGCGTGTCGAGCACCATCAGCCGGTGCAGCTCGGCCTCGCCGCTGCTGGGCTGCGACCACAGCAGGTAGCGGCCGTCCGGGGAGAACGACGGGTGCAGCGCCTCGCCCTGCTCCGAGCGCGCCACCTCCCGCACGGCGCCGGCGGCCTGCTCGGGGCCACCGCCGGAACCGACCTCGGCACCGGCCTGGGAGCCCTCGGCCGCTGGTGACCTGCCCACGTCAACCAGCCGGACCGCCCCGTCGTGGGAGATGGTCGCGACCCGCTCGCCGGCCGGGTCCGCGGCCAGGTGCAGCACCCGGCCGAGCTCTCCGGAGGCGACCACGCGTGGCCCCGCCCCTGCGTCTGCCGCGAGGTCGTGCACCTCCAGCCGGTCCTCACCGGCTGCGTCCGTCACCATGACGACGCGGCCGGTGCGCCCCAGGAACCGCGGCTCCCGCGCTCGCACCGCGTCGTCGGCGGCCAGTGCCCGGGCCGGTCCCTCGCGGTGCGCCAGCCAGTGCACCGCGCCGTGCCAGCTCACCAGGCTCGCGTCGCCGCCGTGGTCGGGTCGCACCGGGCCCAGCCGGGTGGTGGGTTCGAGGGAGTATGGCGAAGCGGCCGCCCCGGGCAGGCTCACCTCGACGTGGCGCGGGGTCCCGTCCAGCCGGTCGAGCAGCCAGATCCGGCCGCGGCTGTGCCACACGACCCGGTGCCCGTCGGTGGTGGCGTCCCGGACGTAGCCGAGGTCCGGTCCCTGGTCGGTCAGCTGCTCAGGGGTTGCGTCCTCGGAGATGCCACGCCCGACCACACCCTCGCCGAACGCCCACAGGTTGGCCTGCCGGTCTGCCTCCTCGGCCGTCCCCGGCAGGAGGGCAGCGCGGTCGGAGACGAGCAGCAGGCGGCCGTCCACCCACATCGGGTCCACGATGCTCGCCGTGTCTTCTCGCAGCAGCCGCTGCCAGGCCAGTGCATCGCCGCCCTCGTCACGGCCGAGCCACAGCCGGGGCGCGGTGCCGCCGCGGTAGCGCTTCCAGTGCGCCGGCGGCCGGCTGCCCGGGGTCACCAGGGCGACGAGGCCGTCCTCGCGCACCGACACACCCCACGCCGGTCCCCACGGCGGCGTGCGCACCGACCCGTCGAGCCCGACCGAACGGACCACGAGGTGACGCAGGTTGGCCTGACCGGCATGTGAGGCGACGAGCACCCGGTCCGGCCCGTCCCAGCCCAGGACCCGTGTGTTCTTCGCGCCCCACCAGGTGAGCCGCCGCGGCGCACCGCCCGCGACGGGCACGGCATACACCTCGGGGTGTCCGTCGCGGTGCGAGACGAAGGCGACGTGCGCGCCGTCGGGTGCGAAGCGGGGGTATGCGGCCGGCACGGAGTCGTGCGTCAACCGCCAGGCGCGGCCGCCGTCGACCGGAGCGATCCAGACGTCGTCCGCGGCGACGAAGGTGAGCAGGTCCTCGTGCAGGTGCGGGTAGCGCAGGTAGGTCGTCACCCGACCGACCCTAGTCCTCGAGCCAGACCGCCGCCTGTGCTTCCGGACGTCGCCGCGAGCGCTGCTCCTGGGGGAGGACTGCTCCTCCTCCCAGGGCAGGCTCGGTGAAAGGAGTGCCAGCGGATACCCGTCACTCCCCGGCGTAGGTGCCCATCGACCAGGCATTGCCCTCGGGGTCCAGCACCGCGGCCGCGCGGCCGCCGTAGTCCTGGTCCTCGGGCTCGCGCAGCACCGTGGCACCGGCGGACACGGACCGCGCGAAGACCTCGTCGCAGTCGTCACAGACCAGGTAGGCCGCGGCCGTGCCGGGCTGCACCGGCCAGTCCGGTTGGTCGCGGAAGGTCGAGCACATCACCCCGCCACCGCGAGGCCATCGCAGCTCGGCGTGCACCACCGTGCTCGGGTCCTGCTCGTCGCGGTAGACCGCACTTTCCTGGAAGCCGACCGCACGCAGCCAACCCATCATCGCCTCTGCGTCGCGGAACGCCATGCTGCACCACATACCCACGCTCATCGGTCCTGTCCTTTCGCGTCGCGGACGGTCCTTGGTGCCGTCCGGTCAGTAGGCGTCAGTCTGCTCCCGCAGGGCGGGCGAGTCTTGAAGGAATGGGAACTCCTCGGCCAGCCACTGCACCGCGGTGCACCCGGCGAGGGTCACCCACTCGCGCGTCAGGTGCGCCTGGTCGGCGTAACCGGCGTCGACGGCGAGGGTGGCGAGCGCGGGACGACCGTGGCGGGCGGCCCGGGCCAACCGGTGCTGGGCGGCCTGGAAGCGGGCGACGCGCTGGTAGGTCTTCGGCCCCAGCCCGAGCTCAGCATGGACCTGGGCACCGAGGTGCCGGCGGCTCCAGCCCACCTCCTCGGCCACGGACGCCACGGACCGGCCCCGGGCAAGGCGATCGAGGGCCTGCGTGACCTCTGGCCGGGCGCCAGGAGCAGTGCCGCGGGACAGCGCCGACAGGAGCAGGTCGTGCGTGAGCCGCAGCCGCTCCGGCCAGTCGTCGCACTCGTGAAGGCGTTCGGGCAGGTGCCGCAGACCGGTGACCTCCCGGGCGTCCAGCTCATCGAGCCCGGCCAGCTGTTGGCGCAGCGCTGCGGCAGGGATTCCGAGCAGCGCCCGCGCCCCGGCGGGGGTCAGCCCCACCTGGATGCCGGCCTGGTGCCCGTCGTGGTGGATCGACGCCGGTGCTGCGTGCAGGCCGGAGACGACCGACCACCGGCTCACCCGGGACGACGGGTCGTCGGACCAGCTGACGTCCAGCGGGTCGCGGAGGGGCAGGGTGAGGGTGAGGGAGGTCGAGGGCAGCCCCCGGTGCACACCCGGGGCACCCATCACCACGTCATACCCGACCAGGGCGGTCAGGTATGGCGAGAGCGCCGGGTGCAGCGCCCGGGAGTGGTACGGCGCCTGCCTGCTCACCGTCCTAGGTTAGCCAGCGGCCCGCAGCGCCGGGAGGCCTTTCGGCGAGGCGCCGAAAGCTCTTCCGGGTGGTCTCGTCAGCGCCAGTGGGCGAGATTCGCCAGCGCCTGTTCGTCCCCGGTCGACGAGTCCGTGATCACGCTGAGCGTTCCGTCGCTCTCCAGCACGACGGCTGCCACGCTGCCCAGGCCTCCGTGCCCGGAGGAGCGGATGGCCTGCAGCACCTCGTCCCGGGTGAGCCGCGCCGAGGTCATCGCGGGCTCGAGGAACTCTCCTCGCCGGACCAGGAGAGTCGGCTCCGCGGTGATGAAGCGACGCTGGACCGGCAACGAGACGGTGAGGCGGGTGACCAGCCACTGCGTCAGGATGAGCAACCCCATCCCGACGAGCACATCGGCATACCGGATGTCCTGGGTCAGCACTGCGCTGGCCAGCATCGAGCCCAGCGCGACGGTCACGACGAAGTCGAAGGCGTTCAGCTTGGCCAGGACGCGTTTGCCCGAGATGCGCAGCAGGACCACGAGGGTCGCGTAGGAGGCCGCACCGACCAGGACGATGCGCAGGAGGGCGGACCACGAGTCGAACCACATAGGAGGTGAGCCTTCCGGATGAGCGAGCAGTCACCCCGAGATTGGCACGCGAAGGATCACCATGCGAGGTCGTGCACGTCCGTATGCAACTCATGAGTCCGGATGAACGTCTCTCTGAACCTGCGGGACAGTAGTGACGTGATTGCATACGATTCCTTGACAGGTGCATCGGTGCTGAGTACGGTCACGACACATCACGACGAGGCCAGGCGATCCTGCCGGCCACCCCAACATTGCCAAAGGAGGCTAGATGGGTACCCACTCGTCACCGCGCGTGGTCGGACATGGTCCGGTCCGCGTCATTGCTCTACACGGATGGTTCGGATCGTCCAGCGGATGGGGCTCGTTCCCGGAGTTCATCGACCAGGAGCAGTTCACCTACGCGTTCGTCGACTACCGCGGCTACGGACACCGACAGGACGTGGAGGGTGACTACTCCATGGCCGAGATCAGCAGCGACGTCCTCGCCGTGGCGGACTCGCTGGGCTGGGACACCTTCCACCTGCTCGGCCACTCGATGGGCGGCCTGGCGATCCAGCACGTCCTGCGGGATGCCCCGCAGCGGGTGCTGTCGCTGGCTGCGCTGAGCGGGGTCCCGGCCACAGGCTCCCAGTTCGACGACGACACCTTCGCACTCTTCTCCACTGCCCCCGAGCAGGATGAGACGCGCGAGCAGCTCACCCACTTCTCGACAGGGTTCCGGCTCAACAAGACCTTCGGCCACAGGATCAGGCAGGAGTCCCGTGACAACTCCACGGTCCAGGCCTTCGGTGGTCACCTCCCCGGCTGGGTGCGCACCGACATCTCCGCGGACATCACGGGTATGGAGCACCCGGTCAAGGTGATGGTCGGCGAGCACGACCCCTCGATGAGCGCCGAGCTCATGCAGCAGACCTGGCTGACCTACTACCCCAACGCCGAGCTCGAAGTCATCCCCAACGCCGGCCACTACGCCATGTTCGAGACCCCGGTCTGGCTCGCCACGACGGTCGAGAACTTCTTCAGCCCGCCAGCCGGCGCCGACGGCGCCCCGGAAGGACACTGACCGTGACGACTGTCGACACGACTGCCGCCAGCCACGATCTCGCCCAGACCCGTGAGGAGGTGCTCGCCTCCGTGCGCGAGATCCTCCCGCTGCTCGCCTCTCGCGCCGACGAGGCCGAGCGCAACCGCCGGGTCGACCCCGAGGTTTTCGCCGCGCTGGTCGACTCCGGCGCCCTCCGGCTGTTCGTCCCGCGCCGCTTCGGAGGCCTGGAGGCGGGGTACCGCACCTACCTCGAGGTCGCCATGGAGGTGTCGGCGGCCTGCGGGTCCTCCGGCTGGTTCACCTTCATCCTCAACCACGGCGACTGGCACATCGGCCAGATGGCCGAGGCCGCGCAGAACAAGGTCTGGGCCAACGGCCCGGGCGAGAAGGTCATCGTCCCGCTGACCCCGGCCCCGGGCTTCACCGCCGAGCGCGTCGAGGGCGGCACGGTGCTGAGCGGGCAGTGGCCCTACTCCTCGGGCAGCGACCATGCGGTCTGGGGAGCGATGGGCTTCCCGGTCTTCGGCGAGGACGGGGCGCCGGTCGACAACGCGATCGGCCTGGTCCGGCTCGCCGAGGCCGTCGAGGTCAAGGACACGTGGTTCGTCTCCGGGATGGCCGGGACCAGCAGCAACACGGTCGTGCTCAAGGACGTCTTCGTCCCCGACGAGCTGACCATCACCTTCTCCGAGCTCATGAGCCACCAGTTCCGGACGCCGTTCACGGAGGAGAGCCAGTACCAGCAGGATGCCGGCGTCGTCTTCCACTTCGCCACCCTCGCCCCGGTGATCGGGCTGGCCAGGGGCGCCTACGAGTCGGTGCTGAAGCGGATCACCTCCTCGCCCAAGCCGATGGCCTACACCTTCTACTCCGACACCACGAAGTCTGCTGCGACGCAGGCCGCCATGGCCCGCGCCTCGTGGCTCATCGAGACCGCGCTGCAGCAGGCCCGGGCGACGGCGGACGCGATCGACGCCCAGGCCGCGACCGGGACACCGTTCTCCAGCCTCGAGCGCGCCCGGTTCGCCATGGCCGCGGCAGAGGGCCACAAGCTGTGCCGCGAGGCGATGGACCTGGTCCTCGACGTCAACGGCGCCGGCTCGTTCGCCCTGGTCAACCCGCTGCAGCGGATGTTCCGTGACCTGCACGTCGCGAGCCGGCACGGCATGTCGGTCCCGGGGCTGAAGCACGAGGTCTACGGGCGGGCGCTGCTCGGAGCCTCCGAGCAGCAGATGACGCCGATGGTGTGACAGGACACCACCACCAGCACCCGCCACTCATGTCGGCGAGGCTGGTGTCTCCGCTCGGGGCTGCGCAAGGTGTTCGCGCAGTCCCCGAGCGGGGTGGTCGTGGTGTGTGGGACGGCACCAACCGCCACGTCGGGATGGTGATGTCATCGATCACCTCGGTTCGCTGAACCCCCTCAGGTGTCCGTCTGAGTCGACCACCGCTCCTAGACCTGGCGGTGACAGCTCACGCCTGGCGGATCGAGGGTCTCTGCCTCACTCGTCCCGGGCGACGACCTTCGGCTCGCCGATCTCGACGCCCGGGACAGTCAGGTCCCTGAGTGCCTTGGAGATGCCGGCCACGAGGCTGGAGGCGGCGCGGTCCTCCTCGCGAATGTCGTCAGGTGACAGGGAGTCCTCGGGGGTGTCGGCCTGGACCGCCTGGACGAGGGCGTCCTCGTCGGTGATCTCCGCGTCGAGCCTGATGGTCAGCGTGTGCTTGCTCATGGCAGCAGACTTGCTGATGCAGCGCCGGCTGGCGACCTGAAGGTGTGCGGAGGAGCGGTCAGCCCTGCTGTGCCGCGGCGCCCGGCGCGGACTGGCGCGCGGGAGACGGTCAGGTCTTGGTGCGCCGCAGCGCGGAGACGGCCACGAACCCTACGGCCGCCACCGTCGTCAGGCACCCGATCGGGAGCGGCAGGCAGCAGCCCCCGACGACGACGCGGCTGTTGCCGCGCGTCCACGTCCGGGACGGCAGGGGGCCCATACCCCCGCTCTGGGACGCCCACCGCCCGTCGTCCTGGGCGAGCTGCTCCTCCGCCCACGGGTCGGCCGGCTCGGAGCCCGGCGCTGCGTCCGGACGGGGCAGGTCGTCCGGCCCTGGGCCACCCTGGAAGGTCATGGGTTCGATCCTGACAGCGGCGCGGCCGCAGCGCACCGCGGAGGGACGGGGCCGCACCCGGCATCCAGCGCACCGCGGCTGCCACCGGGTTCGGTCATCCGGCTCACCCCGCCTGCCCGCCTGCAGCGCGGCTGAGACGTGGGTGGGTCTTCCGGTGAGTGTGTGCCCGCCTATTCTCGGACGGGTGAGCGACGACGACCGCAAGCAGAACATCCGCGAGTGGGTCAAGGGGCTCTCCTCCGACGAGCTGCAGCACCTGCTCGCGGGCATCCTCGACGGAGGACTGGCCGACGTCGCCCCTGAACCGCCGGCCCCGGCGATGCCGCAGGTCCCCGACCCGCCGGCCGAGCAGCTCGCGCTCACCGTCCGGGTGGACGTCGACGGCACCAAGCCGCCGGTGTGGCGCCGCCTGGTCCTGCACGGCGACCTGACGCTGGACGAGGTCCACGCCATCCTGCAGGCGGCGTTCGGCTGGCAGGACTACCACCTGCACCGGTTCTGGCCCGGGCCGAAGAAGGAGCTGTGGACGGGCCCGCACTTCGTCACCGAGGCCGACGTCGAGGAGGGGGAGGAGGGCATCCTGGAGTCCACGGTCCGGCTGGACCAGATGCTGCGCTCGCCCGGCGACCGCTTGTTCTACACCTACGACTTCGGTGACGGCTGGCACCACACGCTGCGGCTGGAGTCGCTCGCCCCGCTGGAGGACGACTCGCCGCCGGCCGCGTGCACCGGGGGCCGGATGGCCGGCCCTCTGGAGGACAGCGGCGGCCCGACCGGCCACAACCGGCTCGTCGAGGCCTTCCGCACCGACCCGAGCCTGGCCGCCCTGGACGAGGAGCAGCGCGACTGGCTGCCGCCCGACTGGGACCCGGGCGAGTTCACGGTCGAGGAGGTGGGCGAGCGCCTCTCCTACATCGGTCTGTCCACCGAGGAGCTGCTCGACCTGCTGTCCGACGCGCGTCCGTCCGGGGTCGCCATGCCTGAGGCGCTGATGCCGCTCGTCGAGATCGCCACCCCCATGGTCGCGGCCGAGCTCGCGGAGCTCGTGGTCGCTGCCCGCACGGAGCACAACGGTGAGCTGTCGCCCGAGGACCTGGCAGCGATCGCCCGGCCCTACCGGTATGTGGTGGACCTGGCCCGGGAGGACGGCATACCGCTCACCTCGGCGGGGTGGATGAAGCCGGCCTACGTGGAGCGCATCTACGTCGACCTGGACCTGCGGCAGGACTGGATCGGCAAGGGCAACCGGGAGGACCTCACCCTGCCCGTCGCCCAGCTGCGCGAGGCCTGTCAGGAGCTGGGTCTGCTGCGCAAGTACAAGGGACGTCTGCTGCCGACGCGCCTGGCCCGGGGGTTGGGCACGGACGAGGAGTATGTGGACGCGGTGGCCCGCGGCCTGCTGCGCCACCGGGACAGGTACGTCCAGGCCGCGAAGGCACTGTTCGCACTTCTCACCGCCGCGACCGGGCGGCCGGTGTGGGACCACACCGCCGACATCGCCCGGATCCTCACCGACTGCGGGTTGCGGACCGGGCCGGACGGGGTCGAGCGGCAGCACGCGACGGAGTGGGTGCGCGAGGTGTGGCACGTCCTGGAGCGAGCCTCCGCCGCCTCGTGGTCCTGGGGAGCTGGTGACCGGGACGGCCACGAGGCGGTGGGCATGGCCCGGGCCGCGCTGTGGCCGGACGGCTGACCCGCGAGAGACGGGTCAGCGGCCGGTGTGAGCCTGGGCGCCGTCGGCGCTCAGCCCATCATGCATTCCATCAGCGGCTCGATGAGGCTGTTTCCGGCCTCGTCCTCACGCCCCTGGAACATCAGCGAGAAGACCTCGGCGAGGGCATCGTTGTCCAGCACCTCGTTGATGCACTCCTGCTCCTGCTCGCCCATGGTGTCGTCCGCGGCGAACTCCTCGGCCAGCAGCGCCTGGGCGTCGACACAGTTGACGAAGACGTCGGCGGCGCTGTCCGCGTCCGCCTCCTCCATGGTGACGTCGGTGACCTCACCGTCGACCTCCATGTCGTCGGTGATCAGGCCGTACTCCTGCAGCTTCTCCACGCCGATCTGGTCGACCATGCCCTCGCCGACGCAGTCCGCCTGCTCCTGCTCGACGGGGAACTCGTCGTCCGTCTGCTCCATCATGGACTCCGAGATGGCCTCGGCCGCCTGGGCCTCGTCGTCGTTGCCGCACGCGGCAAGCGACATGGTGAGCGCCAGGCCGCCGGCAAGAAAAAGTGCTCGGGTCTTCATCTGAGTTCTCCGTATCCGGCGGCGCTCCGGCCCCCCGTGTCATGGTCGGCCCCTCCGGCCGGCGGGCCGACGCCGGCACGCGGCCTCGACGGTAGCAGGCGGCCGCTCAGTTGAAGGACGTGCCTCATCCGTGGCGCTTCGCGAAGGCCTCGCGCACCTCGGCCGGGATCCGCCCCCGGGTGGACACGGCATACCCCTGCGCGGTTGCCCAGGCCCGGATCTCGGCGGGGGAGGGCGGCATGGCCGAGGTGAGCGGGGAGACGGTCGAGGCATGCTCGGCCTCGCCGGCGTGACGGAGGGCGGCGGCGAGGAAGCGGTAGGTCCACTCCTGAGCCAGGGCGCGCGTCTCGCAGAAGACGATGGGCACGGAGGGGAAGCGCGCCTGGCACTCACCGAGGGCGTCGGCGACGACGGCGGGACGGACACGGTCGAGCTTGAAGACCGCGGAGTAGCGGTCCTCGACCACGACGGCGGCCGCGGGCAACGACGCGAGCTCGGCGAGAAGGTAGCGCATCCGGCCGCTGGTCAGCGTGGAGACGAGGTCCTGCAGCGACTTGCGCTCCACGGAGGCGACGAGCTGGTCCCCGGCCATGACGCCGTAGTCGCCCGCCGGCAGTGCGCGCCTGGTCGTGCTGGCCTGCTGGTGCTCGAACCTCCACGGGTACCGCTCGTGGCTGTCGACGACGATCTCGAGGTCGGCGAGCCCGGCGGCGCGGGCCGTCGGGATGCTCACCGCCGGCCGCGCCTGCTTGGCGGTGCGGGCGGTCTGCCAGAAGATGGCCTCGCGACCGCCGCGGATGCGGGTGAGGACGAACTGCGACCGATTCTCCCGTCCGCGGTCCAGCACCAGGTCGATCGCGGCGCCGCGCTGGACGCACGAGCGCGTCCCGACCTGCTCGACGATCTCCGGCTCGGGCGGCCAGCCGACGGCCCGGTGACAGTAGACCTTGCCCGTGCGCGGCCACATCTCCTTCGCCTTGAGCACGATGCCGTCCGGCCCGAGCGGGATCCGCAGCAGGTAGGGCAGCGTCGTGCCCTCCTCCGGGTTGCGGGCGATCAGGAAGTCCTCGGGCACGGGATCAGGGTATGGGGCAACGACCGCGGTGGGCCGGTCACGGCCTGGGTGTCAGGCCTTGGGGCGACGCAGGAGCAGGATGCCGATGACGAGGGGGACGGCGATGGCGAGGACCACCCCGACGATCGCCCCCAGCATCTCGGCGGTGCCGCTGGCGCCGTCGTTGAGGCTCGACAGTCTGGCCAGGTTGCCCAGGAGCGCCAGGCCGGCGATGACGATGAGCAGCCAGCCCAGGACGGTGCGCACGCCAGAGCGCTTCGGCGGGTTCTGCGCGGGGGTGGTCTGGGGGGAGGAGTTCGACATGATCCTGATTCTGTGGGTAGTGGGTGGAGCGGCTTCATGCTAGGCGCGAGTGGCGGCCGGCCGCTGCACGAGGTATCCATGCACGATGGATCCGCAACCGCCGCTACTGGTCTTCCTCGACCTGGCAGGGGTGTTTGTGTTCGCGGTCAACGGGGCGATGACCGCGATCCGCGCCACCCGGTTGGACATCGTCGGTGTGGTGACCCTCGGGATGCTCACCGGCCTGGGTGGGGGCACGATCCGCGACATCCTGCTCGACGCGCTCCCGCCGGCAGCCTTCGTCGACTGGCGGTACCTGGTCACTGCGGCAGGTGGTGGCCTGGTCGCCTTCGCCCTCAGCCAGCGGCTGGACCGGCTCGGGAGGCCCATCGTGGTGCTGGACGCGATCGGGTTGAGCGTGTTCGCCGTCATCGGCGCGAGCAAGGCGGTGGCGCTGGACTTCGGCTACCTGCAGGCGGTCCTCGTCGGCGTCATCACCGCGTGCGGCGGCGGCACGCTGCGCGACGTCATGATCCTGCGGGTGCCGACCGTGCTGCGCAGTGAGCTCTACGCGATCCCGGCCCTCGTCGCCGCGACGATCACGGTCGGCCTGCTCCACCTCGACATCTACTCACTCTGGGCCGCGCTCGGTGCCGCAGCGGCCTGCTTCCTGATCCGCATCGTCGGGCTGCGCTACGACCTCAACGCCCCCGAGCCGCCCTACCACCACCGCCGCAGCCGTGAACGCGAATGAGCACAGGTCCTCCTGAGCCTGCCAGCCAGGAAGCAGTCCCGGTCCGTGGTAGTTCGGTGTCGCTCTGGCGACACCTAGCTACCGCAGTCCTGGTCGAGATGCCGTGTCGACGGCGACCTGGACCGGCGTCAGACGTCGGCGATAGCCCCTAGCCCTCGCCCGCCGCGGTCACCAGCTGCTCCCAGGTGATGCTGCGGGGAGGGGAGTGCCGGTGCTGGGTGGCCAGGGCAGCGACGGCGCGGCTGAGGGCCTCGCGGCCCAGCTCCTCGCCGAAGCGGTCGACCACGAGGATCGCCCGCGGTCGGGCCAGGCCGCCGAGGGCCTCGCGGACCGCGTCCATGAGCTCCACGGCGACGGCGTCGAGGTCCGTGCCGCGGGCGCTGTCGGCCATCTCGGGCGTCAGCACCACCGCGGCGACGAGCGAGCGGCCCAGCTCGACGTCCTTGCGAACCGTGACGCGCGCCTCCGCGACGAACGGATGGTCGATGAGCACGTCGCGGACCTCGCGCAGCGAGACCAGCTGGCCGGAGACCGAGACGACCTCGTCGGTGCGGCCGAGGAAGACGACCGTGCCGTCCTCGGCACGTAGCGCCAGGTCGCCGGTGGCGTAGACGCCGGGGTGCCGGCTCCAGTGCTCCCACGGGTCCTGCGAGACCTCCTCCGAGCCGTCCACGCCGATCATCAGGCCGGCCCACGGGCGGCGCAGCACCACCTCGCCGGTCTCGCCCGGCGCGACGATGCGCCCGTCCCGGTCGACGATCTCCAGGCCGCAGTCCGGCATGGCGAGAGCCGCCGCGTCGGAGCCGGCCTTGCCCGACTCGACGACGTCGGCGGCGCCCGACCCAGCACCGCCGACCTCGCCCGACGTCGCGCCAGCAGCACCCGCGCCACCAGCAGCAGTCACGCGCACCACCCCGCCCAGCTCCAGCTGGCCCCACGCGTCCAGCAGCTCCAGGTCGGCGCCGAAGGCGTCCCGGATCCACCCGGCCAGCTCCGGCTCGACCGGCTCGCCCGCGGTCGCCAGGCGGCGCAGCGACGGAGCCGCGTCCACGCGCGGCATGTCACGGTCCCAACCACGCAGGGTCCGCATCACCGACGGGCTGGTGATCAGCGTCTCCACCCCGTAGTGCCGCACGATGTCCCAGGCCCGGCGGTGGTGCGGCACGTCGAGCGTCCCCTCGTACATCACCGAGGCATCGCCCCAGGCCAGCGGCCCGTAGATGGCGTGGAACTGCGTCACCGCCCAGGCGATGTCACCGGCGCACCAGAACGGTCCACCAGTCCGCAGCCGTCCGTGCACCGCGATCGCGTTGCCCAGCACTGACGCCGTCCCGTGCAGCACGGACACCGGCTGCCCACCCCGTCGCGCGATGGGTACCGACGCCACGGGATGGTGGCTCTCGAGTGCCAGCACCTCATCGCGCACCCGCCCCTTGCCGCGCTTGGCGGCCACCACGTCGTGATACCACCGGTCACCCTCGTACCACGCCACGTCCATCCCCGTGCGCCGCACCACGATCGTGTGCTCGATGCTGCCCACCGCTGACAGGGCGTCGTCCAGCCGGGCCTTGAGCGGCAGCACCGTCCCGTGCCGCCAGGCCCCGTCCTGGGTGAAGATCACCTTGAGGTCGAGCAGGGCCAGCCGGTCGGCCAGCGGCCCCGGCGGCAGCGTCGAGGGGATGATGCTGTGCACCGCGCCGATGCGAGCGCACGCCAGCATCACCACGACCGTCTCGGGCAGCCAGCCCAGGTGCAGCCCGACCCGCTCACCCGGCCGCACGCCCATACCCGTCAGCGCCCGCGCCAGGGTGACGACCTGCTCGTGCAGCTCACGGTAGGTCAGGTCCCGCCGGTCGCCCGGCTCACCCTCCCAGTGGATCGCGACCTCGTCGCCACGGTCCTGCAGGTGGGCGTCCAGGCAGGTCACCGACAGGTTGAGCCGCGTCCCCGGGAGCCAGGCCGCGCCGCGCTCTGCCTCGCCCCACAGCTGCGGTGCGGGGGAGAGCAGGTGCAGCCGTCCGGCAACCTCCTCCCACCGCGGGTCGGGGGGAAGCGGGGTCACCCGGTCAGCCATGGCCCAGCGTCCTTCCTGCCGCCTTCGCGGCCCGGCCCAGGTATGCCGCGACCTGGGCGGTGTGCGTCTCGTCGCCCGGGTCGGGCAGGTCGGCGGCGATCGCGCCGACGGCCGCGCCGCTGGCGTCCAGCACCGGCACCGCCACCTCCGCGGGCAGGGCGATGTCGTCGGGCTCGTGGGCCAGCCACTCCGCGGCGGCCCACTCGGCGCGCGCCGCCTCGGCCGCCTCCCGCTCCTCGGGCACGGCCAGGCGCAGCACCTGCTGCCACTGCTGCTCCTCGCTCGCCCGCGCGGCCAGCAGCCGGCCGCCGGCGGTGTCGATGGCGCGGTGCACCCGGTTGCTCTCCCGGTAGGGCCCCACGACACCCCCGTCGACACGATCGACATACACGACCTCGCCGTGCACGAGGACCTCCACGTGCACGGTCGCCCCGACCTTGTCCCGGACCTGGGCGAGGTAGGGCGAGGCGGCACCGATCAGCGGCAGCCGGGTCAGGTAGTGGTGGGACAGCCGGGCCAGCTCCGGCCCGAGTCCGTAGCGCGAGGTCGCCGGGTCCTGGACGGCGAGGTCAGCCAGGACCAGCGAGCGCAGCAGCCGGTGCACGGTCGGGATCGACATCGACGAGCGCTCGGCGAGGTCGGTGAGCTGGTGGTAGGCCGGACCCTGGGCCAGCAGCTCCAGCAGCGTGACCGCGTTGCGCACGGTCCCCAGACCGCCCCGCCCGCTCTCGATGGTCGCCATCCGACCTCCTTCCTCTGCGCCTCGCATCATTCCCCAACGGCGGCGCGGTTCGACATCCGGGTTGCGACATGCGGGGAAAGTTTCCTGCAGCACATGCTTGCTTTTCAGATAGTGGAACCCTACTGTCATTCCAGCCAGCATGTCACCGACGACCTGCAGGGAAGGACCGACCTTGCTCACCCGCGCATACCAACACTCCCTCAACGGCAGCCATCTGCCCGCCGGGGAGCCGCTGCTCGAAGTGGAGGGCGTGTCGTTGCGCTTCGGCGGGGTCACCGCCCTGAGCGACATCAGCTTCACCGTCACCCAGGGTCACGTGCACGCCATCATCGGCCCCAACGGCGCCGGCAAGTCCTCGATGCTCAACTGCATCAGCGGGATCTACCACCCGCAGGAGGGCCAGGTCCGGCTGCAGACCGCCTCGGAGTCGGGGGAGCGCAAGATCTCGACGCTGACCCAGCTGCCGCCCTACAAGATCGCCCGTCTCGGCGTGGCCCGCAGCTTCCAGAACATCGAGCTCTTCTCCCACCTGACCGTGCTGGAGAACCTCATGCTCGGTCGGCACATCCACATGAGGCACAGCGTCGCCGCCTCCATGCTGTGGTTCGGCCCCGGCCGCAGGCAGGAGATCGCCCACCGCCAGCTCGTCGAGGAGGTCATCGACCTGCTTCAGCTGCAGGCCTTCCGCGCCAAGCCGGTCGGTGCGCTCGCCTACGGCATCCAGAAGCGGGTCGAGCTGGGGCGGGCCCTGTGCATCCAGCCTGCGCTGCTGCTGCTCGACGAGCCGATGGCCGGGATGAACGTGGAGGAGAAGGAGGACATGGCCCGCTACATCCTCGACGTCCACGAGCTGGCCGGCGTCAGCGTGGTCCTCATCGAGCACGACATGAACGTCGTCATGGACATCTCCGACCGGGTCAGCGTGCTCGACTTCGGCCGGCTCATCGCCGACGGCACCCCCGACGACGTCAAGACCAACCCTGCGGTGATCGAGGCCTACCTCGGCTCCGACGAGGAGGACTCCGCCGTCAGCGAGGCGCTGCAGACCATGCAGGAGCAGGTCGAGCACGAGCAGAGCGAGCAGCACCAGCCCGAGCAGGACGACCTCGCGCAGAACCGGCTGAAGGGCGACGCCCGTGGCTAGCCGCACGAAGAGTGCTGACCCGAAGGGGACAGGAGGGTCTCCGGGGGGTGAAGCCCCCGAGATGGCTACGTTCCCGCGACTGCTGCGTCAGCTGGCCGAGCAGCGCCCCGACGACGTGGCGATGCAGGAGAAGCTCTACGGCATCTGGCAGCCGATCACCTGGGCCGACTACGCGCGCCGCGTCCAGGACTTCGCCCACGGTCTGGCCGGCTTCGGTGTCGAGCGCGGCTCGATCGTCGCCGTCCTGGGCGACAACCGCCCCGAGTGGCTCATCGCCGAGCTCGCCGCCCAGAGCATGGGCGCGGCCGTCGTCGGCATCTACCCCACCTCCATCGGCGAGGAGCTCGAGCACATCCTGACGATGTCCGCGGCCCGTGTCGTGGTCGTCGAGGACCAGGAGCAGGTGGACAAGCTGCTGCGGCTCAAAGAAGGCCCGCTCGGCCGGCAGATCCAGCACGTCGTCTTCTACGACCCGCACGGGCTGGAGCAGTATGACGATCCCTGGCTGATCGACTTCACCGAGGTCGAGCGGCGCGGCCGGCAGCGGGCCGAGCAGCAGCCGCGGTGGTTCACCGAGCAGGTCGATCAAGGTCGCCCCGACGACATCGCGGTGATCTGCACCACCTCCGGCACGACCTCCAAGCCCAAGCTGGGGGAGCTGTCCCACCACAACCTGCTGGCGATGGCCCACAACCTCACCCAGATCGACCCGGCCGACAGCTCCTTCCGCTACGTCTCCTTCCTGCCGTTCGCCTGGATCGGCGAGCAGATGCTCGCGGTCGCGATCGGGCTGAGCCGCGGGCTGACCATCAGCTTCCCCGAGGACGCCTCGACGCAGCGCTCGGACCTGCGGGAGATCGGCCCGGACGTGATGTTCTCCCCTCCGCGGATCTGGGAGTCGATGCTCTCGGAGGTGCAGGTCCGCATCGACGAGGCCGGTTGGCTCAAGCGCAAGATCTTCGGCTGGGGCTACGACATCGGCGACAAGGCCGCCCGGGCCCGCGTCCAGGGCAAGAGCGGAGGCGGGGTGCTGACCAAGCTCGCCGACGCGGTCTCGACCCGCCCGGTCCGCGACCAGCTCGGGCTCGCGCGGGTCCAGCGCGCCTACACCGGCGGAGCCCCGCTCGGCCCCGACGTCTTCCGCTTCTTCCACGCCATCGGCGTCAACCTCAAGCAGATCTACGGCCAGACCGAGATCTGCGGGATCGCCGTCGTCCACCGCGACGACGACATCGCCTTCAACACCGTCGGCACCCCCATCCCCGGCACCGACCTGCGGATCAGCGAGGACGGCGAGATCCTCCTGCGCTCGGCCTCGGTCTTCCGCGGCTACCACCGCCAGCCCGAGGAGACGGCGAAGGCGGTCGACGAGCAGGGGTGGCTGCATACCGGAGACGCGGGATATCTGGACGAGGACGGGCACCTGGTCGTGATCGACCGCGCCAAGGACGTCCTCACGGCACCGGACGGCAGCCGCTACTCCAGCCAGTTCATCGAGAACAAGATCAAGTTCAGCCCCTACGTCGAGGAGGCCGTCGTCTTCGGGCCGGAGAAGGCCGGCCAGGGCATGACCGCCATGGTCATCCTCGACCCGGGCACCGTCGGGTCCTGGGCCGAGCACGAGCGGCTGTCCTACACGACCTACACCGACCTGGCGGCCAAGGACGAGGTCTACGAGCTCATCGCCGAGGAGATCGTGCACTCCAACGAGGACCTGCCGGAGGCGATCCGGGTCCAGCGGTTCGTGCTGCTGCACAAGCAGCTCGACCCCGACGACGACGAGATCACCCGCACCCGCAAGGTCCGGCGCAACGTCATCGACGAGCGCTACGCCGCCATCATCGCGGCCCTGCGCGCCGGCGAGAACGAGGCCCGGATCAGCAGCCGGGTCACCTATCAGGACGGCACGTCCGTCGTCCGGGAGCTGGCCCTGCGCATCTTCGACCTGACCACCTACGCGATCCCGCAGGGGCGGGGCAGACGACCGGTATGGAGTGGGCGCCGATGAGCGACAGCGTCGTGAGGACACGAGCGTGCGAGGCCCGCAGCGGCGCGCGGAGCTCAGCGAGGGAGGCGCGATGAGTACGTTCGTCAGTGTGCTGGCCTACGGGCTGGCCGACGGGGCGATCCTGGCGCTGGCCGCGCTCGGCTTCGTGCTGATCTACAAGGCCACGTCCGTCATCAACTTCGCCCAGGGCGAGTTCCTGCTGGTGGGCGCCTACATGTTCTACACCGCGTTCGTGGTGATGGGGCTGCCGCTGCTGGTGGCCGTCGTCGTCGGGGTCGTGGTCGCCACCCTCATCGGCGTGCTCGTCGAGCGGCTCATCCTGCGGCCGATGATCGGCGAGAGCGCTATCAGCATCATCATGGTCACGATCGGGCTGTCCTCGCTGCTGCGGGCGCTGGTGCAGATGTTCTACGGCACCAACCCGCGGTCGATGCCGGCGATCCTGCCCCGTGGGTCCGTGGACATCCTGGGTGCCACGGTTCCGCTCAACCGGCTGCTCGTCATCCTCGTCGCCGCGGTCGTGCTCACCGCGTTCACGCTCTTCTTCCGCAAGTCCCGGCACGGCATCGCGATGCGCGCCGTGGCCGACGACCAGCAGGCGGCGATGACGCAGGGCATCTCGGTGCGACGCATCTTCGCCATGTCCTGGGCGCTGGCCGGCGTCAGCGCGCTCATCGCCGGCGTCCTGCTCGCCGACATCTCCACGGTCGACCAGAACATCGCGGCGTTCGGCCTGCTCGTCTTCCCCGTCGTCATCCTCGGCGGCCTGGACTCGGTGCCCGGCACGATCGTCGGCGGCATGATCATGGGCCTGCTCATCCAGGCCACGGGCACCTACTGGGAGGCCGGGCTGGCCACCGTCGTCCCCTACATCGTCCTTGTCCTCATCCTGCTGGTGAAGCCCTACGGGCTGTTCGGCGAGACCCGTATCGAGAGGGTGTGAGCAGACCATGGCCATGACCGCCACCGGCGTGCACCACCGGTCCTACACCTCCGAGCTGAAGCTGCGGGCGACCCGGGCGGAGTACGTCCGGCTCGCGCTGATGGGCGTGCTGCTCGTCGTCCTGCCGTTCGTCCTCGACAACTACTGGATGTCGATCGCCAACACGATCCTCATCGCCGTCATCGGCGCCGTCGGCCTCAACATCCTGGTCGGCTACACCGGCCAGATCTCCCTGGGCCAGGGCGGCTTCCTCGCCGTGGGCGCCTACACCTCGGTGATCCTCTCGGACCGGATGGGTATGCCGACCCCGCTCGCCATCGCCTTCGCGGTGATCATGACCGCGGTGGTCGGCACCTTCTTCGGCCTGCCCGGCCTGCGGCTCAAGGGGCTGTACCTGGCGATCGCCACGCTGGCCAGCCAGCAGATCATCGAGTTCCTCATCCGCCGCGACATCGGTGACTTCCTCACCGGCGGGCTGGGCTACATCAACGTCGAGCGCTTCGGCTTCCTGGGCTTCCAGGTCGGCGGCCGGGACGTCTTCGAGCGGCAGTGGTACGTCATCCTCGCGATCCTGGCCGTGCTGTCGGTGATGGCCGCCCGCAACCTCTTCCGCACCGGCCTGGGCCGCTCGTTCATGGCGGTGCGCGACCAGGACATCGCGGCCGAGGCGATCGGTGTCAACCTGACCCGGGCCAAGCTGACGGCCTTCGCCGTCTCCTCCGGCTTCGTCGGCCTCGCCGGCGCCCTCACGGCGCACTACAGCGAGGTCGTCTCGTGGGAGAAGTTCACCCTGCAGGTCTCCATCACCTACCTGGCCATGATCATCGTCGGCGGCCTCGGCAGCATCGCCGGCTCGGTCTACGGGGCGATCTTCATCACCCTGCTGCCGGTGGTCATCCGCAACGTCGCCAACGCCTTCGAGTCGGCCGTGCCGTTCCTGAGCAACCAGCTGCCCGCGGTGCAGAACGCCATCTTCGGCCTGGTCATCATCCTCTTCCTCATCATCGAACCCAGAGGGCTGAACCGGCTCTGGGAACGGATCAAGGAGTACTTCCGGTTCTGGCCCTTCCGCTACTAGCCCCCGTGACCGACCCACCACCCGCACCTCCGTTGCCACCCATCCCGACCCAGCGCACGACATACCTGCTCAACACCCTCAAGGAGAGACCCATGAACCGCACTCGACGTGGCGCCCTGATCGCCTCACTCGCTGCTCTGACGCTGGGGCTGTCGGCCTGCGGCAACGGCGACGGCGGAGGTGGCGACGGTGAGGCCAGCCCGATCCCGATCGGCATCATCGCGGACCTGACCGGCGCCACCGGTGACGTCGGCACGCCCTACAACGAGGGCATGCTCGCCTACATCGACCACCTCAACGCCGAGGGCGGCATCGACGGCCGGCAGATCGAGGCCGACTCCAACGACTACGCCTACGAGGTGCCGCAGGCCGAGGACCTCTACCGCCAGTACCTCAACGACGGCGTCGTCGCCGTCCAGGGCTGGGGTACGGGCGACACCGAGGCGCTGCACACGCGCGTCGCCCAGGACGAGCTGCCGTTCATGTCCGGCTCGTTCGCCGAGTCGCTCACCGACCCGAACGAGGCGCCCTACAACTTCGTCGTCGCACCCACCTACTCCGACCAGATGCGCGTCGCCCTGAACTGGATCAACGAGGACTCCGGCGGCGAAGCCGAGGTCGCCGTCTTCCACAACGACAGCCCCTTCGGTACCGCCCCGGTCGCCGACGGCGAGGCGTGGATCGAGGAGAACGGCTACGGCCTCGGCTACCAGGCCTACGCCATGCCCGGTGGCCAGCAGAACTACGTCGGCCTGCTCAACCAGGCGCAGAGCCAGGGCGCGCAGTACATCGTCATCCAGAACGTCGCCAGCCCGGCCGCGCTGGTCGCCAGGGACATCGCCGACCAGAACCTCGACATGACGATCGTCTGCCTCAACTGGTGCGGCAACGAGCTGTTCATCGACACCGCCGGCGAGGAGGCTGCCGAGGGCCACATGCTGATCCAGCCGTTCGCCCCGCTCGGCGTGGAGAAGGAGGGCCACGGCGTCATCAACGAGTACCTCGAGGAGGAGGGCATCGACCCCGAGACCATCGGCACCTCGTGGGTGCAGGGCTGGTACGTCATGCACATCATGGCCGAAGGCATCCGGCACGCGGTGGAGAACAGTGACGGTGAGGACATCACCGGGCCGATGATCCGGGAGGCCCTGGAGACGATGGGCGCGATCGACACCGGCGGCGTCGTCGGTGAGGGCAGCGTCGAGTTCTCCGCCGACAGCCACCGCGGCTCCACCGGCACCGGTGTCTACCGGGCCGAGGGCGGCCAGATGGTCGAGGTCGAGGCGGGCGCCACGCCATGAGCACCGCTGCGACTCCGGCGGGGGCGGCCCAGCACACCAGGGCCGCCCCCACCGGGGCCGACCCGGCCATGCTCGTCCTCAACAACGTCGAGGTCATCTACGACGGCGTGATCCTGGTGCTGCGGGGCCTGTCCCTGGCGGTGCCGGAGCACCAGATCGTGGCGCTCCTGGGCTCCAACGGGGCGGGCAAGTCGACCACCCTCAAGGCCGTCTCCGGGCTGCTGCCCAGCGAGCGGGGCGAGGTCACCGACGGGTCGGTCCTGTTCAAGGGTGAGGACATCACCAGGATGGACGCCCCCGCCCGGGTCAAGCGCGGCATGAGCCTGGTGATGGAGGGGCGGCACGTCTTCGAGCACCTCACCATCGCCGAGAACCTCGTGGCCGGCGCCTACACCCGCAGCGGGAAGGAGTCGGCCGAGGACCTGGACACGGTCTACGAGTTCTTCCCGAAGCTGGCCGACATGCGCAACCGGGTCGCGGGCTACCTCTCCGGCGGCGAGCAGCAGATGCTGGCCATCGGGCGGGCGCTGATGTCGCGGCCGCAGCTGCTCATGCTCGACGAGCCGTCGCTGGGCCTGGCACCGCTGCTGGTGCAGGAGATCTTCGGCTACGTCAAGCGCCTCAACGAGGAGACCGGGCTGACCGTGCTGGTCATCGAGCAGAACGCTCGCCGGGCCCTGGAGGTCGCCGACCACGGCTACATCATGGAGCAGGGCCGGATCGTGCTCGAGGGCCCGGCCGCCGAGCTGCGGGAGAACCCGGACGTCAAGGAGTTCTACCTCGGTCTCGGGGACGAGGGCGGCCGCAAGTCGTTCCGGGACGTCAAGCACTACAAGCGGCGCAAGCGCTGGTTGTGACCGACCCGCGGTGCCCGGCACGAGGACGCACGGCCGGCACCGCCTACCGCATACCGAACTGCAAGGAAAAGAGGACCCATGTCGATCGAGGCTGCCCTGCAACAGCGGGCTGAGGCCCTGGCGCCGGCGCTGGCGGAGGTGGTGCGCGGCGCGGCCGAGCGTGTGTCGGGTTTCGCGGCGCGCCTCGCGCAGGCGGGCACGGACGTGGAGGCGGTATGCGGCTCGCCCGGCCTGGGTGCGCTGCCGGTCCTGTCCAAGGACGACCTGGTCGAGCGGCAGCGCACCGAGCCCCCGCACGGTGGGCTGCTGGCGGCTGAGGCGCAGGTCGCCCGCTGGTTCCAGTCGCCGGGGCCGCTCTACGAGCCGCAACTGGTCGACGCCGACTGGCGCTGGGGCCAGGCGCTGGGTGACCTGGGCGTGGGGTCGGGTGATGTGGTGCTCAACTGCTTCGGCTACCACCTGTCGCCGGCGGGGGCGATGCTGGAGCAGGGTGCGCGCTCGGTCGGCGCCTCGGTGCTCCCGGGCGGCATCGGCAACCAGGACCTGCAGGCCCGGGCGATCGCCGACCTGGGGGTCAGCGCCTACACCGGGCTGCCGTCCTACCTCAAGGCGCTGACCGAGGCCTTCGACAAGGCCGGGCTCCCTGCGGAGCGGTGGCGGTTGGAGCGGGCGCTGGTCACCGCCGAGCCGCTGCCGGACTCGCTGCGGGCGGTGCTGAGCGAGCGGGTGCCGCACCTGCGGATGGCCTACGGCACGGGCGAGACGGGGCTGCTGGCGTGGGAGCCTGCGGGGGAGGAGCCCGGCCAGGGGCTGGTGCTCGCCGACGGGGTCGACGTGCAGGTGTGCGCGATCGGCACCGGGGAGCCGGTGACCGACGAGACCGAGGGCGAGGTGGTCATCTCGTTGCTGCGCGCCGACTACCCACTGATCCGCTTCGGCACCGGTGACCTGTCCGGCTGGATGCTCGGTCCGGACGGCACGCCGCGCTTGCGCGGTGTGCTGGGCCGCGTCGGGCAGGCGGTCAAGGTCAAGGGCATGTTCCTGCACCCGCGCCAGGTGGTGGCCGTGATGGACGGCGTGCCCGGTGTGCGGGACTACCGCTTCGTCATCGACCGCGTCGACCACGTCGATCAGCTGGCCTGCCACGTCGTGGTCGACGGCAGCGTGGCGTCGGAGGAGCTAGCGTCCTCGCTCACCACGCGGATCCGCGACGGCCTGCGCTTCCGCACCGACGTGCAGGTCGTGGACGACCTGGGCGAAGGCGAGGGCTCCATCGTGGACCGCCGCGACTGGAGCTGAGGCGCGGCGGCCACCCGCAGGCTGTCTTGCCTCGGAACTTCTGGATCTCCAGCCACTCGCGCCTCAGCAGCCTCACCTGCCGGCCCTGCACGATCTGGGGTCAAGGTTGTGCTGAGGACTCACCCCTCCGCGCGTTGTCTCCACCACCAGAACGTGGGATCCAGGTTGTGCGGACGCAGCGGCCAGCCGGCATGTCCTCGCCGACGGCAGCGTGGTGGGAGGCATCGGTTCCTCCTCAGGGTGACTCACCATCTGCTCAGAGGAGGGTCATCACACCGAGGGGGAGGAGGTTCGCGGCTCTGCGCGCGGCGATCACCGCCAGGATCTACTCGGTCTGTGCCGTCAGCCCGAGAGCCTCGATAGCGGCCACCGCCGCGGCCTCGTCGTTGTCCGAGCTGTCCCCGGTGATGCCTACGGCCCCCAGGAGGGTGCCCTGGCCGTCACGGACGAGTACCCCGCCAGGCACCGGCACGAGCGCACCCCCGATCGCGGAGGTGGCTGCGGCGATGAAGTACGGCTGCTGCTCGGCCCTGGCCATGAGGGCACGGGAGCCTAGACCCATGGCGATGGCCCCGTGCGCCTTGCCGTAGGCGATGTCGAAGCGCCTGGCGGACGAGCCGTCTTCACGCTCGGCCGACACCACGTGGCCGCCCGCGTCGAGGACGACCACGGTGAGGGGCTTGAGCCCGCGGTCCTTGGCCGCGGCACGCGCTCCGGCGATGAGGCGACGGGCCGCCTCCAGATCAATTGTCATGACAGTGCTCCTGGTGCTTGAAGAGTCAGGGCATGCGCTCGTCAGCGGCGGTACGGTCCGCGCTCCGGCTACCCGCCGCCACCAGCGCCTCGCGGACCAGCTCGACGGGGTGCCAGGCGCTGCGCTCAGTGCCGTGGAAGATCTGCTCGCGGCAGGAAGTCCCCGTCGCGCAGATGACGGTCTCGGCCGTCTCAGCCCGGACGGCGGGGAAGAGCCGGTCCTCACCGATCTGCATGGAGATCTCGTAGTGCTCAGCCTCGTAGCCGAAGGACCCCGCCATGCCGCAGCAGCCGGCGTCGACCTCGATCACCTCGGCGCCGGGGATCCGCCGCAGCAGCGCCACCGTCGCGGCCGTGCCGACCTCGGCCTTCTGGTGGCAGTGGCCGTGGTAGAGGATGCGCCTCCCAGCGAGCCACGAGTCGGCGGCCAGCTCGAGCGCGCCGGAGTCGATCGCCTCGGTGAGCAGCTCCTCTACCTGTCGGACGCGGCCCGCCACCGATACCGCCCGGGCGTCGCCAGGCAGCATTGACAGCGTCTCGTCGCGCAGGGTGAACAGGCACGAGGGCTCGCACCCCACGATCGGCGACTCCTGCGAGCCGGCCGCCAGTGTCGATATCAGGTCCGCGGCGCTGGCCTTCGCCTGGTCGACGAGCCCCTTGGACAGGGCTGAGCGCCCGCAGCAGCCGGAGCTGACCAGGTCGACGCCCCAACCAGCGCGCTCTAGCAGCTCGATCGCCGCCCGCCCGATGTGCGGCTCGGTGAAGGAGGTGAACGAGTCGGCGAGGAAACGGACGGTCCCAGCGTCGGCCGGCGCAGGCTGCACGGGACTCCCGGGACCGCGCCGGTCGAACCACCTGATCAGGTTCTTGGAGTGGAAGGTCGGCAGCGGACGCTGGTGGGCGATGCCCAGCGCCTTCTCCATCGCCTTGCGCCCGGGCCCTACCTTGCCCGCCAGGTTCGCGGCGGGAGCCATGCGGGAGCCGAGCTTGTTGAGGCTGCGGATCGAGCCGAACACCCGCGAGCGGGGAGGTATGCCGTGCACGTCGTGGCGGTGGGAGAGCGTCTCGCTCTTGAGCTTGGCCATGTCGACGCCCAGTGGGCACTCCGACTTGCAGGCCTTGCACATCAGGCAGAGGTCCAGCACCTCGTGCAGCCGCTCGTCGCCGAGGGCCGCCTTGGGGTCGGCCTCGGACAGCGCCTTGACCAGGGCGTTGGCCCGACCTCGGGTCGAGTCCTCCTCCTGCAGGGTGGCCATGTAGGAGGGGCACATCGCCCCGACGTGGGTCTTGCGGCAGACCCCGATGTTCATGCACCGGTCCGCGGCCCCGCGCATGCCGCCGTTGACGGAGAAGTCCAGGCGGGTCCGAAACATCGGCGCCGGCGGCAGCGCCGCGTCGCGCAGGTTGTCGGTCATGGGGGGCGCGTTGACGATCTTGCCGGGGTTGAGGGTACCGGCCGGGTCGAAGAGGGCCTTGACCTCGCGCATCGCCTCGTAGAGGTCGTCGCCGAAGATCTCACGGTTGAACTCGCTGCGGGCCAGCCCGTCCCCATGCTCAGAGGAATTGACTCCGCCGAACTCCCGGACGAGGTCCTTGACCTGGACAGCGACTCGGCGCATCTTGGCCACCTCGTCAGGGTCGGCAAGGTCGACGAAGGGCCGGATGTGCAGGCAGCCGACGGACGCGTGCCCGTAGAAGCCGGCCGTCATGCCCTCGGCGTCGAGGATGTCCTTGAAGCGGGTCGTGTAGTCCGCGAGCACCTCCGGCGGCACCGCAGTGTCCTCGACGAAGGCGAGCGGGCGGTTGGTCCCCTGGCTGGCAGCCATGAGCAGGCCAAGGCTCGACTTGCGCACCTTCATCAGGGACTGCTGCTCCGCGGGCGTGATGAGGCGCAGGGTGGCGTAGCCATGCCCGTGCTGCTCCCAGATGCGCGAGACGGCGTCGACCTGCGCGCCGAGCTCGTCGAGGTCCTCGCCGGTGAAGGAGACGAAAAGCAGCGCGTCGGGGTCGCCCACCAGCACCTCGCCCAGGCCGGCGTACTCGATCTTGCTGCGTGACAGGTCGAGAATTGTGCGGTCCATCAGCTCGACCTGCGCTGGGTCGAGCGCCAGCGCGTCGGTCGTGGCCTCGATGGCGGCCTGCGGACTGGTGAAGTGGCCCACGGCGAAGACGGTGTGCCTGGGCTTGGGCACCAGGTCCACCTCGGCCTCGGTCACCACGACCAGGGTGCCCTCGGCGCCGACGACAAACTTGGCGAGGTCGAAGGGCTGAGGGACCTCGTCGGAGACCAGACGGTCCAACCGGTAGCCGCAGGCACGGCGCCAGAACGGCGGGAACCCCTCGTCGATCGAGGGTCGGTACGCCTGGACGATGTCGGGCAGTCCGCGGTGAATTGCGCCGGCGAGACCGGGCTCCTCGGCGCGGCGCGCCCGCTGCTCCTCGGTGAGCGGTTCGAGCCGGGTGACCGTGCCGTCGGCGAGGACCACCTCCAGGGAACGGACGTGGTCGATCGTCATGCCGTAGCGCACGGACCCCGACCCGGCCGAGTTGTTGCCGATCATCCCGCCGATGGTGGCGCGGTTGGAGGTCGAGGTGTCCGGTCCGAACATCAGCCCGTGGGGGGCCGCTGCCCGGTTGAGGTCGTCCTGCACGACGCCCGGCTGGACGATGGCACGCCGACCCTCGGGGTCGAGGCTGCGGATCTGACGCATGTGGCGCGACAGGTCCAGGATCAGGCCCTCGCTGGTGGTCTGCCCGGCCAGGGAGGTGCCGGCCCCACGTGCAGTGACGGGTATCCCGTGCCGTGCCGCGATCTTCACCGCGGCCGCGACGTCGGCGGTGTCGCGGGGGAAGACCACACCCTCCGGCATGAGGGTGTACATGCTCGCGTCCCGCGAGAACAGGTGCCGGGTGTAGTCGTCGAAGGCGACCTCCCCGGAGAGAGCCTCGCGCAGCTCGCGCTCGAGGTCGGAGGGGGCAGCGGGCGCGGGTGACGGTGGAGCGGTGGTGCTGGTCATGCGCGGGCACCCTCCTCGAGGACGGCCATCGCCGCCACGACGCCGTCGTCGGCGACCGGGACGTCCGAGAGGCGCAGTCCCATCTGCACGCCGGCGAGGGCGCCCAGCAGCGTGAGGTCGTTGATCCAGCCCAGGTGGCCGATGCGGAAGACGGTGCCGGCCAGCTTGCCCAGGCCCGCGCCGAGCGACATGTCGAACCGGTCCAGGATCAGCGCCCGCAAGGCGTCGGCGTCGTGCCCCTCGGGCATGAGGACGGCGGTGAGGACGGGGGAGTGGTAGCGCTCGTCGAGGCAGAGCACCTCCAGGCCCCAGGCGTTGACCGCGGCGCGGGTGGCAGCCGCGTGGCGCTGGTGCCGGGCCAGGACGTTCTCCATCCCCTCCTCCTGGAAGATCTGGAGGGCGACCTCCAGACCGAAGAGCAGGTTGGTGGACGGCGTGGTGGGCCAGAAGCCCCGCTCGTTGGCGGCCAGGATCGGCTCCCAGTCCCAGTAGGACCGAGCTGCACCTCCGCGCCGGGAGGCCTCGATCGCCTTGTCACTGACCGCGTTGAAGCCCAGGCCCGGCGGGAGCATGAGGCCCTTCTGGGAGCCGGCGATGGTGACGTCGACACCCCACTCGTCGTGCCGGTACTCGGCCGATCCCAGGCCGGAGATGGTGTCGACCATGAGCAGCGCCGGGTGACCGGCTGCGTCGATGGCGTCGCGTACGGCGCGGATGTCGCTGGTCACGCCGGTAGAAGTCTCGTTGTGGACGCAGCACACCGCCTTGATGGTGTGGTCGGTGTCCTGCTCCAGTCGCTCCCCGATCGCCTCGGGGTCCACCCCGTGGCGCCAGTCGGAGTCGATCACCTCTGGCTTCAGCCCGAGGCGTGAGGCCATCTCGACCCACAGGCTGGCGAAGTGGCCGGTCTCGTAGAAGAGCACCTGGTCACCGGGAGACAAGGTGTTGGCTAGCGCGCCCTCCCAGGCGCCGGTGCCGGAAGAGGAGTAGATGATGACCGGGTTGGTCGTGCCGAAGACCGGCTTGATCGCCTCGAGCACTCGCCGCCCGAGTTGCTGGAACTCGGGGCCTCGGTGGTCGATCGTCGTCGCGGAGATCGCGCGCAGGACGGCGTCTGGCTCGGGTGAGGGACCGGGGATCTGAAGGAAGTGACGACCCATGAGGGGGAGACCTCTCTGTCTGGATTTTCAGCGGAGCTCTGTCCGGTCACCGCTTGACGCGGCGGGCGACATGGGGGCAGCGTATAACATCGAACGAAACTTTTATTCCGCCAGATGGAATCTGGCTTTCACACGCGACATCCCACTGAGTAAGGAGCCGTGCATCCATGGTGGCACCGCTGGCCGGCATCACCGTGGTGGAGGTCGGGGTGTTCATGGCGGCTCCGTTCGCCACCATGCAGCTCGCCGACCTCGGGGCGCGAGTGATCAAGGTGGAGTCGCCGACCATGCCGGACCCCACCCGTCAGGTCGGCCCGATGGTGCAAGGACGCTCCTCACCGTTCCTGCGGCTAAACCGCAACAAGGAGTCTGTGACGGTGGACTACAAGACGGCCGAGGGGCATGCGGCGATGCTGGCACTTCTGGACGATGCCGACGTGTTGGTCGAGAACCTGCGCCCCGGAGCGCTCTCCCGCGCCGGGCTCGGCCCTGACGTGCTCCTGGAGCGCAACCCCCGGTTGATCTACTGCTCCGTCTCCGGCTGGGGCCAGACAGGTCCCCTAGCCTCGCACCCAGGGCTGGACATCATGGCCCAGGCGCGCTCGGGCCTGATGAGCATCACCGGCGAACCCGACGGCGAGCCGGCCAAGCTCGGCATACCCGTCGCCGACCTGTCCGCAGGGCTGTACTCCACCATCGGCATCCTGGCGGCGCTGCGCGACCGTGAGCGCACCGGCCGCGGCGACGTCATCGACGTCTCGCTCTACGAGTCGGCGGTGTCACTGGCGGTGTGGGAGGCGGGCAAGCACTTCGGCGGTGGACGGGCTGGCGGAAGGCACGGGTCGGCCCACCAGTCGCAGGCGCCCTACCAGGCGATGCCGACCCAGGACGGCTACGTCACCTTCGGCGCGATCACGCCAGCGACATGGCAGGCGCTGTGCGAGGTGCTCGACGCGGAGGAGCTTCTGAACGACGAGCGCTACGCGACTTCACAGACGCGTTTCGACCACCGGGACGAGCTGATCCCGGCACTGGAGCGGCATACCCGCGGGCTGACCTCCGCCCAGCTGCTGGAGCGCTTGGAGGAGGCTGGCGTGCCCTGCGCACCGGTGGCTGAGTTCGACGAGGTCTTCGCCTCCGAGCACCTGCGCGCGCGGCAGTTCTTCTGGGACGCGGAGTCCGAGGAGCTCGGGCCGCAGCGGCAGCTGGGCAGCCCGGTGCACTTCCGCCGCCTGCGGACCAGGCGCGACGGCCCCGGCCCCGACCTCGGCGCCGACACCGAACGCGTGCTCGCCCCCCTCCTGCGGGACCCGCAGGACCCCTCCCCGAACCATCGTGAGGCCCCGGCGGAGGAGGACTGATGACACAGTTGACGACGAACGTCGACGGTCCGGTCCTCACCGTCACCTTCGACCGCCCGGAGGCGCGCAACGCCATGACCTGGGCGATGTATGAGGAACTGCTCCAGACCTGTGGCCGGGTCAACGCCGATGAGAGTCTGCGGGTGCTGCTGCTGCGCGGCTCTGGCGGGGCGTTCGTGGCCGGGACCGACATCAGTCAGTTCCTGGAGTTCGAGGACGGCTCGGACGGGGTGCGGTATGAGGCGCGCGTCGAGGAGATCGTGTCGACGCTGGCTTCCGTCGACGCCGTCACCGTCGCGGCGGTCGAGGGGGCGTGCGTCGGCGGAGGGCTCGCGCTCGCGGCCGCGTGCGACCTGCGGGTCGCCGATGAGTCGGCGGTCTTCGGCGTGCCGATCGCCCGCACCCTGGGCAACTGCCTCTCCGCCGCCAACGTCGATCGCCTGGTTCGGCTCATGGGTCGCGGGACCGCGGGTGAGCTGCTCCTCCTCGGCCGCTTGCTTCCCGCTACCCGCATGCTGGACGTCGGCTTCGTCCAGGAGGTGGCGCCGACGGAGGGTTTCGACGCGATGGTCTCCGAGGTGGTGGGTCGTCTCGCCGCGCACGCCCCGTTGACCCTGTGGGCCTCGCGCGGCATGCTGCGGGCGACCGCGGGCGTGCCGCTGCCCACCAGCGAGGAGCAGATGATCGCTCGGGTCTACGGCAGCGAGGACTTCCGCAGCGGTGTCCAGGCGTTCGTCGACAAGACCCGTCCGGTTTGGCGGGGGGCGTAGTGAGACCATCCCAGGGGGCCTGCGACCGATCCGGTTCTGGCCTCCTGGGGCCATTGACAGCCCGGTCAGGGGCTGCCCATACTGGGCCTGCTCCGCCCGAGTCTTCCACTTGGTGGAAGACTCATACCGCTGTGCAGAAGCTCAGCAATGACCGGGGTCGAGACTCAAGGAGGAGTCCATGGACGACGTCATCCTCGAAAGTGTGCCGCTCACACTGATCGGGTTCGGCGCGGTGATCATCGTGCTGTTCTTCCTGATCGCGCGGTACAAGTGGCACGTCTTCACGGCTCTGCTGCTGCCGATCATCCTGTTCGCGTTCCTGCCCGGGGTGGACCGCGGCGCGTTCGTCGATGCCTTCGTCGCCGGCTTCGGCGGGACGATCGAGGAGATCGCGGTGGTGATCGTCCTCGGCTCGCTGATCGCTGAGATGCTGAAGCGTTCGGGCGGTGTCGAGCGCATCACGGACTCGATGATCAAGCTCGTCGGACGGCAGCGCATGCCGCTGGCGTTGACCTTCGCCGGCTTCATCATCGGCATCGCCATCTTCTCCGACGTGGGTTACGTGATCCTCAACCCGCTGGTCCACGGGGCGGCGATCGCCAGCGGCGCGTCGATGGCCACCATGGCGACCGGGCTCGTCGGTGCGATGCAGACCACCCACGCCATGGTGCCGCCTACCCCGGGTCCGCTCGCGGCGGTCGCGCTGCTCGAGGCCGACCTGGGCAGGGTCATCCTCATCGGCTCCGGGGTCACCTTCGTGGCATCGCTCGCCGGGTGGGGCTACGCCATGCTCATCGGCAGCAAGGTCACCTCTCCGCCGTCGGAGGAGTTCCTCGGCCAGTCGTTCACCGAGCAGGGCAAGAAGCTCCCCCCGATCGGCCTCTCCTACGCGCCCATCATCGTCCCGCTGATCCTGATCGCCGGCGGCAGCTTCGCCAACCTGCTCCTGGACGAGGGCACCTTCGCCCACGAGATCATCACGTTCATCAGCTGGCCCGTCTTCGCCCTCGGCGTGGGCGTCATCATCGCCTACATCCTGTCCATCAAGATGACCGGCAAGGAGGACTCCGAGAACCGACGGGACGCGTGGGTCGAGGAGGCGCTGCGCGGATCGGCCATGATCATCATGGTGACCGGACTGGGTGGCTCGCTGAGCCAGATCCTGCGCGGTACCCCTGCCGTCGACGTCATCGCCGAGGGCGTGGCCGCGACCGGCCTGCCCATCATCTTCCTGCCCTTCGTCCTGGGCATCGTCGGCAACATCATCACCGGCTCGACCACGGTCGGTGTCATCACGGCGGCCTCCATCACCGCACCCCTGCTGGGACAGGTGGACCTGTCGCCCGAGGCAGCGATGCTGGCCGCTGCGTCCGGCTCGATCATCGTCAAGTACGTCAACTCCAGCTATTTCTGGGTCTGCACGTCGCTGTCCAGGATGCCGCTGAAGTCCGCGCTCATCTCCTACGGCGGCGTCACGCTGGTGAACGGCGTCGTGGCCATGGCGTGCGTCGTCATCCTGTGGGCGACCGGCATCGTCTGACCCTTGCGCGCGGTGACCGGGTCGTGGTGTGCTCCAGGTCACAGCGCTGTGACGGAAGGAACGACCATGACCCGGACCCTTGAGCCCACCGCGAGCTCGCAGCCCACCGACCCGCAGTCGCGCGTCGACGCGTGGTTCTCCGCTTTCGAGGAGGCACTCACTTCGGGCGACGTCGAGCGGGCGGCAGAGATGTTCGCGCCCACCTCGTTCTGGCGGGACCTCATCGCCTTCACCTGGAACATCACCACGGTCGAGGACCGCGACGGGGTGAGCGACCTGTTGCGCCACACCCTCGAGGGCACCAAGCCGTCGGGCTTCCGCACCACGGAGCCGCCCGCGGAGGAGGACGGGGTGGTCACGGCCTGGTTCGAGTTCGAGACCGCCGTGGGTCGTGGGCAGGGTCACCTGCGGCTCAAGGACGAGGGGGCCTGGACCTTCCTCACCGCGCTGCAGGAGCTCAAGGGCCACGAGGAGCCGCGCGGGACCCGCCGGCAGATGGGTGCCGAGCACGGCGCGGACAAGGGTCGGCTGACCTGGAAGGAGAAGCGCCAGCAGGAGGCCGAGAGCCTGGGCAGCACCGAGCAGCCCTACGTCCTCGTCGTCGGCGGCGGCCAGGGGGGCATCGCGCTCGGCGCACGTCTGCGGCAGCTGGGTGTCCCGTCGCTGGTGATCGACAAGCACCCGCGGCCGGGGGACCAGTGGCGCAGCCGCTACAAGTCGCTGTGCCTGCACGACCCGGTCTGGTACGACCACCTGCCCTACCTCAAGTTCCCCGACAACTGGCCGGTGTTCGCGCCGAAGGACAAGATCGCCGACTGGCTCGAGTCCTACACCACGGTCATGGAGGTGCCCTACTGGGGCAGCACGGTGGCGACGAGCGCGGCATACCACCAGGAGGCCGGGCAGTGGGTGGTCGAGGTGGAGCGGGAGGGCAAGCCGCTCACCCTGCGACCCCGGCAGCTGGTGCTCGCCACCGGGATGTCGGGCAAGCCGAACGTCCCGGACATCCCGGGTCAGGACGTCTTCCGCGGCGACCAGCACCACTCCTCGGCCCACCCGGGACCGGACGCCTACGCCGGCAAGAAGGTCGTGGTCATCGGCAGCAACAACAGCGCCTTCGACATCTGCGGGGCGCTGTGGGAGCACGACGCGGACGTGACGATGGTGCAGCGCAGCTCCACCCACATCGTCAAGAGCGAGACGCTGATGGACATCGGCCTGGGGGACCTCTACTCCGAGCGCGCCCTCGCCGCGGGGGTCACGACCGAGAAGGCGGACATGACCTTCGCCTCGCTGCCCTACCGGATCATGCACGAGTTCCAGATCCCGCTCTATGAGCAGATGAAGGAGCGCGACAAGGACTTCTACGACCGGATGGAGAAGGCCGGGTTCTGGCTCGACTTCGGCGACGACGAGTCAGGGCTGTTCATGAAGTACCTGCGCCGCGGCTCCGGCTACTACATCGACGTCGGCGCCGCCGAGCTGGTCGCCGACGGCGAGGTCAAGCTCGTGCACGGCCAGGTGGACCACCTCACCGAGGACGCGGTGGTGCTCGAGGACGGCACCGAGCTGCCTGCCGACCTGGTCGTCTACGCCACCGGCTACGGGTCGATGAACGGCTGGGCCGCGGACCTCATCAGCCAGGAGGTCGCCGACAAGGTGGGCAAGGTATGGGGTCTGGGCTCGGACACCACCAAGGACCCGGGCCCGTGGGAGGGCGAGCAGCGCAACATGTGGAAGCCCACCCAGCAGGAGGCGCTGTGGTTCCACGGCGGCAACCTGCACCAGTCCCGGCACTACTCGCTCTACCTGGCGCTGCAGCTCAAGGCGCGGTTCGAGGGGATCGACACGCCGGTCTACCGGCTGCAGGAGGTGCACCACACGGCGTAGGTCGACATCCGCCCGGCGCCGGCTCGCGCGGGGAGGCCGCTCGACGACGACGATGCGTTCGGGATCGTTCGGGATCGATGCCTACCTCCTCCGGCCCTGGTCAGGATGTCGGTCGACGGGGTGCCCCGTCACCACGGCGGATCTCGCGCAGAGGCGGCTCGACCGTGGCTCACCCACATGAGAAGGAAGCACCATGAAGCGCATCGTTCGTACGCTCCTCGTCGGCACGGCCACCGTCGGCATCGCGGTCGGCATGGCCATGCCCTCCAGTGCCGTCACGCTCCTCCCGGGGGGCTGCGACATCATCCTCGGACAGGTCTACTGCCACATCCGCTGACCCACCTCGCACGTCCCGGCACCGGGGCCTGAGCCGCAGGGAGGCTCAGGCCCCGGTGCCCGTGCTGCAGGGGTCGACCCGTCCGGCAGGAGCCAGGTGCCGACGTGCGAGCGACCTGCCGTTACGACGAGGGGCGCAGCGGCAGCAGGACCGTCAGCACGAAGGTGCCGTCCTCCTGAGGCCCCGACTCGAGCCGGCCGCGGAGCAGCTGCACCCGCTCCCGCAGGCCGATGAGCCCGAAGCCGGAGCGCCCGAAGTGGCGCAGGGTGCGCTGGTCGCTCACCTCGGGCAGTGCGCTGGTGATCGTGGTGACGACCTGCTGGTCCTGGACCACGGTCGAGATCGAGACCTCGGAGCGGTCGGCGCCGTGCTTGAGCACGTTGGTCGTGCCCTCACGCAGGACGCGGCGCACGGTGGTGCGCACCCCGTCCGGTATGGCGGACAGGTCGCCGCCGACGTGGGTGGTGACACGGTGGCCGAGCTCTTCGAGCTGGCCCGCGACCTCGGCGATCTCGCCGGCCAGGTCGATGCCGGCGGCCGGCGGGTCGATGTCCCCGCCCTGGCGGGGCTCACGCATGATCTGCAGCAGCAGGCGAAGGTCGTCCAGCGCGGAGCGGGCCGAGTCGCCGATGACGGTGAAGGACTCCCGCTCGTCCGGGTCCTTGGTCCGGATCGCCCCGGCGCTGGCCTGCATGGCGATGACCGTGAGGTCGTGGGCGACGATGTCGTGCAGCTCACGGGCCAGCCCGTCGCGCTGCTCCTTCAGGGCCGCCCTGGTGGAGGTCTCGAAGTCGGCGATCGTGGCGGTGTCCTGCTCGCGCCTGGCCAGCAGGTAGCGCAGCGACAGGCCGATGACGACGGGGACGACCAGGAGGGCCAGGTAGGCGACGACCAGGGCGGTCCCGACGCCGTCGGCGGTCCGCGGCAGCATCAGCGTCCACAGGACCGTGCTCACCAGGGGGATGACGAAGGCGTGGCGGGAGGCGGCGAAGGCGACGAACCCCATCATCACCAGCAGCTCGATGGTGAACGAGCCGGGGTCGGCGCCGGTGAGGAGCAGGAAGGCCTGCAGCAGCAGCGCCGGGATCCAGGCGCGGCTGGGGGCGAAGGCCACGGTGGCCCAGAGGAAGACGTCCAGGACGCACAGGGCCAGCTCGGCCTCGACCGTCCCGAACCCGTCGGGGCCCTGGTTGGTGACCCGCCAGGCGGTGACGCCGTTGCCGACGAGGGCGATCGCGAGGATGACGAGACGAAGGGCCTGCGGGAGCCGTCTGGCTCGCCACAGGCCCTCGGGAAGGCTCGTCGTCGACCTCAGCAGAACCACGGGAAGATGTTACAGACTCCCGGGACGCGGAACATGGGATCCATGATGTCGACGAGGAGGGCGACGAGTGCGGGGAACGAGAGCATGAGATCTCCTGTGATCTGCGCTAACGGTCAGCCGGTGCGTGACCTGGTGCCACCATCCTGGCCCCGCCCGGAGGGTCGCCGCCTCCACCTTCTGTCGCCCGCTGCATGAGACAAAAGTCGTATGTGTACCATGCAGCCTCATGGGGGAGGCACCCGCGAAGATGCGACTGCTCCTGGTCGACGACCAGCAGCTCATGCTCCAGGCGCTGCGCGTCTTCATCGAGAACGAGGACGACCTGGAGGTCGTGGGAGAGGCCTCCGACGGGATCGTCGCGATCCAGCAGGCCCGGGCGCTGCAGCCCGACGTCGTGGTGATGGACCTGCAGATGCCGCGCATGGACGGCGTCGAGGCCACCCGCCAGCTGCTGGAGACCGTGCCGGACGTCAAGGTCGTCGCCGTCACGGCGTTCTACTCCCAGGAGTACGTCATCCCGGCGCTCAAGGCCGGCGCCAGCGGCTACCTCGTCAAGGACTCCAGCCCGGCCGACATCATCGCCGGGATCCGTGCGGCGGTGGCCGGTGAGTTCGTCGTCTCCCCCCAGGTGACCGAGATCCTCGTGCGCAGCGTCGTGGACCACCCCGAGGCCGACCTGCGCGAGACCTCCTCGGCGGAGGAGCTCGGCCTCACCGACCGGGAGATGGACGTCGTCCGGCTGCTGTGCGAGGGCTGCTCCAACCGCGAGATCGCCCAGCAGCTGCACCTGGCCGAGCCGACCGTGAAGTCGCACATCGGGCGCATCATGGCCAAGCTGGGCGTCCGCGACCGGGTGCAGATCGTGATCGCGGCCTACCGGCTGGGGCTCGCCGAGCTGTAGCGCCGGGTCAGCGGCGCTCGAGCCGCTCGATCCGGTCCTCGAGGGCCACGAGGCGTGAGCGCATCTCGGGGGAGGCGTCGGGGTCGTCACCGCGGGTCAGGCGGACCAGCTGGACCACGCCGGCGACGACGATCGCGACGAGGACGATCCAGGCGTACCAGGGGATGTATTCCATCGGGGTGTCCTTTCGGCAGCGCCGGCACGGAGAGGGCGCAGGGGTTGTGCGGCTACCCGTCGGGTGGCGGGCGACTCTTCACCAGTTCCCATTGAGGCACGCCCACGAGCGCGACGGATCATCCGAAGGTCGCTGATCGAGGGGTCCTTTGGTGGGGGTCCTCCTCGTCCCGAAGCCGCACGGCCGGGCCGTCCAAGGTCTCCCCGGCGGGAGACGAGCGGTGGATGCCCGGGACCGGCCGGGTCCACCACGCTCAGGGGGTCGGTGCCAACGCCGGCATCCATCCAATGAAGGAGAAGCACATGTCCGCTCCCACCCTCACCACCACCATCGAGCTGCCGGACCTCGACTTCGACGGGCTGGAGGTGATGTCGGTCCGTGAGGCCGTCGCAGTGCCGGAGACCGGTGCGACGAGCGGTTCCAGCTCCTGCACCTCGACGTCCTGCTGCGGTTCCAGCTCCTGCTGCTCCTCGGGGTCCTGCGGCTGACGACGCCCGCTCCGCCCGGCCGGGGCGTTCGTCAGGACGCCCCGGCACGAGACCCACCACAGACCCACCACAGACCAAGGAAGGAACCCGTCATGACCGCGATCCGCGCGACGAACGTGACCAAGTCCTACGCCGAGCGCCAGGTGCTGCGCGGCGTCGATCTCGCCGTGCCCGACGGCGCGATCATCGCGCTGCTGGGCCCCAACGGCGCCGGCAAGACGTCCCTCGTCGAGATCCTCGAGGGGCACCGCCGTCGTGACGGAGGCGAGCTGCAGGTGCTGGGGTACGACCCCGGCAGCCGCTCGGACTTCCGCCGGCTGCGCCGACAGATCGGCGTGGTGCTGCAGCAGACCATGCTCGAGCCCGGCCTGCGCGTGCAGGAACTGCTCCGCCGACAGGCCGCCTACTACCACCAGCCGCTGGACTGCCCTGCGCTGATCTCCCTGCTCGGCCTGGACGACCACGCCACCAGCCCGGTGCGCGTGCTCAGCGGGGGCCTGCGCCGCCGGCTCGACATCGCCCTGGCGCTCGTCGGTCGCCCGCGGGTGCTCTTCCTCGACGAGCCGACGACAGGGTTGGACCCGCTCTCCCGCCGCAGCATCCGCCAGCTCGTCCGCGACGTGCGCAGCGAGGGCACCACGGTGGTGCTCACCAGCCACGACCTGGAGGAGGTCCAGGAGCTCGCCGACACGGTGCACGTGCTGCACGGCGGGGTCTTCGTCTCCGAGGGCTCGCCCGACGAGCTCATCTCGGCCAACGGCGGCCTGGTCCGGGTGGAGTTCGCCCTCAGCACCGGCGACCCGGCGCGGCTGCCCGCCGGCGCGACCCTCGTCGGCGACACCGTCCACTACGAGGTCGGCGACCAGGCGGTGCTGCTCGCCCAGCTCGGCGTCTGGGCCCAGCAGCAGGACGTCCCGCTGGGCCAGCTGCGCATCACCCAGCCCACCCTGCACGACGCCTACGCGGCGCTCGTGACCTCCTCCAGCACCTCCTCGAGCACCACCTCGAGCACCACCGCCACCACGGGAGTGAAGTGAGATGACGACCGCACCCGACCACCTCGACCACCTCGACCTGTCCGCCCCGGTGGACCGCGACCGGCGACCGCCCCTCTGGGCGCCGTTCGCGCGGCATACCGAGCTGGACCTCAAGGACTTCTGGCGCTCGCCGATCCAGCTCGCGTTCATCGTCGCCATGCCGGTGATGTTCTACGTGATCTTCGGCTTCGCCTTCCGCGAGGCAGCCGGGGCGCAGGTCGTCGCCGGCGAGCACACGCTCACCCAGGGCAACCGCAGCTTCGCCGGTGTCCTGGCGTTCGGCCTGCTGTCGGTCGTCTTCGCCAATGTGGCGATCTCGCTGGCGGTCAAGCGCCACCACGGGCTGTTCAAGCGGTTCCGCACGACGCCGGTCTCCCCGCTGTCGGTGATGGGCGGCTACCTGGCCAACATCTTCGTCAGCCTGATGCTGGTCGTCGGCGTGCTGACCCTCATCGGGGTCACCTTCCTGGGCGTGAGCCTGCCCGCCGAGCGGATCCCTGCCCTCCTGCTGATCGTCGTTCTCGGCTTCCTCTGCATCGCGCCGCTGGGGGTGGCCTTCTCCCTGGTCCCGCCGAACGCCGACTCGGCCGTGCCGCTCGTCAACGCCGTCTTCTTCCCCGTCGCCTTCCTCTCGGGTGCGTTCATGGCCATGCCGTTCCCAGGGGCGATCCAGGCGGTCGTCGACCTGCTCCCCGGCACGCCGCTGGTCCAGCTGCTCACCGGCAGCGTCGCCAGCACCGGCCCCGTGTGGGACGTCCCCGCACTGCTGCTGCTGGCCGCCTGGGGCGTCGTGGGCGTCATCGCCTCGGTCCTGTGGTTCTCCTGGGCCTCCGAGTCCGAGCCCCGCGGCTTCTCCCGCGGCCGTGGCAGCGAGGACGCATGAGCACCACCGCCCGGGACCCCTTCGTGCCGGGGTCTCCCTGCACGGACAACGACCGGATCCGCACCGCGCTGACCCCCGTCTGGGTCTCCCGCGTGAACCTCTTCCCCTACCTGTCGCTGTCCGACTCGGACCGGGTCGCCGCCGACGAGGAGGCCCTGGAGCAGCTGGCCGCGCTGGAGCGGCTGCGGGCAGGGCTGGCCGAGGAGGTCGACGCCGAGCTCACCGAGCTGGTCGACCTGGACCGGGAGCGGGCCAGCCGCGACTGGCTGCCCCTGCGGCGGGCCGCCCGCGCCGGCCGCCGGCCCAAGGACCGTCAGGTCCACGACCCGGACCTGCGGCAGCGGCCCTCGCTCGGGCACTGGCTGGCGAGCTGGCAGCGGCAGGACGCCGTCCTGGTCGACCTGGACGGCTCCTTCGACGCGGCGGTCGCCCGCGAACGTCTGGTCGTGACCGCCTGGGCGCAGGACGAGGACGTCCAGCGCAGCACGGTGATGACCAGCCGGTCCCTCTTCCGGGCGGTCCAGTCACGGGCCGGGGCGGTGGACGGCCTGACCAAGCGGCAGCGCAAGTCCGAGTCCTCGCTGGTCACCTACGTCGGGCGCTCGACCAGCAAGGTCAGCCCGTTCTCCCGCTACACCGGCACCGCCTTCCACCAGCTCGGTGAGGCTGCGGGCGCCCTGGGGGAGGAGCACCGCAGCGTCGTGGCGCTCCGCCGGCTGCTCGTGCGCCGGGCCGCCCGGCGGCTGGCGCAGGACCCGGTCGCCCGGCGTGCCCTCTCCTGGCGGGTCTCCGACGCCGTGCGCACCGAGGACGACGTGCTCGTCGTGCACCGGCGCGACTACGTCACCCAGGCCGCCAACAAGTCCGACGTGGTCTCCGAGAGCGACGTCCGGCTGCCCCTCAGCGGCTCCTGGGGCGCGGTATGGAGCGAGGTCCGGACCGTCTCCGGGCGGCCCTGGGCCGACCTCGTCACGGCCCTGACCGACCGGTTCGGCTGGGGCGCAGACCGCGCCGACGACATCATCGCGGCGCTCGTCGACCTCCAGGCACTGACGCCGGACATCCCCATCCGCGAGCAGGAGGACGACTACCTGCCCCGCTGGGGGCGCTTCCTGCAGGACATCCCCGGCGAGGCCGCAGCGACGATGGCCGCCGCGGTGCAGGCCGGGCTGGAGGGCGAGCGCCTGCTGGCCGCAGCGCCCGCCGCGGACCGCGTGCACCAGGTGGAGCGGACCGAGGCCGCCTGGACGGCCGCCGTCGGGGAGCCGGTCGAGAACCCCTTCGCCGAGGACTGCTACGTCTCCACCGGTGCCCCGGCCGACGGGGCCCGCGTGCAGACGTGGGCGCAGCAGGTGGACGACCTCGCCCCGATGCTGGTGGTGATGGACGACCAGCGGCTGCTGGCCGCTGCCCTCGAGGCGACCTTCGTCGACCACTTCGGTGCCGGCGGCACGTGCCACGACCTGCGCCGCTTCGCCCGCCAGGCCTACGACACCTTCCCGCTCACCCAGCAGCTCCTCGCCGGCTCGGTCCCCGCGCCGATCCGGCACATCGTCCAGCCGCTGCTGGAGGCGCGGACCATCGTCGCCGACCACCTGGTGGAGCTGGGCCGCAGCGGCGGCGAGTCGGTGTCCGTCGACCTCGACGAGCTGGCCCGCGCCGCCGACCGGGTCCCGGACCGCGAGTGGGACCTGTCCCGGTCGACGACCGCCTTCGGCCAGCCTGCAGGGGAGCAGTTCGTCCTCAACCACCTCTACGGCGGCCGCGCCCGCTACTTCAGCCGGTTCCTCGCCGAGCAGCCCCCGCAGGTGCAGGAGCAGCTGCGGCAGGTCATCGAGCAGGGCCGCCCGGCCGACGCCCGCCACCTGCACCTTCGCCCGGCGCTGGGCTTCAACGCCAACCTCGGGCCACTGCTCACCGAGCACGAGATGCGGCTCACCGACGAGCCCGCCGGCCCGCGGGCGGTGCTCTCGATCGACGACCTGGCCCTCCTGCACCGGCCCTCCTCGGGGCTGCGCCTGGTCCACCGTGCGAGCGGGGACCCGGTCGAGGTCCTCTACACCGGCTTCCTCGTCCCGCACGCCCTGCCCTCCGAGGAGATGCTCCTGGCCATGGTGTCCGGCGCTCCATACTTCTCCTTCAGCGAGCTCACCCTCGACCTGCACGCGCGGCTCCAGCAGCTCCCGGCCGGCACCGCGTCGTCCGCGCCCCGCATCCAGCACCGCGACCTGCTGCTGTTCCGGCAGCGCTGGGCGGTGGACGCTCAAGACCTTGCACCACCCGCCATGTCGAGCGACCCGGCCGAGCACTTCCGGGCCGTCACCGCCGCCCGCCTCGCCCTCGGCCTGCCTGCGCAGGTCTTCGCCCGCCCGCTGTTCGGGCGGCAGGTCAGCCCGATGGAGCGGGCGATGAGCGCCCGCCCCCAGCTGCTCGACCTCGGCTCCCGGCTGCACGTCGGCACCCTGCCGCGGCGGCTGGAGCCGCTGGGCGAGCACGTCCTCCTCGAGGAGTACCACCCCCATCCCTCGGTCCACGGCGTCCCCTCGCCGCGCGGCCGCCACGCCACCGAGCTGTTCTTCGAGATCGCTCTCGCCCCAGGAGGTCACCGATGACACCCCTTCCCAGCACCGTCATGCGCTCGCTGCGCGTGAACTACCACGCACCCGACAAGACCGCCTTATTGCACGACTGCCTCCTGCCGCTGGCGCGCGCGGCGCGGTCCCGGCCCGGGGTGCACTCGGCCTGGGTCCAGTCGCACTGGCGCTTCGGCCCGCACGTGTCCTTCTACGTGCACGGCGAGCGGGGCACGGTCGACCAGCTGCTCACCGAGGTCCGGTATGCCGTCTCGCACCTCGTCCAGGCAGTCCCGTCCGAGCAGCCGGTCACCGACGAGGAGTGGGGCGCAGCCTCCGTCGAGCTGGGCCGGCTCGAGCTGGTCGAGCCGCCCTACGTCCCCGTCCGTGCGGACAACACGACGGAGCTGGTCGACGGAGGGCCGACCGACACCTTCCTGCGCACGACCCGGGCCGTGGAGGTCAAGGGCCGGGTGCTCGGGGCGGGGCTGGACTGCCTGCTCGACGACGAGGGCCAGCCGCTGCAGGGCCGGGCAGCGACGGACGCCGCCTTCCGCGGTATGGCGGCGCTGGCCTCCAGCTACCCGACCTGGGGTCTGGTCTCGGGCTACCAGGCCTTCCTGTCCCACTGGAAGGAGTACCTCTACTGGGTCGACGAGGACGCCCGGCTGAGCTCGCCGCTGATGCAGGCCTGGCAGGAGCAGAGCGTCAACCTCAACGCCCTCGTCCAGCTGGCCCACGAGCGACGGCCCGGGACCAGCACGGGCGACCACGTCCTGGACCGGTGGTTCGCCTGGATCGACGCCGAGCTGCCGGACGCCGAGGCGCTGGCGGCGACCGGCGACGTGCTGCCCTACCCGCACTCCTCCCGGCTGGAACGGGCGGCCACCTTCGGCGACGCCACCCGCATCCAGTGGTCCGGCTCCGACGAGCGCGAGTACAGCGACTTCCACACCGCCTTCCGACAGCTGGACTTCTCCAAGCTCGGCAACGGCACCGACTTCGCCGCCTACCGCTTCCTCATCAACACCTTCTTCGAGCTGCTGCCCCTGATGGGCATCACCCCGATGCAGCGCTACTCCCTGGCGTTCATGTTCACCGAGTCGGCCCAGGCCGTCGTCGGGGAGCGCTGGGAGGAGACGATCGCCAAGGCGGTCGCCCGGCAGAAGGCCGCCGACCCCGAGGTGGAGCCGACCCTGCCCTGGAGGGGCGAGCATGTCTGAGACCACGCTCGTCCGGCCGGCAGTCCTTCCTGACATCGACATCCCGGCATCGCCGGTGATGCGCCTGCGACGGTCCGTGCACGTGCGCACCCTGGAGCACCGCGGGGTGGCGGTGAGCGCCGGCCACGACGCGGTCGTGCTGGACGGCGCTGCGGCCGAGCAGCTCTGGCTCGCGCTCGAACCCCGGCTGCGGCAGGGCGTCAGCGCCGAGGCGCTGCTCGCCAGCGTGCCGGAGCGTGCCCGCCGGGTCACCGACGGCCTGTGGCAGCAGCTGGTCGACCACCGGCTGCTCTGCGTCGCCGGGTCGGTGGGGGAGGAGACCGTGTTCGCCGCAGGCCCGTTGGCGGAGCACTTCGAGCGCACGGCCCAGGACCCTGGTCGAGCGATGGCCCGCGCCCGGGTTGCCACCGTCCAGGTGGCCGGCGACCCCGCTCTGGCCGAGGCACTGCGCGGGGTACTGACGGAGACGGGCATCCTCGTCGACGCACGGACCGACGCGCAGGACCTTCCCCTTGCCGGGCTGACCCGGGAGTATGCCGTCCTCACCCTCCGGCTCGCTGCCGAGCGGCACCACGTCCTGGTGGCGCGGGCGGGAGGGTACCGGCTCGTCGGCCCGTTGCCTGCCGGCGAGGCCGAGCGGGCAGCACTGCGCCGCTGGCTGGACCTGCGTGCTGGTGAGGCGGTGACCCCGCTGTGGTCACGCGACCGGGTCGCCGACTCGCTCGCGGCGGCGCAGGCCGTGCTGGTGCTGCTGGAGATCCTCGGTGAGGCCTCCCCGGCCGGCCCGGCGCCGGTCTTCCACGTCACCTCGCCCGACGTGGTGGCCGAGCGGCATCCTCTCGCCGTCCTGCCCTCGCTGGGCCCGGCGGACCACGTCGTCGACCTCGACGAGGTGCTCACTGCCAGCGATGCTGCCGTGCCGGTGGACGACGTCCTGCGGGCGGCCGAGCCGCTCTGGTCGGGCCCGCTGACGACGTGGCGCGGACCGGTGCCCGGCGCCCTGCCGCAGCTGCCCATCGGGCTGGCCATCGCCGGGACCGGTGCAGGTGCGGCTCCTGCCGGACCGGCGAGTACGGGCGCGACCGAGGTGGTGGGCGTGGGTCTCGACACGGCCGATGCCCGTCTCTCCTGCGTGGAGCAGCTGGTCGAGCGCGAGACCGGCCTGTCGGTCGGGCGCTCCGCGGCTGCAGCTGTGGCCAGGGCGGTGACGCGGGCCGTCATGGACGGCCTCTGGCTACCGGACCGCCAGGCTCCAGCAGTGACGACGCCGCTGGCGCGCCGCCTCCTGCAGGCGCTCACCCTGCGCGAGGGAGTGCCGGTGACCCTGCGCTCCGGCTCGACCCGGGGGCCGCTGCCGCTCACCCGCGTCGAGGTGCTCGACGAGCGCGGCAGGCGCCTGGCCACCGGTCTGGCGGCCGAGCCCGATCGGGCGGTCGAGGAGGCGCTGCTGGCAGGGCTCGGGGCGGTCCAGGCGGCCCCGCACGGGGTCAGCGTGAGCACCGCTCCGATGCCACGGCTGCCCAGCACCCAGGAGAACCTTGTCCGCTGGGCGTTGGCGTCCGGTCCGGTGGTCCGTCGCCCGGCCGGCTCGCCGCTCTGGTCCGCACTCGGGCTCCATGCCTGCATCGCCGACGGTCCGGAGGACCAGGCATGACTGCCCTCGCGGCAGCGCCGCCGCAGCCGGTGGACGCGCTGCTCCTGACCCTCATCCGGGCCGGCCGTGCCACCGAGACGTCGGGCGCCCGCACCGTCGAGCTGTTCGCCGACGATTCCGAGCTGCTCCTCGGCGTGCCACCGGCGACGGAGCAGCACGGCTGCCTGGACTGCGCGACCCTGTGGCGTCAGGACACCAGCGCCCTCACGCCCGGCACCGGCGCCCGTGACTGGCTGACCACACCGCCGTGGTCGGATCTGGTCCACGCCCTCCTCGGGCACCACACCCGGGCGCTGCAAGGTCCAGCAGCAACACCGCATACCTTCACCACAGCGCTCCAGACCGCCGTCACCACGCCCGTTCCTGGCGCGACCGTGACCGTCCTGCGCCGCGACGACGCCACCGTGGACTCCTACCGGTTCCTCCGGCACCCGGCCTGCCTCCGCTGCGGCCCCCTGGCGGACCGCTCCACCGCCACCGCGCTGGACCTTCGCAGTCCGCAACCCGCCCTCGCGGGCACGCTACGCGTCCGGCCGCTGGAGACCGAGCGCTGGCTGGAGCGGATCGCCGACCCGCGACACGGCCCCGTGCCGCTGTCCTACCGCGACGAACGGTCGCCGCTGTCGCTGGTCACGGCCGAGTTCGTGGCTCCGGGCTCCCGGATGCGCGAGCACGGGTACGGCCGGGCCAGTGACTTCGCCGCCTCGGTCGGGCCGGCCCTGCTCGAGGGCATCGAGCGGGTGCTGGGCGCTCGTCGGGCGCCGGGCGTGCCGATCCGGGTCGCCAGCGCCCGAGAGCTCGGCGCCGACGCCCTGGACCTGGCCTCGATCGGCCTGCACGAGCCGGAGGCGTGGGAGTCCGGGGACCTGCGGCAGTGGACGCCGGACACCGTCACGACCTGGGTAGGGGCCTGGTCCGTGGGCACCGCCCGGCCGGTGTGGGTGCCCGAGCAGGTGGCGTACTGGCGGGCACCGCACGGGCAGGGCCGGTTCATCTACGAGTCGTCCAACGGGTGCGCCGTGGGCGGTTCGCTTGAGGAGGCCGCGCTTCACGCCTACTACGAGGTGGTGGAGCGGGACGCCTTCCTGCTCACCTGGTACTCCCGGACCCGGTTGCAGCGGATCGAGGGCATCGGAGAAGACCCGCAGGTCGGACACCTGATGGACCTGCTCGAGGCCGAGGGACTCGACGTGCAGGTGCTCGACATGACCACCGACCACGAGGTGCCGACCGCGCTCGCCGTCATCACGGCTCCGGACCGGCTCGCCCACGAGGACCTTTTCCCCTCGCTGAGCCTCGCCTCCGCCACGCACGCCGACGGTCGCCAGGCGGTGCGCACGGCGCTGGAGGAGGTGGCGACCAATGTGCTGATGTACCGCCGCTGGACCGACCTGCGGCCGTCGGTGTCGATGCGCCGCTGCCGCCCGATGCTGGACGACTTCGACCGGGTGGAGGTGCTGGAGGACCACACGGGTCTGCACAGCCTGCCAGAGGCCCGCCCGCTCAACGAGTTCCTGCGGTGCTCCGCCGGAGTGGTGGGTATGGAGCAGTTCTGCGGCTCCCCGGTCGCCGACGACGTCGCCGCGCAGCTGACGGGGCACGTCGACCGGCTGCGCGCCCTGGGCACGGACCTCATCGTGGTCGACCAGACCGACGACACCTTCACCTCCCAGGTCCCGGTGCACGCCGTCAAGGCGGTCGTCCCGGGCGCGGTGCCGATGACCTTCGGCCACCGTCACCGACGGCTGCGGGGCCTCCCGCGGCTGCGCCACGCCGCCGAGCTCCTTCGAGGAGGTGTCCCATGGCACGCAGCCGGCGAGATCGTCCCGACCCCGCACCCGTTCCCGTGATGACGCGGTCCGCTCCGGTGATGGCCGAGCCCAGCCTGGTGAGCAGGCATACCGCGAACGAGCCCGGTCCGCTGCGTGCGCTGTGGGACTCGTCCTGGGGCAAGGCGGTGGGCGAGGTCACCACGATCCTGGGTACGGACCCGCTCCCTGCCGGGCTTCCGTCTGGCGAGGGCCACCCGGACCTGGTCGAGCGGGTGGACGCCACCGCCGTGGGTCGCACGGTCGACCTCGCCGTCGACGAGCACGAGCGGCTGGCAGTCGCCGGATCGGTGGCGGTGCGGACGCGCCGCATCGCCGCGATCGACCGGTATGCCCTGCACCGCGCCTACCCCTCGCCCCGGGCGCTCTTCGGCGTGGACCTGGAGCACCGCCATCCCGACGGACGACGCAGCATCCTCACCCCGTGGGACGGGGCGGTGCTCGAGGCGACCGGGCCGGCGCAGCGACCCGCCGTCGACGAGCCGTCAAGAACCACCTCGGCGAGGGGGACCGGCGACCGCCGCGCCGCTGACGTTGCGGGCCTCGTCGCCCTCGCCACTCCGGGCCGTTACCCCACGCCCTACGGCGACCTGCGCCCGACCCTGACCCTGCTGGAGGCGGGCCACCTGCTGGCCACGGTCCTCGCCGTGGCCCACCACGTCGACGTGCAGCCGACGACAGTCCTCGGCGGCTGGGACGGGGTCGCCGGCCGGATGACCCTGGGCGCCTGCGTCGAGGAGGGTCTGGAGCTGCCGGTCGCCTCCGCGACCCGCCTCGTCGACACGGCGACGGCGGGGACCGACGTCCGGTCGGTGGGGGACTGGTTCGCCCGGCGCACCAGCGGCCCGTCCGGTGCCAACCTCATCACCTCGGGCGAGCCGACCGCCGACGTCATCGCCCGGCTGGACGAGGTGGTGGCGATGGGGCTCGAGCTGGCGGCTGCGTCCTGCCCGCCCGGCGCGCTCACCGTCCACCGGACCATCCTGCGCGGACGGGGTATGACGGACCGCACCGTCGCCCAGGTGCACCCGGTCGGAGCGGGCACCACGAGCGCGCTCGCCGCGCGGGCACCGTGGTCGTCGGCCCTGGGCTACACCTGGTCGATCGACCCGCTCGTCTGGGAGCGCGAGCACGCCGCCGTCGGCAACGGCGCGGTGCAGGTGCTCCTGGGCTGGCTGTGCCAGTGGGTCTGCCTCGCCGCTGCCGCACTGGGGGTTGCCGCGCGCCCGATGCGCAACATCGACGAGGCGCTGTGGGCCAGCGACCTGCAGCTGGAGAGCCAGGCCATGCCGGCATACCAGGTCTGGATCCGCCCCCTCCTGCCTCACGACCGCACCACGTCCGCCTGGACCAACCAAGGAAGAGCAGCATGAGTGCACCGACCCGAGACCCCGTCCTGGCTGCGCCGCCACGCGCGCCGAACCCGCACACGTCGGGCGCCCACGCGGCAGGCGCGCACACACGGCCCTCCCATACATCCAGCCAGCACCCACCCGAGCCGCAGGCCGACCCCGCCTGGACGACGGTGTGCGTCTACGCCCACCTGGACGTAGCCGGGCACGACGCCCTCATCCGCGACTGCGTGGTGCCGCTCGCCGAGACGGCCGTCGAGGACGGCGACGCCGAAGGCTGGTTCTTCCTGCGCTACTGGCACGGCGGCCCGCACGTCCGCCTGCGGCTGCGCGGTGCCGGACCGGAGGTGCTCGACCACGTCGAGTCCGAGGTCAGCGCGTGGCTCCGCGAGCACGGGTCGCGCCGCACCACCATCAAGGAGGAGTCGTTCCGGGGGCAGTTCGGCGTCACCGACCCGCGGCCGTGGCGCGCGCACGGCGAGCTGGTGCGCGAGGACTACCTGCCGGAGACCGACCGGTACGGCGGCCCAAAGTCGATGGCCGCCTGCGAGCACTTCTTCCAGACCAGCAGCCGTGTGGCCGGCGCGGCCCTGCGGCTCGGCGACCGGGACAAGGTCTTCGCCCTCGCGCTGGACCTGATGGTCCTGGCGCTGAGGGAGCTCCAGCCCGACGACCTGGCAGCCGCCCGCTCCGCCCGCCGCTACTTCCTGTCCTGGGACTTCGTGGCCGAGACCGCGCCGAACCGCTCGGCCGCGCTCCAGCACGCCGAGGCGTTGCAGCGGGGCTTCGCCCGGACCTGGGGAGTGCGCGAGGAGCGGGTCCTGCAGGCGGCCGCCACCGCGCCCGGGTCCACGCACGGCATCTGGCGCGACAGCGTGCGCGAGCTGGTCGGCCAGCTGCGGACGCTGGACGGCGCCGGCGCCCTGACCCGGCCGCCCGAGGCCGTGCTCTGGTCCCTGGTGCACATGATGAACAACCGGCTCGGCCTCTCCGTCCACGAGGAGCGCGTGCTGAGCTGGCTCGCCTCCCGCGCCTGCACCCGCTGGTGGGTGCCCGAGGACTACTTCGCGGACGAGGCCGATGCCGCCGACCGCGCCTACCTGGAGCGGAGCAAGTATGCGGTGCCGGTGGCCGGCGCCGACCAGCAGCCGCGCTTCGCGGCCCTGTCCGCAGACAGGACGTCGTCACCGGTCCGCGGGTCGGACGCCGCCCATGCCCCGCACACCACCCCGGTGCCGCTGCCCGGCCCGTCCCCGCTCTTGATGCCGCTCGACGACGTCCTGGCCGCGAGGGAGAGCAGCTACGGCGACTACGGCGGCTCGATGGCGCTCGACGACCTCGCGACCGTCCTGGCCCACGGCGCGGGCGCGAACCCCCGGCGCCCGGTCGAGACCCCCTACGGCACCTTTCACCGCCGGGCCTATCCCAGCCCCGGTGCGCTCTACGCCACGGGAGTGCTGGTCAACGTGTGGGACGTCACCGGGCTCGATCCGGGCCTTTACCTCTACCGTGCCGAGGGACACGAGCTGGTGCCGATAGGTCCGCCGCTCGCCCGGGCGACCCTCGCCGGCGCCTCGCCCGGCTTCCTGCCTGGCGGGTCCGCAGACCACACAGACGGCATACCGAGTGCACCCGGCACGATCCCCGTCGACACGGTGCCGGTCGTCCTCCTTCTCGTGGGCGACCTGCCGGCGCTGCGGCCGAAGTACGGGCTGCGCGCCCTGCGGTTGCTGCTGCAGGAGGCGGGGCACCTCGCCCAGAACCTGGTGCTGGCCGCCACCGCGCTGGGCTGCCCGTCGGTGCCGGTCTCGGCCTTCTCCGACGACGACCTCAGTACCGCCGTCCACCTTGACGGCATCGACCGGTTCGTCGCCACGGTGGTCCCGCTCGGGACCGCCCGGCCCCCGGTCACCCCCAGACCCCCGGACAACCGGTCCGGGACACGGCATACCGCCGATCTCCACCCTCAGGAAGGGACCTCCTCATGACGAACACCATCACCCCCGCCGCCCCGGCCACCTGGTCGCCCGCCTACGAGTTCGCCGCACTCTCCGGCGCTGCGTGCGCCGTGCTCGGCCTCGGCGCCGGCATGTACTTCAACCGTCCCGGCATCGGCGCGGTGCTCGGCGCTGGCGCCGGCCTCGTCGTGCGGGCCGCGGCGGTCACCCAGCGGCACCGCTTCGGCAAGTGACAGAGCTGGACGTGCGGCCGCCCCCGGGCGGCGGTGCCCCGGCGCGGGTGCTGCTGCCCGGGGAGGAGGTGCTGCGGGGGTGGTACGACCACCTGCACGCCCATCCCGAGCTCTCCGGCCAGGAGGTGCAGACGGCCCGCTGGGCCGCCGAGGTCCTGGCCGGTGCGGGGATGACGGTGCGCACCGGCGTGGGCGGGCACGGCGTGGTCGCGACCGTGCGGCGGGGCAGCGGCCCCAGCGTCGTCCTGCGCGCCGAGCTGGACGCGCTGCCCGTCCGGTCCTTGCCTGACACGCACAGGGACGGGTATGGCGTGCCCGTCTCCCACGCGTGCGGCCACGACGTGCACCTGACCGCGGTCCTGGGGGCGGCGGCCGCGCTGGCCGGGGCGCCGACGGCCTGGCGCGGCACCCTGGCGGTCGTCCTGCAACCGGCCGAGGAGACCGGCACCGGCGCGCGGGCGATGCTCGCCGACGGGCTGGCCGGTCTGCTGCCGGACGTCTCGCAGGTCCTCGCCCTGCACACCAGCGCCCTGCCGACCGGCATGGTGACCTTCCGGCCGGGGGTCATGACCCGGGCCGGTGTCGACCTGAAGGTGGTCTTCGAGGGCGAGGGCGGGCACGCTGCGTTCGCGGGGGAGCGCGACGGGCCGCTGGACGCCGCCGTGGCGTGGGCACACTCTGTGCGAGACGGCATGGAACCGGGGGTCGACGTCACCGTCGGCTCGCTCCGGTCTGGTCACTGCGCCAACGTGGTCGCCGACCGGGCCGTCGTGCTGGTCAGCCTGCGGGCAGACCTGCTCGAGAGCTGCCGCGAGCAGGTCCGCCGCATCCGGACCCGGCTGCACGGCTTGGCGGGGGAGCGCGGGCGGAGCGCCCGCGTCAGGGTGCGCGGCGAGTTCGCCCCTGCGGTCAACGGTCCGACAGCTGGCGCGTCCGTCTTCGAGGCACTGCGCTCGGCGGGGGAGGAGGTCTACCTCCTGCGCGCTCCCTCTCGTGCCTGCGACGACGTCGGGACGCTGGCGGACGGGCTGGGTGCCGAGCTGGGCTACTGGTTCGTCGGCGCCAACGCGCCGGAGCGTTTTGACGCCGCGGACCGGGGCCGGGTGGCGCGCGGCGAGCAGCCCCAGCGGGTCGCGGGCAACCATGCCCCAGGGTTCAGCCCCGACCCCAGGGTGCTGGGCGTCGCGGCCCGGCAGCTGGTGCTGAGCGCGCAGCGCGGGTTGATGGCGGAGGGTGGTCAGGCGTAAGGGACGGGTTGCGGGGCGTTGACGACCGCCCGCGGCGGCTCCCCACTGCCCAGCACCGTCGCGACCGATCTGGCGGCGGCCAGCTCCGGTGTGGGCGCGCCGCCTGCCTTCCTCGGGACTGGAGGAAGCCGGGGTAGCACCCGGGCTCGCGGAGTAGACGCCGACGTGCCGCAGGGTGCTGGGTGCGCAGAGGTCGAGTCAATTGGTGACCATGCCGACTGCCGTCCCGATGGCCGCCCTGACTGGCCAGGACCTCGCTGGCGTCTTCCACCTCTGGCCCGGTGATGTCGCAGGCCCCGCACGCGAGGACAGAACCGCGACACTCTGTCCTCCGCGAGCCGCAACGAGTCCGTCGACGAGACTCTTGTCGTGATCGACCACCTCCGCACAGGGTGTGAGTGACATCGCGACTCCGCCGAGAGTCGGATGTTCCGACGGCCCCCGGTAGCGCTCCAAACCCGACACGCCCACCGGTCACTTCACTGGTGCCCGGTGTCCGGACCCACGTCGAGGACTGACCCGCAGGGACGCGACGCCCTGCGCACGAGGCCAGATGTCCATGCGCCTGCTGACCCCCGCGATGATGCCGCAGGTGTCGATCACCGTCTCGGGCTGAGGTGCGCCAACCGGCACAGCGTGAGGCACGTGGGAACGGACGAACCTCGCCTATCCGGCGTTGCCCTGGGTAGATGCTCCATCCAGGGGGAGCGTGTTAGTGGCGTAACCCAATTGTTGCTTGACTGCGTCCAAAGGCGAGGGAGTAGTTGCGCAACGGCTAGAACCTCACAAGCGCCCCCGCCGCCAGACCAGTTGGGTGCTCCGGATGCCCGGCCCGCAGGACGGGAGCCCAGAGGAAGTGCGGGGGGGGGGGGGGGGGGGGGGGGGGGGGTACACCGGTGCCGAATCCTCACCGCCTCTTGCGGCCTAAGGGGATCGTAGGCTAGCGTCGACGCCTGTCCCAATGTTGAACAATCTGACAATCCTGGAGTTAGCACCTACACGCAGCTGCCAACGACAGAGCCAACGGAGTCAGGAGCCACCGTGCCCGAAGCAGTGCACCGATCCCCGCTAGCCCTCTCCGAGCGGGAGCAAGAGGAGGCGCTCCACGTGGTCTCCCACATGGTCAAGTTCGATAGCCAGACGGAGACCCCCGGCGAGACGGAGCTCGCGGTGTGGCTCGTGGACCATATGCGGTCGCTTGGCTTGGAGGCAGATCTTCACGAGGTAAGCCCCGGGCGATACAACGCAGTTGGTACCTGGCGTGGCACCGGTGAAGGACAGAGTCTGCTCTTCAACGGCCACCTCGACACCAACCCCGTCACTGAGGGTTGGACTGTTGACCCGTGGGGAGGTCACATCGACGAGCAGTTCATCTATGGACTCGGCGTGTCCAACATGAAGGCGGGCTGCGCGTCCTACCTCCAAGCTGTGTCCAACTTGATGAGCCAAGGCGTCAAGTTGCCAGGCGACGTCGTCCTGACCTTCGTAGTTGGAGAGCTTCAAGGGGGCGTGGGTACCTTGAAGCTCCTAGAGGATGGCCTTACTGCCGACTGGTTCGTCAACTGCGAGCCGACCGACCTGTCCGCCCTTACACTGCATGCCGGCGCATTCGACTACATTGTGGAGTTGGTCGGCAACACCCGACATTCATCCAAGCGCGAAGATGCCGTTGACGCTCTAGCCGCGGCCGCCGCATTGGTCCCCAGACTAAACGCCCTCAAACTGAATGGTGCCAACAGCGAAGACCATGAGCGGGTCAATCGCGTGCACGCGGGCGTACTCCACGCCGCCCTCGGCAGGGATCTCGCTGAATGGCGTCCTCCACAGGTTGCCGACTACGCCAAGATCTTGGGTACTTGTCGTTACGCGCCCAGCCAGTCCGTGGAGGGGGTTCTCACTGGACTCAGGACACTGGCCGAGGAACTGGTCAAAGACTTCCCAGGGCTACAAGCAGAAGTCAGACGACATGATCGCCAGCAAGATCGAGCTCACATGCCGCCTTTCGAGGTGGACACTGATAGTCATATCGTGCAAGTGCTCAATCGAGCTCACACGGCTATCGGCCGGGGGCCGCAGCAGACGGGGGCAATCCGTCCATACTGCTTCTACGGCTCCGACGCAGCCCACTTGCAACATAGGGCCGGAATTCCAGGCGTCGTCTGTGGACCGGGCGGCCGGTACAACACTATGCCGGACGAGCGTGTAGACATCGCAGACTACTTCGACATGATCAAGATGCACATGATGACCATCCAGGAAATCTGCTCTCTCAAGAAGGAGGAGCAACCATAATGGCGCATGAGAAGGATGGCCCACATTCGGCTAGTACCGAGTCCGCGCGCAATTACATCGAGCCGGATTTCAACGGTGCCGCCGTGAAGATATCTGGCGTCAGCAAGTCCTATGGCTCAGTGAAAGCCGTCGATGACGTATCCCTCGACGTTGCCGGAGGGGAGTTCTTGTCCCTTCTTGGCCCCAGTGGTTCTGGGAAGACCACCCTGTTTATGACCATCGCTGGCTTTGAGAAGGCCCAAGCTGGGCGTATCCAAGTTGCGGGACGCGACGTGACCAACGCGCCGCCCTACAACCGGGGCTTCGGAATGGTCTTCCAGCGCTATGCGCTCTTCCCCCACATGACAGTAGCGCAGAACGTCGCCTATGCCCTCAAGATGCGAGGCATTAAAAGCGTCGAACGGGAGCGTATGGTCAGCGAGGCGCTTGAGATGGTCGACCTCATCGGGTATGGACCGCGGCGCCCCGACCAGCTGTCGGGCGGCCAACAGCAGCGTGTAGCCCTTGCGCGGGCTCTCGTGTACCGGCCAAAGGTCCTCCTCATGGATGAACCTCTCGCGGCCCTTGACCGCAAGCTCCGGGAGCAGGTGCAACTCGAACTTCGACGATTGCATAAGGAACTGGGTATTACAGTGCTATACGTCACCCACGACCAGGAAGAAGCGATGGTCATGTCCGATCGTGTTTGCGTCATGCGCGACGGGAGACTGCTGCAAGTGGGCCGGCCCACGGAACTTTACGACGACCCGATCGACTCCTTCGTCGCCGGGTTCCTCGGAAGAAGCAACTTCTTGCCAGCCACACTAATAAACGTGGCCGACGGACGGGCGACGGTCAAGCTTGGTGATGCAACCGTGCCAGTGCATATACCGAGCAGCGGGTCGTTGCCCAGCGTCGGATCGCGGGTGCATGTCGCGGTCAGGCCTGAACACGTCAACCTGACCGCAGGATCAGGCATACCGGGGCAGATCGCCGAAACAATCTTCACGGGGGCGACGACCAGCATCCGCGTCGATCTCGGCTTCGGCTTTATCGACTCGACCATGGTCACCGACAGTAGGACCCGCGCGTTCCGCGAGGGGGACTCCGTGACCGTCACCTGGGCAGATGGCGCCGCCAAGGCCTATCCCCTAGAAGAAATTGACAAAGAACAGACCCATAAGGAGCGAGCAGCATGAGATCGACGAAAAACTACCGCACCGGCGCCGTCCTAGTCCTCTTGGCCAGCCTCACGGCTGTCGCCGCTTGCGGCGGGTCTGGAGCAGAAGAAGAGGGTGGAGCTGGAGAAGTCGTTGTATATGACGGAGGCGGCCCTTGGGGCGAGGCCCAGCGCAAGGCGTACTTTGAGCCGTTCGAGGAAGAGACGGGCATCCGAGTGATTCCCGCCCCGCAACCGGATGCGGCGCAGGTCCGTACTGAAACGGAGGCGGGGCGGCCCAGCGTCGACGTGATGAACAATGACGGCAGCCGGCTGGAGGCATGGAACAAGGCCGGGCTGATCGAACCCATCGACTACAGCGCCTGGCCGGATGGCATGCAGGACGACTTCGATCCGTACCCCACGCGACCCGAGGCCGTGCCGAGCCTGATCTTCGCCGTGAAGATCGCCTTTGATGAGAGTGCAACCCAGGGCGCGATGACCTCATGGACAGACTTTTGGGACACGGAGCGCTTCCCTGGACCGCGATCCTTGGGAGACACAGCGAGCAGTCTAGCTGCGGGGACGATGGAAGCCGCCCTCCTCGCCGACGGCGTCGCGCCGGAAGAGCTTTACCCCTTGGATATCGACCGGGCCTTCAACAAGCTGGACGAGTTGCGTCCCGATATCGTCAAGTTCTGGGGTTCTGGCGCGGAATCCGTCCAGTTGTTGATCGATGGTCAGGTCAGCGCCGTAGCGGCCTGGGACGGGCGGATCAATGACGCGGTCGACAATGGGGCCGAGATCCAGTCCACCTGGGACGAAGCCATCTTGCAGGTCAACTACTGGATGATCCCCAAGGGCGCCGAGAACGCTGAGAACGCACAGAAGTTCATCGAGTTCGCATCGCGTCCTGACCGTCAGGCCGAGTTCAGTGAACTGGTGACTTACTCTCCGGCCAACATCGAGGCGTTTGACATGCTTTCCGAGGAGAGGCAAGAGGTTCTCTCTACCGCACCGGCCCACCTTGAAAACGCCATCGTCGTCAACAACGACTGGTGGAACTCGGAGGCACCCAGCGGTGATGCCTGGAACGTCGAGATCATCAATAGGTGGCAGGCATGGCTCGCAGGGCGGTAGGAGAGCCACGTACAAGATGGAGGGAACCAGGCGTTCTGCTCCTACCGGGTCTGGCGGTGATTGGTCTCCTCTTCGTCGTTCCATTCGGCTTTCTTATTTACCAAAGTTTTCACACGGCTGATGGCTTCAGCACGCGTGCGTACACTGACCTTTTCTCTGCTGGGAACATCTTCACTGACGTAGTAGTGAGAACTGCCTGGATCGCCGTTCTCGTGGCGCTACTCACCCTCCTGCTGGGCTACCCCATCGCCTATGCAGCGGTGCGCCTGCCCAAACTTTGGAGCGGCCTGCTCTTGACGGCCGTCGTCCTGCCATTTTTCACCGCCGCCCTTGTGCGCACATACGCGTGGCAAGTGCTGTTGGCCAACAATGGTCCGATAAATGAGTTCCTCTTGTCGCTCGGGGTCATTTCAGCTCCGCTTAAGTTGGTGTACAACGATATTGGCGTGGTCATAGGCACCACCCAGGTGCTGTTACCCATGATGGTGTTCCCGCTGTACAGCGTCATGCGCCGCATCGACAGGTCCGGAGTCTTGGCGGCGCAAAGCATGGGCGCTCACCCCCTGCGGGCCTGGCTGACAGTATTTGTTCCACAGACTGGAGCGGGTATCGCATCTGGGTTGAGCTTGGTGTTCCTGTCGACGTTGGGCTACTTCATCACCCCTATGCTACTGCAAGGCCCGGCGACGCCTATGCTCGCGCAGCGAATTTTCAGTCTGATTAGCCTCCCCGGTCAAAGCGCAACTGTTGCGGCTCAGGCAACGCTCGTACTCATCGCCTCGGTCATTTGTATGTATGTCCTCCGTAAGCGCTTGGGCATCGTTCTTGAGGCCCCTAGTGAGGGGTCTCCCCCCCGATCGGGGCTTCGTGGCGTGCGTGACAAGGTGCGAAACGTTCAGCCTTTTCGTGACGGCATTGGTGTCGTGCCCGGCCTGGGTCGTGTCGTGGACTATGGAGGAAGACTCCTGAGCGCGATAAGGTACCCGGCGCTAGCGGTACTCGTGGTATTCGGCGTTGCACTGCTCTTGGCGCCGATGGTAGTCATCGTGGCGGTGGCCTTCAGTGATTCTGCATTCTTGACCTTTCCCCCGCCTGCTTACTCAACGCGCTGGTTCGAATGGTATTTCAACAACGACGCATGGCTCGGCTCCACGTGGCTTAGCTTTTGGATGAGCATCATCGGTGCCACCATAGCGACGATTGTCGGAAGTTTGGCGGCTTTCGGCATCGTGCGATCCACACGTCGGACTCTTTCGACGACCGGCTACCTCCTATTAGCAGCCCCGCTGGTCATGCCGCAGATCATCTTCGCTACCGCACTCTTCTACACGGTGGCACCCACGGGCCTCTTGGGGACCCCGGCAGCGCTCATCCTGTCGTACATCGTCCTGGGCATTCCCTTCGTTGTCATCATCATGACCGCCACGTTCCGAGGCCTGGACCCAGCGTTGGAACGCGCAGCAACCAGCATGGGCGCCAAGCCGCCGGTGGTCGCGCGCACTGTTATCGTGCCCCTAGTAATGCCCGCCATCTTTGGAGCTCTCCTCTTCGCCTTCATAACAGCTTTCGATGATCTCGTGATGTCGCAGTTCCTCGGCAGTTTCAGCGTAGTCACCTTGATGCGACGCTTGTTTGAAAACATTCTTTTCGAGGTCAGTCCGGCAGTCGCCTCCGTCGGGGTGCTCCTGATTGGGTTCGTCGCCACACTCGGTGCCGTGGCGTACGTGCTCACTAGGCTACGCTCGCGCACGGTCAACAGGAGTCTCCCAGAAGGGGCGTGAGGTAATGGGCACCCCGGTGCTTGGTCGTGTGAGCGTCGTGGACGAGGTCGCCCGGCTCCTTCGCGACCGTATCGCCCACAGAGAGTTCATTCCCGGTCAACGGCTTCGCGAAATAGACCTTGCTGCAGAGTACGGTGTATCGCGCAACACTTTGCGCGAGGCCGTCCGCATCTTGATGCACGAGGACCTCCTCGTCCGCGAGAACCATCGCGGTGTCGTCGTCCGCAACATGGGAGTCGAGGATATCTCGCAAATCTACTTGTCGCGCAGAATCATCGAGTGCGCAGCGATCCGTGAAATCGGGCTGCAATCCGAGCCCGTTCTCGACGGTCTACGCAAAGCCGTCTCTGATGGCAAGAGTCTGGCGCACACCGATGGTTGGGTCGCGGTGGGATCAGCGGACATCGTCTTCCACCGAACGTTGGTAGCAGCGGCTGGAAGCAGACACCTTGACCGGTTGATGACTGCTATGGCGGCAGAGTTGCGCCTAGCCTTTAGCTTGATTCCCGACGAGGACCTAGAAGATTTCCACCTGCCCTTTTTGGGACTCAACCAGCAAATGTGCGAAATGCTTGAACTTGGCAAGACAACAGAAGCGGAAACGTTCATGATTGAGTACCTGCGTCTTGCAGAACAGCGCCTGCTAGACGCGACGGCGGCTGGGTAGACAGACGGGGAGCCGCTCGCTATGCGACCAACCACGATGGTGCCCAGACATTCTGCAAGTAGGAGTCCCCACACGTGTGGGGCTTCAAGTTCCCGAACAGGGACACCGCTCACGATCGAGAGCCCCTGCGGGAGCCTCTCAGTACAAAGGGATCACCGGGTGTCCCAGCCGCTAGATTAGACCCCCCGCAGGGATGCCAATCAACTTGGATGCCGCTGTCGGCACGCCTATCGAGGCCCTTCTCTTAGGGACCTTGCCGCCAGTGTCATGGTGAAGTGCGCCTCGGCCCTGCGTTCGACGAACCCCCACCGACCATCCCTGAGTTCGAGCACGTCATCCTAGTGGCCCGCGTTTGAAGTTGCTTGACGGTTCGCTTTCTTGAGAATCTCGTCGGCGGTCTTGGTCCACACGAACGGGTGGCACCGGTCGTTCCAGCCGTCTATGAAGGCGCGGATCTTGGCGTTGAGGTCCTTGACGGAGCCGAAGCTGCCGCGGTGGATGGCCTGGCGCTCGATGATGGAGAACCAGACCTCGACCAGGTTGAGCCAGGAGCCAGAGGTTGGGGTGTGGTGGACGTGGATGCGTGGGTTCTTGTCCAGCCAGGTCCGGACCTCGGCCTTCTTGTGGGTGGCGTAGTTGTCCATCACCAGGTGCAGCTCGCCTTCGGGGTAGGCGCGGGCGACCTGCTTGAGGAACGCGAGGAACTCCTGGTGCCGGTGCCGGGGCTTGCAGGCGCCGGTGACCTTGCCGGTGGCGATCTCCAGCGCCGCGAACAGCGTGGTCGTCCCGTGCCGCTTGTAGTCGTGGGTGCGCCGCTGGGGCAGGCCGGGTTGCATCGGCAACATGGGCGCGGTCCGGTCCAGCGCCTGGATCTGGGACTTCTCGTCCACGCAGAGCACGATCGCGTTCTCCGGCGGTTCCAGGTAGAGACCGACCACGTCGGTGACCTTGGCCACCAGCTCGGGGTCGGTGGAGAACTTGAACGTCTCGACCCGCCACGGTTGCACCCCGTACTCGCGCCAGGCCCGCGCCACGGTCGCGTCCCCGATCCCCAGGTGCTTGGCCAGCAACCGGGTCGACCAGTGCGTCACCCCCAACTTCTTGGGCGGCGGCGTCAGCGTGGCCGCGACCACGTCACGGTGATCCACCTGCCGGGGCCGGCCCGACCGTGGTTCGTCGAGCAGCCCGTCCAGTCCCTTGTCCTGGTACCGGGCCCGCCACTTGATCACCGTCGTCCTGCTCGTGCCCAACCGGTCCGCGATCGCCTCGTTCGCCTCACCGGCCGACGCGGCCAGCACGATCCGGGCACGCAACACCAGCCCGGCACGCGTCGCCGTCGACCGGGTCCACCGCACCAATTGATCTCGGTCGTCCTCGCGCAGCATCAGGGCCGGGGCAGGTCGATTCGCCATACTCCATGATCCCAGCCCAACAACCGTTTAGGAACTAACGACGCGCCGCACTAGGTGCCCGCCGACTGAGGCCAGTCCCCTGAGGTCAGTTGAGTCAGGGTGTCCGTATCGACTTCCGCGTGGGGCTCAGGTGCTCCCAAGTGCAAGGTCGACCGAGATGTTCGCCGTCCAGTGGGTCATCACAGGTTGCGCGGCCCGATGCCGCTGGATCGCCATGGAGATCTCCTCTATCCCCCCGAACCTGGCGACGCCAACGTCCCAGACGGCGTGCTCATGCCAGACGGCGAGAAATCAACTGCAGCTCTCGCTTGTCAGCGCCGTGGCTGTACTCGGCGATGAGCCGGTGTACCTCCAGCAGGTCCTCGAGCCTGAGTAGCCGGTCCTCAAGCATCGGTGTGTCATCCATCGACACATCGTGTAGTAGGGCGCCGACACAGCCGCGCGCGACGTCCTGTATTGGCACCCCTCTGTGTCAAGAGGCGGCTGGGAGGGTGGTCGTAGGCTTGGTGGTGGCGGGTCCGGGAAGTGGCTTGTCCGAAGAGCCGGCAGCGGGTTGTGAGCCGGTCGCGCTGGAGTCAGAGTCGTCACCCTTGTGCCCTCCCGGGCCCGTCTTTGTGTGCCCGGCGAGGTCGTCGAGCATGGCCTTGTACACCAGGTCGGACCTGAGTTGGGTCAAAAGGCTTAGTGCCTAGGTCGCGCCGTTCTTGAGGTCGTTGAGGACGGCTTGATCGCTGGAGCTGAGGGCTGGTGGCAGGGTCTGGACGGCGCCGTTGGCCTCGATGGTGGCTGAGCGCAGTGGGCGGATCTGGCGCAGGAATCGGCGCAGGGACAGTCCGGTCCGGGCCTGGACGGTGCGAGCGATCGCCAGGGCGGTGAACACGATGGTCAGGTGCGCCTCGATCGAGTCGCGTCGTCGGGCGAACAAGGGACGGGCTCGCAGGTCGCTCTTGGACATCCGGAACGTTTGCTCCACGTGCCATAGGTCTCGGTAGGAGTCGATCACCTCGGCCGCGGGCAGGGCCGTGGCCGGGATGTTGGTGACGAAGCCCTTGAGCCCGGCCAGCCGGCGGGCTCTGGCCAGCGCCGCTTCGTCCAGGACCAGGCCGTCGCTCTGGGTCTTGACGAACCTGGGGGTGCGGGCTGGTTTGTCGCCCTCGATGGCCGCGCGGGCTCGGTTCTCCTGGGCGGTGAGGGTCTTGTTGTCCCTCGCGAACCGCTTGGCCGAGTAGGACCACACCGCCCGCCAGGAGCTGGGGTGCTGCTCGGGGTCCCAGGCCGGCTCGCGACGCAGGGCGGGGTCGTTGTCGGTGTTCTTGCCGACCTTGGGGGTCACGGTGTCGATGATCTGGCCATCGGTGAACGCATCCCCGTGCCAGCGGAAGTGAGAGATCAGGTCGATCGGGGCCTTGGCGGTCTTGGACCCGACGATGAAGGTGTGCCCGGCCTCGTCCAGGGCTCTCAGGTTGGCCGCGGACAGCATCCCGGCATCCGCGACAACGACCAGGTCGGTGATGCCGTGCCGCGCGGCGAACGCCTCGATGATCGGCACGATGGTGTGGGTCTCGGCCTTGTTGCCCTCCCAGCAGCCGATCTCCAGAGGGAAGCCGTGTCGGTCGACCAGCAGGCCGACGATGATCTATGGGTCGACCCGACGCTCCTTGGAGTAGCCGACCTTGCGCAAGGCGTCTTCCTCGGCGGCTTCGAAGTGCAGCGTGGTCACGTCGTACAGACACAGCGACACGTCTCCGCTGGCCCGGGCGTGCTGGAAGCAGAGCTCGGCGATCTGGTCACGGTAGGCCCGTCCTGGCAACGGCCCAGCGTGCGTTTGCGGGTCGACAGGCTCGCCGAGGTCCGGCCCAGGTCGGCCAGCACCCGGTCGACGTCCAGCAGGCTGGTCGGCTCCACCACCCGGGCGATGACCAGGTCGCGGAACACCTCATCCTCCAGGGCGTCGAGGCCCAGGTCGGTGTACACCCCGGCCAGGGCGTCATACAGCACCGCCGAAGACGTGCGCAGCACCTGCGGCGCGGCCACCACCGGGCGCCGTGCCGGGACGGTGGCTGGCTCGTCGAACAGCGTCTGGGTCGGGGCCGGCACCATGGCCGCCCTGGTCACCGGCAGCGACAGTCCCAGGTCCAGCTGCCCCTGGGCGTCGTCCTCGAGCAGCTTGCGCGCCCGATCCATCAGCAGCCCGAGCTCGGTCTCATCGTGCGCCGACCCCACGTGCCGCACGATGCGCCGCCGCCCGCCCACGGACTCGGCGATCTGCACCGCGGTCGCACCCGAGGCCGTCCGCACCCGCCGAATCCACGCCATCACCCGATCCTAGGGCCCCGGTTAGTGCCTAAACGACGCACCAAGCCACTACATCACCGCAGGTCACAGCCCCGCGCCCCGAAGAATCAGCGACTTGTGACCCAACTCAGGTCGGACAGGCGCCGTTTGAGGCAGCGCAGCGCTTCCATCGACGTCTTCCCGCCGGCCTTCTTGCGGTCGTAGTAGGCGCGGCCCTCGGTGGTTCTGGTGCGCAGCTGCACCACGGCCATGATGTGTAGGACACGGTTGATCTGCCGGTTCCCGCCTCGGGAGAGCCGGTGGCGGGTGTGCTCCCCGGAGGAGGCGTCGATCGGGGCGGTGCCGGTCCAGGACGCGAAGTGGTTGCGGTCGGGGAACCGGGTGACGTCACCGACCTCGACCAGCAGCCGGGCCGCTCCCGAGGGGCCGATGCCGTGCAGGCTCATCAGGGTGGTGCCGGTCGCCTCGACGAGGGCCTTGAGCTCCTTGTCGGCGGCCTTGGTGCGGGCGTAGATCTTCGCCAGGTCCTCGGCCAGCTCGACCGCGTGAGCCTTGCGCACCTTGCCCGCCGCGGTGGTCGGGCGGACCTTCTTCAGCAACTCCTTGGCCTGGGCCGCGGACAGGGACGTCTTGGCCCCGCCAGGGATCAGCTCAAGCAGCAGCTTGTGCAGCTGGCACACCTTGCGGGTGTGCTCCTCGCCCAGGGAGCGGCGCCGATCCACGCACATCCGCAGCACTTCCAGTTGGTCATCGTTGATGACGGGGCGCAGCCCGGACATGCGGACCCCGACCAGGGCGATGGAGTGGGCGTCGGTGGCGTCGGTCTTGCGGCCCTGCCCGGTGGTGAAGATCCGCACCCGGGCCGACATCTTCGCCGGCACGTCGACCACGTCCTCACCGTCGGCGACGAGGCGGTCGGCGACATGCTTGCCGATGCCGGCGCAGCCCTCGACCGCCCAGACCCGGTGCGGCCACGCCCGTGCGTAGGCCAGCAGCCGGGCGTACCCGTCGGCGTCGGTGGAGAACCGGCCGCCACCGAGGATGGACTCATCAGCGGTCATGACCTCGATCGTGACGCTGCGCTTATGCGGGTCCATCCCGATGACGACCCGCAGGGGCTCCTGCTCGTTCATTGCTCGTGCTCCCTTTGCTCGCGACAACATGTGGTGTCGAGCTGGGAGGGCACCGCTACGTACGGCTGGGCATACCCCTCTTGAGCCTCTCGCAGCCCTGGCGGTGACCGGGACGACGCACGCCAATTGTGAGCCTCACGCCAGGGGCGTGGGCAGCCGCAAAGAGAACGACCGTCCCGGTCACCTGGGACCGAGCCTGGCCGGGCCCGATCCTGCAGTCAATGAAACACGTAGCCGCTGACCGCATCCCTGGCCAGGACCGGGCCTCACGGCGTACGGTGAGGACCTGAGGAGGGACTGATGATTCCCACAATGCTGTTGTTCGGGCTGGTCCTCGGCCGCTGGTGGAAGACCTGCCTCGTGATCGCGACCCTGGGCTGGCCCCTGCTTCTGTGGTCCGAGAACATCATCGAGTCACCCAATGACTTCCTCGGAGCGGCCGGCCTCGCTGCCTTAAATACTGCTGTCGGAGTTGCGATCCACCAGTCGCTGCTGCATCTGTTCAGATGGTTACGTAAGGACCGTCGGGCGCCGGACCACGCACCCGCCTGACGCACTTTTCTGCCGCAGGTCGCCCGGTTGCCGCACCTCGCCTGGCCTTCCCCGTGCCATGTTTTCGTTATACGATTTGATCATGGAAGGTGACGACCGAGTGACGGATGAGCAGATCCAGAGGTGGGCCGACGAGGCCGAGACCGGGTACGACGTTGAGGAGCTGAACCGCCGCGGGCGAGGGCGTCCCGGGCGTGGAGCGGAGCCGATGCAGGTGATTGCGGTGCGCCTCACGGCCGAGGAGATCGCGGCGCTGGACGCCTACGCTGCGCGGGAGCACCTGTCGCGCTCTGAGGCGATTCGACGGGCGCTGGCCGGCTACGCCGCGTGAAGGTTCACCGCAGCGCCCGCAAGCACGGGGTGCTGCCCGAGGACGCGGTGCAGGCTGCGGACCTGGCGTTGTGGGTCGAGCCGCTCGAGGAGGAGGAGTGGCCGGGCAGCGAGCTGCGGCTGGGCTTCGACACTCAGGCGCGGCTCCTGGAGACCGTGGTGCTGATCTTCCGCAGCGGCGAGGAGATGGTCATTCATGCGATGCCGGCTCGTCGTAAGTACGGGGACCTTCTGCCCTGATCAAGCGCGCGGATCTGCCGCGGGTCGGTCGGTCGGGACCGACTCAAGGTGGTCTGCGGAAAGCTCTGCGGGCCGCTAATCCTGTGTCGTCGCGGTCGTGCGTTCTGGCAGGCTTAGGCCATGGGATGGATCTGTCGTCCGGACTCGCCGGTGCCGGACGCGGCGCAGCGACTTCTCGCGAAAGTGCCTGAGTGGTTCGGCCTGCCCGAGGCGAACGCTGACTACATCGAAGCGGCTCGTGTCAAGGAGACGTGGACGGTGCGCGATGACGGCGGGAACGTCATCGGGCTCACTCTGGTTGATCGTCACTTCCCGCACGTAGCCGAGCTCCACCTCATGGTCGTGGACCGTGACCATCACGGGCAGGGTGTCGGATCCGCCATGGTCAAGGCCGTCGAGGAGGACGCCCGGGAGCGCGGTGTTCGGCTGCTCGAGGTGAAGACGTTGGGCGGTTCACACCCCGACCCCGGTTACGCACGCACCCGCCAATTCTACGAACAGGTGGGATTTCTTGCGCTTGAGGAGACGGAGCTTTGGGGAGAGGCGAACCCCTGCCTCTTCATGGTCAAACCGCTCTGAATCCTGGGCATGGCCAGCTCGACATTGGGCATCCGGGTTTGCCGCTGTGAACGCGTAGCGTCCGACCATGCCGCTGTGAACGCGTAGCGTCCGACCATGCCGCATGCTGCAACTTCGTGCTGGAGGGCATCTTCCTGATGCCGGGTTTTCGTTATACGATTTTGCCATGGCAGACGACGACCAGGTGACGGACGAGCAGATCCAGAAGTGGGCTGACGAGGCCGAGGCTGCCTATGACGTCGAGGAGCTCAAACGCCGCGGCCGGGGCCGTCCCGGGCGCGGGGCCGAACCAACGCAGGTTATCGCCGTGCGGCTCACGGCCGAGGAGATCGCGGCGCTCGACGCGTACGCCGCCCGGGAGCACCTGTCTCGATCCGAGGCGATCCGACGTGCGCTGGCCGGCTACGCCGCGTGAAGGTCCACCGCAGCGCGCTGAAGCACGGGGTCGTTCCCGAGGACGCGGTCCAGGCTGCGGACCTGTCGTTGTGGGTCGAGCCGCTTGAGGCCGAGGAGTGGCCGCACCGCGAACTGCGGCTCGGCTTCGACACTCAGGCGCGGCTTCTGGAGACCGTGGTACTGATCTTTCGCAGCGGCGAAGAAATGGTCTTTCATGCGATGCCGGCTCGTCGTCAGTATTGGGATCTTCTGCCTTGAACAAACACGCGGATCTGCCGCTGTGCTCGCGTAGCGTCCGACCATGTCGCACCTGCAGGGTGTCACTCTTGTCGCGAAATACACGTCGGCCGCGTGGGCTGCCGGCTAGTTCTCTCACACTCGCCATCAACGAAGGAGGCCAGGAGGAGCGGTGTGATCGCCACGGGCGCACGTCATCCCAGGCCGATCATCGGGTTCGGAGTTTCTTGCGCTGGCGGCCTTGCGCGTCGAAGTTGGCGGGGTTGAGCCACGTCTCGAATGCAGTGCGAACGGCGGGCCACTCCTTCTCAGTAAGGGCGAACCACGCCGTGTCGCGATTGCGGCCCTTGTACACAAGCGCCTGTCGAAAGGTCCCTTCGTATGTGAACCCTAATCTTTCGGCAGTTTTCCGCGACGGTTCGTTGAGGCTGTCGCACTTCCACTCGTAGCGCCGGTATCCCAGGTCCTCGAAGACGTAGCGCATGAGGATAAACTGCGCCTCAGTCGCCGCTGCTGTGCGTTGCAAAACTTGGGACAAGACGATAGAGCCGACTTCGATGACTCCATTTGCAGGGTCATGACGCATGAGCGCGAGGGTGCCGAGTGCCCTACCAGTTGCTGCGTCGGTGAGGGCGTAGTGCCGGGGATCGGGGCTAGCGGCGGCAGCGACCGACCACCGATAGTAGCTCTCAAACGATGGAAACGGTCCGAAAGCCATGTAGGTCCAAGCACGGTCATCGGTAGCCGACGCGAATGCGGCATACAAATCCACCGCGTGCCGGTCTGGGTCGAGACGTTCGAGTGCGCAGAGCCTCCCGCTCAGCACATCCGCCGATGGGGGCGGGGCCGCTGCCCAGCCAGGCACAGGGTCGCCGACGGGCTGTCCGAACTCGTTCATCCTGGGCAAGGAAGATCCTTCCGGTGCGGAGGTATGCCAAAAGCGCCTAGTTGCCTATTCTAGGCTCGCGGATGCACGGTCCTGCCGCGCGTCGGTCGGCTCGAGTTCGCATCGATCATCTACGGGTCACGATGGTTCATGAACAACTTCCAGATCACCTCCGCCCTTGTTCCAATGTCGACCGACGACCCCTCCGTTGCCGCGCTGCGCCAGGCGGTGGCCGCGCACCTTGCCCGTTACACCGGGCAGACGCGCACGCACACCGAGTCGGACCTGCGCGCCTTCCTGGCCTGGTGCGCCGAACGTCGGCTGGACCCGCTGGCCGCCCACCGGGTGCACGTCGAGCTGTACGTGCGGTGGATGCAGGAGAACCGCCGGTACAAGCCGTCCACGATCTCCCGGCGGCTGTCCGTCGTGATCGGGTTCTACCGCACGGCCGTCATCGACGGTGTCCTGACCGCCTCCCCGGCCGACCACGTCCGCCGGCCGCACGTGCCACCCGAATCACCCACCCTGGGCTTGTCCCACCTGCAGTTCGAGGCGATGCTGCAGGCCGCACGGGTTAGCGTCAACATCAACGACTTCGCACTGGTCACCATGCTCGGGCTGCTCGGACTGCGGATCTTCGAGGCGTGCGGGGCGAACATCCAGGACCTGCGCGAGGAGCACGGCCACCGGGTGCTGAAGGTGCGCGGCAAGGGAGGCAAGGTCGTCCTGACCCCCCTGCCCCCAGCCGTGCAGCGCGCGATCGAGCGCGCCGTCGACCGCCGTGAAGAAGGACCGATCCTGCGCAACAGGCAGGGCGGGCGGATGGACCGGCACGCCGCGACCCGCCGCCTGCACCACCTGGCCGACGACGCCGGGATCAACCTTCCCCGGATGCACCCGCACATGCTCCGGCACACGTTCGTCACCACCATGCTCGACGCCGGCGTCGACCTGCGCGACGTCCAGATCGCCGCCCGCCACGCCGACCCCCGCACCACCATGCGCTACGACCGAGCCCGCAAGAACCTCGACCGTCACCCCAACTACATCCTCGCCGCCTACATGGCCTCCGGCACCTGACGAACGGCCGGTCCTTGTTCGACCAGCCCAGCTCTCGGGGGCGAATCCCCTTGTTATGTGGTACTGCGGGCAGTACCATCGAGTTGTGCCGTCAGTTGCGAAGATCCTGGCTCAGATGAGAGTTAACCCGGCCAACATTCGGTACGAGGACCTCGCGAAAGTGTGCGAGCACTACTTCGGACCGCCCAGGACAAGCGGCGGCTCCCACGCCGTGTACAAGACCCCCTGGCGCGGGGACCCCCGAGTGAACATCCAGAACGACCACGGCAAGGCCAAGCCGTACCAGGTCCGCCAGGTCCTGGCAGCGATCGACAAGAAGGAGGCAGCCCAGTGAACACCACGATCCCCGATGTCACCCACTACACCTACCGCGTCACCTGGTCGCCCGAGGACCAAGAGTTCGTCGCCGCCTGCCTCGAGCTGCCCTCCCTGTCCTGGCTGGCACCCACTCAGGACGAAGCCCTGCACAGCCTTCGCGATCTGGTGGACGAGGTCGTTGAAGACATGCACCGCAACGGTGAGCCGATTCCCGAGCCATTCTCCTCACGGGCCTACTCGGGCAAGTTCAACCTCCGCGTCGGCGAACGACTCCACCGCCAGCTCGCGATCAAGGCAGCCGAAGAACACCTCAGCCTCAACCAGTACGTCATTCGCAAACTCGGCGACGCGTCCTGAGCTGACACATCCTGTATTGCCGCGCTGAGGACGGCTACGCTCGTCCGATCATGCCGCGAGGGGTTGATCGACTGAGCGCGTCAATCCGCCGCCTACGGACTAATCTGTCTTCCGCACTCGGCCAGCCTTCCTGTTTGCGAATGGGCGCTTCCCCCAGTCGGCGACGAACTGTGTGATCAGCTCAGACTCGACGTCTTCTGGGTCGTCGTCGGGCGTTTCGAGCCAGGCCACGAGGAAGATCGGGCTCTCGGCCAACTGCCAGATGTACCTCCCATCCCAGTGCCCGACAGGGACGCCGGCGCCGTGCTTACGGAACTCATCGAGGCGCGTCGACAACCCTCGCCCGCCAGAGGCCCCGGCGCTGGCCTTGCCGATGTAGAGAACGTGTGCTCCATTTACCCAAGCCCCGTCAAGGAGGTCCCGCGTGACGGAGGGGTCCTTGCCCTTGAACCAACCCGCGGGGCTGGTGTCAAGGAAGGCGGGGTCCCCCAGTTGTTCGCGCAGCACGACGTACACCCCTTGTCCGCGAGGTACGCGTGCGGCAGGGAGGTCGACGAAATGGACGAACCCTTCGAAGCCCACGGTGCTCAGCCCGTCGCGCGACCAGTCCATGCCCCTGAGTCTGCATCAGGACGGGGCACCGCGCCCAAGCGTGGCGGGACGCGGGTGCGTCAATCCGCCGCAAGTGACGCGGGCTGCGGACGCCCGGATATGCCTCCAGGAGGACGGCTTGGTTCGACTCGTCACAGTCGTCACAAGGACCTTCTTGGCGCTCGGCTTGGTGGAGGTCGACGGGGGTAATCTTAAAGCGTGTCGCACAGGGCGGAGCGGCGAGCTGCACGGGAGGCCGTCAGTGCCTACCACGAGGCCGAGCTGGCCAAGCTTGTGGAGCGGGTCGGTCAGGGGATAGACGGTTTCCGGTCGGGCCAGCTGGACGCCTTCGAGGTCGACCAAGTTCTCTTTCAGTACTCGCGCGCTGCCAAGGAGTTGTGGAAGTTCTGCAACCTCGGGTCGGTCGAACTGACGGCGTCTCTGATCGCCCGCGACTAGCCTTCGGTCGATTGGTGGGAGCGCGGCGTGCCCAGACGGCAGTGATCGCCGCTGGTCTGCGGGTTAGGCCTCATACCCAGTCACCTTGATGACTTTGGCCGGGACGCCGGCGACGATGGCATTGGGCGGTACGTCTTTGGTCACCACGGCGCCTGCGGCGATGATCGCGCCGTCGCCGATGGTGACGCCGGGCACGACGGTGACGGCCGCTCCGAGCCAGGCCTTGCGGCCGATGTGGATGGGGGCGGGCAGCATGTCGGCCCGCCGCGACGGGTCGACGTGGTGGTTGAGGGTGGTCAGGGTGCTGCCGTGCCCGATGAGCGTGCCCTCGCCGATGGTGATTCCGCCGGTGTCCTGGAAACGGCAGCCGAGGTTGATGAAGACGCCCGGGCCGAGGGTCAGGTTCTTGCCGAACTCGCTGTAGAAGGGCGGAAACAGGGCAACGGACTCCTCGACCGGCCTGCCCGTCAGCTCCTCGAGCAGAGCACGGACCTGCTCGGGGGTGGTGTACCCGGTGTTGAGCCTGGCGGTCACCTTGAACGCTTCTTGCGCGGCGGCGTGCATGAACCTGTGTTCCTCCGAGCCGCCGAGCACCGGGGCACCACTGTTGACGTGGTCGAGGAAGTCCTGGAGGTCCATCGCTTTCACCTTCCCTCGACAGTGGTGGTGACTGAACCGCTCAGGTTGGCGATCCGCTCGGCGGCGTCGCCGTCGAGCTGGCCCAGGACGACGATGCCCGGGACGTAGGACTGGTCCCCGTAGTAGAGGACCAGGTCGTTGCCGGGGGCGTAGTAGCCCAGGTCTCCCACGTCGGGGTCAGCGCCCTGTGGTTGCCCCTGCAGGGACAGCGCCGTTGGCAGGCGGCCGGTCTTCTCGACCCCGCCGTGGTCGACCATCTCGACCGTCACCGGCAGTTGCGCCAGGAGGTCGTCGGCGGTTGGACTGTCGGCCAGGGTGGCGGTAAAGGTCTGGTCTGCGATGGTGATCTGGATCTGCATCTCTTCTCCTGACGTCGCATCGGGTTGGGGCGTTCGCTGGTCGGCGGTGTTGTCTGAGGGCTCCTGTGGCGATGCCGCCGGGAGAAACGGCTCCGTGTCCGGGGCGCTCTGGTCACCCGGTCGTAGCCCGTTGCCGCACCCGGTGGTGAGGAGGACGGCCCGGCCGATCGCCGTCAGCGTTGTCTGTCGTGGACGCATCACGGCTCAGGGGGTGAGCAGGACCTTCGTGGCGGTGCGCTGGTCCATGGCCTGGTAGCCCTCGGCGGCCCGGTCGAGCGGGAGGGTGAGGTCGAAGACCTTGCCGGGGTCGATCCTGCGGTCCCAGATGAGCTGGACCAGATCGGGCAGGAACCGTCGGACCGGGGCGGGCCCGCCGTGCAGGTGCACGCCGGCCATGAAGAGGTCCCCGCCGGGGATAGTGACGTCGTGGGAGACGCCGACGAACCCGACGTGCCCACCGGGGCGGGTCGCTCCGATGGCCTGCATCATCGCCTCCTGGGTGCCGACGGCCTCGATGACCGAGTGGGCGCCGAGCCCGCCGTTGAGCTCCTTGACCCGGGCCACGCCTTCCTCGCCGCGCTCCGGCACGATGTCCGTGGCGCCGAACTCGCGGGCGAGGGCCTGCCGGTCGGGGTGGCGGCTGAACGCGATGATCCGTTCGGCGCCCAGCTGCTTGGCCGCCAGGACGCCGAGCAGGCCGACTGCACCGTCGCCCACGACGGCCACGGTCTTGCCCGGTCCGGCCTGCGCCGCGACAGCGGCGAACCAGCCGGTGCCGAGAACGTCGGAGGCCGCCAGCAGGGAGGGGATCAGGTCCGCATCGGGCATCCCGGGCGTGGCCACCAGGGTGCCGTCGGCCAGGGGGATGCGCGCCAGCTCGGACTGGGTGCCGAGGGTGCCCATCAGGACCCGGTGCACGCAGTAGGCCTGGTAGCCGGCCAGGCAGATCTCGCAGGTGTTGTCCGAGGCCCAGAACGACCCGACGACGAAGTCGCCGACCTTCACGGTGGACACCTCAGGCCCGACCTGCTCGACCACGCCGACGTACTCGTGCCCCATCACCTGGTGGGTGACCGGCTCGGCACCGCGGTAGGGCCACAGGTCGCTGCCGCAGATGCAGGTCGCCGAGACCCGGACGATGGCGTCGGTGGGCTCGATGATCGTGGGGTCCTCGCGGTCCTCGACCCGTACGTCCCCGGGGGCGTGCATGACAACCTGGCGCATGGTGGTGCAGCCTCTCTCTCGTCCGGTCCGCGGGCCGATGCCCGCACTCGATCCAGTGAACCCGCCCCGCACCGGATGAGGGAGTCCCTGTCAAGGGGTGCAGCGACAGGGCACCCCTCAGGCCAGCGGTGGGGCCTAGTTCGCCCTACGCTCGAGAGCGTGGACAACCGTCAGGAGGTGCGCCAGTTCCTCACCACCCGCCGCGCCCGCATCACCCCCGACCAGGTCGGCCTTGCCACGACCGGGGCCCGTCGCGTCCCCGGGCTGCGCCGCAGCGAGGTCGCTACGCTCGCCGGGCTCAGCGTGGAGTACTACGCCCGGCTCGAGCGCGGACAGATCGCCGGCGCCTCCTCCAGCGTCCTGGAGGCCCTCGCCCGAGCCCTGCAGCTCGATGAGACCGAGCGCGCCCACCTGTACGACCTGGCCCGTGCCGCCGACGGCGTCCCCACCTCAGGCCGACCCCGCCGCCGCTCCCCGACCAAGGCAGCCTCACGTTACAGCCTGCAGTGGGCGCTGGAAGCCATCACCGACGCCGTCGCGTTCGTGCGCGACCCCCACCAGAACCTGCTGGCCACCAACACCCTGGGTCAAGCGTTCTACTCCCCGGTCATCGGTGACGGCGGACGCACCCCCAACCTCGCCCGCTTCCAGTTCCTGGACCCCGCCTCCCACGACTTCTACCCCGACTGGGACCGCTTTGCCCAGATGTGCGTCGGCATCATGCGCGCCGAGGCCGGCCGTGACCCCCACGACCGTGGCCTGCAGGACCTCGTCGGCGAGCTGTCCACCCGCAGCGAGACCTTCCGCCAGCTGTGGGCCGACCACGACGTCCGCACCCACGGGGCCGGCACCAAACGGTTCCACCACCCCGTCGTCGGCGAACTCACCCTCGTCTACGAAGAGCTCGCCATTACCGCCGAACCCGGACTCGCCCTGCTCATCTACACCGCCGAACCCGGCTCGCCCTCCGCCGAACGACTACGACTCCTCGCCTCCTGGGCCGCATCGAAGGACACACCCGTCAGCACCGAATGAGGCACAGCAATGCGTGCCGGTCTTGTCCCGGAATGAAAACGCCCTGAATGACCCGTCGAGCAAGAGAATCCCAGAACGAAGTTTGGCGAACCACCCTGAGGAGAAAAGCGTCGACACGACGATGGAACGAGAACTTCCACTGACCCACGGGCACGCTGCCTACCGCAGCAGAGCCCTCGGCGGACGCACCTCAAACACACTCAATTGCCGCCCGGCGGGCGGACTTAGCGTCCGAACTTTGGGCAGTGAGTGGCCGATTTGCACGGTCTTCGACTCAACGTTGACCGTGCAGGGTTTGACGTCTCGAAGCGAGGAGCGCTGCGTGCGTCTCAAACAGTTGGTCTACGGCAACTTGGTCAGGGCGTCTGCGAACTCGACGACGGAACTAGCCTGGGGCCAGTCCTCATGCATTTGGTCGTAGCGGACGTACGGGCCGGCAATGCCCCCGGGGACGTCGAACCAGGCGCCGTCGACGTGGCTATACGCAAGGCGAGGATTGTCAGAGCCGTCTGGCGGCAAGAGGTTGCCCACCACGAGGAGCACGGGTCCGCGGACCTCGTCAAGCTCGCGTTGGGCGAGGTCGAACCCGTTGCCAATGTTGAACGCGGTTTCGACGGTGCTCAGATGCTCATCCCCGGCCACGTGGCGGGTCACGTCCACCACTAACCGGACCTCCGGCCCGGCGTCTCCTGATGTGACCCGGGCCGAGCGGATTTGGCCGACCACCACGAGGGGGGCCGCCATGGCCTCCTGCGGCGAGGCGAGGGGGTGGTAGTCCAACTGGATGCCGCTGGTGAGGATCGCCTCCACCAACCGCTCATTTGCCTTGAGCTCCTCAGCCGCTGTCTCCTCCAGGGGCGACTGAGTCCTCCCGGCCTGATCTGCAGTTCTATTCGGGCTTTGGTGGCTCGCGGTGATCTCCGCGTCACCGCCGCTGCAGGCCGTCAGCATGAGACCGAGGACGACAAGCGTCCCCGTGGCGGCGGTGTGCATCTTCATCGGGTGCTCCAGGTTGAGGTCGACTCCGTGTTAGACGCCGGCTCAGCTGCCAGAGTTCCACACCACCCCGCACACCCTGTACTGGCACCCCTCTGTGTCAAGAGGCGGCTGGGAGGGTGGTCGTAGGCTTGGTGGTGGCGGGTCCGGGAAGTGGCTTGTCCGAAGAGCCGGCAGCGGGTTGTGAGCCGGTCGCGCTGGAGTCAGAGTCGTCACCCTTGTGCCCTCCCGGGCCCGTCTTTGTGTGCCCGGCGAGGTCGTCGAGCATGGCCTTGTACACCAGGTCGGACAGGCGCCGTTTGAGGCAGCGCAGCGCTTCCATCGACGTCTTCCCGCCGGCCTTCTTGCGGTCGTAGTAGGCGCGGCCCTCGGTGGTTCTGGTGCGCAGCTGCACCACGGCCATGATGTGTAGGACACGGTTGATCTGCCGGTTCCCGCCTCGGGAGAGCCGGTGGCGGGTGTGCTCCCCGGAGGAGGCGTCGATCGGGGCGGTGCCGGTCCAGGACGCGAAGTGGTTGCGGTCGGGGAACCGGGTGACGTCACCGACCTCGACCAGCAGCCGGGCCGCGCCCGAGGGGCCGATGCCGTGCAGGCTCATCAGGGTGGTGCCGGTCGCCTCGACGAGGGCCTTGAGCTCCTTGTCGGCGGCCTTGGTGCGGGCGTAGATCTTCGCCAGGTCCTCGGCCAGCTCGACCGCGTGAGCCTTGCGCACCTTGCCCGCCGCGGTGGTCGGGCGGACCTTCTTCAGCAACTCCTTGGCCTGGGCCGCGGACAGGGACGTCTTGGCCCCGCCAGGGATCAGCTCAAGCAGCAGCTTGTGCAGCTGGCACACCTTGCGGGTGTGCTCCTCGCCCAGGGAGCGGCGCCGATCCACGCACATCCGCAGCACTTCCAGTTGGTCATCGTTGATGACGGGGCGCAGCCCGGACATGCGGACCCCGACCAGGGCGATGGAGTGGGCGTCGGTGGCGTCGGTCTTGCGGCCCTGCCCGGTGGTGAAGATCCGCACCCGGGCCGACATCTTCGCCGGCACGTCGACCACGTCCTCACCGTCGGCGACGAGGCGGTCGGCGACATGCTTGCCGATGCCGGCGCAGCCCTCGACCGCCCAGACCCGGTGCGGCCACGCCCGTGCGTAGGCCAGCAGCCGGGCGTACCCGTCGGCGTCGGTGGAGAACCGGCCGCCACCGAGGATGGACTCATCAGCGGTCATGACCTCGATCGTGACGCTGCGCTTATGCGGGTCCATCCCGATGACGACCCGCAGGGGCTCCTGCTCGTTCATTGCTCGTGCTCCCTTTGCTCGCGACAACATGTGGTGTCGAGCTGGGAGGGCACCGCTACGTACGGCTGGGCATACCCCTCTTGAGCCTCTCGCAGCCTTGGCGGTGACCGGGACGACGCACGCCAATTGTGAGCCTCACGCCAGGGGCGTGGGCAGCCGCAAAGAGAACGACCGTCCCGGTCACCTGGGACCGAGCCTGGCCGGGCCCGATCCTGCAGTCAATGAAACACGTAGCCGCGAGGCGCACCAAGTTGACGAACTTCGGTTCCTGCAGAACAACCTTTGATGGTGCACGGCTTGCCTGGACGGCGCCGTGCCGCCTCCTCTGCATCTCGTCACCAGGCGGGCCGCCAGCACCGTCAGGAAATGTAGACCGGCTTGTCGACACGGACACGGTGAACGAGGGGCCGGGTTCTTGCTCCCCTCCCCAGGACTCTCCCTCAGTGTCAGGGTCGAAGTACCAGTAGTCGACCACGACCCATCGCTGCTCGCCTGCCGGCAGGTCGAAGGCCTGCTCGACTACAGCTCCGCTGTCGGACACCACGGTGAGCGTGTGCGACCCCGGTTCCACTTCAACGCCGAACAAGGTGACCGCGTGCTGACCCTCGACCGCGAATACCTCATCGAACAGGGCCACACCGTCAAGAGTCGCGCTCAGATTCAGGTCCGGGTCGTCGAAGGACTGATTGCTGACCCTCACGATCAGCGGTTGCACTGCCTTGTCCCAGGACTCACCAGGAGAGACTTTCTGGACCGTGAAGTCACCCGCAGGGCTACCGGTGGCCGTCGGGACGTTCTCGTCCGCGACGGTCTGCACTACCGGGTCGGAGATGTTCGCGGACTGCGGGGCGTCGCACCCGGCCATGAAGATGAGGATGCCAGCAACACCCAGGACGCAAGGAACGCGCACGTTCGTCGTCACGCAGCTCCCCTCCTATCGCTGTGGGGGTTCCCGAACTCAGACGCCCATCCGGCTGCAATGGTTCCCTAGGAAGCTGAAGGACGCACGGAGCCTACGCCACGATCAACAGAACTCCCGCGGGCGACGTGCGCAACAGTTGTACGCGCTCATGCCGCGAGTCGGTCGCGCCGATCACAGGGCCTTGGGCGTCGGCCCTTCGGGGCGTCCACACACACCGATGAGGGCGCATTCAGCAGTCCTGCACCTTCTCGGGGCCCTGGCTGCGTGAGGGAGCCTCATGCGATGATGAGGGCACCCAGGGCACAGGAGGTGTCCTCGTCGATGGCTTGACGCTGCCGCATAAAGGCGTTACCCAATGACCTCCCTACCGGGCACAGTTCTCATTTACATCGAGCAATGGGAATACCAATGCTGTGGAACTCCCATCAACGTTGGCGACACAGTCGCACTTACTGTTCACCAAAGTGATTGGTCACAGCCTTGGTGGCCGGCACTCGGCCAGCCAGTCAGCCTGATCGCCGGTCACCATGAACCTAGGACGGGCAGTATTCACGTCCGCGTGCGCGTCGAGCGACTATGGGAAGCCAGTGCGTACCGAGAACAACAGTCTGGCGATGACACGTGGTATCTCGTCCCTGACTCGGGGCAGATCGCCGGAATCACGAGCATGAAGGTGTGGGATACGGACTGGCAGCCCACCCAAGATGGCGCCTGGCCAGAAGGCTGGATAGTACAGGCAACGATCTTAGGTGAACTTCCCCCACAGCCAGATGGCAGTCCGTACGGAGCCCGCTGACAGCGGGTCTTGGTACGGGTTGGCGATGGGAATGATCGCGGGCACCAGCAGCAGTCAGAGCTCGCCGGGACATCCGGTACTGCCGCATTGGGGCAGAACCATCACGGCAGTCGTCACCGTTGCGGCTGGGCTTGGCGCGCGGCCTTGTTGGCGGTGCGGACGAGCGGCACGCAGCCCAGCAGCAACCCGCCGTAGCCGACCGCGAAGAATGCAACGGATAGCGGGTGGGGAACCTGTGACTCGGAGCCGCCAGCAACGGGCAGGAAGGCCGTGGTCACGAGCGCGACGCCAAGGATCATGCCGAACACTCCGATTCGACGTGCCCATGGGAGCGCGGCTTGGTGGCCAGCAGCCCACGCTTCGGATGACGCCGTGGTGGCTACCGTGCGGATGCCGGCCGCAGGGTTGCTCCCCAGCTGCTCACTGGCGGACCAGCGGGTCAAGACCCACAGAAGTCCGCTGGCCCAGATCAGCCCGAAGCCACCCATCAAACCCATCATCATCGAATCCGTGTTCAACGCTGCTTCCTCCCTACCCGCCCGTCTACGTCCCTCTCCGATGAAGACGACCACTCGCAGGTTCCATCCTGTATTGCCGCGAGTCACTCGCGTCGATGTTGAGATGTCTCCTGCCTGGTTCCTGCTCGATGGACGGTTCCGTCACATCACCTCAGGTGAGTCGATGCCCAACAGCCCCAGCCCGGTGACGAGCACGTCGAGCGTCACGGCGCACAGGGCCAGGCGTGAGTCCCGCACGTGCAGGTCTGCGGCCTGGAGGACCGGGCAGTTCTCGTAGAACGCCGAGAACGCCTGCGCCACCTGGAACAGATGACTGCACAGACGGTGTGGCTCGAGCGCCGTGCCCACGTGTGCGACGACCTCACCGAACTCGATGAGCTCGAGGGCAAGCTCCCGCTCGGCCGGCTCACTGACCACAATCTGGCTCCGTGCCTGCCCAGGCGCCATGCCGGCGGTGCGGAAGATGGAGCGCACCCGGGCGGCGGCATACTGCAGATAAGGACCCGTGTTGCCGGTGAGCGCGGTCATCCTCTCCAAGTCGAAGACGTACTCGCTGTCGTGCGCGACCGACAAGTCGGCATACTTCACCGCCCCGATGCCGATCTGCGGGGCGATCGCCGCACGGGTCTCCTCCGGCAGGTCGGGCCGGGCCTCGTCGATGACCGCTCGCGCCGCCCCAACAGCCTCCTCCAGCAGTGCCATCAGCCGGAGCGGAGCACCAGAACGCGTGCGCAGGATCTTGCGGTCCTTCCCCAGCACGTTGCCGATCTGAACATGGACGACCTCGACCGACTGCGGTAACCAGCCGGCCAGCCGAGCGGTGTCCCACACCATGTTCAGGTGCAGCGCCTGCGGGGCGCCGATGACGTAGAGGATGCGGTCGGCCCCCAGAGCGCGCACGCGGTGCCGGACCGTAGCCAGGTCAGTCGTGGCATAGCCATAGCCCCCGTCGGACTTGCGGATGATCAGCGGCACCGGCTTACCGTCGCGACCGCTGTAGCCCTCGAGGAAGACACACAGGGCGCCGTCGCTCACCGTGGCGATCCCGGCCGCCTCCAGCTCGGCACAGATCGCCGCCAGGTCGTCGTTATAGGTCGACTCACCGGCCAGGTCGGCATCGGTCAACGTCACGCCCAGGGCGCCATAGATCCTGTTGAAGTAGTGCTTGGACAGCTCCACCAGGCCGTCCCACAGCCTCAGCGTCTCCTCGTCGCCGGCCTGGAGCGAGACGACCCTGGCACGGGAACGGGTCGCGAAGTCCTCGTCGGACTCGAACCGGCCGCGAGCAGCCTGGTAGAAGGCATTGGGGTCGCTCTCCAAGCGCCGTGCCTCTTCGCCGTCCTCACCGACTTCAAGCAGGTGCTCGATCAGCATGCCGAAAGGCGTGCCCCAGTCCCCGATGTGGTTCTGCCGGATGACGTGGTGCCCCAGGTGCTCCAGCGTGCGGGCAAGCGCGTCGCCGACCACCGTGGTGCGCAGGTGTCCGACATGCATCTCCTTCGCCACGTTCGGCGCGGAGTAGTCGATCGGGACCTGCTGCGTATCCTGCCGGGGTACACCGAGGCGGTCGTCGGCAGCCATGGCACTCACCTGGTTGCTGATCCAGTCGCCGGCCAGAGTCAGGTTGATGAAGCCCGGACCGCTGATCTCAACCTGCTCGAACGTCCCGTCCGTGGCCAAGTGCCCCACGATCTCCGCGGCGATGTCGCGCGGTGCCCTACCCACGCGCTTGGCGAGGCCAAGCGCTGCGTTGACCTGAATGTCTGAGAACTGGCTGGGCCGCAGCACGGGATCAGCTCCTGAGAGCTCCGAACCAAGTGCCGCCTCAATAGCGGCAGAGACAAGCGGAGCTAATTCCGACTGAAGCGACATGAGCCACAACCTAACGCCACCAGCCATCGATGCCCCGGCCGGTGGCGAGACCCCCCACGCGGCACCCCCACCGCACGCACTCATCTAATGGGTTCTACCGATCCTCTGACAGGCTCGGTTCCGGTAGCGGCCGGCGGGTCAGCACTCCACTCATCTGATCGTTGAGGTCTTGCGGCAGACCGTGCGCCCGCTGGTCGTGAGGAGGCGTGACCGCTGCTGGGATGACGTGCCCCCAGATCGTCCGGGTGAGCACTTGACCATTAGATCGCCGGAAGTCCTCCTCCACGCTGCTGCAACGATCGCAACCAGGCGAAGGAGGAAGTGCCGATGTTGTTCATAGGTGATGACTGGGCCGAGGACCACCACGACGTCGAGCTGGTCGACGACCAGGGACGGATCCTGGTGCGACGACGCCTGCCCGAGGGTCTTGGCGGGGTGACCCGGCTGCACGCACTGGTCGCCGAGCACGCACCGCAGGAATGGGCCGACCTGGACCCGGCCGAGGCGGCCGCCCAGGTGGTCGTCGGTATCGAGACCGACCGCGGCCCCTGGGTCGGGGCGCTGGTCGCGGCCGGCTACACCGTGTACGGGCTGAACCCGATGTCGGTCGCCCGGTACCGGGAGCGGCACTCCACCTCCGGTGCGAAGTCGGACACCGCCGATGCGCACCTGCTGGCCGAGATCGTGCGCCTGGACCGGGCCCACCACCGCCAGGTCGCCGGTGACAGCCCGACCGGGGAGGCGGTCAAGGTCAGCGCCCGGGCACATCAGTCGATGATCTGGGACCGGACGCGGCACGTGCTGCGGCTGCGCGCGGCGCTGCGGGACTTCTTCCCCGCGGCCCTGACCGCGCTCGGCGACCTGGACGAGCCCGACACCCTGGCTCTGCTGGCGCAGGCGCCGGACCCGGACACCGCCGCCAGGCTGTCCAAAGCCAAGATCGTCCGCGCCCTGACGGCGGCGAACCGGCGCGACGTACCCGCCCGGGCCGACAAGATCCGCCAGGTGCTGACCGCACCAGAGTTGCGGCAACCGGGGCCGGTGCAGGACGCCTACGCCGCGATCGTGACCTCCGAGGTGGCGCTCATCACCGTGCTGAACGCTCAGATCGAGCGGCTCGGGCAGGTGGTGGCCGAGCATTTTGGCCGGCACCGGGACGCTGACATCTACACCAGCCTGCCCGGTCTCGGTGTGATCCTCGGCGCCCGGATCCTGGGTGAGTTCGGCGACGATCGCCACCGGTACGCCGACGCCAAGGGTCGCAAGGCCTACGCCGGCACCGCCCCCATCACCAGAGCCTCAGGCACACGAAAAGTGGTCCTGGCCAGGTACGCCCGCAATCGCCGCCTGGGCGATGCCCTGCAGCAGTGGGCCTTCTGCTCCATGCGCGGCTCCGCCGGCGCCCGCTCCTACTACCAGGCGCTGCGATCCCGCGGCGTCGGTCACCAGGCCGCACTGCGCCAGCTCGCCAACCGCTGGGTCGGCATCCTGCACGGCTGCCTACGCCACGGCACTCTCTATGACGAGAACACCGCCTGGGAGCACCACCTCGACAATGCCGCTTGACAGACCCAGAACCTGGGATGTCTGCCGCCGAGCGGGTGGACGTGTCAGTAACGATCGTCGCTGCACTTCGACCTCGGGCAGATCTGGCAGTCCTTGGAGCCGAGGCAGGGCAGGGACGGCTCTGGTGGATTCTGCTGGGCGGGGTCATAATGACATATGGTCCTGCAGCGCATGCCCAGCACCGGGACGGTCTTCCCCGACCTTCGCGGAGATGCCCGCTTGCTGCGTGCGACCTGGCACCAGGAGCGGCAGGTCGTCGTTTTTTCGGTCTGGCGCGACAACGTCTGCGTCAGCACCTTCCGGCTCGCAGCCGACGAGGTGCCCGACCTCATCGCCCTACTCCACGACGGGCTCGACGAGGCATACGCCGCTGCCCGCGAGCGGGTCGAGCGGGTCGAGCACCTCAGGCGGCCCTCCCAAGCGGGCTGACGGGGCGATCGGAATTACCCGCGGGTTGGCCGCCCGGGCGTTGCACTTGCTGCGATGTCGTAGCGGCTCGATTCTGCGCTAGCCCCTTCACTCGATCGAGGCCGCCGACACATGCGTGGAGGTCACTCGGTCGTACAACGTCCGCTCTTGCCGCTGCGGGTGCACGCGGGTCTCGGGTGACGTTAGCGCGCCCCTGCGCTGCGCCTCATCACGATGAGCGGGGTGAACAGGTCCCTGACCTGTGCGGTGGTCAGCTCAATGGTCCACGCGAACTCTTCGACGTGGGCGGTGACGAAGTGCCCGCTGGCGGTCAGCCGGCGAACCCACGAGGCAGTGTCCGTCTCGCCGGGTCCTGCTCGGCCCGGCGCCTGCGTGCGACGCGCCACGATCTGGCTGACGCGCTCGCGGAATGCGGTGACGGGCGCCGCGGGATTGCCGAACGCGGTCCGCCACACCGCGAGGTGACCACCGAGAACAAGGGTGCGGTGCAGCTTCGGCAGGACCACCGGAAGGTCGAACCAGTGGACCGCAGTCGCGACGACGGCCAGGTCGAAGGCAGCATCTGGCAGTTCCACAGCTTCCGCCGTGCCCACGTGCACGGTGACCTCAGGCCACCGCTCCTGCAGAAGCGCGGCCAGAGCAGGGCCGGGCTCGACCGCTGTGACCGTGGCGCCGGCGCTCACCATGGGTCCGGTCGCCTGTCCGGAGCCGGCACCCAGCTCCACGACCCGAGTGCCGGCGCTCAGCACGCCCAACTCACCCAGGCGGTCCCACAGCACCTGCGGATATGGTGGCCGCCCGCGGTCATAGACCGCGGCATGAGCGTTGGAGTGCCTCGGGTCGGGACCTGTTCGATCGGGCACACGAGCAGCCTACGCATCGGCCGTCGGTTCCGGTCTGCGGCCGGGACGCGCTCAGCGCCCGTCCGTGGTTCAGAGGCCTCGCCCTAGGCACAGAAGTCATCCGGTCTTGCCGCGTGGAGGACGGCTACGCTCGTCCGACTTTGCCGCGTGCGCGCGGTCTTGAGCGTCTGCTCAAAGTGGCTCTTCAACTTTGAGCGTGGTGGGGCCCTGAAGGAGGGCTCGCGGCCCTGCGCCAACATGGGTGTTGTCTAGACATCTCATGAGCGAGGACCGCGAGCGTGCACCAGCCTACGTTCGACGTCGATGCGGCGTCGATCCTGTTCAACCTGTCCGGTTACCGAGTCGTGTCGGCCAGCCCTGCCGTCGCCGATGAGCAACCGAGGCAGGTGCTCATCGAGACGACCGCGACCGAGGCCGCGTGTCCGTCCTGTGGGGTGCTGTCCAGTCGGGTCCAGGCCCGACCCACTCAGCGGGTGAAGGACGTGCCGTGCGGCGGGGAAGCGCTCGAGGTGGTGGTGCGCAAGCGGCGCTACGCCTGCCGCGAGCCGCTGTGCCGGCGACGGTCGTTCACCGAGGAGACCGAGCAACTGCCGGCCCGGGCCCGGGTCACGACGCGGCTGACCGAGCAGGTCATCACCGCCTGCCGGGCCGAGCCGCGCGCGGTGTCCCGCGTCGCGGACGAGGCGGGCCTGTCGTGGCCGACGGTGATGCGGATGCTCACCACCACCGTGGACCTGGACACCGGGGTCGACCGCCGGCACGTGCGCCACCTGGGGATCGATGAGCACCGGTTCCGCACCGTGCGCTACCTGCGCGACCCAGACACCCACGCGGTGAAGCGGGTCGAGCCGTGGTCGATCGTGTTCACCGACACCGGCGACGGCGCGATCCTGGACGTCGTCGACGGCCGCCGCGGCAAGGTCGTCACCTCCTGGCTCGCGGCGCGGCCGCGGTGGTGGCGCCGGCGCGTGCAGGTCGTCGCCCTCGACATGTCCAGCGAGTTCCGGGCAGCCGTCCGCAAAGCACTGCCGAAGGCGCGGGTCAGCGTCGACCACTGGCACGTGGTGCGGCTGGCGAACGAGATGGTCACCAAGGTCCGCCGGCGCCGGGTGTGGGAACTGCACGAGCGCCGCGGCCGCGCCACCGACACACCGTGGAAGTACCGCAAGCTGCTCACCTGCGCCGGTGACCGGCTCACCGTGCGGCAACGGACCAAGCTGCAGCAGATCCTTGGTGAGGACGTCGAGCTGGCCGTGGCGTGGGGCATCAAGGAGCACGTCCGCCAAGTCCTCGCCGCCACCGACACGTCCTCCTTCCAGCGGCACTGGGCCCACCTCGAGCGCGCCGTGCGAGCCACCCGCCTACCCGAACCAGCCGCGCTCTTCCGCACGCTGCGGGCCTGGCGGCGAGAGCTGCTCACGTTCTGCCGGACCAGGGTGACGAATGCGCGTACAGAGGCAGCGAACCTGACCGCCAAGACGATCAAGCGGGTCGGACGCGGGTACCGCAACCATGACAACTACCGGTGCCGCATCATTGGCTACGCGCCCCGACCGATCGCGGCGTGAACACCCCGCACCACGCTCAAAGTCGAAGAGCCCTCAAAGTGGTCAGACAGATAGTTCACAGTGGCCCCTGCCCATCGCCTCCCCTGTCCCCGCATCTTCCGGTCGCGCGCGACCGGGCCTGGTCACCTGAGCGCCGTCATGGCCAGTATGAACCGGTTAGAAGGAGGTGTCCGGGGTGCCTTGGCTGAGGCGAAATTCCTCGGCGGCGGGTGCCTCGACGAACTCGGTGACAGCACCGACCTGCTCGCGCAGGGCGTCGAGCACCTCGTGCGGGGTGACGTAGAAGAACTCGCGACGGGTGTTGATCTTGTTGACCCGTTGTGCGGCGAAGCGCTGGTGTAGTGCTGTCTCGACGCCGACGGCGTCGGGCGAGAAGAACATCGCGTGGACGTCGAACCGGAACGGTACGGAGGCGTCGCCGAGCTCGTTGACTCGGTCCATCGGCTCGAGTCGGCGGGTCATTCCGATCTTCACCATGCGCTCTCCGAAGGCGCCGATGTTGGAGATGACGTAGACGTAGCCGGCTCGCTGGTTCGCGGCCCGGTAGTCGACGGTCTCGATGGCCTGCTCGGTTTCTGCGAGCTGGGCACGGACCCTTTCGGCGCCCTCGCTGTCACCCCGGGCCTCTAGCGCCGCGAGTGCGGCTCGGTAGTGCTGGCGCTCTTTCTCCAGCTTCTCCCGCTCGCGGGCGAGTTCCTGCTCGGCTTTTCTCTGCTCGCGTAGCTCTTCACGACGGGCGCGGTCGGCCTCCTTCTCCTGCTGCTTCATCATCCAGTAGTCAGCGGCGAGCTCGAGTTCGCGGATCCGTAGCCGGTGATAGGCTGGGGTGATGGCTACGTCGACCATCTTCCCGCGCTTGGCTATGCGATCCGCCGCCTTCTCCAGCCGGGCCTTCGCGGCTGACAGGTTGCCGGCCTTGACCGACTTCACCGCGTTCTCGGCCTCGGCGTTGTAGGCGGTCAGCATCATGTCGTGCAGGTCGTTGACGAACTTCTTCCCTTGGCTGGCGGAGTTGTTGTAGGTGAACTTGGTCGAGCGGGTGGCGGCCTTCTTGTCCCGCTGAATCTGTTTCATCCGTTCACGCACCGAGGCGATCTCGTCCGCGAGTTTGACGGAGTTCTCGGCCGGATGGTGGAACCGGTAGTAGCCGACCTCTTGGAACTCGACCTGCTCGCGTGAGTCGACGAGATTCCGCTCGATGTCGAGGACCTGGGCAGCCGTCTCGGCCGCCTGCGCCTGTAGGCGGGCGATCTCGCCTTGAAGTTCAGCGCGGCGGGCGTTCATCTCCGCGACGTCCAGGGCGCCCATCTCCGCAATGACCCGCTCCAGATGTGCGTTTCGCTCCAAGAGCCCTTCGGCTTGCTTTCGTGCCCCGAACAACTTCACCTTGGGCTTCTCGGGCATCGGCTGGTGCGCGACGGACTGACCTTGCCGCTGCTCATCGGCGTGCGGCTGAGCCGGCGGGGAAGGTACCTGCTGAGGTGGGATCTGCGGCTGGACGTGCTCGGTCCATCGAGCGCCGTCCCAGTATCGGACCGTGCCGGGTTGCTGCGGGTCGGGGTACCAATTCGCCGGTGCTGTGCTCATCCCTTATCCGATCCGATCATGCTAGTCGACGCCAAAGGGCCACGATAGCCGACGCCGATGGGCGGCCGTATCGAGGCTTCGATTCACACGCGCCCTTGAACTCGGAGGTAGGGCCGTACTGTTGTCGCCCAAGTCAAGTGACTGCAGCGGTGCTGGTCACTGAAGTGTTGCGTTTCGTCGAGGCTCCCCGGCCGTGCATCGGATAGGGAATCGACACAAACGTGGCCTAGCCAAAGAAGGTGGTCGCTTGATTCATCCAGCCGCGGCCAGCGCACGAGCCGGAAGAGGGGTCGGGATGCCGCGACATTTTGCGTAGTGCTTCCTAGGTGCGTAGTACTCCCCGGGTCTGGCAGCAGTCCCCAGCGACATCCTGTATTGGCACCCCTCTGTGTCAAGAGGCGGCTGGGAGGGTGGTCGTAGGCTTGGTGGTGGCGGGTCCGGGAAGTGGCTTGTCCGAAGAGCCGGCAGCGGGTTGTGAGCCGGTCGCGCTGGAGTCAGAGTCGTCACCCTTGTGCCCTCCCGGGCCCGTCTTTGTGTGCCCGGCGAGGTCGTCGAGCATGGCCTTGTACACCAGGTCGGACAGGCGCCGTTTGAGGCAGCGCAGCGCTTCCATCGACGTCTTCCCGCCGGCCTTCTTGCGGTCGTAGTAGGCGCGGCCCTCGGTGGTTCTGGTGCGCAGCTGCACCACGGCCATGATGTGTAGGACACGGTTGATCTGCCGGTTCCCGCCTCGGGAGAGCCGGTGGCGGGTGTGCTCCCCGGAGGAGGCGTCGATCGGGGCGGTGCCGGTCCAGGACGCGAAGTGGTTGCGGTCGGGGAACCGGGTGACGTCACCGACCTCGACCAGCAGCCGGGCCGCGCCCGAGGGGCCGATGCCGTGCAGGCTCATCAGGGTGGTGCCGGTCGCCTCGACGAGGGCCTTGAGCTCCTTGTCGGCGGCCTTGGTGCGGGCGTAGATCTTCGCCAGGTCCTCGGCCAGCTCGACCGCGTGAGCCTTGCGCACCTTGCCCGCCGCGGTGGTCGGGCGGACCTTCTTCAGCAACTCCTTGGCCTGGGCCGCGGACAGGGACGTCTTGGCCCCGCCAGGGATCAGCTCAAGCAGCAGCTTGTGCAGCTGGCACACCTTGCGGGTGTGCTCCTCGCCCAGGGAGCGGCGCCGATCCACGCACATCCGCAGCACTTCCAGTTGGTCATCGTTGATGACGGGGCGCAGCCCGGACATGCGGACCCCGACCAGGGCGATGGAGTGGGCGTCGGTGGCGTCGGTCTTGCGGCCCTGCCCGGTGGTGAAGATCCGCACCCGGGCCGACATCTTCGCCGGCACGTCGACCACGTCCTCACCGTCGGCGACGAGGCGGTCGGCGACATGCTTGCCGATGCCGGCGCAGCCCTCGACCGCCCAGACCCGGTGCGGCCACGCCCGTGCGTAGGCCAGCAGCCGGGCGTACCCGTCGGCGTCGGTGGAGAACCGGCCGCCACCGAGGATGGACTCATCAGCGGTCATGACCTCGATCGTGACGCTGCGCTTATGCGGGTCCATCCCGATGACGACCCGCAGGGGCTCCTGCTCGTTCATTGCTCGTGCTCCCATTGCTCGCGACAACATGTGGTGTCGAGCTGGGAGGGCACCGCTACGTACGGCTGGGCATACCCCTCTTGAGCCTCTCGCAGCCCTGGCGGTGACCGGGACGACGCACGCCAATTGTGAGCCTCACGCCAGGGGCGTGGGCAGCCGCAAAGAGAACGACCGTCCCGGTCACCTGGGACCGAGCCTGGCCGGGCCCGATCCTGCAGTCAATGAAACACGTAGCCGCTGATCGCTCGGAGAACGTGTGCCTCTCAGTGCACCTTTCTTCCGCCGAACGCTCGTTACATGTAACGTGGTAGGCATGACGGTGAAGCATCGAGTCAGTGAGTACCGGCGCCGGATGCGCGCACGCGGCCTGCGGCCGGTGCAGATTTGGGTGCCCGATGTGCGAAGTGAGCGATTCGTGCAAGAGGCGCGCCGTCAGGCGGCGCTGGTCGCCAGATCGGACCAGCAGTCCGACGACCAGCAGTTCGTCGAGGCGGTTGCCGTCTCCTGGGATGAGGAGTGAGGCGCGGGGAGCTGTGGACCGTCGCCGGGGGTGTGTACGCGTCCAAGCCCAGGCCCGCGCTGATCGTGCAAGACGACCTCTTCGCCGGCACCACATCGGTGACCGTGGCGCCGCTGACGACCACCTTGGTCGACGCCCCTCTGCTACGGGTGCCTGTCTCCGCCGACGACCGCACCGGCCTTCAACATGAAAGCCAGGTCATGATCGACAAGATCACCACAGTGCGCCGCGAGAACGTCGGTTCCCGCGTCGGTCGGCTCGCGCCTGAAAACCTTGTGGAGGTCGAGCGAGCCCTTATGGCGTTTCTCGGCCTAGCCAGATAGACGCCGACAGCACCTCTCCACGACATCCGCTCTTGCCGCTGCGGGCGTCCCTTGCGGCGTCGAGAGGACAAGGCTGCCCAGGTGTGGACTATGCGTCGGGGAACACGATGACGCCCGGAGAGCCGGTGTGTTGGGTACCCCTGTGGAGCCGGGTGCTGTATGTCAGGTCGATCCCGTCGACCACGACTACGGTGCCCGCCTGCAGGGGCGTGACCTTGAGGACGACCTGGTCCCACCCGCGCCCCTCTCCGTGCAGACGCGGCCAGAAGCACGGTCGCTCGGTGGCGTCGCCGTAAACGATGCCGATCCGGGCGTTGTCACAGAGCAAAAGCTCAGCCTGAGCTTCGCCGAAGACGCGCACGCGCGGTTCTGCGTCGATGACCTGGACACGACTGACGTCGTGCTCTTCCACCATGGCGATGTAGACCGGCACAAGCCGGTCGGGGCGCGCGCCGAACTCGTTTCCGACGCCGCCGTAGACGGTCGGATGCGACCACCACCACCCGGCCCCGACCACCACGGCTGCCAGGAGCAGCGCAACAACCGGCTTGTACCGTCGCCGGCGCGTCGAGATTGGAGGCGTGTCGACCTGGCCCCCCGGAGCACATACCCCGCTATAGTGTGCGCCATCGTCGGTGACGGTCATGGCACAGTGTGCAGCCGGTGGCGTGCCAGCACAAGCACCAGGGTCGCTACGCATGGCCTTCCTATGCCGCCGTCGCGCTGCGAGGCAGACGGAAGGTCGGGCTAGACGGCCGGACTGCGATCGGCCCGGTTCAGGTTCTTAGGGTGGTTCCATGAGGAGCACGTTCATCACGGTGCGCGACCTGGAGCTGAGGGTCACGGAGGGCACCCTCCCGTGGGATGAGTCGATTCGCTACGACACCGTCGACCTCATCCTGGACGGCACGAACGTGGTCGACTGGCTGCGCCCTTACGCACGACCCGGGATCGACCCGCCCGAGTACCTCGGTCACCCCGTCGGGACCAACATGACCGAGCTTCTCCTTGGGCAACGCCACGAGGATGAGTCCGGGCGCACAGCGCTGCTTGGATGTACGTGCACCGTCATCGGCTGTGGCCCACTCCTCGCCCGCATCGACATTGGCTCCGAGACTGTGACGTGGTCACACTTCGGACGGGGGCCTGGCGAGGAGTACGACGGGCTCGAGCTGCAGTTCGACCGAGACACCTACATGGACGCGCTCACCCATTACGAGGAGACCACCTGATCCGGGGGCGTAGCCGCACTGGAGGACGCGCGCATCTGCCGCTGGCCAGGTGCTGCGCTCAAGTGGTCAGGCGGGGCGGACAGCTCGCGCTCGACGGCTCGGCGGATCAGCGAATGTCAGGGGGCGTGCGGTGTGCGTGTCCTTGCCCGACAGTTGTGTCGCGGATTCCCCGAGCCAGACCATTCCTATAGGGTTCGGGAGCCCGGCCAAGAGGAGCTTCGGTGCAAAGCTGGTACGTGTGGATGTTCCTGATCATGCTGACCCTTGTCGCATTGGGCGGGCTGCTCATCCACACCTATGCAAGCCGTGGCACGGTGCACCGAGCGTATGGCCGCGACTCGGCCGTCAGCCGACGTTCCCTGACAGACCAAGATGTCGTGCAGGTCAACCGTGACGTGCGGCACAGGGCCAACCTCAGCATCTCGTCTGCGCTGCTGGGCGTCCTACTGCTGTGCTGGTTCGTGATTCCGGGCGTCGCAGTCCCGCCGTGGGCGGTGTCGATCGCGGCTCTGCTTCTCTTCGCCGCTTTCATCCCGCTGATGCGCAAAGAGGACATCATCAACTCGGTCGGAAAGTAGCTCCAGTTCCCGGACTGAGACCGACCTCGACCCCACACCCCAGGCATCCGGTCGGCAGACCCAGGCGAACCGACCTGCTGCGACACTGTCTTCGGTGTGGCGCGCCTCGCGCGTCGGACCAGGCACGCCGCACCCTCACCTCCGGCGGCTCGGCAAGGGTCCGCGCGACGACGGAGCCCGACGGGCGCGTCCCGGTCGACGGCCAGCGTGACGCCGGCGCACGCGACCAGCGCCTGCAGGATGATGTCGCCCGCGGTCAGCCCACGAGGTCGGCGACCGCCCCCCACAGTTGGTTGACGCCCAGCACCAGGAAGATCAGCGTCGTGATGCCCAGCGCCACGTTGAGCCACCACTTGTTGGCCCACTCCGTCGGGATCCGGCGGCCGTTGAGCAGGCCGAGCAGAGTCACCGCCAGGAAGGGCATGAAGAGGGCCCCGAGCACCCCATACGCCAGGATCAGCCCGATCGGGCGACCGAGGAAGAGGAGCAGCATGGGCGGGAACGTGAGCCACAGCAGGTAGAACTTGAAGTACTTGCCACCGACCCGGGTGTCGGGGTGACCCGACTCCACCCCTCGCATGTTGCCCCAGAAGTCGGCGAACATCAGCGAGACGCCGTTCCACACGCCGATGATGGAGGAGAAGGCCGCCGCCCAGAAGCCGACGAGGAAGAAGGTGCCGATGACGTCGCCGTAACGATCCTTGAGGACGTCGTACAGGTCGAGCAACCCCTCGTCGCCCGCGCCGACCGCGGCACCGGCGGCGCGGACAACCTCCGCCCCGACGATGAGCATCGAGATGACGAAGACGCCGGTGAGGACGTAGGCCGTGGTGTTGTCGATGCGCATGACCCGCATCCACTTGGGGGTGTACCACCCCTTCTCGCGCAGCCAGTACCCGTAAGCCGCGAGTGTGATCGTGCCACCGACCCCGCCGGCGAGCGCGAGGGTGTAGACCAGGCCGCCGTCGGGGATCCGCGGCACGAGCCCGGTCAGCATCTCCGGCACGTTCGGCAGAGCTATCACCGCCAGCCCCACGACGGTCACGAACATGATGCCGACCAGCGCGGCCGTGATCTTCTCGAAGACGGCGTACCGGTTGAACCAGACCATGACGAAGCCGAGCAGCCCCATGAGGATCGCCCACAGCGTCAGCGGCACCTGGGGGAAGAGCGCCGCGAGCGGGAGTGCCGTCGACGACATCGCCGAGGCCCCGTAGACGAAGCCCCAGATGATGATGTACGGACCGAAGTACCACGTCGTCCACCGCCCCAGGCTGCGCCATCCCTCGAAGATCGTGTATCCCGTGGCCAGCGTGTAGCGCCCTGCGCCCTCCACGAGGACGATCTTGAGGATCACGCCGACGATGACGGCCCACAGCAGCGTGTAGCCGTAGCGCGACCCCGCCGCCAGGGTGGCGACCATGTCCGCCGCGCCCACACCTGGCCGGCCCTGCGTCCTGAGTCCTGGGTGCTCATGGGTCTCCTCAGTGTGCAGCGCGCCTGGCTCCGCCGCGTGGCACCCTATTCCGGACGCGGCGTGGGCGCTCGACGAATCGCGCAGCGAGCTGTCCGCAGCGCCCGCCAGGATGGGGGTATGCAGCACCGCACCGTCGCCGAGCACCTCGCCGGCCTGCACCGCGCGGTGGACGCGTGCGCACGGTCCGCTCAGGAGGCGGGTGGAAACGAGCGACGGTGCGCTGGGGCGGCTGAGACAGCCCGCTCCAGCGCTCGTCATACCCACGAAGGCCTCGACCGCCGTCGGCACGTCGCAACCGCGTGCCGTAGGTCAGCTGGGTCCGGTTCTCACCCGCGTCGCACTCTGACCTCCGGTGGCTCGGCAAGGGTCCGCGCAACGACGCAGTACCGCTCGGTCAGCTCCAGCAGCCGTGCGACCTTCTCCTCGTCCGCATCGGTGTCGACGTCCACAACCAGCTCGATGTCCGTGAGTCCGACGGGTGCGTCCCGGTCGACGGCCAGGGTGCCGCGGGCGTCCCAGGTGCCGTTGGCGGTGACGCTGGCGGAGCGCACCTCGATCCCGAGCGCGGTGGCGACCGAGGCCAGCGTGACGCCGGCGCAGGCGACCAGCGCCTGCAGGATGATGTCGCCCGAGCAGGCCTCTGTGCCGTCGCCACCCGTGGCAGGGTGCAGCCCGGCCACGACGTCGCCGGCCCAGGTGCCCACCGTGGCGGTCAGCGCCTGCTGGTCCACGACCGCGGTCGCGGTGCTGGTCTGCACGGCCGAGGCGGGGTCCTCGCGGTAGGCGGCCTTGAGCGGCCGCTGCCGCTCCCGCAGGTCCGCGGCCGACATCACGCCACCGCCCCGACGCTCGCGCCGGTGCGGAGCGCACCCGCTTGCGCGGCCTCATACCCCTGCTCCTCCAGCTCGCGGACGAGCGGGATGACCTGCTCCCCGAAGCGCTGCACGTCCTCGTGCACGTGCAGGAAGCCCAGCAGGAGCAGGTCGACGCCGACCGCCTTGTAGTCGAGGATGCGGCGCGCCACCTGCTCGGGCGTGCCCACGAGGCCGGTGCGGAAGCCGTCGTTGTACTGCACCAGGTCGCGGAAGTCGGAGTCGGCCCACATCCCCTTCTGGTCCAGGGTCGAGCGCCCGGCCTGCTTGACCGCCTCGCCGAAGTCGCGCACCTTGTCGGCGTCGGCGCGGGCGATGATCTCCTCCACCACCTCGACGGCCTCCGCCTCGTTGTCCCGGACGACGGCGAAGCCGTTGAGGCCGAAGCGGACCGCTCCGGCGCGGCCGTGGCGCACGGCTCGCTGGCTCACGTCGAGGATCTGCTCGCGCGCGCCCTCGAGGGTGTTGCCGTTCATGAAGTAGAAGTCCGACAGTCTGCCGGCCATCTCGCGGGCGGAGCTCGAGTTGCCGCCCTGGAAGACCTCCGGCGGACGGCTGGGGGAGGGGCGGAAGACGACGTCGCGGGTGCGGTAGAAGTCGCCTCGGAAGGTGAACGGGTCCTCGTCCCACAGGCCGCGCAGCACCTCGATGAACTCCTCGGCGCGGCGGTAGCGCTCCTCGTGGTCGAGCCAGTCGAGGCCCAGGCGGGTGTACTCGTCCTTGAACCAGCCGGAGACGACGTTGAGCGCCAGCCGGTTGCCGTGCAGCTCCTGCGCGGTCGCGGACAGCTTGGCGAGCAGGTGCGGCGGCCACTGGCCCGGGTGGACCGCGGCGATGACGCGCAGCCGCTCGGTCGCGGACAGCAGCCCCAGGGAGAAGCTGACCGACTCGTGCTGGGCGTCGGCGCCGTAGCTGGCCAGGTAGCGCACCTGGGTCAGCGCGTAGTCGAAGCCGACCCGCTCCGCCGTGCGGGCGACGTCGACGTTGTAGGCGGGGGTGTGGTTGGTGCGCTGCTCGATCGTGGACACGACGAGTCCACCGGAGACGTTGGGCACCCAGTAGGCGAAGGACAGGGGAGCGGTGAGGGTGTGGTCAGTCATCGGTCAGGCTCCGATCTGGGCGAGCGGTGCGAAGCGCCCGGCGTGGTGGATCAAGGGGTATGCGGTCTCGCCGTCGGTCGCGCGGTCGACGCGGGCGATGGCCAGGTGGGAATCGCCGGCGTCGACGAGGTCGACGACGGTGCTGACGAGGCGTAGGGCCGTGCCGTGGACCTCCGGGAGTCCGTCGGCCCAGCCCCAGGAGCTGTCGTCTGCGAAGCGACGGGCGCGGTCGGCGGCGAAGCGGGTGGCCAGGTGCTCCTGGTCGTCGCCCAGCAGGTGCAGGGCCGCGCGGCGGGTCCGGGCGAGGACGGGCAGGCTGGAGGAGGTCTTGGCGATGTTGAAACTGACGAGCGGCGGGGTGAGGCTCACCGAGACGACGGAGATGGCGGTGAAACCGACGGGGTCGAGGTGCGGCGCGCGGGCACCGGTGACCACCCAGGTGCTCGCGGCGGCGCGGCGGAAGGCGCTGCGCAGGTCGGTGGGCTGCGCCTGCAGGGTCGATGTGGACATGGCTGTGCTCCTGAAGATTCTGCGGAAAATGCCGGGCACGGCCCAGGGAAGGGCGGCGGCGGGAAGTGGCGGGGCGGCGGCCAGCGCGCGGGTGTCGGGCTCAGCCCGAGACGGCGGTGGCCGCCGAGCGCATCAGCCTGTTCCTACAGAACATCAAGGATTCCTCCATCGGTCCTGGCGTGAGCACCCTGCCCCCCGCAAGGGGGTGGTTGCTGCGGCGTCGGTGAGCCAGGTCTCTCGGCCGCTCTGGATGGTGAGAGGACTGAAACACAGATTCTTCGGATAAGTCAAATGCGAGGTTGGGTTCAGGTCGACGAACCCGCCGCCTCGTCTGCCACCGAGAGGGCGGCATCGAGCACCGACAGGCCCTCAGCCGCCTCACTCGGCGACATGGTGCATGGCGGGACCACGTGGATGCGGTTGTAGTTGACGAACAGCAGCAGCCCGTTGGCCCTGCACTCGGCGACGACGGCGTTCATTGCCTCGCTGGTGCCTCCGTACGGAGCGAGCGGCTCGCGCGTCTGCCTGTCCTTGACCAGCTCGACGGCCCAGAACGCCCCGGTCCCGCGGACCTCGCCGACACTCGGGTGCGACTGAGAGATCTCGTGCAGGCGAGGGCCGATGATCTCCGCACCCAGCAGGGCGGCTCGGGTCACGACGTCCTCGTCGTGCATCACCTGCAGGGTCGCGACCGCAGCAGCAGTGGCCAGAGGGTGCCCGGAGTAGGTCAGCCCGCCAGGGTAGACACGCTCGTCGAACGTCGCCGCGATCTGGGAGTTGATCGCCACCCCGCCCAGGGGGACATACCCGCTGGTCACTCCCTTGGCGAAGGTGAGGAGGTCCGGCACGACGTCATCGTGCTCGATGGCGAACCACCGACCCGAGCGGCCGAAGCCGGCCATCACCTCGTCGGCGATGAAGACGATGCCGTACCTGTCGCACAGCTCGCGGACTCCCGTCAGGTAGCCCGGCGGCGGGACCATGATGCCTGCGGTGCCCGGGATGGACTCCAGGAGGATGGCGGCGATCGTGTCCGGCCCCTCCATCCGGATCGTCTCCTCGAGGTGCTCCAGTGCCCGGGCGCACTCCTCCTGCTCGGTGGCCGCGTGGAACCGGGACCGGTAGAGGAACGGGCCGAAGAAGTGCACGACACCGCTGTTGCCGTAGTCGTTCGGCCACCGTCGCGGGTCACCGGTCAGGTTGACCGCGGTGTCGGTGCCGCCGTGGTAGGAGCGGTAGCGGGTCAGCACCTTGTAGCGGCCGGTGTGCAGGCGTGCCATGCGGACCGCGTGCTCGACGGCGTCGGCGCCGCCGTTGGTGAAGAAGATCTTGTCCAGGTCACCGGGCGTGACCTCCGAGACCATGCGTGCCGCCTCCGACCGGGCGTCGTTCGCGTGCTGGGGTGCGATCGTGCACAGGCGGGCCGCCTGCTCCTGGATCGCCTGAACCACCCGAGGGTGCTGGTGCCCGATGTTGGTGTAGACCAGCTGTGAGGAGAAGTCGAGGTAGCGGTTGCCCTCACCGTCCCAGACGTGGCTGCCGCTGGCAGACACCAGCGTCATCGGGGTGATCCTGGCTTGCGCCGACCAGGAGTGGAACACGTGCTTGCGGTCCAGCTCGTAGGTACGGTCAGGCTCCAGCAGCGGCTGGGGTCCGGTCGGGAGGGAGCGGTTCTCGTCGTTCGTGGCCACGTCCTGAGTATGGCCCGCTCGGTACACCCCGCGGGCCGGTGTCGGGCACCTGGCGCACAGGCAGCTTGGCCGCGCAGTCCGGCTGCAGGTGAGGTTGCATGGAGGTGTTCCTGATTCACCGACACACGGAGGTATGCCCATGGCTCAGGTCACCGAGTCCGTCGACGTCAACGTCCCGATCCGGGTCGCGTACGACCAGTGGACCCAGTTCGAGACCTTCCCCGAGTTCATGGAGGGTGTGGAGTCCATCACCCAGGAGACCGACACCCGCAACCGCTGGAAGGTCAAGGTCGGCGGGGTGGAGCGCGAGTTCGTCACCGAGATCTCCGAGCAGCACCCCGAGGAGCGCATCGCCTGGACCACCGTGGACGGCGACCTGCAGCAGGCGGGCGTGGTCACCTTCCACAAGCTGGACGACAGCACCACCCGCGTCACCATCCAGATGGACTGGGACCCGAAGGGTCTGGTCGAGAAGGCTGGCGCCGCCGTCGGCGTGGATGACCGCCGCGTGAAGGCCGACGCCGCGCGGTTCAAGGAGTTCATCGAGTCCCGCGGCGTGGAGACCGGCGCCTGGCGCGGCGACGTGCCGCGCGACTGACCCGCAACCCACTCACGCACAAGGAGGACCCGGCCGCCACCGAGGCGGCCGGGTCCTTCGCTGCGCGCCGCACCTGACGTCTCCCTGTGACCCTTCCCGAGCCAGCTGGGCGCGGCGGACCCGAGGGCGCAGGGGGAGCAGACGGCATCTCCCGTGGCAGTCACGCTGCATAGGATGCGCCGGTGCCCGACTCTCCGCGCCTGTCGTCCCACCCAGCTGCGCGCCGCACCGGGCGGCCGACCAGCCGACAGCTGCTGTGGCCGGCGCTGGTCTTCGCCCTGGTGCTGGTGGTCGTCGGGACCTGGGTGGTGCAGTGGCTCACCGCTGACGACGCAGGGCCACCGCCCCCGTCCTTCGCCGACCAGGTCGACGCTCTGCCCTTCGTCGAGGAGGTCCGGACCGAGAGCAGCCGGGTCGCAGGGTCGAACGCGACCCGGACGCTGGAGTCCTGGGTCACCCTGTCCGGCGAGGACCTGACCTCGGACCCGGCTGCGGTCGCGGAGGGGCTGGCGGGCGTGACCTGGGGCTACCAGCAGTCGCACTGGAGCGTCGCCGGGCTGCCCTCGACGGCAGAGGTTCGCGACCTCGGCCCGGTGGCGCAGGAGCCCGTGCGGTGGTGGGTCCACGCGACGGTGGCCCTTGCGCACGCCGACCCCCGGGCGGCGCTGGCCTGCCGCATCACTGAGGCAGCCCTGGGGTGCGAGGTGGACGCCGCCGACCTCGGACGGGTGGTCGAGGCGCTCGCCGCCGTCGACGGTTCGGGCATCGAGCCGTGGCTGTCAGGCGTCAGCGCCGAGGAGGGCGAGGAGACCGGCTTCTCGCTGCGGGTGGGTGGGCGCACCTACACCGAGGCGACCAGGATCGGCTGAGGTGCACGCCGACAGGGACGGCTTCAGGGTGAGCCTCCGTAGACACGGCAACCACCTCACGGAACGGCCTACCGGACCTGGCCGGCCTCACACCCTTGGCGAGAACCTGCCAGAGTCGGCCCACCTGAAGGGTTGCTGAGCCGCGCCTTGCAGACCGTGGCGCGCCAGTGCGGCACGGGTCTTCAATGAGGTATGCCGCGCACCCGCCCTCGCGTCGTCGGGGCGCCGGTCCGACGGCTGCCCACCTCCGTCATCGGCTTCGTCGGCGCCGCTGAGGCCGGTCCAGTAGGAACACCCGTCGCGATCCGGAGCGCCGAGGAGTACCACGCGACCTTCGGGCCCAGTCTGGACGCCGACCAGCCGCTGGGGCATGCCGTCGACCTGTTCTTCGCCAACGGCGGCAGAAGCGCCGTGGTCGTCCGTGCGGAGGGAGCGGCACCGGAACAGCTGGTGCCGGACGAAGGCCCGGGTGGGGTGCACGCTCTGGGGGACTCAGGCGTCACGGTGCTGGTGGCACCCGGCCTGACCGCCGCTCACCCGGCACAGGTGCGCGGCGCGCTGAGCTGGTGCGCGGCATACCGGGCGATCCTCCTTATCGACCTGGCTCACGGCCCGTGGACGGCGGCGACCGGGGTAGCCCTGGAGGAGATCGAGGAGCACCGGGAGCGAGCGGCGGCCTACCACCCCTGGGTCGTGGTCGACGGGATGTCGGTGCCGGCGTGCGGTGCGGTGGCGGGTGTCGTCGCGCGGTCGGACACAGAGCGCGGGGTCTGGCAGGCGCCCTCGGGTGTCGGATTGACCGGTATCGACGGCCTCGGCGAGGTGGTGGCTGGCCGCCAGAGCGAGGAGCTCGCCCGGCTCGGGGTCAACACGCTCCGCGAGTTCGTCGGCCGCGGGCCGCTCGTCTGGGGCGCGCGCACGCTCGCCGCGGGACGGACGGCCGAGCCGGCGCAGCGCTACCTCAACGTGCGACGGTTCACCGACCACGTGCTGGCCTCGCTGACCGCTGGGCTGACGTTCGTGCAGCCGGAGCCGAACGACGCGGCGCTGTGGTCGCGGGTGCGGCAGCTGACCGGGGACTTCCTGCACGAGCTGTGGTGGCGGGGAGCGCTGCAGGGCAGCAAGCCGGAGCAGGCCTACCTCACCCGCTGCGGGCTGGGGGAGACGATGACGCCAGACGACGTGGCCGCGGGGACGTGCGTGCTGCTGGTGGGGCTCGCTCCGGTCCGGCCGGGCGAGTTCGACACCCACACGCTGCGCCTGCAGGCAGGTATGCCCGTTGATCTGGATGGGGTGGTCTCGCGCTACATCGGCGAGACCGAGAAGAACCTCAGCCGGCTCTTCGACCGTGCCGAGGAGTCCGGGGTTGTGCTTGTCTTCGACGAGGCGGATGCGCTGTTCGGCCGGCGCACCGAGGTGCAAGAGGCCCACGACAGGTACGCCGGCCGGGAGGTCAGCGTGCTGATCGAGAGGATGGCGCGCGAGCGGGGTGTGCCGGTGCGGTGGCGGCGCGGGGGACCGCCGCCACCGCCCTGAGGGCCTGCGTCAGGCGACGGTGAGGGTGACGTCGATGTTGCCGCGGGTGGCGTTGGAGTAGGGGCAGACCTGGTGCGCCTGCTCGACGAGCTTCTCCGCCTCGGCGCGCTCGACGTGGGGCAGGGTGATCTCCAGGCCGACGGCCAGACCGAAGCCACCGGCGTCGTGGTGACCGATGGAGACGTCCGCGACGACCTCCGACTCCGAGACGTCCGCGCCCGAGCCCTTGGCGACCGAGCGGAGGGCGGAGTGGAAGCACGCGGCATACCCGGCGGCGAAGAGCTGCTCGGGGTTGGTCGCACCGCCGGGGCCGCCCATCTCCTGCGGGGTGCGCACGTCGGTGGCGAGCAGGCCGTCGCTGGTCTCGACGCGACCGTTGCGGCCGTCACCGGTGGCCAGGGCAGTAGCGGTGTAGAGGGAGTTCATGCAGACAACTGTATTGTGCACAATCGATTTGCGCAAGCGCTATGCTGGGTGGGTGGACAGTTACCCTCAGCTCGCCCTCGACCAGCAGATCTGCCTGCCGCTGTATGCCGCATCGCGCGCAGTGACCCGACGCTACGGAGAGCTGCTCGCCGAGGTCGGTCTGACCTACCCGCAGTACCTCGCCCTGCTGGCGCTGTGGGAGGCGGAGGGACCGCTGAGCGTGCGCGAGCTGGGTGATCTGCTGCACCTGGACTCCGGCACCTTGACGCCGCTGCTGAAGCGGATGGAGAGGACCGGCCTGCTCACCCGGGTGCGCGACGAGCGCGACGAGCGGCGGGTCCTGGTGTCGCCGACCGACCAGGGATGGGGCCTGCGCGCCCGCGTGGCCGACATCCCGGCCCAGCTGGCCGGGGGGATGGGCATGACCGTGGCGGAGGGGCGCACGTTGCGTGGCCTGCTGGACCGGGTGATCGGCCAGCTGGAGCCGGAGCGCGGCGGCGGAGGGGCGGCCGCCCGCTAGGGCCGCGGGCAGATCCCTCTGGTGCGACGCGGCGTACCCGAGCCTGGACGGCCACGGCCGACCAACTCCCAGCACCGGGGCGTAGGGTGCCAAGATCGGGACCGTTCAGGTCCTGCCACCAAGGGGCACACCATGGCTGACAAGTCTCCGCGCAACTCCCTCTCCAAGAAGTCCGGCAAGTCCATCAAGGAGAAGCGGGCCGACAAGCGGGCCAAGACCGAGCAGGCATCCGCCGTCGAAAGCACACTGCATCCCAAGAAGCGCTGACTCGGAGTCTGGCTTCCAGCGGGACCGGCCTGCTCCCGCCGGGCGAACGGGCGCTGGCCACCATCCCGCTCGGGCGCTATGGCACCAGAGGACCGGTGCCGGCTCAGTCGAGATCGCGGTAGATCCCGACCAGCCGCTCGGCCGCCGCGGAGCTGTCGAAGCGCTCCGCGATCTGCTCTGACCTCTGCCGCCATCTCGCGCGCTCGGACTCGTCCTCGCGCAGGAGGTTGATGGCGGCGGCGAACGTGTCGTCCTCGCAGCGGAGGACGTCGTCGCCGAAGGTGTCGTCGTACTCCGCCAGGTTGCGCGCCACGATCGGCAGGCCCGCACCTGCCGCTTCGAGGATGCACATCGGGTGGTTCTCCTGCTCGGCCGGCAGGCAGAAGACGTCGGCCGCCTGCAGGTACGCCTTGACCTCCGGGTGCGGCAGCACGCCGGGGAAGAGCAGGTTGTCAGGTGCCCGGTCCATCAGCCGCCGCATCAGGCCGTGCTCGGCCCCCAGGTGCTTGAAGGGGATGCCGCCCACCCAGACGAAGGTCGTCTCGGGATCCTGGCGCGCCAGCTGGTCGAAGACGTCGACCCGCTTGCGCGGTTGCACCTGTCCCACCCCGACCACGACGAAGGCGTCCTGCGGGATGTCCAGGCGCCGGCGCGCTGCGGCCCGGTCGTCCGGTGTCGTCCGGTAGGCCCGCATGTCGATGGTGTTGTGGAAGACCTCGATCCTGTCCCCCGGCACCTTGAGCTCGTCCTCCAGCGCCCGCGCGACCGTGCCCGACACCGCCAGGACCTTGTCGGCCTTGCCGTAGAACCACTGCATGTAGCGCCGCGCGACGGGCCGCCAGTACCTCGCCAGCCGGATCGAGCCGACCAGCGAGTCGGGGATCAGGTGCGCCGACACGACTTTCTTCGCCCTCGGGTCGCGGATCTTGGGCCACATGCCCGCCCCGACGGTGTGCAGGTGGTAGACGTCGCAGTCCACCTGCTCGCGGTAGCGCCCGCGCACCAGGGCGATATCGCCGCGCCGCTCCAGCGCCTCGGCCAGCTCGACGTATGCCGTGTGCACGCCGTGCCCCTGCACCGAGACGTCGCTCTCGCTGGCCATGTTGACGACCAGACGCCGGCTCAGGCCGCCCACCTCGCGGTGCCGTTGGAGCCGCGGGCGCGGTCGTAGGTGGCACAGACGGCGTCGACGAAGGCCGCCCGGCCGAACCCGGATGCCGTCTGCTGCGCTCCCGCGCCCCACCGGCGGCGCAGCTCGGGCTCGCGCAGCAGCTGGGTCATCACCCGCGTGAACTCCTCGGGCTCGCGGTAGCGGTAGCCGTTGTGGCCTCCCTGCACCATCCCGTCCAGGGAGGCGTCGTCGCGGCACAGCACCGGGACACCGCTGGCCAGGGCCTCCAGGAAGGTCAGGCCCTGGGTCTCGCTGCGGGAGGCGGACACGAAGACGTCGGCCAGGCGGTAGTAGTCGGGCACCTGCGCCGGGGCGACGGCACCGACGAACCGGACCCGGTCGGTCATGCCGTGCCGCTGCACCTGCTCTCGCAGCATCCCGGCCTGCGGCCCGTCACCGGCCAGCACCAGCTGCCACGGGGTGTCGCGGACGGGGGCCAGCAGGTCGATGGTCTCGGTCACGCTCTTCTCGGCGGCCAGCCGGCCCAGGCTGAGGATGACGGGTATGCCGTGGGTCAGGTTGAGCTCTGCCCGCAGACTCTCCGAGGGCGGCCCGGGCGTGAACCGGGTCAGGTCGATCCCGGTCGGGACGACCGAGATGGGGACGTGCACGCCATACCTCAGGAGGAGTTTCTCGATCTTGGCGGTGGGGGCGATGACGGTGGTCGTCCGGTTGAGCGTCTGCCGCGTGAAGCCGGCGCAGATCGCCCGGCCTGCGCCCTTGTGCGGGAAGAAGTAGTGGGTGTAGTCGGCGTAGAGCGTGTGGTAGGTGTGCACGTGCGGCGCGCCGAGCCGGTTGGCGAGCCGCAGGGCCCACCAGAACGCGGAGAACTCGGTGTGCGAGTGCAGCACGTCGGGCCGCCACGCGACCAGCTCGGCGAAGGTCGCGGGGGCGACGAGGCGCCCGACCCTGGCGTGCGGGTAGATCGGGCTGGCGTCCAGGGACGGGAGCCGGTAGACGCTGCCGTCGAAGGTGGTGCGCCGGCCGGGACCGACCGTCAGGACGCGGACGTCGTGCCCGGCCTCCAGCAGACCCTGACGCAGCTCGTCGATGGAGGTGACCACGCCGTTGACGGTGGGCCGGTAGGAGTCGCTGAGCAGCAGCACACGGCGCGGCCGCGCACCGCGTCGGCGCGCGTCGAGACTGCTCGATGTCCCCATGCACTGATGGTGTCGGAAAAAAGCCGGTTTCACCATGATCCCCTGCGGCGCGTCCGCAGGCAGCTACAGCAGCAGCACGTTCCACAGCCCCAACGCCAGCACGATCGCGATGTCGATGAGCAGAACCTCGCGGGTGACCTTGGACAGCGAGGCGGGCCGCGTCGCCGCTGTCGCATCCGAGGTGGCCTGGGGCGGCACGCTCCGCACCGCCAGCAGCACCCGCGCCGGGGAGGCCATCGTGAGCAGGCCGGCCGCAGCGTTCTGCACGCCGACGAAGGCCAGCACGGAGACCCCGAGCCCTTCCGCCACGGCCCCCTGCGCTGCAGCGAACATCGAGTTCGCGCCGGCGCCGGAGCCGGTGATGAAACCGCCGAAGGCGCCGAGGGCCGGCCCGAGCACGAGCGCCACGGAGCCGGTGGCCTGGATCGCCTCGCCGATCGGCACGGTCAGCCCGCCCAGGACCATGAGGACGCCGAGCAGCAGGAAGGCAGCGGTCGGCAGCGCGGTCGCCCGACCGAGGTGTCTGACGTCGACAGCCAGCTGCCGGGTCGTCTCCCGGTCGACGTCCAGCCAGCGCAGGGCGACCAGGCAGGTGAGGACCAGCCAGACGGCGGGGGAGGCGACGGTGGCCCACGCGCCGGTGATGTCGAGCGCAGTGACGGTCACCGTGCTGGCGAGGATGCCGCCGAGCAGCAGGAGGTACGGCCCCACCGCGTGCCGTACCTCCCTCGGCAGCGTGATGCGGGTGCCGTGCACTCGCCGCCACGCCAGGTGGACGACGACGGCCAGCAGACCGCCCAGGGCGCCGGAGGGCGCCATACCGATGAGCAGGCTGGAGGCCAGGATCCCGGCCCCGAGCACCAGGCCCGAGACGATCCCGGCCGCCACCGCGCCGGGGGAGCGGCCGCCCGGGACCATCAGCACCGCGGCGATCCCGACACCGACGGTGACCACCAGGTTGGGCCAGGCGGTGGCGATGCCGACCGCCTCCGTCGTCTCGCCGATGAGCCGCCCGGCGATGATCGTGCCCGGCCCGAGCGCGCCCCACGGCACGGCACACAGCCCGAGCAGGCCCAGCACGGCCGACCGGTGCGGACTGAACCCGGCGGCGGCCAGGAGGGGCACCCCGACCAGGACGCCGACGCCGAAGCCGGTCACCGACTCGGCGAATGGTGTCACCCCGTGCACCACCAGCAGGGCCGTCGCGACCTGTCCTCCGGTCATCCGCCCCAGCCACCCGGCGAGCACACCCTGCGCGCCGGACGCGGAAAGGATGCGGGCCAGCGCGATGCCGGCCGCGATGATGACGATCACTTCTACGGCGGTCGGCAGCCACCGCAGCAGTCCGGGCAGGACGTCACCGGCGCCGTCCGAGAAGACGGTCGCGATGAGCACCCCGGCGACCACGATCCCCGCCGTGGCCGAGCGCATGGCCGACACCCGCAGGGCCAGCAGCACCGAGACGACGACCAGCGGCAGGCTCGCCAGTGCCGCCTGCATCAGCGTTGCCTCCCGGTCACCCCGGGACCATAGCCAGCGGCACGCTGCGGGCGACGGCCCGGTCCGGAATCGAGGTTCGAAGGAGAGGTCTTTCAGGCAAGGGGGACGTCGAGAGAGACCTTCGTGCGGTCCAGGACGACGAGCGTCTTGAACCGTCGGACGTTGGGGTTGCCGTAGAACAGCTCCCGGGTCAGCTGCAGGTACTGGGGCATGTCCCGCAGCAGGAACACCAGGACGAAGTCGCAGTCACCGGTGACGTTGTAGCACTGCTGCACCTGGGGGCAGGACAGGAAGGCTGCCTGCACCTGGTCCAGCGGCGTCGCCTGCTCGCTCTCCACCTCGACCTGAGCGATGACCGTGAGCGCGTGCCCCAGCAGCTCCGGCGCCAGGACGGCGGCCGTCCCCGTGACGTAGCCCTCGTCGGTCAGGCGACGGAGTCTGCGGTTGACCGCGGCCGCGGACAGACCGACGCGTGCACCGAGCGCCGCCTGGGGGAGCCGAGCGTCGGTCTGGATCGCCGCGAGCAGCCGGCGGTCGATGTCGTCCAGGGGAGTGGCCATGCCTCGATGATCGACCTTCGGTCGCTACTCACGCAACGTCGTTGCGTGATCCGCGTGGTTTCGCGACCGGTTGTTCCGCGCAGGTGGACGACCTTGCACTGGGCGGAGAGGATCAGGTGGTGACCACCAACCTGGGGACGGCGAACGCCTCCTGCCCGGTATGTCGATGACGACAACCATGCAGACCACGACGACGTGGGACGTCGCCCAGCTGACGGCGGAGCTGGTGTCCGTCGACAGCGTGAACCCCGGACTGGTGCCGGGCGCGGCCGGAGAAGAGCCCATCGTCGACCTGCTGGCCTCGCGACTTGGGCAGGCGAGTTTCACGGTGACGGTTGTCCCGGCCCGCGGGCGTGGGGGGCGACCGAGCCTGATCGCTGCTCCTCCGGTCACTGGAGACGGTCCGACCATCGTCCTCAACGGGCACCTCGACACCGTCGGCGTCGACGGCATGACGGACCCGTTCGTGCCGCGCACAGAGGACGACCGGCTCTACGGCCGCGGCGCAGCCGACATGAAGGGCGGCGTCGCCGCCCTGGTCGTGGCCGCGCGGCGGCTCGTCTCGGCCGGCTCGCCCGTGCGACCCGTGCTCGCGCTGGTCGCCGACGAGGAGGACGCCAGCGTGGGGAGCGAGGCGGTCATCGCCGCGCTGCCGGAGCTCGGCATACTCCCCGACGCCTGTCTGATCGCTGAGCCCACCGACCTCGCGCTGGCGCGGTCGCTCCGTGGCTTCGTCGTCGTCCGGGTCCGTTTCCCAGGACGGGCGGCACACAGCTCGCAGGCCGAGCTCGGCGTCAATGCGGTGACCCACCTCGGCCGCTTCCTGCACGCGATCGACGAGCGGTCCGCAGACGTGCGTGCTCGTGGCGGCGACCTGATGGCGACGCTCGTGGCCGGTGGCTCCTCCGCCTTCGTGATCCCGCACCAGGCCGAGTGCCTCGTGGAGATGCGGCTGACCCCGGAGCAGGAGAGCGGCGAGGCGATGGACGAGATCCGCGCGCTGCTCGACGCGGCCTGGGGCGCCGAGGTCGAGCTGGTCGGTTCCCGCGAGGGGTGGAGCCTCGACGAGGAGGGTATGGCGGCTCGGCTCGCCACCGCCCTGGGCGAGCGGCTCGGCACCCACGCGACTTTCGACGCGCCGTACTGGATGGAGGCGCCGCTCTGGCAGCAGGTGTGCCCCACGCTGGTCTGCGGGCCGGGCGGCGGTGGCCTGCACGCGGTCGACGAGTGGGTCGACCTCCGTCAGCTCCGGACCTTCACGAGCGCGCTCGTGGAGGTCCTCCAGAACTGGTCGGTCGACGACCGCCCCTGAGACGCCATCACACGACATACCAAGGAGAGCCTGATGACAGCCACGAACCCGTACCGGCCCGGCCGCGACCACACCTCGCGGACCTACCCGGTAGTTCCCCCGATCTACCAGACGACGACCTTCGAGCTGGACGACACGTCCTACGACGACATCCAGGGGACCGGTGGGCTGCGGGAGACGTGGTACTCCCGCTTCAACAACCCGACCGTCGACGCGGCGGCGGCGGAGGTGGCGCGGCTGCACGGGGCGGCGCGGTCGATGATGACCGCGAGCGGGATGGCGGCCATCGCGACGACCCTCGTGACGCTGCTGCGCAGCGGGGACACCGTCATCGCCTCCAAGCAGGTCTACGGCGACACCGACGACCTGCTGCAGCGCGACCTGCCCGCGCTCGGCATCAACGTGGTGCGGGTCGACGCCTTCGACACCGCCGAGTGGGAGCGCGCCGCGCAGGAGCACCGCCCGGCGGTCCTGTATGGCGAGACGTTGTCCAACCCGCAGCTGCGGCTGATGGACATCCCCGCCGTCGCCAAGGTCGCGGCCAGCGTCGGGGCACGCCTCGTGGTGGACAACACCTTCGCGACGCCGTTCTGCACCCGCCCGCTGGCGCTCGGTGCTGACGTGGTCGTGGAGTCGGCCACCAAGTTCCTGGCCGGACACTCCGATGTCGTGGCGGGGGCGGTGACGACGGACGACGAGGAGCTCATGGAAGAGGTGCAGCGCCGTCTCATCACCTTCGGCGGCTGCATGGACCCGCACGCGGCGTTCCTGGCGTGGCGCGGGATGCGGACGTTCGGGGTGCGGCTGGCCGAGGCGTGCCAGGCGGCCGACATCATCGCCACCAAGATGGCGGACGAGCCCGGCGTCGAGCACGTGCGCCATCCCAGCCGGATGGACCACCCGGACGCCGGCCCGGTCATCGATGCCGTGATGCCGCACGCCAAGGGCGCGATGCTCAGCCTCGCCCTGGAAGGCGGGGACGAGCGGGCTCTTGCCGTGCTGCGCCGGCTCCGGGTGGGTGTCGAGGCGACGAGCCTGGGGGGCGTGGAGACCCTGGCGAGCGTCCCGTTCAACTCCTCCCACTTCAACATGACCCCCGAGCAGCGTCTGGATGCCGGGATCCCGCCCGGGCTCCTGCGCCTGTCCGTCGGGCTCGAGGGCGCGGACGAGCTCATCGAGGACCTGCGGCAGGCGATCGCGGGGACGGCGAGCGGCTGACGAGGGGTGGGCTGCGCGCCGCAGGGCCAGGGTGCGGGCCGTCCGGCTCCTGAGCACGACCTCGCTGGTGGCGCTGGTTCAGGGCGAACTTCGTCATGGACCTGGGGTGAGGTCCGGAAGTACGGTCGATGTATGGAGACGGCCCGCGTGCAGGGCCTCCGCCTCGCCTACCGCAGGAGCGGTCGCGGGCGGACGGTGTTCTTCGTCCACGGCGGCGCCCAGGACGGCCGCGCCTGGACGCCGCAGCTGGAGGCACTGTCCGACGAGTTCAGCGTGATCGCGTGGGACGAGCCGGGCGCCGGCGGATCCGATGATGTGCCGGACGGGTTCGGCCTGGCCGACTATGCCGACTGCCTTGCGGGCTTGATCAGGACGCTCGGCGCGTCGCCTGCGTCGATCGTCGGGCTCTCCTGGGGCACGACCGTGACCCTCGAGCTGTACCGCCGCCATCCCGAGGTGGTCCGCAGCATGGTCCTGGCTGGTGGGTATGCCGGGTGGCGGGGCTCCCTGGGGTCTGAGGAGGCAGAGGCGCGGCTCGCCGCCCTCCGCCCAGGATCGTCTCGGGCCTCGTCGGCCGCGGCGCGGCTCGATGACGCCTCCGGTGACGCCACGCCGGGGCTCTTTGCCGGGGATCCACCAGCCGACTTCGTGCCGCTCATGCGAGCCATGGCGGCGCAGGTCCGGCCCCAGAGCGCATCGACGGCCCTCGTGGCGATGGCGCAGGCCGACCTGACCGACGTGCTGCCGACCATCCGGGTGCCCACGCAGCTGATCTGGGGCGCGCGTGATGCGCGGTCGCCGCTGTCTGTCGCGCGCGAGTTCGAACGCCGGATCGCCGACGCGCGACTCGACCTCATCCCTGGGTGCGGGCACGTCAGCAACCTGGAGGCGCCCGAGAGTTTCACCGACCTGTTGCGGGCCTTTCTTCGCGAACATGCGTGAGCCACCATCAGTCCTCGATGGTGGCCTCGCCACGCCGCTCCAACGCCTCCAGCCCCTCGCGCATGGCCTGCAGCTTCTCGGGCGAATGACCAACCCAGTCCGCGAGCTCGCCCACCACGCGCAAGGGCTCGCGGGACCGGAAGGACCGCGTCGGGTTGCCGGGGAACTTCTTGTCCGTGACGTTGGGGTCGTCCTCGAACTCGCCCAGCGGCTCCACGATGTAGATGTGGCCTCGCCCGTCACCGGCCGCCAGCTCGGCACCCCAGGTGGCCGCGTCCAGGGTCTGGGTGAAGTAGACGTAGTTCATCCTCCGACCGGCCTCGAAGTTGGACTGCCGGCCCGGCACGAGCAGGTCACCGATGGACAGGTCGGCCTTCGTGCCGTGGAGATAGACGCCTGGCTCGTGAACCTCGAACGGGACCGGCTCCCGCGCCTCGCTCATGGACGCGACAATACCGCCGCCAGCACAATGGAGGGCGTGCCTCTTCGTGAGTTTCGTACCGCGTTGCGCGGAGCCACCTACCGCGGCGACGTGCCGGAGATCATCCGGCTGCTGGAGGAGAGCACCTGGCCGGAGGAGGTACTGCAGCTTGTCGGTGGCGCACTTCTCGTCGCACTGAGCTCTTCTTCGCCGGAGTGCCACGACCTGGCCCATCGCTGTGTCGCGAGGCTGCGAGATCGTGCCTGGGATGGTGACGCCGACCTGGCGGAAGCGATGTGCGCGCGGCTCGGCGAGAGCCCTCAGCCGATGCTGCGCCCCATACCCGTCGATCTGGCAGAGCTGGCCGACGTCCGCGAGGGCGACCCCGCCCACGGCGGTGGCCGAGTCGACCTCAGGACGGGCGAGGTGTGGCCGGAGATGTCCTTCGACGACGACCTCGAGGACAGCGACGACGAAGAAGACGACGACGATGAGGACCGTGAGGACTCGAGGTGGCTGTGGGTCGACCCTGTCGGCTCGCGTCCCGGCTACCGCGACATGGAGATATTCATCGACCGGCTCGACGACGCCCACGACGCCGAGCTCCTGACGGTCGCGATCAGCGGGCCGGGTGCGTTCCGTCGGTTCAAGCAGGTGCTCGCGTCTCGACCGGAGGCCGCGGACCGGTGGTACGCGTTCAGTGAAGACCGCACTCGCGGTCGCGCTCGCGCGTGGTTGGCTGCTCAGGGATACACGCCGGCCCCGCGACGGGCAGCGCCAGGGCACTGACGGTGAGGAGCCGCCGGGCGAGCCCTGGCTGCACGTCCACCGGCCAGCCTAGGAGTCGGCGTCTCGTTCTCGACCCGTCGACCGTGACCGTAAGCGGCGGCGCAGCACGAGTCGGGCCGCGCGAGAGGCGTGACCAGGACGGGTCACCAGGGAGCGCAGGCGGTTGGCTCGTGAGGTGGTGATCATGTCGCGGAGGAGCACATTGCCCGGGTGGGGCAGGCGTGGCTTGCGCGACTGCTGCTGCTCGCGGAGCCGGGCGCGGTCCTCGAGCTTGAGCGGGACCAGCACATGGTCGACCGCGGTGAGGATGGATCCTCGGAGCAGCCACAGCGTGGTCTCCTGTCGCGGGTCCACCAGGAGCAGCTCGGTGAGGATGGCACGGGCCTCACCTGCGTCGTCCAGGCTTTCGGAAAGGTTTCGCTCGACCTCCGCCTCGGACTTCTGCGCCTCGGCCACCACGAGCGCCCCGAACGCGTCCAGGCTGTCCGCGACGTAGTCGAGCAGGACAGCGAACGCGGGGCGCACCTCCTCGCCATAGCCGTCGTCGGGTGTCTCGTGGTCGGGAGCCTCCGTGAGCATGGTGGCGAAGAGGGTGCGGATCGCGAGCAAGGACCGGTCCAGGGAGGCCAGACCAGTCCGCAGAACAGGCTCCACCTCCGGAGTGCCGATCGCCCGCGGGTTGAGCCGCCGCAGGTCGGTGACGGTGCTGATCGCCTGTGCCGTGCGGTCCGCGACCTGCGCGACCGCGCGTGCCTGGTCGAGCCAGGTGCTCACCGCGTCCTTGGTGATCGGCCTTTCGGTCATCGACGAGGCGGCTGTGCGCAGGCACTCAGCCTCGAGGCTGGCGACGGTGCGCAGATCCGCCACCGCCGCCCGGATCGGCACCGGCGGGGGGAGAAGGAAGTTGAACGCCATACCCACGCCTGCACCGATGAACGTCGTGAAGATGCGGGTCTCCGCGGCGATCTCCTGGCCGCCCGTGCCCAGGATGAGCATCGCGCTGATCGCTGCCTCCAGCCGCTGGTCGCCCAGCCGCAGGATGGCGGCGAGCAGCAGCGCCGCCGCGATCGCCGCTCCCAGGCTCCACCAGGTCAGACCGACCCATGAGGACAACGTCACCGCCACCAGCACCCCGGTCAGCACGGCGCCCACGCGGACGACGCCCATCTGCAGGCTCGCGGAGGCCGACGCCTGGACCACCAGGAGGGCGGTGAGCGCGCCCGTCAGGTCGATCGGTCCGTCGACCAGCCACACCGTCAGCAGGTAGGCCACGACAGCGGCGGTCGTCAGCCGGGCCGCCCACACCAGCAGCGGCCCCACCGGCTGAGGCAGCAACCAGGACGGCGCCACCCGCCTCAGGGCGGGACCGAACCGGCGCAGCGACATGCGCGCACGAGCAGACTCGGGCATAGGACCTCCCGACGCAGGCCGGAGACTGCCAGCGTACAAGCCGGTGTTGATCCGGCGTGGTGACTCGAGGTGCCCCTTTGTCATAGTGAACGTGTGGATGTGCCTGTTCGCATCGCCGACCAGGGCAGAGAAGGCCTGCCGTGGGTGTGGCGGGCCGCGCCTGACGAGGTGAGCGCACGCTACGGGTGCGACGCGGGTATGCAGCCGCGCGACGACCGGCTGGTGCGCGCCATCACCATCCAGGCCGAGCCTGAGGTCGTGTTCGCCTGGCTGGGAAACCTGCGCGTCGCGCCCTACTCCTACGACTGGTTGGACAATCTCGGACGGCGGTCACCTCGGCAGCTCCGCGCCGACCTCGGTCCGCTGCGGCCCGGTCAACGGGTGATGTACATCTTCGAGGTCGAAGGGGTCGAGCAGGGCCGGAGCGTCACGATCCGAGCTCGCCCCGGCCTGGGACGCCGGATCTTCGGGGATGTCCGGGTCACGTATGCGGTGGCTGCAGGGGAGCCCGGCTGTGGAAGTCGTCTCGTGGCGGTGCTGAGGTTCCGGGCGACGGGAGGTACCGCGGACGCCGTGCGTCGTCGGCTGCTGGCGTGGGGTGACCTGCTGATGATGCGCAAGCAGCTGCGGACGCTCCGCGATCTGGCGCAGGCGCACCCCTGAGGCAGGTCACCGCACAAGCGCGCGCCCGGTCGGTGCAGAACGTGCGCCCGGTCGGTGCAGAACGTGCGCCCGGTCGGTGCAGAACGTGTTCCCGGTCGGGGGAGCGGCGGGGCGCTGGGTGAATGCAGGGGCAGGGCGTCCTGATAGGTATGCTCGATCACGCATGGGCATCCGGCGAGCCATGGTGAGAAAGATCTCGTTCGGCGAGCCGCCACGTCTCCGGACGCCCGTGGATTAGCGTCTGACCCGGCCCGCCCGGTGGGGCCACGCCCGAAACCGATGGAGGTGTCTGATGCCGCTGCGTCGCCGTGTCCCGACGTGGACCGAGCTGCGACCGCTGGTGCGGCTGGAGCGACCGTCGCTGTCCGCCGAGGCGCGGCTGGGTCGCGCGTCGACCATCGAGGACCTGCGGACGAAGGCGAAGCGCCGGACCCCGAGGTCCGTCTTCGACTACGTCGACGGCGCCGCCGAGTCCGAGCTGTCGATGCTGCGGGCCCGGGACGCCTTCGACGCGGTCGAGTTCCGGCCCCGCGTCCTGCGCGACGTGGCCCACGTCGACGCCAGCATGGACCTGCTGGGGGTGACGGGCCCCATACCGCTGATCCTGTCGCCCACCGGGTTCACCCGGATGATGCACCACGAGGGGGAGTGGGCGGTCGGTCGCGCCGCGGCGCGGGCCGGGATCCCCTACACCCTCTCCACCATGGGCACCGTCTCGGTCGAAGACCTCGCAGCCGACGTGCCGGGCCTGCAGCGGTGGTTCCAGCTCTACCTGTGGCAGGACCGCGAGGCCTCCACGGCCCTGATCCGCCGCGCCGCCGCGGCCGGCTTCGAGACGCTCGTGCTCACCGTCGACACGGCGGTCGGAGGGCAGCGGCTGCGCGACGTCCGCAACGGGCTGACCGTCCCGCCGGCGCTCACGCCGCGCACCGTGGCCGGCATGGCCCGCCACCCGCGTTGGTGGGCCAATGTGCTGACCAGCGAAGCCATCGAGTTCGCGTCGCTGCGCTCGTCCTCGGGAACGGTCGCGGACCTGGTGGACCGGATGTTCGACCCCACCCTGCAGCTGCAGGACCTCGCCTGGCTGCGGGAGGAGTGGGCCGGACGCATCGTCGTCAAGGGCATCCAGCACCCGCAGGACGCCCGCGAGCTGGTCGACCTCGGCGTCGACGGCATCATCGTCTCCAACCACGGCGGACGTCAGCTGGACCGCGCCGCCGCCCCGCTGGAGCTGCTCCCCGAGGTCGTCGACGAAGTGGGCGGCCAGGTGCCGGTCCTCCTCGACGGCGGCGTGATGAACGGCGCGGACATCGTCGCGGCCGTCGCGCTCGGGGCCGACGCGGTGATGGCCGGCCGCGCCTACCTCTATGGCCTCATGGCCGGAGGAGAGGCCGGCGTCGACCGCGCCCTGGAGATCCTCGTCAGCCAGGTCCACCGCACCCTGCGGCTGCTCGGCGCCCGCCGGCTCGCCGACGTCCGCGGCTCCGGCCAGGTCCGGCTCCGCCACAGCACGACCCCCGCCATCACGGCATACCAGGCACACCAAGGAGAAACCCTGTGAAGACCATGAAGAACGCGACCAAGGCCCTGGCCCTGACCGGCGTGCTCGCCCTGACGCTGACCGCCTGCGGCGACGACAGCGGCTCGGGCAGCGGCGGCGGCGACGGCGACGGTGCCCTCGCCGGCGAGGGCACCGGTGCCGACTGCACCATCGAGCAGCCCGTCCCCGTGGGAGCCGCGCTCTCCCTCACCGGCGCGGCCGCGTCCTACGGCGAGTCCCAGCAGAAGGGCCTGGAGCTGGCGGCCGAGGAGCTCGACGAGGTCGGCGGGGTCACCTACGAGCTGACCATCGAGGACGACCAGACCGACGCCCGCCAGGGCATCTCCGTCTTCGAGACCCTGGCCGAGGACAGCAGCATCATCATCGGCCCCACGCTGTCCAACACCGCCTTCCAGGCCCAGCCGGTCGCCCAGGAGGCCTCCGTGCCGGTCATGGCGATCTCCAACACCGCCGCCGGCATCACCGAGCAGGGCGACTACATCTTCCGCAACGCGCTCACCGAGGAGCAGGTCATCCCGCAGACCGTGCGCGCGGCCGTGGAGGCCTACGACCTGGAGAAGGTCGTGGTCATGTACTCCAACGACGACGCCTTCACCGAGGACGGCTACAAGGTCTTCGCGGCGACCCTGGAGGAGGACGGCATCGAGGTCGCCGAGACGCTGACCTTCTCCAAGGCCGACACCGACTTTCGCGCGCTGCTCACCGAGGCCGCCAACGCCGAGCCGGACGCGATCATGGTCTCCGGCCTCATCGAGGCCGCGATCCCGCTGGTCACCCAGGCGCGCGAGCTCGGCCTGGACGTGCCGATCGTCGGTGGCAACGGCTTCAACAACCCGCAGCTGATGGCCGAGGCCGGCGAGGCCGCGGAGGGCGTCGTCGTGGGTGCGGCGTGGAACTCCGCCTCCGAGGGCGAGCTCAACAACGCCTTCAAGGCCGACTTCGAGGAGAAGTACGGCCACGCCCCCGACCAGTTCGCCGCGCAGGCCCATGCCGCGATGCACATCATCGACGAGGCCGTCCGCGTCAACTGCTCCGGCGAGCGCGACGACATCAAGGACGGGCTGGGCCAGATCAACGAGCTCGACACCGTGCTGGGCACCATCACGATCAACTCCGACCGTGACGCCGAGCACGAGGCCGTGGTCCAGGTGATCGAGGACGGCCAGTTCGCGGTCCTGGACTGACATGCAACAGATCCTCAACGGCGTCTTCCTCGGCTCGATCTACGCCCTCTTCGCCATCGGCTTCACGCTGGTCTTCGGCATCCTGGACCGGCTGAACCTGGCGCACCCCGCCGTCTTCGCCGTGGCGGCCTTCGTGGGCATCGAGCTCGTCGTCTCCGGTGGGCTGTCCATCTGGGCCGCCCTGCCGCTGGCGGCGATCCTGGGCGCGCTGCTGGGGCTGGTCATCGAGCGGGTGGCGTTCCGACCCCTCAAGGGAAGACCCGACGCCCACTTCGGTGGGCTCATCGCCTCGATCGGGTTAGCCGGGATGTTCGGGGCACTCCTGTTGTGGAGATACGGCCCCGACACCCGGCGCTTCCCGCCGGACACCTTCCCGAGCACCTCCTTCGACGTCTTCGGGGCACGGGTGAGCCTGCTGCAGGTGGTGATCCTCGCCGTGGCCATCGTGCTGATGGTCGGGCTGACCTGGCTGGTCGCGAAGTCGCGCCTGGGTCGGGCGATGCGCGCCATCGCGGAGAACCCCGAGGCGGCCACCGTGCTCGGGGTCAACGTCGACCGGATCACCCAGGTCACCTTCGCGCTGTCCTCCGCGCTGGGCGCGGTGGCCGGCGTGATGTTCGCGATGTACGTCAACTCCGCACAGCTGGAGATGGGCACGGCCATCGAGCTCAAGGGTCTGGCGGTCATGATCGTGGGCGGTATGGGGTCTCTCCCGGGCGCCCTGGTCGGTGGCCTGATCCTGGGGCTGAGCGAGGTCTTCGCGATCGCCTACATCGGCGCCAGCTGGCGGGACATGGCGGCGTTCGCGCTGATCTTCCTGCTGCTGGTGGTCCGTCCGCAGGGTCTGTTCGGCAAGAAGCGCGTGAGGGAGGTCTGAGATGTTCACCGAGTCAGTACTGGTCTTCATCGCGCTGAACGCCATCCTGGCCGCATCCTTCTACGCGGTCCTCGTCGCCGGGCAGCTGTCCCTGGGACAGGCCGGGTTCGCGGCGGTCGGCGGGTTCGGTGCGGCATACCTCACGCCGAGCCCCAACGACATCGGCGACCTGCCGGCGCTCCTGCTGGCCATCCTCATCGGCATGTCGTTGGGTGCCGCCGCGGCGCTGATCCTGGGTCTGCCGACGATGCACCTGCGCGGGGTCTTCCTCGCGATCGCCACCCTCGGCTTCGCCGAGGCCGTGCGCATCACGCTCATCAACCTGGAGTGGACCGGCGGCGCCAGCGGCATGACGGTGCCCAAGGTCGTCACCCCGCTCATCGCCTGGGTCTGCTGTGCGCTGGTGCTCTACTGGTTCTGGCGGCAGGGGCCGAGCAGCTACGGCCGGGCGCTGTCCGCCATCCGTGAGGACGAGCTGGCCGCACGGGCCATGGGCATCGACGTCGGCCGGCACCGGCTGAGCGCCTTCATCACCGCCGGTGCGGTCGCCGGGCTGTTCGGCGTGCTCTGGGCCTACTACGTGCGCCTGCTGGCTCCGGAGGACTTTGACTTCAGCGCCGCCATCGACGGCCTGGTCACGGCGGTCGTGGGTGGGTCGACGGTGTGGATCGGACCGCTGCTCGGCAGCGGCTTCCTGACCATCATCCCCGAGCTCCAGCGGGAGATCGGGATGGACGCGAACTGGATCCGTCCGTTCATCGCCAGCCTGATGCTGCTGGTGGTCATCATCTTCCTGCCCGGCGGCCTGGGCTCCCTCCTGCCTCGTTTCAAGGTGAGGTCGAAGGCCCTGGGACAGGCGGACGGCAGCGTGCTCGACAGCAGCGCCGCCGGTCTGCAGACCCGCACCCACCCCGCCCCGGGCGAGCCCGTGGTGCAGGTGAAGGGCGGAGGCAAGGACTACGGCGGTGTGCACGCGGTGCGCGGGGTCGACCTCACCATCAGCTCTGGCGAGATCGTCGGTCTCATCGGCCCCAACGGTGCCGGCAAGACCACGCTGGTCAACATGCTCAGCGGCCTCACCCCCGCGAGCAGCGGCGACTTCACCGTGCTCGGCGTGGACCCCAACAAGGCCCCGGTGCACAAGGTGGCGCAGGCCGGGGTGAGCCGCACCTTCCAGCACTCCAAGCTCTTCCCGCGCCTGTCGGTGCTGGAGAACGTGCTGGTCGGCGCGCACTCGGTGAGCCGGCCCACCTTCCTGCGGCGGCTGGTGTGGCTGCCCGGTGCCCGGCGGGACGAGGCGGCAGCCGTGCAGCACGCGGCGAACTGCCTGGCCCGCGTCGGCCTGGCCGACAAGGCCCAGGACGACGCAGGGTCGCTGTCCTACGGTGATCAGCGTCGCCTGGAGATCGGCCGAGCCCTCGCCGCGGACCCGTCGCTGCTGATCCTGGACGAGCCGGCCGCGGGCATGAACCACGTCGAGGCCGACGCGCTGTCCGACCTGATCGGCTCGCTGGCCCGGCAGGGTCTGACGATCCTGCTGATCGAGCACAACGTCGGCATGGTGCTGAAGACCTGTGACCGGGTCGTCGTGCTGGACTTCGGCCAGGTCATCGCGACCGGGACGCCGGAGGAGATCGCCAACAACGAAGCGGTCATCGAGGTCTACCTGGGCGCCGCGGAGGAGGCCAAGTGAGCGAGCACATCCTGCAGGTCGAGGACCTGACGGTCAGCTACGGCAAGGTACGGGCCGTCCGCGGGGTCAGCTTCACCGTCCCCCGCGGTGGCCTGGTCACGCTCGTCGGTGCCAACGGCGCCGGCAAGAGCTCGATCATCAACGCCGTCAGCGGCGTCGTGAAGCCGGCGCAGGGCAAGATCACCTTCGACGGCGAGGACGTCACGCGGACGCCGGCCCACAAGCTGGTCGGCCGCGGGCTGGTGCAGGTGCCCGAGGGGCGGCAGATCCTGGCCTCCCTCAGCATCGAGGAGAACCTGCAGCTGGCGGCGTGGCACACCAAGGGCGAGCGGATCGACGAGGTGTTCGAGCGCTTCCCGGTGCTGGCCGACCGGCGCGGCCTGCCGGCCGGCAGCCTGTCCGGTGGCGAGCAGCAGATGCTCGCGATCGGCCGCGCCCTGGTCGCCGAGCCGTCGCTGATGCTGCTGGACGAGCCGTCCATGGGCCTGGCGCCCAAGGTCGTCGACGAGGTCTTCCGGGTGATCGCGGAGATCCGCGCCAGCGGCACCAGCGTCCTGCTCGTGGAGCAGAACGCCCGCCGCGCCCTGCGAGCCGCCGACCACGGCTACGTCCTGTCCACCGGTGAGATCGTCCAGTCCGGCCCCGCCAAGGAGCTGCTGGAGGACCAGGGGATCGTCTCGGCGTACCTCGGGATCGAGACGGACCAGCCCGGCGCGGCGAGCGCCGAGAAAGGCCAGTAGCCCCCCGACCGGCGACACGTTCTGCCCCCGACCGGCGACACGGTTCGCCGCGACAGCCCGCCCTGCGTCGGGGGCACACTGGGTGCGGAGGTGGTCACCGTGCCCAAGACGAACAAGGGCGGCGAGCCCAGGCAGGACGAGCTGCCGAGCACCCTGCAGCGGTCTTCCCAGAAGACGCAACGAACGTTCACCAAGACCTACGACTCCGCGATGGAGTCCTACGGCGACGAGGAGCGGGCGCAGCGCACGGCCTACGCCTCGCTGAAGCACTCCTACGAGAGGGTCGGCGACCACTGGGAGCGCAAGGAGGAGCAGGGCCCCTCCGATCCCCAGGCCGAGGGTGGCTACGACACCGACCGGGAGACCGCCGGCGGGGTCGACGCCAACGCCTCGAAGAAGCACCTCTACGAGATCGCCCGACGGCTCGAGGTGCCGGGATGCTCCACGATGGACAAGGACGAGCTCGTCGAGGCGATCCAGAAGGCCAACGACCGCGCGACGCGCCAGGCACGTCAGGACTGACCGCGTCGGCGTGACGCGAGGCGCGCGGACCGGTGTCCTCGTACTGAGGCGGCGCAGCGTCGTGACATCCTGAGCCGGTGACGAATCTCGACGGTACCGACATCTACTTCGGCGAGCGGCTGCTGGCGCAGCGCTCCGTCCTCTGGAAGCTGCTGTGCAGCTCGTGGGTGCTGCTGGTCGGGGTCGGGTTCGTGCTGCTGTCCACGCTGGGCTGGGTGCTGGGTGCTGTGCTCTCGCGGTCGAAGAAGATGTGGGTCTTCACCGTGATGTGGGGCGTCCTCTACGGGTTCGCCACCTACGCCATGGAGTACCTCAACGACGGGACGGACCTCGGCGTCGTCATCTTCCTCGTCATCTGGGTCGGCAGCATCGCGCACGCGGCATACCTGTCCCGCAGCGTGCTGCGGGCCCGCGCCGTCGCCCTGTCCCGGGACCAGGGATGGCGGAACGCGGCGGCTGAGACGGCTGAGACATCCAGGCCGGCGACGCCGCCCGCTCCGCCGCAGCCCGAGATGCCGACCATCCCGTTGCCGGACGGGGTCTCGCCCCAGCGCCGCAACCTGCGCGACTGACCGGGACCACCATCCAGCCCGCCGTTACAGCGGCCGGTTCAGGTCGTCCTGGTCGACCTCGCCCGCCAGCGTCATCCGCTTCGCGTCACGCTTCTCGGCCCACAGGCTGAGCACCGCGGTCATCACCAGGATGACCACGATGACGATGAGCGAGGTCGTGGTCGGGATGCCGGGGACCTCGGGCCACACGGTGTGCGCCCAGTGCAGGACCAGCTTGACGGCGATGAAGGCCAGGATCAGCGCCAGGCCGTAGCCGAGGTAGCGCAGCTTGCTCAGGGCGCCCTGGAGGACGAAGTAGAGCGCACGCAGACCCAGCAGGGCGAAGGCGTTGGTGATGAAGACCAGGTAGGGGTCGCCGGTGATGCCGTAGACCGCCGGGACCGAGTCGATCGCGAAGACGATGTCGGTGCCCAGGATGGCCAGGGCCACCAGGCCGAGCGGGGTGAGGGCACGGCGACCCTGCTGCCTGACGGTGAGCTTGGTGCCCTCGTACTCATCGGTGACCGGCCACAGCTTCTTGGCCCACTTGACCGCCTTGAGCTCCTGGACATCCACCTCGTGGTCGTCACTGAGGGCGTCCTTCAGCACACCCCACGCCGTGATCAGCAGGATGATGCCGAAGATCAGGAAGATGACCGAGAACCGCGCGATCAGGACCGCGCCGACCGCGATGAAGATCGTGCGCAGCACCAGCGCGCCGATGATCCCGATGAGCAGCACCCGCTGCTGCAGGGCACGGGGCACGGCGAAGGCCGACAGGATCAGGATGAACACGAAGAGGTTGTCGACCGACAACGACTTCTCGACCAGGTACCCCGTGTAGTACTGCAGCCCGATCTCCGAGCCGTGCGCGTTCCATACCCACAGACCGAAGGTCAGGGGGAGGGCGATGTAGAAGACCGACCAGCCGATCGCCTCCTTCATCTCCACCGCGTGCGGGCGGCGGGTGATGATGAAGTCGAGGGCGAGGAGCACCAGGATCCCGATCACCGTGATGACCCACAGCTGCAGGTCGGCGATCGTGTGGAGCACCTGGTTCTCAGGGGTGGTGGCCATGGGCGGCATCATGATGAGCGGACCTCGCATCCGTTGCGGCGGTGCGAGGTCTCCTTCACCCCAGGTGGGGCGCGCGCCGAGCGTGACATCTGGACACGCGCATTGACCGGCAGCGACTTGGCGAAGTACTCCCCTCGAAGCCCTGAATATATGGAGGGTTCTCCGACACGTCAATTCAGGTCGGTATGGCGTGCGCCCCGCCCGGTGCGGCGTGGGCTAGCCTGCCGTCACCGTGACGAAGACGACACACCACCCTGCCGGGCTGCGCGACGCCGTCGTGCTGGTGACCGGCGCTGCCGGCAGCATCGGCACCGCCCTGCGCCGCGTCCTCGCCGGCGAGGGCGCGGTGGTCGTCGGGGTGGACCTGTCTGCCGATCCGGGCGCCGGGATCCTTGCCTGTGACATCACCGACGAGGCCCAGGTCCGCGCCGTCGTCGAGCAGGTCGTCGCCGAGCACGGGCGGCTGGACGTGCTGGTCAACAACGCCGGCATCTCCGCCATCGGCACCATCGACGACCACGGCGTCGGCACCCACCGCACCGTGATGGAGGTCAACTACCTCGGCGCTCTGACGTGCATCCTCGCGGCCCTGCCGCACCTGCGCGCCAGCCGGGGGAGCGTGGTCACGCTCGGCTCGGTGGCCGGCTTCGCCCCCGTGGTCGGCCGCCCGGCCTACGTCGCCGCCAAGCACGCCGTCACCGGGCTGATGGAGGCGCTGCGTCCCGAGCTGGCGCCCGATGGCGTCCACGTCGGCATGGTCCATCCCACCTTCGTCACGAGCCGGCTCGTCACCACCGAGGGCAGTCAGGTCCGGTCGGAGACCGGTGCCCAGGTCACGCCCGAGGACGTCGCCGCCGCAGTGGTCGACGTCGTGCGGCACCGGCGCGACCGCGCGCTGGTGGGGCGCACGGCATACCTCGCCTGGCACGCCTCCCGCCTGGCGCCGCGCACCTATGCCCGCCTGATGACCCGCCGCCTGCGACAGGAGACCCCGTAGATGAGCCAGCCGACCTACGCCGTCATCGGCGCCGGCCCCTCCGGGCTGGCGGCGGCGCGCAACCTGCAACGCTACGGGCTGCCGTGGACCGGCTACGAGCTGCACAGCGACGTCGGCGGGCTGTGGGACATCGACGCCCCGCGCAGCACGGTCTACGAGTCGGCGCACCTCATCTCCTCCCGGACGACCACCGAGTTCACCGAGCACCCGATGCCGCCGGGCACCCCGGACTACCCCTCGCACCGGCACCTGCTGGCCTACTTCCGCTCCTTCGCCGACCGCTTCGGGCTGCGGGAGGGCTACCGCTTCGGCGCCGAGGTGACCTCGGTGGAGCCGGTCGGCCAACGGTGGGTGGTGCGCTGGACGGACGCGGAGGGTATGCACCGGGAGACCGAGCACGCCGGTGTCATCGTGGCCAACGGGACCCTGTCCGAGCCGCACGTGCCGCAGCTGCGAGGGCATTTCGACGGCGAGGCCATCCACACGGCCTTCTACAAGCACCCGCGCGTCCTCGCCGGGAAGAGGGTGCTGGTCATCGGGGCCGGCAACTCCGGGTGCGACGTGGTCGTCGACGCCGTGCACCACGCGGAGAGCGTCGACATCTCGGTGCGGCGCGGCTACCACTTCGTCCCGAAGTACGTCTTTGGCCGCCCGGCCGACACCCTCAACCAGGGGCGCCCGCTGCCGGCGCGGGTCAAGCAGGCGATGGACACCCGGTTGCTGCGGATGTTCACCGGCGACCCAACACGGTTCGGCTTCCCCGAGCCCGACCACAAGCTCTACGAGTCGCACCCGATCGTCAACAGCCTCATCCTGCACCACCTGGGCCACGGCGACACCCGCGTGCGACCCGACATCGAGCGGCTCGACGGGGCCGGGGTCGTCTTCCGCGACGGGTCCCGGCACGAGTACGACCTGCTCGTCCTGGCCACCGGCTACCGGCTGCACTACCCCTTCCTCGACCGTTCGCTGCTGTCCTGGCCGGAGGGCGGGGGCGCACCGGATCTCTACCTGCAGATCTTCAGCCCCGCCGCCGAGGGCCTGTATGTCGTGGGCATGGTGGAGGCGGCCGGGATCGGCTGGCAGGGGCGCTACGAGCAGGCCGAGCTGGTGGCGGCATACCTCGCCGCGAGGACGCGCCGGCCCGAGGACGCCGCGGTGCTGCGCGAACGGGTCGCCGACCGTGACCAGTGGCCGGACCTCAGCGGCGGCTTCGACTACCTGCGGCTGGACCGGATGGCCTACTACGTCAACAAGGACGCCTACCGTCGCGCCGTGCGGAGCGCGATCGCCGACCTGGGGGTGCGGGCGTGACCGACGTCGACCAGATCCGGATCGCCTTCGACGAGGGCTCGCTGACCACCCTGCGGATCGTGCTGGCGCTGATCCTGCTCGGGGTGGCGCTGGACACCCGCGTCTCGGACTTCACGCGGGCGCTGCGGCGGCCGTGGGCGATCATCGTGGTCGTCATCGCCCAGTTCCTGGTGCTGCCCGGGATCACCCTGCTGCTGACCCTGGCGCTCGACCTGCGCGGGTCGCTGGCCCTGGGCCTGATCCTGGTCGCCTGCTGCCCACCGGGCAACGTCTCCAACATCCTGACCCACCGGGCGGGCGGGGACGTGGCGATGTCGGTGTCGATGACGGCGGTCGGCAACGTGCTGGCGATCTTCCTGATGCCGCTCAACCTGGCCTTCTGGGGCTCTCTGCACCCGACGGGCAGCGAGCTGCTGCGGGACATCTCGCTGGACCCGGTGGAGATGCTCGGCGAGATCCTGATGGTCATCGGGCTGCCGTTCGTGGTCGGGATCTCTCTGGCGCACCGGTTCCCGACGTTCGCCGAGCGGGCGCGGAAGGTCGTCGGGCCGGTCGCGGTGGTCGGCCTGGGCGGCATCATCGTCGTGGGTGTGGCCAACAACTGGGCCTTGTTCACCGCCTACATCGGGCTGGTCGTCGTTGCCGTCTTCGTCCATGACGCGTTGGCCCTGCTGCTCGGGTATGTCATCGGCCGGACCGCCCGGTTGCCGCAGGCGTCGGTCAAGGCGTCGACCTTCGAGGTGGGCATCCGCAATAGCGGCCTGGGGCTGCTGCTGGTCTTCGCCTTCTTCGACGGGTTGGGCGGGATGGCGCTCGTGGCGGCGTGGTGGGGGATCTGGGACATGATCGCCGGCCTGGCCGTGGCCATGGTCTGGCGGCGCCGGACCGGCGTCAGCCCGCTGGAGGATCCGCGCCCGGTGGCAGTGGGAGAGAACGCGTGAAGATCCTGGTCACCGGCGGGTCCGGCTTCCTCGGCTCCTCCGTCGTTCCCGGTCTGGTGCGGGACGGGCACGAGGTCGTCAGCACCGATGTGCGCGAGCCGGGCGAGCCGGGCGCGGCCACCATCGGAGCGCTGCATGTGCCGATGGACGTGCGCGAACCGCATACGGTCGACCAGGTCGTCGGCGAGTACCGCCCGGAGGTGGTGGTCCACCTGGCCAGCATCGTCACGCCCGGCAAGGGCTCGGACCGAGCGCTGGAGCGGGCCGTCGACGTGGACGGCACGCGGCACGTGCTCGACGCGTGCCGGGCGCACGGGGTGCGGCGGATCGTGGTGTCCTCCAGCGGCGCGGCCTACGGCTACCACGCCGACAACCCCGTGCCGCTGACCGAGTGCGACCCGCTGCGGGGCAACGTCGAGTTCGCCTACGCCGACCACAAACGGCAGGTGGAGGAGATGCTGGCCGCCGAGCGGCTGCGCACGCCGGAGCTGGAGCAGGTGGTGCTGCGCATCGGCACGATCCTGGGGGAGCGGGTCGACAACCAGATCACCCGGCTGTGGGCCGGACGGTTCATCCTCCGGCTGGCGGGGGCGGAGTCGCCGTTCGTGCTGGTGTGGGACAAGGACGTGGTCCGGGTCGTGGTGGCAGCGGTGACCTCGACGGTGACCGGGGTGTTCAACGTCGCGGGGGCAGGAACGGTGACGGTGCCCGAGATCGCGCGGGCACTCGGGAAGCGGACGCTCGTCGTGCCCGAGCCCGTCCTGCGCGCTGCCCTGGCCGTGGGAAAGCGTGCCCGGCTGACCGCCTACAGGCCGGAGCAGACCGTCTTCCTCGCCCACCGGCCTGTGCTCGATGCCTCCCGCCTGCGTGAGCTGGGGGTCGAGGTGCTGCCGACGCGCGAGGTGCTGCGCCGGTATGCCGCGGCCCAGGCCGGGCGCACCCCCTGACCGACCGGGCGCACGGTTGTCACCGACCGGGCGCACCGTTGTCACCGACCGGGCGCACGCTTCGCGCCGGACTCGGGACAGTCCTCGGCGCCTCGCTGCCCAGGAACCCTCGAGCTGCTGCATACCCCGTGCAAAGAAGGGCGCCGAGCGCTACGCTGGGATAACCGGACAATATTGTCCGCAACGAGGAGTGAGGATGCAGATGAGCACGTCAGAGCACACCTACGACGTCGTCGTCGTCGGTTCGGGGTCGGCAGCGTTCGCCGCCGCGATCGGGGCACGCGAACAGGGGTTGACCGCGCTCATGCTGGAGAGCACCGACAAGTGGGGCGGGAGCTCCGCCATGTCCGGCGGCGGTCAGTGGCTGCCGAACAACCCGTTGCTGCAACGGGCCGGCGCCGGCGACTCCCGGGAGGAGGCGCTGACCTACCTCGAGGCCACGGTGGGCGACGAGGGCCGGGCGACGTCGCGTGCCCGCAAGGAGGCGTTCGTCGACGGCGTCGCCGACTGGGTGCAGACCACCGAGCGGTATGGCGTGAAGTGGGCCCGTGGCGCGGACTACCCCGACTACTACCCCGAGCTGCCCGGCGGGAAGATCGGCCGCTCGATCGAGATCGTGCCGCCGGACACCAAGAAGATCGGTGACTGGTGGGCCACCTGCCGCGCGATGATGCCGTTGCCGATCATGACCGACGACGTCTGGCAGATCACCCGCGCCTGGTCCACCCCGGGTGGGGTGCACCGCGGTGCCCGCGTCGTCGGGCGGATCGCCGGCGGCGTCGTGCGGGGCAAGCGTCTGGTCGGCATCGGTGCCGGTCTGATGGCCGCGCTGCTCGACGTGGCGGTGCAGCAGCTGGGCGCCGAGCTGTGGCTGGAGAGCCCGGTCACCGGACTGATCGAGGAGGACGGCCGGATCACCGGCGTGCGGGTGCGCAAGGACGGCCAGGACCTCACGGTCCACGCACGGAGCGGCGTGGTCCTCGCGGCCGGCGGCTTCGACCACAACGTCGAGATGCGCAAGGAGCGCCACGGCATCGAGGGCGACCCGTCCGGCGCGCCCGGCAACCTGGGCCAGGTGCACCGGATGGCCGTTCAGCACGGCGCCGCCCTGGAGCTCATGGACGACGCCTGGTGGGGCGCCTCGATCGCCGGCGTCGGCGACGGGGACCCCGCATTCCTGGTGGGTGAGCGCTCCCTGCCCTACATGATGATCGTGGACGGGCAGGGACGCCGGTTCGCCAACGAGGCCGAGTCCTACGTCGACCTCGGACACCACATGCTCGAGCACGACCCGCACGGCACCTACTGGATGGTCTCCGACGTCCGGCACGCCCGCCGCTACCTTCGCTCCTACGCGATGGACCCGCGCAAGAACAAGGAGATGAAGGAGGCTGGTCTGCTGGTCAAGGCGAACACCCTGGCCGAGCTGGCTGCCGGCACGGGCATGGACCCTGACGTGTTCAGGGCGACCGTCCAGCGGTTCAACGGGTTCGCGCGGGCGGGCGTCGACGGCGACTTCGGCAAGGGCAACTCCGCCTACGACCGCTACTACGGGGACCCGACGGTGCGCCCGAACCCCTGCCTGGGACCCGTGGAGAAGGGCCCCTTCACGGCATACCGCGTCGTCATCGGCGACCTCGGCACCAAGGGTGGCGTGGTGACTGACGAGCACGCGCGGGCGCTGCGGGAGGACGGGTCGGTCATCGAGGGCCTGTATGCCGCAGGCAACGTCAGCGCGTCGGTGATGGGCCGGACGTACCCCGGGCCGGGCTCGACGATCGGCCCGGCCGTCGTGTTCGGCCTGATCGCGGCGCGGCACATGGGTGCGGCGCAGATCCAGAGCAGGGCAGCGTGACTCTTTAGCGGCTCGAGCCGGGCGCGCCGCCCGGCTCGGGCCGTGGCGTCGATGACCGGTCTGCGCTGAGGCCTTGGGTGAGCTCGAGTCCGCCGCCCACCAGCGCCAGGGCCCGGTAAGCCAGTTCCTGCCTGGTCCTCCGGTCCCCGGCGCGGTGTGCGGCGCCGTGCACCATGGCCAGGGTGAGCAGCGCGTCGTCCAGCGTGAGGCCACGGCTGAGGAGGCCGGCTTCCTGGGCGCGGGCGAAGGGCTCGGTGAGCAGCGTGGCCAGCTCCTGCTCGGGCTGACGACCGGCCAGCTCACCGCGAGGGCCGAGCACGGCGTCCAGGAAGCCGACCGACTCCACCAGCGAGTCGACGACGTGCCGCCACAGCACCCCGAAGGCTTCCGGCCCCTGCAGCTCCTCGGTCATCTCGACAAGGGTGTCCATCGTGCTGGCGACGACGGCCTCCGCAAGCGCCTCCCGTGAGGGAAAGTGGCGGTACAGCGTGCCCTGCCCCACCCCGGCATCCTTGGCGACCGCCGAGAGCGGCACCTCGTAGCCCTCGCGGAAGAAGAGCCGGCGGGCCGACTCGATCAGCGCGGCCCGGTTCCCGGCTGCTGCCGCGGGGCCTCGGTTGGGGGCGGGGGTCATCGGCTGATCGTAGTTGGGCAGGAGGGTCTGTCAGACCCTGGTCATACATTCGTTCGTATGGAGCAGGCGTGGGGCGGTGAGGTCCTCCGGACGAGCAGGGAGCAGCTCGTCCGGGAGGGCTACGTGCTGACCGTCGGTGTGCCCGGGGAGCGGGTGGCCAGGACGCTCCGGCAGACCGGGCGGGAGGCGATCGGCGCCGACCTCGCCGCCCAGGACGCGCCCCGCCTGCAGGACACCGAGGTCCGGTCCGGGTTGCGGCTGGTCGCCACAGCATCCGCCGCCCTGGTGCGGGCGCGGGTGCGGCTGGCCTGCGAGGTTCGGCAGCGCGGGTTGCACTCGGCCGAGGGGCTGACCCTCCGCGACTGGCTGGTGCTGGCCTGCCCGGACCTGGACCCGGCCACCGTGGCCAACCTCGTCCGCGTGGCGCAGGCCGCAGCCGAGCCGGTGCACGCGCCGCTGCTTGACGGGGTGCTGGCCGGGGGGATCTCACTGCCGCGGGCGGCGAACATCCACCGGGCACTGGCCCGGATCCGCAAGGCGATCTCGGCGGAGGAGTACGGCCTGGCGGTCGAGCTGCTGACCACGGCGGGCCGCAACCCGCTCTTCGACGAGCAGGACATCGCGCGCATCATCGAGGAGCTGCTGCGGAGGTGCCTGCCGGAGGACGAGCACGAGAAGCGCAACAAGGCCCGCCGTGAACTACGGGACGTGCACGAGTCGTCCCTGGCGGACGGGACTGTGCAGCGCATCATCGTCACCTTCGGCGACGACGCCGACTACCAGGCTGTCCGCGCGATCCTCATGTCTCCGCTGGCCGCACCCGCCACCGCGGACGAGGTCGAAGCCACCGGCGAGGAGGACAGTCGCACGCCCGGCCAGCGCCGCTACGACGCGTTCATGACCGTCCTGCGCCGTGGTGTGGCCGGGACCGAAGGTCAGCCCACGACCGCCAAGGCCAAGCTCATCGTCACGATCGACTTCGAGACGCTGCGCCGGAAGCTGTCCGAGGGCGGTGGACAGTTGCCCGGTGCTGGCGCCATCCTCGACCGGACGACGGTCAGCGCCGGGTCGGTCCGGCGGCTGGCCTGCGACGCCGACATCATCCCCATGGTCCTCGGTGGCCCCTCGGAGATCCTGGACCAAGGCCGGGCCAAGCGCCTCGTCACTCCAGCGCAGCGGATGCGGCTGTCCGTCCGGGACAAGGGCTGCAGCATCCCGGGCTGTACCATCCCCGCGACCTGGTGCGACGCTCATCACGTCATCCCCTGGGCCCGGGGCGGACGGTCCGACCTGTCCAACTACGCCCTGCTGTGCGCCCGGCACCACACCTGGGTCCACGAGCACGAGCACACCGCCACCGTCGACGACCATGGCGTGACCTGGCATCTGCGATGACCCCGTCCCGCACCCGGCCCACGTGGGGTCGGGTCGCTGGCCTGCGTGGCGGCATCGGGAGCGACCGATTTATAAGATCGCGTTGGGATCACTTATGGTGCCCGTGATGGACGATCAGCTGAAGCCAAGCCGTGCGTACCTGGACCACCTCGCGGCGGAGACGACCGCCCGGATGGAGTCGGTGACGCCCCAGACGAGCACGTTCACCGGTGCCGCCCCGGCCCTCTCCGAGCGGCTCGAGCACCTGGTGGAAGGACTGCGCGAGGACCTCGTCGACATCGTGCGCACCCTGCACGCCGACCCGGAGACCGCCTTCGAGGAGCACCGCAGCGTCGAGACCCTCGCCCGGGTCCTACGTCTGCACGGAGCCGAGGTGAGCATCGGCACGGCCGATGTGCCGACGGCCTTCCGGGCCGAGGTGGGCAACCCGGAGGGGCCGACGATCGCGGTCCTGAGCGAGTACGACGCCCTGCCCGAGGTCGGCCACGCCTGCGGCCACAACGTCATCGCGGCCACCGGGGTCGGCGCCTTCCTCGGTCTCGCGGCCCTGCTGCGCGAGCAGCCGGAGGCCTTTCCCGGCAGGGTCGTGCTCCTCGGCACCCCGGCGGAGGAGGGGCACTCCGGCAAGGAGCTGATGGCCCGCGGCGGCGCCTTCGACGACATCGACGCGGCGATCATGGTGCACCCCTACGGCTACGACGTGGCCGACCAGGTGTGGCTCGGGCGACGGCTGCTGACCTGGACCTTCCACGGCGTCCCCGCCCACGCGTCTGCCCAGCCGTTCATGGGCCGCAACGCCCTGGACGCCGCGTCCTTGGCCTACCAGGCCGTGGGGCTGCTCCGCCAGCAGCTCCCGCCAGTCGACCGGGTCCACGCGGTCATCACCAGCGGCGGCACCCGGCCCAGCGTGATCACCGAGCAGGCGGAGGTCCGCCTCTACGCCCGCTCCAAGTACCCCGACACGCTCAAGGACCTCAGCAGGCGCCTGGACGACATCGCCCGCGGTGCCGCGCTGATGACCGGCACCCGTGTCGACGTCGACTGGGACGAGCACGCCCCGTCCCTGCCGGTGCGTACCAACGGCGCACTCACCGAGCGTTGGGTCGAGGCGCAGCGTCGGCGCGGGCGGGACCCGCTGCCCGGCGGCACCGTCTCGGAGACGATCGCGGCCTCGACGGACTTCGGCAACGTCAGCTACCGCATCCCCGGCATCCACCCGCTGATCAAGATCGCGCCGCCCGAGGTGGCCCTGCACACGCGCGGGTTCGCCGAGGCGGCCGCGAGCGAGGCGGCCAGAGACGCCGCGGTCGACGGAGCGGTCGGGCTCGCGCTCACGGCCCTCGACTACCTGTGCGACGCCGAGCTGCGGACGGCCGTCCACGAGAACTTCGAGCGCGCCGGCGGCGCCACCGACGTCGAGCACTACTTCGACTAGGCCCATCCGGCACCACACCGACCCACCTGCTCCACCGGCCCGCGCGGGCCGCATACCCGTCCCTGCCCCACGTGCCGAGAGGCCTGCACCATGACTGCCACCACCGTCAAGACGACGCGGGCCGACCGCATCCTCAACGGGATCGAGCGGGCCGGCAACAAGCTGCCGAACCCGTTCATGCTCTTCCTCTACCTCTTCCTCATCACCGCGGTGGGGTCGAGCATCCTGGCCTGGATGGACGTCAGCGTCCAGATCCCCGGCGCCGACGAGCCCACGCAGATGCGCGGCTTCTTCACCGGCGAGGGACTGGCCTGGTTCACCGAGAACCTCGGCCCCAACTACCTCGGCTTCCCGCCGCTGGTCACCGTGCTGCCGATCATCCTGGCCGTCGGCGTGGCGGAGAAGTCCGGGCTGCTGGCCGCGTTGATCCGCAAGACCTTCGGCTCCTCGCCGCGGTGGGCGCTGCCGTATGCCGTGGGCGTGGTCGGGGTGCTCGGCTCGATCATGTCCGACGCGGCCTTCGTCGTCATCCCGCCGCTGGCCGCGCTGGTCTTCGCCGCGGCGGGTCGGCATCCCGTGGCTGGGCTCCTCGGTGGGTTCGCGGCCGCCGGCGCCGGCTACTCGACCACGATGCTCGTGACCTCCCTCGACGCGCTCTTCGCGGGCATCACCACCGCGGTCACCGCCACCTTGCCCAACCCCGGTGACCCGGTCCACCCGCTGTCGAACTACTTTTTCAACGTCGCCTCGGCCGCCGTCCTGATGTTCCTCGCGGGTCTGCTCATCGACAAGGTCCTCGAGCCCCGGCTGATCCGCCAGAACGTGCCCCGGGAGCAGTTCTCCGAGGACGACGACACCACCTTCTCGCCGGTGCCCGACGCTGACCTGACCTCCGTGGAGCGTCGGGGCCTGGTCCTGGCCGGGATCTCCGCGCTCGTCGTCGCTGCTGTCATCCTGGCGGGGATCTTCTGGCCGGACTCGCCGTGGCGCAACGAGGAGGGCGCGTTCCTGCCGAGGTCGCCGCTGCTGAGCTCGATCGTCTTCATCGTCTTCGCGATGTTCATCGTGCCGGGGCTGGTCTACGGCCGGGTGGTGGGCGTGCTGAAGAACAGCGAGGACATGCCGCGGATGATGGGCGATGCGATCAAGGACATGATGTCCTTCCTCGTCCTGGCCTTCGTGCTCGGCCAGTTCATCGCGCTGTTCAACTGGTCCGGCATCGGGTCCTGGATCGCCGTCGGGGGCGCAGAGACCCTGCAGTCCATCGGCCTGACCGGGTATGGCGCGATCTTCGGCTTCGTGGTGCTGGCCTCACTGCTCAACCTGTTCATCATCTCGGGCTCGTCGCTGTGGACGCTCATGGCGGCGGTCTTCGTGCCGATGTTCGCGCTGATCGGCTACGAGCCCGGCTTCATCCAGGGCGCCTTCCGCGTCGGCGACTCCGCCACGCAGATCCTGACCCCGCTCAACCCCTACATCATCGTGCTGCTCGCCATGCTGCGCCGCTACGAGCCGAACGCCGGCCTCGGGACGATCATCGCCCGGATGCTGCCGTTCTCCATCGTCTTCTGGCTGGCCTGGTTCGCGGTGCTGTCCGCGTTCTTCTTCCTCGACCTGCCCATGGGTCCGGGGAACGGCATCTTCCTGGAAGGGTGATTTTGACCATGACCACCACACCCACGATCTACGCCCTGCACGAGAACCCTGAGTGGTTCCCGCCCTTCGCCAAGGCCTTCGAGGCCGAGGGCGTCCACGTCGAGGAGTGGCTGCTCACCGACGGCGTGCTCGACCTCGACGAGGCCCCGCCGGAGGGCGTCTTCTGGTCGCGGATCAGCGCCTCGGCGCACACCCGTGACCACCACCTGTCCAAGGACTACACCCGCGCGGTCCTGTCCTGGCTGGAGGCCCACGGCCGCCGCACGGTCAACGGCCGGCGGGTGCTGGAGCTGGAGATGAGCAAGGTCGACCAGCTCACCCGGCTGCGGACGGCCGGGATCGAGACCCCTCGCACCGTCGCCGCGATCGGCCGGCAGAACGTGGTCGAGGCGGCCCGCGCCATACCCGCCCCGTTCGTCACCAAGCACAACCAGGGCGGCAAGGGTCTGGGCGTGCGCCGCTTCGACAGCCACGACGAGCTGGCCGAGTATGTCGCTTCCGAGGAGTTCGAGGAGCCCCAGGACGGCATCACGCTGATCCAGGAGTTCATCGTGGCCGCGAGCCCGAGGATCACCAGGGTCGAGATCGTCGGTGGCGAGTTCCTCTACGCCATCGACGCGGACACCGCCCGCGGCGGCTTCCAGCTGTGCCCGGCCGACGCGTGCGAGATCGACCCCACGACCGGCCAGCCGATCATGCCGCCCGGCGCGACCCTGGCACCCGAGATCGGGCAGCAGCTGTTCTCGCTGCGCGAGGGCTTCGACGACCCGATCATCGACAAGTACCTCGCCTTCGCGAAGGCCAACGGCATCGAGGTCTGCGGCATCGAGTTCATCGAGACGCAGGACGGCCGGCTGCTGACCTACGACGTCAACACCAACACCAACTACAACTCCGCTGTCGAGGAGGTCGCCCCGCGGTCGGCTCCCCGCGAGCTGGCCCGCTACCTGCGCTCGATCGCTGAGGGGCTGTCGGCATAACCGATGCACGGGCCCGGCTGGTGTCGCTCGTCCCCCTGTTTCGACGGCATACCTGGTCCACCTGCGCGAGGTATGCCGTCGACCCGACAGAATGCGTGCCATGACCAACCGCGCCGCTGAGAACCTGACCCTGCTCGACGCCGAGACCCAGCGCCTGCTGGAGACCTGCGCCCAGCTGACGCACGCCGACCGCCCGAGCCTGTGCGAGGGCTGGAGCGTCGCGCACGTGCTGACCCACGTGGCCCGCAACGCCGACGGGCTGGTCAACATGGTGCTCACGGCCGTCGACGGCCAGGAGCGGGCCGTGTACGCCTCGAACGAGAGCCGGGACGCCGACATCGAGGAGGGCGCGCGCCGCCCGCTGCCGGAGATCGTCGCCGACGTCGAGGAGAGCGCGGCCCGGTTCCGCGAGCAGGCGCAGGTGCTGACCGGGCCGGCCGGTGACAGTCTCGTGAAGACCCGCACCGGCAACACGGTCGCCGGCCACCAGGTGGTCGCCATGCGGCTGCTGGAGGTGGTCTTCCACCACGTCGACCTCGAGGCCGGCTACACCTTCGACGACGCCGACCCCGGGTGGGTGGCCCGCACGCTGCGGCGCGGGGTGAGCCAGTGGCAGGCGACCGGCGACGCGCCGGCGCTCACGCTCCGCCCGGAGGGTATGCCGTCCCTCGAGCTGGGCGGCGGCGGCCCCGAGGTGCAGGGCACCGCCGGGCAGCTGCTGCTCTGGCTCGCCCGGGGCGACGCCGGGGGCCTGTCCTCCGCCGGGGACCTGCCGCAGCCGCCGCCCTGGGGCTGACGCGCCGGGGGTCGGCAAACGCCACAGCTGGCGACCAGCGGATCCGCTGGCGCGCGGCCATCAGGACGCGCCTCGAATTTCTGTGTCGCCATGGGGATGCTCGGTCTGCGGCTCGGGACAATCGCCGTGCTCCTCAAGCCTGGCTGGACCGGCTGCCACGGATCCGAGGTTGTGCAGTTACACTGCACATCCTCTGTCCTACCCGAGCCGCTGTGCACGTCACCTGCTGCTCGCGATCACCTGAGGAGCACGACATGAAGATCAGACGCGCCACGATGGCCGTGGTTACCGCTGGAGCCCTCGTCCTCACCGGCTGCACGTCGGACGCTGAGCCCGCGGACGACACCGCAGGGAACCAGCCGGCCGGCAGCGGCGACAGCGACGGCGGAGCAAGCGCCTCCGAAGCCCCGGCGGATCCCAGTGGCGACGACAGTGCCGCGACGCCGGAGACCACCGGCAAGGCCGACCTCGGCGAGGTGGTCACCGTCGACGACGTCGTCTCCTTCTCGGCGGGCTCGGAGCAGTACAACGCCTACAACGGCAACATGGCCGGCACCAACTCCACCTACAACGCCGTGGTCAACAACCAGCTCTTCGGTGGCTTCTGGCACTGGGGGACCGACGGGACGGTCTACCCCAACGAGTGGTTCGGCAGCTACGAGGTCGTGTCCGAGGAACCCCTGACGATCGAGTACACCATCTCCGACGAGGCTGTCTGGTCCGACGGGGTCCCGGTCACGGCCAACGACTACCTCTTGGAGTGGGCGACGACCAACCCCGAGAAGCTGGGCGGGGCGGAGGCGCTCGGCTTCGACCCGGTGTCCGACAGCTTCGGACGCTATGTGCCGGAAGGGCCGGAGGCAGAGGTCGACGGCAAGACCTTCTCGGTCGTCTACCCGGAGCCCTACCCGGACTGGGAGCTGGTCGTCTCCACGGCGCTGCCCTCGCACGTCGTCGCGGAGCAGTCGGGTCTGGAGCCGGCGGAGCTGGCTCAGGCCATCCTCGACGGCGACGGGGAGACCGTCGCCGGGGTGGCCGACTTCTGGAACACCGGCTGGGTGTTCGAGAACTACGAGCTCCCCGACGCGGCGCTCGTCCCCTCCAGCGGTCCCTACACCTTGGACGGAGCGAGCTGGATCTCCGGCCAGTCCCTGACCCTGGTGCCGAACGACTCCTTCTACGGTCCTGCGCCTGCGACCCACGACCTGTCCTTCGTGTTCGCTGCGCCCGAGACCCACGTCCAGGCGCTGGCCAACGGGGACATCAACGTCATCGAGCCGCAGGCCACGGTGGACACCATCGCCCAGCTCGAGGGTCTGCCCGACGTCGCCATGCAGACCGGCGACTCGCTGACCTGGGAGCACCTGGACTACAACTTCCAGGAGGGCAGCGTCTTCGCCGACGACGCCGGTGGTCTCGCCGCGCGGGAAGCTTTCGCGCTCTGCGTGCCGCGGCAGCAGATCGTCGAGACACTGATCCAGCCCATCAACCCGGACGCTCAGGTGATGAACCTGCGCGAGGTCTTCCCCTTCCAGCCGCACTACGACGAGGTGCTCTCCGCCGCCTACGACGGACGATACGACCAGGTCGACATCGAGGGCGCGAAGAGCAAGCTGGCCGAGGCGGAACTGGACGCACCGGTCGACATCCGGATCGGCTACTCCGCCCCCAACCAGCGTCGTACCGAGCAGGTGGCCGCGATCAAGGCCTCCTGTGACGAGGCCGGGTTCAACGTGATCGACGCCGGGGATGCCCGTTTCTTCGAGACCGGTGGCCCCCTGGAGGCCGGCGACTGGGAGGTCGCGCTCTTCGCCTGGGCGGGTTCCGGACAGGTCGCCTCCGGCCAGGCCATCTACTCCACCGGCGGTGGTCAGAACATGGGCGGCTACTCCAACGAGATCGTCGACGAGGCGTGGAACACGCTGGCCACCTCGGCGGACCCGGAGGTGCACCGCGAGCAGGTCGAGATCATCGAACGCGAGCTCTGGGACACCCTCTACGGTCTGCCCATCTTCGCCCACCCGGATGTGACCGGCTACGACAGCACCCTGCAGAACGTGCGCACCACCGCCGTCCAGACCGGGGTGTCGTGGAACGCCGAGCAGTGGGTCCGCGCTCAGTGACGGCCACGCCTCACGCCATCCCCAATCTGGGCCGGCCCGGACGGGTTGCAGACTCCTACGTGCACGGGCTGGCCCTGCTGGACCCGGGGGCTGCTCAGGTGACCGGACGCGAAAGCGTCCGGCCCTGGGCGGCCCTCGGGCCGCGGGCCGTGGCGGACCGTGCCGCACTGACCGCAAGCACCCTCGCTGAGGTCGACAGGCCCTCCGAGGAGCCGACGACTCGGGCCGGCGCGGTCCTGCGGCTCGCGCTGAGCGAGCGCCTGCGCAGTGATCTCGCCCTGCACGACAGCGGCTTCACGCCTGGGTTGGTCGCGCCGCTGGCGTCCCCGGCGCACGCGGTGATGATGGGCCTGGAGTCCGCACCGTCGGAGCAGCGCGTCGAGGGCCTGACGCGGGTCCCGGTAGCCCTCCGGGACTACGCGGAGCAGCTGGAGGAGACGGCGGCCCGGGGGTATGTCGTGCCTGCCCGCCAGTCCCGTACGCTCGCCGCCCAGGTCCGGCGGTGGGCCGACCCCGAGGGCGACGACCGCCTCGGGGCACTGTTGAGCGATGCGGGGAGCGGCCCCGACCGGCCGGAGGCCGCCACGGCCCTGGCCGACGCGCGCGCGGCCTGTCGCGCGCTGGCGACCTGGCTGGAGGAGGTCCACGCACCCCGTGGGGCCACGGCCGACGCCGTGGGTCGGGACCTCTACGGGATCACCTCCCGCGCCTTCCTCGGCACGAGCGTCGACCTGGACGAGACCTACGCCTACGGCTGGGACCGGCTGCGAGAGCTCACCGCGCAGGCGCAGACCCTGGCTGCCGAGCTGGGCGCGGACAGCCTCGACGAGGCCGCTGCCCAGCTCGACGCCGACCCCACGGGCCGGGTAGCGGTGGGCCCTGACCTCGTGGACTGGGTCGAGACGCGGATGACCCAGGCAGCGACCCGGCTCCAGGGCAGCGTCTTCGACATCCCGGCCGGTTCACGCTGTGGCGCGGTGCTCGCTGCCCCCGGATCGGGCTCGATCTACTACTCCCCACCGGACCCGGCCGGGACCCGTCCCGGACGTGTGGTCTGGTCTACACCGACCGGCGCCATGGACGTGCCGGTCTGGCGCGAGGTCAGCACCGTCCACCACGAGGGGCTGCCGGGCCACCATCTGCAGCACGTGGTGACGATGAGCACCGAGTCGCTGCATCCGTGGCAGCGCTACCTGTGCCATGTGCACGGGTATGCGGAGGGCTGGGCGCACTACACGGAGGGCCGGGCCGCCGACTGGGGCCTGATCCAGCACCCTGGCGAGCAGCTGGGCGTCGTCCTGGCCCAGCGCTGGCGGGCCGCCCGCATCGTGATCGACATGGGCCTGCATCTGGGTTACCCGATCCCGAGCGGCAATGACTTCACGCAGGCCACCCGGTGGACCCGTGAGGTGGGCGTCGAGGTGCTGATGCAGGCCGCCGGCTGCGATGCGGAGACCGCCCGTTTCGAGGTGGTCCGCTACCTGGGCTGGCCCGGGCAGGCCCTGGCCTTCTCGATGGGCGCACGCCTGTGGGAGCAGGCCCGCGAGGTCGCGATGCGGCGCGGCACCCTCGACGAGCGCTCCTTCCACAGGCAGGCGCTGGCGCTGGGCCCGATGGGTATGGCGCCCCTGCAGACGACCCTGGAGGACCTGGCCCATGCATGAGCTCGCTGCCGCCCTGGTGGCGGCCGACCCCGTCACCGCACGCGAGGTGGGCGCTCTCGACCCCGCCACAGGTGCGCCCTGGCTCTCGCTGCCCACGACGGACCCGGCGCACCACGCCGAGATGGAGCGGCTCCTCACGACCTGGCGAGCACCGGTCTCGGCAGCCGTCGGGAGCCGTGCGTGGCTGGAGGAGCACTGCATCCAGGCCGAGGTTGCGGTCCGCCTGCACGAGGTGCGGGTGGCGCGGCCCTGGGCACGCGCGCCCTACTGGTATGCGGAGGCCCTCGGCGGTGCGCTCACCGCCGTGGACCCCGACCGCCTGGGCCAACCGGAGTACGCGCAGGCATACCTGACCCTCCTCGAGGAGGCCGTCACCTTCCTCGCCGCCGGCCAGGAAGCTCTCGTGGCCGCAGAGGTCCCCCGTCGCTGGGCGGCGATGGCGGTGCCTGCCGTCCAGGGTCTGACCGCCCTGGTCGAGCAGGATCTCGGCCTGCTGTCTGCGTCGCTCCCGGAGCATCTGGTCCCCGACGTCGACCGACGGCGGCAGCAGCTGGCGGCAGAGATCGCGCGTTTCGCCGAACGGTGCCGTGACCTGGCGGAGTCCGGGGAGGGACAGTGGGCCATCGGCGAGGAGAACTTCGACGGGCTGCTCCGCGACTACCACCGCCTGGGTCTGACCGCGGACGAGGTCTGGGAGTACGGCTGGCGCTGCGTCGATGACGCGGAGGAGCGGTTGGTCACCCTGGCCGGCGAGCTCGACCCGGCCCGCACCTGGACCGAGCAGATCGATGAGCTCAAGGACGAACGGACGCCAGCCGCGGAGTTCGTCACGTCGTACCGGCGGGAGACCGTAGAGACCGAGCGGATCACCCGGGAGCACGACCTGCTGACCATCCCGCCCGATCAGGACTGCGTCGTCGCGCCGTTGCCGGAGTTCCGCCGGGCCGGCCTGCCGCTGGGTGAGATGCGGACGGTCCCGCCGTATGCGGAGCAGCTCACCAGTTTCTTCCTCATCACGGAGGCCGACGCACAGGCGTCGCCGGAGCGGCTCCGCGGGCACGAGCGCGACAACTGCCCGACCTTCATCCGTTCGATCGTGGGGCACGAGACCTACCCCGGCCACCACATCCAGTCGGTGCACCACGTACTGGGCACCGCCGAGGACTCCTTCCGGCGGTTCTTCCGCACCCCGCTCTTCGTCGAGGGGTGGGGGTTGTACGTCGAGGACATCCTGGAGGAGACCGTCTTCGGCGCGAGCGCCCAGGCCCTCTTCGCGGGGCGCAACCGGCTCTGGCGCTCGCTGCGGCTCGTCATCGACACGGGCCTGCACACCGGCCGTCTCACGCACGCCGAGGCCGTCACGCTGCTGATGGAGCGCACCGGCATGGACCGGCACATGGCCCAGGGCGAGGTCGACCGCTACACCCGCCATGACAACCCCACCTACCCCTCGACCTACGTCCTGGGGCGTGATGAGCTGCACCGCCTGCGCGCACGACTGGAGGACCGGTTCCCCAGTCTGGGCCGGTTCCACGACGCCGTCCTGGCGCACGGGTCACCACCGGTGACCCTGCTGGAGCCGGTCCTGCTCAACGAACACCGCGCATCGTCGTCCAAGGAGCACCCGTGAACAGCCCGCCTGATCCCCTCCTCCTCAGCGGTGTCACCGTGGTGGACCCGGTCGCTGGGGACCGCGAGGACGCCTCGATCCTCATCGGGACCGATGGTCGGGTCGCTGCTGTCGGCGACCGCGACGAGGTGCTGGCCCGGACGGGAGCCACCGGGTTCCGGGAGGCGCGGACCACGGGGTATGTCGTCCCTGGTCTGGTCAACATGCACGTCCACCTGGGTCTTGCCCTGCCGGGCCCGATGTCCGAAGCGGTCGACGCGGCACGTGATGCGCAGGTCGTGCTGTTGATGGCTGACGCGGCAGCGCGCACCCTGCAGTGCGGGGTGACCACGGTGCGCCTGGTCGGGGAGCGCAACTACCTCGACATGGACCTGCGCGCAGCCATCCAACGCGGCACCGTTCCCGGGCCGCGGATCTTCACGGCCGGCCATGCCCTCTGCTGCACCGGAGGTCACGGCTGGGACGCCGACGGGTTGGAGGCCGACGGTCCCGACGGCTTCGTGCGGGCCACCCGCCTGCAGATCCGGGCAGGGGCGGATGTGATCAAGGTCTGCGTCTCCGGCGGCATCGCCGGGGAGCACGAGGCGATCGACACACCGCAGCTCACCGCGGCTGAGCTGCGGGCCGTGATCGAGACCGCGCACGCCTGGGGCAAGCAGGTGACGGCGCACGCCTCGTCCTCGGCCACGGTGCGGCAGGCGGTGGAGCTGGGCCTGGACGGGGTGGAGCACGGTTACCACCTCGACGAGGAGACGGTTGCGCTGATGGCCGAGCACGGCACCTGGTACGTACCGACCATCACGGTGAGCCGGTGCAAGGAGTTCTTCGAGGCCAGCCAGGTGCCCGACTGGATGATGCAGCGCGCGCTCGCGGCGGGCCCGGACCACTGGGCCACCCTGCAGCGCGCCATCCGGGCCGGTGTGCGCATCGTGATGGGGTCGGACATGCCGCCCTACGCCCCCTTCGACGGGACCAGCGCCACCGTCCGGGAGATGGAGTTCATGCAGGAGGCCGGCATGAGTGCCGGCGAGGTGCTGGCTGCCGCGACGAGCCGGGCGGCGCAGTGGCTGGGGGCCGGGGACCTCGGCACCCTGGGCGCCGGTGCACAGGCGGACCTGCTCCTCCTGCGCGATGACCCCCGTAGGGACATCAGCGCCCTGCGGAGCCTGCGGGCGGTGGTCCAGGGCGGCCTCGTCGTGCGTGATGATCACCACGACCTGGCCCCGTGGGCGAGGGCCATCGCGTGAGCGCGGACCAGGGCCGCGCGTCCGGCGTCGGGAGTGCGGAAGCAGCGGCCGCCACCTCTGACGACGCCCGTGACGGCCTCACCGCCGGCCGCCTTCTGAACGACCGGTTCGCGCCCATGCAGGGAGGCCTGTTCGCCGACGTGACCAAGGCCGATGTCGGGGACGGTGTCGCCCGTCTGCAGGACCAGGGCTACCGGATCCTGTCGTGGGCCGACCCGTGGTTCCCGGACCCAGCACTCGCTCCGGGCGTGCGGAAGGTGCTCCAGGACTCCGTCGACGCCCCCGGCACGGCGCACTACACCCTGCCCATCGGCGGGCTCGCCCTGCGGGAGGCGGTCGCGCAGAAGTGTCTGCGGACCAACGGGCTCGAGCTGGACCCCCGCCGTCACGTCCTGATCACCCCCGGCTCCGACTCCGGCCTCTACTTCGCCATGGCTGCCGTGCTCGACGCCGGCGACGAGGTCCTGGTGCCGGACCCGTCCTATCCGTCGAACGCCGTCAACTGCCGCCTGCTCGGAGCGGTGCCGGTGCTGGTCCCCATGGCGGCCTCCGACGGCTGGCAGCTAGACGTGGAGGCGATGCGGGCGGCGATCACCCCCCGCACCCGCATGGTCGTGCTGACGCATCCGAACAACCCGACGGGGACAGTGCTGCGCCGGGACCGGTTGGAGGCCCTGCGCGACCTCATCGTCGAGCACGACCTCGTGCTCGTCTGTGACCAGGCCTTCGAGGACTTCATCTACGACGACGTGGAGATGGTCACCCCCGCGTCGCTGCCTGGCCTGTGGGAGCGCACGCTCACCGTCTTCTCCCTCTCCAAGGGCCATGGCCTCAGCGGCATGCGGGTCGGGTATGTCGTGGGACCGGACACCATGATGGATGCGCTCTACGGCTCTGCCGTCAACGTGGTCGGCGCGACGAACACGATCGCTCAGGCGGCGGCGGTGGCCGCCCTGTCAGACACTGCCGACCTGGACGCCCGCTGGGCCGATTTCGAGGCGCGTCGGCATGACGTGCAGCGGATCCTGGGGGAGGTCCCCGGCGTGCGGGTGGAGAGGCCGGAGAGCGGGTTCCTGTCCTGGATCGAGGTGCGCGACCTGGGCACGGGGGACGAGGTCGCCGCGCACCTGCTCCGCGATGCCCAGACGTCGGTGAACTCTGGGGCTCCCTATGGCCCGTCGGGGGAAGGGCATCTGCGTCTGGTGCACGGTTGCTACCGCGACCCGGCGCAGATGGCGCAGGCACTGGAGGCCGTTGCGGCCTCCTTGACCCGGTTGGCGGCGCAGAAGGGGGTCAGCTGAACGGGTCAGGGCGTGGGAGGGGTGACCGACAAGATGAACTCGGTCCGCTCCGGGCCAACGTTGAGGTAGCGGTGCGGGGTGAGCGAGTTGATCGTGATCGCCTGCCCGGCGGTCAGCACGTAGCGATCCTCGCCCACCTCGGCCGTCACGTCGCCGGTGAGGACGTAGACGCACTCGACCGCGTCGTGTCCACGCGGCTTCGCGCTGGTGGACTGACCCGGCAGGAGAGTCCCGTGCAGCACCTCGAGGCGACCGTTGCCGTGGGTGACCCGCTCGTAGTGGGTCTGGCCGTGACCGGATCGAAGCCGCATCCGCTCTCCCGGCCGGGTGATGTGGGGGGCATCGACATCGGGGCCGTCCTGGAAGAGCGTGGTGATCGACTGTCCGAAGTAGTCGGCCAGCAGCCTCATGGACTTCAGGCTCGGCTCGGTGACCCCCCTCTCGATCTGGCTGAGGAGCGTGGCCGAGAGGCCGGTGGCCGAGCCGAGCGTCCGCAAGGACACGCCGCGCGAGGTGCGCAGCTCTTTCAGACGTGACCCGATCATGCTGGTCGAGCATACTGACAGCGCCGAGGGCACCAACCGTCGGCAAGGCGGCCTGTCCTCGCGGTCCTGGGTCATGGTCGGCGTGGCCGCGCTGGCCCTCGTGGCGCTGCCTCGACAGGGGGACGCTCGCGTCGCGGTTGGACGGCGTGGAGGCAGCCCGAGGTCGCCGACGGCCCGGCCAGATGGCTTTGCCGTGTGTTGACCGCATACCGTGGTCCTCAACACCCGGACCACGCCCACGCCACCTCGCTGCAGGTCTCAGCCACCAGCGCGCCCGCCGTGGCCCGTCCGGGCACCACAGACGACAACCTGTTTGATCACTTCTACCTGAGGAGTTTCATGAGTCATCCCGAGCTGAAGGCGCCGCCTGCGCTGCCCCGCAACGGTCTGAGGGTCGTCGCCCTCGGCGGCCTGGGGGAGGTCGGCCGCAACATGGCGGTGCTGGAGCACCGCGGCAAGCTGCTCATCATCGACTGCGGGGTGCTCTTCCCCGAGGAGCACCAGCCGGGCGTGGACGTCATCCTGCCCGACTTCTCCTTCCTGCGGGGGCGCTGGCAGGACGTGGTGGGGGTCGTGCTGACGCACGGGCACGAGGACCACATCGGCGCGGTGCCCTACCTGCTCAAGGAGCGCGGCGACATCCCCGTCATCGGCAGCCGGCTGACCCTGGCCTTCATCGAGGCCAAGCTCAAGGAGCACCGGATCAAGCCCAAGACGCGGCAGGTCAAGGAAGGGGACCGGTTGCCGCTGGGGCCGTTCGACTGCGAGTTCGTCGCGGTCAACCACTCGATCCCCGACGGGCTGGCCGTCTTCGTCCGCACCGCGGCCGGCACCGTGCTGCACACCGGCGACTTCAAGATGGACCAGTTCCCGCTGGACGACCGGATCACCGACCTGCGCGCCTTCGCCCGGCTGGGGGAGGAGGGGGTCGACCTGTTCATGACCGACTCCACCAACGCCGAGGTGCCCGGCTTCACGATCGGCGAGAAGGACCTGGCGCCCGCGATCGACACCGTCTTCCGGACGGCGCCGGGGCGCATCGTGGTCTCCAGCTTCGCCAGCCACGTACACCGCATCCAGCAGGTGCTGGACGCCGCCGTCGCGCACAAGCGCAAGGTCGCCTTCGTCGGCCGGTCGATGGTGCGCAACATGGGGATCGCGCAGGAGCTGGGCTACCTCAAGGTGCCCAAGGGCCTCGTCGTCGAGGCGCGCGACCTGGACAGGCTGGCCCCGCATCAGGTCACGCTGGTCTGCACGGGGTCGCAGGGAGAGCCGATGGCGGCCCTGTCCCGGATGGCCAACCGCGACCACCAGATCACCATCGGCGAGGGCGACACCGTCCTGCTGGCCAGCTCGCTGATCCCCGGCAACGAGAACGCCGTCTCCCGCATCATCAACGGCCTGACCAGGTGGGGCGCGAAGGTCGTGCACCAGGGCAACGCGAAGGTGCACGTCTCCGGGCACGCCAGCGCCGGTGAGCTGGTCTACTGCTACAACATCGTCCAGCCGCGCAACGTCATGCCGGTCCACGGGGAGTGGCGCCACCTGCGCGCCAACGCCGACCTGGCGATCGCCACCGGCATCGACCCCGAGCGGGTCGTGGTGGTCGACGACGGCGTGGTGGTCGACCTCGTCGACGGCAAGATCAAGGTCACGGGCAAGGTGCGGGCCGGCTACGTCTACGTCTCCGCCGGCACCGTCGGCGACGTCACCGAGGAGTCGCTGCGCGACCGGGTGACGCTCAGCCAGGAGGGCACGGTCACCGTGGTCGCCCTGGTCGACGCCGACACGGGCAAGCTCACCGAGCAGCCGGACTTCCTGGCCCGTGGGCTGGGCACCGCCGAGACGCTCTTCGACGGCGCCGTCCCGGCGATCGAGAGCGCCCTGGCCGAGGCCGCCGCCCAGGGGGTGAGCGATCCGCAGGAGCTGGAGAAGCGGATCGGGCGGGCGGTCACCCGCTGGGCCGGCCGCAAGCACCGCCGCAACCCGCTGGTCGTGCCGGTCGTGATCGAGGCCTGAGAGGTATGTCGTGACGCCGGCGCCCGACGCGAGGCACTCGGCCGACCTGGCTGGCTCGGCCGACGCGAGCGGCTCGACCGAGCAGGGGGGCTCGGTCGACCCGGTCGACGACGAACGGTGGCTGGTCGTCGACGGGCGGCGCTGGCGTCGCCAGGACCCGGCCCTGCCGGAGGACGTCGCGCGGCGTCTGCTGTCCCACCTGGGACGCGGTCGCTCGGGCGTGCGTGCATTGCGCGCGGCCGGTGAGGACGCAGCACCGGCCCGCCGTCGCGTCGACCTGGCAAAGCACGGGCTCGGCGAGCGCGGGACGCCGTGGTGGGAGCAGTCGCCGGCGGAGCGGCGCGCTCGCTGGGCAGACGCACTGCAGGTGCTGGACGGACTCGACCCGCCGGACGACAAGCCGCGGGACTAGGGGATCCGTCCGCTCTGGCTTCCGCCCTCTGCCGGCGTTCGATCGAGCGGCAAGCGTTCTACCGCAGCCGACCCATCCGACCCATGGCGAGCGTCCCGTCTGGCATGGTGGACAGGTGAGCGAGGTCCCGGAGCTCCGGGCGGCGCACGAGGCGATGGCGCGCCGCGACTGGACGGCTGCCCGCGCGCTCTTCCGTCGGGCGGGGAACCTGTCCGACGTGGACCTGGCTGCCTTGGCGGACGCCTGCTGGTGGCTGGGGGAGATGGACGAGTATGCCGCTGCCAGCGCAGACCTGCACCGGCGGCTGCTCTCAGCCGGCGCCACGGCATACGCGGCAAGCGTGGCCTTCAAGCTGGGCTACACCGAGATGGTGCGAGGGCACGCGGAGGCTGGGTTCGGCTGGGCCGCCCGGGCACGGCGACTGTTCGAGGAGGCCCCGGAGGCCCCGGAACGGGGTTTCGTCCTGGCGGTCGACGCGCAGCTGGCGCTCCAGGCCGGTGATCTCGACACGGCGAGGTCGCTGGCCGACCAGGTCCTCGAGCTGGGCGAGCGGGCTGAGGACGCCACTCTGCAAGCGCTGGGCCGTCTGCTGTGCGGGACCGTCGACGTGCGGCAGGGGCAGACGAAGCAGGGCCTGCGCGAGCTGGACGAGGCGATGCTGTCCGTGCTCGCCGGCGGGGTCGTCCCGGAGTGGGCCGGCGCGGTGCTCTGCAGCGCGATCGACGTGTGCCACATCCTGGTGGACCTGTCGCGGGCGGAGCGGTGGGTGACGCTCACCGAGCGCTGGTGCGAGGGTCACGCCACGGTGCTGTTCACCGGGGTATGCCGTGTCCACCGGGCCGAGCTCCTCCTGCAGCAGGGTGCCTGGGCGCGAGCTGAGCAGGAGGTCCGGGACGCGGTCGCCGCGCTGGCCGGACTGGACGTGAGGGTGGAGGCCGCGGCCCACTACTGTCTGGCCGAGCTGTGCCGGCTGCAGGGCGATCTCGACGGGGCCGAGGGCGCCTACCGCCGCGCCCATCAGCTCGGTCGAGACCCGCTGCCTGGGCTGGCGCTGCTCCAGCTGGACCGCGGACGCGTCAGCGTCGCAGGTTCCGTCCTCGACGCGGCCCTCGCCACCTCGCACGACCCGCTCGCTCGAGCACCGCTGCTCGCGGCCCGGGTCGAGGTGAACCTGGCGGCACAGGACCCAGGCGGTGCCGGGCCCCACCTCCGGGAGCTGACCACGATCGCCGAGAACCACCTGAGCCCAGGGTGGCTGGCCGAGGCCGCCCGGCTGAAGGGTGCGGCGCTGCTCGCCGGCGACCGGCCCGCCGAGGCGGTCGGCCTCCTACGCACGGCACTCGTGCGGTGGCAGGAGATGGCTGTGCCCTATCGCGCGGCGCAGGTGCGGTTCGACCTGGCGCGGGCCTACGAGGCGCTCGGCGACCACGACACCGCGCGCCGCGAGCACGAGGAAGGCGTGACCGTCCTCGGGCGGCTGGGCGCGAGGGCGAACGTGCTGGGGGCCGGGGGCGGCGCCCGGGCCGGTGCCTTGCTCGACGGGCTGACCCCGCGCGAGCTGGAGGTCCTCAGGGAGGTCGCCGGGGGCCGGACGAACCGGGAGGTCGCGCGATCGCTGTACATCAGCGAGCGGACGGTGGCGCGGCACCTGGCGAACATCTACCTCAAGACCGAGGTCTCGACGCGCACCGCCGCCGTGGCCTGGGCCAGGGGGCACGGGCTGGTCTGAGGCCTGACACTCGGGCCGGCACACTGCATACCGACTGCATGATTCGACCGATGTGCGTCCGGGGACCGGTCCCTAGCGTTGATGGTGTCCGCCACGACGCGAGAAGGAAGGACCGGACCGATGAACACCCAGACCACGACGCCACCGAGTAGCGCGACCCCACCGAGCAGCACGAGCCACCCGAGCAGCACCACCCATCAGACCGCCGGGCCGGACCCGGCGCGGGTCCAGGAGTTCGCCGCCGGGTTGCTCGGCACCCTGACGGCCGGCTCGACGGCCCTGATGGTCAGCATCGGCCACCGGACCGGCCTGTTCGACAGCCTGGCCGGGCTCCCGCCGTCGACCAGCGCCCAGCTCGCTGCCGCGGCCGGACTGCACGAGCGCTACGTGCGGGAGTGGCTGGGTGCGATGACGACGGCTCGGGTCGTCGTGCATGACCCGGTCGACGACAGCTACCGGCTGCCGGTCGAGCATGCCGCCGTCCTCACCCGGGCGGCCGGCGCGAACAACCTGGCGTCCGTCATGCGCTTCCTGCCCCTGCTGGCGCAGGTCGAGGACGAGGTCGTGCGCTGCTTCGAGGCGGGCGGCGGCGTGCCGTACGCGAGCTACCGCCAGTTCCACGACGTCATGGCCGAGCAGAGCGCCCAGACCAACGACCAGGCCCTCATCGGCCGCATCCTGCCGCTGGTGCCCGGGCTGCGCGAACGGCTCGAAGCCGGCGCGCGGGTCGCGGACATCGGTTGCGGGCAGGGTCACGCGGTCAACCTCCTCGCCCGGGCGTTCCCGGCGAGCGAGCTCGTGGGCTACGACTTCTCCGCGGACGCCGTCGCGGTCGCCCGCGCCGAGGCACGGGAGTGGGGCCTGACGAACGCCAGGTTCGAGGTCCGCGACGTCACGAGCCTGGACGGGGCCGGGACCTTCGAGCTGATCACGGCCTTCGACGCGATCCACGACCAGGCGCACCCCGCGACCGTCCTGGAGCAGGTCGCCGCGCACCTCGTCGACGACGGGGTCTTCCTCATGGTCGACATGCACGCCGCCAGCAACGTCGACGCCAACCTCGACCTGCCCTGGGCTCCGTACCTCTACACCGTCTCCACGATGCACTGCATGACCGTCTCGTTGTCGCTCGGTGGTGACGGTCTGGGGACCGCCTGGGGCACCGAGCTGGCGCTGCAGATGCTCGCAGAGGCCGGGTTCGGCGACGTGCGGGTCGAGCGGCTGCCGGAGGACTTCATCAACAGCTACTACGTGGCAACGAAGTGAGAAGGGCCCCGGCCTCTGCCTCGGCCGCGACGGCGGCTCAGCCACCCGCCGCCGTAGAGGGCCCACAGCACCAGCAAGGGCTGGAAGAACAACCGGACCAGCCGCTTGCGGTCGGTGTCGAGGCCGAAGGCGTCGGTGCCCTCGACATACTGCGCGATGTTGCCGGGGAAGATCACCACGTAGAACGCCGCGAGCAGGCCACCGACCAGCCGTCGCTGGCGGGGCAGGGCGATGAACGACGCACCGAGGGCGATCTCGGCGACGCCGGACCCCACGACGGTCAGGTCCTCGTCGATCGGGAACCAGTGGGGCACCTGGGCCTGGAACTCCTCCCGTTGGGAGGTCAGGTGCGCGATTCCCGCGCCGACCATGGCGGCTCCGAGGGTGAAGCGGGCGGCGGTGCGCAGCAAGGACATGGTCGGAAGTGTAGGCGTGCAGCTCCGACGGGCGACTGGCTCGGCCGCTCGTTAGCGTGGCCGGATGAGCGAGCAGCAGAGCACCCCCGGGTCCGAGGAAGCCGACGCCCGGCAGGAGGCCGCCGAGTACGTCGTGGACCGGGTCGAGAGCTGGGACGAGGGGTCACAGCCTGACGTCGTGCGCAAGGACCTCGAGGAGGGGATGGCCGAGGCGCAGGTCGACGTGGAGGACAGCGAGCTGGACCGGATGGCGGAGGACATCCACGACGAGGGCAGCACCGAGACCCCGGACGTGGGGTGACGCAGGGACCGCGGTTGCTCCTGCTCGCAGACACGCACGTCCCGAAACGGGCGAAGGACCTCCCCGCGCGCGTCTGGGACGAGATCGAGAGGGCGGACGTCGTCATCCACGCCGGTGACTGGGTCGCACCCGACCTGCTCGACCGGCTCGAGGAGCGCTCGGCGCGCCTCGTGGGGGTATGGGGCAACAACGACGGCCCTGAGCTGCGTCGGCGGCTGCCGGAGGTGGCCCGGGTCGAGCTGGAGGGTATGCAGTGGGGCGTGGTCCACGAGACGGGCGCCAGGACCGGGCGCGAGGAGCGGATGCGAGCGGCATACCCGGACCTTGACGTCCTGGTCTTCGGGCACAGCCACATCCCGTGGGACACCGAGCACGGCGGCCTGAGGCTGCTGAACCCCGGGTCACCAACCGACCGACGCCGTCAGCCGCACTGCACCTACCTGACCTGCAGCGTCTTGGACGGGGCGCTGCACGACGTCGTCCTGCACCAGGTGTAGACGAGGCGACGGCCCGACGGGATGAGCTGGCTGTTAGCGTGCGGCTGCAGATCATGGCACGTCAGCAAGGGGGAGCCACGGTGACCGACGGGCGCACGCCATACGTCGACAAGAAGGTGCCCAAGCGGCTGGGGCCGTTGGCCCGTCAGTCGCTCCGCGTCATCCTGGAGCCAGACGAGGCGGTCTTGGGGATGTTCGCGGTCACCAGGTTTCGGCGCAGCGTCTCCATGCTCGTCATCACCGACCGCCGCCTGCTCACCCTGGGGGACGAGCACGTCGGGATGCCGCTCGTGGACGAGGTGCTGCGCGCCGAGGTGCGCGAGGTCACCATCGAGCGGGAGAAGGTCTGGACCACGGGCCTGGTCACGGCTCGCACGGTGCACGGGGACGACCTGAACCTGGGCACGCTCACCTACGGCAACACGACGTTCCTCAAGCTGGACGAGGTGCTGGCGCGCCCGGCGGGCGGGACGATGCCGACGATCCCCACACCGGGGTTCGGGGCAAGGCCCAGCCTGGAGGACAGGCCGGACGTGCCGGGTCTCCCACGCGCAGAGGGCCCGCCCTCGGGATCGAGCGCGATGAACTCCTCCACGAGCCACCCGCTCATCGCCCATCTCACCGCGCTGGCCGACCTGCATGACCGCGGGGCGCTGACCGACGAGGAGTTTGCGGCGGCCAAGCGCCGGCTCCTGGCCGACCCCGAAGGCTCAACCTCAGGTTGAACCTGAGGTTGAGCCCTCGGTCACGGGGCCAGTGGCGCGCATGACTCGTGAGATCGCGTACTACTGAGGCATCCAGGTGAGACCGGAGATCTCCGGACCGGCAGGGACGTCGGCGTAGTCGGCGGACCAGGCGGCGTAGAGCTCCTGCTCCTGCTCCTCGGTGAGGTCGAAGGCGTCCACGAAGAGGGCCAGGGTGCTGGCCGAGACCAGGCGGCCGTTGAGCGCCCGGGACACCCGGTCCTTGAGGCTGCGCGGGAGGGTGCGCCGGCTCTCGGGGATCTCGCCGCGTTCCCAGAGGGTGAGCGCGAGTACCCAGGCGACGCCGGCCTGGTTCGGCTGGCGTCCGCCCAGGCGTTGGGTATGGCGTAGCCACCTGCGCCGGCACCGCAGGTCACCGAGCAGGATCTCGGTGAGCACGGTGGCGGTGCGCGGACATCCCGGCTCCGTCACGGCGAGCTGGAAGTCACGTGGGGCCACGTAGGGATAGCTGGGGTTGCTGATCGACATTGATCCTCCATCACGGGTTGGAGGTGCCCGGCCCCCTGCGCCGGGCACCGGTCTCATCAGACCTGTCCGGCCCCAGGTCCGCCAGCAACTCGCGAGGGTCCGTACGACTCCGTACGCCACAGGCCTCTGACCTGCGGTGGAGACACATGGGCGACGCGCCGGTGATGCACTGTCGGACCTGATCCGTACGCTTGGCCCAGCAGAAGCGAGGAGGTTTCCTGTGACCGGACCGCACGCCCGTGACACCGTCGCCCGCTTCGCCCACGACCTGACCGAGGCCAGGCGCGAGGCGGGTCGCTCGATCCGCCAGGTGCACCGCATCACCGGCATTCCGACAGCGACCCTGGGTGGCTACTTCGCCGGGCGCCACCTGCCGCCGGCCAACCGGCCCGAGGTGCTGCGTGAGGTCCTGAGCGCGTGCGGGGTCCCGTCGGCCGAGCACCAGGCGTGGCGCGAGCGGCTGCTGAAGCTCTACGCCCAGCGGCGGCAGGTCGAGGTGAGCCGCACGCCATACCCGGGCCTGCGGCCCTTCGAGGTGGCCGACCACGACCTCTTCTTCGGCCGCGAGGAGCTGGTCGAGCGGCTGCTGCAGATGATCGAGGACGTCGTCGCCGAGCCGCACCCTGTGGTGATGGTCGTGGGGCCGTCGGGCTCGGGCAAGTCCTCGCTCCTGCGGGCCGGGCTGCAGGCCGCGCTCACCGGCGTGGCCTGTGCCGTCTGCCGACCCTCGGAGATCGGTCAGGTGCTGGCCGAGATGGCGGGGACCGTCGACGACCGGCCGGCTGGGGTGGGGCAGGTCCTGGTGGTCGACCAGTTCGAGGAGCTGTGGACGGATCCCCGGTTCAAGGTCCGCGTGGACGACCTGCTCGACCAGCTGGAGGCCTGGAGCGTCGGCGCGCCCGGCCGGGTGCTGGTGCTGGGGCTGCGTGCGGACTTCTACGGCGAGGCGATGGCGCGGCCGCAGCTCGCCGCTGCGCTGCAGCACCGGCAGCTGCTGGTCGAGCCGCCTGACCAGGAGGCGATGCGCGCCGCGATCGAGGGGCCGGCGGCCCAGGTGGGGCTCACGCTGGAGCCGGGCCTGGTCGACCTCATCCTGGCCGACGCCCGCCTGGACACCGTCGGGTCGGTGCTGCCGCACCTGGCGCACGTCCTGGACACGATGTGGAGCACCAGCGACCACGTGGGCCTGACTGTCGAGGACTACCGCAGGGCCGGCGGCTTCGCCGGGGCGATCAGGCAGTCGGCCGAGCAGGCGCTCACCACGCTGCCGGCCGAGCAGCAGGGCCTGGCGATGTCCCTGCTGCTGCGGATGGTGACGACCGCCCCGGCGCAGGGCTGGACCCGACGGCTGGCGCCCCTCGTGGAGCTGGCCGACCTGGGCGAGGACGCCTCGGACGTGCTCAGTCATCTGGTGGCCCGTCGGCTGGTGACCGTCCGCGCCGACGATGCGACCCTGAGCCATGAGTCGCTCGTCGGCGCGTGGCCCCGGCTGCGCGACGCGGTCGAGGCGCGGCGGGGCGACATGGCCCGCCGGGAGGCCCTCGACCGTGCGGCCACCGAGTGGGACACGCACGGCCGCGGCGAGGACCACCTGCTGCGCGGCTCCCGGCTGCAGACGGCCGCGGAGTGGGCGGCGAGCGCGGACGAGCCGCTCACCCCGCTGCAGTCGGACTACCTGGCGGCCAGCCACCAGCTGGCCGCGCGCCGGGAGGAGGCCCGCCGCCTGGCGTCGCGCCGCCGGCGGGCGGTGATCGCCGCCATGGCCGTGCTGCTCCTGCTCACGACCGGAGCCAGCCTGACCGCGATCCACTCCTACGACGAGGCCCGCACGGAGCGCAACCAGGCCCAGGGGCGGCAGATGGCGGTGGCCGCCACCAGCATGCGGGAGACCAACCCCGGCGTGTATCAGCAGCTGGCGGTGGCCGCGCACCGGACCGCCGAGACCCGCGAGACGCGGTCTGCGGTGCTGGACGCGACCACGAGCCCGGTCATCACCGCCTGGTCCCCTCCGGAGGCGGTGCTGGAGCGGACCGCCACCATGGCTGACGGGGAGCACGTCCTCTTCTCCGGACCCGAGGGAGGCGTCGTGCTGGCCACGCCTGCCGCGACAGGGCAGAGGTGGGAGGTCGTCGGACAGGCCGCCCTCGACGACGGACCCGGGAGCCCGGTCGTGTCCCGGTTGGCCACCCACCCCCGCCTGCCCTGGGCGGCTGCCTCGGGTGTGTTCACCACCGACGACAACCCCTCCGGGGTGCCGTTGCTCGCGTTCCTCGACCTCACCACACCCGCGTCACCGGTCGTGTCCTGGCTGCAGCTGCCTGCGGCCGACCCGGAGTACGTCGCCGAGCAGGAGGACCCGGCACGACCGCCCACACCGACCGCGCTGGCGTTCGTCGACAGCGGCTCGCTGCTGCTCGTCACGGACTCTCACGGCAGGCTGCACCGGTATGCCGTGACCGGCGGCACGGGCGGGGGCCGAGACGCTGCGGGGACCACCACGGCACCGGACCTCGGCGACGGGGAAGCGCTGGGTTCCCCGCAGCAGGTGGCCGACGACGCCCTGGTGGAGGAGCTGTCGGCAAGTGCCGACGGCGACGTCGTCGGGGCGGCGCTGTCATCGGGGGCCGTGCTCCTGTGGCAGGTGAGCGATGGCGAGCTGACGCTGCTGGGAGAGCACCAGACCCCGCGCGACCTGTTCGCGCTGGACATGGCAGCAGACGGCTCGGCCGTCGCAGCCGTCGGCCGCTCCGGGCGGGTGCACTGGCTGCAGGTCAGCGAGGAGGGCCTGGAGGAGACCCAGACCATCGCCGCCTCGGACACCAACCTGTTCGCCGTGCGCATCGACCCCGCAGGGCAGTTCCTGGTCGTCTCGGGCTGGGACGGCAGGGTCTCGGTCTGGCGCCTCGGCGAGGCCGGCCCGGTGAACGAGACACCCGGCCTGGTGGTTCCCGTACCGAGGCCCGTGCTGGAGCTCGACGTCGTCGCCGGGCTGTGGACCTTCGCCACCCTCGGCGGCACCGTCTACAGCTGGGAGAGTGAGGGTTCGGTCCTGCCCTCGCTCCCCGGCAACGTCTTCATGGTCGGCACCTCCCACGACCCGCCGCTGTTCATGACGTCGACCGGCCCTCCCGAAGGTGCCCTCACCGTCTGGGACGCGGCAGAACCGCACTCGCCCGTGGCGCTGCATACCTTGCTGGCGGTCGGCGACGACGTCTCGACCGGCGCCGGGGCCATCACCACAGATGGCAGGTATGCCGCCATGGGCACCGCTGCGGGGCGGGTGGTCGTGTGGGACGTCGGCGGTGAGGAGGCCGAGCAGGTGGCCGACGTCGAGGTGTCCCCGGACGCGGTGATCACCGTCGCGTTCACCCCGGACGGAGACGGCGTGCTCAGCTTCGGGCGCTCCGGGCTGGTGCGGCTGGTCAGCCTGGAGGACGGTGACCGCGGGCAGGTCCGCGACGAGATGGCGCTCCCGGCGGGAGCGTTCGCGGTGGGCATGGGTCCGTCGGGCGTGATGGCCGCCGCCGACGAGGCAGGGGGAGTCCACCTCGTGCACGTGGACGACCTCACCACCACGCTGGCCACGATCACGCCCGGCGCGAACGCCTACGGCCTGGAGTTCAGCGCGGACGGGCAGACGCTCGCGCTCTCCACGGCGGACAACGAGATCCAGTTCTACGACATCAGCGACCCGACGGCACCGACCGAGGCGGGGGAGCGACTGACCGGGCCGACCTCGATCCCCAACTCGGTGAAGTTTTCACCCGACGGGCAGCGGCTAGCCGTGGCCGCCGTGGCGGGGCAGGCATGGATCTACACCCGTCAGGACGACGGCGGCTGGCAGGCCACCGAGGTGTTGCGGGCCGGGCTGGAGAACCTGCAGGACGTCACCTGGTCCCCGGATGGTTCGGTGCTGCTGGGCGGGGCGTTGTCCGGCCGGACCCGATTGTGGCTCACCGACGTGGACACCGCCGCGGAGTGGGTCTGCGCCGGCGTCGGCGAGGACGTCACCCAGGAGGAGTGGGAGGGCCTGCTGCCGGGGATCGACTACGCGCCACCGTGCACGGCCGGCACCGGGTGAGGTCGCGCACGCTCGTCCCGCTCGGCTGGGTTCTCAGGCGCCGGGCGTGCGGGCGGCGTCCTCCGGGACCGTGCTGCCGGGTCGTTCCATCAGGAAGAGTGGTCGGCGCGCGGCATACCGTGCCGGTATGAGCGAACAGAAGCATGACCAGGAGTCCGCCGAGGAGCAGGGCGGCACCGTCTCCGAAGGTGGGTCGGGCGCCCTCAACGCCGATACCTCCCATGGCGGGGCCGACAGCGTGCCCGACACGCCCGACGTGAACACCGACATCACCGACGACGTCGACCTCAACGAGCAGAGCCAGGAGGACGGTGGGCAGAACCCGCTGTAGCTCGTTCTCTCAGTACGCTTCCGGTCATCCCGGTGGTGACACGCTTCCGGTCATCCTGGTGGTGACCGGAAGCGTGTTGTCTGCCTAGCGATGTGTCGGGTCCGCCTGGGGAGATGAGCGGACAGCGGGTCGAGCAGCTCGGCACGCCAGGCGCCGCGGCCTCTCACCGGGACCCTGGGGGGGGCGATCCGGAGGGCGCCGCAAGGTGATGGGGACACCACCCCCGATGGGGTGGGTGCACAGAAGCGCTGCTCAGGGCTATGGTGGGCATGTCTCCAGCCAGTGGGACGAGACGTCGAGGAAGACGGATCGCCCCCACGTGGGTGGTCCGGTCTCCTTGAGGCAGGGAGATTGACGATGACCGCACCAAGCACCCTCAAGCGCACATCGACGCCCGACCTTTCCGCAGGTTCCCCCCTGCAGGTCGCCGGCTCCTACCCGCAGAGCACCGGGGGCCTTGGAGAGTGGTGGCAGCGGGCCGCCTGCCGAGACCGCAACGCCGAGCTCTTCTTCCACTCCGACCATGAGCGCGGACCGTCCCGAGCGATGCGCACGGCCAAGGCCAAGGCCGTCTGCGCCACCTGTCCGGTGATGGCGCTGTGCCGGGACTACGCACTGGCACAGCCCGAGCCGTACGGCATCTGGGGCGGCCTGGACGAGCAGGAGCGAGCCCAGATCCTTCGTCAGCAGGTGTCGTGACCGCCCTGCCCCAACCTCCCGCCGTGGACCGCCCGGTCGTCGCGGTGATCACTGCTGGCTACCGGCAGCACGACGCCCACCTGGACCAGATCGGTGGCCTGGCCCGCTCGGCGGTGCCCCCCGACCTGCACGTCATCATCTCGATGGGCGACCGCGACCTCACCCGCGGCCGGGTGCCGCTCCACCATGACCGCTGGAAGACCGTCGTGCGGGCGATGCCACCCGGCCCGCAGCGTGCCCGCCGGGTGATGGCTCGCGACACCGGGGCCCGGATGGCGATCGAGGCCGGGGCAGAGCTGCTGATCTTCCTCGACGCCGACGCGCTGCCGTCCCTGCACCTCGTCGAGCGGTATGCCGATGCCCTGGCTCGGCCGTACGGGGACGGTCCCCGGGTGCTCTGCGGGAGCCTGATCGACCCCGGCCCGCGGCCCGCAGCAGGCTTCCAGTGGTCACGCCTTGACCAGCTGGTCGCCGAGGAGCTCGCGACCGTCGGCCTGCCCGCGGGCGAGGTGATCCCCCAGCGGCAGGTGGAACGCTTCCGAGCCGCGTCTTTCGGCATCACCGCCCTGGACCTGGGGGCGATCGGCGGCATGGTCGGGCCGGAGCTGAACAGCAACGACCACGATCTCGACTTCGCGTCCCGGTTGCACGAGGCCGGCGGACACCTCGCCAGGCTGGTCGGGGTCCCGGCGCTGCGGCGTCCCCGGAGCCTGGCCGACGTGACCCCGCTCGAGCTGGACACCCTCGCCAGGGCGGCCAACCGTTTCGAGGAGCGCTGGGGCACGAGGTTGTCTGCGATGCCCGCGCTCATGGCGGCCGAGCGCGCGGGGCTGGTGCATCGCGGCAAGGACGGTCTCTGGGCCCGCGTGGAGGCGGCGGCCTGACCGCTGCCCGGCAAGCGGCTGCCCCCGAGCGAGCACCACCCGGCGCCACCCCACGAGCACCCGCGCGGTTGACCCGGTCCCACGAGAGCTCGTCCTTCAGAGCTCCGGCGGCGGCTCGAAGAGGTCGACGCGCGGCGGACGCAGGATGCTGCGGGCGACGTTCTTGAAGTCGAACCGGTCCAGGACCATCGCGGCCTCCTCGTCGCTCAACCCGTACGCGTGAGCCAGCATCCGCACGTGCTCGGTGTAGAAGGCGTGCAGCTTGTCCACGCCCCGGATGAACTCCAGTTCCTTGGCCACCCCACCACCGTAGACACCGCACGGACACCCGCGCCGACACTGGGACGTGGCGACGTGGTGACGACTGCGTGAACAAGCCGTCGACCTGCCAGAGTGGGGCGGTGAGCACCACCGTCCACGCCGGCCCTCCGCCCACCCTGACCCACCTGCGCTCCGGGGGGGTGTCGGTCCTGCTGGAGCACGCCGACGACCTGCTGCCCGTCGTCCGGCACTGGGGCGCCGACCTCGGCGTCCTCTCGGAGGGGGACCTGCAGGCCGTCGCGCTCGCGGCCCGCGTGGCCCACGGCGACAGCCCGTTCGACGTCGCCGACCAGGTCACCGTGCTGCCCGAGCACGCCCGAGCCTGGATCGGGCGGCCCGGCGTGGAGGGTTCCCGCCGGGGCCGGGACTGGTCGCCCGCCTTCCGCACGACCACCGGCCCCGAGCGCCACGACGGGACACACCACCAGGGGGTGGTGACGCGGGCGGCGGACGGCACGGCATACCTGTCCGTCGTGCACGAGCTGGAGCTGCACGACGGTGGGCTGCTGCGGCAACGGCTCACCCTCAGCAACGACGGGTCGGAGGGGTATGCGGTGGGCCGGGTCCGGCTGACCCTGCCGGTGCCCGAGCGGGCCGGTGAGCTGCTCGACTTCACCGGACGGCACACGATGGAGCGGATCCCGCAGCGCCAGCCGTTCAGCGCGGGCGTGCACAGCCGTGAGGTGCGCACGGGCCGGACGGGCCTGGACGCGGTGCACCTGCTCTGCGCCGGGGATCCCGGGTTCGGCTTCCGGCACGGGCAGGTCTGGGCCGTGCACCTCGGCTGGAGCGGCAACCAGGTGAGCTACGCCGAACGCCACTACAACGGGGCGCGGCTGCTGGGTGCCGGTGAGCTCCTCGAGCACGGCGAGGTCGTGCTGGGTGCGGGGGAGAGCCTCACCACCCCGTGGATGTATGCCGCCCACGGCACCGGGCTGGACGAGGTGGCTGCCCGATTCCACGCCTTCCAGCGCGCCCAGCCGCACCACCCGGCCAGGCCGCGGCCGGTCACCCTGAACAACTGGGAGGCGACCTACTTCGACCATTCGCTGCCGCGGCTGAAGGAGCTGGTCGACCGGGCTGCGAGGGTGGGTGCCGAGCGGTTCGTCCTCGATGACGGCTGGTTCGGGGGGCGACGCGACGACACGAGCAGCCTGGGGGACTGGGTGGTCTCCCCTGACGTGTGGCCGGAGGGCCTGGGACCGCTGGTCGAGCACGTGCACGCGCGCGGGATGGAGTTCGGGCTGTGGGTGGAGCCGGAGATGGTGTCCCTGGACTCCGACCTGGCCCGGGCGCACCCGGAGTGGCTGTTCTCCGCCGGGGGCCGGGTCGGTGTGGAGTCGCGCCAGCAGCACGTGCTGGATCTGGGCCACCCCGGCGCCTATGCGCACGTCCGCGACCAGCTGCTGCGGCTGCTGCGGGACTACGACATCGCCTACCTGAAGTGGGACCACAACCGCTACCTCAACGACGCCGGCCACACGCCGGACGGGACCCCGGGAGTGCGGGAGCACACCCTGGCGGCGTACCGGCTGATGGACGAGCTGCGCTCCGCCGCACCGGGTCTGGAGATCGAGTCGTGCGCGGGCGGCGGAGGGCGGGTCGACCTGGGGGTGCTGGAGCGCACCGTGCGGGTCTGGGCCTCGGACTGCATCGACCCGCTGGAGCGTCAGCAGATCCAGCGCGGCACCTTCCTGCTGGTGCCGCCGGAGCTGGTCGGCACGCACATCGCCTCGGGCCGGTCGCACACGACGGGACGCCGCCACGACCTCGACTTCCGGGCGGCGACCGCGCTGTGGGGCCACATGGGGATCGAGTGGGACCTGACGTCGTGCAGCGAGGAGGAGCTGGAGCAGGTGGCCGCGTGGGTGCGTCTGCACCAGGAGCACCGTCAGCTGCTGCACTCCGGCGTCGTCGTCAACGGTGACCACCACGACGACGCGACCTGGACGCACGGCGTGGTGGCCCAGGACGCCTCCGAGGCACTCTTCCACGTCGTCTCGGTACGCCGATCCAGCACCACCGGTCCGGACCGGGTGCGGCTGCCGGGGCTGGACCCCGCGATGCGCTACTGCGTGGAGCTGCTGCGGCCCGGTCAGGAGCCGCTCGTCGCGGGCCGCGGGGTCGTCCCCTGGGCGGTCGACGGGGTCGTGCTGCCTGGTCGCGTACTGGCCGAGGTGGGGCTGCCGGTCCAGCCGATGCTGCCCGAGCACAGCCAGCTGTGGCGGGTCCGGAGGGTGGACGGATGACTCGGCAGGCGGCCCCGGACCTGGCCTGGCTGCCGCCGGCGGACGATGGGACTGTGGCGGCGCAGCTGGAGGAGGCGGCCCGGGCACTCTTCGGTCACGCGCCCGACGGGGTCTGGATGGCCCCGGGCCGGGTCAACCTCATCGGCGAGCACACCGACTACAACGCCGGCCTCAGCCTGCCGTTCGCCCTGCCGCACCGCACCTATGCCGCCGTCCGTCGACGCACCGACGGGATGCTGCGGATCGCGTCGGTGCAGAAGGGTGGGGTCGGCTGGGAGGGCCGGGTCGACGAGGTCCGGCCGGGGTCCCCTGCGGGCTGGCCGGCGTACGTGGCCGGGGTCTTCGCCGCGCTGGCTGAGGGGCTGGAGGTGACGGGGGACCGGCCGAGCGGGGCGGGAGGCGGTGAGCTGGACGCTGACGTGCTGGGCGCCGTCGAGTGGGGAGCCGACGTGCTCATCGACGGGCGGGTGCCGCTCGGTGCCGGGCTGTCGTCGTCGGCGGCGCTGTCCTGCTCGGTCGCGGTGGCGCTGCGAGATCTGGTCCCTGCGTTGGGCGACCTCGACGACGCCGACCTCGTCGCCGCCTGCATCCGCGCGGAGAACGACTTCGCCGGCGCCGCCACGGGCGGCATGGACCAGACCGTCTCGGTCCGGGCCCGGGACGAGCACCTGCTCCTCATCGACTCCGCCGACGGCTCGCTCACGCCCGTGCCCTGGACGCTGCCGGACCACCGGGTGCTCGTCATCGACACCCGTGCCCACCACTCACTGGCGGACGGGCAGTATGCCGCGCGACGGCATACCTGCGAGGCGGCCGCCGCAGCGCTCGGGCTGGGATCGCTGCGGGAGCTGCAGGCGGCCCGGCTCGACGAGCCCCAGGTGCTCGCCGCCCTGGAGGCGGTCCCGGACGGGCTGTCCCGGGTCAGGCACGTGGTGAGCGAGAACCAGCGGGTGGTGGACCTGCTGGCCGCCCTGGACGCTCGAGACGTCGAGCGGGTGGGAGCGGTGATGACCGCTTCCCACGTCTCGCTGCGGGAGGACTACGAGGTCACCTGCCGCGAGCTGGACGTCGCCGTGGAGGCCGCTCTGGCCGCGGGGGCTGCAGGGGCGCGGATGACCGGCGGCGGCTTCGGCGGCTCGGCGATCGCGCTGGTGCGCAGGACGGAGCTGGACCAGGTCGCCGAGGCGGTGCACTCAGCCTTCGTCGAGGCCCGGCTGAAGCCACCTCGGTTCCTCGTGGCGGACCCGTCCCGCCCGGCCGGTCGAGTGACCGAGACCCGACCGCGGGGGGCCTGACCGGGGGGCAGCTCCTGCATCATCCCGACAGAACACGTGAGAAGACCCCACTGGACACGCGAAAAGGCCCCACCGAGCACGCGAAAAGACCCGACCGGACACGCGGGACGACCTGACCCGGCGCCCCGAAGGGCTCACAGGACACGTGAAAAGGCTCGACCGAACACGGCCGGCGGCCGCACGTGTTCGGTCGAGCCCTATGGCGTGTTCGGTCGAGCCCTATGGCGTGTTCGGTCGAGCGCTTTGCCGTGTTCGGTCGCGCCTTGTGACGTGTTCTGTCGAGCACTTTGCCGGGTTCTGTGGGGGCCTATGACGTGTTCTGTTGGTCTGCGACCACGGCAGCGGCCTGGCGGGCGATCTCCAGCTCCTCGTCGGTCGGCACCACCCAGACCTGGACGCGGCTGTCGGCGGTGGTGATCCGGCCCTCGGCACCGCCCACGGTGGCGTCGTTCGCGGCCGGGTCCAGCTCGGCACCGAGGAAGGTCAGGCGGTCCACGACGGCGGCGCGGAGCGGGGCGACGTTCTCCCCGATGCCGGCGGTGAACACTAGGGCGTCGAGCCCGCCGAGGACGGCGGTGAAGCCGCCGACGTACCGCAGCAGCCGGTGCACGACGACCTCGAAGGCCAGCTCGGCGTCAGGGTCGCCCTCGTCGCGGCGGGCCATCACCTCGCGCATGTCCGCAGAACCGGTCAGGCCGAGCAGACCCGACTCCTTCGACAGCGCCCGGTCGTAGTCCTCCATCGACATGTTCGCCACGCGGGCCAGGTGCCCGGCCAGGCCGGGGTCGAGGTCGCCGCCACGGGTGCCCATGACCAGACCCTCCAGCGGGGTCAGCCCCATCGAGGTGTCGACCGACCGGCCGCCCTCGACGGCGGTGGCGCTCGCGCCGTTGCCGAGGTGCAGCACCACCGTGCGCAGCTCCTCGACGGGACGGCCGAGCAGCTCGGCCACGCGCCGGGAGACGTAGGCGTGCGAGGTGCCGTGGAAGCCGTAGCGGCGCACCCGGTGCTGTGCACGCCATACCTTGGGTACGGCGTAGGTGGCGGCCGCCTCCGGCATGGTCTGGTGGAAGGCGGTGTCGAAGACGGCGACCTGCGGCACGTCGGGGAAGGCCTCCTGCGCCGCGGTGATGCCGTCCAGGTTGCCGGGGTTGTGCAGCGGCGCGAGCGGCACCAGACGCTTGATGGTGGCCAGCACCGCGGGCGTGACCTCGACGGGGTCGGCGAAGTCGGCGCCGCCGTGGACGACGCGGTGGCCGACCGCGACCAGGTCGACCTGCGCGAGGTCGGGACCGTGCTCGGCGAAGGCACCGGTCAGCAGGTGCATGGCGGCCTCGTGGTCGGGCACCGGGAGCTCGCGGTCGTGCCGGACCCCGTCGACCGTATGGTGCAGGGCACCCGTGGATAACCCGATGCGCTCGATCAGGCCCTTGGCGTGCGACGCCCCGGTCTCGGGGTCGAGCAGCTGGTACTTCACCGACGAGGAGCCGGCGTTGATGACGAGGACGGCGCGCACGTTCACCCCTTGGCCTGGATGCCGGTGATGGCCACCGTGTTGATGATGTCGCGGACGGTGGCGCCGCGGGACAGGTCGTTGACCGGGGCGTTGAGTCCCTGCAGGACGGGGCCGATGGCGACGGCGGAAGCGCTGCGCTGGACCGCCTTGTAGGTGTTGTTGCCCGTGTTGAGGTCGGGGAAGATCAGCACGGTGGCGCGGCCGGCGACGGGGGAGTCCTTCAGCTTGGTCGCCGCGACCGCGGGGTCGACGGCCGCGTCGTACTGGATCGGCCCCTCCACCAGGAGGTGAGGCGCACGCTCGCGGACCAGCTCGGTGGCGGCCCGCACCTTCTCCACGTCGGCGCCGGAGCCGGACCCGCCGGTGGAGTAGCTGAGCATCGCCACCCGGGGCTCGACGCCGAACTGGGCGGCCGTGCGGGCGGAGGAGACCGCGATGTCCGCCAGCTGCTCGGCGGTCGGGTCGGGGTTGATGGCGCAGTCGCCGTAGACGAGCACCCGGTCGGCCAGCCCCATGAAGAAGACGCTGCTGACGACCGAGACGCCGGGGGAGGTGCGGATCACCTCCAGCGCCGGCCGGATGGTGTGCGCGGTCGTGGTGATCGAGCCCGAGACCATGCCGTCGGCCTCGCCCGCGCGCACCATGAGGGTGCCGAAGTAGGCAGGGTCGGCCACCACCTCGTAGGCGTGCTCCGGGGTGACCCCCTTGTGCGCGCGCAGCTCGGCGTATGCCGTCGCGAAGTCCTCGCGCAACGGGCTCGACTCGGGGTCGACGACCTGCGCCGCGTCCAGGTGCAGGCCGAGGGTGGTGGCGCGCTCGCGGATCTGCCCCTCGTCGCCGAGCAGGGTCAGTCGGGCGACCTTGCGGGCCAGGAGGGTGTCGGCGGCCCGCAGGATCCGGTCCTCCGCGCCCTCGGGCAGCACGATGTGCGCATCGGCAGAGCGGGCGCGGGCGACCAGCTGGTGCTCGAACATCAGCGGCGTCACGACGCGGTGGCCGTTGCTGGTGGTGGGGGCAGCATTGTCCGCGGCCGCCGGCACGAGGGCGTCCAGGTCGAGGTGGTTGTGCACCAGAGCCCTCGCCCGCTCGATCTTCCGGGTGGAGTGCGGGGTGATCCGGCCGCGCACGGCATACATCGTCATGGCGGCGTTCATGGTGCCCAGCTCACAGGTGATGATCGGCAGCTCGACACTGATGCCCTCCACCAGCCGGGTGACCTGCTGGCTGGGCAGGAAGCCGCCGTTGAGGACGATGCCGGACAGGGAAGGGAAGGTGGAGGCGCTGTGGGCGAGGATCGCGGCGATGAGCACCTCCTCGCGGTCACCGGGGCAGATGAGGACGTTGCCCTCCCGGAGCCGGTCGAGCACGTGCGGCGTGGTCATCCCCGCCACCAGCAGCCCCGACGTCTCGCGATCCAGCAGCGCCTCGTCGCCGGCGAGCAGCGTGCCGCCGGCAGCTGTCATGAGGTCGCGCACGGTCGGGGCGGCGAGGGTGTCGTCGGCCGGCAGGGTGAAGGCCAGCGGCGCCACGACGCCACCGCCCTGCGTCTCGGCGTCCTGGCGCAGCCGGGCCTGGAGCTCCTCCTGCATCGCCTCCACCTGGTCCGCGGGGACCCGGTTGGCGATCACCGCGGCCACCTCGGCGTGCCGCGCCTGCGCCTCGTGCAGGCTGACCAGCGCAGCGGTCACGCTCTCCTCGATCTCCCGTCCCACAGCCGGCACGATGAGGACCATGGCCGCGCCCAGGTGCGCGGCGATGGCGGCGTTGGTGGAGAACTCCGCGGGCGCGGGGACACCGGTGTAGTCGGAGCCGATCACGAGCACGGTGTCGTGCTCGGCGGCGAACGCGTGGAAGCGCTCCACGACCGTGCTGATCGCGGACTCGGTGCGCAGGTTGACCTCGTCGTAGGTGACGCCGACCGCCCGGTCGACCGAGACCTGGGAGGTGGACAGCGGGTGCAGCAGCTCGGCCAGCGTGTCGTGCCCGCCGGCCTGCACGATGGGCCGGAACACCCCCACCCGGCCCCCGCGGGCGCAGAGCTCGGCGAGGAGTCCCACGGCGATGGCGGACTTGCCCGAGACGGACTCGGCGGACGCGACATACAAGGTGCGGGTCACGGTGTCCAGACTATCCAGCCCCTACCCTGGCCTGATGAGCACCGTGCCACCCGCGCCCGTGTCCCTGCCCGAGCTGGAGGGGGTGCGGGTCTGGGTCGACGGCCGGCTGGGTGGTGCGGCCGAGGCGTCGGCCGGCGGCGTCGGGGTGGGCGCCCTCGACCACGGTGTGACGGTCGGCGACGGTGTCTTCGAGACGGCCAAGGTCGTCGACGGCGTGCCGTTCGCCCTGGACCGGCACCATGACCGCATGGACCGCTCGCTCGCCGGGATCGGCCTGGCCCCGCTGGACCGGGACCGCATGAACGAGGGCATCCGGGCGGTGCTGGACATGGGGGGTATGAGGTTCGGCCGGCTGCGCTGCACCGTCACCGCCGGCGTCGGGCCGCTGGGCAGCGACCGGCTCGCCGGCGCCGCCACCTACGTGGTCTCGGCGATGGAGGTCGAGCAGCCCGGCCCGACCACGACCGTGGCGGTGGTGCCCTGGACCCGCAACGAGCGCAGCGCCCTGACCGGGGTGAAGTCGACCTCCTACGCCGACAACGTCGTGGCGCTGGCCGCGGCCAAGGGTCGCGGGCACACCGAGGCGCTGCTGGCCAACACCTCGGGGATGCTCTGCGAGGGCACGGGCAGCAACGTCTTCGTCGTGGTCGACGGCGTGGTGCGCACCCCGTCGCTGGAGTCCGGACCGCTGGCCGGCATCACCCGCGCGCTGACCCTCGAGTGGCTGCGCGAGGACGGGGTCGAGGTCGTCGAGGAGCAGCTGCCGCTGTCGGTCCTAGCCGAGGCCGACGAGGTGTGGATCACCAGCAGCACCCGGGACGTCGCCGCGGTCACCCACGTCGACGTCGTGCCGCCCGTCACCCTGCTCAACGGCGTGCGCCTGGAGGTGCCGGAGCTGCAGCCCCGCGACCTGCCGCACGGGCCGCTCGGGCGCCGCGCGCAGGAGCTGTTCGCGCGCCGCTCCACGCAGGAGCCGAACCCGTGAGCCCCTGGTATGGCGCGGAGCGGGTGCTCGGACGAGTGGCACCGCAGGTGGCGACACGCGCGTCCCCGGATTAGGATCTGCCCCCGGCGCCACGTAAAGTAGTGCCTCGCGCGCAGCGCACGGACGTGTAGCTCAGTTGGTTAGAGCGTTCGCTTCACACGCGAGAGGTCAGGGGTTCGAGTCCCTTCACGTCCACCCAAGTGTTCTTACGGGAACACGCGACATGCGAAGAGTCGTTGTGTTCCCGTAAGGGTTCCTCTCCGTCGTCGTCCGTCTTCGTCTCGCGGATGATGGTGGCGAACGGCTCGGCCAGTCGCGGACGTAGTTGCTCGTCATCGGTGATGTCGAGGCGGGTGTAGAACGCCTGGTTCGCCAAGCGCCGGTCAGCATCTCCTGAACGGGCGTAGGCGCGGTGGGCGTCGGTGAGCAGCCGTAGCGAGTCGTGCAGGAACGCCCGCCCGCCGGTGTGGTGCTCGTCGTGCTCGGCGAGTTTCTGGTTCACGTCGGCCAGGCCCGCCCGGATGCGGTCTTGGTGCCGCTTGAGGGTCGGGAGGTCGATGGCGTCGGCGAAGTGCGCGGCCAGCAGTTTGTCGCTCTCGGCTTCGAGCTTGGCTCGGTTCGCCATGAGGTCGGCGATCTCTTGGTCGCGGCCTGCCATGCGCTTGTCGAACGCCGCATCCACCCGCTTGGCGAGGTCGCGGTAGGTGGCATCGCTGATCGTGATCGAGGCGTAGGAATCCGCGACGAGACGTTCAGCGACCGCGACCGGCACCGCCCGCCTCGTGCAGCCGGTTTTCTTGGCGGCGCGGCCGGAGCAGACGAAGTAGGCGTACGTGGTGCCCCTCGGGTTGGTGGCGAAGTCGAGCAGCATCCGCGACCCGCAGGTGCCGCAGTGCAGCAGGCCTTTCAGGTGATGCGCGTGCTGGACGTGCCGGGTCTGCTTCGCCGTCCGCGCCCGCAAGAGCGACTGCACCTGATCGAACAGGGCCGGTTCCACGATGGATTCGTGCGCACCGGGATACAGAGCACCCTTGTACCGGATCACGCCCGCGTAGTACGGGTTCGTCAGCAGCTTGTAGAGCGTGTTCTTCCCCAACGGCTTCGACGGGCGCTTCGGTGTCGGCACCGTGACCAGTCCGCGTGCGGTGAGGTCGCGCAGCAGCCCGGTCACGGAGGTCTCGCCCTCGGCGTACTGCTCGAACGCCCAGGTGATGAGCGGGGCACGTGCCGGATCGACCTCGACTGTGCGAACCTCGCGGCCGTTGTCGTCCGTCTTGCGGACGTTGAGGTAGCCGATGGGTGCACGCATCGGGGTGCCGCCCTGAGCGATCTTCTGCGACAAGCCCTTGGACACTTCCGTGGCGAGGTTCCGGGAGTAGAACTCCGCAATGGAAGACATGATGCCGTGCACCAGCATCCCCGAGGGCGTCTGGTCGATGGACTCGGTCGCCGACACGAGCGTGACACCGGCGCTGATGAGGGCCTCGTGAATCTTCACATCGTCGGCGCGGTTACGAGCGAGCCGGTCGAGCTTATGCACGATGCAGAACGTGACGCGCGTCGCGGCGATGAACGCCAACATCTCCTGCAACCCATCCCGATCCGCAGACCTGGCCGACTCGCCCGCGTCGACGAACTCGCGCACGATGCGTGCGCCGAGTTCGTCGGCCTTGCGCTGATTGGCCTCGCGCTGGGCGGGGATCGAGAACCCCTCGTCGGTGCCGCCGCGCTCGGCCTGCTCCCTGGTGGAGACGCGCAGGTAGGACACGGCCAGCAGCACCGGCTTATCGCCCGCGTGATTGTCGGTGACGCCTACCGGGGCGAGGGTGGGAGCCGTGGTGGTGCTCATGCGGTGCTCCTTCGTTGGTGCGCGGGTTCTTCCTCTACTCTGCCTCGTACATCTGACACCGGCCCGAGTCCGTCGGGTGCCGGGAGGTCGTAGGGGTCGGGCTCCCCGGCCAGGTGCGTGTCGTAGCGGGCCTGGGTGATGTTCAACACCCACTCCACCAACTTGCCCACGTCCGGCTCCGCCCGCCGCACCGCCTGCAACCGTAACTGCGGCTCATCGTTCCCCGTGCTCGTTCCGCGCGCACGCCTGCCCCGCGCCGCGCGTCGCGGCGACTCGTCGGTTCTGCGTCGGGGCCGGTCACTCATCTCTATCTCACGTCATGGCAGATACGTGAGTTCAAGAGTAGCACACATATGGCGTAGCGGCCATTGCATGAGGTGAGGTAGGATCGGGAACATGGTCGAGGAGTTGGAGAGCGTGCCGCTGCTGGTGCCGGAGGACTTGCCGGCGGGCTGGCAGATGCCCGATGCTTCGCCGATCGACCCCGACCAGGACAGCGCCCAGCTCGACGCGGCGCTCAAGTACGAGCAGTGGGTCGATCCCGCGCCGGGACTGGATCGCAGGCTCCAGTCAGGCCACCACAACAACAATGATTCCGGGCGCTGGTTCCTGATCCAGCACGTCGACTCGTCCACCCGTGTGCTGCTGCGCTTGCAACGGCAGTACGTGATGGGTGAGGAGCCCAAGGGCGAGGTGCGGATCACGGGCATCGTGTATCTGCCCGAGTGGGCGGGCGATCCGGTGGCGAGCCCGATGCTGCGCAACCTGCCCACGTCTCGGATCGAGGCGGCGATCAACCGTCGCCAGTTCGCCGTCACCGGAGCCACCCGTTTTGAGGGCGGCAAGATCACCCTGCCGTCCGGTCGCGTGCTGCGTTCTGAGGATGTGATGAAGCCGCTCGGGAACCCGAAGCGCACCCCGGACTTCTACGAGGTCGTCGCCCTCCAGCACACCCGCCTCGTAGACGACGGCGAACCGAATCCGACCGCACGCATGGCCGAACTCAGCCGCGTGCCGCTGTCGACCGCACAGGGCTGGGTCGCCCGCGCCCGCCGCAAAGGACTCCTCCCACCCGGCAGGAGGGGCCGCGCCGGATAGCCAGGCTGACGAGGGCGCGTTTGGCGCGCCTGTCAGACGGTGGCCCGATCTGTGTCATCGGCGCTTGTGGAGTTGGTCAGGCTGAGCGGAGCACGAGGATCGTCCGCATTTCGGCTTCGACTCGCTCGTGATCGAAGTGTGAGAGGTCGAGCGCGGCAGCAGTGCGCTCGGCGAGGGTGCGGTACAGCGCGGTGGTCGCCAGGAGCGCCCGCGACGAGTCGTCACCGTCGAAGCTGCCCCAGCAGTGTTCGAGCGCGTGCTGGACATCGGTGTCCATCCACTGCCGCATACGCGTGCCCAGGTAGCGGGTATCGAGCCCCGCACCATGCCGGACCAGGTGATCCCATTCGATCATCCGCAGCAGTTCGCCCTTGAGGTCTTGGTCGCGCAGTTTCGCTGACCACGGCTCGTCGCGCACAATGGCCTTGGCCTGCATCAGCGCAGCCGCCCACGCCCAGTTGACCGACTCTTCGAACTCCGCCGCCGAGGGCAGCTCTGCGGAGGACGCAGATAGTGAGGCGGTCGCGGCGGTGCCGTCCTTGTCGAGCAGCACCCGGAACGGACGCGCATAGCCTCGACCGGCTAGGCGCTCGGCGGGCAGTAGGGTGAAGTCGATCTTGCCGCCCGCGTAGTAGATCAAGCGGGTCGGATTACCGTCGCCGTCTTCGAGCCGTTCGACGACAAGCACGTCGCCGAGGTCGCTCCACCACGACTCGTCTGTCAGAAGCGCGTCGATGTCCGTGGTGAATACTTCAATATCTCGGTCGGAGAGCGGATGCGCGGCTTCGGCGGCCGCCGATCCGGTCAGCACGAGCGCCCGAACGTCGGCGCGATCCTGCGCCCACCGGATCAAGGCGTCCAATGCACGCGAGTAATCCATCCCTCGATTCTCTCATCCCGCCTAGGCTCGGCCAGAAGCCCACGCACGTTCAGACCGCGCGGGCATCAGGGACGTGTACGTGAGTCGTCAGTGCTCCGGCGCGGCGTGAGGGGGGCTTGCCGGTCATGTCGGCAGTCGGGCCACCGCGATGGCATCGAACCGATCAGGTGGCAGGATCCGCACGTCCATGTGCGGCCGTTGGAGGAGAAATGCCTTGAGGAGCCGGTGGATGCCGTCGAGGATGACGACCCGGCCGTCTCCGCGTAGGTAGGCGTCGAGCGGGTGGCGGAGGTCTGCGGCGTGGGTGCGGTGCCACTGCTGCGGGTGCTTCGCGGGGTCTGACGCGACCTCGTTGGGCGAAATCTGGAAGGGCGATCCGTCCGCTGACCAGAACGGCAGGTTCAGGTGCCACGTCAGCTCGGAGGTCGCAACGAAGCGCACGGGCAGGTCGAGCGCGTGCAGCGACTCTGCGTCCCAGTGGAAGTCCAGAAGCACATCACGCAGGGCCGGCGGGACTTGGTCCTGGAGCGGGAACGGCACTCGGCGAGGCATGTCCCTATTCTCGCGTCAAAGGACGAGAACGCGAAGTGAGCAGTGTCCAGCGCCGACAGTTCCACGCCACCGAACCACTACCTCGCTGACATCGTGGTCTCGATGCGCGTGCTGGGTGTCGGTGACGGCGTGCTCTACTTCCTACGGTCCGTTGCTGCAACCGAGACCCACCCACACGTCACTACTCGGAGGCTGGAACGTCGTAGCGCAGTACAAGTAGTCGCGTCTTGATCGGCTTGTCCCTGCGAATTCAACGTACGCCGATCGCGGTCTACCAGGTCAGCGGATCGAGTCGGAGGTAGAAGTCCAGACGCTCGGGATCAAGGGCGGTGCCGTAGCTGGAGGCGAAGTCTTGATCGGCTCGGCGAGCGGTGTCTTCGTCGGGCCAGGTCTCGCGGGCGTTTGCAAGCAGGAGAGCGATGTCGGCGTAGGGGTCTGCGTATCCGAGCCGTCCGAGGTCGATAAGCCCAGTCACGAGCGAGGTATCGGGGTCGATGAGGATGTTGGGGAGGCAGAGGTCTCCATGGCAGACCACGGCGTCGGCGTCCTCTTGTTCCTGGCGTGGTGGGAGGTCGTGCTCCAGGCTTTTGAGGATCACCGTGGCCGGGGTGTCGATGAGGTGCTGGGGCAGGAACTCGGGGTGGACGCGGTCCTCGGCGACGGTCGCGCGGGCCAGCGCCATCATCTCGCCCAATGTCCTCGTGTGCGGGCAGGTGCTGGCGGGGATGCTGTGCAGTCGATGCAGGGTATCGGTGATCGACGGCCACGCCTGCGCGAGCTGGGCCGGATCGAGCCGGTCAGCCGAAACGCCCGCGACTGCACTGGTGACAAGGCAGGCTCCGTGTTCGGTGGTGCGCCAGTCGAGCACCCTGGGGCCGGGGATTGCGGTGCCCGAGAGCCAATCGATCCGATCACGCTCAGCCTCTAGCGTGCTCGAATCGGCAACGGAGACCGCCTTGGCAAACCTTTCCCGCGACACATCACGCAACACGATCGCGCCTGACTCCCCGACTGTCACGGGCTTCCACACCGAGTCATCGGAGAGCAATCCGGTCAGCGGGAGCGACGGAGAGGACATGTCTCCATCATCTCGCACCCGGATGTGTGGGTGCGAGCGAACCACGACCCCCGCGCCGTCGAGACTCGCCACCAACGCGCCTGGATCGTCTCTGTCGCATCCTCACTCTCCTGACACCATGCCCTCGCCTCTCGCCGCACTCTCCCGAGCGCACCCGCTCGCCACGCCGCTGCGCTCCTAACCGCTCGCAGCATCCTCCCCGGTTCTCGCCTCTTTCTCAGTGAATGGACGTATCCTAAGTGCCGTAGTTGCTGATACGCTAGATAGCCAGCGATGCAGCGGAAGGACGGTGGTCGAGATGCGCGGCGGGGTGATCCCGTTCCGGGGCACCGGAGCCGACGCGCTGCGCTATGTCGAGGCCGACCGCTCCCGCGCCGACGACTACTACCTGGGGGCCGAGGCGACCGTGGCGCAGTTCGCGGCGCTCGACGGATCGGGCACGGTGACCGCTGAACTGTCCCTTGACCCTGCGGCATACGCCGGATGGGTGGACTGGGAGAACCCGCTCACGGGGGAGTCGATGGGCAGGCCCCGCCGGGCGGGGTCGGATCGGCGGGGGTCGCCGCGGTTCATGGAGATGGTCGTCAACACGCCCAAGTCGCTGTCGATCGCCGCCGCGCTGCACCCGGAGGTCTCCGAAGCCTTGGACGCTGCCCAGCAGGACGCGCTCTCGGAGATTCGGCGGTGGCTCGCCCAGCATTCCGTGACTCGTGTGGGGTCGTTGGGGGCGCAGGAGGTCGTGCCCATCGAGCAGATGCAGGTCGTGGGCATCACGCACCGCACATCGCGGGCGGGTGATCCGCACCGGCACATTCACATGCAGATCGGCACTCGCGTGTTCGCGGCTGGGAAGTGGCGCGGCCTGTTCACCGCCGCCCTGTTCAAACAGCAAGGCACAATCCGAGCACTCGGAACTGCCGTGATCGCCGCCAGCCCCGAGCTGGCCGAAGTGCTCGACCGGCATGGCCTGACCCTCGACCCCGTGACCGGCGAAGTTGCCGAGTTGCAGCCCTACAACGCCGTGATGAGCAAGCGGGGGGAGCAGGTGCGCCGCAACCTCGAAAGCCTTGAAGCCGCCTGGGATCAGGCGCACCCCGGCGAGAGCATGGGGCCGGTCGTCGCCACCCGCCTGAGAGCCGAGGCATGGGCGCATGAACGCCCCGCAAAGAAGCCCACCACCTTGCGAGAGGAAACCGGCTGGGTGACGGAGCTGCGCGAGGCCGGATACGACCCCGACAACCTCCACCGACGCCCTGTGCAACCCCCAGTGTCGCTGGATGATCTGAGTGTGCAGGAGCTCGCCTCCCGCACGCTGGATCGTTGCGCCGCAGGGAGCTCGGCGTGGACGGCGCACACGGTGACCGAGCACGCGACTCGGATCATGGCCGAGTACGGTGTGCGAGCGACACCTGCCGAGGTACGTGACTTCATCGCGGTTGCGGCCCGGTTGGCGGTGGAGGACTGCTTCACGATCATCCCATCCGGCAAGCCTGCACCTGAGCATGTGGCGCATCTGACGAGTCTGCGCGTGATGCAGGCTGAGACCGAGTTGCGCGACCTCCTCACCGCACGAGTGCCGGCGCGGGAGACGGTGTTGCCGGGCGTGCAACACCTGGCGCAGGCCGCCGGTCTCGATGTCGGGCAGGCCGAGGCCGCCGCAGCTCTCGCCTCCACCGATCCCCTCGTGATCGTGGAAGGGGCGGCGGGGTCGGGGAAGACGACCATGCTCGCCACCGCCATCACCGCCGCACAACAGCAGGGTCGGCCTACGCGGGTGGTGGCGCCGACGAAGAAGGCCGCCGCCGTCGCGCAAAAGGCCCTCGGCGTGCCTGCGGATTCGGTGGCCGCGCTCGTCTACGCCCACGGCTATAGGTGGAACGCCGATGGGGTGTGGGCGCGCCTCGCGCGCGGCGACACCGACCCGGAGACGGGCCGCGCCTATACCGGCCCGCCCGAGACGGCACGCCTCCAAGGTGGGGAGCGGGTCGTGGTGGATGAGGCCGGGATGCTCGACCAGGACAGCGCCCTCGCCCTGTTCACCGTCGCCGCCGAGACGGGTGCAACGCTCGCGCTCGTCGGCGACCGCGCGCAACTCCCCGCAATTGGCAGAGGCGGCGTGCTCGACATGACCGCAGCCATTCGGGGGCGCACCATCGACATGGCCGAGGTGCACAGGTTCACCGACCCCACCTACGCCGACCTCACCGTGCGGTTGCGTGACCGGAACGATCCGGGCGTGATCTTCGACCAACTCCACGCGATCGGCCTGATCCGCCTCCACGCGGACGCCGAGCATTTGCATGAGCACATCGCCCAGCATCACGGCGACGGGGAGGCGGTCACGGTCGTCACCAACGACGAGGCCGCCCGCCTGAACGCCCGCATCCGCGACCAGCGCACGCACGCCGGACTCGTAGACGATCAGACGACCGCGACCGGCAGCGACGGCCTCGCTATCGGGCGCGGTGATCTGATCCAAACCCGGAAGAACGACACCGCCCTGGGGGTGGCGAACCGGCAACTGTGGATCGTGCAACACGTCGCCGACGACGGAGCACTATGGGCGGTCGAAGCAGGCAGCGACCGCAAACGCGAGCGCACGGTGCGCCTGCCCGCCGCCTACGTCACCGAGCATGCTCATCTGGCCTACGCTTCGACCGCCTACGGGGTGCAGGGCGTCACCGCCAAGGGGTCGCACACGATCCTCAGCGACGCGATGAGCGGCGCCGCGGTCTATGTCGGGATGACCCGAGGTGAGGACGAGAATCAGTTGCACGTCATCGCCGAGAACCCGGCCGACGCGCGGCAGCAGTTCATCGACGCCATCGAGCGCGACCGCGCCGACCGCGGCCTGCCCGACGCCACCCAGCGCGCAGCGGAGGCGGTGCGTGGGTTGGTCGACGACGGCCCCGTCAAGATCGTCAACACCGAGATCGCTGCCCTCACCCAGCAAGCCGAGTACGCGGAGCAACGGGCGGCGCTGTGGCAGCAGGCCGCCGACGCCCTGGGTGAACTGCACGCCACACAGCGCGAGGAACGTGACCAGGCAGCACGTGCCAGCGAGACGGCGAAGCGGAACCTCGAAGTCGTGCGTGCCGAGGTCGCCGCCCCGCTCACCGAGCAGGCATCGGCGGCGCTGGCCGAGTGGCAGACCGCCAACGCCGCGCACAGGGCCGCGCGCGACCGTCTGCGCACGGTCGGCAGGTTCGGCAAGCGCCGCGCCGCCGCCGAGCACCACACCGCACAGGCTCTCACCCACGACGCGGAGCAGCGCCTGACGAGCGCGTGGGGGAAGCCGCCCCGCTGGAACGAGGACAGCGCAGCGTGGGTCGAGCGCGTCACCCGACCCCGGATCGACACGGACTCGCGCGTAGTCGAAGCGACCGAGCAGCGGGAGACGGCGGCGAAAGCGGTGCGCAAGACGTTGGAACCCGACCCCTGGCCGCACCTGCGCATCTACGCCCGCATCTTCGGAACCGAGACGGTAGCGAAGAACCAAGCCGTCTACCTCCACGCCCGACCCCGCACCAACGCCGAGAACCAAGCCCGCACCGCACAGCAGGCCCGCGCCGAAATCGAAGCACTACGCGCACTCACCCCCGCCGAGGCGGCCGAGCGGATCGAGCAGACTAGCGCAGCCGAGCAGACCGCCCGCGAGGACGCCGAACGCGCCCTCGCAGGACGCCGCGGCCAGCTCTCCGTCAACTCCCGCGACAGCGGCCGGCGCCACGACGGGCCGTCCCTGGGCCGGTGACCGCAAGACCAGGAGGGTAGGTGATCTGCCGCTTGTAGCTCACGTCCATGCACATGTTCACTGCGATGGTCCAGACAGAGGCAGCCGCCCTGTGCATAAGGGGTGTCGGCGACTGTGCGGTGGTCCGGGGAGTACTGGTTCAGGGGGGGCGGTCAGGGGCGCTGCTTCTGCCGGTCGCGGAGGTCGCGCCAGTCGCGGATAGGTCCGGTGATCGTGTCGAGCCGCTGAGTCCTGGGGTTCCAACGGATCGCGGTTCTGGGTGCGAGAGTCTTTTCAAGGACTTGGGTGATGTGGACGAGGAGCCGCCAGTCGACATCCTCACGGCGTTGCAGGTGATGGCGCCACTCGATCGGCTGAGTGATGATCGTTGGTCGGTGCAGCCACCGAGTCTGTATCTTCGCCATCTGGATCTCACCGGCGTTGCACGTGGAGTCGCACATGTGGCAGAACCAGCCGAAGGGCGCCCGGACCGCCCATGGCAGCGGTTCGGTCTGGGTAGCGTCGCGGAGTAACACGACAGGGTCGTTCGACCACGAGGGTCCGGGCTCGGCGACGGGAGCGGACGCGGGTGGTGGGGCTGTTGGCAGCCATCGGTCGAGGGCGCGGATTCCGGGATGCGGGGCGTACCAGCGACGCTCCTGCGGGTCCCAGCGGGCACCAGCAGCCTTGGCTTGGTCCTTCTCGCGATAGGCAACGTCGAGCCAGATTCTCAGTGCCATCGCCTCCTTCCGGCGTGCCGGTGCTTCGTCTGTCCACCGTACGGCCGATCTCCGTGGCGCGGCGAGCCTCCCGGCGTCGTGGGGTTCAAGCTCGCTGAGTGAGCCTGGCTCGCGGGCCGTCGAGGATGTCTGTGAGCCGTAGTCGAGGCTTTCCTGTTCAACGGGCACGAAATCGATGTCGTGTCGAGCCTCGATTCGTGCTTTGAGTCGCGGGAACTCGCCGGCGGTCTGCTCTGCCTGATGCAGAAGATCGGCGGACCTCGCCTCGCCGTCGTCTTTCGCAGGAGCGGCGTTCAGTTCGCGCGCAGGGTCAGTTGCCGGTATCGGGTGGGGGTGAGTCCGATGTACTTGCGGAATTGCTGGGCGGCGTGTCCGCGGCTGTGCCAGCCGACCTGTCGCATCGCGGTCTCGATCGGCAGATCGGTCTCCCGCAGAGACTTGGCAAGGTGCTCGGCGCGCAGCATGGTCAGATACGCGAAGGGCGTCTTGCCGTAGGCGTCGGTGAACACCCGGCTGAGCTGCGAGGGCGACAGATGCACCCTGGTGGCCAGGGCGTCGAGGGTCCACTGCTCCGCGGGTGCCTGATGCAGCAGTTCGGCGGCCCGTCGGGCCTCGGCACGCAACGGCGCGAACTGACGATGCCGTGGCAGGGTGGGCCGGATGTGCGCGCGCTGCGACGCCGATATCCGTACCGGGGAGACCTTGACGAACGGGGCGATCACGTGGGCGATGCTGAACCACACTGCCTGCATCCGGTAGAAGTTCCGGGGGAAGCCTCCGTCGATGCTGTGCTCGACCAGTTCGTCCAGCCATGGCATCAGCATCCCCGCGCGCTCCTCGCCCAGGCGGAGTATCTGTGCCGGCTCGGAGTAGACCGTTTCGGCGAGTCCCTGGGCTTCGAGCCGATCCTGCAACAGTCCGGCGTGCTGCCAGAACACCTGATCGATCACATAGTCGGTGTCCAGGTAGATCGTAGTGACCGTGATATGCCCTTCGGGTTCCGAGCCACACAGCACGTTCGCCCCGAGGATCACCGCATCGCCGACGTTGGCGGGCTTCTGCCCGAACTCGCTGAGCAGGACCGCCGAACCGTGCCGGACGAAGATCAGCTTTACGCAGTCGTAGGCGACGGGGCCGATGGGTCGGTGGATGGTGCGTGAGCGGGCGAGGATGGCCGAGTAGCCGTGCGGACTGGCTGTGGGCATTGCTGCTCATACGTGCTCGTTCGGCATCGCGAGGCTTTCAACGATGAGCAGGACCGGGGAGGCTGAGTGCAGAGCCATGCATTAGGTCCCGTCGACCGCTGGATGTCCTGAGTCGCCGGACGGAGGGCCGCTCTGTCCTTTCCCTCCTCGCGGGGTGTCGTGGCTGCGGAAGATGAGGCGTGCGGCTACGGCGGCTGTGAGCATGAGGGCTGCGCAGACGATGACGACGACGTGTAGGCCGGTGGTGAAGGACTCGCGTGCGGCGAGAATGAGTGGTTCGGCGATGTCTGCCGGTAGTCGTTCGGCGGCGGCGAGGGCGCCGCCGATGGTGCCGGTCGCGGCTTCGGCTTCGGTGGCTGGCACGTCGTCCGGCAGGGAGTCTGTGACTTGCAGTCGGTAGATGAGTGAGCCGAGGCTGCCGAGTAGTGCGATGCCGAGTGCTTGGCCGAGTTCGGATGCGGTCTCGGAGATGGCGGAGGCGGAGCCGGCGCGTTCTGGTGGGGCGGTGCCGACGACGAGATCGGTGCTGACGGTGGCGACTGGTCCCAGGCCCAGGGATGCGACGATGAGCCCGGCGACGACGAACGGAAGACCGGAGGTGCTTCCGGCGAGGGCGATGAGTCCGAATCCGGCGGCGGCGGTGGTCGCGGCTGTGGTCATTACGACTGATCGACGGGCGAACCGCAGGGCATAGGGCGCGCCGAGGGTGCCGATGATGAGAGCGACCGCTGTGGGCAGCATCCACAATCCGGCCTCGAAGGGGCGCATGCCGAGCACGAGCTGGAGGTACTGACCGACGAACAGTTGAGTACCGGCCATGACGATTTGGCCGAGGGTGAGCGCGGTCGCGGCAGCGCCGAAGGCGGGGCGACGGAACAGGGCAAGGTCGAGCAGGGGGTGTTCCAGCTTGTTCTGGCGGCGGATGAACACGGCCCCGACGATCACGCCGATGACGATCATGGTGACTGGTATCGGCGCGAGGCCGGCCTCGGCGAGTTGTTTGAGGCCGTAGATGCCAGCCAGGATCGCGATCACAGACAGCACGACGCTCAGGGGGTCCAGGCGGCCCGCGTTGGGGTCGGCGTACTCGGGCAGCAGGATGGGGCCGGCGATCAGCAACAGTGCCATGACGGGCAGTGCGAGCAGGAACACCGAGCCCCACCAGAAGTGTTCGAGCATCAGCCCGCCCACCATCGGGCCAAGGATCGCGCCGACGGAGAAGCTACTCATCCAGATCGAGATCGCCCGAGTCCGCTGGTCCTCGTTGAGGAACATGTTCCGAATCAGCGACAGGGTCGAGGGCATCAGGGTCGCCCCGGCCACGCCGAGGAGCGCACGGGCCAGGATCAGGGTGGTCGCGTTGGGTGAGAACGCGGCCAGCATTGAGGCTGCGGCGAACGCTATGCCGCCGATCAGGAGCAGGCGTCGGCGTCCGATCCGGTCGCCGAGGCGTCCCATCGTGGTCAGCAGGCCCGCGATCAGGAACGGGTAGATGTCGATGATCCAGAGCAGTTGGGAGCTGCTCGGCGCCAGATCCTCGGTCAACTGCGGGACCGCGAGGTGCAGGACTGTGATGTCCATCGCGAGCAGCAGCGTCGGCAGGGCCAGCACCGCCAGCCCGGCCCACTCCCGACGACCGGCGACAGCGGCAGTGGGGGAAGGTGACGAGGACATGTTGTTCCTTTCTTACGCGCCCGTTGCGGGCACCGATGATCGCTTGGCTGCTAGTTCTGCTCGCGTAGCGGGCGCAGAGCACCGGACCACGCGACGACCTCATCGACCAGTCGGGTGAGGGTTGCCTCTTGGTGGTCACCGGGCTTCAGGACGCCGGGCTCGATCGTGTCGGCCAGCTCGAAGTCACCGAACAACGACAGCAGCACGTGTGAGCGGACGTCGGCCATCTCGAGTTCGGCGACGATCAGGCGCAGGTGCTCGATCGCCCTCACGCCTCCGTTGAGCCCGTACCCGACGAAGCCCACCGCCTTGTTCGACCACTCGGCGTAGAGGTAGTCGATGGCGTTCTTCAACGCTGCGGGCACGGAGTGGTTGTACTCCGGGGTGACGATCACGAAGCCTTCGTAGGAGCGGATGGTCTCGGCCCACCGGCGGGTGTGCTCATGCTCGTAGAGCCCGTGCGCGGCAGCGACCGGCTCATCAAGCAGTGGAAGGTCGACATCGGCGAGGTCGACCAGGTCGACCCTCACCTCCGAGCCCGCTATGTGCCGGCGTGCCACCTCGGTCACCCAGTCCGCGACCATCCGTGCCCGGCGCTTGGGCCGCGTACTGCCTGCGATGACAGCGATCCTCATCATCAACTCCCTCGACTCGCTCTGCTGTGCTCCCTCCCAATCTACACTACAACATGTATTGTACTTCGGGGAAGAGGGCAGCCGTCGAACTGTTGATGAGGAGGTCGCGCGAGCCGGTTCGGCACAGCGAGGAAGCGGGAAACCCGAGCCGGGGTGGCCGGGGCAGGGACCCAGAGTCTCTAGGCGGTGGAGGGAAGGCGCGGGTCAGTCTTCGGCGCGGTAGGCGCGCAGGAACGCCTCGACTCCGGCGTCGGCGATCTGGTCAACCTCGGCCTTGGGCAGCGGGACCGCGCCGTTGAGGCTGTCCTGCGCAACGGCGCTTCCGACCAGCAACATGAAGTGAGCCGCAGCGCGGTGTGGGTCCGGTGCGTGGATCAGCCCAAGCTCGGCCAACCGGGCGAACCGTGTGGACATTTCCTGCTCGACCCGAGATGGACCAGCTTGCTGCCACACCCGGATCGCCTCCGGGGGGATGAAGTGGGCCTCGGCCGAGACGTGGCCCATCAGAGCGAAGTGCTCCTCGGCGTCCTGGGCCGATGCCGCCCATCGTCTGCCGAACCGCACCAGACCGTCCAGGTCTCCGGACTCCACGACGGGGTCCAGATACTCACGGATCAGTCCCTCCTGGGCCTCGGCGACCGCCGTGGCGCTGTCCTCGATCACCGTCGTGAACAGCTCCGCCTTGTCCGAGAAGTGGTTGTAGATCGTGCGAGTAGACACCTCCGCGTCCGCAGCGATCCGTTCGATGCTCGCCCGGGAGTACCCCTCCAGCGCAAACACACGCCGTGCTCCGCGGACGATGGCGCGCCGCTTCTCCGGGCGTCCCGCACGCCCGACCGTGGGGCCTGTCGTTACCGACACCGAGACACCTCCTGACTTCCGTCCTTGCAACACTCCGCGTGCCATCTACTCTACGAAACAACTGCGCGATCAGCCCGACTCCCGCGCTGCGGGGGATCGTCGCCTCGTCTTTGCCCACACGGTGCCCCGGTGAACCTCGAACTGACGCGCCAGCGCGTTCACGCTCATCCCTTGCGCGCGGGATGTTCGCATAGCGTCCACTTCCTCGTCCGTGAGGCGTGTTCGAGGTCGTTTCTTTGGTTCCGCCGACGCATCGATCAACGGATCATCCGGCTCCCCGGCGAGGTCGGCATCCTCGCGGTTCCCTTGATCCCAAGCGGAAACAAGCCTCTCAACCCGAGGTCGCCTGTTCCCGCAACGCTTTATTGCGTCCACCCGACTGTTCCTCAGTCACGAGGCCCCTGGCCTGCGGAAACGCAGGCGAGGGGCCTTCTTCGTGTCACGGCTGCGTGCACCACCAGCGACGTGTCGACCTCGGGTGGGGCATCGTCTTCAGGGAGGCTCGCTGCGGCGGTGGCCCGGCCTCCGGGCTTCTCAGCTCGCAGCCGCCGATCTGGCGCTGTGCTCGGAGGGGGTCAGCGGCCCCGATCCTGCCGCTGTCGGACTGCCTGAGGAGCGGACAGGCAGGATCAGCGGCAGAACGGCCGAGAGCATGAGGGTGATCACGGTGAACAAGCCGGTGAGCGGTGGTACGTCCCAGTTGGCGGCGCTGAAGCCGACCATGAAGACGTACTCGACGACCATGTGGGCAGAGCCGAACGCGCTGGCTCCCCACGCCACGACCACCACCTGGGCGAACCCGCCCTCCTGGACCTCGGGCTGCCAGTGCCAGATCGCGGTCAGCGCCACCAGCGCGGCTGCCTCGGGGGCCACCTCGAGCCAGCCGGAGATCGTGCCATCTGGATGGCGATCCGGGTCTGCAGCAGCCGCCCTTGAGGCGACGGCAAGAGCCAGGGTGGCCAGTCCTGGGAGAACAGCCACGGCCTTGGTCCGCAGCGACCACCGGACCCCGAGCACGAGGACGAGCCACGCCGTCCCGGCCAGAAGCATCGCCAGGACGCCCAGCTCCGCCGCCCAGGCGGTCTGCTCGGACGGGTTGCGCGGATAGGGGAAGGGCAGGCCGCCGGCGTCCATGCGCTGCAGGCACGCATCGGAGAAGCCCGGACCGGGACCGTGCTGGTAACCCTCCAGCAGGCTGCTGGAGAGCAGGGCGCCACGGCAGGGCAACCAGTGCAGGTATGTCGAGCCCGCGGCGGCGACGGCGGCCGCCAGCAACAGGGCCGACGTCACCACCCAGGGCCAGCGTCGTTCGTGCATGCCTGACATTAGCGCTCACCGCCTGCTCGGTGTGCGAAACCGGAAGGTGCATGATCACACCAGACAGCGGCGTGCGAAAGGGCCACCGATGGGCCGGGGAATCGCACCAGGGACAGCGACGTCCCAGACGACAGCGATAGCGAAAGCGTGGAATGGTCGAGGAATTCCCGCCGTTGGAACTCCCATCATGCCGCACGTCCCTTCTGCCCAGGACCCTCATTCCGTGTCCGGAGATCTCGTCACCCGGCTTCGGGAGGAGCATGCTGCGCTCTCCGCCCGCATCCGGCAGCTGACGGAGGACATGAGCTCGTTCTTCGAGGCCTCACGGGACTCCAACGCCGACGACGAGCACGACCCCGAGGGGCAGACGATCGCCTTCGAGCGCGCCCAGCTGTCGGCGGTGACCGACCAGGCGCGCCGGCACCTCGAGGAGATCGAGGCGGCTCTGCAGCGGGTGGCGCAGGGAACCTACGGCACCTGTGACGTGTGTCAGCAGCCCATCGACCCGCTCCGCCTGGACGCCAGGCCGACGGCACGAGCCTGCGTCCAACACGTCGCGGCTCGCGGGTGAAATCGTCGAGATCCGAAGACACTTATCCCTTTTCGGCCCAAGGGCTGGCTTTTTCTTGAATTTCTGCTAGAATTGTCTACATAGTGTGTGGGGCGCGGTCAGCCGGGGGAGACGAAAGGAAAACGGGTGCAGTTCAGCAAGGGTCAGATCCTCATCCATCCTCAGCACGGGCCGGCCACGGTCACGAAGGTCACCAGCCGGACCATCCAGGGCGAGCGCCGGCGCTACCTGATCCTGAACGTCCATACCGACGACATGTCGGTGGCGGTCCCCGTCGAGGCGGCCGAGGAGATCGGGGTCCGTGCCGTGATCGACGCAGCGCGCATCCGTGAGGTCTTCGCGGAGCTGGCCGACGAGGGCGAGCCCTTCGACAAGGTCTGGTCGCGCCGGTTCAAGCACAACACCGAGCGCCTCCGCAGCGGTGACCTGCTCAAGGTCGCCGGTCTCATCCGCGATGTCACCCGACGCGACGACGAGGTCAAGGTCTCCTACGGCGAGGCAAACCTGCTGCGCGAGGCGCTCGACCTGCTCACGGCGGAGCTGGCGATCGCCCTGCGCGTCACCACGGAGCGGGCGGTGGAGCTGGTCGAGTCTGCCGTCCGCGAGCGGGCCGTGCCCGAGCTGGGCGCCGACCTGGCCCTGGCCAGCTGACCGCCGCACTGCGCGGCGCCTGATCTGCGACAGCCGGGTTTCACCGCTGCCGGATGGTGGTCACCACCTGGGTCAGCGAGGGCCGGCGCGGTGTCGAGGAGAAGCCGAAGCTGGCTGGCGGGTCGACCGCGGTGAGCGTACCGAGATCGACGCCATCGAGCCGTCCCGACACTGACGTGACCGCGCGGACGTCCGTGGCGCCGTAGTACTCCCGCCGTCCCTGGCCCGCGGTCCCACGGGTGCGCACACCGCGGAGGATCACCCGCGCCACCGGGTCGGTCGCCGTCGAGAAGAGCGGGTTGGCTGCGACCCGGCGAGGTATGCCGCGCAGGAGCCATCCCATCGCCGTGCGCCGCCCGAGGGCGGCGACGAGGGACAAGGACGACGAGACGACCTCCATGCGCGCGTCGCCAGGGAGCTCGACCTCGACCGGCTCGATCCGCGTCTCGTCGAAGGTGTAGGTCCCCGCGACGAAGTCAGCAACCTCCTGGGAGGGTGCCAGCAAGATTCGGTGTCCCCCTGCCTGCTCGACCATGACGTCGGCGAAGGAGCCTAGGGGCGAGGTGTCCCAGACGCCGACGACCAGCCGGACCCCACTGGTCGTCCCCACACCCAGGATGCGGCCGCTGAAGGTCCACCGGGTGGCCGTCACACCGTCACCGTGCCCGTCAGGACTCGCTGCGTCATCGGTTCGTCACCGGTGCGGTCATCGGTTCGGTCAACGTTGCCCTCCGCATCCCACCAGACCTGCTGCGTCCAGCCAGCCTAGCCACGAGAGAGCCAGGCGCCCCTTGAAGCGAGGGGCACCACAGGAAGCCAGGCCTGGGCCACGGCCAGGGGTGCCTGGGCCACCGGGGTGACCTGGCCCGGTGGGGATGCCGGACCGCCCGTCCGTCACTAGCCTGAACCGGGCAGGCAGACCCCCGATCCGGAAGGACAGGATGCATGACTGACCCCACCACCCACAGCACCGACGACGCCCCCGAGAACCAGGACGTCGTCGACTTCCTCACCGCGGACCACGCGCTGATGCTGGAGCTCATCGACGAGATCCTGCAGAGCGCGGAGGCCTCCGAGCGCCGGGACCTCGCCGACCGGCTGATCGCCGAGGTGATGCGGCACGCGGTGGCCGAGGAGATGCATGTCTACCCCGCCATCGAGAAGCACCTTCCGGACGGCGCCGAGGTCGTCGAGCAGGACAAGAAGGAGCACGACGAGCTCGTCGACGTGATGAAGCGCATCGAGGACCTCGACGCCGGAGAGCCGGAGTTCCTGGTGCAGGTGCGGGAGATGCAGTCGTTGCTGCGGCACCACGCCAGCGACGAGGAGACCGACCAGTTCCCCAAGCTCCGGGCCCACATCTCGCCCGAGGACCTGGTGGAGCTGCGCAGCAAGGTGGAGGGCGCGATGAAGCTGGCCCCCACGCGGCCCCACCCGAGCGCCCCCCACTCCGAGCTGTTCCACAAGACGGTCGGCGCGGGCGTGGGGATGGTGGACCGGCTGCGGGACAAGCTCACCGGGCGCAACACCGACTGACCGGCACGCTCACCCGGCGGCCAACGGAGCGAGGGTCAGCCGGGCGGTCAGGATGTTGTCCACCATGGACAGCGCCGAGGCGATGGCCATGTGCATGTCGAGGTACTGGTAGGTCCCCAGCCGGCCGCCGAAGTAGACGTCCGGCTCCTCCGCCGCCAGCTCCCGGTACTGCGCCAGCAGGGCGCGGTCCCGGGAGGTGGCGACGGGGTAGTAGGGCTCGTCCTCGCCCTCCGCGGCCCGGGAGAACTCCTTGACCACCACGGTGCGGTCGCCGGGGTAGGACCGCTCGGGATGGAAGTGCCGGAACTCGTGGATCCGGGTCCACGGCACGTCGAGGTCGGCGTAGTTCATCACGGGGCAACCCTGGAAGTCGCCGACGGGCAGGACCTCCTGCTCGAAGTCCAGGGTGCGCCACCCGAGCCGCCCGAAGCGGTACCCGTAGAAGCGGTCGAGCGCGCCGGTGTAGACCACCGGGATGCCGGGCGGGACGTCCTCGCGCACAGCCAGGAAGTCCACCCCGGTCTCGACCTCGATCAGCGGGTGGTCGGCCATCCGCTCCAGCCAGGCGGCATACCCGTCGACGGGCAGCCCCTCGTGGGTGTCGCTGAAGTAGCGGTCGTCGAAGGTGTAACGCACCGGCAGCCGGGTGATGACGCTGGCCGGCAGCTCGCTCGGCGGTGTCTGCCACTGCTTCTGGGTGTAGTCGCGGATGAACGCCTCGTAGAGCGAGCGGCCGATGAGGGAGATCGCTTTCTCCTCCAGGTTGCGTGCCGTCTCGCTCGGGCCACCCTCGGCGGCCTCCGCCTTCACGATCGCGCGAGCCTCCTCGGGTCCGAGGTGGCGCTCGTAGAAGGCGCAGATCGTGCCCAGGTTGATCGGCATCGGGTAGACCTTGCCCCGCGAGACCGTGCGGACACGGTGCTGGTAGCCGGTGAACTCGGTGAACCGCCGCACATAGCTCCAGACCCGTTCGTTGGAGGTATGGAACAGGTGAGCGCCGTAGCGGTGCACCTCGATGCCGGTCTCGGGCTCGGTGAAGGAGTAGGCGTTCCCGCCGATGTGGTCCCGACGCTCCAGGACGAGCACCTTGCGGCCCAGCCCGGCGGCGACCCGCTCGGCCACGGTGAGCCCGAAGAATCCCGACCCGACAACGACCAGGTCCAGGCCGTCGAAGCGCTCCGACCCCAGAGGTCTCACGCTTGCCGTGTGCGCCGGGTATGCCGCACGTCCCGCGTTCACGCCAACACCCGCGCGGTCGCGCACGGCACCGGGGTGCCGCAGGTGGGGCAGAGCGTCCCGACGCGCGGATGCAGCCGACCGACGTCCGAGAGCCGACTCAGCAGCGGTGCACGCAGGAACGGCGTCGCGGAGGCGACCGCCGCGTCCGCGAGGTGGTCGACGCCGTCGCCGCTCAGCCTGCGCTCCCCGAGCGCGGCGTCCTGCAGCCCGTTGACCGCCGCACCGACGCCGACCTGGTGCGCCTGCTCCAGGTCGTGGGCGAGCGAGCCGGCCCGGACCGGCACGCGGTCCAGCAGGTCGGCCATCGCCAGCGCGATGGTGTCCCACTCCTGCGCGTGCAGCAGCGGCCCGCACAGGCGGTCCCGCTGCGTGCCGTCGTCGGCCCGCAGCAGGTGCTCCGCTCCAGCCGCGAACCCGTCGGCGTCATCGGCAAGGTGCACGACGTCGCCGTAGACGTTGACCACGTCGGGGACGCGGGTGGAGATGACCGGCAGGCCCGCCGCGAGGTACTCCAGCGTCTTGGTCGGGCTGATCGAGCGGGTCGACTCGTTGAGCGCGAACGGCATGAGCGCGACGTCGAACCCGGCCAGGACGTCGGGCAGGTCGGCGTAGGCGACGAGCCCGGGGTACTCGAGGTTGGGCGCCTGCGGCAGGCAGGCGGGGTCGATCTTCGCGATCGGCCCGACCATCCGCACGGTCCAGTCCGGCAACCGCTCCGCCAGGCGTCCGACGAGGTCGAGGTCGACCCGCTCGTCGATCACGCCCACGTAGCCGGCGACCGGCCGCTCGTGCGTGCCTCGCCGTGACCGCGCCTCCGTGAAGTGCGCCGACTCCACGCCGCTGGGGAACAGGTGCACGTCCTCCGTGCGGTGGCGCAGCACGCCCTCGTGCAGCGACCGCCCGCCGGTGAAGACCACGTCCGCGGTGTCGAGCAGATGCTGCTGGCGCTCGCGCAGCCGAGGGGGCGCGTGCCGGAAGCTGGCCAGGTCGTCCATGACGTCGTAGACCAGACGGTGCGGACGGACCGCAACCAGCAGGTCGATGGCGGTGGGGGTGTAGATCCACACGTCCGGGGAGGCGACCCCGTGCTCTCGCAGGAACCCCTGCAGCAGGTCGCCGTAGCCTGCGGCCTCGGGGGTGTCGAAGTCGACGTGCGGGTGCGGGACGCTGCCGTTCACGCGGCGCGGGACCTCCAGCCACACGCGGGTCACGTCGCCGTGCTGCTCGGTGCGCAGGACCGGGGTGGCGACATCCGCGGGGACCGGCTCCTCGACATACCAGGTATGCCGTCCCCCCTCGGCGCGCCACCCGGCGAGCCGCGACACCAGGTGGTGGGGCCGCTGCCAGACCCAGGTCCACCTCAGGTGGGCCAGGACGACCAGGTCCCGGCCGTTCTGTGTGCTCATGGCTGCTCCTTCATCGTGGGGGGACAGGCGTGGTCGGGCGACAGGTCGGGACGTGACCCTCTCCCCGTGCGGGGGGTCCTGCCACGGCCAGTCGGGCATCAGGGAGGCGAAACCGGCGAGCTGGGTGTCGCACGGCGGCTGCCAGCGGTAGGCGGGCAGGTCAGCGGCGCGGGCACCCGCGGCGACCGCGCGCCAGGCCGCGCTGAAGACGGTGTGCCAGCAGTCCCGGGAGTCCCCGGACCGCGGCCAGCCGTGCACCCCGACGGGGTCCGGGCGGCCGCGGTAGAGGGCGAGCATCGAGTCCCAGTCGTGGGAGTCCACCTGCGGGAACCAGCACATTCCACGCAGGTCGTAGCCCGCGGCGACCGCCTGCTCGCACTGCTCCAGGACGTGCCGCAGCCAGGTGACCCGGTCCGAGGGCAGCCCGCGGATGTTCGTCTCGGTGAGCAGCAGCGGGACCGCATACCGGTCGCCGTAGGCGGAGATGATGCGGGCGAGCCCGACGGGCTCCGGCGAGGGCGCCCGCCCGCCGGCGTCGTCGTAGAACCACTCGCTGTGCGGGTAGTAGTCCAGGCCGAGCAGGTCGATCGCGCCGTGCGGCAGGGTGAGCAGGTCCTCGCCCCCCGCCGCGACCAGGCGTTGCAGGAAGGGGCGCTCGACGTCGAGGTCATGACCCAGGAACAGGTCCAGGGCGACGTGCCGCCGGTCGTTGCACAGCTCGGCGTAACCCGCACCACCGCCGTGACCCGTGTGGTGCTCCGCGGTGTCGACCCAGACGTGGGCGGCCTCGGGCAGGGCCGCACGCCAGATGGCGGCCGCCTCCGCGAGGGGCGGCAGGACCGCGCGCAGCAGCGAGACGAAGCCGTCGAGCCCCCGGCGGTAGGGCGGCCACAGGGCCTCGTGCCCGGCCAGGAAGAGGGTGGCGAACGGCTCGTTGACCAGGGTGTAGGCCGAGAGCCACGGGTAACGCTCCGCCACCGCGGCGCAGAAGCGGACGTAGGCCGGGCCGAAGCGCGGGTCGACGAACCCGTCGACCAGCCAGGCGGGATAGCTGGTGTGGTGCAGCAGGTCCACGATCGGGACCAGCCCGAGCTCGGCCATCGTCGCCAGCACGGCGTCGGTCTCGTCCCAGCTGTAGACTCCGGGCTCCGGCTCGATGCGGTGCCAGCGCACCGGGTAGCGCAGGTGCCGCACCCCGGCGTCCAGCAGGCCCTCCAGGTCCGCCCGCCAGCGACGGGCATGCCCGGTCGCCTCCAGGCCGTCCACGTCGGCCAGCGGCAGGTAGGTGCTCTCGAACCCTGCGAAGACTCGGAGACCGCGCCCCGGCCCGATCGGATGGAGAAAGCTGTGCGGTATACCTGAGACTTCACGAAGGACTTCACGAAGGACTTCACGAGGGACTTCACCGCGCACGTGCTACCCCTGGAGGGCCGTTTCATACGCCCCGCTTCATGAGGCTCGCTCAGTGTCGCAGCACAGTAGGGGCGCCGCGAGGTGGACGGACCGAGAGGTCCGCCGCCCTCGCATGCAGAGCTGGACGATCCGGCAAGAGGTCCGGGAAAGATAGGGATGGGCGGCATGGATGGCTAGGGAGCATCGGCGGCAGGTGCACAACATCGGGCGACGCCGCGCCTGGGTCATCTGGGCGGTGGGCCTGAGCATCTACACGCTGGCGGTCTTCCACCGGACCTCGCTGTCCGTGGCGGGGATCATCGCCGCCGAGCGCTTCGACATCACCGCCTCGCAGCTGTCCACCTTCACGGTGCTGCAGCTGGCCGTCTACGCGGTCATGCAGATCCCGGTCGGCGTCCTCATCGACCGCTACGGCTCCAAACGGCTCATGCTGGTCGGGCTGACCCTGATGACCGTCGGCCAGTTCCTGTTCGCCTTCGCCGGCACCTTCGAGGTCGGCGTCGTCGCGCGCGTCCTCCTCGGCTGCGGCGACGCGATGATCTTCACCAGCCTGCTGCGGCTCATCGCCTTCTGGTTCCGCGTCAAGCAGGCCCCGATGGTCACCCAGCTGACCAGCATGGTCGGTCAGCTCGGGGCCGTCGCCGCCGCGACCCCGCTGGCGGCGGCGCTGTCCCGGTTCGGCTGGACCTGGTCCTACGGCATCGCCGCCGGGGCCGGGGTCGTGCTGGGCATCGCCCTGGTCCTGCTCGTGCGCGACTCGCCCTATGTCGGCGACGTCGTCGAGCGCATCAAGATCCGTGCCCTGGCCAAGACCATGGCTGAGGTATGGGGCAACCCCGGCACCAAGCTCGGGCTCTGGGTCCACTTCTCCTCCCAGTTCGGTCCCACCGTCTTCACCATGCTCTGGGGCTACCCGTTCCTCATCGCGCAGGGCCTGGAGTCGACCACGGCCAGCGGGATGCTCATCCTGATGACCTTCACCGGGATGGTGACCGGACCGGTGATCGGCCTGCTGACGAGCCGGATCCCCTACCACCGCTCGACGCTCGTCCTGGTCCTCGTCAGCGCCATCGCCGCGGTCTGGGCCGTGGTGCTGCTGTGGCCCGGCCCGGCACCGCTCTGGCTGCTGGTCGTGATGGTGATGGTCACGGCGGTCGGTGGACCGGGGTCGATGGTCAGCTTCGACCTGGCCCGCACCTTCCACCCCTCCGAGCGCTACGGCCGGGCCAACGGGATGATCAACGTCGGCGGGTTCGTCGCGTCCCTGCTGACCATCGGCCTCATCGGGCTGGTGCTGGACCTGCGGGCGCCGGGCGGTCCCTCGAGCTACGGGCTGGACGACTTCCGGGTCGCCATGGCCGTGCAGTTCCCCTTCTGGGCACTGGGGACCTGGCAGCTGCTGCGCTACCGCCGTCAGGGGCGCGCCCTGATCGGCCAGCATCCCGGAGCCATGCAGGCGCTGCGCGGCGGGGAGGCGGTGCTGCCCGGCCTCTCCCGGCCCGCAGACCCGCGCCCCGGACCGGAGTCGCCGGACCCCGAGGACCGCACCGACTAGGAGACCAGGGTCCGGCGCGGCACCTCCGCCAGCGCCAGCCGGGCCCACACCCGCACCTCCTCGGTGAGCGGGTGGATGAGCAGGCCCGCCTCGTCGACCCACTGCATACCCACGTCGCCGCCCGCAGCGGCGCCGATCACCGGCAGCTCGCCCGGGGCAAGACCCGCCATGGCGGGCTCGTCGGGCACGGCGAAGTAGATCAGGTCGATGTGCTGGTGCGGCGGGTCGTGGGAGATGTCCTCGACCTGGACGCCCTCGGGGCGCAGCAGCTGCCGGGGCGCACCTGGTTCATCGAGCTCGTCGTGGGTGATGCCGGGGGAGCCGACCAGCCGCACCGCGACCCCGGTCTCCTCCCATGCCTCGCGCCGGGCGGCGTCGTCGGGCAGCTCGTGCATCTCGATATGGCCGCCCGGCGGCAGCCACAGGCCGAGCTTGCGGTGCGGGTGCAGCGCGACGTGGCCGGCGTGCACGACGAAGACGGCCACGGTGAAGTGCCGAGTGACCCCGGCGTCGGCTTGTGATGGCTCGCGGAGCTCGACATGACCCATGCTGCGGACCTTAACCGTGCCGGTATGCCGTGCCCCGCCCGGTAGGGTTGGCGGGCAGCACACCCCCCACCCCGAGGAGCACGCCAGTGTCCAGCCAGAGCACCATCAGTGTCGTTGTCGCAGGAAGCGAACGAACGGTGGAGCAGGGCACTACCGCGGCGGACCTCTTCGCCGGCGACCGCGAGGTCGTCGTCGCCCGGATCGGCGGTGAGCTGCGGGACCTGGCGCACGTGCTGCAGGACGGTGACGAGGTCGAGCCGGTCCTGGTCAGCGAGCCGGACGGGCTGGACGTGCTGCGGCACTCCTGCGCCCACGTGCTCGCCCAGGCGGTGCAGGAGGCCTTCCCCGACGCCAAGCTCGGGATCGGCCCGCCCATCCGGGACGGGTTCTACTACGACTTCGACGTCGAGGAGCCGTTCACCCCTGATGACCTGAAGCGCCTGGAGAAGGCGATGCAGAAGATCATCAACTCCGGCCAGACCTTCGCCCGCCGCGAGGTCAGCGACGACGAGGCCCGCGCCGAGCTGGCGGGGGAGCCCTACAAGCTGGAGCTCATCGGCCTCAAGGGCGGTGCCGCCGACGACGCGGCCGAGGGCGCCTCCGTCGAGGTCGGCGGCTCGCAGCTGACGGTCTACGACAACGTCGACCGCAAGGGCGAGGTCGTCTGGGGTGATCTGTGCAGAGGCCCGCACGTGCCCACGACCAAGCTCATCGCCAACGGCTTCAAGCTCATGCGCAGCGCCGCCGCCTACTGGCGCGGCAGCGAGAAGAACCCCCAGCTGCAGCGGATCTACGGCACCGTCTGGCCGAGCAAGACCGAGCTGACCGCATACCTCGACCGCCTGGCCGAGGCGGAGAAGCGCGACCACCGGCGCCTGGGGGCCGAGATGGACCTGTTCTCCTTCCCGGAGGAGCTGGGTGCGGGTCTGCCGATCTTCCACCCCAAGGGGGGTGTGCTGAAGCGGGTGATGGAGGACTACTCGCGGCAGCGGCACATCGAGGAGGGCTTCGAGTACGTCGGGACCCCGCACGTGTCCAAGGAGGGCCTGTTCCACACCTCCGGGCACCTGCCGTACTACGAGGACACCATGTTTCCCGCCATGGACGAGGACGGGCAGCGCTACTTCCTCAAGGCGATGAACTGCCCGATGCACAACCTCATCTACCGCTCCCGGCAGCGCTCCTACCGGGAGCTGCCACTGCGGCTGTTCGAGCTGGGGCACTGCTACCGCTTCGAGAAGTCCGGCGTCGTCCACGGCCTGACCCGGGTGCGCGGTCTGGAGATGGACGACTCGCACTCCTACGTCACCCGCGAGGGTGCCGCCGCGGAGATCAAGCACCTGCTCGACTTCGTGCTCAGCCTGCTGCGCGACTTCGGCCTGGAGGACTTCTACCTCGAGCTGTCCACCCGCGACGAGACGGGGGACAAGAAGGACAAGTTCATCGGCTCGGACGAGCAGTGGGCCGAGGCGACCGGGGTCCTGGAGCAGTGCGCCCGCGAGACCGGGCTGGAGCTGGTGCCCGACCCGGGCGGTGCCGCCTTCTACGGCCCGAAGATCTCGGTCCAGGCGCGCGACGCCATCGGCCGGACCTGGCAGATGTCGACCGTGCAGCTGGACTTCAACCAGCCCGAGCGCTTCGGGCTGGAGTACCAGGCCGCCGACGGTACCCGGCAGCAGCCGGTGATGATCCACTCGGCCAAGTTCGGCTCGATCGAGCGGTTCATGGGCGTCCTCATCGAGCACTACGCCGGGCAGCTCCCGCCGTGGCTGGCGCCCGTGCAGGTGGTCGGCGTGCCGGTGGCCGAGGACTTCGACGACTACCTCAGGGACGTGGCGGCCCAGCTGCGTGCGCAGGGCGTGCGCGTCGACCTGGACCTGTCCGACGACCGGTTCCCCAAGAAGATCCGCAACGCCAGCAAGTCCAAGGCACCGTTCATCCTGATCGTCGGCGGAGAGGACCGCGACGCGGGCGCCGTGTCCTTCCGCTACCGCGACGGCAGCCAGAAGAACGGCGTCCCGGTCGCCGAGGCGGTCGCCGAGATCACCGCCGCGATCCGGGACCGGGTCCAGGTCTGAGGCCGGCCGTGGCGGCGGACGAGGCAGGCGGTCTGGCGGGTATGCCGTCTCCAGCGTCCGGTGCGGCCTCCGGTGCTGCCTCCCTGGGTAGCGCGGCCGCCCGGGTCCGGGTCCGTCCGGTGACGGAGGACGAGGCCTTCCTCCTCGGGGCCCTGCACCTGCAGGCGCTGCGCCGGGCGGATGTCGACACGTCGTCAGGCCCGCCGCACGTGCAGGAGTTCGCGACGCGGTGGGCAGGGCGTAGCGCCGACCTGCCCGCCTGGGTGGCCGAGTGCGACGGGGAGCACGTCGGCCTGGCGGTCTGCCGGCTGTCCGTGCTGCCCCGGGTCGGTCGCGGCAACCCCGAGCTGGTGCTCCTCGAGCCGCTCGGCGAGCTGCCGCCCGAGGCGGTCGCGCTGGCCATGGTCCGCGCCGTGGTCAGCTCGTTCGGCCGTGAGGGTTTCTCCGCGGTGGACGTGGCGCCCGAGCTGACCGTCCCGGCAGCCGTGCTCGACGCCGCCCGGGCGGACGTCACCCACGGCCGTCAGGTCAGCCTGCCGACCCGCCCCTGAAGCTCAGGTCGTCGGCTCCAGCAGGAACAGCGGGATGGTGCGGTGCGCTGCCCGCTCCTGGTACTCGGCATACGGCGGGAAGGCGGCGACGGCCCGGTCCCACCACTCCTGGCGCTCCGGGCCATCCTCGAGCAGCCGTGCTCGCAACGGGTGCGTCGTGGTGCCGTCCTGGACGAGCACGTCCGGGTGGGCGCTGATGTTGTGGAACCAGGTCGGGTGCGTGGGGTGACCGCCCTTGCTGGCCACCGCGAGGTAGCGGCCCTCGTGCTCGACCCGCATCAGGGGCACCCGGCGGAGCCGCCCGGAGCGGACGCCGCGCATGGTGATGACCACGATCGGACGGCCCTGGATCGACGCCGCGTCGGTGGTGCCGGACCGGTCGATGTCGGCCAGCTGACGCGCCACCCCTTCCGAGGCCAGCGGCAGGTAGGCCTCTGGGTCGTGCACGGAAGGGTCGTCGGCGAGCGCGTGCGGGCGGCTGGGGTGCGTCATACCCTGACCCAACCCGTCCGGGGCACGGCATCTTCCCGAGCACGGCATCTTCCCGAGCACCGCATCTTCCCGGGCTGTTCGCCGCGTCGGGCCGGAGCTGACCCCTGGCCTGCGCCGATCTGGGCGGCCCGCGACCGTAGACTGCCCGCCATGAGCGACGGAGGCGACGCCGGTGTCGAGCAGGCCGCCGACCTGCCGGGGATGCAGGACGGCTTCGAGCGGCTGTGGACGCCGCACCGGATGGCCTACGTCCGGGGCGAGCGACCCAGCAAGGACGCGGGGGACGGCTGCCCCTTCTGCGTAGCGCCGCAGAAGGACGACGAGGCCGGGCTGATCGTGCACCGGGGGGAGCACTGCTACGTCGTGCTCAACCTCTTCCCCTACAACCCGGGGCACCTGCTCGTCTGCCCCTACCGGCACGTGTCGCTCTACATCGACCTGACCGCCGAGGAGACGGCTGAGTTCACCGCTCTGACCCAGGCGGCGATCCGGGCGGTGACGGCGGCGGCCAACCCGGCCGGCTACAACCTCGGCATGAACCAGGGGGAGGTGGCCGGCGCCGGCGTGGCCGCCCACCTGCACCAGCACCTCGTGCCCCGCTGGCTGGGCGATGCCAACTTCCTGCCGATCGTCGCCCAGACCAAGGCGCTGCCGCAGTTGCTGGAGGACGTGCGCCGTCAGCTGGTGGACAGCTGGCCCGGCTCCGAGGGCGCCTGAGTCGACGGGTCGGGTCTGCTCTTCGCCGTGGCGACGGGGAAGGGGCGGGCCGCCTGGCTCGGGACCGTGCTGGGCGAGCCCGGACTGGTCAGGAAGCCGTTCTCCATACCCCAGCGCACTGCCCGGGCGCGGCTGTCCACGCCGATCCGGCCGTAGGCCGCGCGGATGTAGGTCTTCACCGTGTTCTTGGACAGCCCGGTCCGCTCGATGATCTCCTCGTTGGTCAGCCCGGTGGTGATCAGGCCGATGATCTCGGCCTGGCGCCGGGTCAGCCCGTGCGCGGGCTCGGCCCGGTCGACCGTGGTGGTCCGAGGGGCGGGCCCGCCGCAGAGCTCCTCCAGGGCCTGCACCAGCTGGGCGCCGTTCAGCTGCTTGGGCAGCGACAGCCGCGCCGGGCGGCTGGCTGTGAAAGGAGGCAGGGTGGCCGGGTGGGAGGAGGTGTAGAGGACGACCCTGCGGATCCGCGGGTCGCGCGCCGCCTTCCGCAACGCCGCCTGGTCGACGATGTCCGGCGACCACGCGTCGAGGAGGGCGACGTCCCAGGCGGGCGCGGCGGGGCCGGCCGGCTCGACAAGCGTCACCCGGGCGGTATGCGGCGCCAGCAGCGCACGGACGCCATCCCGGACGATCTCGGAGTCGGTGATCAGCCCGACCCGCAGTCTGCGGGTGAAAGAAAGGTCGGGCACGGGTGCTCCTCGAAGGGCGACCAGACCTCGGCTCGATCCGGCAGACGCGCGAGGCGTCTACCGCTGACCGTAGCAGGGTCGCGTTCTCGGCAGGGGATGGTGCCTGGCACCTGGTGGGCGTCTGGCGGGTACACCCCTAGAGGCGGTCTGGGCCTGCCTCTCGCACGCGCACGGGGTAGGGCCGTCGGGTCGGTAGACTGCCCGTTGACGAAGTCCCCCTGGGGTGGGATGGACGTGATGGGAAGGTGACGGGACGTGAACGATCGGCCGCGCGAGGCGGTCACCGAGGTGGCGGCCGATATGTCGGGTCTGCTCAACCTCCTCGCCTCGTCGACGGGGACCGGGTTGGACCTGGCGCGTCTGGTGTTCTTCGCCTGCCGGTCGATGCCCGTGGAGTCCACCTGTGGGCTGACCCTGGTCCGCAAGGGGCGGGCCCCGCGGACGATGGTGGCCACGGACGAGGTCGCCCGGGTGATCGACGCGCTCCAGCACGAGGTGGGCGAGGGGCCCAGCCTGGAGGCCGCCCGCGTGCCCACCCTCGAGCCGGCGGACGACCTGTCCACGGAGTCGCGCTGGCCGGAGTTCGCCCGCCGGTGCGTGGAGGAGACCGGGATCCGCAGCATGCTGGCGGTCCGACTCCCGCTGGCCGGCGGCGACGTGGCCTCGCTCACCTTCAGCTCACGGTTCCCGTCGGCGTTCGGTGAGCTGACCGTCGGGCTGGCGGCGCTCTATGCACCGATCGCCGCCCTGGGCGTGGAGCAGCTGCTGCGTCAGCAGGATGCCGAGGAGCTGGGGACGGCCCTGACCAGCAGCCGGCAGATCGGCACCGCCATCGGCATCATCATGGAGCGCAACCTGGTCACCTCCGAGGAGGCGATGGCGATCCTGAGGCGCAGCAGCCAGCACCTGAACCGCAAGCTGCGTGACATCGCTGCTGAGGTCGCCGAGACGGGGGAGATGCCACCCGAGCCCCCCGCCGACGCCTCCCGCTGAGGTCGCGGTCGTGCCGCCTCGGCCTCGGTGAGCCGCACGGCAGACGGTGTGCTGGCTCGTCGCAGGCGGTTCGGAGCCGAGCCGCCGGACGCGTAGGATCTGGCCTGCCCCTGCCGGCAGCAGCGCCGCCCCCGCAGGCGTTGCGTCGCCCTGCACCACCGAACCGCACCATCAGGGAAGAGAACCCCCATGAGCCAGTCCTCCCAGTCCTCGCAGTCCGCTGAGCCCACCCACGCCACCGGCACCACCCGCGTCAAGCGCGGCATGGCCGACATGCTCAAGGGCGGCGTCATCATGGACGTCGTCACCGCGGAGCAGGCCAAGATCGCCGAGGACGCCGGCGCCGTGGCGGTGATGGCGCTGGAGCGGGTCCCCGCCGACATCCGCGCCCAGGGTGGCGTGTCCAGGATGAGCGACCCGGACATGATCGACAGCATCATCGAGTCGGTCTCCATCCCGGTCATGGCCAAGGCCCGCATCGGTCACTTCGTCGAGGCCCAGGTGCTGCAGAGCCTCGGGGTCGACTACATCGACGAGTCCGAGGTGCTCACCCCGGCCGACTACGCCAACCACATCGACAAGTGGGCCTTCCAGGTCCCCTTCGTCTGCGGCGCCACCAACCTCGGTGAGGCCCTGCGGCGCATCACCGAGGGTGCGGCGATGATCCGGTCCAAGGGCGAGGCCGGCACCGGTGACGTCTCCAACGCGACCACCCACATGCGTACGTTGCGCGCGGAGATCAACCGGCTGCGCTCGATGGCCGAGGACGAGCTCTACGTCGCCGCCAAGGAGCTGCAGGCCCCCTACGACCTCGTCAAGGAGGTGGCCAGCGCCGGCAAGCTGCCCGTCGTGCTGTTCACCGCCGGCGGCATCGCCACCCCCGCCGACGCGGCTATGATGATGCAGCTGGGCGCCGAGGGCGTCTTCGTCGGCTCCGGCATCTTCAAGTCCGGCAACCCGGCCCAGCGCGCCGCCGCGATCGTCAAGGCCACCACCTTCCACGACGACCCCGACACCATCGCCGAGGTCTCCCGCGGCCTGGGTGAGGCGATGGTCGGGATCAACGTCGACGACATCCCGGTCCCGCACCGGCTGGCCGAGCGCGGCTGGTAGCCCCCGACGGACCCGTGGCCACCACCATGCCGGCGCCCACGGTCGGCGTCCTCGCCGTCCAGGGCGACGTCCGAGAGCACCTCGAGGCGCTGCGCGCGGTCGGCGCGGACCCCCGCCCGGTCCGCCGGCCGGCGGAGCTCGACGGGCTGGCCGGGCTCGTCATCCCCGGCGGAGAGTCGACGACCATCGACCGGTTGTCGCGCATCTTCGGGCTGCACGCACCGGTGCAGGAGCTGATCCGGCAAGGGTTGCCGGTCTACGGTTCCTGCGCGGGGATGATCCAGCTGGCCGGGCAGATCCTCGACGGGCACCCGGAGCAGCGGTCGTTCGGCGGGATCGACATGACCGTGCGCCGCAACGCCTTCGGCCGGCAGGTCGACTCCTTCGAGGTCGACCTGCCGGTGGTCGGGATGGACGGCGATCCGTTCAGGGCCGTCTTCATCCGGGCGCCGTGGGTCGAGCGCCTGGGCGAGGAGGTCGAGGTGCTGGCCGAGGTGGACGGGCACCCGGTCGCCGTACGTCAGGGGTCGCTGCTGGCCACCAGCTTCCACCCCGAGGTCACCGGTGACCACCGGGTGCACGCGCTCTTCCTCGACATGTGCCTGACCTCAGGCTGGCATCTGCCTGCTGGCCAGGTCCTGAGCGGGGGCTAACCTAGGAGCGCGGTCCACCGCCGTCCTCCGCGACGGTCGTGGGCCGGTCGCGCCCTGAGGCAGCGGCAGGCCACGCACCCTCGCCCGCGAGGACGGCATACCGTGCCCTGCCCTGACGGTGGCGCCCCGAACGCACGCAGGACGACGAAGGTAGGGACTGGGATGGCTGGGCACTCCAAGTGGGCGACGACCAAGCACAAGAAGGCGGCGCTGGACGCCAAGCGCGGCAAGCTCTTCGCCAAGCTCATCAAGAACATCGAGGTCGCGGCGCGTCTGGGTGGCGGCGACCCGGCCGGTAACCCGACGCTCTACGACGCGATCCAGAAGGCGAAGAAGAGCTCGGTCCCCAACGACAACATCGACCGCGCGGTCAAGCGCGGCTCCGGCGCCGAGGCGGGGGGCGCGGCGTACGAGGCGCTGGTCTACGAGGGCTATGCCCCCGGCGGGGTCGCTCTGTACATCGAGTGCCTCACCGACAACAAGAACCGCGCGGTGATGGAGGTGCGCACGGCACTGTCCCGCAACGGCGGCACCATGGCCGACAGCGGCTCGGTGGCCTACCTGTTCGAACGCAAGGGCCAGGTCGTGGTGCCCAAGGAGCAGGGACCCGGCGAGGCCACCGAGGACGCCCTGCTGGAGATCGTCCTGGACGCCGGTGCCGAGGACGTCCAGGACCTGGGGGAGTCCTTCGAGGTGATCTCCGAGGCCGGCGACGTGGTGGCGGTGCGCTCTGCGCTGCAGGAGGCGGGTCTGGACTACGACTCCGCCGAGGTCACCTTCGTGCCCAGCATGGAGGTGGAGCTGGACGCCGAGGGTGCGCGCAAGGTCATGCGGGTCGTGGACGCGCTGGAGGACTGCGACGACGTGCAGAACGTCTACTCCAACGCCGACATCTCCGACGAGGTGCTGGCCGAGCTGGACGAGGACTGACGACAGGGCGCGCCCTGGCTCGAGTCGGCACGACCGGGGCGCGGCCGCAGGCGTGTCGGAGCGCCAGGGGAGAGGTCCGGCCGCGTAGCGTGGCCTACGAACATCTGTCCACACTCGTCCACACCTGCCGGCCCGGAGGAGGTCCACCCGTGCGCGTCCTCGGCGTCGACCCCGGCCTGACCCGCTGCGGCCTCGGTGTGGTCGAGGGGCTGCCCGGTCGCCGGCTGCGGATGATCGCCGTGGGCGTCGTGCGCACCCCGCCGGAGGACGAACCGCACGAGCGGCTGCTGTCCGTGCAGACCGAGATCGACCAGTGGATCGCCGACTGGGCGCCCGACGCGATCGCCGTGGAGCGCATCTTCGCCAAGGCCAACATCAAGGGCATCATGGGCACCGCCCAGGCCTCGGCCGTGCCCATGCTCGCCGCCGCCCGGCTCGGTCTCCCGCTGGCGATGCACACCCCGTCGGAGATCAAGGCCGCCGTCACCGGCAACGGCCGCGCTGACAAGGCGCAGGTCGGGCACATGGTCACCCGCATCCTCGGGCTCGAGGAGGCACCACGGCCGGCGGACGCGGCCGACGCCCTCGCGCTGGCCATCTGCCACCTGTGGCGGGGCGGGTATGACGCTCGCGTCGACCAGGCCGGCACGCCCGGCGGGCGGACCAACCGGCTGCAGGCGGCCGAGCAGGCCGCGGGCCAGGGCGCACCCAACCGGCTCGCCGAGCTGCACGCCCAGCACCGCACCGCCCAGCGTGCCGCCGCGGCCCGGGCCGGTGGCCGCTCCGGCGTACGACCCGTCACCACCAGGAGGATCGTCCCGTGATCGCTTCCGTCCGCGGCCCCGTCCGGCACGTGGGTCTGGACCATCTGGTCGTCGAGGTGGGGGGCGTGGGCCTGCTGGTCCACACCACGCCCGCCACCGCGGCCGACGGCAGGACGGGTGAGGAGATCACCCTGGAGACCACCCTGGTGGTGCGGGAGGAGTCGTTGACCCTCTACGGCTTCGCCGGCGCGGACGCCAAAGCGCTCTTCGAGCAGGTGCAGACCGTCAGCGGTGTCGGTCCCCGGCTCGCGCTGGCGATGCTCTCGGTGCACGCTCCCGACGCCCTGCGCGCCGCCCTTGCCCGTGGCGACCTGGCCGCGCTGACCAAGGTGCCCGGCATCGGCAAGAAGTCGGCCGAGCGTTTGGTGCTGGAGCTGAAGGACAAGATCCTCGCCGTCGGCGTGGACCCGGCCGAGCTGTCGGTCGCGCCCGCCGGCGCTGCCGGTGCCGAGGACGCTGTCGTGGGACAGGTGCGCGCGGCCCTGGAGGGCTTGGGCTGGAACACCCGCCAGGCGGACGCAGCCCTCGCCACCGTCACCTCAGCGCCCGACGCACCCACCGACGTGGCTGCCGTGCTGCGGGCCGCGCTGCGGGAGCTGGGCCGATGAGCGACCTGGAACCGGATCTGGGCCTGGGCGGCGACGGCTTCGCCGACGGCTCCCGCGAGGTCGGCTACGCGGGGGAGGACCCCGGTGTGGGGCGGATGGTCGATCCCGCCGGCAACGACGAGGAGCGGCGGATCGAGGCCGCCCTCCGTCCGCGCAGGCTTGCCGACTTCCCGGGACAGCAACGGGTGCGGGACCAGCTGGGTCTGGTCCTGGAGGCGGCGCGGCGACGCGGCAGCCCACCGGACCACGTCCTGCTCTCCGGCCCGCCCGGCCTGGGCAAGACCACCCTGGCGATGATCATCGCCGGCGAGCTGGAGCAGCCGATCCGCATCACCTCCGGGCCGGCCATCCAGCACGCCGGCGATCTGGCAGCGGTCCTGTCCTCACTGGTCGAGGGCGAGGTGCTCTTCCTCGACGAGATCCACCGCATGTCCCGCCCTGCGGAGGAGATGCTCTACCTGGCCATGGAGGACTTCCGGGTCGACGTCATCGTCGGCAAGGGTCCGGGCGCGACCGCGATCCCGTTGGAGCTGCCGCCGTTCACCGTCGTGGGAGCCACCACCCGGGCCGGGCTGCTGCCCGCGCCGCTGCGCGACCGGTTCGGCTTCACCGGCCACCTCGACTACTACGCCACCGAGGATCTGGTCACGATCCTGCATCGCAACGCCGACCTGCTCGGCATCGCGGCCGACGAAGCCGGTGTGCAGCAGATCGCCTCCCGATCCCGCGGCACCCCGAGGATCGCCAACCGGCTGCTGCGCCGGGTGCGGGACTGGGCTCAGGTGCACGGGGAGGACCGCGTCGACGAGCCCGCGGCCCGGGCCGCGCTGGAGCTCTTCGACGTCGACGCCCTGGGGCTGGACCGGCTGGACCGCGCCGTCCTGGAGGCGCTGTGCACCCGGTTCGGCGGGGGACCGGTCGGGTTGTCCACGCTCGCGGTCGCCGTCGGCGAGGAGCCGGACACGGTGGAGACCGTGGCCGAGCCCTACCTGGTCCGCGAGGGCTTCATGATCCGCACGCCCCGGGGCCGTGCCGCCAGCAGAGCCGCCTGGGAGCACCTCGGGCTGACCCCGCCGGCCGACGCCGGGCCGCGGGTGGGTGGCTATCCGGGCGCGGCTGGGGAGGCCGGCGCCGGGCGGCTCGGCACCCCGGCCGGTCAGGACCCGCTCCCCCTCGACGACTGACAGGCCCGCAATGGCGTGCCCGGTCCGGGCATAGCGTGTCGCCGGTCGGGGCATAGCGTGTCGCCGGTCGAGACACGGCGGGCGGCCTCTTTGGTGGCGTTGGCTCGCTCACCTAGACTGCCCCGGGTGCCCTGCCGCGGCAGACGTCGCGCAGGTGCCCGGCCTCGACCTCGATGTCGATGTCGACGTCGATGACACTCACAGCTGAAGGGTCTGGTCCATGACACTCGCGACCGGCGCAGCCGCGTCCCCGGGGGGCGGCGGGCTCTCCATCCTCATTCTGGCCCTGCCGATCCTGCTCCTGGTCTGGTTGATGTTCTCCCAGCGGCGCCGCGCCAGGGCCCTGGGTGAGGCGCAGCAGGCGCTCCAGGTCGGCCAGGAGGTCCTGACCACCGCCGGCATCCATGGCGTGGTCGCCGGGCTGGAGAACGACGTCATCCACCTGCGGATCGCCGAGGGCGTCGTGATCCGGATGGACCGGCGCGCGGTCGTGCCGATGACCATCGCCCAGGCCGGCCCCGGGCGTCCCGCCCCGGGCACCGACACGGACGCCGGGGGGACCAACCCGCAATGAGCTTCACCACCCCCAACACCTCCCGTCCCGAGGAGGACCTGCCGGGCAGCGGCCGCACCACCGGCCGCAAGCAGACCACCTCCTCCGGCCGCCCCCCGAAGACGAAGTCCCGCGGTCGCCGCCGGGCCCGCATGCGCGGCCCGATCCGCACGCTGGTCGCCCTCGCCGTCGTGATGGCCGCCCTCTTCGGGGGCATCGGTGCCGCCCACGTGTGGGGCAACCCCCGCGCCGACCTCACGCCCCAGCTGGGCCTGGACCTGGCCGGCGGCCGCCAGATCGTCATCGCGCCGATCACCGAGGAGGGCGCGTCGGTCAGCAGCGAGCAGCTCGACCAGGCGATCGACATCATCCGGCGCCGGGTCGACGGCACGGGTGTCAGCGAGGCCGAGGTCTCCCAGATGGGCAGCAACATCTCCGTGGCCATCCCGGGCAGCCCGACCCGTGAGCAGCTCGAGGCCCTCGGCCGGTCCTCCCAGCTGCAGTTCCGCCCGGTCCTCGCGGCGCAGCTGATCCTGCCGCCCGGTGAGGAACTGCCGGCACCGCGCACGCTGCCACTGCCCCGCAGCGTGCTCGAGGAGCTGAACGCACCGGACCCCGAAGGCGTGCCGGACCCGCTCACCGAGGGCATCGACGGCCAGGACGAGGACGCCGACGTCGACGACGCGGTCCAGACGGAGGAGAACCGCGGCGGCGAGGCCCCCGCCGCCCTGCGCGGCGGCACCAGCGCTGCCGTCTCCGCCCAGGCCGCCGCGGGCACGACGGACGTGCTCGCCGCCCAGGACGCCGAGCAGACCGAAGCCCCCGACTCTCCCGAGCAGACCCAGACGCCGGAGGAGCCTCTCCCGCCGGCCGACCCCTCGGACCTCAACCAGATCACCGCCGAGCTGCAGCAGCAGTTCCTCGCCGAGGACTGCACGGGCGACGTCGCCTCCGACGTGGCCAACGCCCCGGCGGACGAGCCGATCGTCACCTGCAACACGGAGGCCACGGAGAAGTACATCCTCGGCCCCACCGAGCTCTCCGGCGCCAGCGTCACCGACGCCACCTTCGGCCCCGAGCAGCTCCAGGGCGGCGCCCCGACCGGACGCTGGCAGGTCGTGCTGACCTTCGACAACGAGGGCGGCCAGACCTTCGCCGACATCACCCAGCGGCTGTTCAGCTACCGCAGTGCTCCCTCACCCACGGGGCAGGTCGACGCCCGCAACCGGTTCGCGATGGTCCTGGACGGCGAGGTCATCTCCGCCCCGGGCGTGCAGTCGGTGATCTCCGGCGGCACCGCGACCATCACCGGCGACTTCACCGCTGAGGAGTCCGAGACGCTGGCCAACCAGCTGCGCTTCGGTGCCCTGCCGCTGAGCTTCGAGGTCCAGACCGACGAGCAGATCAGCCCGACCCTGGGCGGTGAGCAGCTGCGCTGGGGCATGATCGCCGGCGGCATCGGCCTGCTCCTCGTCTTCGCCTTCATGCTGGTCCAGTACCACGCCCTCGGGTTCGTGGCGATCGCCGCCCTCGTCATCGCCGCCGCGCTGGCCTACGGCGGCGTGACCCTGCTGGGCTGGTCCAGCAACCTGCGCCTGACGATGGCCGGGATCACCGGGCTGATCGTCTCCATCGGCATCACGGCCGACAGCTTCATCGTCTACTTCGAACGCATCCGGGACGAGGTCCGTGCCGGACGACCGCTGCGGTACGCCGTGGACACCGGGTGGGCGCGGGCCCGCCGGACCCTGATCATCTCCGACGTGGTCAACCTCCTCGCGGCCGTCGTGCTCTACATGCTCTCCGAGGCGGGGGTCGCCGCCTTCGCGTTCATGCTGGGCCTGGCCACGGTCATCGACCTCATCGTGGTGTTCATGTTCACCCACCCCATCGTCAGCATCCTGGCCAACACCCGCTACTTCGGCGAGGGCCGCAAGTGGTCGGGTATGGAGCCGGAGCGGCTGGGTGCCAAGCGCTCTGCCTACCTCGGCCGGGGCCAGGTGCGTGAGCCGGACGTGATCCCGGTCGGTTCCAGACGGCATACCCGCGAAGAGCTGGAAGGCGGTGTGGTCTGATGTCGCGCTTCTCGGAGCTGGGCAACGACCTGTTCAGCGGCAAGAAGTCCTACCCGATCGTCCACCGGCGGCGGTTCTGGTACCTCCTCTCCGGCGTGCTCATCGCGCTCTCGCTGGTAGGCCTGCTCGGGCTGGGCCTGAACTTCGGCATCGAGTTCCGCGGCGGCACCGAGCTGCGGGTCAGCCAGGTGCAGGATCTGGACTCCTACGAGCAGCGCGCCAGCGCGGTGATGGACGAGGTGTCCCCGGGCGGGACCACCGGCGTCACCCGTATCGGGGACAGCACGGTCCGGGTCCAGACCGGCGAGCTGTCCAACGAGGACGCCGAGTCGGCCCGGCTGGGCCTGGCCGAGGAGTTCGACGTCCCCGACGAGGACGTGACGAGCAGCTTCGTCGGTCCGTCCTGGGGAGAGACGGTGACCCAGCGCGCCCTGATCGCCCTGGCCGTCTTCCTGGCCCTGGTGACGCTCGTGCTGACCTTCTACTTCCAGACCTGGAAGATGGCCGCCGCGGCCATGGTGGCGCTGCTCCACGACGTGATCTTCACCATCGGCGTCTACGCCCTGGTGGGGATCGAGGTCTCACCGGCGTCGGTGATCGGCTTCCTGACCATCCTGGGTTACTCGATCTACGACACGATCGTCGTCTTCGACAAGGTCCGCGAGAACACCGAGCACGCGATGGAGACCAAGCGGCAGACCTTCGCCGAGGCGGCGAACCTTGCGGTCAACCAGACCCTGGTGCGCTCCATCAACACCTCGGTCGTGGCGCTCCTGCCGGTGGCGGTCATCCTGCTGGTCGGCCTCACGATCATCGGTCCGGGGACCCTGGTCGACCTGTCCTGGGCGCTGTTCATCGGCATCGCGGTGGGCACCTTCTCCTCGATCTTCATCGCGACCCCGCTGCTGGTCACGATGCGCCAGGGTGAGCTGGGGATCCGCAAGCACGACGCCCAGGTCACCAAGCGCCGGGCGCGCCAGGAGGCACGGGGCGCCCGTGCCGCCGAGCCGGACGATGTGGTCGGCGGCGAGCAGCTGGACGGCGAGGAGGGTGACGACACCGAGGCACAGACCGCCGCCGTGGGCGCACCCACCCCGGCGCGGCAGGCCACCGGCGGGCAGCCCTCGCAGGGCCGCCAGCTGCACCCCTACACCCAGCGCGGGCCCCGCAACCAGCCCAAGCGCAAGCGCCGCTCCTGATGACCGAGGCCACGCCCGAGGCCAGGCCCACGGCCGACCCTGAGCTCTCCGCCGCGGTCCTGGAGGGGATGCGGGACATCCCCGACTTCCCTGAGCCGGGGGTGACCTTCAAGGACTTCACCCCGCTGCTGCTGGACCGGCCGCTGCGGGACCGGATCGTGGCCGACACGGTGCGGCGCCGGCAGGGGCAGGTGGACGTGGTCGCGGGGATCGAGGCGCGCGGCTTCATCCTGGGTGCGATGATCGCGCACGAGCTCGGGGTGGGCTTCGTGCCGGTGCGCAAGGCCGGCAAGCTGCCCGCGGCCGTGCACGCCCAGTCCTACACGCTGGAGTACGGCGAGGCGACGCTGGAGATCCACCAGGACGCCGTCAACCACCGGGAGCGGGTGCTGGTCGTCGACGACGTGCTGGCCACCGGCGGCACGCTGGCGGCGACCTGCGAGCTGGTCGAGCGCTGCGGCGCCAGCGTCGCCGGGATCGAGCTGGTCCTGGAGATCGGCGCCCTCGGCGGCCGCTCGCGGCTGAGTGGCTACGACCTGCACAGCCTCGTCACCGTCTAGGGCTGCGCCGACCCGGGCAGCGGCGTGGAGCATCGTCCTTCTGCCTCTCGAAGCCGCGGGGCACGGCTCCACCCGGCCGGCGAATCGGTCCGCGCGGGGGCAGCACCTATGATTTGTCCATGACCGAGCCTGTGCCCAGCGCCTCGACCCCCCGGGTCGGCGGTGGGCTGCGCCCGAGGTGGGCGCGGCTCGGGGGGGCTAGGACCAGCACCAGCCCGGTGCTGGAGCCGTTGCTGCGCTCGGTCCGCGCCACCCACCCGCGGGCCGACGTCTCGTTGATCGAGCGCGCCTACCAGGTTGCCGAGAAGGCGCACAAGGGCCAGACCCGCAAGAGCGGCGACGCCTACATCACCCACCCGCTGGCGGTGGCCTCCATCCTCGCCGAGCTCGGGATGACCCCCTCCACCATCGCGGCGGCACTGCTGCACGACACGGTGGAGGACACCGCATACTCCCTGGAGCAGCTGCGAAAGGACTTCGGCGACGAGATCGCCATGATGGTCGACGGCGTGACCAAGCTCGACAAGGTCACCTACGGCGACGCGGCGCAGGCCGAGACCGTGCGCAAGATGGTCGTGGCCATGGCGCGGGACATCCGGGTGCTGGTGATCAAGCTGGCCGACCGGCTGCACAACGCCCGCACCTGGCGCTACGTGTCGGCCGAGTCCGCCGCGCGCAAGGCGCAGGAGACGCTGGAGATCTACGCCCCGCTGGCGCACCGGCTGGGGATGAACACCATCAAGTGGGAGCTGGAGGACCTGTCCTTCGCCCAGCTCTACCCCAAGGTGTATGACGAGATCGTCCGGATGGTGGCCGAGCGCGCGCCGGCACGGGAGCAGATGCTGTCCCGGATCCGGGCCGAGATCACCGAGGAGCTCAAGACGAGCAAGATCCGGGCGACGGTCACCGGCCGGCCCAAGCACTACTACTCGGTCTACCAGAAGATGATCGTGCGCGGGCACGACTTCGAGCAGATCTACGACCTGGTCGCGGTCCGGGTGCTGGTGGACTCGATCCAGGACTGCTACGCGGTGCTCGGCGCCCTGCACAGCCGGTGGAACCCGGTGCCGGGGCGGTTCAAGGACTACATCGCGATGCCGAAGTTCAACATGTACCAGTCGCTGCACACCACGGTGATGGGCCCGGGCGGCAAGCCGGTCGAGGTGCAGATCCGCACCCACCAGATGCACCGCCGGGCCGAGTATGGCGTGGCGGCCCACTGGAAGTACAAGGAGCAGGGCCCGGACGGCACCAAGGCCAAGGCGGGCACGGACGGCGGCCCGGGGGCGCTGGACGGGATGGGGTGGCTGCGCCAGCTCATCGAGTGGCAGAAGGAGACCTCGGACCCGGGGGAGTTCCTCGACTCGCTGCGGTTCGAGGTCGGCGCCGCCGAGGTCTACGTCTTCACCCCGGACGGCGACGTCATGGCCCTGGCGGCCGGGGCCACGCCCGTCGACTTCGCGTATGCGGTGCACACCGAGGTCGGGCACCGCTGTGTCGGTGGGCGGGTCAACGGCAAGCTGGTGCCGCTGGACTCCGAGCTGGTCAACGGTGACGTCTGCGAGATCATCACCAGCAAGGCCCAGGACGCCGGCCCGAGCCGCGACTGGCTCAACTTCGTCAAGACGGCCCGCGCCCGCAACAAGATCCGGCAGTGGTTCACCCGGGAGCGGCGCGAGGAGATGGTCGACTCCGGTCGCGACCAGATCGCCAAGGTGCTGCGCAAGCAGAACGCCCCGCTGCAACGGCTGATGAGCCACGACACGCTGACCGCGGTCGCGCAGGACCTGAACTACAAGGACATCGAGGGCCTCTACGCCGCCGTCGGCGAGGGGCACGTCAGCTCCCAGCACGTGGTCAACCAGCTGGTGGCCACGCTCGGCGGAGAGGACGGTGCCGAGGAGGACCTGGCCGAGGCGGTCCGCCCGCAGCGCGGCCGGCTCCCGCAGGCCGACCCGGGCGTCACCGTGGTCGGCGCCGACGACGTCTGGGTCAAGCTGGCCCGCTGCTGCACCCCGGTGCCGGGCGACCCCATCCTCGGCTTCGTCACCCACGGCAAGGGCGTCTCGGTGCACCGCACCGACTGCACCAACGCCGAGCAGCTGCAGACGCAGTCGCCCGAGCGGATCCTGGCGGTGGCATGGGCCCCGACCGCCTCCAGCCTGTTCCTGGTCAACATGCAGGTGGAGGCGCTGGACCGGCCCGGCCTGCTCTCCGACGTGACCCGGGTGCTGTCCGAGCAGCACGTCAACATCCTCTCGGCGTCGGTGCAGACCAGCCGCGACAGGGTGGCCCTGTCCAAGTTCACCTTCGAGATGGCCGACCCCTCGCACCTGGAGTCGGTGATCCGCGCCGTGCGCCGCATCCCCGCCGTGCTCGACGCCTACCGCGTCACCGGCACCACCAGCACCGACCCGCACCGCCGCCGCAGCCAGCCCTCCCGCAGCGCGTGACCTGACCCTGGCGAGGCCGACCGGCGACACGCTCTGCCCCCGACCGGGGACACGGTCTGCCCCCGACCGGGGACACGTCCTGCGCGGCGCCGCGTCGCCGGATGGGCACAGCGTGTCGCCGGATGGGGCAGAACGTGTCGCCGGTCCGTCAGGGGGTGGCGGGGGCGAGGAAGGCGGCGAGGGCGGCGGCATACCCGGCCTGGTCGAGCGTGCCGCAGATCTCGCGGGTGGAGTGCATGGAGAGCACCGGCGCGCCGAAGTCGACCGTGGTGGCGCCGGTGAGGGCCGAGGTCATCGGGCCGACCGTCGAGCCGCAGGGCAGGTCGGTGCGGGTGACGAAGGTCTGCATCGGCACGCCCGCCTGCTCGCAGGCCAGCTGGAAGGCCGCGGCGCCGAGGCTGTCGGTGGCGTAGCGCAGGTTGGTGTTGACCTTGAGCACCGGGCCGCCGTTCATCCGGATCTGGTGCTGCGGCTCGTGCCGCTCGGCGTAGTTGGGGTGCGTCGCATGGGCCATGTCGCCGGAGGCGATGACCGTGCCGGCCAGGGCCCGCCAGTAGTCCTCGCGGCTGCCCCCGGCGGCCAGCACGATCCGCTCGAGCCAGGCCGGGAGGAAGGTCGACTGAGCGCCGCGCTCGGAGGTGCTGCCGACCTCCTCGTGGTCGAACAGCGCGATCATCGGGATCCACGGCTGCTCGGCGGGCTGGTCCACCGCGTGCAGGAGGGCGAGGACCGCGGCGTAGGACGTCGCGAGGTTGTCCAGCCGCGCGGAAGCAAGCAGCTCACCGTCGCGCCCGATCCTGCGTGCGGGCGTGAGGTCGTGCGTCATCGCGTCGTAGGCGAGCAGGTCCTCCGGCGCTACCTGCACCTGGTCGGCGAGCCAGTCGCGGAAGGTGCGGTCCACACCGGCGCCCAGCCCCCAGTGCGGGGCGAGGTGCTGCTGGTCGTTGAGCTGCAGCCCCTCGGTCCGGACGGTGCGGTCCAGGTGGATCGCCAGCTGGCTGACCCGCAGGATCGGGTCGTCGCAGCGCCACAGCCGCTGCCCGACGCCGCCCGGCGCCGAGGCGTCCCGGACGGCGACGCGACCGGACAGGCCGAGGTCGCGGTCCAGCCACGAGTTGGTCAGCGCCCCGCCGTAGATCTCCACGCCCAGCATCTGCCAGCCGGCGCGCGCCCAGTCAGGGTGCGGCTTGATCCGCAGGTTGGGGGAGTCGGTGTGGGCACCGACGACCCGGTATGGCGTGTGCGCCGCCGCACCCTCCGGCAGGTGGTCGGTCGACCAGGCGATGAGCGAGCCGCCCCGCCGCACGACATAGCTGCCCGGCGTAGTCGGGGTCGGGTCGGTCTCGACGACCTCGGCGAAGCCCTGACCCGTGAGGAGACGGGCCGCGGAGTCCACGGCGTGGAAGGGGGAGGGCGAGGCGTCGAGGTAGCGGCACAGGCCGTCCGCGACCTCCGTCACGTGGCTGGCGAGCTCCTCGATGCGCCGCACCTCCGGGGGGTCGCCCGGGCTGTCGGTCATCAGGACAGGCCACCCCGCGCCGAGTCCAGCCACAGCTTCTTGGTGGCGATCTCGGACTCCAGGCTGGAGGCCCGCTTGTCGTCACCGGCCGCGCGAGCGGCGGCGAGGTCGGACTCCAGGCCCTGCACCTGACGCTCCAGCTGGTCCACCATCGACTGCGCGCGGGCGGTGAGCTCGGGGTCGGTGCGCTGCCATTTCTTGTCCTCCAGATCGCGGACCTGCTGCTCGACGGCCCTCAGGCGACCCTCGACCCGGCGCACGTCGGCACGGGGGACCTTGCCCGCGGCCTCCCAGCGGTCCTGGATGCGACGCAGCTCGTTCTTGGCGTGCTCGAGGTTGGCCTCGTCGACGGTCAGCGCCTCGGCCTCCGCGAGCAGAGCCTCCTTGACCTTGAGGTTCTCGGTGAACTCGGCCTCCTCGGCGGCCACCACCTCGTCCTTGGCGTTGAAGAAGGCGTCCTGGGCGGACTTGAAGCGCTGCCACAGGGCGTCGTCCTCGGTACGGGAGGCGCGCCCGGCGCGCTTCCAGTCCTGCATGAGCCGCTTGAAGGCGCCGGCCGTTGCACCCCAGTCCTTGCTGGTCGCCAGCTGCTCCGCCTCGGCGACGAGCCGCTCCTTGAGCCGCTTGGCCTCGGCGTGCTGGTCGTCGAGCTGGGCGAACCAGGTCTTGCGGGCCTTGTCGAAGGAGGAGCGAGCGGCGCTGAAGCGCTGCCAGAGCCCGGACTCGACATCCTTGTCCAGGCGGGGTCCGGAGCGCTGGTGGGCCTTCCACTCGTCCAGCAGCTCGCGGACCCGGGCGCTGCTCTGCTTCCACTGGATGCGCGACGGGTCGGTGGCGGCCAGCTGCTCGGCCTGGGCGACGATCGCCTCGCGCTCCTGCGTCGCCTGGGCCTTGGCGGCCGCGCGGGCCTGCTGCTCGGCCCTCGCCTTGTCGGAGATCGCACCCTCCAGGTGCGTGACCGTCGCCTCGAGGGCGGCCAGGTCGCCGACGACGTTGGCCTCGCCGATCTGCTCCTTGAGGTGGTTCAGCGACTGCCGGGCGTCGTGCGAGCTGACGTCGGTGCTGGCCAGGCGAGCCTTGAGGAGGTCCGCCGCTGCCACGAGCTCGTCGTACTTGCGGGCAAAGTAGGCCAGCGCCTCATCGGCGGTGGCCCCCGGGTAGGACCCGACCGCACGCTCGGTGCCGTCGGCGAATTGGACGTAGACGGTGCCGTCCTCGCCCACGCGTCCGTGCCGGACCGACTCGCTGGGCGGCAGCGGCTCAGCCACCGCTGCGCTGGTGTCCGGGCTGGCCGGAGCGGTCGGGACGGACGATGCCGGCCGCGGAGCCGCGGGCTTCCGCGCCGCGAACATGGCCGGCGTGGGAACACCCGGAAGGGGGGCTGCCGGCTGGGCGGGGCTCTCCTCGGCGGGGTCCGCTGCGGCCGGGGTCTCCTCGGCAGGTGCCTCACTGGATGCCTCGTCGGCGGGTTCTTCCTCGGCAGCTGCCTGGGCGGCCTCTTCGACCGGAGTCTCCGCCGCGGCTTCCTCCACAGCCGGGGGTTCTTCAGCGGGTGACTCGGTGGTCTCCTCCGCAGGCGCGGCCTCTTCCGCGGGTGCCTCGGCGAGCTCCGGCGTGTCGGGCTCCGGGGTGGCCTGCGGGGCCTCGGTCGCGGCGGCCTGCTCCGTCACCTGGTCGCGGCTGGCCTCGGACTCGGGCAACTGGTCGGTCTCGGCGGAGCGCTCGGACGGCTGCGGCATCTGGTCGGTCACTGTGGGTGGCTCTTCTCTGGAAGGGACCGCGAGGTCGACCATCGGGGCCGACTCGACGTGGCGTGGTGCACCGACCCTACCTAACGGCTCTCACCGCCTGCGGGACTAGCCTGCACTGCATGTTCGTGCGCAGCATCGTGGCCGACGCCTTCGGGACCAACTGCTACATCGTGGCCCCCGCCGCAGGCGAGGAGTGCCTGATCGTCGACCCCGGCGTGGGCGTGGTGGACCGGGTGCAGGAGGTGCTGCGCGAGCACCGGCTGCGCCCCGCCGCGGTCCTCCTCACCCACGGCCATCTCGACCATGTCTACTCCGTCACGCCCGTGTGCGCGGGGACCACCGGCGCCTACATCCACACCGACGACTGCTACCGGCTGCGCGACCCGCTCGCCACCATGAACCCGCAGCTGCTGCTGGCGCTCGAGCAGCAGTTCGGCCGCGCCGCGACGTGGACGGAGCCCGAGGACGTCGTCGAGGTCACCGACCGGCAGGTGCTGGAGCTGGCCGGGCTGCAGCTCGAGGTGGCGCACGCGCCGGGCCACACCGAGGGCTCGGTCCTGTTCTCGCTGGCCGGCGTGCCGGACGGCATCCCCTCCGACGAGCTGGAGCGGACCATGCTCTCCGGCGACGTCCTGTTCGCCGGCTCGATCGGGCGCACCGACCTGCCCGGCGGCGACCATGCCGCGATGCAACGCTCCCTGCGCGACGTCGTGCTGCCCCAGCCGGACCCCACCCTGGTCCTGCCCGGGCACGGACCGGCCACGACGATGGCGCGGGAGCGCACCACGAACCCCTACCTGCTGGGTCTGGCGGGGTAGGCACGACAGGCGCCCGCGGCACCGCCTCACCCGCACGTGCACGACCTGGCGCAGGACCAGGCGCGCGAGACCCCATACCCCTCCACCCACACGACGACGAGGTCGATATGACGATCAGCGAGTTCCCCCGCTACCCGCTCACCTTCGGGCCGAGCCCGGTGCACCACCTCAAGCGGCTGTCCGCGCACCTGGGCGGGGCTCAGGTGTGGGCCAAACGTGAGGACGTCAACAGCGGGCTGGCCTTCGGCGGTAACAAGACCCGCAAGCTGGAGTACATCGTTCCGGACGTGCTGGCCTCCGGAGCGGACACGCTGGTCTCCATCGGGGGCTACCAGTCCAACCACACCCGCCAGGTCGCGGCGGTCGCTGCCCACCTCGGGCTGAGGTGCCGACTCGTCCAGGAGCGGTGGGTGCCGTGGGAGGACCCCGTCAACGACAAGGTCGGCAACATCCTGCTGTCCCGGATGATGGGCGCCGACTCGCGGCTGGACGACTCCGGCTTCGACATCGGCATCCGTGACTCCTGGAAGCAGGCCCTGCACGAGGTCGAGGAGGCCGGTGGGGTGCCCTACCCGATCCCTGCGGGCGCCTCCGAGCACCACCTCGGTGGTCTGGGCTTCGCCAACTGGGCCTTTGAGCTCGCCGAGCAGGAGAAGGAGCTGGGCGTCTTCTTCGACACGATCGTGGTGTGCACCGTCACCGGCTCGACCCACGCCGGGATGATCGCCGGCTTCGCCGCCCTGGAGGAGCTCACCGGGGTGCGCCGTCGGGTCCTGGGCATCGACGCCTCCGCGACCCTGGAGAAGACCCGGGACCAGGTGGCCCGGATCGCGCGCCACACCGCACAGCTCATCGAGGTCGGCCGCGAGCTGCGCGAGGACGAGATCCAGGTGCTGGAGGGGTGGGCGGGCGAGCTCTACGGGCTCCCGGTCGAGTCCACCATGGAGGCCATGGCGCTCGGCGCCCAGCTGGAGGGGATGATCACCGACCCGGTCTACGAGGGCAAGTCCCTCGCGGGCCTGATCGACCTGGTCAAGGACGGCGAGATCCCTGCAGGCTCCACCGTCCTCTACGCGCACCTGGGCGGCCAACCCGCGGTCAACGCCTACCACTCGCTGTGGTCGTCCTGACCGCACGCACGGGGCGAGCCGGACCGCCCGGTGCGGCTCAGCACCTGACGGGGGCAGCTGTCACGCCTCGATAGACTCGCCCGGTGATCACCCCCCGCACGCCGTCCGGAGTCCTCGAGCTGCTGCCGCAGGAGCAGGTCGCCTTCCAGCGCATGCTGGACGCGATCCGCACCGGCTACGAGCGGTTCGGCTTCCTGCCGATCGAGACGCCGGTCTTCGAGCGCTCCGACGTGCTGCTGACCAAGACCGGCGGCGAGACCGAGCGCCAGGTCTACTTCGTGCAGTCCACGGGGGCGCTGGAGAAGGCCAACGAGGCGACGCGCCAGAGCCGGGAAAGCGGCGAGGGCGCGGCGGGGGAGACGGCATACCCCGAGCTTGCCCTGCGCTTCGACCTCACCGTGCCGCTGGCGCGCTACGTCGCCGAGCACGAGCACCAGCTGACCTTCCCGTTCCGCCGCTACCAGATGCAGCGCGTCTACCGGGGTGAGCGGCCGCAGCGCGGGCGGTTCCGGGAGTTCTACCAGTGCGACGTGGACATCATCGGCAAGGACCAGCTCTCGGTCCGGCACGACGCCGAGTGCCCCGCGATCATCCACGGCATCTTCGCCGACCTGGCGATCGGGCCGTTCACCATCCAGATCAACAACCGCAAGCTGCTGCGGGGGTTCTACGAGGACCTCGGGATCACCGACGGTGAGCAGCAGGCAGCCGTGCTGCGCGAGGTGGACAAGCTCGACAAGCGCGGCGAGGACTACCTGCGGACCACGCTGACCGGTGAGGGCTTCGACCTGTCCCCGGAGGTCGTGGAGCAGATCCTCACCTTCGTGCAGGTGCGCTCGACGGGGCACGAGGACGCCCTGTCGCGGCTCGCCGAGGTGGAGGGCGGCTCCCGCGGCAGTGCGTCGCTGGCGGAGGGCGTCGCCGAGCTGCGCGAGGTGCTCACCCTGGTCCGGGCCATGGGTGTGCCCGAGGCCGACTACCGCCTCAACTTCTCCATCGCCCGCGGCCTCGACTACTACACCGGCACCGTCTACGAGACCGTCCTGGACGACCACCCCGAGATCGGGTCGATCTGCTCCGGCGGCCGCTACGACAACCTCGCCGGCCAGTACACCAAGTCCCGTCTGCCCGGCGTGGGCATCTCGATCGGCCTGTCCCGCCTCTTCTGGCAGCTGCGCGAGGCCGGCCTGCTCGAGGCGTCGACGGGCGAGTCGACCGTGCAGGTGCTGGTGCCGCAGCTGTCCGAAGGGCTGCTCGACGCCCAGCTGGCCCTGGCCGCCCAGCTGCGCGCCGGCGGCATCCGCACCGAGACGGTGCTGGACGGCGGCAAGCTCGGCAAGCAGCTGAGGTATGCCGACCGCGCCGGCATCCGGTTCGTCGCCCTCCTCGGTGAGCAGGAGGTGGCCGACGGGACCGTGACGATCAAGGACCTGCGCCGCCAGGACCAGTTCACCGTGTCGCGGACCGAGGTGGTCTCCGCCCTGCGGGTCGAGCTGGCGCAGCCGCTGGTCTGAGCCGCGCGGGGCGTCAGCCCTCGACGTCGACCGACAGGATGCTGATCGGCTGGGCGGGCGCACCGTCGGGAGCGCCGCCCTGGCCGCCCTGCGCGGCGATCGCCTCGACGATCTCCAGCCCGTCGGTGACCTGCCCGAAGACGCTGTAGCCGCCGCCCTGGGTGGGCAGCATGGTGTCGTCGTAGACGATGAAGAACTGTCCGCCGTTGCTGTTCGGGTCCTGGGTCCGGGCCATCGCCAGGGAGCCGGGCGGGTAGGTGCCGTCGTCGGGGGCGTTCTCGATGCCGTAGCCGTAACCGGGGTTGCCCCGCCCGCTGCCGGTCGGGTCGCCGCACTGCAGCACGAAGATGCCCTGGGTGGTCAGCCGGTGGCACGGGCTGTCGTCCCAGTAGCCCTGCTCGGCCAGGAACGCGAAGGAGGCCACCGTCTGCGGGGCCTCGGCCGCCGCGAGCTCCAGCACGATGTCGCCGCAGGTGGTCTCCAGCGTCGCGGTCACGGTCGCCGGGTCCCCGGGGTGCGGCTCCGGCAGGTCCTCGGGCGTGAAGGCCAGCGGCTCGGCGGGCGGTGCCGGCGGTTCCTCGCAGTCCAGCGCCGCGGCGGGGGCCGTCGCCCCAGCGTCCTCCGTCGCCTCCGTCTCCTGGCTGTCCTCCGTCTCGGTGTCCGAGCCGAACATGGGCGAACCGTCGCCACAGCCGGAGAGCACGAGCGCGACGAGGGCAGAGGCGGGCAGCAGGTGACGGCGCATGGACGGGAAGTCTAGGTCGGTCGCCGGCGAGCTCGGCACGTGGTCCGGACCACCAGGCAGGATGTGTTAGCGTATTAACGCGCTGGCACAGAGCCGGCGCATCGTCACGAGAAGGGCCAGGACCGGATGAAGCAGCGGGAGCGGGACGTCGAGCGGGCACCGCGGGTGCGCGCCGAGCTCGCCGCCACCCTCGCCGGGCTGACCGACCCCGCCGCCGTGGACGCCTTCCTCGACGACCTGTGCTCGCCCGCCGAGATCGAGGCGCTGGCCGACCGGTGGTCGGTCGTCCCCCTGCTCGCGCAGGGTATGCCGTACCGCCGCATCTACGAGGTCACCGGCGTCAGCGTCACGACCGTGGGCCGCATCGCCAAGTGCCTGGACGGCGGCTCCGGGGGCTACCGGGCCGCGCTGGAGCACCATCCCGGCCGCGAGCATGCCCATCCGGCGGGGGCCGCCCCCGCCTGAGCCGGCGCCCGACGGAGTGCGCCGCCGCCCAGGCACCCAGAGCGCCGCGCGCCTGCCGCCCCCCGCTTGACCACTCCCCATACCCCTTCACCCGGAAGGTCGTCATGACCCCTCCTGCCCAGCCGCGCGAGCGCCTGCGCATCGCGCTGCAGAAGTCCGGCCGCCTCGGCGACCCAGCCCGCGAGCTGCTCGCCTCCGGCGGCCTGACCTGGCGCGAGAGCCGCGACCGGCTCTTCCTCTACGGCGAGAGCCTGCCCGTGGACCTGCTGCTGGTCCGCGACGACGACATCCCCGGCCTGATCGCCGACGGCGTCTGCGACCTGGGGGTCGTCGGCCGCAACGTGCTGGTCGAGCACGGCCTGGCGCTGGACGCCCAGGGCCGCCGGCCGCTCGTCGAGTGGCGCCAGCTCGGCTGGGGGCGGTGCAGCCTGGACGTCGCCATCGGCGAGGACGAGGAGTGGACCGGGCCCCAGCAGCTGCAGGGCCTGCGGATCGCCACCTCCTACCCGCAGATCCTCGGGCGCTGGCTCGGGGAGCAGGGCGTCGAGGCGCAGACCGTGGTGCTCAACGGCTCCGTCGAGATCGCGCCGCGGCTGGGGCAGGCCGACGTGGTCTGCGACCTGGTCTCCACGGGCGGCACGCTGCGGGCCAACCAGCTGCGTCCCGTGACCACCATCCTGGAGAGCGAAGCGGTCATCGCGGGGCCCGACCAGCGCCTGGAGGACGGCCGTCAGGAGATCGCCGACCTGCTGCTCAACCGCCTCGACGGTGCCATGCAGCTCAAGGAGTCGCGCCTGCTGATGCTGCGCGCCTCCCGGCCCGTGCTGGACCAGGTGCTGCCGCTGCTGCCCGGCGGTCACGAGCCCACGCTGACCGGTGTCGAGGGCCGCGACGAGGTCGCGATCCAGATGCTGGTCCACGGCCCGGTCTCCTGGGCCAAGCTCGAGGACCTCAAGCGGGCCGGGGCGCACAACCTCATGGTCCTGCCGGTGGAAGGGATGCTGGCATGAACGTGCTGACCTGGTCCCAGCTGTCCACGCAGGACCAGCAGGACGCGCTGCGCCGGGCGACCGCCGCGGCGGGGCCGGAGGTCACCGCCGGCGTCGCCGACATCCTGGCGCAGGTCCGCACCCGCGGGGACGAGGCCCTGCGCGAGCTGACCGCGCGCCTGGACGGAGCCGAGGTGGAGGCGCTCGAGGTCCCTGCAACCGACCGGCAGGCCGCCGTGGCGGCGCTGGACCCGCAGCTGCGGTCCGCGATCACCGAGGCGGCCGGGCGCATCCGGGCCTTCCACGAGGCCGGTATGCAGCAGGACTACGCCGTCGAGACGGCCCCGGGCGTGGTGTGCGAGCGCGTGGTGAGGCCGATCCGCCGGGTCGGTCTGTACGTGCCCGCCGGCTCCGCCCCGCTGCCCTCGACCGCGCTCATGCTCGGCATCCCGGCGCAGCTGGCCGGGTGTCCCGAGGTGGTGCTCTGCACCCCGCCCCGGCCCGACGGCACCGCCGATCCCGCCGTGCTCGCCGCGGCCGCCGAGTGCGGGATCGAGCGGGTCTTCGTCGTCGGCGGCGCCCAGGCGGTGGCCGCGATGGCCTACGGGACCGGCTCCGTCCCGCGCTGCGACAAGATCTTCGGCCCCGGCAACGCCTGGGTCACCGAGGCCAAGCGGCAGGTCTCGACGGCCGAGGGCGGCCCCGGGATCGACCTGCCCGCTGGGCCTTCCGAGGTCGTCGTCGTGGCCGACGCCGGCGCCGACGCCGAGTTCGTCGCCGCAGACCTGCTCTCCCAGGCCGAGCACGGCCCGGACAGCCAGGTGCTGCTCCTCACCGACAGCCGCGAGCTGGCCGAGGCGGTCGGCGAGGAGGTCGAGGAGCAGGTGGCGAGCCTGCCCCGGGCCGACATCGCCCGCAAGGCGCTGGCCGCGTCGCGGATCATCCTGACCCCCGACCTCTCGACGGCCATGGACGTCGTCAACGACTACGCCCCCGAGCACCTGATCCTGGCCCTGCGCGAGCCCCGCGACTGGCTGGGGCAGGTGGAGCGGGCCGGGTCGGTCTTCCTCGGCGACACCACCCCCGAGACCCTGGGCGACTACTCCTCCGGCACCAACCACGTGCTGCCGACCGCCGGCGCCGCCCGGTTCACCGGCGGTGTCAACGTCGGCTCCTTCCAGATCGCGATGACCGTCCAGCAGGCCACCCCGGCCGGGCTGCAGCAGGTCGGGCCGTCCGCCGTGACCCTGTCCGAGGCCGAGTCCCTGCACGCCCACCAGCGGGCGGTCACCCGGCGGCTCGCCCGGATCGGCAGCGACGCCAGCAGCTCCACCACCACCTCGGACGGTGTGCGGTGAGCGCCGCCCGCCCGGCTCCTCCCGGCTTCCCCCAGCACCTGATCCGGGAGGACCTGCGCGACTTCGCGGGCTACTCCTCTGCGCGCACCAGCGGTCCCACCGGGCTCGTCGACGCGTCACCGCGGGTGTGGCTCAACGCCAACGAGTCCGGCGACCCCAGCGCCGTCGACGCGGAGGGCCGCTGCCGCCGCTACCCCGAGCCGCAGCCGCCGGACCTGGTGGAGGCGTTCGCCGACCTCTGGGCCACCTCGCCGGACCGTGTCGTCGTCGGCCGCGGCAGCGACGAGGCGATCGAGCTGCTGGTCCGCGCCCTCTGCCGGCCGGGCGAGGCCCGCGACGGCATCATCGTCACCTCCCCGACCTTCGGCATGTATGCCGTCTCGGCCCGCCTGCACGGCGTGCCGGTGGTCGACGTCCCCCAGCTCGACGAGGACATCCGCTGGCGGGTGGACACCGCCGCCGTGGCCGAGGCGGTGGGCCGCGGCGGCGCGCGGCTCGTCTTCCTCGCCTCGCCCGGCAACCCGACCGGGACGGTGGTGCCGCTGCGGGAGGTCGCCGACCTGGCCGCGGCCGTGGCCGAGCAGGCGGTGGTGGTCGTCGACGAGGCCTACGGCGAGTACACCGCGCAGCGCTCTGCAGTCACCCTGCTGGAGGAGCACCCGAACCTCGTCGTGCTGCGCACCCTGTCCAAGGCGCACGCCCTGGCCGGGGCCCGGGTCGGGATCGCGCTGGCCCACCCCGACCTGGCGGCCGTCCTGCGCCGCGTCCAGGCGCCCTACCCGGTGCCGATCCCCGTCGCCGAGCTCGCGCTGGCCGCGCTCTCGCCGGAGGCGCTGGCGCAGACGCGCAGCCGTGTGGGCCAGACGCTGGTGCGGCGCGACCAGGTCGGGCGCTGGCTGCGCGACCTGCCCGGCGTGCGGGCGGTCTACGCCGGCGAGGCCAACTTCCTGCTGGTGCGCGCCGAGGACCCGGACCGGCTGCTGTCCGCCCTGGACGGGGCCGGTGTCGTCGTGCGCGACCTGCGGCAGCAGCCGTTGCTCCAGGACGCCGTCCGCATCACCATCGGGACCGGCACCGAGATGGAGCAGGTGCGCCAGGCTCTCGCGGGCCTCAGACCCGACCCCACCAGCACCAACCCCCCTCGCCCCACGACCCAGGAGCCCACCCGATGAGCACCCGCCCGATCTGCTTCGTCGACCGCGACGGCACGATCATCCACGAGCCGCAGGACTTCCAGGTGGACCGCCTGGACAAGGTGGCCTTCGTCGACGGGGTCATCCCCGCGCTGCTGCGCATCCAGGACGCCGGGTTCGACCTGGTCATGGTCACCAACCAGGACGGCCTGGGCACCGACTCCTTCCCGCAGGCCGACTTCGACGCCGCCCACGACCTGGTCATGCAGGTGCTGACCAGCCAGGGGGTCCGGTTCCGCGAGGTCATCGTCGACCCGCACCACGAGGGCCCGGACGCGCCGTGGACCCGCAAGCCCGGCATCGGCCGGGTCGTGCACCTGCTCAAGGACCGGGACGTCGACTGGTCCCGCTCGTTCATGGTGGGGGACCGGCTCAGCGACAAGGAGTTCGGGGACAACCTGGGCATCACCACCTATCTCCTGCCGGCCGGCCCCGGCCTGCACCCCGGCCTGCCGACGACCTCCTGGGCGCAGATCGCCCACACCGTGGTCGACCGGCCCCGGGTGGCGCACGTGGAGCGGAACACCGCCGAGACCCGGATCAGCGTCGACGTCGACCTCGACGCTCCCGGCGGCGCGGACGCCCAGACCGGCATCGGGTTCTACGACCACATGCTCGACCAGCTGGCCCGGCACGGCGGCTTCGTTCTCACCGTGCGCTGCGAGGGTGACCTGCACATCGACGACCACCACACGATCGAGGACGTCGCCCTCGCGGTGGGGGAGGCGATCCGCACCGCGCTGGGCGACAAGCGGGGCATCGGCCGCTACGGCTTCACCGCCCCGATGGACGAGGCCCAGGCCAGCGCCGCCATCGACCTGTCCGGCCGCCCCTACTTCCGCTACGAGGGCACCTTCGACCGCCCGACCGTCGGCGACTTCAGCACCGAGATGGTCGAGCACTTCTGGCGCTCGTTCTCCGACGCCCTGCGCGCCACGCTGCACCTGAAGGTGGAGGGCACCAACGCCCACCACCAGATCGAGGTCGGCTTCAAGGCCGTGGCGCGGGCGCTGCGCATGGCGCTGTCCCGCCAGGGTCCGGCCAACGAGCTGCCCTCCACCAAGGGCGTGCTGTGAGCAGCCCGCGGGTCGCCCTCGTCGATGGCGGCGGCACCAACATCGGCTCGGTGAGCTACGCCCTGGAGCGCCTCGGCGCCACGGCCCGGCTCACCTCCGACCGCGGCGACATCCTGGCCGCCGACCGGGTCCTGCTGCCCGGTGTCGGGGCCGCCGGCGCCGGGATGCGCCGGCTGCGCGAGCTCGGCCTGGACGAGGTGCTGCACGAGGTCGAGGCGCCCCTGCTCGGGGTCTGCCTCGGGATGCAGCTGCTGCTGGACCGCACGGAGGAGGACGGAGGCGTCGAGGGCCTCGGGCTCATCCCGGGCGAGGTGCGCGCCATACCCGCCGCGCCCGGCCTGCGGGTGCCGCACATGGGCTGGAACGCGCTGACCGACCTGGCCGACGACCCGATCCTGGCCGGGGTCGAGGAGGGCGAGCGTGCCTACTTCGTGCACTGCTACGCCGCCGAACCCGGGCCGCACACGATCGCCTCGGCGACGCACGGGGCCCCGTTGACGGCGGTGGTGCGCAGCGGCTTACGGTGGGGCGCACAGTTCCACCCAGAGCGGTCGGCTTCTGTCGGAGCCCGACTTCTGCGAAACTTCGTGGTGGAGGTCGCCCGATGACGCGCGTCCCTGATACGACCGGAGAGAACACCGTGGACACCATTCGCCCGTTCACCGTCTACCCCGCGATCGACGTCCGCGGGGGCGCGGTCGTCCGCCTGCACAAGGGGGACTACGACCAGGAGACCCGCTACACCGACAACCCGGTGGCGGTCGCCGAGAACTACGCCCGGTCCGGGGCGACCTGGCTGCACCTGGTCGACCTCGACGCCGCACGGGCCGGGGGCTACACCCTGCTGGAGACCCTGCGCACGATCACCGAGACCACCGGCCTGCAGGTGCAGACCGGCGGCGGGGTGCGCAGTGTCGAGGACGTGGAGCAGCTCCTGGACGCCGGGGCCACCCGCGTGGTCGTGGGCTCGCTCGCGGTCCGCGAGCCGGAGACGGTCGTCGGCTGGATCGACCGCTTCGGTCCCGAGCGCATCACCGTCGCCCTGGACACCCGGATCGGTGAGGACGGCACCTGGGTGCTGCCGGTCGCCGGCTGGACCTCGGTCGACGGCCAGGACCTGATCACCACCCTGCACCGCTACGACGGCTCGGGGCTGCGCCACGTCCTGTGCACCGACATCGGCCGGGACGGCACCCTGTCCGGTCCCAACTTCCACCTCTACACGATGCTCACCCGGTCGGCCCCGGACCTGCAGGTGCAGGCCTCGGGCGGGGCCCGCACGGTCGACGACGTGCGCGCCGCCCGCCGCACCGGCTGCGCGGGGATCATCCTGGGCAAGGCGCTGCTGGAGGGCCGCTTCACGGTGGGAGACGCGGTGCAGGAGGAGGCGGTATGACGCTCGCGCGCCGCATCATCCCCTGCCTGGACGTGCGCGAGGGCCGGGTCGTCAAGGGCACCCGCTTCCGCGACCACCGCGACATGGGCGACATCGTCGAGCTGGCCACCCGCTACGCCGCGGAAGGCGCGGACGAGCTGGTCTTCTACGACATCACGGCCAGCCCTCAGGGCCGCGGCGTGGATGTCGACTGGGTGACCCGGGTCGCGCGGGCCATCGACATCCCGTTCTGCGTCGCCGGGGGCATCCGCAGCGTCAGCCAGGCGCGGGCCGTGCTGCACGCCGGCGCGGACAAGATCTCGGTCAACACGCCCGCCACCCAGCGGCCGGAGCTGATCACCGAGCTGGCCGAGGCGTTCGGGGTGCAGTGCGTCGTCGTCGGGGTGGACTCCCTGCGCGACGAGGACGGTGCCTGGAGGATCCGCCAGCTCACCGGGGACCCGGACGCCACCCGAGCGCTGAGCGTGACCACCCTCGACTGGGTACGCCGGGTGCAGGAGCTCGGGGCCGGTGAGATCGTGCTCAACTGCATGGGCTCCGACGGGGTCCGGCAGGGGTATGACGTCGAACAACTTGCCGCTGTCCGGTCGGTCTGCGGGGTGCCCCTGGTGGCGAGCGGCGGCGCCGGTACGCCGGAGCACTTCGTGGACGTCTTCCGCGAGGCGGACGTGGACGGGGCGCTGGCCGCCACCGTCTTCCACTCCGGCGCGATCCTGATCCCGGAGCTGAAGCGCACGCTCGCGGACGCTGGCGTCGAGGTCAGGCTGACCCCGGGCGTGGCGGCATGAGCGGCGAGGGGGCGCGGTCGGTGGCCCTGCTGCCGCACGGTGTCGCGGTCGAGGACGTCGACTTCACCAAGGCCGGCGGTCTGGTCCCCGGGGTGGTCCAGCACGCCCTGACCAGGCAGGTGCTCATGGTCGGCTTCCTCGACGAGGAGGCCCTGCGCACGACACTGTCGACCGGCTTGGCGACCTTCCACTCCCGCAGCCGGGGCGAGACCTGGACCAAGGGGCAGACCAGCGGTCACACGCTGCAGGTCGAGGCGGTCGAGGTGGACTGCGACCGCGACACCCTGCTGCTGCACGCCGTACCGGCCGGGCCGACCTGCCACACGGGCGACCGAACCTGCTTCGGCCCCGAGGCCCGGCCTGGCTCGTTCGTGCACGAGCTGGCCGAGATCGTCCGCAGCCGGCAGGAGGAGCGACCCGAGGGTTCCTACACCACCACCCTGTTCGACTCCGGCGTCCGCCGCATCGCCCAGAAGGTGGGCGAGGAGGCGGTCGAGGTGGCCCTGGCCGCCGTGGACGAGGACGACCAGGCGCTGCTGGGCGAGTCGGTGGACCTCATCTACCACCTGCTCGTCCTGCTGCGCTCCCGCGGCCTGGGGATCGAAGAGGTGGAGACGGTCCTCCGGCGCCGCCACGGCTGAGCCGCGCGGCCGGACGGAGGTGTGGTGCAACCCAGGTTGACACATCGGTGGTTGTCAACATAGGTTGACGTCATGTCGGAGACCGTCGATCTGAGGGGCGTCAGCCAGGAGGCTGGCGACCTCAGCGACCCCGCGGCCGGACTGCGGGCGGTGGCGCGGCTGCGCCAGGTCACCGAGGCGATCGAGCTCCGACAGGTGGAGGCCGCCCTGGCGACGGGGATGTCCTGGGCCGACATCGCCGTGTGCCTGGGGGTGTCCCGGCAGGCGGTCCACAAGAAGTACCGGTCACGGGTGCGGCCCGAGCTGGTCCGGGGAAGGGGTCAGGGATGAGCAGGTTCGGGACGATCTTGACGCTCTCGCAGGCGGCGTGGCAGGAGTGTGCGCTGCTGGGGCACCGGGAGATCGACGTGGAGCACGTGCTGCTGGCGACGCTGGATGACCGTGTCATCGCCGAGATCATGGGCCGGCACGGTGTCACCCGAGAACGCACCCGGCAGCAGGTGGATGCCGTGGTCCGTGACCAGCTCGCCAGGCTGGGGGTGGACCTGGGGCAGACCGCCTTGGGGGAGCGTCGACCGGTCACGGAGCTGCACCACGCGGCCGTCGGCGAACTCGAGGCCTCCCGCCGTGCCCAGCAGCTGCTGTCGGAGGGCCGCTCGGTGCCCGGTGTCCTGCTGGCCGCGCTGGACCTGCCCGACGGCACGGCCGCGGGCCTGCTGGAACGGCAGGGCGCCGACGTCGCGGCGGTGCGCGCCGACGTCGCAGACCTGCTCGACAGGTCCCGACCGGAGCAGGGGACCGACGGCACCGTGGACATGGCCACGCTGCCGGACAGCCACCTCATCGACGGGCGACCCGGGACGCGCGGTCGGCGTTCCCGGTTCTACGCGGTGCCCTGGCAGCGGGTGTGGGAGCAGGTGTCCACCGCTGAGGGCGCCCGGGCCTGGCTCCTGTCCGACGGGTCGACCGAGGTGGTCGGCCCCGGTGAGCTGACCGGCGAGCTCAGAGGCGCCCGGTCGGGCACGGCGCGCGGCCGGTACCGACGTCGCCTCCTGGCAGCCGAGGCCCCGAACGCCTCGGCGCCCGGCCACGCGCTGTGGCAGGAGCAGTGGGTCAGGACCCGGAAACGCCCGTGGAGCCGTGAGCAGTCGGGGCCGGGGCAGTGGGTGCACCTCACCGTGACCCCTGCGGACGGCGGAACCCGCGTCGACCTCGTCCTGGGCACGGTGGTGTACGGCAGAGCCCACGCGGCGCTGCGCCCCGCCATCCGGGTCGGACAGGCCATCGCCAGCCGTAACGCCCTCTACCAGCTGGGGCTGGTCCTGGAGGAGGCCGGCCCGGTCCCGTCCGGACCGGACTCCGCCTGACCGCAACCCCTGGACGGCGGACCGGACGGCCTCGACGCGCGGGCGCCGTGCTGCGCAGTGCCGGCCTCGCCCCGGTGCATCGCGGTCCAGCCGACCGGCAGATCACGTGAGGTGGTCGTAGTCACCTCGCACCCACGCCGCATACCGCTCCGCCGACCGCAGCACCGCGGCCCGCGCGTCCGAGGGCACCTGTCGGCCGAAGTTGTCGTAGAGCCGGCCGAAGTCGAGCTCGGCGATCGTCCCGGCCACCCGGGTCACCACAGCGGCGGACAGGGGTATGGAGTTGGGGTAGGACCGCATGAAGGTCACCCAGCCCTGGTCGGGGACGGCCCCGCAGGTGTCGCCGGACAGCAGCACGCCCCGGCCTTCCGCCCCGGCTTCCCAGACGGCCACCGTGCTGCCGGGGAAGTGGCCGCCGGGCTGCAGGGCGCGGATGCCGGGCAGGACGTCGAAGGGTGCGGACCAGGTGACGATCTCCCCGGGCTCGCCCCAGCGGCGCACCCAGCTCCGGTCCGCCTCGGCGACGTACACCGGCGCGCCGAACGCCCTCGCCCACTCCAGCTGGCAGCCGTACATGTGTGGGTGGCTGGCCAGGACGGCCGCGACGCCGCCCAGCTCCCGGACCCGGCTCACGGCGTCGTCGTCGATGAACCCCGGCACGTCCCAGAGCAGGTTGCCGGCCTCGGTGCGGACCAGCAGTGCGGTCTGCCCGATGTCGACCTTCGGGTCGGCGTGCAGGGCCCAGCAGCCCGGCTCGCGCTCGGTGATCTCGATCCGGCAACCGTCAGACGCACGGTCGGCCAAGGTGCTCCAGCGTTGGCCCCCCGCCGGGACCCACTGACGCTCGTCGTCGCAGATCGCGCAGACCTGCTCGCCGGTGTCGTTCTCCACCCCGCAGGTCGCGCAGAGGGTCCAGCTGATCTTGGCCATCGGCCGGCCTAGCCCTTGCGAGCGGCGATGAATCCCCAGGCTGCGGTGGCGACGAAGAGCAGGATGCCGATCCAGAGCAGCCACAGCAGTCCCTCGATGAGCAGCCCCACGAGCGAGAACCCCAGCCACAGGACGAGCAGGACGATGATGAGCGTCTTCATCCCTCGATCCTGTCATCCGGGTCGGTGAGCTGCCTGCCGAGGGGATGGACCGGCTGAGGGGGAAGGGTGGGCTCAAGGGGTCGACGGGGGACGGGCGCGCTGGGCCTGACGGGGGGAGCGGGAGCGCAGCCCGTGCTCGGCCAGCTCCAGGTCCGCCAGCGCACGCCATACCTGCGGGTCGCCGCTGCGGTAGGCGGCCACGGGGTCAGGGTAGAGCTGCTGCAGCCGGCGAGGGTGCTGCCGGACCAGGGCCCGCAGCGCGAGCAGCTGCTGAGACTCGGGGTCGTCCACCTCCGCGCCCAGGGAGGCGGCGCGGCGGACCCAGATCCACCGGAGCAGTGCCCATACCGCCACGACGAGCAGGATGGGGGTGCCGGCGGAGAGCAGCGCGACCAGCCAGGCGACCGTGCGCACCGCGCCCTCCAGCGCGTCTCCGGCCCGCACCAGGTCCCCACCGGCCCCGGCCGCGCCGGTGAACGGCCCGTCCAGCTCCTCCCCGACCAGGGGGATGCGCACCACCTGGCCGGCGATGTCGGTCATCCGGTCGCTGACCGAGGTGCCGGCTGAGCGCAACGGGTCGGCGGGGGCGGCCAGGGTCATGACCAGGGCGTGCACCCAGCGGCCGATGGCCACCCAGACCAGGACCCAGGCCAGCACGCCGAGGTCGGCGGTGATCTGCAGGGTCCGGCGCAGCGGGGAGGTGGCGTACAGGCGCATGCCCGACAGTCTGGCCCACGACGACGGCCGGACCGGTCCGGCACGGCGCTGCAGCCCTGGCTGTCTCTGTGCCCTGTCCCGGCCTGGTTAGGGTTCCGGTATGCACCCCCGCAGCCCGATGGCCCGCGCGGTCGCGGGCTGGCTGGACCACCTGCGGGTGGAACGGGGGCGCAGCGAGCACACCCTGCGCGCCTACCGGCGTGACGCGGACCGGTACCTGACCTACCTGTCCGGGCTCGGGGTGACGCAGCCCGAGGACGTCCGCGAGGAGCACGTCACCGGCTTCCTGGCCCATCTGCGCGCCGGCGACGGCGAGCACCCACCGCTGGCCGCGACCTCGGCGGCACGGGCCGTCGTCGCCGTGCGGGGACTGCACCGCTTCCTGGCGATCGAGGGTGAGGCCGCGGCCGATCCCGCCCAGGAGGTCACCCCACCGACACCCCCCAGACGGCTGCCGTCCGTGCTCTCGGTCCACGACGTCGAGCGGCTCCTGCAGGCGGCGGCGCTGGGCGACACCGCGGCCGCGCTGCGGGACCGAGCCCTGCTCGAGCTGCTCTACGGCTCCGGCGCCCGGGTCAGCGAGGCCATCGCCCTCGACCTGGACGACCTGGAGCTGGGCCGCGAGCAGGACGGCACCGGGGGAGTGGTGCGCCTCTTCGGCAAGGGCAGCAAGGAGCGGATCGTGCCGCTCGGCCGATACGCGCGGCAGGCGCTGGACGCATGGGTGGTCCGCGGGCGTCCGGAGATGGCGCGAGCGGGGAGCGGCACCCCGGCGGTCTTCGTCAACGCCCGTGGTGGCCGGCTGTCCCGACAGTCGGCCTGGAACGCGATCAAGGCGGCCGCTGCGCGGGCCGACCTGCGGGCGGAGGTCTCGCCGCACACCCTGCGACACTCCTTCGCCACACATCTGCTCGACGGCGGGGCGGACGTCCGCGTGGTGCAGGAGCTGCTCGGACACGCCTCGGTGACGACGACCCAGATCTACACGCACGTCTCCACCCAGCACCTCTGGGAGGTCTACGCCCAGTCGCACCCCAGGGCCCGATGAGCACTGGCCAACCCTCAACCTTCAACCTCAGGTCGAGGTGCAGGGGCGTGGTGGAGACCGGCCGCACGGGATAGTGTTTCGAAGCGATCGGCGGGACGCCGACCACGACGAGCGAGGCTGGAGAGAACACGTGAGCGAGGCACCTGCCTACGACCGCCTGCCCGGCACCGAGTCCAGCGGGGTGGGCCAGGCCGGCCCCACCGGCCGGCCGCTGCCCGACTTCCCCGTGCCCCGGCCGCTGGCCACGCACGGACCGGCGCGCATCATCGCGATGTGCAACCAGAAGGGCGGCGTCGGCAAGACGACCACGACCATCAACCTGGGCGCGGCGCTGGCCGAGTACGGCCGCAAGGTGCTCATGGTCGACTTCGACCCCCAGGGCGCGCTGTCGGTGGGGATGGGCGTGCGCACCCACGACCTGGACGTCACCGTCTACAACCTGCTCATCGAGCGCGGGCACGACGTGCGCGACGTCATCCAGACCACCCGCACGCCCGGCATCGACGTCCTGCCCACCAACATCGACCTGTCGGCCGCGGAGGTCCAGCTGGTCGGTGAGGTCGCTCGCGAGCAGATCCTGGCCCGCGTGCTCAGGCCCGTCCTGGACGACTACGACGTCATCCTCATCGACTGCCAACCCTCTCTCGGCCTGCTCACCGTCAACGCCCTCACCGCGGCGCACGGCGTGATCATCCCGCTGGAGACCGAGTTCTTCGCGATGCGCGGCGTGGCGCTGCTCATCGAGACGATCGAGAAGATCACCGACCGGCTCAACCCCCGCCTGCACGTCGACGGCATCCTGGCCACCATGTACGACGGCCGCACCCTGCACTCCCGCGAGGTCGTGCGCAGCGTCGTCGACCACTTCCAGGACACCGTCTTCCACACCGTGATCAGCCGCACGGTGAAGTTCCCCGACGCCACCCTGGCGGCCGAGCCGATCACCTCCTACGCCAGCACCCACTCCGGCGCCGAGGCCTACCGGCAGCTCGCCCGCGAGCTGATCTCGCGCGGCGGCGCTCCCTGAGGATGGGTATGCCGTCCGCCCCGGCGGACGAGGCGACCCCGGGCGGTGTCCTCACCGGCCACCGCGGGTCCTTCCAAGTGCACCTCGACGTCTTCTCCGGGCCGTTCGAGCTGCTGCTCGGGCTCATCGCCAAGCACAAGCTCGACGTCACCGAGATCGCCCTGGCCAAGGTCACCGACGAGTTCATCGCCCACCTGCGCGCGGCCCAGCAGGCGGAGCAGGACTGGGACCTGTCCCAGGCCAGCGAGTTCGTCCTCATCGCCGCCACCCTGCTCGACCTCAAGGCCGCCCGGCTGCTGCCCAACGCCCGCGAGGACGACGAGGAGGACCTCGCGCTCATCGAGGCCCGGGACCTGCTCTTCGCCCGGCTGCTGCAGTACCGCGCCTTCAAGCAGGTCGCCGACGAGCTGCGGCTGCGGATGGAGGGGGCCGGGCGCATCTTTGCCCGCGACGTCGGCGTGGAGGAGCGGTTCGCCTCCCTGCTGCCGGAGATCGTGCTGGGCATCACCCCTGAGCAGCTGGCGATGATCGCCGGACGGGCGATGATCCCCAAGCCCCCGCCGACCGTCGGGGTCTCCCACCTGCACGCCCCCCAGGTCTCGGTCCGCGAGCAGGCCGCGATCGTCGTCGCCCGGCTGCGCAGCACCGGGTCGGCGACCTTCCGCGACCTGGTCGCTGACGCCGACTCCACCCTGGTCGTCGTGGCCCGCTTCCTGGCCCTGCTCGAGCTCTTCCGCGACACCGTCGTGGCTCTGGAGCAGACCGAGGCGCTGGGGGAGCTCACCGTGCGCTGGACCGGTCCGCAGTCCGAGGACGTCGTCGTCGAGGTCAGCGACGAGTTCGACGAGTTGGACGCGTGAGAGAATGGCGACGGCATGCCGGAGGATGGGGGACAGGAGGTGGCCGGTGAGCGACAGGACTGAATCGCAGAGCGACGTGGACGAGGTGGGCGACGTGGGCCAGCAGGTCGCGCTCGACGTCACCGACCTGCCCGGCGGGGCGCGCGCCGCCATCGAGGCGGTGCTCATGGTCATCGACGAGCCCGTGACCGAGGAGACCCTGGCCACCGCGCTGGAGCTGCCGCTCGAGGACGTGGGCGCGGCCCTGGACGAGCTGGCCCAGGAGTATGCCGAGCAGCAGCGCGGCTTCATGCTGCGCCGCCTCGGCGGGGGCTGGAGGGTCTACAGCCGACCGGAGTACGCCCCGGTCGTCGAGCGGTTCCTGCTCGGCGGACAGCAGGCCCGGCTGACCCAGGCCGCCCTGGAGACCCTGGCGGTCATCGCCTACCGGCAGCCGATCAGCCGGGCGCGGATCGGGGCCATCCGGGGGGTCAACGTGGACGGTGTCGTGCGCACCCTGCTGGCGCGTGGCATGGTCACCGAGGTCGGGCAGGACCCGACCGCCGGTGCCGTGCTCTACGGCACCACAGATCTGTTCCTCCAGCGCATGGGGCTGGACTCGTTGGACGACCTGCCGGCCCTCGCGCCCTATCTGCCCTCGGCAGAGGTGCTCGAGGAGCTGGCTGCGGAAGGACTGGCATGAGTGAGAGCAAGAGCTCCGGCGGACAGGGACGCGACGACGGTCGCGGGGCCCGTGGAGGCGGCAGCGGACAGAGTCGTGGAGGCAGCAGCGGACAGAGTCGTGGAGGCGGCAGCGGACAGGGCCGCGGCGGTCGCGGAGGCTCTGGTGGCTTCTCCGGGGGTGGCACGGCCGGCCCCCGGCGGGCGGGCACCTCTGCGGCCCGACCCAGCCGCAGCCGGCGCGCGAACCCTCCCCGTCAGGACCACGACGTGCACGACCCGGGCGGCGTGCGGCTGCAGAAGCTGCTGGCCGGGGCCGGGTTCGGCTCCCGCCGGGCCTGCGAGAAGCTCATCGAGGAGGGCCGGGTCGAGGTCGACGAGCAGATCGTGACCGAGCTCGGCGTGCGGGTCGACCCCGCCCGCCAGGTCGTCCGGGTCGACGGCGACCGGGTCGTCGTCGACACCGACAAGATCTACCTGGCCTTCAACAAGCCCGCCGGCGTCGTCTCCAGCATGCAGGACGAGGAGGGACGACCCGACCTGTCCGACTATGTCGGCCACCTCTCCCAGCGGCTCTTCCACGTGGGCCGTCTGGATGTGGACACCGAGGGCCTGCTGCTGCTGACCAACGACGGCGACCTGTCGCACCGGCTGCAGCACCCCGCCTACGGGGTGCCCAAGACCTACGTCGCCCGGGTCCACGGCGTCGTCGGACCCGGCGTCGGCAAGCAGCTGCGCGAGGGCGTGCAGCTCGAGGACGGCCTGGCCCGGGCCGACTCCTTTAAGGTCATCGACGACATCCCCGGTCACTCGATCGTGGAGGTGGTGCTGCACGAGGGCCGGAAGCACATCGTGCGACGCATGCTGGACGAGGTCGGCTACCCGGTGCAGGCGCTGTCCCGGGTGCAGATCGGGCCGGTGCTCCTGGGCGAGATGCGTCCCGGCCGCTACCGGTCGCTCTCGGCCGAGGAGGTCGCCCAGCTCTACCGGGCCGCGGGGATGTGACCGTCGGGGGCACGACGAGCAGCCGTTAGGCTGGCTGGGTGTCTGCGTCCCCCCTCACCGTCGCCATCGACGGGCCCAGCGGCTCCGGCAAGTCGTCGGTGTCCCGGGCCCTGGCCCGTGACCTCGGCCTGGCCTACCTCGACACCGGAGCGATGTACCGCGCTCTGGCCTGGTGGGCACTGGAGCAGGGCCTCGACCTGCAGGACCAGGCTCTGGTTGCGCAAGCTGCCCGGGACCTGCCGCTGCGCATCAGCACCGACCCCGACGAGCAGGCGATCAGCGTCGACGGCACCGACGTGGCCGAGGCGATCCGCCAGACGCGGATCAGCACGCAGGTCTCCGCGGTCGCCACGAACCTGGACGTGCGGGCCGAGCTGCGCCGGCGCCAGCGCCAGATCATCGACGAGGAACGCGCACGGTGCGGCGGCATCGTCGTCGAGGGACGCGACATCACCACCGTCGTTGCGCCGGACGCCGAGCACCGCATCCTCATCACCGCCTCCGAGGAGGCCCGCCTGGCCCGACGGGCGCTGGAGGTGCACGGCTCCGCCGGCGCCGAGCAGCTTGCCGCCACCCGCGACCAGGTGGTCCGCCGCGACGCCGACGACTCCACCGTCAGCACCTTCCTCGAGGCGGCCGACGGCGTCGTCGCCCTCGACACCTCAGCCCTCACCCTCGAGCAGGTGATCGCCGCGGTCCACGCCCTGGTGCGGGGCGAGGCGCAGACGGTCCCTGCCGACCCGAGCACACCCCATACCCCGCACCCTTCGACGCAGCCGAAGCACGCACAGCCTGCAGAGCTGTCCCAGCAGTACGAGCAGTCCCAGGAGGACCGATGACCGAGCAGACCGACAAGATCGCCGCCTACGCCCATCCCGAGCGGCTGGTGACGACCGAGTGGCTCGCCCAGCACCTCGGCGACGCCGGCCTGGTGGTGCTGGAGTGCAACGAGGACGTGCTCCTCTACGAGACCGGCCACCTTCCCGGTGCCCTGAAGCTGGACTGGCACACCGACCTCAACGACCCGCTGACCCGTGACTACGTCGACGGTGAGCGGTTCGCCCAGGTGATGGGGCAGCGTGGGATCGGCCGGGACACCACCGTGGTCATCTACGGCGACAAGTCGAACTGGTGGGCCGCGTACGCCCTGTGGGTGATGACTCTCTTCGGGCACGAGGACGTCCGGCTGCTCGACGGCGGCCGGGCCAAGTGGGTCGCCGAGGGTCGCGAGCTGACCACCGAGGCGCCGCAGGTCACGCCGGTGGAGTACCCGGTCGTGGAGCGTGACGACTCCCAGGTGCGGGCCTTCAAGGACGACGTCCTGGCCCACCTGGGCCGGCCCATGGTCGACGTGCGCAGCCCGGGGGAGTTCTCCGGCGACCTGCTGCACATGCCGGACTACCCCCAGGAGGGCGCGATGCGCGGCGGTCACATCCCCGGCGCCAGGTCGGTCCCCTGGGCCAGGGCGGCCAATGAGGACGGCACCTTCAAGAGCCGTGCGGAGCTGGAGGCCATCTACCTGCAGGAGCAGGGTCTGTCCGCGGACGACGACGTGGTGGCCTACTGCCGCATCGGCGAGCGCTCCAGCCACACCTGGTTCGTGCTGACCCACCTGCTCGGTTTCGAGAAGGTGCGCAACTACGACGGCAGCTGGACCGAGTGGGGCAACGCCGTCGGCACCCCGGTGGAGCGCTGAGTATGCCGTCCCCCGATCGTCTCGACGACCTGCCCCCCAACCTCGCGGAGCTGGCCGAGGACTTCCACGCGGTCACCCAGCAGGAGCGCCTGCAGCTGCTCCTCGAGCTCTCCCGCGAGCTGCCCGCCCCGCCCGAGCGCTACGCCGGCAAGCTGGACAGCATGGAGCGCGTCGATGAGTGCCAGTCGCCGCTGTTCCTCGCGGTCGAGGTCGGCGAGGACCCGCAGCGCACCGTGAACCTGTTCTTCGAGGCCCCGCCGGAGGCGCCGACGACACGGGGCTTCGCGGGGATCCTGCACGAGGGCCTGGACGGCCTGCCCGCTCAGGAGGTGCTCGACGTCCCCGACGACGCCCCCTACCGCTTCGGTCTGGCGGAGGCCGTCTCGCCGCTGCGGATGCGCGGGATGGTCGGCATGCTGGCGCGGATCAAGCGCCAGGTCCGGCTGCGCGTGCAGTCCATCGACCTGGCCGCAGGGCAGGAGAGCTGAGCCGATGAGCAGGACGGACGACAGCGGTCACAGCGACGACCACGAGGGCCTCGACGGGGACGACGGGTTCGAGACCGAGGTGGAGTGGACCGCCGGCCCCGACCCCGAGGGACCGGACGCGCCGGAGCTGACCGACGACGAGCACGGCCTGGAGACCGCGCTGCGAGCCGGCCTGGCGGAGTTCGAGCTCTCCGAGGAGGACCTCGAGCTCGTCGAGCGCGGCGAGCTGGGGCTCGAGGACCTCGAGGAGCGGGAGTTCCGCCCGGTCGTGGCCGTCGTGGGTCGGCCCAACGTCGGCAAGTCCAGCCTGGTCAACCGCATCCTGGGCCGTCGCGAGGCCGTGGTGGAGGATGTGCCGGGCGTGACCCGGGACCGGGTGGCCTACGACGCCGAGTGGTCGGGCCGCCGGTTCACCGTCGTCGACACCGGCGGCTGGGAGGTGGACGCCACCGGCATCCACCTGCGGGTCGCCGAGCAGGCCGAGGTCGCCGTCGAGCTGGCCGACGTGGTGATCTTCGTCGTCGACGCCACCGTCGGGGCGACCGACACCGACGAGCAGGTGGTCCGGTTGCTGCGCCGCTCGGGCAAGCCGGTCGTCCTGGCGGCGAACAAGGTCGACAACCAGGCCCAGGAGGCCGACGCAGCCATGCTGTGGAGCCTCGGGCTCGGGCAGCCGTGGCCGGTCTCGGCGCTGCACGGGCGCGGGTCGGGCGATGTGCTCGACGCCGTGCTCGCGGTGCTGCCGGAGCGGTCCTCGGTCGTGGGGGCCTACCCGCGCGGCGGACCGCGTCGGGTGGCGCTGCTGGGGCGGCCCAACGTGGGCAAGTCCTCACTGCTCAACAAGCTCGCCGGCAGTGAGCGCGTGGTGGTGGACAACGTGGCGGGCACCACCCGGGACCCGGTCGACGAGCTCATCGAGCTGGGCGGGAAGACCTGGCGGTTCGTCGACACCGCCGGCATCCGGCGCCGGGTCCACCAGGCCCGGGGGGCCGACTTCTACGCCTCGCTGCGCACCCAGGCCGCGCTGGAGAAGGCCGAGGTGGCCGTGGTGCTCATCGACGTCTCCGAGCCGATCGCCGAGCAGGACATCCGCGTGATCCAGCAGGTGGTCGACTCCGGTCGCGCCCTGGTCGTGGCCTACAACAAGTGGGACACCATGGACGAGGAGCGGCAGTACTACCTCGAGCGTGAGATCGAGCGCGAGCTGGTGCAGATCACCTGGGCCCCCCGCGTCAACATCTCGGCCACCACCGGACGGGCCGTGCACAAGCTGGTACCGGCCCTGGAGACGGCCCTGGACTCCTGGGACCGGCGGATCCCCACGGGCCGGCTCAACGCCTTCCTGGGCGAGGTCGTCGCCGGGCACCCGCACCCGGTGCGCGGCGGGAAGCAGCCGCGGATCCTCTTCGCCACCCAGGCCTCTACCCGCCCGCCGAAGTTCGTCGTCTTCGCCTCGGGCTTCATCGAGGCGGGGTACCGCCGGTTCCTTGAGCGCCGGCTGCGCGAGCAGTTCGGCTTCGCGGGCAGCCCGATCGAGATCTCGGTCCGGGTCCGCGAGCGTCGCGGGCGCCGGTAGGGGATTCGTTGGCCGGCCACGGCATGGGTTATCTTTGACCCTGCCCAACCGGGCCTCGGGCTGTGGCGCAGTTTGGTAGCGCACTTGACTGGGGGTCAAGGGGTCGCAGGTTCAAATCCTGTCAGCCCGACCGAGAAGAAGAAGTAGCTCAGCAGCAGCAAGGCACAGGCCCTGCCGGAAAGCTCCGGCAGGGCCTGTGCCGTCTGCTGCACCGGCCGTCGCTGTCCCCGGCTCCTGCCGCGTGGCCTGTCCGGGCGGCCCCCGGCGACCTTCTAGACTGCGCCTATGGGTACGGGCGCGGGGGAGGACCAGGCGGAGCAGGGGCAGCAGCGCGTCCTGCCCGTCACCGACCAGATCTGGACGGTGCCCAACCTGTTGTCGTTCTTCCGGCTCATCCTCGTCCCCGTCTTCATCTGGCTCCTGGTCGAGCGCGAGCTGGGCTGGGCCGCGCTGGTGCTGGTGGTCGCCGGTTTCTCCGACTTCGCCGACGGCAAGATCGCCCGCCACTACGGCCTGGTCAGCCGCCTGGGTCAGGTCCTCGACCCGATCGCCGACCGTCTCTACATCGCCGCCACCCTGCTGGGTCTCGCCGCCGTCGGCGCCATCCCGTGGTGGCTGGTGGCGGTGCTCGTCGCCCGGGACGCCTTCATCCTGTCCATGTACCCCGTGGTGCGTCGTCATCAGCTGCCTATCCCCAAGGTCAGCTTTATCGGCAAGGCCGCCACCTTCAACCTGCTCGGGGGATTCCCACTCATCCTGCTGGGCCAGCTCGACGGCTGGTGGACGGTCCTGTGCCTGGCGACCGGGTGGGCCCTCACCTGGTGGGGCACCGTGCTCTACTGGGTCGCCGGTCTGGTCTACGCCTGGCAGGTGCTCGACATGGTCCGCCAGCGCCGGAGGCAGGAGGTGCCGGTATGAAGCTGCCGCGCGCCCGCGTCGAGCAGACAGACGGCGCGCCCGCCCCGGAGCGTGATCCCGCCGCCTCGATGGCACTGCTCGAGGAGGTCCTGGACCCGCCGGTCGGTCCGGGCTACCGCTCGGCCGCGGACCAGCGGGTGGAGCAGGGCCTGCCCGCGTCCTCCGGCACCCGCACATGGCTCATGCTGGCCGTCAGCACCCTGCTCGGGCTGCTCTTCACCGCCGCCGCCACCACCCTGGGCGCCGAGGACGAGGCGGCCGCCGAGACCCGCGCCCAGCTCGTGGAGCGGATCGAGGCAGCCCAGGCGGCCGGCGACGCGCAGCGGGAGACGGTGGAGCAGCTGCGGGCCGACATCAGCGCCCTCGAGCAGCGCGCGGTGGACCCTGAGGCCGCCACCGCCGGTCGAGGCGATCCTGCGGGGGAGTCGCAGTCCTCGGCCGCCCGCCGGATCGCGGCGGCCGGGCTGGAAGCCGGAGCCACGGCCGTCCAGGGGCCGGGTGTCGTCGTGCGGCTGGGTGACGGGACGGCCGTCGAGGGCGCCCCGGGGGAGGTCGTCGAGCCCGAGCGGATCAACTCCCGCGACATCCAGCTCGTGGTCAACGGCCTCTGGTCGGCCGGGGCCGAGGCCCTCTCGGTCAACGGCCACCGGATGACCAGCACCTCGGCCATCCGCTTCGCCGGCAAGGCGATCATCGTCGACTTCCGCGGCCTGACCCCGCCCTACGAGATCCTCGCGATCGGTGACCCCGCCCGGCTCGCCGAGGAGACCAGCACCGGCCTGGTCGGGGCCTACCTCGCCGAGCTGCGCGGCCAGCTCGGACTGCGGGCCGAGGTCGAGCAGGCCGACCAGATCACCATCGGTGCGGCCGAGCGGCTCACCACCCGCGTCAGCTCGGTCGGCACCGACGACCTGCCGCCCGACCCCTCGCCGGAGGAGCCGCCCCCCAACGGCCTACCGGATGCCAGACCGGACGCCACACCAGACCCAGAGGAGGACGAACGATGATCCCCGTGCTCGGACTGGTGGTGGGCATCCTGCTCGGGCTGGTCCTCGGCCCGGAGGTGCCGCTGTGGATGCAGCCCTACCTGCCGATCGCCGTGATCGCCGCCCTCGATGCCGTCTTCGGCGCCACCCGGGCCTCGTTGGAGGGCATCTTCAACGACCGCGTCTTCGTCATCTCGATCCTCTCCAACGTCGTGGTCGCCGCCCTGATCGTCTTCCTCGGCAACCAGCTCGGTGTCGGGGCGCAGCTGTCCACCGGCGTCGTCGTCGTGCTCGGCCTGCGCATCTTCTCCAACGTCGCGGCGATCCGACGGCACCTGCTGGGGGCCTGATGGAGGAGCGAGCCACCCGCCCGCCCCGGTTCCGGCGGCTGCGGCGCACCGGCACACCCACGGTGCAGCAGGCGCGCCAGCGGTTGCTCGCCCTGGGCCGGTTCCGGCTCGGTCGCGGGCCGCTGGTCGCCGCGCTGCTGCTGGCGCTGCTCGGGGTTGGACTGGTCGCCCAGGTGCGGGTCACCGACGAGGCGGGCCTGGACCAGCTGCGTCAGACCGAGCTGGTCGCCCTGCTCGACGACGCCACCAACCGCGTGCTGTCGCTGCAGGAGGAGGTCCGCACCCTGGAGGCCGACCGGGCCCGGCTGCAGGGTAGCCAGGGCGACGAGGCTGCGGCCCGCGCCGCCCAGGAACGCCTGGAGTCCTACCAGATCCTCGCCGGTCTGGTGCCGGTCCGGGGGCCGGGGATCACCATGCACGTCTACGACCCGGGCGCGGTCGTCACCCAGACGATGCTGCTGGACGGGATCCAGGAGCTGCGCGACGCCGGGGCCGAGGCGATCCAGATCGGCGGCGTCCGGGTGGTGGCCTCCAGCTGGGTGGGGACCGACCCCGACGGCCGGCTGACCATCGACGGGCGGCTGATCCTGCCGCCGTACACGATCGTGGCCATCGGCGACTCGCACACCCTGGCGGGCGCGATGGCCATCCCCGGCGGTTTCACCGACAGCCTGCGGGGGGCCGGGGCCTCGGTGACCGTCACCGAGGCGCCGGCCGTCCAGGTCGAGGCATTGCACGAGGCCAGACCACCTCGTTACGCTCAACCTGTCCCCGCGGAGCAGACCCCGTAGGTTAGGGTCGGTCGCGAGAAACGCCAGTTCAGCAGCACCAGTTCCGCAGCACCGCGCAGAGCCGCGCACCGTCCGCACAGAGGAGAGCCATGAGCACCCTGGAATACCCCGACGACCTGCGCTACACCAGCGACCACGAGTGGGTCAAGGACCACGGTGACGGTGTGGTGCGCATCGGCATCACCGCCTACGCCCAGGACGCCCTCGGCGACGTCGTCTACGTCTCCCTGCCGACGGTCGGCGACACCGTGGCGGTGGGCGATTCCGTTGGCGAGGTGGAGTCCACCAAGTCGGTCAGCGACATCTACGCGCCGCTGGCCGGCGAGATCACCGCCGTCAACGACTCCCTGGACGCGACCCCGGAGCTGATCAACAGCGACAGCTACGGCGAGGGCTGGATGTACGAGCTGCGGCTCGAGGACCCGGCTGCGCTGCAGGACCTCCTGGACGCCGAGGGCTACCAGGCCCAGCTGGACTGAGCGGCCCTGCACCACCCCTGATCTACAGTGGGGGACCGGCGACCGCCACAGGTCGCCGGTCCCCGGCGTCTACACCCGACATCTGACCCGGCAAGAACCCCAAGGGAGGCCAGACCGTGAGCGACCGTGACCGCGAGCACCACGATGTTGGCGGTGACCCATCGACGGCCCGGTTGCCGCACGGTGGTGCGCTGCCGGCAGCCGACTACTCCTTCGACGACGAGCTGCCCCGGCTCTCGCCCGAGGACCAGCGCACGGTCGACGCCCTCCGTCCCGGCACCGCCCTGCTCATCGTGCTGCGCGGCCCCAACACCGGCGCCCGGTTCCTCCTCGATGCCGACGAGGTCTCCTCGGGTCGGCACCCGCACAGCGACATCTTCCTCGACGACGTGACCGTGTCCCGGCGGCACGCGGTCTTCGTCAAGCACGAGCAGGGGTATGCCGTGCGCGACGTGGGATCGCTGAACGGCACCTACGTCAACCGGCAGCGGATCGACGAGCAGGTCCTCGCCCAGGGCGACGAGGTCCAGATCGGCAAGTTCCGGCTGGTCTACTACCGCGGCCGGTCGTGAGCTCGGCCGCGCGCGCCGAGCAGCCCGGCCGCAGCACCGACGGCGTCTCCATCGGCGCCGTCCTGCGCGAGCTGCACGAGGACTTCCCTGACCTGACCCAGTCCAAGATCCGTTACCTGGAGACCGAGGGGCTGATCAGCCCGGAGCGGCGGGCCTCCGGCTACCGGCTGTTCACCCGCGCCGACATCGCCCGCCTGCGCTTCATCCTCACCGCCCAGCGCGACCGGTTCTGGCCGCACAAGGTGATCAAGGACGCCCTCGACCGGCTGGACCGGGGCCTCGACGTGCCCGGTCTCACCACGCCCGCCGAGCCCGTCGGCGAGCAGGACGCCAGCCCCGCCCCCGCGCCGCGTGCGGAGGCCGAGCCGGACCAGGGGGCCACCCTGGGCGACCTCAGCGCGGCCGCCCTGCGGCGGCGCCGCTCCATCCGGCTGACCCCGTTGGAGCTGCGCGAGCGCACCGGCCTGGACCAGGGCACCTACGCCCAGCTCAAGGCCTTCGGCCTGCTGCGCACCGACGCCGCCGGCCGGCACCACGCCGACGACCTCGACGTCGCGACCGCGGCCGCGGCCCTGGCCGGGTACGGGCTGGAGGCCCGCCACCTGCGCCTCTTCCGCGTCGCCGCGGACCGTGAGGTCGGCCTGACCCAGCAGATCCTGGAGCCCCTGCGTCGTCGGCACGCCCGGACGGGCCAGGGCGCTGACCCCGCGGACGTCGAGGCCGAGCTGCTGGCCCACTCCCTGGCGCTGCACGTGGCGCTGGTCCGCTCCGGCCTCTCCCAGAGCCGCTGATCCGCGCCGCGGGGCACCGCGGTACTGACGCGCGGCTCCGACAGGGGTAGCCTCGTAGAGGTGAAAGAGCTCGACGTCCTAGGGGTCCGGGTCGAGATGCCGACCAACAGCCCGATCGTGCTGCTGCGCGAGCGCGACGGGCAGCGTTACGTCCCGATCTGGATCGGGGCTCCGGAAGCCACCGCGATCGCCTACGCCCAGCAGGGCGTCGAGCCGCCGCGGCCGCTCACCCACGACCTGATGGTCTCGATGATCGAGGCCCTGGGCCGACGCCTGGAGAAGGTGCACATCACCAAGCTGGAGCGCGACGGCACCGGCTCGGGCGGGATCTTCTACGCCGACCTCTACTTCGACGGTGGCACCGTGCTCTCCGCCCGGCCCTCGGACGCCATCGCCCTGGCGCTGCGCGCCGCCACCCCGATCCTGGCCCCCGAGGAGCTGCTCGACGAGGTCGGCGTCACCATGGCCGTCGAGGAGGAGGACGAGGTCGAGCGCTTCCGCGCCTTCCTGGACAACGTCTCCGCCGAGGACTTCGAGGAATGACCGGCGTGGCGTCGTTGACCCCGGCCCTCCCGCACCTTACGGTCGAGGCTGTGCGCATGGAGCACATGTGTCACCCGATTCACACGAGTCACAGATGCGAGGAGGACCGGTGAGCGCTGGCGTCGATGTACCCGGTGGCACCGAGCGGCAGGTCCCGGCCCAGGGGCTGCTGTTCACCCAGGACACCCCCGCACTGGACGAGAGCATCGGCTACCGCGGGCCCACGGCCTGCGGCGCCGCTGGCGTGACCTACCGCCAGCTGGACTACTGGGCCCGCACCGGCCTGGTCGAGCCCTCCGTGCGCAACCCCTCCGGGTCCGGCACCCAGCGGCTCTACAGCTTCCGCGACATCCTGGTGCTGAAGATCATCAAGCGTCTGCTCGACACCGGGGTCTCGCTGCAGCAGATCCGCGTCGCCGTCACCGCGCTCCGCGAGCGGGGCGTGCAGGACCTGGCCCGGATCACCCTGATGAGCGACGGCGCGAGCGTCTACGAGTGCACCAGCGACGATGAGGTCATCGACCTCGTGCGGGGCGGCCAGGGCGTCTTCGGTATCGCGGTGGGCAGCGTGTGGCGCGAGGTCGAGGGCCAGCTGGCCGAGCTGCCCAGCGAGCGGACCGACCAGGTCCCGGCCGATCACCCCGGTGACGAGCTCTCCGCCCGGCGCCGCGCCCGCAAGACCTCCTGACCGGCCGTCGCGCACCTCACCGCGAACACCGCCGGCCACCGCGCCCCGTCACGCCGCACACACCTGCCGACCCTCTCGTCGGGCCTGCTGACGGCCCCGCTGGCCCGTCGTCGACGACGGGCGTGGCCCCGCCCAGGACTGGTAGATTGGTCGTGCCGTCGACGTCGCGCGGGAGAGTCCCCACCAGGTTCACCGGTGGGGCGCCGAAGGGGCAATCTCCCCGACAAGCTCTCAGGCGCCAGGACCGCGCGACCGAGGCACTCTGGAACGGACCGCTCGCCTCCGCCCGGCCCAGCCGGGCGGCAGGAGCACCCGGACAGAGGGGGATGGTGCATCTGGCCCCGACTGAAGAGGAGCTCCACCCCATGAGTACGCGCACGAGCCATGACCCGACCCTGACCCCCGCCGAGGACGCCGACGTCGTCGTGACCGATGACGCCGCCCCCCTGGACGCCACCACCCTGTCCGACTTCGTCGGCCGCCACGTCGGCCCCCGGGAGGACGACGTCGCCGCGATGCTGCAGACCCTGGGCTACGACAGCCTGGAGGCGCTCATCGACGCGGCCGTCCCGCCCGCCATCCGCTCCACCGAGCCGTTGTCCATCCAGGCTGCGCCCAGTGAGCAGGCGGTCATCGCCGAGCTGCGCGAGCTCGCCTCCCGCAACCGGGTCCTGACCTCGATGATCGGCCTGGGCTACTACGGCACGCAGACACCACCGGTCGTCAAGCGCAACATCCTGGAGAACCCGGCCTGGTACACCGCCTACACGCCCTACCAGCCGGAGATCTCCCAGGGCCGCCTGGAGGCGCTGCTCAACTTCCAGACCATGGTCAGCGACCTCACCGGGTTGGACATCGCGAACGCGTCGCTGCTCGACGAGGGCACCGCCGCCGCAGAGGCGGTGGCCGTCATGCGCCGCACCAGCAAGGTCGCCCAGGACGCCGTGCTCCTCGTCGACCAGCACCTCCTGCCGCAGACCCTCGACGTGGTCACCACCCGTGCGACGCCACTGGGCATCGACGTGGTGGTCGCCGACCTGGAGCAGGTCGGCGACGCCGACGCGCTGCGCTCGGTCGCCGGCGACCGGGACGTCTTCGGTGTCCTGGTCCAGTACCCGGGTTCGGACGGTCAGATCCGTGACTGGCGCGCTCTTGCCGACGCCGCGCACGAGGTCGGCGCGCTGGTCACCGCTGCCGCCGACCTGCTGGCCCTGACCCTGCTGGCCCCTCCCAGCACGTGGGGCGCCGACGTCGCGGTCGGCACCACCCAGCGGTTCGGGGTGCCCATGGGCTACGGCGGCCCCCATGCCGGCTACGTCAGCGTCCGCCAGGGCCTGGAGCGTTCCCTGCCCGGCCGCCTGGTCGGCGTCAGCAAGGACGAGGACGGCAACCCGGCATACCGGCTGTCCCTGCAGACCCGGGAGCAGCACATCCGCCGGGAGAAGGCCACCTCCAACATCACCACCGCCCAGGTGCTGCTGGCCGTCATGGCCGGCATGTATGCCGTGTGGCACGGCCCGGACGGGCTGCGCCGGATCGCCCTGGAGACGCATGCCAAGGCCAGGGCCCTCGCCGAGGCGCTCACCTCGGGCGGCCTGGAGCTGGGCGTCGATCGCTACTTCGACACCCTCACCGTGAAGACGCCCGGGAAGGCCGCCGACGTGCTGGCCGCGGCCCTCGACGCCGGGATCAACCTGTGGCAGGTCGACGGGGACACGGTCCTGCTGTCCACCGACGAGGTCACCACCCTGGCCGACGTGCAGGCGGTCGCCGGCGCCTTCGGTGTGGCGGCCCCCGAGTCGATCGGCACGGTGGAGTCCCCCGAGTGGGGCGGGCTGGCCCGCACCCCCGAGCAGGCCTACCTGACGCACCCGGTGTTCAACACCTACAAGAGCGAGACCGCGATGCTGCGCTACATCCGCAGCCTGTCCGACAAGGACTTCGCCCTCGACCGGGGCATGATCCCGCTGGGCTCGTGCACGATGAAGCTCAACGCGACCACGGAGATGGAGCCCATCACCTGGCCCGAGTTCAGCGCGCTGCACCCCTTCGCGCCGCTGGACCAGACCGAAGGCTCCCGCGAGGTGGTCCGCCAGCTCAGCGCGTGGCTGGAGGAGATCACCGGCTACGACGAGGTCTCGGTGCAGCCCAACGCCGGCTCGCAGGGCGAGTTCGCGGGCCTGCTGGCCATCCGCAAGTACCACCTCGCCAACGGCGACGACCAGCGCACCATCTGCCTCATCCCCTCCAGCGCGCACGGCACGAACGCCGCCAGCGCGGTGATGGCCGGGCTGAAGGTGGTGGTGGTCAAGAGCACCTCCGAGGGTGAGGTCGACCTGGACGACCTGCGGGCCAAGATCGACAAGCACCGCGAGGAGCTGGCCGCGATCATGGTCACCTACCCCTCCACGCACGGCGTCTACGAGGACACCATCACCGAGCTGTGCGAGATGGTGCACGAGGCCGGCGGTCAGGTCTACCTGGACGGCGCGAACCTCAACGCGATGATGGGCATCGCCAGGCCGGGGCAGTTCGGGGCCGACGTGTCCCACCTCAACCTGCACAAGACGTTCACCATCCCGCACGGCGGTGGTGGTCCCGGCGTCGGTCCCATCGGCGTGCGCTCGCACCTGGCGCGCTACCTGCCCAACCACCCGGTGATCACCGACGCCGGCCCGGACAGCGGCGTGGGCGCGATCTCGGCCGCGCCGTACGGCTCGGCGAGCATCCTGCCGATCTCCTGGGCGTACATCCGCCTGACCGGCGGGGCCGGGCTGACCCGCTCCTCCCAGGTCGCGGTGCTCAACGCCAACTACATCGCCCGACGGCTGCACGAGCACTACCCGGTGCTCTACACCGGAGCAGACGACCTGGTCGCCCACGAGTGCATCCTCGACCTGCGCGGGCTGACCAAGGAGACGGGCGTCACCGTCGACGACGTGGCCAAGCGGCTCATCGACTACGGCTTCCACGCCCCGACCATGTCCTTCCCGGTGTCCGGCACGCTCATGGTCGAGCCGACCGAGTCCGAGCCCAAGGCCGAGCTGGACCGGTTCATCGAGGCGATGGTCGCGATCCGCGCCGAGATGGACGAGGCCGCCGCGGACGGGGTCGAGGGCAGCGTGCTGCGCGGCGCCCCGCACACCGCGGTGAGCCTGGCCGGGGAGTGGGAGCACCGCTACGACCGGATGACCGCCGCCTACCCGCAGGGTGTGGACCCGGCGCGGAAGTACTGGCCGCCGGTGCGCCGCATCGACGGGGTCTACGGCGACCGCAACCTGGTCACCGCGTGGCCCGAGGGGCAGCCGGAGGGCTGACCCCCTAGCCGGCCCCGCCGGTCCGGGCGCCGACCCGCCCGTCCGCCGGCCGATCGACCAGCCGGGTCCACCACAGCCGGAGCACGACATACCGCGCTCCGGCTGTGGTGATCCCCGCCACAGTGTGTGAGGATTCCGGCATGGGCCAAGAGGTGAGTCACAGCGAGTTCACACGCGAGCAGCGGCAGAGCTTCCGTGCCAAGGTGCTGGGCGACCTGGACGCCTTCGAGCAGATGCTGGAGGGCAGCCGTTTCGACTTCACCCGCCCGCAGATGGGGCTGGAGATCGAGCTCAACCTCGTGCACGAGTCGGACCTGTCCCCGGCCCTGTGCAACCGCCAGGTGCTGGACGAGCTGGACGAGGGTGACTTCCAGTCCGAGGTGGGCCGCTACAACATCGAGATGAACGTCCCGCCACGACCGATGGCGGGGGACCAGGCGGTACGTCTGGAGCGGTGGCTGTCCCAGTCGATCCGGCGGGCCAGTGACGCCGCCCGGCCCCACCACGCCCGCGTCGCCGCGATCGGGATCGTCCCCACGCTGATGCCGGAGCTCTTCGACCAGCCGTGGATCAGTGACGGCGTGCGCTACCAGGCCCTCAACGACTCCCTCATCCGGGAGCGGGGCGAGGGCCTGGAGCTGGACATCACCGGCCCGAGCGGGGAGTCGATCCGCAGCTACCACGACACCATTGGCCCGCTCTCGGGTTGCACCAGCGTCCAGCTGCACCAGCAGGTCACCCCCCAGGACTTCCCGGTCTACTGGAACGCCGCCTGCGTCATCTCCGGCCTGCAGATCGCGATCGGCGCCAACTCGCCCTACCTGTTCGGCAAGCAGCTGTGGGCCGAGACCCGGATCCCGCTGTTCACCCAGATGACCGACACCCGCTCGGTGGAGCTGAAGTACCAGGGCGTGCGGCCGCGCGCCTACTTCGGCCGCAACTGGATCACCTCGATCTTCGACCTGTTCGAGGAGAACGTCCAGTCCTTCCCGGCGCTGCTGCCGGAGACCTCCGACGAGGACGCGCGGGCAATCCTGGCCGGGGGCGGGGTGCCCTCCCTGACCGACCTCAAGCTGCACAACGGCACGGTATGGCGCTGGAACCGGCCTATCTACGACACGAGCCAGGGGGTGCCCCACCTGCGGGTGGAGAACCGGGTGCTGCCCAGCGGCCCAACGGTGGTCGACATGGTGGCCAACGCCTGCTTCTACTACGGCCTGCTCGAGGCCGCGACCTCCAGCGGGCGGCCGATCTGGACCAAGATGAGCTTCCAGGACGCCGACCGCAACTTCCGCGAGGCGGCCACGCACGGCATTGACGCGATCCAGCGCTGGCCGGGGCTGGGCAAGGTCCGCGCCACCGACCTGATCGAGGAGCACCTGCTCTCGGTGGCCGACGACGGGCTGGCCGCGCTCGGCCTGCGCCGCGAGGTCCGCAGCCACTTCCTCACCGTCATCGAGGGCCGCTGCCGCACCCGGACCAACGGGGCCAGCTGGCAGGTGGAGGTGGTCCGCGCGCACGAGGCGGCCGGCTACACCCGGGAGGAGGCGCTGCGGGAGATGTTCCGCCTCTACCTGGACCACAGCGAGGACAACCTGCCGGTGCACACCTGGGCCGTCCCGGAGGTCGAGCCCAAGGCAGACTTGACCCATGGCTCGACCCATGGCTGACGACGCACTGCGCTCGGTGTCGCTGACCCGCACCGGACCCCTGACCTTCCAGGCGACCAACGACCGGGGCGGCACGGTGACCATGTCCTCCGGCGGCACCGAGGAGTTCACGCCTGTGGAGCTCCTGCTGGCCGCGATGGCCGGCTGCTCCGCGGTCGACATCGACCTGCTCACCACACGGCTCGCCGAGCCGGAGAGCTTCGCCCTGTCCGCCGCGGGGGAGAAGCTGCGCGACGAGGACGGAAACCACATGGGGCCGATCACCATCACCGTCTCGGTCACCTTCCCCGAGGGTGCGGGCGGCGACGCGGCCCGCGAGCGGCTCCCGGACGCCGTGGCCAAGTCCCGCGACCGGCTGTGCACCGTCTCCCGCACCGTCCAGCTCCCGACGCCGGTCACCTACCGGACCGACTAGCGCAGGCCCCGCGGATGAGGGGTCCGCAGGCCCGTTCGCTGCAGCGCTCCCTGAGCCTGGGCGACGCCGTCACGATCGGCCTGGGCGCCATGGTCGGCGCCGGGGTGTTCGCGGTCTGGGGTCCGGCGACCGCCGCCGCCGGTGGGGCCGTGCTCCTGGCGCTGGCCCTGGCCGCGGTCGTGGCCATCTGCAACGCGCTGTCCTCCGCGGCGCTGGCCGCCCGCTACCCGTCGGCGGGCGGCACCTACGTCTACGGCAGGGAGCGGCTCGGGGAGGTCTGGGGCTACCTGGCCGGCTGGTGCTTCGTCGTCGGCAAGACCGCCTCCTGCGCGGCGATGGCGATGACTGTCGGGGCCTACTTGGTGCCCGGGGCCGAGCGGGTCGCGGCCGTGGTGGCGGTGGTGCTGGTGACGGCCCTCAACCTGGCCGGGGTGCACCGCTCGGTGGCCGCCTCGCGGGTCATCGTCTCGGTCGTCGCCTGCGCCCTCCTGGGTGTCGCGGTCGCCGCCGTGTGGCCCCGTCCGTCCGGGCCGCTGCTGGACCCCGCCCGGCTCGTGGCGGCCCCGGAGAGTGGCTGGGGGGTGCTGCAGGCGGCCGGGCTGCTCTTCTTCGCCTTCGCCGGGTATGCCCGCGTCGCCACCCTGGGGGAGGAGGTGCGCGACCCCGCCCGGGTGATCCCCCGAGCCGTGGTCATCGCCCTCGGGGCGGTGCTGGTGCTGTACGCGGTCGTCGGCGTGGTCGTGCTCGGTGTCCTGGGCCCGGCCGGGACGGCCGCCTCGACCGCGCCGGTGGCGGACGCCGCCGCCGTGGTCTGGGGGTCAGGGTGGGCCTGGGTGGTCCGGCTGGCGGCCGGGCTGGCCGCCGTGGGTGCGCTGCTCAACCTGGTCCTCGGTGTGTCCCGCACCACCCTGGCGATGGCCCGCGACGGACACCTTCCGCAGGTCCTGGCCACGGTGGCGGGGCCGCAGGGGGTGCCCCGGGTCGCCGAGCTCGGCGTAGGGCTCGTGGTGCTGGTCCTGGTGGTGGTCGCCGACCTGCGGGGGGTGATCGGCTTCTCCAGCTTCGGGGTGCTGCTGTACTACGCCGTGGCCAACGCGGCCGCGTTCACGCTGCGCCGGGAGTGGTCGGTCGGGGCCTGGGTGCCCGTGCTCGGGCTGGCCGGGTGCCTGGTGCTGGTCGTCGCACTGCCGAGGACATCGGTGCTGGTAGGGCTGGCTGTGGTGGCGGTCGGGGCGGCGGCATACCTCCTCGCGCCGTTTGGGCGTCGGGGACCCGGTGAGGGAAGATCTGGGTCATGACCGACTACCGCTGGGCGCCCATCTCGCACGCCGACCTGGAGCAGTGGGCGGCGCTCGCCAACCACCTGGCGAAGGTCGACGGCACGGAGGAGTTCACCTCGGTCGAGGACCTCGCCGAGGAGCTGGACAGCCCGCACCGCGACCCCGAGCGGGATACCTGGGCGGTCTGGGACGGGGACCGGATGGTCGCCGAGGCACTGGTCTCGGTCCCGACGACCCTGGACTACGAGGGCAGGGCCCGCTGCTACGTGTCCGGCGGGGTGCACCCCGACCACCGGGGCCGGGGCCTCGGCAGCCGGCTGCTCGCCCTGTGCGAGGAGCGCGGCCGCGAGCTGCTCACGCAGCGGCACCCGGGCCGGGAGGCCTACTTCGGCGCCGACGGAGAGCTCGAAGGGTCCTCCGCCCGCGACCTGCTCACCGACCACGGGTATGCCGTGGTGCGGCACTTCAACCACCTGCGTCGCGACCTGGGTGAGGTCACCGATGGCACGGCCCTGCCGCCGGTGCCGGAGTACGACGACGTCGAGCTGCTCACCCCCACCCTCGAGCACGAGGGGGCGGTCCGGGTGGCGCACGAGCAGGCGTTCGCCGACCACTGGGGGTCGGGGCCGGTCGCACCTGGCCCGTGGCACCAGCGCTGGGTCTCCCGGTCGGCCAGGGGAGAGCTGTCCACGATCGCGGTCGCGCGCGGCGGGGAGCACGACGGCCAGGTCGTCGCCTACGTCCTGGTCGGCCAGTGGGTCGACCGGGAGGCCTACGTCAACATCGTCGGCACGGTCGCCGCCTTCCGCGGGCGCGGCCTGGCCGCCGCCTGCCTCAGCCGCACCATCGGGCTCGCGGCCGCCAGCGGGGGCTACGACGTCATCGACCTCGACGTCGACTCCACCAGCCCGACGGGCGCCACCAGGCTCTACGAGCGGCTCGGCTTCCGGCACCTCCGGCAGACCGCGGCGATGCGGCGTCCCGTGGAGGTGTCGCCGTGACCGGCGCACCGCTGGGGGAGACCCGGATCGGTGACTCCGGCCCGTGGGTCGTGTTCTGCCACGGCCTGTTCGGTCGGGGCAAGAACTTCACCAGCGCGGCCAAGGCGCTGCAGCCCGACTTCCGCAGCCTGCTGCTCGACATGCCCGACCACGGCACGTCGCCGTGGACGGAGCGGTTCGACTACGGGCACGCAGCCCAGCTCGTCGCCGACCACCTGCGGGCGGGCGTGGCCGCGGACGGCCCGGTGCACGTCGTGGGCCACTCCATGGGCGGCAAGATCGCCATGACGCTGGCGCTGATCGCCCCTGAGCTCGTCGACCGGCTCGTCGTGGTCGACATCACGCCCACGGGCAGCTCCGGGGTGTCGGAGTTCGCGCACTACCTGGACTCCCTGGCCCGGATCGACCTCGACGCGCTGCGCAGCCACGGCGACGCCGACCGTGCCCTGGCGCACGACGTGCCCCAGCCCAGCCTCCGGGGCTTCCTGCTGCAGAACCTGCGCCGCGACCGGGAGACCAAGGCCTTCGCCTGGCAGCCCAACCTGCACCTGCTGCGGCGCGACCTGGACGCCATCACCGGCGACATCCCCGACGACGGCCGTACCTTCGAGGGGCCGGTGCTGTGGATGGCCGGCGGCCGTTCGGACTACGTCACCGACGAGCACGGCCCGGTGATGCGCCAGCTGTTCCCCAAGGCGGTGCAGGTGACGATCAAGGACGCCGGGCACTGGGTGCACTCCGAGCAGCCGGACGCCTTCGTCGCCACGCTGCGCTACTTCCTGCAGCACGCAGGCTGATCCCGGGCATCCGCGTCACACCGGCACGGCGCAGTCGCGCGAGGCTGGCCCGGACAGCGGCGGGCGGCGCTGGCTAGAGTGTCGGAGCATGGCGCGCTTCGTGGACATCCACCCGGTCGACCCCCAGCCCCGGCTCATCCAGCAGGTGGCGAGCGTCCTGCGAGAGGGTGGACTGGCCGCCTTCCCGACCGACGCCTGCTACACGCTCGGGGCGCGGCTGGGCGACCCCGACGCCAAGCAGCGGATCGTCGACATCCGCCGTCTGGACGACCGGCACCACTTCACCCTCATGTGTGCCGACTTCGCCCAGATGGGGCAGTTCGTGCAGGTCGACAACACCGTGTTCCGCGCGGTGAAGGCCACCACACCCGGCAGCTACACCTTCATCCTGCCGGCCACCAAGGAGGTGCCGCGCCGACTGCTGCACCCCAAGAAGAAGACCGTCGGCGTGCGGATCCCGAACAGCCCCATCGCGCACGCCCTGCTCGCCGAGATGGGTGAGCCGCTGCTCACCAGCACCCTGCTCCTGCCGGGCGAGGACGAGCCGCTGGGCTACGGCTGGGAGGTCAAGGAGCGCCTCGACCATGTGGTCGACGTCGTCGTCGACGGTGACCAGACCGGGTGCGAGCCGACCACGGTGGTCGACTTCTCGGCCGGGGAGGTCGAGGTGGTGCGCCAGGGCGCGGGGGACCCGACGCCGTTCCGGTGAAGGTCAGGTGGGCTGCCAGTCCAGGGTGACGGCGTCGGCGAGCTCGGTCCCGGCCTGCTCGGCGATGATCTGCTCGATGTAGGTGCGCCGCTCCTCGTTGGGCGCCCGGACCTCGAACCGCAGCCCGGACCCGCTGCCCTCACCTGCCTCGACGACGCGGATCCGCACCTGACCTCCCTCGCGGAAGGGGATGGTATAGCCGTCCTGCTCGCGCAGCGACCCCCGGTACAGCTGGGCCTCGTCCATGATGACCTCCAGGCGCTCGGCCGGGGCGTCCATCTCCAGGAAGGCCACGCTGCGGGCGCGTGCTGCCTGGGGGACCGCATCGAAGGTGTTCGGCATGTTCACTCCAACTTCCTTGTCCGGGGGAGAACGCCTTCCATCATGTCAGAGTCGTGCGGGTCGCGACCGGGGTGGTGGGCCTGCCGACGAGGCGGAGTCGAGGTACCTTCCCGCCGGACGTGATCCGGGGGTGCCGCTCAGCGTCGGTGGAGCAGCACGGCCACCTCGTGGTGGTCGGTCTGCGGGAACATGTCGAACAGCCTCGCCTGCTCGACCTGCCAGGACGGCATCCTGGACAGGTCGGCAGCCAGGGTGCGCGCATTGCAGCTGGAGTAGACCAGGTGCTGGACGCGGCTCTCCTCGAGGCGTCCTGCGAGCCGGGCCCCCAGGCCACGGCGCGGCGGGTTGACCACGACCGTGTCCGGGCCGTCCGCCTCGGCCAGCAGGGTCGTGGCGTCCCCCGCCTCGAAGCGCGTGTCCGTCAGCCCCAGCTCCTCCGCCGACCGACGGGCGCTGGCCACCGCGTCCTGCGAGACCTCGACGCCGAGCACCTGCCGCCCCGGCGCCGCGCAGTGCAGGGCGAAGCCGCCCACCCCGCAGTAGAGGTCCCACAGCACCTTCGGCCCCCGGCCCGCGTCCACGCCGTCGACCCACCGCGCTACCTGGGCGTAGAGGGCCGCCGCCACGGCGGTGTTGGTCTGGAAGAAGCTGCGGGTGCCCAGGTGCAGCACCAGCTCGTTGACGCGCATCGGCAGGGTGTCCTGCTCGCTCAGGACCAGTTCCTCCGGACCTTCCAGCACCGCCTTGTGCTCCGGCTGGAGGTTGACCGAGAGCACCCGCAGGCCGGGCAGCGCCTGCTGCAGCGGACCGGCCAGCTCACGCACGCGGGTCAGCTGGCCGGGGGAGCGCAGCACCAGGCGGGCCATGAGCTGGTCGTCCGGCGAGACGGTCACCAGCAGATGCTTCAGCTCGCCCTGCCGGGTCGGCACGTCGTAGGGCGTGAGCCCCGAGCCGGCCACCAGGTCGGCCAGGGCCAGGACCGCGCGGTGCAGCTCGGGCTCGTACAGACCGCAGTGCCGCAGGTCGACACCCTCGCCCCCGGGGTCGAGGATGCCCAGGGTGGGGGATCCCTTGCGGCCGCCGACGGCCAGCTTGGCCTTGTTGCGGAAGGCGGACTCGCTGCTGGGCTGCGGGTCCAGCCAGCGGTCGGGTGTCACGTGCTCCGCCAGGGATGCCGCGACCGTGCGCTGGGTGGAGGCGAGCTGGACGGGATACGGCACCCCCATGAGGGTGCAGGACCGACAGGCGCCGGCGTCGAAGTAGTCGCACTGCACCGGACCAGCGTAGGCGGAGGAACGACCCGGCCAGACCGGCGTCAGCAGGGAGACGGTCCGCCGCGTCAGGGGCGCCCGGCGGTCCGCAGGTTGTCCAGCGACCAGCGCCCGGCCCCGGTGAAGACCAGCGGCAGGACGAGCGCGACGTAGAGGAGGGCGTTCTCGCCGGTCAGCGCACCCTGGGGGCCGAGCACCGCGTAGTCGACGCGGACGGCGAACATCAGCCCCCAGATGGCGGACATCATCGCCGCCAGGAGGAAGGCCGCGGGGCGGGTGAAGAGGCCGACCGCGATGAGGCCCGGCAGGGTGACCTGGCCGAGCATCACCACCCAGGCGATGACCTCCGGTGCCTGGGCGCCGACGAAGGAGCCGCCGACCGCCTCGGTGAAGGCCGGCATGTCGAAGGCCTTGTGCAGGCCGTGCGGGACCAGGACCAGGGAGCCGCACCGGAGCAGGAGAAGACCGAAGTCGACGCCTCGTCCGTGGACCTCGACCTGCCCTGCGAGTGCGTAAGCGTCGTCGTCCCAGGACACGGGGTCGTCCACCTCGCGGTGGTAGCGGGCGCCCCCGTCGTCAAGGACACCGCGCTCGTCCCGGAGGCCACCGTCTCCGCCAGAGGGCGGGGCGGGGCGGTCCGGGCTCATGCCTCGCCGGGAACGTGGGCCCCGTCGCTCTGGGTGCGCAGCGCCGCACGCAAGGCGTCCGCGTCCTGCGCCAGCTGCTCCGGCGTCCGGCTGGAGCGCCGCGACAGCTCGAAGTCGCTGGCCGAGTTCGCCGGAAAGACGTGCAGGTGAGCGTGAGGGACCTCGAAGCCCTGGATGATCATCCCGACCCGGGCCGCGGCGAAGACCTCCTGCTGGGCCCTACCGACACGGGCGGCGACGTCCATCAGGTGGGCGAGCGTCTCCCCGGGCAGGTCCAGCCAGTGGTCGATCTCCGCCCGCGGGACCACCAGGGCGTGACCTGGGGTGAGCGGCTCGATGTCGAGGAGGACGCCGCAGACGGCGTCGGTCCACAGCAGCTGGCCCGGGATCTCGCCGTCGATGATCTTGCTGAAGATGCTCGCCATGCCGGTCAGCGTAGTCCTCAGGCCGCGGCGTCAGCCGGTGCCGCGCTCAGCTGGGTGTGGGAATGGGCGGGGTGCCGTCGTCGTCGCTGTCGAGGTCGGCGTCGCCGCTCGTGCCGCCCTGCGGCTGGGCCTGCGGAGGTGTGCCGTGGGTGTCCGGAGGAGTCCAGTCGGGGTCGTCCTCCACCCACCCGCCCGCGCCCGCCGGACCGGCTGTCTGCTGGGCCGCGCCACCCTGAACCGTCTGCCCCTGGACGGTCGCCCACGGCGAGCCCTGCGGGCTCACCCGCTCCACCTCGAGCCGCACCTTGGCCATCGCCCCGCCCACGGCGGCGACGGCAGCCAGCAGCGGCGAGGCCACGACGGCCAGGGCACCGCCGGCCATGCCCCAGGTCAGCGGCACGCTCATCAGCTCCTTGCCGTCCTGGTCCTTGATCACCACCCGCCGGGTGTCGGCCTCCCTGGCCAGCTCCTTGACCCGCTCGGTCAGCTCGGCGCCGGTGGTCTCGAACCGCTCGGTGAAGGTGCGTCCAGACTGTTGGTCCATGGTCTCGTTCCTCCTGCGTGGTGGTGCACCCCCCGGTGGGTGCATGTGTCCCACGCTAGAGGACGCCGACCACCTGGACCAGGACGATCTTGACGATGATCCCGAGGGCGAAGAGCGCCGCATAACCGGAGTCGATCCGCTCGTCCGTGCACCGGCCGTTCGCGTAGGCCAGGATGGCCGGCTGTCCGACGAACCCGGCCAGCGCCCCGGCGGTGCGCGGCGGGCTGATCCCCACGCCGCGACCGACGAGCACCATGAGCCCTGCGCCCACGCCGACGGTCAGCGCAGCGAGCACCGCCGTGCGCAGGCCGAGCAGGGTGAACGCCTCCGCCGCGAACGCCTGCCCGGCGGACAGACCGGTCGCGCCCAGGAAGATGAGCAGCCCCAGCTGGCGGATGGTGAGGTTGGCCGGCAGCGGCAGTCCCCAGACGAGGGGACCGGTGCGCTCCAGCCGGCCGAGCACCATACCGATGACGAGGGGACCGGCCGCCGAGCCGAGGGCGAGGCTGACGCCGCCCGGCAGCGGCAGGGTGACCAGCCCCACCGCCAGGCCGAGCGCCAGCCCGACGCCCAGGGAAAAGGCGTCGATCTCGCTCACGCTGCGCTCGGAGTCGCCCAGGAGCCTGCTCACGTCCCGCAGCCGGCCCCGGGGGACGACGACCCGGACCCGGTCCCCGAGCTCGAGCGTCAGGTCGTCGTGCGCCAGCAGGTCGAGGTCGCCGCGGCGCACCCGGGTCACCACACCCTCGACGCGGGTGGGCAGGTCGAGTTCGCCGATCGTCCGGCCCGCCGCGTCCTTGCTGGAGACGAGGAAGCGGCGGTAGTCGACCTCCCTGCGGTCGTGCGCGAGGTGCTCGTCGACCCGGTGGCCCAGGTGGTCGGCCGTCGCCCGGACGGCCTGCTCCGGTCCGACGACGACCACCCGGTCACCGGTCCGCATCTGCTCGTGGTCGCCGACGACGCGCGTCTGTCCGTCGCGACGCAGGTAGGAGAAGCGCACCGAACCGTCGGCGGCGCCGGGCACGTCCCGCAGGGGCCCCGGGCGGGTCACCTCGACGCTGATGTCGATCAGACCCTCGCCCGCCGCGGAGGCGCTGTCCCGGGGGGTGGGCCAGGACCGGTTGATGATCGCGGCGACGACGAGGATGGTGACGACCACCCCGACGGGGTAGGAGATCGAGTAGCCGACCGCCGGCTCCTGGGTGCCGGCCTGGGCCGCCGCGGCCGCCAGCGCCGGGGTCGAGGTCAGGGCACCGGCGTAGGACCCGGCGGCGAGGGCCGGCGACAGCCCCAGCAGGCGCGCACCGAGGACAGCCGCGCCGGTGACCACCACGAGCACCACGACGGCCCCGGCCATCAGCGGCAGCTGCCGACGCAGGTCCCGGAAGAAGCCGGCCCCCGCGGCGACACCGACGGTGTAGACGAACAGGGCCAGTCCGAGGGTCTGCACCAGCCCGAGCCCCTCGCCCAGCCGCGGGTCCAGCGCACCGACCGCCAGGCCGACGAAGAGCGCACCGGCGGGCCCGAACCGGATCGGGCCGAAGGGGATCGTCCCCACGACTGTGCCGACCGCCAGCACGAGCATGATTGTCAGCAGCTGGTTCTCGGCCAGGACGTCGAGCATGCAGGCCATGCTCGCACCCACCACGCCGGTCGGGCACGGCACGGCGCTGATGGGCACGCACAGCGCCGCCGCCCTTCGGCACACCGAGGCGGGGCAGGGGGCGGGGCAGGGGGGGGCAGGCGGGGCGGTCGAGCGGCCATGGGCCCCGGCCGTCTCCCCGGGCAGGCGGCGCCCGTCGCCCCTAGCCTGGGGCCATGCCCAGCTCCCGGCCTGCCGCTGTCACGTCGAGCCCAGCGCCACCGCCCGGGACGGCGGCCGTCGCGCACCACCCGCCCCTGGGTGGCTCCGGCGGCCGAGGTCTCAGCCAGCTCCTGGGCCGGGCTGGCGGGGGCCTCCTCGCCGCGGTGTTCGGCGCGACCGCCCGCGTCCGTGGCACCCGGGCGCTGCACCCGGTCGGGGTATGCGGCCACGGTCGCCTCAGCATCGTCCCCGGCCCCGCGAGCGGCGTCGTCCTGCTGGACGATCCAGGTCCGCACGACTGCGCGCTGCGGTGGTCCCGGTCCACGGGACGGCAGCGTGGTCTCGACGTCGAAGGCCTGGCCCTGCGCGTCGACGGCCCCGGGCGCGGTGACGTGCTGCTCAGCTCCACCGGCACCGGGGTGCTCGGACGTCACCTGCTCGTGGTCCGCAGACCTCATCGGCACGGCCCCCTGACCACCCTGCTGCCGCTGCAGAGCGCGCGGGGAGCGCTGCTCCTCGCCCTTGACCCTGAGCCGCCGGAGGGGGAGGACCCGCCCACGGCATACCGGCTGCTGGTCAGCGCCCCCGGTCACCCGTGGCACGAGCGCGGCCGGCTCGAGATCGCCTGGACCGACCGGGACTGTCCGCGGCGGCACGACCCGGTCGGGCACCCGCCGGTGGGCACGTGGACCCACCCGTTCTGGGCGGCGCTGCGCGACCCCTCCTACGTCGCCTCGCAGCAGGTGCAGGCCCGGGTGATCGAGCCCGAGGCGATCACCGGCGCCGGGTGAGGTCACGGCAGAGCACCGGGGGACGCCCTTGGCCGGGCACGCGGCCGGTCGGCGATCTAGGTTGGAGGTCGGTCGGATCGTCACCCACGAGCCCGACCACCAGAGACGAACAGATCCACGAACACATCCCACGAACAGGAGGCGGTCGTGCGCGCCATGGTCTACCGCGGTCCCTACAAGATCCGGGTCGAGGAGAAGCCCAAGCCCCGGGTCGAGCACCCCAACGACGCCATCATCCGGGTGGTCATGGGCGCGGTCTGTGGCTCCGACCTGCACCTCTACCACGGGATGATGCCCGACACCCGGGTCGGCACGACCTTCGGGCACGAGTTCATCGGGGTCGTCGACGAGGTCGGCCCCTCGGTGCAGAACCTCAAGCCCGGGGACCGGGTGATGGTGCCGTTCAACGTCTTCTGCGGCAGCTGCTACTTCTGCGCCCGCGGCCTCTACGGCAACTGCCACAACGTCAACGCCAACGCCACCGCCGCCGGGGGGATGTACGGCTACTCCCACACCGCCGGCGGGTATGACGGTGGCCAGGCGGAGTACGTCCGGGTGCCGTTCGCCGACGTGGGCCCGATGGTCATCCCGGACTGGCTGGACGACGAGGACGCGGTGATGCTCACCGACGCCCTCCCCACCGGCTACTTCGGCGCCCAGCTGGGCAGCATCGCCGAGGGTGACGCGGTGGTCGTGCTCGGCGCCGGGCCGGTCGGGCTCTTCGCCGCCCGCTCCGCCTGGCTCATGGGCGCCGGCCGGGTCATCGTCGTGGACCACCTGGACTACCGGCTGGAGATGGCCCGGACCTTCGCCCACGCCGAGACGGTCAACTTCGCCGAGCACGACGACGTCGTGGTCCACCTGAAGCGAACCACGGACCACCTGGGCGCCGACGTGGTCATCGACGCGGTCGGGGCCGAGGCCGACGGCAACTTCCTCCAGCACGTCACCGCGGCCAAGCTCAAGCTGCAGGGCGGCTCGCCGATCGCGCTGAACTGGGCGATCGACGCGGTCCGCAAGGGCGGGACCGTCTCGGTGATGGGCGCGTACGGGCCGATGTTCAGCGCGGTGAAGTTCGGTGACGCCTTCAACAAGGGGCTCACGCTCCGGATGAACCAGTGCCCCGTGCGCCGGCAGTGGCCGCGGCTGCTCGAGCACATCCAGGCCGGCCACTTCAAGCCCAACGACATCGTGACCCACCGCATACCGCTGGAGCACGTGGGGGAGGCCTACCACCTGTTCTCAGCCAAGCTCGACAACATCGTCAAGCCGCTCATCGTCATGGACCCCGCATGAGGAAGGACTCGGACGTGCCCTACACCGCAGACGCCCCGCAGCGCCCGTCGGCCGAGGAGCTGCGCGCCAGGATCCCCGGGTGGGGAGCCGACCTGGACCCCGCCGACCGACCTTCGGTGCCCCGGGAGCAGTTCCTGCCCACCGGTGCCCACTGGACCCTGCCCGAGGACCAGCGCCCCCAACCGGGCCAGGCCGAGCGCGAGCGCTCCATCGAGCATGGTCGGCTCACCCCCGTGTACGGCACCTCGGTCCCGCTGCGCGGGCTCTCCGGGGTGATCCGTCGTCACGCCTACCGGCGCTACAGCGAGGCCCGCGCCGCCCACTGGCTGCTGTTGCTGGGCGCTGACCGGGTGGACGCGGTGGAGAGCCACCTGGCCTCGCTGCTCACCACCCGGCCCGACAACCCGATCACCCAGACCGGGATCCAGAGCGAGCTGGGCCAGGGACCCCTGCGCTCGCGGTTCGGCCAGCACCGGGCCGACTCCAGCCACCACGTCATCGACCCGGTCCTCATCGCCGGACCGTGGGTGCTGGCCGGTGGCGCGGCCTACGGCGCCCTGAAGCTCCTGCGCCGACGCGCCGCGGACCGCCGATGACCCAGGGGCACGTGGCCCGGGGACGGTTCGAGCGGGCGGTCCGCGCCGTGCTGCGGCAGCCGGCCGACGACGACCGCCCACTCGTCGGGTATGCCGCGCTCGGCGCCGGGTATGCCGTGACGGCTGCCGCTGCCCTGGCCGCGAGCGCGCGCAACGGCACGACCGGCAGGCCGGTGTCCTCCGGTGACCTGGCGCTCATCACCGTGGCCACCCACCGCCTGAGCCGGCTGATCACCAAGGAGACGGTCACCGCGCCCCTGCGGGCGCGGTTCACCACGCCCGTGGGGCCAGGCATGGCGTCGGAGATGCTGGAGGAGGTGAGCACCGACCCCCGGCACGACCCGTTCTCGCACGCCGTGGGGGAGCTGCTCACCTGTCCGTTCTGCATGGCGCAGTGGTGCGCGACGGCGCTGGTGGGCGCCCACCTGGTGGCGCCCCGCCAGGCTCGCCTGGTCACCTCGGTGCTGACCGCGGTGGCCGGGGCCGACGCCCTGCACTACGTCTACGCCTCGCTGGACCGGCTGCCCAAGCCCTCCGACTGACCGCCCGGCGCCGCGGCGGCGCGTCGGACGGCTTCCAGCAGCTCCGGGTCCGCGACGATCCGGAAGTGGCCGGACGTGCGCAGCGGGACATTGGTCGCGCCCTCCAGCCGGCTGCCGCCGGGGATGTGCGGGTCGAAGGCGCCCCAGATCGAGGTGATCCGGGTGTTGACCTCGAGCTGGGCGCCGAGCATGCGGACCGTCCGGTCCTGCGGGGAGAAGGCCCGGATCGACCTGGCCAGGAAGTACTGCGCGTAGCGGGAGCCCGCGAACGGGGTGGCGACCGCGATCATCCGGGCGATCCGCGCCTCCGGGTCGGCGCGCAGCATCGCGTACTTGCCGATCAGGCCGCCCTTGCTGTGTGCCACCACGAGCACCTCGCGCAGGTCGTGCTCCTGCAGGTAGGCGGCCACGTGCTCGGCGCTCGCGGCGACGGGTGCGGTGTTCCAGCGCAACCGGGTCAGGACGTGCACGGGGTGGCCCTTGTCCCGCAGCAGGTCCGCCACCGGACGCAGGAACTGCCACCGCTCGTAGATCCCCGGCAGCAGCAGGACCGGGGGAGCGGTCGCGGCTGGATCCAGGTAGTCAGCCGGATCGGTGCGGTCCAGCAGGCCGCGAGCCTGCCAGTACACGACATACCGGTAGTCGAGCACCCAGGCCCAGGCGTTGCGGGCCAGCTGACTGACAGAAGTCATGGCGAGGTCATGGCGAGGTCACGGCGATGTCATCGCGGTGTCATGGCGAGGGCGGGCGGGCGACGACCCACGCGTGCGCCAGGATCGCCTCGGCCACGTCGCGCGCGTGGGTGTACATGGCCACGTGCGCGGCCCCAGGGACGGTGACCAGCCGGGCGTCCGGGGCCAGCCGTTGCATCTGCTCGGCCCAGGGCTGGGTGGCGATCGGATCACGGGCCCCTCGCAGGAGGAGCAGGGGGACCTGCAGCCGGGGGAGCGCCTCCTCCAGGCGGTAGCCGAGCATGATCGGCACGTTCTTCAGGTACCACCGTGGGCCGGTCCGCGCGTAGTCGCGCAGTACCGCATAGTTGGCCAGCGGCGTCTCGCGCAGCGTGTCCAGCCCGAGTCGCGTCGCCTGACGCAAGGCGGTGCGGGCCGAGGGGTCGACGACGCCGCCGATGCCGACCACGCTGGGGTGGAGCCCAGGCTCCTGCAACGCCGCCTCCACCACGATCTGCACCCCCATCGAGTGACCGACCAGCACCGGCTGGTCCAGTCCGGCCGAGACGACGTAGGCGTTGAGGAGGGCCGCGTGCTCCTCGACGGACAGTGGGCGCTCGGGGCGGGGTGCCCCACCGAAGCCTGCGAGCTCGAGGACGTGCACGCCGCCGGACAGGGCCAGCGCCCGCGCCAGCCGGGTGTAGTAGCGGGACGCGACCCCGATGCCGTGCACCAGCACGAACTGCTGGCCCGTGCCGGAGTCACCCTGCGGACGCTTCACCAGCATGGAGCGGTCCCCGTGGCGGAACTCTTCGACCGTCCTCCAGTGCATACGGGCCACCCTACGGCTCAGCACCGGTCACCCCCTGCCGAAGGCGGGCTTCTCGGGCTAGAGTCGAGGCCACGGACCCGCACGGCGCCGGTCCGTCCCAGGGCGAGTGGGGTGACCATGGCGAAGAAGGCGCGCAAGGATCGCGGGACGCTGAGCAGTGGGCAAGTCGTCTCCTACGCGCTGGGAGACGTCGCGAACAACCTGACGTTCCTGATGACCTCGATGTTCCTCATGGTCTACATGACCGACATCGCCGGTCTGTCGGCCGGCGTGGCCGGCACCATCTACGGCGTCACCAAGATCTGGGCCGGCGTCGCCGACCTCATCGCCGGTCAGACCGTCGACCGGTTCGACACCCGCTGGGGCCGCCTGCGCCCGTGGTTGCTCTTCGGCAGCACCCCGCTGGCCATCGTCTTCGTGCTGCTGTTCAGCGTGCCCGCGGGGCTGAGCCCCACCCTGACGGTCGCCTGGATCTTCCTGCTCGACGCGCTCTTCCAGCTCGCCTACTCCTTCGTCAACATCCCCTACGGCTCGCTGTCGGCCGCGATGACGCAGGACTCGGTGGACCGGTCCAAGCTGTCCGGAGCCCGGTCGATCGCCAGCGCCCTGACCGGTGTGCTCCTCTCGGCGGTCGTCGCCCCGCAGTTCAACGACACCAGCGGCGACAACGTCCGGCTCCAGTTCACCCTGACCACGGCCGCGCTGGGCGTGCTGGCGGTCGTGCTCTACCTCATCTGCTTCAAGAACAGCAAGGAGGTCGTGCCGCGCAGCGCGACCAAGATCTCGTTCAAACGCACCCTGACGATGATCCGGCACAACCGGCCGCTGATCGTGCTGTGCCTGGCCGCCTTCTTCCTGCTCGCCGCGATCTTCACGATGAACGCCGTCGGGCTGTACTACGCCCGGTACGTCCTCGGCAACGCCGGCTACTTCACCTTCCTCGCGCTGGCCCAGACGGTCGGCACGGTGCTGATCGCCTCGCTCGTCCCGGGCATCACCACCCGCTACGGCAAGCGCAACGGGTACATCGGGGCCTCGATGGTCATCATCCTGGCCTTCGTCCTCGTCTACTTCGTGCCCGAGGGCAACCTGGCCATCGGCATCCTGGCCTGGTTCCTCATGGGCATAGGGTCCGGCGGCACCAACGCGCTGATGTTCTCCATGCAGGCCGACACGGTCGACTACGGCGAGTGGAAGACCCGGCTGCGGGCCGAGGGCGGCTCCTACTCGATCCTGTCCTTCATCCGCAAGTGCGGCCAGGGTATCGGCGGCTGGGCGGCTGCCGCCCTCATCGGCGCCTTCGGGTACGTGGGCCAGGCCGAGACCCAGACCGACAGCGCGATCGAAGGGATCCGGCTGGCCACCGGCGTGCTTCCCGCGGGCCTGGCGGTGCTCGCCATGATCATCATGTTCTGGTACAACCTCGACGGCGACGAGCACCGCAGGATCGTGCGCGACCTCAACTCCCGCCGCTCCGCCGGTGCGGTCAGCACCTCGTACGGCGTCGACACGGATCGGGTCAAGATCCCCGCCCTCGGCGACTCCCGCGACCTGCTGCTGAGGCCGCGGGACCGAGGCACCCTGCCGGTGGTGACCATCTTCGAGCGGGAGGGCGCCGGCGCCTCGGACATCGGGCCCGCCGTCGCCAAGGAGCTCGGGGTGAAGTGGGTGGACCAGGCGTTCAGCTCCGACCAGGTCGCCGAGGTGGACACCCGTGCGCTGTTCTCCGACAGCGCCTTCCAGCGCTGGCTGCGCACGCTGTCCTACACCGGCACGCAGGACGCCGACCTAGCCCGTGCGCGGGACGTGGCCGAGGACCACTCGCTGGCCGAACGCAACCGGCTGGACCTGCTCACGCTGGCGCGGGACGGCGCGGTCATCCGCGGCCGCAACGGGGCCTACGTCCTGGGTCGGGCGGTCGGCTCGCTGCACGTCCGGCTGACCGCTCCGATGGAGATGCGGATCGAACGGGTCATGCACAAGACCGGTCTGGAACGGCACGCCGCCGAGTCCCGGATCGCCGTCGAGGACCGGGTGCGGGCCGAGATGTCCAAGAACCTCTACCAGTGGGACCCGCACACGGACGAGTCCTACGACCTGGTCATCAACACCGGGACCGTGACCTACAAGCAGGTCGTCGAGATGATCGTGGCCTACTACCGCAGCAAGTACCCCGAGACCGACCCGGCGGCGGCGAGCCAACCGACGGCGGACGACCCGACGGACGCCTCACCTTCGTGAACGCCCCACGGCTCTTCAGGTTTCGGTAAGGTCCCGGGCATGATGGGGCACGGGACGGTCCGGCACGGGCTGCGCAGCAGGGGAGTGGTGGTCATCGGTGCGGGGCTCATCCTGCCGCTCCTGCTGGCTGCGTGCGGCGACGGGGCAGGCGCCGGCACCGGCGACGACGCCGGCAGTCGCAGTGACGTGGCGACCGCGGTGGACGCGTCGGCGGAGGCCGACGGGGTGCCCGAGCTGCACCAGGCGGTGCTGGCGGACGACCACGACCGGGTGGTGGAGCTGCTCGCCGGCGGTGCCGACCCCGACGAGACCGGGCCGGACGGCGCCACCGCGCTGCACCTGGCGGCCTTCAGCAGCAACCCGGCCCACCTGACCTCCCTGCTGGAGGCCGGTGCCAACCCCGACGAGCCGCATGCGGTGACGGGCGCCAGCGCGCTGGACCAGGCGGTGCTGAACGCCACCGACGAGCCGTTCTACCTGCTGCTGGAGGCCGGGGCGGATCCGGCTGTGACGGACAAGAACGGCGGCACGCCGCTGCACACCGCCGCCCGCACCAACGCGGGGTGGGCCATCCTGGCGCTGCTGGAGGCTGGCGCGGACCCGTCGGCCGAGACCGGCGGCCGGACCTTCCAGGACGACTACTGGGGCTACAACCCGGCGATCCTCAACGACCGGGCGCGCACGGAGCGGGCCCAGCTGATCGAGTGGCTGGAGGCGCACGACATACCTGTCGACCCCCGCGCCGGGCAGTTCCGCGAGGAGGGTTGAGGTGCGCGTCTGGACCATGGCGATGAGTGTCCTGCTGGCGATGACGGTGTCGGCCTGCCAGCTCCTGGGCGGTGGCGGCACCGGCAGGGACGTGACGCAGCACTTCGACGACGCCTCGGCGCAGGAGCTGGCGCGGGCCGTCTCCAGCGGCGACCGTGACGGCATCCGCGACCTGGTCGCGGCCGGCAGCCCGGTCGACGCGGTGGGCAAGGAGGGCGTGACGATGCTGCAGTGGGCGGTCTTCGAGGGTCAGCACGGAGCCCTGTCCACGCTGCTGGACCTGGGGGCCGACGTCGAGCAGCACGGGCTCGGCGGGTCGACCGTGCTGCACACCGCAGCCCAGGCGCCGGACGTGTGGTTCCTGGACACCCTGCTCGAGACCGGGGTCGACCCTGATCTGAGGCACGCCGTGACCGAAGAGACCCCGCTGCAGGCCGCGACGGGGATGGGCACGGACGAGAACTTCAGGCTGTTGCTGAAGCATGACGCCGACGTGCGGCTGGCCGACCGCAACAGGACCACGGCACTGCACCTGGCGGCCATGCTGAACGCCGGCAGCCAGGTCCTGGCGCTCCTGGACCGGGGCGCGGACCCCCTGGCCGTGGACCGGGTGGGCGCCACCTTCCAGGACTACTTCTGGACCACCAACCCCAACATCATGCACGACCGGGCCCTGCGCGAGCGTCGCAAGGTCGCGGACTGGCTCACCGCTCGGGACATCCCGCTGCACGAGGACGCCGCCTGGCAGAAGGACAAGTCCTAGGACATGACACCGCACACAGCACCCTCAGCCCTGACAGCCCCGAGAGCCCCGAGAGCCCTGACAGCTTCGCTTCGCCTGACACCGCTGCGGCAGGCACCGCAGCCTTCCGGTTGGATAGCCCGATGAGCACTGCACCCGACCCCCGGTCCGCCACTCCCGTCCGGGTCATCCCCGACACCGCGCTGCAGCCGGGGGACCCCACACCCGGTATGTCGCGCCGGGTCGCCGGCCACGAGCAGGGGATGTGGACGGGCACGGTGGACACCGAGCCCGGCGCCGTCAGCGGTTGGCACCACCACGGCGAGCACGAGACGACGCTGTACGTGGTCTCGGGCCGGATGCGTCTGGAGTCCGGGCCCGACGGCCAGGACGTGGTCGAGGCCGGCCCGGGCGACTTCATCCGGGTGCCCGCCGGCGCCGTGCACCGGGAGTCGAACCCCTCCGGTGAGCCGGCCCGCGCGGTCATCGTCCGCTGCGGCACCGGTGCCCCGACCATCAACGTCGACGGGCCTGCGGGCCCGACCCCACCCTGACCGAACCCGAACCACACGCCTGACCGCAAACAGACCACATACAGACCTAGGAATCCCATGGAACTCGCCGCCCCCGTCATCATCACCGTCATCGTGGTGGTGGCGCTGCTCGTCCTGGCCCTCATCGCCGCGGTCTACGCCAAGGCCCGGTTCAAGATCGCCACCCCCGACGAGGCCCTCATCATCACCGGGCGCAAGAGCGGCACCCCGGTGATCAACCCCGAGACGGGGGAGGAGAGCACCGACCTGTCCGGCCAGCGGGTGGTCATCGGTGGGGGCACCCTCGTCAAACCCATCTTCGAGCAGGTGGCCCGGCTCTCGCTGGCCTCCCAGAGCTTCTCGGTGACCGCCGAGGACGCCACCACCAAGAGCGGTGTCGGGGTGACCCTGCGCAGTATCGCTGTCGTCAAGGTGGGCGGGACCGAGCGGATGGTGCGGGCCGCTGCCCAGCGCTTCGCCGGCCGCAGCCAGGAGCAGGTCATCGAGCAGCAGACCAGCGAGGTGCTCGTGGGTGTGCTCCGCACCATCGCGGGGACGCTGACCGTGGAGTCGATCCTCTACGAACGCCAGGACTTCTCCAAGGAGGTCAAGGACATCGCGGTCCCGATGCTCGCCGAGCGCGGCCTGGTCCTGGAGAACTTCGAGATCCAGACCGTCGAGGACTCCGGGGACTACATCCGCAACCTGGGCCGGCCCCGGGCGGCCGCGGTGTCCCGCGACGCCGAGATCGCCGAGGCCCAGGCCCGGCAGGCGAGCACCGAGCGCTCCAACGAGGCTGCCGTGCAGATCGCGGAGTCGAACAAGGCGCTGGCCCTGCGCAACGCCCAGATCGCCCGCGAGACCGCCCAGGCCCAGGCCGAGGCCGAAGCCGCGAAGGAGCGGGCCGAGGCGGAGGCCCAGCAGGAGGTGCTGGTGCAGCAGGAGCTGGTCGCCCAGAACCGCGCCGCCCTGCGCGAGCAGGAGCTGCAGACCGAGGTGCGCAAGCCGGCGGAGGCACGCAAGTACGAGGCGGCCCAGGAGGCCGACGCACGCAAGTACGCCGCCGAGCAGGAGGCCGAGGCGGCCAAGACGACCGCCATCCGTCAGGCCGAGGCCGAGGCTCAGCGCACCACCGCCCAGGCCGACGCGGAGGCAGCGGCGCTGCGGGCCCGGGCCGAGGCCGCCCTGGTCGAGCAGCAGCGCCGTGCGGAGGGTGAGCTGGCCCTGGCGCGGGCCGAGGCCGACGGTGTGCGGGCACGTGGTGAGGCGGAGGCCGTGGCCGAGCGGGCCAAGGGTGAGGCGCGCGGTGCGGCCATCAAGGCCGAGGCCGACGCCTACCAGGCCTTCCCCGAGTCGGCCCGCCTGCAGATGGTGCTGGACGCGCTGCCGAAGATGGCCCAGCCCTACGCCGACGCGCTCGGCAGCATCGACGACATCACGGTCATCGACAGGGACGGTGCCTCGCGGCTCAGCGGTCAGGTCTCCACCGGGGTGCAGGAGCTGCGCGCCCTGCTCAAGGCCCAGACGGGCATCGACCTGCTGGATCTGGCGCGTGGGCGCGGGGTCCAGGGGCACCAGGCCGGCGTCTCGGGGCCGTCGTCCTCCGAGGGTGCACAGGACGGGGAGCAGGCCGGCCCGCCGGCCGAGGCCGACGAGGTCGAGGCCGCGCACCCCAGCTGACGCCGAGGCCGGCCAGGAGCGGTGCGGGTATGCCGCTCCTGGCCGGTGCCCATCCTCAGGCAGGCGGCGGGACCCACGAGGGATCCCGGCCGATGAAGCCCACGAGCCGGTCCTGCACGGGCGCGTCGTCGGGCACCGGGACCGCTGGTCCGAACTGACCCGAGCTGCGCATGACCTGCTCCATCGGCCGCATACCGGAGAGGAGCTCGGCGCAGAAGGCCGGGTCGAGCGCGGGATCCTGGCCGGAGGCCTGGCTGAGGTCCCAGGTGTGCAGGAAGACGTCGGCGGTGTAGAAGCGGTCGACCGCGGCACCCAGCGGCAGCTCGGGCAGGCGGGGGTGGGCGAAGCGCCCGGCCACGGCCTCCGGGTCGTCGAGCAGCGCCTGCACCGCCTGGGTCCGACGCTCCCACGCGGCCACGGGGTCCTCGTCGACGTCCGGCACCGGGTCCAGCCGGTGGGCGCTGCCGGTGGCGAGGAAAGCCGGGAACCAGTCCAGCAGGTGGCGGACGACGTCCCGGGCGGTCCACTCGGCCACGGGGCTCGGGGCGTCCCAGTCGCGCACGCCCCGGACCCGTGCGGAGAAGTCGGCAGCCACGGCGCGGTGCCGGCCGGCCGGGTCCGTGGCCGGGCCCACGCTCAGACCAGCCCGTCGGAGATCAGCTGGTCGAGCTTGTCGTAGCCGTCCTGCACGCCGGACTCCATACCGGAGGCGAGCATGGCGTCACGGCCCTCGAAGCTGTCGCCCAGGGAGAAGCAGCGCAGCCGGGTCCAGCCGTCACCGAGGTCCTCGAAGCGCAGGGTCTCCAGGGCGATGGCCTCGGGCATCTCCTCCCAGCAGAAGGTCTGCACGATGCGGTCCTCCGCCACGTGGGGGAAGGTGCCTCGGAAGGCGTACTCCTCCTCACCGCGGACGTTGAGGAAGCGGTAGGACCCCAGCGTGCGGCAGTCCCAGTGGTCGATCCGGGTGGTCATCTCCCGCGGTCCGATCCAGCGGGCGAACAGCTCCGGGTCGGTATGCGCCCGCAGCAGCTGCGCGGGCGTGGCGCGGAAGTCGCGGGTGATGTGGATGGCCACGGTGGGGTCGGGAGTGATCGCGGCCCGCTCGTAGCGGGTGGTGGCGGGGGTGGCGTCGATGGTGCTCATGATGCGGCTTCCTCCTCGGAGGCGGGTGACGGGTCTTGCAGGTCCGCCAGGACGGCGTCGAGACGCTGGTAGCGCTCCTCGACCTGGCGTTGGTAGCGCTCGATCCACTTGCGCATGAGGTCGAAGACCTCCGGCTGCAGGTGGACCGGGCGCCGTTGGGCGTCCCGGCTCCGGGTGACCATCCCGGCGTCCTCGAGGACCTTCAGGTGCTTGGAGACCGCCTGGACGCTGACCTCGTAGGGCGCTGCGAGCTCGCCGACCGTGGCATCACCGGTCGAGAGGCGGGCGACGATGTCCCGGCGGGTGGGGTCGGCCAGAGCGGCGAAGACCTGGGACAGACGATCGGTCACGGGGAGCCCTTTCTTTGTCAACCTTGCGGTTGAATAAGGGTAGCGCGCCCTTCGGGCGGTCGTCAACCATTCGGTTGAATACCCGGCGTCCTAGCGAGCATCCACCTCTCAGCCTGGCGGGCACGAGAAGGCATCGCGATGTGCCATGTTGCGAGGCGCGCGTACCCGTCTGAGATGGTGGGAGCACCGTTCCCGTCCCAGGAGGAGAGCACCATGATGACCAAGCAGCAGGCCGCCGAGATCGTCCGCGAGGCGCAGTTCCGGACCGGCACGCCCTGGCACCGGATCGCCGAGGCCATCGGTCGGCCTGCCGTGTGGACCGTCGCGGCACTGCTCGGACAGCACCCGATGAGCGCGGAGGAGGCGGGCAAGGCCGGAGAGCTGCTCGGGCTGAAGGACGACGTGGTGCAGGCGCTGCAGCGGCAGCCCTACCGCGGGTCGGGCAGGCAGGAGGTCCCGACCGACCCGACGATCTACCGGCTCTACGAGGCCGTGGACGTCTACGGCGCAGCCATCAAGGAGCTGATCCACGAGGAGTTCGGCGACGGCATCATGAGTGCCATCAACTTCAAGGTGGACGTGCAGCGCCGCCCCGACCCCTCCGGCGACCGGGTCGTCATCACCCTGGACGGGAAGTTCCTCGACTACAACTGGTGACTGCCGGTGACGGGCAGGTGTGGGACGCTGAGACGGTCCGACACCCAGACCGTGTAGGGAACCCGTGACCCGCCAGCTGCGCATCACCCGAGCCAACGCCCAGTACCAGCAGTGGCGGGCGCTCCTGGACAACCGGACGAAGCGACAGCGGGCCGGCGAGTTCCTGGTGCAGGGCGTCCGGCCCATCACGCTGGCGGTCCAGCACGGCTGGCCGGTGCGCGCGCTGATCCACGACGCCGGACGCAGCCCGTCCCGTTGGGCTCAGGACCTGATGGCCCGGGCCGGGGGAGCGCGGGTGGCCATGGTCCCTGAGCTTCTGCGTGAGCTGGGCGGCAAGGACGCGGAGGTGCCCGAGGTCGTCGCCGTGGTCGAGCTGCCCGAGGACGACCTGGGTCGAATCCGCGTAGGCCCGCACTTCCTCGGCGCGGTCTTCGACCGCCCGGGGAGCCCCGGCAACATCGGCACCATGTTGCGCTCCCTCGACGCGTTCGGGGGAGCGGGACTGGTGACGACCGGCCATGCCAGCGACCCCTACGATCCGCGCGCCGTGCGCGCCTCGACCGGGTCCCTCTTCGCGGTCCCGGTCGTGCGAGCCAGGTCACACCGTGAGGTTCTCGACTGGGTCGCACGCGTGCGCGAGGGTCAGGTGCCGCTCCAGGTGCTGGGGACGGATGAGGACGGCGCCGTCGAGATCACCGATGCCGACCTCACCGGGCCGACCCTGATGGTGATCGGCAACGAGACCAGCGGACTGAGCGCGGGCTGGCAGGAGGCGTGCGACGTGACCGTGCGGATCCCGATGGCGGGCTCGGCCAGCTCGCTCAACGCCGCCAGTGCGGCGACTGTCGTCCTGTACGAGGCCGCCCGCCAGCGGAGGACCCAGACTCGGTAGGAGGGCGGTATCCGCCTCGAGACAAGAGGCCGGTCGGTGGACGCTGTGGGGGCCACCTCGCTGCGCGCGTCCTCCGGGCGGTGATGGAGGGTCGGGCGGGTGCCGGCATCCGTGCTGCCGCTCACCCGCCCGGAACCGGTGGAACCCTTACTGCAGCTCCTCCGGGATCCACCACAGACCGTCGTTGTTCTCTTCCATGTACGTGGCGAACTCCTCGGAGTGGTAGGCGTTCACGATCGCCTGGGCCCAGGGCTCCTCCGCGTTCTCCTCCTTGACGACAACCTGGAGGACGAGGTGGTCGAGGATGTCCTCGGTCGCCAGTGCCGTGGCCGGGTCGATGCCGGCGTTGTAGACGATCGAGCCGGTGATGACGATGTAGTCGAAGTCGACGCTGGCGGGCGGGATGGTCAGCGACCGCATCTCGGTGATGTCGAGATCGTGCGGGTTGGCCACGATGTCGTTGCCCGTCACCGCCGTGGGGTCGGCCGACTCGTCGAGCTCGATCCAGCCGATCTTCTCCAGAAGCAGGTAGGCGCGCGCCATGTTCGAGGCGTCGTTGGGTACCGCCACCGTGGCGCCCTGGGGCACGTCGTCGAGGCTGTCGTGGCGATCGGAGTAGATGCCCGCCGGGACCGTGGGGATCGGGGTGATCGGGACCAGGTCGCCGTCGTTCTCGGCGTTGAAGGCCTCCAGGTAGGCGGTGTGCTGCTCGACGTTGAAGTCGACGTCGCCGTCGTTCAGGGCGATGTCGGCGGTGAGGAGGTCGGACACGTCCTGGCTCTGCAGCGTGTAGCCCTCCTCCTCGAGGATCGGGGCGACGGCGTCCTCGAAGAGCTCGGTGTAGGGCCCCTGGGACTTGCTGTAGGTGATCGTCGTCTTCTCACCCGACGCGTCGTCATCGCCGGAGTCCAGGGTCCCGGGTGCGGCGCACGCACCGAGGATGAGCGCCAAGGGCAGGGCGCCGGCGAGGGTGACGGTGTGGATCTTCTTCATGCTTGAAGCGTTCCTTTTCTGTTGATCAGCGAGGGTCGCGCAGCCGGCGGGACAGGTAGTTGCCCGCGGCCTGCATCAGCTGGACGAAAATGATCAGGATGATGACGGTGAACACCATGAGTGGTGTGTTGAACCGTTCTCGGCCGTAGGTGAGCGCCAGGTCGCCCACACCGCCGCCTCCGCCGTACCCGGCCATGGCGGTGGCGCCCAGGAGCCCGACGACGCTCGTCGTCAGGGCGAGCACGATGGAGCTGTAGGCCTCAGGCAGGAGGAAGCGGCGCACGATCTGGGCGTTGCTGGCGCCCATCGCCTTGGCCGCCTCCAGCACGCCGGGGGAGACCTCGAGCAGGCTGGCCTCGACCATGCGCGCGATGAACGGCGCGATGTAGACGATGAGGGGGACCAGGGCCGCGCGGCTGCCCACGCTGGTACCGACGATCATCCGGGTGATCGGCATCATCGCGACGAGCAGGATGATGAACGGGATGCTGCGCACGATGTTGATCGTCACGTTGACCGCGGCGTACGTCACGTGGTTCTCCATGAGCCCGCCGCGGCGGCTGAGTACCAGCGTCAGAGCCAGCCCGATCCCGATGACGGTGCCGAAGAGCATCCCCCAGCCGAGCATGTAGACGGTCTGGGCACCGGCCAGCGTCAGCTGGTCGACGGTGACGCCGAAGATCTCCCGCTCCACTAGGCCTCGATCCTCTCTCGCAGGATTCCCGCGTCGTCGATGAGCTGTTCTGCCCGGCGGATGGCGTCGTCATCACCGATGAGCTGGACGAGGAACAGGCAGATGACCGACTCCTGGACCTCTTCGACCGTCGCGCCGAGGATGTTCACCTCGAGCCCCTCGATCCGGCTGAGGGAGGACAGCAGTGGCTGGCGGACGGTGTCGCCGACGAAGCGCAGCCGGAGCAGCTCCTGGGGACGGGCCTCCTCGCGGACCATCTCCAGCATGGGTCCCGGAATCTGGTCGTTGACCACCGTCCGGACGAACTCCTGCGTGATGGGCAGGCGCGGCTGGGTGAACACGTCGATGACGCTGCCGTGCTCGACGATCCGGCCCCCTTCCATGACGGCGACCTTGGTGCAGATCCGCTGGATGACGTGCATCTGGTGCGTGATGAGCACGATGGTCACCCCCATCTCGCGGTTGATCTTCTTCAGCAGCGCAAGGATCGACTCCGTGGTCTTGGGGTCGAGCGCGCTGGTCGCCTCGTCGCACAACAGGATCGAGGGCCGGGTCGCGAGCGCTCGAGCGATGCCGACGCGCTGCTTCTGCCCGCCCGAGAGCTGCCGGATGCTGGCGTTGCGCTTCTCCTCGAGCTCGACGATCCTCAGGACCTCGTCCACCCGGCGGTCGACATCCGCTCTGGACGCACCCTGGATGAGGAGCGGCATCGCGACGTTGTGGTAGACGGTCTTGGTCTCGAGCAGGTTGAACTGCTGGAAGATCATGCCGATGTCGCGCCGCGTGCGGCGCAGCTGCCGGGTGGACATCGCTGTGAGGTCCAGCCCTTTCACGGTGACGGCGCCAGCGTCGGGCTTCTCCAGCTGGTTGACCATCCTGACCAGGGTGGACTTGCCGGCGCCGGAGAAGCCGATGATGCCGTAGATGTCGCCCTGCTCGACCTCGATCGACGCGTCGATGAGGGCGTCAACTGTTCCGTTCGCGGTGACGTAGCGCTTGGAGATGCCGTCGAGCGTGATCACCGCGCAGCCGCCGGGAGCGGTGGGCGTGCCACGCGGCGATCGTTCGGGCAAAGGGTTTCGGTCACTACTGCGTCTTTCGTGGCGGGTCAGGGGCCGGGCACAAAAAACGAGGCACGATACCGTGCCCCGCTCCGTCATGGGTGCGCTAGGTGTGCTTTATGACGGGTGCCCAGACGGATCGAGGCCCTGCGCGCGACTACACGTACACATCGTGGGGATCCGTCCTGATCGGGTCGGCTACTGCAGTCCAAAATAACACGGGATGATGATTGGTCATGCACCGTGCATGGTGAGGGCCCCATGGCCCGTCCGTCTACGGGCCCGGGCGCAGGGGGAGGGTGGCGCACAGTCAGTCAGGCTGGCGTCCCGGCGTCGGGCGCGAGTCCTTTACTTTACATAATGTGGCTTATCGGCGTCGCAACCCGGTCTGTCCGGACCCGGCCGAGAGGGGCTCCGAACCGCTAGCGCGCCCCTAGAGCGTTGAGGAGGCCGACCCATGGCACGCACCCGGATCCACAACCTGTCCGTCTCCCTGGACGGCTTCGCCACCGGGCACGGCCAGAGCCTCGACGCCCCGATGGGACACGCCGGCGGCCGGCTGCACGCGTGGATGTTCGCCACCAGCTTCGGCGCCTCGATCGTGGGCGGCACCAGCGGCGGTCAGGGTGTCGACGACGCCCTTGCCCCAGCGGCACGGTCCCGGGATCGGGGCCGAGATCATGGGCTCGGGCAAGTTCGGCCCGCCGGGCTGGCAGGACGACCCCGACTGGCAGGGCTGGTGGGGTCCGGAGCCGCCCTTCCGCACGCCGACCTTCGTGCTCACCCATCGCCCGCGACCGCCGGTCACGATGGCCGGCGGGACGACGTTCCACTTCCTGGACACCTCGCCCTCCGCCGCGCTCGACCTCGCGCGGCAGGCCGCCGACGGCCAGGACGTGCGCATCGGCGGCGGCCCGAGCCTCGCCCGCGACTTCATCGCGGCCGGGCTGGTCGACCACATCCACCTCGTCCAGGTGCCGATCCTGCTCGGGCGCGGGGTGCGGCTGTGGGACGGGCTGGAGGGTCTCGAGGCGGACTACGAGGTCGAGGCCGTCTCCACGCCCAGCGGGGTCACCCACCTCACGTTCACCCGCAGCGAGTAGGACCACGGCCTGCTGCGTGAGCCTGCTGCGTGGTCTGCTCCCGGCATCAGGTGCCACGACCCACACCGGCCGGCAGCGGGTCACCGGGCTGCAGCGCCGCGGCGAGGACGGCCGCGCGCCGGGCGATGGCCCCGTCGTCCGCCGACCGACCGGGCTCGAAGAGCAGCTCGAGCCGGTCCTTGCCGCGATCGCGGTAGCGCGGTATCACGTGCAGGTGGAAGTGGAAGACGGTCTGCCAGGCGGCCTCACCGCTGCAGTTGAAGAGGTTGACACCCTCGGCGCCGAGCACGGGGAGGATGGCCGTGGCGATCCGTTGGGCCGCGAGCGTGGTGGCCGTCAGGTCGTCGGCGGAGATCTCGAAGAGGTCGGCGCTGTGCCGTTTCGGGACCACGAGCAGGTGCCCGTCCGAGCCGGGGTCGTGGTCCAGGAAGGCGAACGTGGTCTCGTCCTCGGTCACCTTCGCGCACGGGACCGTCCCGGCGACGATCCCGCAGAAGACGCAGTCGTCGGGGGCGGTCACCTGCTCGTGCACACCGGCGATGCTAGTGCGAGGACCTGACCACCCTGTGCGAGCCTGGGTGCGTGGACCTGCGCGACCTGACCCCGCCCGTCGAGGACGGGCCGTTCCCCCCGCTGACCTACCTGCCGCCGATCACCACGGCACAGGTGCGCGGCGCCCGGTCGCTGACCGGGCTCACCTACGGCGTCGTCCGCGGCTACCGGCCGCTGGTGCTGGACCTGCACGTCCCGCAGGACGCCGAGGGACCGGTGCCGGTCGTCGTCTGGATCCACGGCGGTGGCTGGATGGAGGGTGACCGCCGGCAGGTGCCGCTGCAGTGGGGCCAGCAGCTCGTCTTCGACACCATCGTGGCGGCCGGCCTGGCCGTGGCCACGGTCGACTACCGGCTCCTGCTCGAGGCACCGTTTCCGGCGTGCGTGCACGACTGCGTGGCCGCGGTCCGCTACCTGCGCCGCTTCGCCGACGAGCTCGGCCTCGACCCCGACCGGATCGGCCTGTGGGGCGAGTCCGCCGGCGCCCACCTCGCCTCGATGGTCGCCTTCCTCGGCACCCACCCCGAGTCCCGCCCCGGCCTGCTCGGCTCCGTCGGCGTCGCCGACGGCCGCGTCGACAGCCAGGCCGCCGTGCTCTTCTACGGCGCCGAGAGCCTGGACGCCCTCGCCGGCGACCACGACTTCGGTCCCGCACCCTTCGGCGACGACCCCGACCTGATGCGCGCGATGGCGCCGATCGAGCACGTGCACCACGGCATACCGCCGGTCCTGCTCATGCACGGGGACCAGGACGGCATCGTCGACGCCGAGCACAGCCGGCTGCTGCACGCGGCGCTCCGGGACACCGGGGTGGACAGCACCCTGGAGATCACGCCGGGTGCCGACCACTGCTTCCTCGGCACCCCGATCCAGCCGCACCTGGACCGCGCGGTGACCTTCCTGGCCGGGCACCTGCTCTGACCTGACGCCGCCGGGTCCGGCACCTATCGTCAGCACCATGCACACCCTCCGCGACGGCACCCCGCTCCCCCAGGTCGGCTTCGGCACCCATCCCCTGCGCGGCGAGGAGGGCATCGAGGCGATCGCGTCCGCGCTGCAGCTGGGCTACCGCTACCTCGACACGGCCACCAACTACGAGAACGAGCGGGAGGTCGGCGAGGCGCTGCGCCGCAGCGGCGTGGCCCGCTCCGAGGTGCTGATCGCCAGCAAGATCCCGGGCCGTGCGCACGAGCGGGACAAGGCCGTCGCCAGCGTCGAGCAGTCGCTGGAGCTGCTGGGCGTGGACTACCTCGACGTCATCCTCGTGCACTGGCCCAACCCGCGCCGGTTGCGCTACGTCGAGGCGGTGGAGGCACTCCTGGAGTGCCGCGAGCGCGGGCTGGTGCGCCACGTCGGCACCAGCAACTACACCGAGGGTCATCTGCGCGAGGTGATGGCCGCGACCGGGGAGGCGCCCGTCGTCAACCAGATCGAGTGCCACCCGCTCTTCCCGCAGGAGCACCTGGTCCGGGTGCACGACGAGCTCGGCGTCCTCACCCAGGCGTGGAGCCCGCTGGGCAAGCGGCAGGCGCAGTATGACGCGGCAGCCGTCGCGGAGGCGGCCGACCGGCACGGCGTCACCCCCGCCCAGGTGATCCTGCGCTGGCACCTGGAGCGCGGGGTGATGCCGCTGCCGAAGTCGGCCACGCCCGAACGTCAGCAGGCCAACCTGGACCTGGACGGATTCACGCTCGGCGCGGACGAGGTGGCCGCGATCAGCGCCCTCGGGCGGGCCGACGGGCGACTGTGGGGCGGCGACCCCGACACCCACGAGGAGATGTAGCAGGCTCCTGTCCACACCCACCGGCCCGCCGCCGGCTCGTCCACAGATTGGCCGCCGCTACTCCCCCGGGCGCACCCGGCGATGCAGGGTCGGAGGATGGGACGTGAGCAGGTGGCACCGGCCAACGAGGTGCAGCTGGTCGGCAGGGTGAGCGGGGACCCCGCGGAGCGGGAGCTGCCCAGCGGGGACCGGGTGGTGCAGCTGCGGGTGGTGGTCCCCCGGGCCACCCGCAGGGCCCGCACGGGCGCCGGGGCCGTCGCGGAGGCGGGAGCTGACAGACCCCGGGCAGGAGACCGTCCCCGCACGCAGGTCGACACCATCGACGTCGTCTGCTGGACGGCCCGCGCGAGGGCCGCGGCCCTGCGCCTGGCCGACGGCTCCGGGGTGCAGGTCGCCGGGGCGCTGCGCCGCCGCTTCTTCAGCACCGGGTCCGGCAGGGCCTCCCGCTACGAGGTCGAGGCCAGCTCGATCCGGCGCGTCGACCTGGTCTGAGCGGCGGTGCCTGACATGGCTGCCGTCGTGCTCCAGGTTCGGGTGCCTCAGGATGGGTCCCATGGCCACGCCTACTCCCGACCAGCAGCCGCGCGGCACGCGAAGTCGCGGGGTGCAGACCAGGGACCGGATCAGGGACGAGCGCCGGTCCGGTCGGCTGCGGGAGCGCTGGTACGACGTGCTCGACGTCGGCCGGCAGCCCCGGCTCGTGCGTACCGCGCTGCGCTACGTCGTCGCGTGGGGCAGCCTCGGCTCGGGCGGGGTGACCTTCACCGCCCTGCTCTCCCTCACCGCGGCGCTGACCATCGTGGTCAACACCTCCCGGGCCTTCCTCGGGGACCGCCCCGAGCTGGTCGGCGGGGTCATCTCCGTGGTCAACTCCGTCATCCCCGGCATCATCGACGACGGCCGCAACGACGGCCTGATCCCTGCCGAGCACCTCATCCGGGACGGCACCTGGGGGTGGACCACGATCATCTCGGCCGTGGTCATCGTGTGGACGGCACTGACCATGATGACGGGTCTGCGCCGGACCGTGCGGCAGATGTTCGGCCTGGGTGGGGCACCGATCCGCTTCGTGCGCGGGAAGGTGATCGACCTGTGGGGCTTCTTCCTGCTGGCCTTGACCTTCCTGTCCTCCTCGGTGGCCGTCTCGGCGATGACCCTGCTCGGGGAGACGGTGATGGGTTGGCTGGGGCTGCGCAGCGCCGTGGCCGGCTGGCTGCTGGCGGCGGGCACCCTGCTGCTGGTCGCGGTGCTCGACGCGCTGCTGGTCTGGCTGATCATCCGGGTCACCAGCAAGGTCCGGGTGCCGTGGCCGGACATGCGCCAGGGCATGGTCCTGGGCGCGGTCGGCTTCGGCCTGCTGCGCCTCGGCGGCACGTCGCTGGTCGGCGCCATCTCGGCCGGACCGTTGTTCTCCACCTTCGCGGCGGCGGCCACCGTGCTGCTCACGCTCAACCTGGCCCTGCGGTGGCTGCTCTTCGTCGCGGCCTGGACGGCCAACCCGCCGGCCGCCCACGTCCCGGTCCACCCTGACACCGTGCACGCGAAGGAGGTGCCGAACTATGTGACGGTGAGTGCCCCGCATACCTTGGACTGGCCCCACCACCAGGTCACCGGCTCGCTCATCCCCGAACACGACCCGCGGTTCGAGCGTCAGCAGCGCCCCCGCGCACCCCGGCGCAATAAGGTGGCCCGATGAGCCTGACACCGCGCGTGCACGACGACGGTCGTTCCCGGCTGATGGCCTTCGACCACGGCGCCCACCTGGCCTCCTGGGAGCTCGACGGCGAACCGATGGTCTGGCTGAGCGAGGCCGCGGTGCTGGACGGGAGCAGGGCCGTCCGCGGCGGGGTGCCGATCTGCTTCCCGTGGTTCGCCGACGGCCCGGACGGGCAGCACTCCCCCAGCCACGGCGTGGTGCGCACCGCGACGTGGCGGCCGGCGGCGACGCAGGGCGAGGAGCTGTGGGCCTGGGAGCTGTCGCACACCGACGTCGCCGGCGCACCGGGCGCCCACCAGATCCCGGGCCCCTTCGACCTGCGGTATGCGGTGCGCCTCTCCCCCGCCGGCGCCGACCGCGCCCCCGCCCTCGAGCTGGACCTGCAGGTCCACAACCCGGGTCCCACAGCCTACGACGTCGAGGTGGCGCTGCACACCTACGTCGCGGTGGGCGACGTGGAGCAGGTGCGGATCGACGGGCTCGACGGCGCCCACTACCTGGACAAGGTCACGGGGTCACGCCGGCGCCAGCAGGGCCCGGTGTCGCTGACCGGCGAGACCGACCGCGTCTACGAGCGCAGCAGCCTGATCCAGGTCCATGACCACGCCCGGGGCCGCACCGTCGAGGTCAGCCCGCGGGGCGCGGCCCAGACCGTCGTCTGGAACCCGTGGGCGGAGCAGGCGGCGGCCACCTCCGACCTGGGCGAGGACTCCTGGCGCCAGTTCGTCTGCGTGGAGACCGCTGCGACCGGTGGGCAGGCCCTGACGCTGGGCGCAGGACAGACTGACACCTTGGGCTGCTCGTTGAGCATCACGTGAGCACCTTCATGAGCACCCCCATGTGCACCACGGAGAACACCCATGACCATGCCGAGCACCCCGCGAGCCACAGCTGTCGGACCGATGAAAGCCCGAGGACATAGATGAGCGAGAAGAGCACTCCCAGCGCGCAGGAAGGTAGGCGCCTCGACGAGGAGGAGATCGGCGGCCGCGAGGTCGTGCCGGCCCCGGTCGAGGTCAGGGGACCCGGGCCGCACCCCACGTACGACGGCAGCGGCGTGGACCGGGGCTCGCTGATCCTCTCCGGCCTGAAGGGCGCGGCCGCGTGGTCGTGGCGCCTCCTGCTGGTGGTCGCCGCGCTCGCGGTCCTCCTGTGGCTGGTCGGACAGGTGTGGGTCGGCGTCCTGCCGGTGATGATGGCGATCCTCATCTCCACCGTGCTGTGGCCGCTCGCGAACTGGCTCAAGGAGCACGGCTGGCCCGCCGCCCTGGCAGCCGTCACGGTGCTGGTCGGCTCGCTGGCCATCGTCATCGGCGTCTTCGTCGCCATCGCACCCACGGTCATCCAGCAGGGGCAGATCGTCATCGAGCAGGCTGGCGAGGGCATCCAGGTCGTGCTGGACTGGTCCTCGGGGCCACCGCTGAACCTGCAGAACGAGCAGGTCAGCCAGTATGTCGACCAGGCCACCACCTGGTTGCAGGAGCAGGCCAACCTGATCGCCGGCGGCGTGATCAGCGGCGCGATGACCGTCGGCTCGATCCTGGTGTCGATCGTGATGACGCTGGTCTTCACCTTCTTCATCCTCAAGGACGGTCAGCGCTTCGGCCCCTGGGTGCGCCGGGTCGCCGGTCCCACGGCGGGCATGCACCTGACCGAGGCCTTCGCCCGCATCTGGAAGACCGTCGGCGGCTTCTTCAAGGCGCAGGCCGCGGTGTCGGCGGTCGACGCGCTCTTCATCGGCTTGGGGCTGCTGCTCCTCGGGGTGCCGATGGCCTTCGTGCTGGCGGTGATCACCTTCTTCGCCGGCTTCATCCCCATCGTCGGTGCCTTCACCGCAGGGGCACTGGCGGTCCTGGTGGCCCTCGTCTCCGAGGGCTTCACCACCGCCATCTGGGTGCTGGCGATCGTGCTCCTGGTGCAGCAGATCGAGGGCAACGTGCTCCAGCCCCTGCTCCAGAGCAAGGCGATGGACCTGCACCCGGCCCTCATCCTGCTCGTCGTGGCGGCCGGTGCCACCCGGTTCGGGATCGTCGGCGCGTTCCTGGCCGTTCCGGTGACCGCGGCTTTCGTCAGCGTCATCCGCTACGGCAGCGAGCACCTGGACCTGCGCACCGGCACGGTGCGGGCGGACGAGCTGACGATCCTCACCTCCGAGGGCCGCACCGCCGCGGTGATGGCCGAACGCACCGCCCCCGTCTTCCAGCTGCGGGCCAAGCAGGCCTTCGAGCAGGCCGAGGGCGAGCGGGGCGCGGCCAGCGCCTTCGTCGAGCGCGGCACCGAGCTCGCGGTCTCCCTGCGGGACAAGCTGCTGGCACCCATGAGACGGCGGGGGGACAACGACCAAGCGGCCGAGGACACGGTCGTGGAGGGCGAGACGCCGTTCGCCGAGCCGAGTGGCCTCCCCGGGGACCATGGCGGCGCCCACCTGGCCCCGCCCCCGGACGTCCTGGAGCGGCACGAGAACGAGGTGCGTCACTACCGCGAGCAGGCAGCGGGCGGCCAGGAGCCGGGTGCGACATGGGCAGGCGAGCCGCCGGCGTCTGACGACGCCGCCCCACCTGCGCAGGACGGGACCGAGGCTGAGGACACGAGGGACCGGCCCGAGGGCGGGGACGACGACCGGCGATAGACCCCGCCACGACACAGAACGGGCACCCACCTGCTGGTGGGTGCCCGTTCGTGATGATCAGGTCGCCGTCCGCCCTCGGCCGGCACCTGGGCGAAGGATCAGCGGGTGGCGTCCTTGAAGCCATCCTTCACGTTCTCGCCGGCCTGCTTGGCGCTGGACGAAGCCTGGTCCACCTTGCCTTCGGCTTCCATCTGCTCGTTGTCCATCGCCTTGCCGGCGCCCTCCTTGGCCTTGCCCTTGGCGTCCTGGGCGGCGTTGGAGATCTTGTCACCGAGTCCCATGATGTACTCCTTCGAGTGGATGGCTGGAACACCATCACCCTCCCCGGAGCCACCGGACCTCGCAACTCGAAGCGTGTGGTGAGAAGCGTCCGGTCAGAAGCGTGCAGGGGTCGGGCGCGCAGGGATCAGGCGTGCAGGGATCAGGCGCTGCGTCGGCGGGTGGGCTTCTCGCCGCGCATCTCGCGCAGCAGGCCCAGACGCTCCTCGAGCAGCTCCTCCAGCTCGGGGATGGAGCGGCGCTCCAGCAGCATGTCCCAGTGGGTGCGCTGGGGCTTACCGGCCTTCAGCTCGGGCTCGGGACCGCCCTCGAGCTTCGCGTCCAGCCCGCAGCGGCACTCCCACAACGGCGGGACGTCGGCCTCGACGGAGAACGGCAGCTCACTGACATGCCCGTCCGGGCAGATGTAGCGGCTGATGGACCGCTCGCTGAAGGTGACGCCCTCGTCGCTCTCGAAGGACAGCCAGCTCAGGTTGGTGCCGCGCAGGGACCTCTCTGCCATGTGTGTGCACTCCCATTTCGTGTCGTGGACACGGGTGTTCTCGGTGGTCTTGCTCGACGTTCGGAACCCGCGCCCGTGCCGCAGGCGTTCCGGTGTGGTCAACGTCGGCGTGGGTCTCGATGTTCCCCGGCATGGCGCGCACCGTGGCAGCAGGGCACCGCTGCGGTGGGCTGGCTCGGGGAGACAAGCCATGGTAGCGGGGTCGGCACCAGCCGGTCCAACCGAGCCGAGGGGTGTGCCGAGATCGATGGTCAGCGGTCGAGCTGGTGCGGCCCGTCGGACTCGGGCGCGCCGGGCGGCGGCTGCTCGGAGACCACCTCGCCCTCGATCACCTGGCCGCGGCCGGAGCTGCGGCGGACTCCCCCACCTGCCGGTGGCGGGCCGGCGGTGCCGACGACCGCGACGGCCCGGCTGGCGACGAAGGCTTGCAGCAGCTTCCGGGCGAGCGGGCGGGTGAAGGGCAGGACGAGCAGCAGACCCAGGACGTCGCTGACGAAGCCGGGCAGAATCAGCAGGAAGCCACCGATCATCACCAGGATGGCGTCAGTCATCTCGTCGGCCGGCATCTTGCCGGAGTTGAGCGTGTCCTGCAGCGCCCGGTAGGTGCGGGACGTCTCGTGCCGGACCAGGAGGACGCCCACCACGGTCAGCGTTACCAGCAGGCCGAGGGTCCACCAGAAGCCGATCGCCTGTCCGACCGCGACCAGCGCGGCGACCTCGGCGAACGGCAGGAGCACCAGGCCCAGGAGCAGCCATCGCAGCAGGCCACCGCGTCGGCGCGGCGTCGGTCCGGGGGTGCTCATGGGTGCTCGTCTCCTCTGAGGGTCTGCCAGCGGGAACGATCCCAGGCGGCCCGCTGTTCCCCGACCAGCCTGCGCACCTGACGGGCGCGCCGGCGGGCACCCCATACCCCGACGCGCACCACCGCCTCGCGCACGATGGAGTCGCTCATCTTCGACGTGCCTTCCTCGCGCTCGACGAAGGCGATCGGCACCTCCACCACGTGCAGCCCCTCCTCGAGGGCCCGCACGGTGAGGTCGATCTGGAAGCAGTACCCCTGGGAGGCGACGGCGCTGGTGTTCATCCGCCGCAACGCGGCCAGCCGGTAGACCCGGAAGCCGGCCGTCGAGTCCCGCACCGGGATCCCCAGCGCGAGACGGGCGTAGGTGTTGGCTCCCACCGACAGCAGGCGGCGGTGGGCCGGCCAGTTGTGCACCGAGCCGCCCGGGACCCAGCGCGAGCCGATCACCAGGTCGGCCCCGGTGAGCTCTGCGGCCTGGAGCAGGTCCGGCAGCTGCTCGGGCTGGTGCGACCCGTCCGCGTCGATCTCCACCACCGCGTCATACCCCCGCTCCTGCGCCCAGGCGAAGCCGGCCAGGTAGGCCGGGCCCAGGCCCTGCTTGCCGGGCCGGTGCAGGACGTGCACCTGCGGGTCCCGCGCCGCGAGCCCGTCCGCGATCTCGCCGGTGCCGTCCGGGCTGTTGTCGTCCAGCACCAGCACGTCCGCCTCCGGCACGGCGCTGCGGATCCGCGTCACGATCTTCGGCAGCGTGGTCCGCTCGTTGTAGGTCGGCACGCAGATGCAGACGCGGCCCAGGGAGGCACGCGCAGGGTCCGGGGAGGTCATCCGGGCAGCCTAGTCGTCACCGGCGGGCGCCCCGACGAGCGGTGAGGAGCCCGAGCAGGACCAGGATCCCCGCCGCCAGCGGCACCCACGGGCCGACGTGCACCGCGGCGGTGACGTCGGTGCGCAGCGGGACCTCGCCCTCGACCAGGTCGGTGGTGAACAGCTCCGTCTGGTCGTGCACCTGCCCGTCGGGGGTGACGAGCGCCGAGACTCCCACATTGCTGATGTGCACGACCGACCGTCCCAGCTCCACGGCCCGGACCCGGGAGATCCCGAGGTGCTCCACCGACTGGTTGCCGTCGCCGAACCAGGCGTTGCTGGTCGGGACCATGATGATCTCGGCTCCCCCCAGGGCCAGGTCCCGGGCCGCCTGGTCCATGACGTTCTCGAAGCAGATGGCCAGGCCCACGGCGATCTCCCGGCCGTCACGCAGGGTGACCGGGAGCAGCCCCGGCTCGGTGCCCGCGTCCCAGTCGGGGATCCGGTCCACCCAGGGCGAAAGGTGGCGCATCGCCGGCCGCAGCGGCATGAACTCCCCGAACGGCGCCAGGTAGACCTTCTGGTACTCCGCGACGAGCCCCTCGCCCGGGTCGACCTGGTAGACCATGTTCCGCGGCGCGTCGTCAGGGGTGCGCGACGTGGCGCCGAAGAGCAGCGGCGCGTCGACGGCGTCGACGACCTCCTGGACCGCCGCGACGGTCTCCTCGCCGCTCCGGGCCGAGACGGGGTCGAGGTCGCTCGCGCCTTCAGGCCAGATCACCAGGTCGGGGTATGCGGTCTCTCCGGTCGCCACCGCGGCGGCCAGGTCCTGAGTCTGGTCCAGGTAGCGCTCCAGCATCGCCCCGCGGTCGGCGCTCAGCGTGCGGGTGTAGTCGGGCGGCAGCTCGCCCTGGACGGCGGCGACCCGCATCGTCGGACCGTCCGTGGGCCGCGGGACCAGCAGCGGCGCGAAGGCCAGCACGGTGGCCAGCGCGGCGAGCCCCAGCGCGCTCCACGCCCGCCCACGCAGGAGCCGTTGCAGGGCCAGTGCCAGTACGCCGCCGACGAGGGCCACGAGGAAACCCAGCCCGAGCACCGAGACCCAGGCGACCGCGCCGAGCAGCGGGGAGTCGCCCTGGCTGAAGGCGAGCCGCCCCCAGGGGAAGCCGCCGAAGGGGGTGACCGAGCGGGCATACTCCATCAGCACCCATGCCGCTGCCCCGACGACGGGGCGCACCGCTCCCCCGCGCTGCAGCAGGGCCAGGAGCCCACCCAGGGCCGCGGGGTAGAGCGCCGAGGCCACGCTCATCGCCAACCAGGGCCAGGGGCCGGCGTAGGTGCCGGCCCAGGTGAACATCGGGGTGTACCAGGCCAGCCCCAGCACGAAGCCGGCCAGCAGCCCCTGCCACAGCCTCGCCCCTGCAGTCGCCAGCGCCAGGCACAGGCAGCCGACGACGGCCAGCGGCCAGATGTCGTAACCCGGGAAGGCCAGCAGCAGCGCCACTCCACCCACTGCGGCGAGGAGGAGGCGGAGCGGCAGGAGCACCTCTCCAGCGTACGTCGCCCTTCTGGGCGCCCACTGGACCGGCCGGGGTGGTCCAGCCGGGCCGGGACATGGCCGGGCCCCGCCACCTTTGGGGCCGGGTCCGGGACGACTGGTGGCCGTCACGGACCCGTTGTCTACTCGGTGTGCGGGGCCCTGGCTCCTCGGTCGACGCCGAGGCGTCCTTCGGGGGACTCGTCGAACTTAGGCCGGGCGACCCTCGGGTGTCAACAGCCGCCTGACCTGCGCAGACGCGCGTCGGTGCAGGTCAACGCACGGCCTCGCCGGTGAAGGTGACCATGCCCACAGGCAGGTCCCGGCGTGTCGTCGGCCGACACGCCGACCTCACCTCGAGGGTGGCACCACGACCGTGCCGCGGGCCGTGGTCGCCAGCACCGGGGGGTCCAGGACGTCCGCGGCCGAGCCGCCCCGCTCGGGGTTACCCCGGGCCACGACCCGCACCTGGAAGTCCATCTCCCGGGACCGGCTGCCGACCCGGACGAGTGTCGCCGTGACCTCCAGGCAGTCGCCGGCCCGCACCGGGGCCAGGAACTGCACGTCGGAGTAGGAGGCGAACAGCCCCTCGTCGCCGTCGGTGCGGATGCACAGCTCGGTGGCGACGTCGCCGAACAGGCCCAGGCTGTAGGCGCCGTCCACGAGGTTGCCGGCGTAGTGGGCGTGCGCGTAAGGCACGTAGCGGGCGTGCGTGACGCCCATCCCGACGCGCGCGGGGTGGGCGGCAGGGGTCGGCCGGTCGGTCATGACTTCTCCTTGACGGTCGGGGACTGGGGTCGGCACAGGGCGTGCACGAGGTAGGAGGCGACCTCTGCGGGCGTGGTGCCCTTGCCGAAGATCCGGTCCACGCCGAGCGTGCTCGCCGTCCCCTCCTCGAACCGGGGGCCGCCGGCGATGAGCAGGGGGACCTGCCCGGCCGGATAGGCCTCGCGGAAGGCCGCGGACATCTGGGTGGTGTTGTGGATGTGGGCGTCGCGCTGGGTCACGACCTGGGAGACGAGGACCGCGTCAGCCTCCTCGGCGATGGCGCGCTCGACCAGTTCGGGCACCAGGACCTGGGCACCGAGGTTGACCACGCGGATCTCGGAGTAGGACTCCAGCCCCTTCTCCCCCGCGAAGCCCTTGATGTTGAGGATGGCGTCGATGCCGACCGTGTGCGCGTCGGTGCCGATGCAGGCGCCGACGACCACGAGGGGGCGCCGCAGCGTCCGCTTGATCGCGGAGTTGACGTCCTTGGCGGGCAGCAGGGGGAAGTCCCGCTCCACCACCTGCACCTTGTCCAGCTCGACCAGGTGGGTGACCGAGCCGTAGACCACGAAGAAGGTGTGCGCCGGCCCGATCGCCTTGGCGTGCACGAGCAGCGCCGGCGCCAGGCCCATCTTGCCCGCCAGCTGCAGGGCGGCGCCCTCGGCGCGCTTGTCGTGCGGGACGGGCAGGGTGAAGGACACCTGGACCATCCCGTCCCCGGTCATGTCGCCGTACGGGCGCACCACCGACGGCGCGGTCGGCGCGGTAGCCCCCTGGGGAGCGCTCTCGGTGACGGTTGGCTGCATACCCTGGCTCACCTGGCTCATCGGCCCTCCTCCAGCAGCTCGACCGCGGGGTTGTGGTAGTCCTCGGCGTGGGCGGCCACCCCGTCCAGGCCCTTGCCCTGGTCCGCGGGTCGCTTCATGTGCCCGAAGGTGCCGTCGGCGATGGCCTGCAGCAGCGGCACACCTCGAGCGGTGTCCCCGGCCGGGTCGTCCAGGATCTTCTCCAGCAGGTCGACCGCCTCGCCGAGCACCTGGCGCGCCCGGGTCTGGATGAACCCGTCCGGCGGGGGCCGGAAGTCCTCGGTCAGGCCCCCGGCCGCGCGCTGGACGTAGCGCACGTTCTGCAGGGCCAGGTCGCGGTCGGACAGCCACGGCGTGACGACAGCCTCGGTCATCATCCCGACCAGCAGGATCGACTGACCGGTCATCGCGCCGACCAGGTTGAAGAAGCCGTCGAGCAGGTAGCCCATGAAGATGTCGCCGGTCATGTGCTTGGTCGGCGGCATCCACTTCAGCGGCGCGTCCGGGAAGAGCTGGCGGGCCAGCAGCGCGTGCGCCAGCTCCATCCGGAGGCTCTCGGGCACCTCGGGGTTGATCTCGAAGGCGTGACCCAGGCCCATCAGCTCCTCGGGCAGGCCGGCCTCCTGGGCGAAGTACTCGTTCATCAGCTGGCTCACCGTCACCGTGTGCGCCGCCTCGACCGCGTCCGCGGTCGTGAGGTAGTTGTCCTCGCCGGTGTTGATGATGATCCCGGCGCGGGCGTGCACCTGGCGGGAGAAGCGCTGGTCGACGAAGGTGCGGATCGGGTTGATGTCGCGGAAGAGGATGCCGTACATCGAGTCGTTCAGCATCATGTCCAGCCGCTCCAGGCCGGCCAGCGCCGCGATCTCCGGCATGCACAGGCCGGAGGCGTAGTTGGTGAGCCGCACGTACCGGCCCAGCTCCTTGCTCACCTCGTCCAGGGCGCCGCGCATGAGGCGGAAGTTCTCCTGGGTGGCGTAGGTGCCGGCGAACCCCTCCCGGGTCGCGCCCTCGGGCACGTAGTCCAGCAGCGACTGGCCCGTGGAGCGGATGACCGCGATGACGTCCGCGCCGGCCCGGGCCGCGGCCTGCGCCTGCGGCATGTCCTCGTAGATGTCGCCCGTGGCGACGATGAGGTAGATCCACGGCCGGTGGTCCGGGTCGCCGAGCCGGCCGATGAGCCGGTCGCGGGCCGCGCGCTGGCGGTCGATCCTGGCCAGGCCGGGCCGGACGGCGGCGGTGGCCGCACGGCGGGCGCCCGTGCGCTCACCCTTCTTCTCCGGTATGCGGAAGCGCACCGCCCCTGCCGACGCCTTCTGGGCCAGGGTGAGCAGGTCGGGGGCCTCGTCGCGGCGCAGTGCGTCCCACACCGGGGTGGTGACACCGTGCCCCAGGCCGACCTGGTCCCGGACGGCGTCGACGAGGTGGTTGACCCAGGGCACCCGCTCGTGGTCGGCACCGGCCAGCCCGGCCAGGCGCAGGGTGGCGCGCTCGACCGAGACGGTGGTGTGGCTGCTGGCCAGGTCCACGACCGGCCGACCGAGCCGGGCCGCCAGCTTGCGGGCCTTGCGGACCGTCGACGCGTCCAGCTCCAGCCGGGGCGGTGGCACGGGCCGGGGGGTCGCGGTCGTGCCGCTGGTGCCCAGCTCCACGGGGTTCTTGCGGGCAGCCATGCTCAGGCCTCCACGGGTAGGGGGTGCTCGGCGAGCCGGGTCTGGAACAGGGCCCGGACCTGCGGGTCGGCCCGCACCAGGGTGAGGGCGTAGTCGGCGTGGCCCGGCGTGTAGCCGTTGCCGATGAGCATGGTCACGTCGGCGGCCAGCCCCTCGGCGCCGAGCGCCGCCGCGGCGAAGTTGGTGGCCATGGAGAAGTAGATGACCGTGCCGCCCTGGGCGGTGACCAGCAGGGCCGGCTGCTCGCAGCCCGGGACGTCCACACAGACCACGGTGACGTCGACCGGTCCCCCGGCTTCGCGCACCGCGCGCTCCAGGTCCAGCGGGGAGCGTGCGTCGGCGATGACGACCTCGTCCGCCAGGGCTGAGGTGCGCAGCAGCTGCGCCTCGCGCTCGAACGGCACGACCCCGATCGTGCGGGAGGCGCCGGCGTCGCGGGCGGCGGCCAGCGACAGGGAGCCGGACTTCCCCGCCGCACCCAGCACGGCGACGGAGGGGGCGTGGCCGCGCGCCACATACCCCTGCACGACGGTGCGGGTGAGGGCCGGGGCGCCGCAGACGTCCATCACCATCAGCGCCAGCTCGTCGTCGAGGTCGTCGGGCAGCACCGCGGCGATGGAGCGGCCGAAGAGAATGGCGTGGCCGGCGGCCGGGACACGCTCGGAGAGGCCGTCCCAGCGCTCCAGGCCGTCGGAAAGCGCGAGCGGGGTCAGGGAGAGGGAGACGAGCGTGGCCACGTGGTCCCCCACCTGCAGACCCAGCGTGCTCTCCGGGCCGACCTCCGCGACGGTGCCGATGAGCATGCCGCCGGAGCCGGTCACGGGGTTCTGCATCTTGCCGCGTCCGGCCACGATCGAGAGCACCTCGGCGCGGATCCCCGCGCCGTCCACGGTGCCGTCGGCGTCGGTGTGCTTCTCCCGCAGCTGGCGGTAGGAGGCGGCGTCGAGGTTGAGGACCTCGACGTCGACGCGCACCTCGTCCGGGGCCAGGACGGGTGAGGGGTCGAGCCGCCGCGCCGCCTGGGGCAGGGTGACGTCGGGCCCCGAAGGCTCCAGCACACGGTGGAGCCCGAAGGGTGAATGGCCGGGTACGGCCGTCATCTGTCCTCCTGATCGGATCTTTGGCAAGACATCTTCCTGCAGATGTTCCCTTTTTCGGGAAGATGTCCGTAGCATGCCACGTATGCGTCAGACTACCGAGCAGCCCTACGTGTACGCGCGCCGCGAGCTCATCGAGCCCGACTGGACCCGGTTCCCCGGCTGGGCCGACGTCACCGCCGGGCAGTGGGCGGACGTGCAGTGGCAGCGGGTCAACTGCGTCAAGAACCTCAAGCAGCTGCGCGCCCTCATGGGCGAGCTGCTCACCGAGGAGTTCTACGCCGACCTGGAGAAGGACCAGCAGCTACGGGCCACCATGTCGATGCTGGTGCCGCCGCAGATGATGAACACGATGGTCTCGGAGGTGACCTGGGCCGACGGGCGGATGCCCCGTGCGGGCGCGGAGTTCACCGCCGCGTTCTACGCCGACCCGGTGCGCCGCTACATGCTGCCGGTCTTCTCCGACCGGTTCACCGAGTGGGCCTCCCACCCCTACGCCACCCGCGACTCCCTGCACGAGCACGACATGTGGGTCGCGGAGGGTCTGACGCACCGCTACCCCACCAAGGTGCTGGCCGAGATGCTGCCGACCTGCCCGCAGTACTGCGGGCACTGCACCCGGATGGACCTGGTCGGCAACTCCACGCCCCAGTTCACCAAGCTCAAGCTGGCCGGGAAGCCGGTCGACCGGCATACCGCGATCCTGAACTACCTGCAGCAGAACACGGGCGTGCGTGACGTGGTCGTCTCCGGGGGCGACGTGGCCAACATGCCGTGGAAGAACCTGGAGGGCTGGCTGGACAAGCTGCTCGACATCGACAACATCCGCGACATCCGGCTGGCCACCAAGGCGCTGATGGGGATGCCGCAGCACTGGCTGGCCCCCGAGACCGTGGAGGGCGTGGCCCGGGTCGCGGCCAAGGCCCGCGCGCGCGGCGTCGGCCTGGCGATCCACACCCACGTCAACTCCGCCCAGTCGGTGACGCCGCTGGTCGCCCAGGCCAGCCGCGCGATGCTGGACGCGGGCATCCGCGACGTGCGCAACCAGGGTGTGCTCATGCGCGGGGTCAACGACACCTCCACGCAGCTGCTCGACCTGTGCTTCGCGCTGGCCGACGACGCGATGATCACGCCCTACTACTTCTACATGTGCGACATGATCCCGTTCAGCGAGCACTGGCGGGTCTCGCTGTCGCACGCCCAGCACCTGCAGCACTCGATCCTGGGCTACCTGCCCGGCTTCGCCACCCCGCGGATCGTCTGCGACGTGCCGTTCGTCGGCAAGCGCTGGGTGCACCAGGTCGACACCTACGATACCGAGCGCGGCATCTCCTACTGGCGCAAGAACTACCGCACCTCGATCGAGTCCGAGGACGTCGACGTCAGCAGCGCCGAGTACGTCTACTACGACCCGATCGACACCCTGCCCGCCAGCGGCCAGGAGTGGTGGCGCCAGCACGCCGCGGAGCTCGACGGCCAGGACGCCGCCGCACAGGAGGAGAGGGCGGTCGCTGCGGCCGCCGCCTCGCGGCAGGCGTCGGTGGACCAGCTGGCCTGACCGGCGCTCACCCGCGCCGGGCGACCGGTCCTGTCCGGCCGCGGGTGACCGCGAGCAGGTCCTGCGGCGAGAGCTCGAGGTCCAGGCCGCGTTTGCCGCCGCTGACCAGCACCGTGTCATGGCTCAGGGCGGAGTCGTCGAGCACGGTGGGCAGCGCCTTCTTCTGCCCGACCGGGCTGATCCCGCCCACCACGTAGCCGGTGGTGCGCTCGGCGGTCTTCGGGTCCGCCATGGTCGCCTTCTTGGCGCCCACGGCAGCCGCGACCGCCTTGAGGTCCAGGGTGGTGTCCACCGGCACGATCCCCACCGCGAGGCCACGGTCGGTGTCGACCAGCAGCGTCTTGAACACGCGCGCCGGCTCCACCCCCAGTGCCTCCGCGGCCTCCAGCCCGTAGGACGGGGCGGCCGGGTCGTGCTGGTAGGGACGCGCCTGGTAGGCGATCCCTGCCCTGTCCAGGGCCACGGTCGCCGGCGTCCCGCCTCCGCTCCGACTCTTCCTCGCCACCGCCACAGGGTATGCCGTCGCCGCTGCGACCTGCTCGTGGCGGGACGCACCCTTGTTGCGACCTGCTCGTGGCGAGACGCACGCTCGGGCGGGCGACCCGCCGCAGAGCGCCTAGGCCCTGTGCAGACACGCCGGGACCGGGGCGCGGTCATAGGCTGCGGGCATGCAGCTGCGCTCCCCCGCTCCCCTGCGTCCCGGCGACGTCGTCGGGGTGACCAGCCCGTCCAGCGGTGTTGACGATCGCCTCCGGCCGCGGCTCGAGGTCGCGGTGGACGCCGTGCGCCGGCGGGGCTTCGAGGTCGAGGTCGGCGACTGCATGGAGGGCTCCTCGCACGTCAGCGCGCCGGCCGAGGAACGGGCCGCGGAGCTGGAGCGGATGCTGCTGGACCCGCGCATCCGGGCGGTCGTGCCGCCCTGGGGCGGGGAGACCGCGATCGACCTGGTGGGGCGCCTGGGCTGGGACCGCCTGGCCCAGGCCGAGCCGACCTGGATGGTGGGCTTCTCCGACCTGGCCACGCTCATCACGCCGCTGACCCTGCTCACCGGGTGGGCCAGCATCCACGGCAGCAACCTCATGGACACGCCGTACCGGGTCCCCGACGGACTCGTGGGCTGGCTGGACATCGTCAGCCTCGAGCCGGGCACCACCTTGACCCAGACCTCGCCCAGGGCATGGCGGAAGGGCCTCGTGGACTACGTCGCGCACCCCGGGGTGGACCGCTACGAGCTGGACCAGGCGGGGTCGTGGCGTCGGCTCGACGGGGGTCCGGACAGTCTGGGTGGCACGGCCGCCGCCGCGAGAGGCGGTGGGGTCGTCGGTCCGAGCGACAGCGTGGAGGTGAGTGGCCGGTTGATCGGCGGATGTCTGGAGACCCTGGCACCTTTGAGCGGCACGCCGTACCTGGACACCGGCCGGCTCGCCGCGCTCGGGGATCCGCTCATCGTCTACGTCGAGGTCGCCGAGGCCGACGCCTTCCAGGCCTGCCGTCTCCTGCACGGGATGCGGCTCGCCGGGTTCTTCGAGCACGCCGCCGCGGTGCTGGTGGGGCGGACCGCCGCCCCCGACTCACCGACGCTCACCCAGGACGAGGCGGTGCTCGACGCGCTCGGCGAGCTGGGCGTGCCGATCCTGGCCGACGTCGAGTGCGGGCACGTCGCCCCGCACCTGCCGTTGGTCAACGGCGCGCTGGCGACCGTGCGGCATACCCCTGAGGTGTCGAGCGTCACGCAGACCTTGGCGTGAGGCGGCCCTGCTGCCGGGCATGCCGGGCATGCCGGGCATGCCGGTAGGCGGGTCCAGCAGCCAGCTGCGTCGGACGACGTCGTGGGCCTCAGGCCACCAGCCGCACGTCAGATGACGTAGTCCTCCGTGGGCAGCCGGCCCAGGCGGTCCTCCCAGGGCGTGGACAGCACGATCGTGGTGTTCGTGGCGACCGAGGCCTGCTGCCGGATGCGGGCGAAGAGCTCCTCGAGGTCCTGGGGACGGCCCACGCGGATGAGCAGGACGTAGTTCTCGTCCCCCGCGACCGACCAGCAGGCGACGATCTCCTCGATGTCGTTGAGGCGCTCGGGCACGTCGTCCTCGGCCGCCGGGTCGAAGGGGGTGACGGACATCAGCGCCGTCAGCGGCAGGCCGACCTTGGTGTAGTCGACGACCGCACGGTAGCCGGTGATGATCCCCCGCTCCTCCAGACGCTTGACCCGCTGGTGCACGGCCGAGGTGGACAGCCCGACGCGGCGGCCCAGGTCGGCGAAGCTGATTCGCCCCTCCTCGGCCAGCACCTGGACGATGTGACGGTCGAGCGGCTCGAGGACGGACATGGGCCCAGCCTAGTGGCGTCGTCCGGCGGCGACGGCCGGCTCTCGCGCCGCCGACGACTCCTGGCGCCGGAGCCAGAACGCCACCGCCACGGCCGCGACCGTCAGCACCAGCGCAGGCAGGAACCAGACCGGCAGCGGCGCCGGGGCCGCCACGAAGGCAACGGCAAAGACGACCAGCCCCGCCGCGGCGAGCCCCACCCGGCGCGGGAGAGCGAGCGCCACCAGCAGCCCTCCGGCCACCATCACCGTGGGCAGGGAGAGCTGGAGCACCTGCTCCCAGGCGACCCCGCCCGGTCGGTCCAGCGGGTTCTCGTCGCGCGCGTCGTCCCACAGCGGACCGAAGAGCAGGACCGCCGCCGTGAGGACGGTCAGCGCGAGCGCCACCCAGGGCAGGCGACGGAGGAGGACGGGCACCCCGTCAGGCTAACGCCCGGGACTACGCTGGAGCGCCATGAGCCAGACCTCCGCGCCGCGCCTGCTCCTGCTGGACACGGCCAGCCTCTACTTCCGGGCCTTCTTCGGCGTCAAGGATCAGCGCCCCGCGCCGGACGGGACGCCCACCAACGCCATCCGCGGCCTGCTGGACATGATCGCCACGCTCACCACCCGGTTCTCCCCCACCCACCTGGCCTGCTGCTGGGACGACGACTGGCGACCCCAGTTCAGGGTCGACGCGATCCCGTCCTACAAGGCGCACCGTCTGGTCGAGGGGTCGCAGGACAAGGAGGAGGCTCCACCTGAGCTCGAGGTGCAGGTGCCGATCCTGCGCCAGGTCCTGGAGTCGGTGGGTCTGCCGGTCCTGGGCTCCCCCGGGTACGAGGCCGACGACGTCATCGGCACCCTCACCGCGACCCATCATGGTCAGCTGCCGATCGGGGTGGTGACCGGTGACCGGGACCTCTTCCAGCTGGTCGACGACGCCGCGGACGTCAGCGTCATCTACACCGCCAAGGCCGGCGTCCGCGACGCGGAGGTCATCACCGAGGCCGACCTGCAGTCCCGGTACGGCGTCCCGACCGGGGTGGCGTATGCCGAGATGGCCATGCTGCGGGGTGACACCAGCGACGGGCTGCCCGGCGTCAAGGGCATCGGGGAGAAGACGGCCGCGCAGCTGCTCGCCGACTACGGGAGCCTCGCGGCGCTGCGTGCCGCGGTCGACGCCGGCGACCCCCGGCTCAAGGGTGCCCGGCGCGCCAACCTGGAGGCCGGCGCGGCATACCTCGACGTAGCGCCGCGCGTGGTGCTGGTCGCGCCCGACGCGCCGCTGCCCGACGTGCCGCTCACCCTGCCGCGCGAGGTCGCCGACCCGGAGACCCTGCACCGGCTCATCGAGGCCTACGACATCGGCAACCCCGTCTCCCGCCTGCTCACCGCGCTGGGCATCCGCCCCTGAGGGAGCTCCACGGTGCCCACGACGGCGAGGTCCCCGATGTCCCCGATGTCCACAACGGGCGGTGGTCCGGGTGCCATGATGCGGCCATGGCACTGAAGGACCGCAACCTCGCCGACGGCGAGCAGGTCATCCTCAATCTGCGTACGCACGTGAAGGCCATCCTGCGGCCCGTGCTGGTCGCCCTGCTGCTGGTCGTCGTCCTCGTCGCCCTGTGGTGGTTCCTGCGCGGGGAGGACTACTACCCCCTCGTGATGTGGGTCGCCGGCGCCGTGGCGCTCGGGCTCGCGGTCTGGCTGGTCGCGCTGCCGATCCTGGAGTGGAACGCCGAGCGCTACGTCATCACCAACCGGCGGGTCGCCCACCGCACCAGCATCCTCAACCGCAAGGGGCGCGACATCCCCCTGCACCGGGTCAACGACATCTCTATGGAGAAGAGCCTGCTGGACCGGATGTTCGGCTGCGGGACGCTGGTCATCTCCGACGCCACCCAGCAGCAGGGCATGGTGCTGCATGACATCCCCCAGGTCGAGAGCGTCCAGGTGCGGCTGCACAACCTGCTCTACGACGCGGACGACGGCTCGGACGACGGGGAGCACCCGCCCAACGAGCCGCCGCGCTCACGCGGGCGCCGCTGAGCGCAGACCCCTGCCGGCCGGGGCCCCATCCCGCCCCCGACCCTGCACGAGCAGCCCGGCGCCCCACGCGGCCAGCGCCAGGGCGGCCGAGGCCAGCACGTCGCTCGGTCGGTGGTAGCTGAGGACGACGACCATCGCTCCCATGAGGGCGGTGGCACCGGTGCCCACCAGCAGGACCAGCCCGCGCCAGGCCACCGGCAGCACCAGCACCAGGGCCACCGTGAGGGCCGCGACGGCTGCGGTGTGCCCGCTCGGCAGGGAGTTGGGCATCGGCCACGGGTCGGCCAGCTGCGGGCGCGGCAGCGTCGCCTTGAGGACCTGCGGCCCGAGCAGGCACACCGACACCGCGACTGCCGCACCCAGCGCGACGCGCCAGTGCCGCAGCAGACCGGTGAGACACGCCATACCGCACAGCAGCACCATCCGGGTGGGGCCCAGCTCCGCGACGATGACCTCCGCGACGCGTCGGAGTCCGGGCCGGGCGGAGGCCCGGTCCATCACCGCGGTGTCCCAGGCCTGACCGGTCGTGCTGAGCACGAAGACGACGTAGAGGCCGAGCACCCCGAGGGCGCCCACGGTGATGAGGGCCCAGGGCAGCACGGGTGGCGGACGGTCACGGTCGGGCATGGCCGGATCAGGATAGACGCGCGGGCTGGGTCGACGGCTGAGGGCGGCAGGGAGCGGCACAGAGCAGCGGGGGCAGCAGCGGGCAGCGGGTATGCCGTCAGTCGAGCCGGTCGGCCGCCACCACGCCGCGCATGACCGCGTCGGAGGCCCTCCGCGCGGTCCGCGCCAGGTCCCCGTCAGCCGCCTGCGCGATCTGCCCGAGCAGGTCGACGACCTGCTTGGCGCGCCGCACGAAGTCGCCGGCGGACAGGTCGCCGCCGCGGAGCACCTCGTCCAGCCCACGGCCGGAGGCCCACCGGTGCACCATCCAGGTGATCCCGGGGTCGAGCTCCCGGTCGCCGGTGAGGTCGTGCTCGCGCTTGGCGTCCTGGACCTCGCGCCAGATCGCCGCCATCTCGCCGAGCGCCTCGGCCACCTCGACGCTGGGGACCGGGGGCTCGGCGGTCTCGTCGCCGCGGGCCTCGTGGATGATCGCCGAGACGACCGAGGCGAGGTCGGCCGGGGTGAGCCGGTCCCACGCGCCGCGCCGGATGGACTCGGCCACGACGAGGTCGAGCTCGGTGTAGATGCGCCGCAGCCGCCCGCCCTCGGGCGTCACCTGCTGACCGTCCGGCGTCAGGTAGCCCAGGCTGGCCAGCAGGTCACAGATCCGCTCGAAGGTCTTGGCGACGGTGTTGGTGCGGTGCGCCACCCGCCGCTGCAGGTCGTCGGTCTCCTTGCGCAGCTGCCACCAGCGGGCCGCCCAGCGGGCGTGGTCCTCGCGGTCGGGGCAGCTGTGGCAGGGGTGGGCCTTCATCTGGGTCCGCAGCTCCTCGACCTGCGTGGTGATGTTGCTGCGCGCGTGTCCTGATGCGCCTTCCGCCGTGTCCTGTGCGGCGCTTCCACGTGTCCTGTCGGAGCGGGAGCCGGCGGGGCCGGGATAGGGGTCGTCGTGGACGGTGCTGCGCAGGGCCGAGGCGAGGTCCTTGCGGGCCTTGGGGCTGCGCGGGTTGAAGTGGCCGGGGATGCGCAGCGTGCCGATCACCTCGGGCACGTCCCGGAAGCCGGCGATGCCGAGCCGCTGCAGGCTGCCGTTGGAGGTGATGACGCTCAGCTCGGGGGCTGCCGAGCGGCCCTTCGGGCTGCGCAGCACCACGGCCATCGAGCCCTTGCGGCCCCCGTCGAGCTGGATCACCTGGCCCGGCTCCAGCTCCTCCATCGCCTGGGCGATGTCGGAGCGCCGCTCGGCCTGGCGGCGGCGGGCCTGCTTCTTCTCCAGCTCGGACAGCTCGTTGCGCAGGCGGCCGTACTCGCGGAAGTCGCCCCGGTCGCACGCCATCGCCTCGGCATACCCCTCCAGGGCGGTGAGGTTGTCCCGGACCTGGGTGGTCAGCCCGACCACGGACCGGTCGGCCTGGAACTGGGCGAAGGAGGACTGCAGCAGCTCGTGGGCCCGGTCCCGGCCGTACTGCGCGACGAGGTTGACGGCCATGTTGGAGCTGGGCCGGAAGGAGCTGCGCAACGGGTAGGTCCGGGTGGAGGCCAGCCCGGCGACGTCCATGGGGTCCATCCCGCGCCGCCAGAGCACGACGGCGTGACCCTCGATGTCGATGCCGCGGCGGCCGGCGCGGCCGGTCAGCTGGGTGTACTCCGCGGGGGTCACGGGTGCGTGGGTCTCGCCGTTGAACTTCACCAGCTTCTCCAGCACCACGGTGCGGGCCGGCATGTTGATGCCCAGGGCCAGGGTCTCGGTCGCGAAGACGGCCCGGACCCGGCCGGCCGTGAACAGCTCCTCCACGATCTCCCGGAACAGCGGCAGCATCCCGGCGTGGTGCGCGGCATACCCGCGGGAGAGGCCCTCGACGAAGTCGTGGTAGCCCAGCACCCCCAGGTCGCGCGGGTCCACCGCGGCGGCCTGGACCCGGCGGGTGACCAGGTCGCGGACCGCGACGCTCTCCTCGTCGGAGATCAGCCGCATGCCCCGGCCGAGCAGCTGCTGGACGGCAGCGTCGCAGCCGGCGCGGCTGAAGATGAAGGTGATGGCCGGCAGCAGACCCTCGCGCTCCAGCCGCTCGATCACCTGGGTGCGGCTGGCCACCCCGCCCGGGAGCGCCCCGCCAGCAGGGACGGCACCGTTGTCACCCTGGTCAGGACGGTAGCCGCGGGCGTCGGAGTAGCCGCGGGAGCGGTCCGAGCGTCCGCCCCTGCCGACCTCACGCGAGTCGCGTCCTCCCCGCCCACGACCCCCGCCGCCGCGGCCCCCGCGCCCACCACCGGGACCTCCGTCGCGACCCCCACGCTGGCCTCCGCGCGGCTCGCCACGACGACCCCGAGGACCCCCTTCGTCGCCCCGTCGCCAGCCGCCGGACTGGGCGGCCCGCTCGGCCGAGGTGATCCGCTGTAGCAGCTCGGGGTTCACCCGCGTGGTGCCGCCCACGTCCGCGGTGCCGCCTCCGGAGCCGTCCGTGACGAAGAGGTCGAAGAGCTGCTGGCCGACCATCATGTGCTGCCACAGCGGCACGGGCCGGTGCTCGGAGACGATCACCCTGGTGTCGTCCCCCCGGACCGTGCGCAGCCAGTCGCCGAACTCCTCGGCGTTGCTCACCGTGGCCGACAGCGAGATCACCTGCACCGACGGGGGCAGGTGGATGATGACCTCCTCCCACACCGCCCCCCGCCAGCGGTCCGCGAGGTAGTGCACCTCGTCCATGACCACGAAACCCAGGTTGGTCAGGGTCGGCGACGAGGAGTACATCATGTTGCGCAGCACCTCGGTGGTCATCACCACCACCGGTGCCTCGCCGTTGATCGAGGCGTCTCCCGTGAGCAGCCCCACGTTGGCCGGCCCGTGCCGGGCCACCAGGTCGTGGTACTTCTGGTTGGACAGGGCCTTGATCGGGGTGGTGTAGAACGTCTTGCGCCCGGTCTCCAGGCCGAGGGCCACCGCGAACTCCCCCACGACCGTCTTGCCCGCCCCGGTGGGTGCGGCGACGAGGACTCCGTGGCCGCCCTGGACGGCCTTGATCGCGGTCAGCTGGAAGTCGTCCAGCTCGAAGCTCAGGGAGCCGGTGAAGCGGCCGGCCGCGGTGGACTCCCAGGCGGCGCGGGTGCGTGCAGCGGCATAGCGTTCGGCCGGGGAGGACATACCGGAAGGCTACGTCAGCGCGGGCGCGACCACTCGCAGGATCGACGGAACGACCTGCACCGTCAGCGGCAGCGGAGCCAGCGGCTCCCCGTCACCCTGGGCGACGATGTCGGCGGGGCCCTCGATCCGCACCTGCCGCGCCCGGGTGACGCTCACCGCCGGGTGCTCGGCCAGCCGACCGGCCCGCACCGCGCGCAGCAGCTGCACCGCCTGGCTGGGCGGCACAGGGCGGATGACCACCAGGTCCAGGAGTCCGTCGGCCGGGTCTGCCTCCGGGCAGATGTGCAGCCCCCCGCCGACGTAGGGCATGTTGGCCGGCACGACGACCAGGGTCTCCAGGGCCTGTGGCGCCCCGTCCACCGTGAGGACGTAGTGCAGCGGCGGTTGGCGGCGCAGCAGGGCGATCTCCACCAGCGCCGAGAGGGTGTAGGTCATCCCGCCCAGGACCCGCGGCCACCGGTTCGCCCGGTCCGAGATCCGCGCGTCGAGGGCGGAGGTGACCGAGGAGAGCACGTGCCGGTCGAGCTCGGGCAGGTGGAGGGTGTCGACGCGTCGCCGCCCGTCGGCGAGCAGCACCTCCAGGGCATGAGCGCCGCGCCGGATGCCCAGGGAGCGGGCGTTGTCGTTGCCGGTCCCCGCAGGCAGGATCGCGACCGCGGTCGAGGTATCCGCGCAGAGGTCCGCCGCCATGCTGACCACGCCGTCACCCCCGACCGCGACGAGGACGTCGATCCCGTCGGCGACCAGCGAGGCGCAGGCGGCCCGGGCCTGGGCCAGCGAGCCGGCCACGACCTCGGTCACCTCGTGCCCGGCGGCCCGCAGCGCGTCGACGGCCTGCTCCCCCACCCGGGCACCCGACCCGCCCGGTCCCCTCCTGCGCCGTCCGTGGGCGACGGCATACCTCATCGCAGCGGGGTTGCCTGGTCCGGGGTCAGGTCCCGGTACCGGTCGCCGGCGTCGTCGCCGCGGCGGCGCCGCAGCCGCTCCATGGCGAAGGCCATCGCGACCGCGCACCAGTAGAGCAGGAACACCGGCGCGGCCATGGCCAGCATGCTGACCGCACTGGGGTCCGGCGTCATGATCGCGGAGAAGACGAGGATGCCGAAGAGGGTGATCCGCCAACCCTTGAGCATGGTCCGGGCCGGCAGGATACCGATCTGGTTGAGCGCCAACAGCACGACCGGCAGCAGGAAGGCCAGCCCGAAGGCCAGGCAGAAGTAGAGCACCACGTTGAGGTAGTCCGGGGCGCTCATGATGTTGGTGAAGCTGGCCGGCGCGAAGCTCAGCAGGATCGCGTAGAGGCGGGGAAAGGTGAAGGCGGCCATGGCGGCACCGGCGAAGAAGAGCGGGATGGCGAAGAAGAAGTAGCCGAGCGCGATCTTCTTCTCCTTCGGCGTCAGCCCGGGCAGGAGGAAGGCCCACGTCTGCCAGAGCCAGATCGGGCTGGCCGCCAGGATGCCGGTGAAGATCGAGACCCGCAGCTGCAGGGCGAACGCACCGGTGATGCTGTCGAAGTTGAGGGTGACGATGCGCTGGCCGTCGGCGTCGCGGACGTTCTCCACGGGCGCGCTGATGAAGTCGATGATCGGGTCGTACCAGTACCACCCCAGCACCGAGAGCGCCGCGATCGCCAGCACCGAGAGGATGACCCGGTTGCGCAGCTCGCGGAAGTGCTCGGCGAGCGACATCCGTCCCTCAGGATGTCGGCGTCGTCCTCGGGTGGGGGCCACGTCGGGGTATGCGGTGCGGGTCTGCCGGTGGGCTGGGGCGCGTGCGCGAGCCGGTCAGCGGCGGGGGGCGCCGGTGTCGCCGTCGGAGCCGCGCTGCTGGGTGCGGCGGTACTCCTCCTGGGCGCTGTCCTGGTAGCGGTCCTCCACCTGTCCCTGCGCGACCGGCGTGTCGACGCCGACGTTGTCGACGGCGGAGGTCTCGACGACGGCCCGGTCCTTACGTGCGCTGCTGTCGTCCTTCATGTGGTCCACCTCGGTCTTGAAGACCCGCATCGACTCACCCAGGGAGCGGGCGGCGTTGGGCAGGTTCTTCCAGCCGAAGAGGAGCACGAACGCGACGATCAGGACCACGATGTGCCAGAACTGGAGTCCGCCCATGGTCGTTCCTCACTCTCGGTCGGTCTCGCGCGTGTGCCCACGTGGTGCGCACGGACGAAGGGGTGCAGCAGTCAGTCTACCGGCCGCTGTGACGCCTGTGGCCCGCGAGCGCCGCAGCGGCACCGTCACGGACCGCGGCCACGGCAGCGGGAGGGTCGACCACCCGCACAGCTCCCCCCTCGCGCCAGACCAGCCGGTGCAGCCACGCGGGGTCGGCGACCCGCAGGACCATCACCGTGGACCCGTCAGCACGCTCCTCGACCTGCTCGGACGGGATGTTCTCCGCCACCCAGGCCGCCGCGGGCGTCAGCTCGAGGGTGACCAGCAGGTCCTGGGGGTCCCCCTGGTAGATGCCGGGCACCACGTCGCGGGGGCCCAGGTCCTCCGGGGGTGCCGCCGGCTGGTCGAGGACCTCGACCGCCTCGACCCGGTCGAGGCGGAAGGTCCGCACACCCCGGGCCCGGTGGCACCAGGCCTCGAGGTACCAGTACCCGTCGACGGACAGCACCCGGAGCGGGTCGACGTCGCGCTCGGTGGTCTCGTCCCGGCTGGCCGAGGTGTACCTCAGGTGCAGCCGGCGCTGCTCGGTCAGCCCGGTGCGGATGCGGGCGGCGAGGTCGGGGTCGACGGGGGCGTCGAGGTCGACCCGGACCTGGTCGGCGGACGCCGCGGCATCACCGGCCGCCGCCTCGAGCTTGGCCAGGGCCCTGTCGATCGCCTCGTGCTCGGTCAGCCCCGGGGTGGCCGCGAGCGCCCGCAGCGCCACGATGAGGGCCAGGGCCTCGTCGCGGCCGAGGCGCAGCGGCCGGGCGATGGTGTCGGCGTTGCCGACGAAGACCCGTCCGTCCTCCCAGGACGCCTCGATGAGGTCGTCCGGGTAGTGACCGGGCAGCCCGCAGACGAAGAGCAGCTCCAGGTCCTCGACCACCTGGTCCTCGCTGACGCCGAGCTGCGTCGCTGCACTGGCCAGGTCGATCCCCTGCCGGTTGAGCAGCCACGGGACCATGGTGAGCAGCCGGGACACGCGCGAGGTCGCGCTCTCGAAGGTCACCATCAGCCCAGGTCCCTCGTCTGCTCGTCAGGGCCCGCCGAGGCACCGGCGTGCCCGGTGCCGGCGTCGGTGCCGTGCGCCACCAGCACCGCCTCCAGCCGTTGGCTGACCAGCGAACGGAGCTCCTCGGGCGCGATGACCACCACGTCGGGGCCCGCGCCGCAGACCTCCCTGGCCAGGGTCCGCAGCGAGCCGGCCGGCAGCTCCAGCAGGTCCCAGCCCTCGTCGACCGGTCCGGAACCGGAGCCAGCGCCGGAGCGCTGTCCGGGGTCGGCGTCGTGGGTGCCCGTCACCACCCGGCCGCGGCGGCGCAACGAGGCCGCGGTGCCCTCGCGGACCAGCAGCCGCACGGTGGTGGTGCCACCGTCGTCCTCCCCCACGCTGCTGCGGATCATCGCGGCCGCGTCGTGACCGGAGGGCACGTCATACCCGCCCTTGCGCCCCGCCTTGGTGGGCGACCCGGCGATCCGGTCCAGCCGGAACACCCGCGGGGCGTCGCGGTCGAGGTCGTGGGCGGTGAGGTACCAGCGGCCGTGCCAGCTGGTCAGGCCCCACGGCTGCACGTGCCGCTCGGTCAGGTCGCCGCTGCCGCCGCGGTAGTCGAAGCGCAGCGGGGTCCGGGAGAGCACCGCGTCGCGCACCGGCTCGAAGGCCGGCTCGCGGGTGTGCAGCAGCGGCTCGATCCCGGCCACCGAGGTCTCGTCCTTGACCAGCCCGGCCGCCTCCAGCTTGCGCAGCGCCTGGGCGGCCGGTCCGGCCAGGCTGGCCTGGCTCCAGGAGCGGGCGGCCAACCCGAGCACGGCCAGCTCGTCCGGGGCGAAGTCGATCTCGGGCAGGGCGTACTCGCGCTGGTCGATCCGGTAGCCCGGCTCGTCGTCGAAGAACGGGTCGATCGGCTCGGTGCGCAGCGGCACCCCGAGGGCGCGCAGCTCGTCCTTGTCCCGCTCGAACATCCGCTCGAAGGCCTCGTCGCTGCTGCCGGCGTAGTCCGGGACGGCCTCGCGCAGCCGGGCGCGGGACAGCGGCTGCCGGGTGTGCAGCAGCGCGATGACCAGGTTGAGCAGGCGCTCGGTCTTCGCGGCGGCGGGGGACGGACGGGCCATGGTCCCCGAGGCTACCCCGGCTACCATCGCCGGGTGATCCGGTGGCGTCAGGGTGTCGTGCGCGAGGTCCTCCCCGGCTGGCCCGGCGTCGTCCCGGTGTCGGTGGACCTGGCCCCCGGCGACGACATCCCCGACCGGGCGCAGGGTTCTCCCCGACCGAGCGCACGACTCTCCCCGACCGAGCGCACCGTTCTCCCCGCCCTGGCCTACGTGGCGGTCGTCGGCACGCCCGAGGTCGGCGATCGGGTGCTGCTCAACACCACCGCGCTGGACCGGGGCCTCGGCACCGGCGGGTATGCCGTGGTGACGGCGATCCCGGACCGCCCCGCAGCGTGGCCGGCCGGGTGGGCGGTCGACCCCGACGCCCCGGGCCACCTGGTCAAGGCCCGCTACTCGCCCCTGCAGACGATGGTCCTGGGGGTGGACGACCCCGAGGGCGAGCACCACGCTGTGCTGGAGGCCGCCGACTCCATCGACGGGATGCCGGTCGTCGCCGCCGACCTGCACAGCTCGCTGCCGGCCATCGTGGCCGGGGCCCGCCTGGAGGCGGACCGTCAGGGACGAGCTGCCCCGCGGGTGGCCTACGTCATGACCGATGGGGGCGCGCTCCCCCTCGCCTTCTCCCGCTCGGCCTCAGTCCTGCGCGAGGCGGGCTGGCTGACCGCCACGATCACCTGCGGGCAGGCCTACGGCGGTGACCTCGAGGCGGTCACGGTCCACACGGCCCTGCTCGCCGCCCGCCACGTCGTGGAGGCCGACCTCGCCGTCGTCGTGCAGGGACCGGGCAACCTGGGCACAGGGACGCGCTGGGGCTTCTCGGGCGTCGCCGCCGGCGAGGCGCTCAACGCGGCATCCGTGCTCGGTGGGCATCCCGTCGCGGCCCTCCGCGTGTCCCAGGCCGACCCCCGGGAACGGCACCGCGGTCTCTCCCACCACAGCCTCACCGCCTACGGCCGGGTGCTCGCCCACCCGGCCGACCTGGTGGTGCCCGTCCAGGATGGGCCTGCTCCCGATGTCCCAGCGCCCGATGCATCTGCCAGCCGTGCGCCTGCCCACCCGGCCGCCCTCGGTGACGGCTCCGGCCACCCCATACCCGCAGACCTGGAGGAGTGCCTGGATCAGGTGCACCGCCAGGCCGTCGAGCTCGTCATCACCGCCCCCCACCTGAGGCTGGTCGAGGTCTCGACCGACGGCGTGCTGGGTGCACTGTCCCACTCCCCGGTCCGGCTCTCCACCATGGGGCGCGGCCTGGCGGAGGACCCCGCCGCGTTCGTCGCCGCAGCCGTCGCGGGCATCCACGCCCAGCACCGCACGCTCCAGGCCTGACGAGCCGGCCCCGCGCGGCTGGCACCACCCTGACGCCGGGCGTCAGGGCGGTCCCCCGAACCCTGACCGACGGGCACCCCGGGACCAGCACCTAGGCTGACGGCATGCGCAGACCGGAGGACCTCACCCCCTGCCTCGACGAGATCCTGGACCGGGTGCGTGACGACGACTACGGCGAGCCGCACGAGCTGCCCGTGCACGCCGAGGCCGACCTGGACAAGTTCGCGGTCGCCGTCGTCGACATCGACGGGCGCTGGTGGGGCGCCGGCGACGCGGAGTTCCACTTCCCGATCCAGTCGATGAGCAAGGCCGTCGTCTACGGCCTGGCGATCGACTCCGTCGGCCTGGACGAGGTGCTGCGCTACATCGACGTCGAACCCTCCGGCGACGCGTTCAACCGGATCAGCCTGGACGACTCCAACCGGCCGGCGAACCCGATGATCAACGCGGGCGCGCTGACCGCCCACTCCCTGGTCGAGGGCAAGGACGCCGAGCACCGCTTCGCCCGGATCTGCGAGACGCTGTCGGCGATGGCCGGCCGGGAGCTGGAGATGGACGAGGAGTGCTACCGCCAGGAGATGGCCAGCAACCACCGCAACCTGGGCATCGCGCACATGGTGAAGGCGCTCTCCGAGCTGCCCGACGAGCCGCACGACGTCGTCGACGGCTACACCCGCCAGTGCGCCCTGGCCCTGTCGACCGTCGAGCTGGCCCGCATCGGCGCGACCCTGGCCAACGACGGCATCGTCCCCGGCACCGAGGAGCGGGTGCTGTCCGAGGAAGCCACCCGGCACGTGCTGTCGGTGATGCTGACCTGCGGCATGTACGACTCCGCGGGCGACTGGGTTTCCACGGTCGGGATCCCGGCCAAGAGCGGGATCAGCGGCGGGATCATCGGGTCCTCCCCAGGACGCAGCGGCCTGGCGACGTACTCGCCCCGGCTCGACAAGCACGGCAACTCCGCCCGCGGCCAGGCGGCCTTCTACCAGCTCTCCCAGGAGCTCGACCTGCACGCGCTGCGCCCACGCCACCGGGACCAGTGACCCTTACCGCGCTCCATACGCGCCGCACACACCGGCGCCCCCGTCACCTGGTCCGGTGTGACGGGGGCGCAGGTTTGCGCAGCGCCGGGTAGCGCCGGGCGGTCAGCCGGTCAGCGCACGTCCATCAGGTCGACCACGAAGATCAGCGTCTCGCCGCCCTTGATCGCACCGCCTGCGCCGCGGTCGCCGTAGCCCAGGTGCGGCGGGATGGTGATCTTGCGCCGGCCCCCGACCTTCATGCCGAGCAGGCCCTGGTCCCAGCCCTGGATGACCTGGCCGACACCGACGGTGAAAGCCAGCGGCTCGCCGCGGTTCCAGGACGCGTCGAACTCCTCGCCGGTGGACCAGGCCACGCCGACGTAGTGGGCCGAGATCTGCGCACCGGCCGTGGCCTCGGCGCCCTTGCCGACCTCGATGTCCTCGATGACCAGCTCGCTGGGCGGGGTCTCGCCGGGGAAGTCGATCTCGGGCTTGGCCTTCTGCACGCGGCCGAACGGGGAGTCGGTCATGGCTGGGGTTCTCCTGCTCTATGGGTGGGTAGGTGGTGGGGGTGTGGGCCGGTCAGTACGCGGCGATGATGTCGACCACGAAGACGAGGTCCTCGCCGGCGAGCTCGTGGGCCGGCTGCGCGGTGGTGCTGTCGGTCTCCTCGGGCAGCTCGCCGTAGGCCTGCTCGGCCGGGATGACGAGCAGCACCTGGGAGCGGACGTTCTGCCCGATCAGGCCCTGGTCCCACCCCTCGATGACCTGGCCGCTGCCGACCTGGAAGTTGAACGGCTGCCCGCGGTTGTAGGAGGTGTCGAACTGCTCGCCGTCGGACAGCTTCACACCGGTGTAGTGGACGAAGACCATCTGTCCCTCCTCCACCTCGGCACCTTGCCCCTGGACCAGGGGCTGGACGACGAGCTCGTCGGGGGCCTCGACGCCGTCGACGTCGATGACCGCCGGCGTCTCGCCGTCCGACTCGACGGTCGGCAGGCCCTCGACCGGCTCGACCGGCTCGCCGGCGACGGGGTAGGAGTCGAGGATCTCCATGTAGAACAGCAGCGTGTCCTCCGGACCGACCCCGAGCTGCTCGTTGCCGAGCTCGCCGAAGGCGTCCTCCGCCGGCAGCGCCATGAGCACGCTCTCGCCCTCGCTGGTGCCCGGGAGGTTGTCGCGGAACGCGGGGAGCAGGGTCTCGTCGGTCAGGTCGAGGGTGACCGTCTCGTCGGTGCCGAAGGTGCTGACGATCTCCTCACCGGTGGTGCCGTTGACCGCGAGGTAGCGGACCTGCACGTCGTGCTCGGCGCCGACCTCCTCGCCGTCGCCGGCCTGCAGCTGCTCGGACTGCGTCTCGTGGGTGACGAACGGCAGGTCGCCCTCGGCCAGCGGCTCGCCGTGCCAGTTCAGGACGGGCACGCCGTCCTGCTGCTCGACCGCGACGTCGCTCAGGTCGTCCGACGGGCCGGCCGAGGTGGCGGCCGCGTCGTCGGGCGACGAGGTGGTGGAGGGGCCGTCGGCACCGTCGGAGTCCGGGCTGCAGGCAGCCACGGCCAGGAAGGCCAGCGGCGCGGCAGCAGCCGCGAGGAACCGGAGTCGGGGTGAGCGCACGCGCGCGTCCTTTGCTTCTGGGGGACTCAAACCGGACTAGCCTAACCGGTGCGTCTGGGCGTTGTGTGTGAGTGCCCCGCCGGGAGCGGGCGGTCGCCAGTCCCCTGGTATGGGGTGCCGGGCCCCCTGGTCACACGCCGCGCGGCGCGCCGGGCTGGCCGGCGGTGCGGATGTGCTCGAGGAGCTGGTCGACGCGGGCGTCGACGGCAGCGAACGGGTCCTTGCAGACCACGGTGCGCTGGGCGGCGTCGTTGAGCTTCAGGTGCACCCAGTCCACGGAGAAGTCGCGGCGGTGGTCCTGGGCGGCGCGGACGAAGTCACCACGCAGCTTGGCCCGCGTCTGCGGCGGCGTCACCATCGCCTGGGCGATGCGCTCCTGCGACACCACGGTCCGGGCGCGGCCGGAGCGCTCCAGCAGCCGGACCAGTCCGCGCTGCGGGTGCACGTCGTGCCAGACCAGGTCCAGCTGCTGCAGCCGCTCGTCGTGCGGGGCCAGGCCGTGCTTGTCGGCGTACTCAGCCAGCAGCCGCCTTTTCATCACCCACTCGATCTCGGTGTCGACCAGGTGCAGCTGGTCGCTCTCGACTGCGTGCAGGCCGCGCTCCCACAGCTCCAGCACCTCCCGGTGCGGGCTTCGGTCCGCGATCCCTGCTCCCTGCGCGTGGCGCCGCGCCAGCTCCAGGAGGGTGGACTGCATACCCAGCGCGGTGATCGTGCCCCCGGACGCGAGCGGCACGGCCACCCGACCGGTCGGGTCCCGGCTGATGTCCCGGATCGCCTGGACCGGGCTGGCCAGGGCGAAGTCCGGGACGATCGTGCCCGCCTCGAGCATCCGCAGCACCAGGTCGGTGGTGCCCGCGCGCAGGAGCGTGGTGGTCTGGCTCATCGTCGAGTCGCCGACGATGACGTGCAGTCGGCGGTACCGCTCGGGGTCGGCGTGCGGCTCGTCGCGGGTGTTGATGATCGGCCGGGACCGGGTGGTCGCCGAGGACAGCCCCTCCCACATGTGGTCGGCCCGCTGGGAGACCAGGTAGGTGGCCCGCTCCCCCACCACGTGCAGCCGCCCGGCGCCGGTGACCAGCTGGCGGGTGACCAGGAAGGGGACCAGGGTGTCGGTGATCCGCTCCAGCCGCCCGGTCCGCTCGATGAGGTAGTTCTCGTGCGAGCCGTAGGAGTTGCCGCGCGAGTCGACGTTGTTCTTCAGGACGTAGACGCTGGCGTCCATGTCCTCCTCGGCCAGCCGTCGCTCGGCGTCCTCGGCCAGGTCCTGGACGACCAGCTCACCGGCCCGGTCGTGCGCGACCAGGTCCAGCAGGTCGGCGCACTCTGCGGTGGCGTACTCGGGGTGCGACCCGACGTCGAGGTAGAGCCGGGAGCCGTTGGCCAGGAAGACGTTGGAGGAGCGGCCCCAGGCCACCACCTTGCGGAACAGGTAGCGGGCCACCTCCTCGGGGCTGAGCCGGCCGCCGGTGCGGAAGGTGGCGTTGACCCCGAACTCGGTCTCCAGCCCGAAGATGCGCCGGTCCATGGAGGGCTACTGCCCGCCCTTCTGCACGAAGCCGTGCACGAACTCCGAGGCGTTCTTCTCCAGCACCCCGTCGATCTCGTCGAGCAGGGAGTCCAGCGCGGCGTCGCGCTCCTGGGTCTGCGCCGCAGGTGCGGTGGGCGGGGCCTCCGGCTCGGGGGTCTCGCCCCCGGCGTCGTCGCGGCGACGGTCGAACTGCTGCTGTGACATGACCCGATCCTCTCATCCTGCGGCCAGCTCTGCGGAGAGCGATCGGGTGGGTCAGACGTCCTCGCTGGCCAGCTCGTCCAGCAGGGTGGCCGTGCGGGTATGCCGTGCCAGCAGCGGCTCGATCTGGGCCCGGCTGCCGGAGGTGGGCTCGTCGATCCGGACCCGGCGGGCGTGCCGGCGCTCGTCCAGCAGCGTCACCGAGTCCCACGAGGCCCCGCGCATCTCCCCCTGCGGCCCGAAGCGGCGGACGCACTCGCCGCGGAACCAGGCGCGGGTGTCCTCCGGGGGCGAGGTGACCGCGGTGACGATCTCCTCGTCGGTGACCATCCGCTCCAGGTGCCCGGCCGCGCGCAGCTTCTGGGCCAGTCCTCTGGCCGGGTCCACGTCGTGCCACTGGATGTCCATGGCGGCCAGCCTGGGGTCGTCCCAGCCCACGCCGGCACGGTCACGGAAGCGGGTGAGGAGGCTGTGCTTGGCGACCCATTCGACCTGCCCGGCCGCCTCGGCCGGGTCGCGGCGCAGGGCGTCGACCACCTGCCGCCAGCGCACGAGCACGTGGGCGGTGTCCGTCGCAGGATCGCTCTGCGCGTCGGTCCGGCGGTCGCCTGTGCCGCCCGACGTGGCTCCCTCTCCCGGCTCCTCCGCCCATCGCTCGTCACCGGACGCCAGCGCCAGGTCGCGCGCCTGCTCGACCGCCTGCAGGTGCGCCTCGACGAGATCCAGCCCGGTCAGCTCCCGGCCGTCGGCCAGCGGCACCGTGGCCCGCAGGGTGGGGTCGTGCGAGATCACCTGGGCGGACGGGACGGGGCGGACGAGCGCCATACCCTCCAGCAGCTCGGGGTGGGTCTCGATCACCCGCAGCACCAGGGAGAGCGAGCCCATCGCCAGGTAGGTGGTGACGTCGGCCATGGTCGCGTCGCCGACGATGACGTGCAGGCGGCGGTGCAGGTGCGGGGTGGCGTGCGGCTCGTCGCGGGTGTTGACGATCGGCCGGCGCAGGGTCGTCTCCAGGCCGACCTCCGCCTCGAGGTAGTCGGCCCGCTGGGAGAGCTGGAAGCCCGGGGTCTCGCTGGCCTGGCCCAGCCCCACCCTGCCGGCGCCGGCGATGACCGGGCGGGCGACGAGGAAGGGGATGAGCAGACCGGCCAGGCGGTCGAAGGGCACCGAGCGCGGGACGAGGTAGTTCTCGTGGGTGCCGTAGGAGGCGCCCTTGCCGTCGACGTTGTTCTTGTAGAGGCGCACGTCCTGGCCGTCGGCGGCCAGCGTCTCCAGGGCCCGGCGGACGACCAGCTCCCCGGCCCGGTCGAAACGGACGGCCGCCAGCGGTGAGGTGACCTCGGGGGCGGAGTACTCCGGGTGGGCGTGGTCGACGTAGAACCGGGCACCGTTGGCCAGCACGGTGTTGGCGATCGTCGGGTCCTCGATGTCGGTCAGCTGGGACCGGTCCGCCAGCGCACGGGCCATCTCGAAGCCGCGGGCGTCGCGCAACGGGGTCTCGTCGGCGTAGTCCCAGCCGGCCCCCGTCGGGAGCGCGTCGCCCGGCGCGGAGCCGGCGACGTAGGCCCGCACCACCTGCGCGGACAGCAGCATCGGGGACAGGGGCGTCCCCCGCCGGTCCACCTGGGTGCTGGTGATCCCGAACTCGGTCTCGATCCCCATCACCCGGCGCACGCTCATGACCTCGATACTGCCATCCGGTCCAGCAGGCTCTGGATCAGGCCGCCGTACTCCCGCACGACCGCCGCCTGGTCGGCGGTGCCCGGCGCGAGCAGCCCGAAGGAACGCAGCCCGGCCGCCAGGCCGATGAGCATGCAGGCCACCTGGTCGGCGTGGCGCCGGTCCTCCTCCGTTGTTGTCTCGAACCGGCCGAGGAAACGGTGGCGGAAGTCGGCACGGGCCGTCGCCGGGTCCGGGGCGTCCTGGATGAGGAAGAGCGCGCGCAGCCACGGCTCCGCGGCGTCCTCGTCCCGGCGGTCGAGCATGCGGCTGACCAGCTTCTCCCCCAGCCCGTCCAGGGGTACGCCCTCCGGCAGCGGCGCGGGCTCGGAGGGGGTGGCCAGGGCGTAGAGATGCTCCTTGGTGCCGGCGATCTTCATCACCAGCGCCGGTGACACCCCGGCCCGCCGGGCCACCTCACGGATCGTCACCGCGGCATACCCGCGCTCCCCGAAGAGCCGCCGCGCCTCGCGCAGGACCTGCTCCTCACTGCTCACGAGGTCCTCCGGTGGGCACCGGGAGCACGCGGTCCTGGCCGTTCCGTGCGGTCTCGGGGCTCTCGCGACTCTCGGGGCTCGCAGCGATGCCGGCGACCTCCGGGGCCGTCCGCTCGACCGGCCGCGGGATACCGGTCTCGATGTCGATGTCGAGGGACGTCGAGGAGGAGAACACATTGACAGCGCGGGAGCGGGTGCGCCCGGAGGCGTGGTCGACCACCGTGAGCACATAGCGCCCGGGCGGGGGCAGCCCGATCTCGTAGGCACCGGTCCCGTCGGCGTGCGTGGTGGCGACGTACTCCCCCGAGTGACGGATGAGCGAGACCAGCACCCCGCCCAGCGGCCTGCCGTCGTCCAGCACGTGGCCGGAGAGCAGCAGCCGGCGGGTCATCGTGATCGGGTCGGTCTCCCCGGCGTCCAGGTCGCACAGGGTGGACTGGGGCCCCCAGCCGTCCGCCGACACCACGAGCAGGTACCGTCCCGTCTCGGGCAGCGCGAGGACGTACCGGCCGTCGTTGTCGGTGCGGCTCCAGTCCACGTGCCGGCCGTCGGGGTGCAGGACGGTGGCGACGGCCTGCCGCAGCGGGCGGCCCTGAGGACCGACGACCCGGCCGCGCACGAGCACCTCGGGCAGCTCGCCCTCGTGCTTGACCTGCGCGCGCTCGCCGGCCGGCCCCCGCACCTCGCGGGCGCTACCCGGCTCCTCGCGCACCCGCACCGGCCGGCGGATGAAGGCGGCGATGAGACCGCCACCGAGCGCGGCGGCGGCGCCGGCCCAGAAGACCAGCTGGTAGGCGCTGAACGAGGGCGCCATCTGGCCGCTGTTGGTCTGCATCATCGAGGCGGCGAAGACGGCCGCCACCATGGCCGAGGCGGAGGAGGTGCCGATCGAGCGCAGCAGGGTGTTGAGGCCGTTGGCCGAGGCGGTCTCGGTGATCGGGACCGCCCGCATGATGAGCGTCGGCATCGCCGCGAAGGCCAGCGCGGTGCCGAGGGAGGCGACGCCGGAGGTCACCATGACCTCCAGCACCGAGCCGTACAGGAGCGCGCGGCTGATGAAACCGACCGCGATGATCAGCGCACCGGCGATGAGGATCGCCCGCGGGCCGTAGCGGCGGATCAGCGCCGCCGCCACGGGTGACATCGCCACCATGAGGATGCCGGCTGGCAGCAGCGCAAGGCCGGTAGCCGTCACCGACATCCCGAAGCCGTAGCCGGTGTCCACGGGCATCTGCACCTGCTGGGCGGAGGTGAGGAAGTTGACGAACATCGCGAAGCCGACGAGGACCGACGCGGCGTTGGTAAGCAGCACGGTGCGCCGGATCGAGGTGCGGATGTCGACCAGCGGCTGGCCGACCCGCAGCTCCCACGGCACCCAGGCCGCCAGCACCAGCGCGGCGACCGCGAGCAGCGTGAGCGTCAGCGGGGAGAACCAGCCCCAGGTGCCGGCCTTGCTCACCGCGAGCAGGAAGCAGGTCAGCGCGACGGAGAGCAGCAGCGCCCCGGTGTAGTCGAAGCGGCCCCGGGTCTTGACCGTCGACTCCGGCACGACCAGGTGCACCGCGACGAGCATGATCAGCGCGAAGCCGCCCGAGACGTAGAACAGGGTGTGCCAGTCCCAGCTCTCGTAGATGACGCCGGCCAGCGGCATCCCGACCGCTCCCCCGATGCCGAGCGTGGCCGACATCAGCGCGACGCCCGAGCCGACGCGGTCGGCCGGCAGGTGGTCGCGCATGATGCTGATGCCCACCGGGACCAGGCAGGCCCCCAGCCCGGTGAGGCCGCGCCCCAGGATGACGGTGAAGAGGGTGTCGGACAGCGCCGCGACCACCGAGCCGACGATCACCGCCCACATGCACACGATGAGCATCAGCCGCTTGCCGAACATGTCGGCCAGGCGGGAGACGATCGGGGTGCCCACCGCGGCGGTGAGCAGGGTGATGGTGACCAGCCAGGAGGCGTTGTCGCTGGTGGTGTCCAGGATCTCTGGGAAGTCGGGCAGGAGCGGCAGGACGAGGGTCTGCTGCAGGGAGACCAGGGTGCCGCACAGCGCCAGCACGGTGATGACGAGGCCGGTGGAGGGGCTGGGCCGGGCCGCCTCCGCATGGGGTGAACGCATGTTCACCAAGTGTAGGGCGTGCGACCATGCTGGTATGACCAAGCACGCCCTCGGCCTCGACCTGCTCGTCGTCATCGTCTTCGCCGCGCTCGGGCGGGCCAGTCACGATCTCGAGCTCGGCGTGATGGGGGTGCTCGCCACGGCGTGGCCGTTCGTCTTCGGGACGGCCGTGGGCTGGCTCTGCCTGCTCCGGCTCCCCCAGGGCGTTCGACGGTGGTGGCTGGACGGCGTGGTCGTCGCCTTCTGCGCCATCGTCCTCGGTATGGTGCTGCGCTGGCTCACCGGCGAGGGCACCGCGACCGCCTTCGTCCTGGTCGCCACCGGGGTGCTGCTCGGCGGTCTGCTCGGCTGGCGCGCGGTGGAGACGCTGGTCATCCGCCCGCGGGCCGTGACGGCCCAGCCTGCCCGGACGACCCGGTCTGCCCGGACGACCCGGTGACCGCGGGCGACTGGGCCCTGCTGGGCGGCGTCTTCCTCGGCGGGGCGTTCCCCTGGCTGGAGGCCGTGATCGTGATCCCGGCGGGCATCCTGGGCGGCCTGCCGGTGCTGCCGGCCGTGCTCGCGGCCCTGGCCGGCAACCTGCTCACGGTCTGGCTGGCGGCGGTCTACGGGCAGCGGGCGCGGGACTGGTGGGCGCGGAGACGAGCGCGGCGCGAGGGAAACCGGGCGGCCGGCCAGGAACCGCTGACAGGCGACGAGGCCGGCGTGGCCGACGAGTCCCGCGAGGCGGTGCGCCGACGCGACCGCCGCCGCGAGCGCATCGACCGGGTGATGAACCGGTGGGGCATGCCGGGCCTGGCCGTCCTCGGACCGATCGTCCTCGGCACCCAGGTCGCGGCGCTCGCCGCAGTCGCCGTAGGCGTCAGCGCGCGGGCGGCCTTCCTGTGGATCAGCGCCGGGACCGTGGCCTGGGGCGTGGCTGCCGCAGCCCTCACCGTCACCGGCGCGTCCTTCCTCGGCATCGGCGCCTAGCCCGCCAGTATCGCCACCGCAGCCGCAGCCGCAGCAAAGGGGCGGGCGGCTCGACACGAGCGCGCGGCAGCCCGCTCGCCGACACTGCGGTAGCCCGGTGTCGCGATGGCGACACCGGGCTACCGCAGACCCAGGCTTGGCTAGAGGTAGTGGCCGGTGCCCCGGGCGTCGGGGTCCACGGACCGGCCGGGGTGGGTGCCGGAGCTGTCGCCGACGAGGGTCCGGATGTAGGTGATCCGCTCGCCCTTGCGGCCCGAGATCCGCGCCCAGTCGTCGGGGTTGGTGGTGTTGGGCAGGTCCTCGTTCTCCTTGAACTCGTCGAGGTAGGCCCGCTCCAGGTGACTCTCGCGCAGCCCCTCCTCACCGGTGGTGAGCAGGTCCTTGATCGCCAGCTTCTTGGCCCGGTCCACGATGTTGTGGATCATCGCACCGGAGGCGAAGTCCTTGAAGTAGAGGACCTCCCGGTCGCCGCCGGCGTAGGTGACCTCCAGGAAGGCGTTCTCGGGGGTGACGGCATACATCCGTCCCACCACGCCGTCCATCAGCGCGTCCACGGTCGCCTGGCGGTCGCCGGCGTGCCGGGCGAGCTCGGAGGTATGCAGCGGCACGTCCGGCGTGAGGTACTTGCCGAAGATGTCGCGGGCGGCCTCGGCGTCGGGGCGCTCGATCTTGATCTTCACGTCCAGCCGGCCCGGCCGCAGGATCGCCGGGTCGATCATGTCCTCACGGTTGGAGGCGCCGATGACGATGACGTTGTCCAGCCGCTCGACGCCGTCGATCTCGGCCAGCAGCTGCGGCACGATCGTGGTCTCGACGTCGGAGGAGACACCGGAGCCGCGGGTGCGGAAGAGCGACTCCATCTCGTCGAAGAAGACCACCACGGGGTCACCGGCGGCCGACTTCTCCCGCGCGCGCTGGAAGATGAGGCGTATGTGCCGCTCGGTCTCGCCGACGTACTTGTTCAGCAGCTCGGGGCCCTTGATGTTGAGGAAGTAGCTGCGCGGGTTCTCCTCGCCGCGTCGCTGCGCGGCCTGCCTCGCGAGCGAGGCGGCGACGGCCTTGGCGATGAGGGTCTTGCCGCACCCCGGCGGGCCGTAGAGCAGCACGCCCTTGGGCGGCCGCAGCTGGTGGGAGGCGTAGAGCTCGGCGTGCAGGAAGGGCAGCTCGACGGCGTCCTGGATCTGCTCGATCTGGCCGGACAGCCCGCCGATGTCGTCGTAGGAGATGTCCGGCACCTCCTCCAGCACCAGCTCGGCGACCTCGGGGCGCGGGATCCGCTCGGTGACGAACCCGGTGCGCGGGTCCAGCAGAAGCGCGTCCCCCGCCCGCACCGGCTCGTCGCGCAGGGAGCCGGCGCGGCGGCATACCCGCTCGTCCTCGCCGCGGACCAGGACGACCACCCGGTCGGACCCGAGCAGCTCCTTGCAGACGACGACGTCGCCGGCGCGCTCGTAGTCGCCCACCGCGACCACGGACTGGGCCTCGTTGAGCAGGACCTCGCGGCCCGGCCGCAGCTCGTCGGTGTCGACCTCGGAGGAGATGCGGGTGCGGATCCGCCGGCCGGAGACGGTCACGTCGACCGTGCCGTCACCGACCAGCCCGACCACCTGGGCGATGCTGAGCGGCGGGCTGGCGAGTGCGTCCAGGTCCTCCCGCAGGCCGAGGATTTGGTCGCGGGCCGACTGCAGGGTGGTGCCGAGCTGGTCGCTGTGCGCCTTGAGCTCGGTCAGCCGTGCGGTGAGCGTCTGCACCTGCTGCTGCAGGTGGCGCTCGCGGGGGGACGAGCCGGGGCTCGTGGACTGCGACGACAAGGTCACCGTGCTCCTCCAGGTGGGCGGGTAGATTCCCAGGGTATGACGCGCCGCCGCCAGTTCCGTCCTCCGGCCGCCCTCACCGCCGGGATCTTGGCCGGGATCCTCGCCGCCGCGCTGCTGTCCGGGTGCGGCGAGGGACCGGGAGCACCGGGCGGCACCCCCGACGGCACCGCAGGAGGCACCGTGGACCAGAGCCCGGACCCGACGAGCACGGAAGAGACCACGGAAGACACTCCGGAAGACAGCACGGAAGACACCACGGACGGCACCCGCCCGGATGACACCAGCACGCCCGACGACGTGGCCCGCCCGCTGGGCCCGCGTGAGGTGCTGACCCCCGACGACACAGGGGCCGAGCTGCGGCTGGCCCCCGGCGACGAGGCCTCCTTGCACCTGACTCCCCCGTGGCAGGACGCCGTCGCCGAGGTGGCCGACCCGACCGTCCTGGAGCTGGTCCCCGTCGATCACTTCGCCGACCCCGGGTACGCGGAGTACACGCTGCTCGCCCACGCGACCGGCGAGACCACCATCACCGTGGAAGGACCGGACGGCGAGCGGCTCCAGTTCGTCGCGACGGTCGAGGACTGAGCGGCAGCGGTCCCGGCCCGGCCGACAGCACGAGGCCCCGTCCCGCCGGGTGGCGGGACGGGGCCGGGTGACGCCTCAGCGTGACGAGGTGCTGATCACCGGAGACGGAAGTCGGCGCGGTGCTGCGTGCCGTCCTCCAGGGTGATGATCATCTGCTGGCAGCTGCCGCCGAGGGCGGCGGACGGCTTCCAGTTGTACTGGTAGCGGTCCTGGCCCCGGCTGTAGCTCAGCCCGCGGTTGCCGGTCGTCTCGGTAGGCACCGAGATCGCGTACTGCAGCGGCTCGCGCGTGTCGCAGTCGATCTCCTGGATCATCGGCGAGTGGGCGGCCCGCAGCGGGTCCTCGCCCCGGTAGCCGGCGAGGTTGAACCGGACCGGGGTGGTGCTGCCGGCCTTGATGGTGTTCAGCTCCGTGTTGGACAGGGGGCTGACGAAGCCGGTGCCGGGGGCCTCGCACGCCGGGGGCACGTCGAAGGCCTCGACGTTGTCGTTGCGGTTGGCCGAGGTTCCCTGCACCGCGCTGTAGCCCAGACCGCGACGGGCGAAGGTGGACCAGACGTTGCAGGTGTCCTCGCCGTCCAGGGCTTCGGTCGCGGCCAGGATGCCGTTACGGCCGTCGATGAAGCCCGGGAAGCAGCCCTGCATCTTCATGCCGTCCATGACGTACTGCAGCGCGCGGGTGTTGCCCGCGGTGTCCCACTCCGTGTACAGGTTCGGGGTGAAGCCGTGCTTGTCCACCAGGTCCCAGTTGAGGTCCCACAGCGTCGCGGCCCATGCGTGGCCGACGCCGTGGGGCGTGGCCAGGCTGGCGCCCTCGAGCCATCCGCCGGTCTTGATCCGGTCGTAGGTGAACGGCTGGATCTCCATGTTGCGCGAGTAGGGCCGGGGCCGGATGCCGCCGCCGGAGCGGTCGTCCTGGAACAGGGCGTAGGGGCCCATGCCGCGGGCCTCCTCCGGCCGGTCCACGGTCGGGTCCATGAGCATGGTGATGGCCAGGTAGTCGCTCCAGCCCTCACCCATCTGCTCCTGCCCGGACAGGCAGTTGATGTTCGTGCCGCCGGTCAGCCGGTTGGAGACACCGTGGCCGTACTCGTGGATGATGATGCCGTTCTCGTAGTCACCGTCCCGGATGCCGGGGTGGGAGGCCATCTTGTGCACCGACGCCGAGGTGGCGCCGGCGGCGACCTGGGCGCGCAGCGCCTCACCGTCCTCCTGGGTGATCGAGACCGCGGGGATGCCCACCGGCTCGGTCATCGAGCCGGACAGCCGGGGGGCCGTCCCACCCTCGGGGGTGGCGGCGTCGTGGCTGATCACGACGGCCAGCGCTCCGCCTCCCTCCGCGTTGCGGACCTGCGTGTACGGCGCGCACGCGGCGGTGCGCGCGGTCACCACGATGGCACCCGGTGCCTCGAAGGGCAGGCAGGTCTCGTCGACGACGACCGGGCTCCCCGGGAGGCCGGCGTTGGTCGGGGCCGGCGTGAACATGGCGAAGTTCGCGTCGTAGGTCGTCGCGTCACCGCCGGTGCCAACGGTGACACCGTTCGGCATGCCGAACTGGGCGCCGGGCCACAGGTACATCTGCATCCGCGGGCGGCCGCCGTCCTGGGCCGGGGTGGAGAAGTTGGCGTTGTTGACGCCGCCGCCGTCCATCGCCTCGGCCCGTACGTCGTCGCCGCCGACGCCCTCGCCGGTGTAGTTGGTCACCTGGAAGTTGCCGGCCGCCTCGTCGAAGCCGTAGCGGTAGAGGACGTCGTGGATGACGTTGTTGGCGTAGAAGAGGTTGGTGACCGCCGAGTCCGCGTAGTTGATCGCGTGCTCGCCCAGGTCCAGCGGGAAGTCGAAGGAGAGCCCGTCTCCGCCGTCGGGGTCGCTGCCCGGGTCCGGCACACCGTTGTTGTCCCGGTCGGTGTAGGCGTGCACGTTGTTGCCGCGGGTCGTCGTGTGCTCGGGACCGGGCACCCCGTCGGTGTCGTGCCAGCCGAACGGCGAGCCGACGGCGTCGGCCGGGTTGGTCACCACGGAGCGGTCGCCGTCGTTCGGGCTCTCCTTGGGGAAGGCGAAGACGCGGTAGCTGGAGCCGTCCTGGACCGGCGTCGGGGTGCCGTACTCGTCCGGGTCGGTGACGCTCGCGGGCAGTCGGTGCGGGTGCGCAGCGTCGAAGGCCATCGGGTCGCGGGCCAGGCCGTGCAGGTGACCGGCATGGTCGTGGTCGGTCCAGTCCTCGACGACGAGAGGCGTGCCGGTCTGGGCATCGACGGTGACCTGCCATACGTGGGCGGAGTCCTCGTCGTCGATGACGACCTCCCAGGCCAGCCGCAGCCCGTCCTCGGTCGGCTGCCAGACCAGACGGGCGGGGATCTCCTCCTCGGCGATGCCGGCGCCGGACAGCGTGGTCGCCCGCGACGCGTCCCTGCTCTGGGAGACGACCCGGGCGCCGGCCGGTTCCAGGTCGACTTCCTTGGCGGCGGCGTCGAGGGCGGCCGGGGCATCCAGGGACGCCCGGCCCGAGGCCTCCCGCAGGCCGCCCGCGAGGTTCTCGGCCACGTGCAGGACGACGCCGTCCTTCGTGACGCTGACCGTGGCGACACCGCCCAGGACCTCACGGCCCTGGTAGTGCTGCACGACGTTGACGTAGGTCACGCCGTTGTGGTCCGAGGCGTGCTGGGACATGACCTGCAGGTCGGCCAGGTCCGCGGCCGACACGCCGTAGTCGGTCGCCTTGAGCCGCAGGAAGTCGAAGGCGATCTGGTCCGGCGCGTCAGCGCTCGGCTCGGTCTGGAAGAAGGCGCTCGAGGAGGACGCGCGCTCCTCGGGCTGCTCCTGCTGCGGAAGGGCCACCGCGCCGCCTGGGACGAGCATGGCCATCGAGATCGGTATGCCGAGCGCTGCGGCAAGAAGGGGGGTGCGACGTTGCACGGATGCTCCTTTGCGAGAGGGCAGCGCGACGCCGCCCCACCAGGACAGCATGGGAGGGCGCCCGGGGATCGACAGCAGGGACGGCGCGCGGTGCCGGGGTCCCTCGACCGTAGCCTCCGCCCCGGACCCGCAGGTCAAGTTCAGGTCAAGAGTCGGTCAGGGTTTGGTCAGGTCACGGTCAGGTCGTTCAAGACTCGGTCAAGTCGTCCGCACCCGGCTCAGCACCCGGCCCTGTGCCGGGGTCTGGACCGAACCTTGTGCCGCGGTCCGTGCCGTGGTCCGTTCCGGGCTCAAGGCGTTGGGCCGCGGTGGCCTCCGCGTCCCGGCGGGTGCGCCGCAGGCGCTTGGCCGAGACGGGCCGCTCCCCCAGGTCCTCGGCGCTCCACTCCTCGTCCTCCACCGGCGTGTAGTCCTCGCCGTAGGCGCCCGGTGCCGGCCTGCGCTTGCGCAGCGGGGCCTCGGTGTCGGGCGCGAGCCGGCGCAGGGTGATGAGAAAACCGGTGTGTCCGTGCATCCGGTGCTCGGGCCGCACGGACAGGCCCTCGAGGTGCCATCCGCGCACCAGCGACTCCCACGCCTGCGGCTCGGTCCACCCGCCGTTGCGGCGGGCGGTCTCGGCGACGCGGGAGAGCTGGGTCGTGGTGGCGACGTAGCAGATCAGGACGCCGCCGGGCACGAGGGCGTCGCCGACCACGTCCAGGCAGTCCCAGGGGGCGAGCATGTCGAGCACGACCCGGTCGACCGTGCCGGGCTCGACGGCTTCCGGCAGGGCGTCGACCAGGTCACCGACGGTGACCGTCCAGGCCGGGTGGTCCTGCCCGAAGAAGGCGCGGGCGTTGGCCCTGGCGATGTCCGCGAAGTCCTCGCGCCGCTCGAAGGACAGCAGCCGGCCGCCGTCCCCGACCGCGCGCAGCAGGGACAGCGACAGCGCCCCGGACCCGACCCCGGCCTCGACGACCGTGGCCCCGGGGAAGATGTCGGCGTAGGTGACGATCTGCCCGGCGTCCTTGGGGTAGACGACCTGGGCGCCGCGCGGCATCGACAGCACGTAGTCGGACAGCAGGGGACGCAGGGCCAGGTAGTCCGCGCCGGAGGTGTGGCGCACCACCGTGGCGTCGGGGGCGCCGATGAGGTCATCGTGCCGGATGTGCCCGCGGTGGGTGTGGAAGTTCCTGCCCGCCTCGAGGGTGATGGTGTGCAGCCGCCCCTTGGGGTCGGTCAGTTGCACGCGGTCGCCGGGCCGGAAGGGCCCGCGCCGAAGGTCGGCTCCGGTGGGCTGGGTCACCGGGACAGTCTACGAGCGGGACGGCACGAGGTCGTCCGCCACCACGACGCCCCAGGGGTGACCGTGCTCGTCGAGGAGCCCGATGACGCCGCTGCCGGTCGCGCGCATCACCTCGATCACGGCGTCCAGGCGGGTCTCGGGGGCCAGCGGGACCGCCCACCCCTGCGGCAGCCGGATCGCGACCGCCGACGCGGTGGTGTCGGGCCAGGCGGCCCGCGGGACCCGTTGCAGGCTCGGCGGGTCCACCACACCGTCCGGTCTGCCCTGGCCGTCCAGCACCACCCAGAGCCGCTGCTCCTGCCAGGGCACCGACGCGAGCGTGGACCGGGCGCCCACCACGCCGACGGGATGCGCGGCTTCCCCGACGGTGCGTCTGGAGGCCGCCGCGCCGTGCCGGCCGCTGCGGATGGCCTGGCTGGCCCCCTGCCACATGAATCCGCCGATGAGCAGGACCCAGAAGATCCGCAGCAGGTCGACCCGCTCCCCCGCCAGCACCGGGGACAGGCCCCAGATGACCACCAGCACCACCAGCAGGCGCCCGGCCCAGCCCGCGACCAGCGTGCCCAGGTGCCGGTTGCCGGACAACCGCCAGACCAGCGCCTCCAGCAGGAAGCCCCCGTCCAGGGGCAGGCACGGGATGAGGTTGAAGATGGCCACGAAGGTGTTGGCCCACGCGAAGGCATAGGTGAGCAGCACCAGGACTCCCGTGCCCGACCCGGGCAGCAGCAGCTGCGCCCCGGAGCCGCTGGCCAGCGCGGCCACCGCCCACCAGCCGAGCAGGGCCAGGAGGGCGTTGGAGAGCGGACCGACCACCGCGACGGCAGCGCTGCGTCCCGGGGTGCCGCCCGCGCCGTCGTGCGCGGTGTGCCCGCCCCAGAAGTCGGCGACGACACGCGAGACCCCGAAACCCACGCGTTGGGCGACCAGGGCGTGGGCGGCCTCGTGCACCAGCACCGAGATGAGGAGGAGCACCGCGAAGGCCAGTGCCACGGCATACGCCCACCAGCCCAGGTCCGGCAGCAGCCGCTGCACGGTCGGCCCGAAGATGGCGACCAGCAGCAGGGCGACGAGCACCCAGCTGCGACCCAGGTAGACCGGGATGCCGGAGAGGGTGCCGATGCGCCAGCCCGGGGTGGTGTCCATGGGTCGGTAGCCTATGCGCCTGCGCCGACCTGCCCAGCCCTGTCAGACCTCCGGGTTACGCTCGAGGTATGCAGCTGGAGGTGGCCGTGGACGGTGCGGGGGTGACCGTGCCCGAGGTGGGGGATGGGATCGCCCGCGCGCTGTCACCGTCGCGGGCCGCCGACTTCATGCAGTGCCCGCTGCTCTACCGCTTCCGGGTCGTCGACCAGCTGCCTGAGCCGGTCAGCCCCGCTGCGGCGCGGGGGACTCTGGTGCACGCGGTGCTGGAGCGGCTCTTCGAGCTGCCGGCGCCGGAGCGCACCGTGGAGGCCGCGGTCGCGCTCGTCCCGGACGAGTGGGAGCGGCTGCTCGACCAGGCGCCGGAGTGGGCCGACCTGATCAGGAAGGACACGGTCGAGGCCGCGGACAGCCTGGTGCAGGACTGGTTCGAGCTGGAGGACCCGACCCTGCTCGAGCCCGAGGAGACCGAGCTCTACGTGGAGGCCGACCTCGACGGTTTGATCATCCGCGGGGTCGTGGACCGGTTGGACGTGGCTGCCGACGGGCGGCTGCGGGTGGTGGACTACAAGACCGGGAGGGCACCGTCCGAGATGTTCGAGGGCCGGGCGCTGTTCCAACTGAAGTTCTACGCCCTGGCCCTGTGGCGCAGCCGGGGCGTCATGCCGTCCCGGCTGCAGCTGGTCTACCCGCGGGACAAGACCGTGCTGTGGATCGACCCGACCGAGCGCGAGCTGCTCGCGACGGAGCGCAAGGTGCGCGCGCTGTGGGACGCGATCGAGCTGGTCGCGACCACCGGCGACTGGCGGCCACGGACGAGCTGGGCCTGCCGCTGGTGCGCGCACCAGGCTGTGTGCCCGGCCTACGGCGGCACCCCTCCGCCGCTCCCGCCCGACGCGGCGACGCGCGCGCTGGACCCACGCGCAGCCGGGCGGGTCACGGCGTCCGAGGACGGCCCGCAGTAGCGACGGCGCGGTTCACCGCCTTGCCGCGACCTAACTGCGGCGACCTACCTGCGGCGAACTACCCGCCTGCCCCGTCGTCCCGTCGCCGCAGGTACCGCTCGAACTCCCGGGCGATCGCGTCGCCGGACGCCTCCGGCAGGTCGGCGGTGTCCTGGGCCTCTTCGAGCTGCCGGACGTAGTCCGCGACCTCCTCGTCGGAGTCGGCGAGCTCGTCCACGCCGTGCTCCCACGCCTGCGCGGCCTCGCTGATCGCGGCGTCGTCCACCACGCAGTCCAGGATTTCCTCGAGCTGGCCGAGGAGGGCGAGCGAGGCCTTCGGCGACGGGGCGCCGCCGGCGTAGTGCGGCACAGCTGCCCAGCAGGACAGGGTGGGCAGGTGCTGCTGCCGGGCCTCGTCGGAGAGGACGCCGACGATCCCCGTGGGCCCCTCGTAGGAGCTGCGCTCGACGTCGTCGTTGCCCTCGAGCAGTCCTTCGTCCTCGGAGGTCAGCCCGACCGGGATGGGCCGGGTATGCGGTACGTCGGCGAGCAGGCCACCGAGGACGATGAGCAGCTGGGTGCCCTGGTCCAGGATGTAGGACAGCAGGTCGTTGGCGAAGGTCCGCCAGCGCACCGAGGGTTCGATTCCCAGGACGAGCAGGACGTCCCGCCCCACGGGGGTGTTGCGGGCGAGCAGGATGCGGGTGGTGGGCCAGCGGACGATCCGGCGGCCGTCGACGTTGGCCACCTGGGGCCGGTTGACCTGGAAGTCGTAGAAGTCCTCCGGGTCGATCGCTGCGACGACCTCTGCGTCCCAGACCTCGGCGAGATGCTTGACGACGGCGGAGGCGCACTCCCCTGCGTCGTTCCACCCCTCGAAGGCGGCGATCACGATGGGGTCCCGCAGCTCGCCGATCTCCTGCAGCTCGATCATCCGCACCTCCCTCAGGACCGGCCGGTGCCGGTGGGCACCACCCTACGTCCACCATCGGCGGAAGGCAGTGCATCACCGTTCACGGCGTCCACGCAGGTTCGTGCCCGGCGTCTCCGGAGGTGCGCGACCCGATCGCGGCTGCTCCGGAGGGTTGCGCCGCTGCACCTAGAGTGGTCGTGTGACCCGTGCCCGCTCCTCGACTCCTGCCGCTCACCTCCCGCCTGACCGTCTGCCGGCGGCGGTGCTGTGGGACATGGACGGGACCCTGGTCGACACCGAGCCCTACTGGATCGCCGAGGAGTATGCGCTGGTCGAGGCGGCAGGCGGGGTGTGGACGGACGAGGACGCCCACGACCTGGTCGGCCAGGACCTGCGGGTCTCGGCGCGGATGATCCTCGACCGCACGCCGGTGACCGGGACGGTCGACGAGGTCGTCCACGCGCTGCTCGCCGGCGTGGTGCGACGGACCAGGCAGCACATGCCCTGGCGACCAGGGGCGCGGGAGCTGCTGACCGAGCTGAGCGAGGCGGAGGTGCCCTCAGCGCTGGTGACCATGTCGTGGGCGCCTCTGGCGGAGGTGCTCGTCGAGCACCTGCCCGAGGGCACGTTCACCGCTGTCATCACCGGGGACCAGGTGGCGCGGGGCAAGCCGTACCCGGACCCCTACCTCGAGGCCGCCGCCCGTCTCGGCGTGGATCCCGCTGACTGCGTGGCAGTGGAGGACTCGCCCACGGGGGCTGCGTCCGCGACGGCGGCCGGTGTCCCGACGCTCGTCGTCCCGCACACGGTCCAGGTGCCGCAGATGCCGCGAGCACGTCAGCTCGAGAGCCTGGAAGGGGTCCAGGCCCGGGACCTCGTCCGGCTGGCGACCGAGCAGCTCTCCGTCAGAGGCTGACGCCGAGCAGCGCGTCGACCGCCACCTGCACCAGGCCGGTTCCGCGCCCGTCCGCTTCCTGGGCCCAGCGGTCCACCGCCACCAGGGCGCCGGGGGCGTCCAGGTCACCGGCCAGCCGCTCGCGCATCCGCACCACCGTCTCCAGCTCCAGCCCCAGGTCCGGCGGTTCCGAGATGGCAGGTGAGGTCGGATGAGCAGCAGCAGCACGCCATACCCGGAGGCGCTCCTCTGCGCGGGCCAGCAGGTCGTCGGTCCAGTCCCAGGGGGTGCGGTAGTGGCGGTCGAGGAGCGCCAGCCGGATCGCCATGGGGTCGACCCCTTCCCGGCGCAACCTTGAGACGAGCACCAGGTTGCCCTTGGACTTGCTCATCTTCTCGCCGTCCAGGCCGACCATGGCCTGGTGCACGTAGGCCCTGGCGAAGCTACCCCGGCCATGGATCGCGTCCGCCTGCACCGCGCTCATCTCGTGGTGCGGGAAGATCAGGTCGGTCCCGCCGCCCTGGACGTCGAAGTCCCGCCCGAGGTAGCGCAGCGCGATCGTCGAACACTCGATGTGCCATCCGGGACGGCCGCGCCCCAGGCTGCCGCCCTCCCAGTGCGGCTCGCCCTCCCGCCCCGCGCGCCAGAGCAGCGGGTCCAACGGCTGCCGCTTCCCGGCGCGGTCGGGGTCGCCGCCGCGCTCGCCGAAGACCTCCATCATCTCCTCGCGGGTCCAGCCCGAGACGTCGCCGAAGGTGGGTTGGCTGGCCAGGTCGAGGTAGAGGTCGACGCGGGCGGCCCCCTCCACCGTCGCCTCGGTGTCCGGCACGTCGACCGGGTATGCCGCGCCCGCTGCTACCAGCTGCTCCACCGCGCTCACGTCGTCCGGGATGCCCTCGACGGCACCGACGTAGTGGGCCGGCGGCAGGACCCGTAGCGCCTCCATGTCGCGGAAGAACAGCTCGATCTCCTGCTGCGCCAGGTCCTCCCAGTGGACTCCGTCGCGCGCCGCCCGCTCGAGCAGCGGCTCGTCGATGTCGGTGACGTTCTGGACGTAGACGACCTCACGGCCCGTGTCGCGCCAGACCCGCTGGAGCAGGTCGAAGGTGACGTAGGTCGCGGCGTGCCCCATGTGCGTCGCGTCGTACGGGGTGATCCCGCAGACGTACAGCCGCGCCTCGTCGCCCTCCCCGACCGGGACCGTCTCGCCGCGTGCGGTGTCGTGCACCTGGACCGCCGTGCCGGGATGCGCGACGGGGAGCGACGGGACCTCGGTAGACGACCATTTCTTCACAGCCGGGAGCCTAGTTCGTCCCGGTGGGCGCAACCCAACGGGCTGGCCTAGAACGGTGGTGGGTCGTCACGTTCAATGTCCCACGTGGTGTCCGAACGGCGGTCCTGCCGGGCGGGTCGGTCGCGGTCGGCCGAGCCGTCAGCCCTGTCTGCGCTGGGATCGCTGTCAGCCCCGTCAGCGTTGTCAGCGCTTTCACTGGGGGTGAGACCGAGGATCTGCTCGGGGGTGGGGTGGCCAACGGGTGGGCCCGGCCGTTGCTGGGTGCTGTCCTTCCGGGCGTGGGTGACGCAGAACCAGCCGCTCGTGGGGCCACCGTCGGCGGCTTCGGGTAGGTCGTCCTCGTCCTCGAGGAAGGCTCCGGGGCCGCGGTGGACGATGGCGGCGTAGAGCGCTTGAGCTGCCCGGAGCCGGACTGAGTCCTTCAGGTGCTCCTCGTGGCCGGGGAGCCCGGTCGTGGCCGGTGCGGAGTCGAGAGCGGCCTGCCGGTAGATCGCCCGGGCCAGCTCGACGAACTCGGAGCGGCCCCACTGCTCCACCTGCTCCTCCCCCGTCGGTGGAGGCAGGACGGCGCGCACCGAGCCCTCGTGGACGTCTGCGGAAGGCTCACCGGGATCCGGCGAGCCGGGTCTGATCTGGTCCAGGTACTGGCGGTAGTCGTGCTCGCGGGTAGTGATGGTGCTGGCCAGCAGCGTGGTCCAGGTCAGGTCGCGGCGTGCGTTGATCGTGACGGCACAGCGCTGCTTGGTCTTGTGCTGATGCCATTCCTTGACGGCGGCGGCCAAGTTCAGCTCACTGGTGGGGCCACCACCGGGTTCACCGGTCCAGGGGATGACGTGGTCCAGCTCGCAGGCCGAGGCGGGTGCTCGTCCGCTCGGGGTGCGGGAGTACAGGTCGGCCGCGATGACCTGGCGGCGCATGTCCGCATCGGGACGGTAGGCCGCGATCGTGCGCTCCCGCAACCGCCCGTCCGCCGGGTCCATCAACAACCGGGTCAGGGTCGTGCCGGGCCGCAGCACCAGCTCACGGGCATGACCGGGGGTGATGAACGTCCCCAGCCGGCCCAGGATCTCCCCCACCCCACCACTCGACCTGTCACGCGAGCGCGTCCTCCCCGCCGGCCCTCGCTCGTCCGGGTCGGCAGGTTCCGGCGGCGTGCTCTCGCCGGGGTCGGGATCACCGGGCTGGTCCGCGGTCGAGTAGGTGTGGCCGCAGTGGGGACAGGTGGGCGTGGCGGTCAAGGAGTCCCAACCGATGACGACCTGGACCTGGACCTGGGGTTGACCGGTCAGGACCCGGGCCAGGTGTTCCAGGTCGCCCGGGGTGAGGTCATCGACATCCTTGTCCAGAGCAGGGATCGTGCCGTGCACCAGCAGCGCGGCGCACACGTCGGCCCGCAGCTGGTCCAGGGTGCGTTCGTCCCCTCCAGCACGCAGCAGCCGCGCGACTCGTTCGATACGGGTGTGGATCGCGCACATCGCGACCAGATCGGTGTGCAGCACCAACGTGCCGGTGCCGTCATCATGTCCGGTAATGGTGACCTTGCGAGACCGGTAGGCCGCTCGACGCCGGGCCCGTTCGGCCTCTACGTCCTGCCCCTCGGCCCGGGTCGCCTCCCGCTCCAGCGCCGCGCGGTACTGGGTGTGGTCCCAGCCCTCCTCCCGCAGCCCGCCCTCAGGATCCAGCCGCTCGTTGGCCACCTCGTCCGGGTCGGTCCCGAACAACCGGATAGCGACCAGCTGTGCTGCTTCCGGGTCCAGCCGTGCGCAGCGCATCCAGAACAGCCGCACCTGCCACCACGTGGTCCAGGCCCCGTCCAGAGCGTTGATCACCAGAGCCGGGATTATTCCGGGTGCGCACGCGACGCCGACGAGCTGACGAGCCTCCTCCCGGCTGTACCGACCACCGACGACCAGCTCAGCGATCGCCATGGCCTTGGCCTCGGTCCGGAGCTTGGCCCGCTGCGCCGCGGTCAGCTCCTCGACCGACACATACCCCTTCAGGGTCAGCAGCTCGTCGGCCGCCGCGGCGACCGTCACCTTCGCCGCCTCGAGCAGCCGGGCCTCGATCCCGCCCCGGGCCGCGGTCAACGTGCGGACCGCCAACATCACGGGCGCCACCGCAGAGTCATCCTTGACCGGGCCCCCACCGTCCGTGTCGCTCGTCGATACGGCCATCACACACCTCCCCTGGCAGCCACTCGTCGCTGAACCAACTACCCCCAGGGTAGAACGGACGTACGACATACCTCAGAGGGCAAGGCACATCTGTGGATCACCAGGCGGTTCGTTCGCCCCTGTGGAGGCAGGCCGAGAGGCCACGGGGATTCCGACTTACTCACGTGGCACCCGACGCGACAGCGTCAGCGTTACCTCACCACAAGGGCCACGGGAGGGGATAGCGGTCTCCTGGCGGGTCAGGGAAGGCACTGCTCTCCAGGAGGGCCATGCCCCGTGCCCGCAGCGCCTCGACCTCCGGAACTGACAACATCTTTGCCAGATCAGTCCCCAGCTCGCTGTCCAGCGCCTCGAGCAGCGCAGCCACAGCGCGCAGCTCGTCGGGCGCCAGCGGCTTGCCAGCCCACCCCCACAGCACCGTGCGCAGCTTGTCCTCCACGTGCAGGGACAAGCCATGGTCGAAGCCGCGCAACCGGGCCCGCGGGTCCAGCGTCAGGTGAGCGGCCTTGCGGTCGGCGTTGTTGAGCAGGGCGTCCAGGACAGCCATCTGACGAAGTCGCGGGTCATCGGCGTGCGCGACCACCACCTCGTGTCCTTCCTCGTCAGACCCTGAGACCACCGGCAGCCACCCCGGCCCGAGGTCGGCCGGCGCGAGCACCTCCACCAGCCCGGCAGAGGGGTCCGCCAGGCGCTCCGGCTCCTGGTCGACCCACCACTGCAACGAACCCTCCCCCAAGGGCCCGTCCCTCAGCACTGTCGGAGGCACGATCTCGAAGCCGCCCGCGCGCGAGGCGAGGTACGCCGCCACCTCCCGGGCCGCCAGCGTCCCGACCGGGAAGTCCCGCAGGGGTCGCTCTCCCCGAACCGGCTTGTAGACGGCGCGGTGACCGGTTGTGGCACCGGAGGCGTCCGTGAGATCGACGAGGAGGGTCAGGTTCGAGGCCTGGGTGAGCACCCCGACCGGCTCGATCGTCGCCGTGCGGAGGAGGTCCAGGGCCTCCTCGTCCGAGACGTCCTCGATGACCGGCCGGTCCACGGCCGGCTCGTCCTCGACCGGCACGTCGTCAGCGACGGTAGCCGTTGGCGCGCGGGCAGATGTGACCGCGCGGGTCCAGCGGCTGGCCGCAGAAGGGGCAGCTCGGACGCCCGCCCTCGATGGACTTGGCGCACCGCTGAGCAAAGGCGCGCGCGGCGGCGGGAGTGAGGACGACCCGCACCGACTGCGGCGGCAGCACGCCCCAGGGCGGCTCCGTGTCGCCCTCCGCCTCCAGCTCGGCCAGCTCCTCGGGTGCCGGCCGGTCGTGCGCCTCCAGCACCACCCGGCGGACCTCGTCGTCCCAGGCCACGGACAGCCTCTGGACCCGGAAGTCGTCGTCGAACGGGGTGTCCAGCGGCGCATTGTCCAGGAACGGCTCGGCCGCCTCGGGGCTGCCTTCCGGTCCTGCCACCTGGTCCAGCATCTCCACCAGCGATTCACCGAGCAGGCGGACCTGCTCCTTCTCCAGGGAGACGGTCACCACCCGGCCGTCGGCGCTGGCCTGCAGGAAGAAGGTCCGCTCACCGGGCGGTCCGACGCTCCCGGCGACGAAGCGGTCCGGCGGGTCGAAGACGTGCGGGGACATGCCGTCAGCCTACGTCGCCCGCGGACCGCTATACGGACTCCTCGCCGGAGGCTTCGGTCTTCGACCCGCCGTGATCTTCCGCCGGTTCCTCCTCACGACCCGAACCGCTACCGGCCCCGCCGCCCACCTCTGCGTCACCGCTGGCTCCGGCCGCCACGATCCGCGCGACCAGACCTGACAGGTCCACCGGGTCGTGGCCTGTGTCGTTCATCCTCAGCACGAACGGCCGCGCACCCGTCCGGTGCACGATGCTCAGCGACGCTGGGTCGACCACGATGCGCTGGAAGTCGTCCAGGGACGTGGCGAGGGTGTGGGCGAGCAGCGCCTTGATCACGTCGCCGTGGCTCACCGCGACCCAGACCGCGCCGGGCCCGTGCTCGTCCTCCAGCCGGGCGTCCCACTCCTCCAGCGCAGCGATCGCACGGGCCTGCATGTCGGCCATCGCCTCGTGCTCGAACTCCTCGTGCTCGGGGAAGGTCACCCGGGACGGCTCGTCCTGGACCTGCCGCCACAGGGGGTCCTTGGCCAGCTCGGCGAGAGGACGACCGGTCCACGCGCCGTACCTGGCCTCCCCCAGCCGCTCCTCGGTATGCCGTGCCACCACCCGGTCGGCAGGCTGGGCCGCCACGACGGCAGCAGCCGTCTCTGCGCAGCGCTGCAGCGGGCTGGAGACCACCGCGGCCAGGGCGGTCGGGGCGAGCCGCTCGCCCACGCGCCGAGCCTGCTCCAGGCCCGCCTCGTCCAGACCCACGCCCGGGGTCCAGCCGGCCAGCGTGCCGTCGGCGTTGGCCCGGGTCCGGCCGTGCCGGAGCAGGATGCAGATCGCCATCAGTCGTCGAGCCGCCGGTGCGCCTCGACGGCGGCCTCCAGGCCGGCCATCCGCGCGTCCAGGTCGGCGCCCCACGGGGAGACGGTGAGGGTGGTGAGGCCGGCGTCGCGGTAGCGACGCATGCCGGCGGCGATCCGGTCGACGTCGCCGAGCAGGCTGGTGTCGTCGATGAACTGGGGTGGCAGGGCGGCGGCGGCCTCGGCATACCGGCGCTCCAGGTAGAGCTCCTGCACCCGCGTCGCCTCCTCCTCATAGCCCATCCGGCAGGCCAGCTGGTTGTAGAAGTTGTGCTCCCGGCTGCCCATGCCCCCGACGTAGAGGGCCGGGTAGGGGCTCACCGCGCGCGCACAGGCCTCCACGTCCTCGCCGACGGCCAGGGCCACCACCGCATCCCGCTCGAAGGGCCGGGCCGGCGGGGTATGCCGTGCCGCCAGTCCCGCGTCCAGGTGCGCCTTCTGCTCGGGGAAGAAGCCAGGCGCGACGAAGACGCCGAGCCAGCCGTCGGCGATCTCCCCGGCCAGCTCGAGGTTCTTCGGGCCCACCGCGGCCAGGTAGATGGGCACGTCGGCGCGGTGGGTGTGGGTCAGGCGGAGGGCCTTGCCGGGCCCGTCCGGCAGGGGCAGGGTGAAGAACTCACCGTCGTGCGTGAGCGACTTCCGCGCGAGCGCGGTGCGGACGATCTGGGCGTACTCGCGGGTGCGGGCCAGCGGCTTGCCGAACCGGACCCCGTGCCACCCCTCGGACACCTGCGGGCCGCTGACCCCGAGGCCGAGGCGGAAGCGGCCACCGGAGAGGCTGTCCAGGCTGACCGCGGCCATGGCGGTCGCGGCCGGGGAGCGAGCGGGGATCTGCAGCACGCCGGCGCCGATCTCGATGCGCTCGGTCTGCGCGGCGAGGTAGGCCAGGATGCTCACCGCGTCCGGCCCGTACGCCTCCGCGACCCAGACGACGTCGACGCCGAGCTGGTCGGCGCGCCGGACCAGCTCGAGGTTCTCCTCGTCCCTGCCCTGACCCCAGAAACCGCAGCTCAGCCCTAGCCGCACAGGTCAGCCCCGCGCCGAGCCGGCGACGTCGTCGCCGTCATCGGAGTCCTCGTCATCCTCGTCGTAGTCGTCGTCATCGAAATCTTCGTCATCATCGTCGTCTTCGTCTTCGTCGTCTTCGTCGTCATCATCGTCGGTGTCGAACTCGTCCTCGTCATCGTCGAGGTCGTCCTCATCATCCCCGTCGAGGTCGTCCTCGTCGTCGAGCTCGTCGTCGCCTGCGCCTTCCTCGTCCTCCCCGTACACCACGAGGGGGGTGACCTCGCCGTAGGCGTCCATGAGGGCGTCGTCGTAGGCGGAGAACGCCTCGATGATCCGGTCGTAGGCCGCGAGCACCGACGGGTCGTTGTCCCCGCGGCGCACAGCTGCCGTCTCCAGGTGCGTCTCCAGGGCGGCGACGAGAGCGGACAGGGCGGCGCGCGGGTCGTCGGTCATGCTGGAACCGTAGCGCCTCGGGCCGGGCCGCGTGGGGTCATGTCGCGGCTATGTCGCAGTCAGGTGGCACGACGTCCCAGCACCACGGCATACCCGCCTCGGTGCCGGCCCCGTATCGGCCCCGTATCGGCCCCGTGTCGGCCCCTGTTCCGGGCCTGCCTGCTACCGGAACCGGCGCGAGTGCCTATGCTGGCGCCACGATGGTGGAGTACGAGTACCGGGAGCTCACCTTCCACCGCGACCAGAGTCGCGGTGAGGTGCGTCAGGCCCTGACCGAGCACGCAGAGTATGGACGCTGGGAGCTGTTCCGCGTCCGGGTCTTCTGGGGTGGCATGCGCAAGGTGGTCATGCGCCGCAAGATCATCCGCGTCCAGCGCACCGCCTGAGGCTCGCGCCTCAGCCCGTAGCTCTGCAGTCGGGTCGCCAGCTGGCTCAGCAGTCGGCGATCAGCTGTCCCAGCACCCGCGTCCCGAACCGGATCGCGTCGACCGGGACCCGCTCGTCGACCCCGTGGAACATCCCGACGAAGTCCAGCTCCTCCGGCAGCCGCAGCGGGGCGAAGCCGTAGCCGGTGATCCCCAGCCGGGACAGGTGCTTGTTGTCGGTGCCGCCGGAGAGGCAGTAGGGCAGCACGTGCGCGCCGGGGTCCTCCTTGAGCAGCGCCCGCTTCATCGAGTCGACCAGCTCACCGCTGGACGGAGCCTCCAGCGCCACGTCCTTGTGCTCGATCTCCACCTCGACGTGCTCCCCGGCCAGCTCCCGGATCGTGGACAGCAGCTCCTCCTCGTGACCGGGCAGGAAGCGGCAGTCCAGCGAGGCCGAGGCGCTCTGGGGGATGACGTTCATCTTGTAGCCGGAGTCGAGCATGGAGAAGTTCGAGGTGTCTCGCAGCGTGCCCTCGACGAAGCGCCGCGCCCCACCGAGCCTGCCGAGCAGCTGCTCGAGCGTCTCCTCGCTCCACTCCTCGCCGGTGATCCGGGCGACGCCGTCGAAGAGCTCGCGCACGGAGGCGATGTACGTGCGCGGCCACTCGTGGGCGTTGATCCGGGTGATCGCCTCGGCGAGCCGGACGATGGCGTTCTCGGGGTTGGGGACCGAGCCGTGACCGGCGCGGCCGTGCGCGTGCAGCCGCAGCCAGGCGATCCCCTTCTCCGCGGTCTGCAGCAGGTAGGCCCGGGTCGGTGCACCGGTCGCGTGGTCGGGCAGGGTGACCGAGAAGCCACCCACCTCGCTGATCGCCTCGGTGCAGCCCTCGAACCACTCCGGGTGCTCCGCCACGACGTGCCCGGCCCCCTTCATCCCGCCGGCCTCCTCGTCGGCGAAGAAGGCCCAGACGATGTCGCGCGGCGGCTTCTCGCCAGACCGGGCGAGCTGGCGCAGGGTGGCGATGAGCATCGCCACCATGTCCTTCATGTCGACAGCGCCGCGGCCCCAGATCATCCCGTCCTTCTCCTCCGCCGCGAACGGGTCGACCGACCAGTCCTTGGCCTCGGCGGGGACGACGTCGAGGTGACCGTGCAGCACCAGGCCGGGCCGCGAGCGGTCCCGACCCTCGGTGCGCACCACGACGCTGGTCCGACCGGGGTGGTCGGCCGGCTCGGTCAGCAGCGGCTCCAGCCCGACCTCACGCAGCAGCCCGGCGACATACTCCGCGGCCTCCCGCTCCCCCGGCCCGCTGCCGTCACCGTAGTTGCTGGTGTCGATGCGGATGAGCTCCTTGCAGATCCGCACCGCCTCTTCCTCGACGGTGGTGGACATCATCAGGTCGTCGTCGCTGCTCATGCCGCCAGGGTATGCCGTGCTGCCGCCGCCCTGCGGCCCGCCCCGCCGGGTGGCGGGGCAGGGCGACAGGGCACGGAGGGCAGGGCGCGGCACGGGGTCGCCCGGGGACGGGCCCTAGCCGAGCTTGGACTCCAGGCAGGCCACGAACTGGCCGAGCAGCTTGTCCGAGACCGACTGCATGACGCCCCGGCCGAACTGGGCCGGCTTGCCGGTGATGGACAGGTCGGTGATGACGTCGACCCTGGTGCCCTCGCCGTCCCCGCTCAGGTCCAGCGTCGCGACGGCAGTGGCGTTGCCCAGACCGCGCAGCCCGCGGCCGACGCCCTCGATCTTGGCGTGGCGTGCCTCGTCGTCACGCTCCAGGAACCGGCCCTTGCCCTGGTAGGTGACCGCGATGGGACCGAGCTTGACCTTGACCTCACCCTCGAAATTCTCCTCGTCGTAGGAGGTCACCTTCGCGCCCGGGAAGCACCCGCCGACCTCGCCGAGGTCGGTGAGCAGCTCCCAGGTGCGCTCGGGCGAGGCGGCCACGGTGAAGGAGTGGTTGAGCTCCATACCGTCAGCCTGCCGCTGCCGCGAGCACGGCCCGGCGGGTCAGGACCCCGGCGACGTGACGGCGGTAGTCGGCCTGTCCGTTGAGGTCGGAGGGCGGGTCGGTGCCCTCCCCGACCCGGGCGCAGATCCCCGCGATCGCCTCCTCCGTGGCCGGCTGCCCGACCAGCGCCTGCTCCACCGAGCGCGCCCGCAGCGGGGTCGAGCCCATGTTGGTCAGGCCCACCTTGGCCTCGGCGATGGTGCTGCCCTCGGTCCGGACGGTCGCGGCGATGCCGAGGATCGCCCATTGGTGGGAGACCCGGACGAACTTCTCGTAGTGGCTGCCCCAGCCGGTGTGCTTGGGGATGCGGACCTCGGTGAGCAGCTCGTTCTCACCGACGGCCGTCTCGAAGAGGTCGACGAAGAACTCCGAGGCCGGCACCGGTTGGGGGCCGACCACCCCGCGGCTCTGGACCATCATCGTGGCGTCCAGGGCGAGCACGGGCGCGCCCACGTCTCCTGCCGGGTCCGCGTGCGCCAGGGCACCGCAGATCGTGCCGCGGTGGCGGATCTGCGGGTCGGCGATCGTCTCCACCGCCTGGTGCAGCAGCCGCAGGTGCTCCCGGACCAGCCCGGACTCCAGCACGTCCTGGTAGGTCGCGGCGGCGCCGATCCGGATGGCGTCGCCCTCGTCCGTGATGCCCTTGAGCTCCTCGATGTTCGAGATGTCGATGACCAGCTCGGGGGCGTTGAGCCGCATCCGCAGGACGGGGAGCAGCGACTGCCCCCCGGCCATCAGCTTGGCGCCGTCCGGGTTCTCGGAGAGCAGGGTCAGCGCCTCCTGGACGGAGGCGGGTGCGACGTAGTCGAACTGGGCGGGGATCATGACGGGCTCCCGTCGGTCGAGGTGGAGTGGGCACCAGCAGGGCGGTCCTCGCCGCCCGGCGGGTCCTGGTTGGGGGCGCCGGGAGCGAAGTGCGGCTCGGCCGAGTCCTCGGTCGGGGTGCGACCGCCGCCCTGGCTGCCGCCTTCGTGGATGGCCCGCCAGACCCGCTCCGGGGTGCACGGCATGGTGATGTCGTCCACACCCAGGTGCCGCACGGCGTCCAGCACGGCGTTGACGACGGCCGGGGTGGAGGCGATGCACCCGGCCTCGCCGACGCCCTTGGCACCCAGGTCGTTGGACGTGGCCGGCGAGACCGTCCGGTCGGTGACGAAGTTGATCGTGTCGGCGCTGGTCGGCAGGGTGTAGTCCACGAACGAGCCCGAGACGAGCGTGCCCTGGTCGTCGTAGACCGCCTCCTCCCACAGCGCCTGGGCGATGCCCTGGACCAGGCCGCCGTGGACCTGGCCCTCGACGATGAGCGGGTTGACGACGTTGCCGATGTCGTCGACGCAGACGTAGGAGCGCATCGAGGTGGCCCCGGTCTCGGTGTCGACCTCCATCGCGCACAGGTGGGTGCCGTGCGGGAAGGAGAAGTTCACCGGGTCGAAGGTGGCGTCGGCGTCCAGGGTCGGCTCCATCCCGTCGGGCAGGTCGTGCGCGGCGAAGACGTTGAGCGCCAGCTGGGCCAGCCCGATGCCCTCCTGGTCCTCCCCGGCGCCCCGGACGGTGAACGTGCCCTGGCTGAACTCCAGGTCGTCGACGTTGGCCTCGAGCACGTGCGCCGCGAGCGGCTTGGCCTTCTCGATCACCTTCTGGGCGGCGTTGATCACCGCCTGGCCACCGACGACGAGCGAGCGCGAGCCGTAGGTGTCCAGTCCCTTGTGGCTGATCTGGGTGTCGCCGTGCAGCACCTCGACGTCGTCGAAGGGCACGCCGAGCTGGTCGGCGACGATCTGGCTCCAGGCCGTCTCGTGCCCCTGGCCGTGGGCGGAGGAGCCGGTGATGACCTCGACCTTGCCGCTGGGCAGCATCCGGATCGAGGCGGTCTCCCAGCCGCCGGCGCCGTAGTTGAGCGAGCCCAGCACCCGGGAGGGCGCGAGGCCGCACATCTCCGTGAAGGTGGAGATCCCCAGGCCCAGCTGCACCCGGTCGCCGTTCTCCCGGCGACGGGCCTGCTCGGCCCGCAGCTCCTCATACCCGAACAGCTCCATGGCGCGCGCGGTGGCGGCCTCGTAGTTGCCCGAGTCGTACTCCAGCCCGCAGACCGTGGTGAACGGGAACTCCTCGTGGGTGATCCAGTTCTGCTCGCGCACCTCCATCGGGTCCCGGCCCAGCTCGACGGCCAGCTCGTCCATGATCCGCTCGATCGCGAAGGTGGCCTCGGGCCGGCCGGCGCCGCGGTAGGCGTCGGTCCAGGTCTTGTTGGTGAAGACGTTGGTGCAGGTGAAGCGGTAGGCGGGGAACTTGTAGATGGCGTTGAACATGAACGCCCCGAGGATGGGCACACCGGGGGTGACGAGACCCAGGTAGGCGCCCATGTCGGCGAGCAGGTCCACCTTGAGCGCCGTGACCGTGCCGTCCTTGGTCGCGGCCAGGGTCAGCCTCTGCCACTGGTCGCGCCCGTGGTGGGCGGCGAGCAGCGACTCGCTGCGGGTCTCGGTCCACTTGGCCGGCCTGCCGGTATGCCGTGCTACCAGGAAGGTGAGCACCTCCTCGGGGGTGACCTGCAGCTTGCCGCCGAAGCCACCGCCGACGTCCGGGGCGATGACCCGGATCTTGTGCTCGGGCACGCCCAGGGTCAGCGCCAGCATGAGCCGCAGGATGTGCGGGACCTGGGTTGAGGACCACATGACGAACTGCTCGCCGGTGGGGTCGACCACCACGGAACGGGGCTCCATGAAGGAGGGGATGAGCCGCTGCTGGCGGAACTCCCGCTCGATGACGACACCGTCCTGCCGGGCCTGCTCGATGGCGGCGTCGACGTCCTCGCCGGTGCCGGCCTCGGCCGAGTCGAAGACCCAGGTGGCGCTCTTGTTGGTGCCGAGGTCGGGGTGGGCGAGGGTCTCGTCGGCCGCGGCCGCCTTGAGCTCCAGGGCCGCGGGCAGCTCCTCGTAGTCGACCTCGACCAGCTCGGAGGCGTCCCGCGCGGCGGCGGCGGTGCGGGCGGCGACGACCGCGACGACCTCGCCGGAGAAGGCGACCCGGTCCACGGCGACCGCCGGGTGGGGCGGTGCCTTCTGGTCCTCGGTGATCGGCCAGGCGCAGGGCAGCGAGCCCTGCTGGTCCTTGAGGTCCTCGCCGGTGAGGACCGCGACCACGCCCTCGGACTCGCGGGCGGCGGTGGTGTCGATGCCGGTGATCCGGGCGTGGGCGTAGGGGCTGCGGACCATCGCCAGGTGCAGCATCCCGGTCATCTGCAGGTTGTCGGTCCACCGGGTGCGGCCGGTGATCAGGCGCTGGTCCTCCTTCCGACGGCGATCACGGCCGACCTCGCGGGAGGCCTCGGGGCTGCTCATGGACTCGTCGAAGGCCTGCTCGGTGGCCTCGGTGGTCGTGGTGGTCGTCGTCACGACTGCTCACCCCCAGAGGTGCCAACGCTGCTCGAGGCGCCCGAAGCCTGCAGGATCGCCTTGACGATGTTGTGGTAGCCGGTGCACCGGCACAGGTTGCCCTCCATGCCGTGCCGGACCTCGTCCTCGGTGGGCTGGGGGTTCTCGGCCAGCAGGTCGGTGGCCTGCATGATCATCCCCGGCGTGCAGTAGCCGCACTGCAGGGCGTGACAGTCGCGGAAGGCCTCCTGCAGCGGAGTGAGCTGTCCACCGGGGCCGGCCAGGCCCTCGATCGTGATCACCTCTCGCCCGTCGGCCTGCACCGCCAGCACGTTGCAGGACTTCACGCTGCGGCCGTCGAGGTGGACGGTGCAGGCGCCGCAGTTGCTCGTGTCGCAGCCGACCACCGTCCCCGTCTTGCCCAGGTGTTCGCGCAGATAGTGGACGAGCAGGGTGCGGGGTTCGACCTCGTCGGTATAGCTCGTGCCGTCGACCTTCACGGTGATCTTCGTCATGCGGCTCTCCTCGCCGGACCAGGGACTTCGATGTCGCCCCTGATCCTGCCGTGCCGCAGGTCACACCGCAATACCCCACACCGCGCGTCGCAGGCTCGGTCGGTCGACGGCCCGGTCGAGGCCGGCCTACGAACATCAGAACAGGACGAAGCAGCTGATCCCGAAGGCGATGAGGAAGCCGAACAGGACGACGCTCATGAAGTTGTTCTCCGCGGCGCTGGGCGCCCGGTCCTCCGGCACCCACTCATCCGGTGTCGACCGGGCGAGGTGGGCGGCCGGCGCCTTCTCGGCCCTGGGTCGGTCCGTCCCGCTCATGGCGTCACTCCCAGTCTGCTCAGTTCGGTGCTGGTCGAGATGGCGAGGATCGCGAAGACGACCGCGATGAACGCTGTGTAGGTCCACCGGTGCGTGTGGTCGGCCCGCCAGAACCGACGCAGGCTGATCGCACCGGTCACCGCGGCGACCGCACACAGCGCCAGTCCGACCGGAGCCGCGACCCAGCCGCCGAGGCTCAGGATCGGCAGCAGGACCGGGACGACCACGTAGGTCACGACGCAGCGCAGGGCCGAGATGACCACGGAGATCCGGAAGGTGTGGTGTGCACCCTCCCCCGAGCCCAGGTCGACGCGCGTGACGCCCAGCATCCGCCGCATCCACCGGTCCGCGGCCCGCTCGGACCGGAACTCCCGGCGGCTTCCCGCCCTAGGCTCCGCCGGGCGTGCCGGCGCCTGGGAGGTGCTCACGCCCGTTCCTCCTGCTTCCTCGCCCTGGCGTCGAGCCACAGCCGCCGCGCTCCCAGGAGGACGGCGACCATGCCCAGGGCACCGATGATGCAACCGATGGCGAAGCCCCAGTAGATGGGGTCCATCCGGCTGGAGACCTCCTCGCTCCCCCGTGTGCTGCCGATGAGGATCCCGAAGAACGGGGCCAGCACGGCCACGATGGCACCGCCGAGCACTCCCCAGAAGCCCGGCGGGGTGGGCACGAGACGCACCGGGCGGCCGGGCGGTGCGGGTCTGTCGTCATCCACCAGCTGCACGTCGGCATCAGTCCTGGTGGGCTCTGTGTTCGTCATCGTGCTCGCCCTTCCGCGCGGTCGTCGACCACGGCGATGCTGTGCCCGTTGGGCGGGGTACGGGTGGGGGGTGTCTCAGGTGCCGGGTCGGCGCCGGAGGAGAACCGGTTCAGAGCACCCATCAGCGGCCCGACGATGTCCATCGGCAGGGGGAAGACCACCGTGGAGTTCTGGTCGGCGCCCAGCTCCAGCAGCGTCTGCAGATAGCGCAGCTGCAACGCGGCCGGGGCCTCGCTGAGGGTCTTGGCCGCGTCCCGCAGCTCCTCGGATGCCTCGAGCTCGCCGTGGGCGCTGATCACCTTGGCCCTGCGCTCGCGCTCCGCCTCGGCCTGGCGCGCCATCGCACGCTGCATCATCTCGGGGATCTCCACGTCCTTGATCTCCACCACGTCGACGTCCACGCCCCATGGCACGGCCTGATGGGCGATCGACTGGTAGAGGTCCTCGTTCAGGTCCGCCCGGTGGGCCAGGAGGGTGTCCAGATCGGCACGACCGACCACTGAGCGCAGGGTCGTCTGGGCGAACTGGGACGTGGCCACCGCGTGGTTCTCGACGGCCATGATCGAGCGCACGGGGTCGGCGACCTTGAACATCACCACCGCGTTCACCCGGGCCGTCACGTTGTCACGCGTGATGACCTCCTGCGGCGGGATCGTCAGCGTCACCACCCGTAGATCCACCCGGACCGAGCGGTCCAGGAAGGGCAGCATGAAGACCAGGCCGGGCCCGAGCGCTCCCCGTAGCCGGCCGAGCCGGAAGACCACCAGCCGCTCGTACTCGCGCACCACCTTCATCGAGGCGATGAGCAGCGCGAGCAGGACGGCGGCCACCACGATGGCGACGATCACGGTGTTAGGCATGTCGTTGAGCTCCTTCCTGGGCTTCCGCCCCGGCTTCCCTCCGGTCAGAGGCATACCGGGTCCGGCCGAGCACGAGGGGGACGGGCGCCTGCGGTGCCTCGAGGATGGCGCGCCGGTCGGAGGTGTAGGTGGTGCGCCGACGCCGGACGGTCTCGGCCGCCTGCGTCCGCTCCACCAGGTTCTGGTCCAAAGACTTGAACAGCACCCCATCCGGAGCCACGGGGCTGCGTCGCAGGTGCGACCACAGCGGCAGCCCGACGATCGCGACGAGTCCCGCGGTCGAGAGCAGCAGGACCTGGCTCGTCCAGTGCCCGACGGTGAACGCGGTGACCACGGGGAACACCACGGCCAGAACGGTGACCGCGCAGGCGATCCCCCGGTGGAAGCGGGCGGACTCGGAGGCCGGCCACGCATCGACAGCCCGGCCCAGCTCACGGCCGTCGTCGGCGGAGGTGCAGGTGTCCTTGACCGGGCAGGAGTTGCAGACGGTCGGGCTGCCGCGGTACCGCATCACCCGGTTCTCGGGGTCGAACGACTGGGGCCACAGCCATTGGTCCTCCGGGCACAGCCAGGCGTCATGGTCCTCGTGGTAGGTGAAGCCGGGCGCCTGAAGCCTGTCGTGAGCGGTGTGGGCACGTCTGGCGAGCAGGTCGATGGCGTAGGCGACCAGCAGGAGCACGATGCCGTAGCCGCCGGCCAGCCAGGCAGGCACCTCGACGGTGCTCATGGCGGTGCTCATGGCGGTGCTCATGGCGGTGCTCACCTCGCCGCCCCGTCCCCGTCGTCGCGTCGGCGGTCCGAGGCGTACCCCCTCCGCGGTGGTATCTCGGCGGTGGTGACCGTCGCCGTCGCCGAGGCGGTGGAGCGGCCGGTGCGGTCCTCGCGGGCCTCGGGGCTCTCCACGACGAAGAGGGTCTCCGGCTCCATGCTCGTGACCGTCGGCCTGACGCCATACCGCACGCCGAGATAGGTGATGTAGACGAACGGCAGGATGCCGCCGATGAGGAAAATCACGTCCCCGGGCATGCGCATCCACTCCAGCGCCACGTTGCCCGGTTGGGTGAGGTAGGCCAGGGTGCGGGCCTCGTAGTAGCCCTGGTTGACCGAGGCCCAGAGCTGCAGCGTGCCCAGCGGCAGCAGGGTGGCGAACATCATCCAGGCCAAACCGATGTTGAGCGACCAGAAGGAGATGCTGGCCAGACGGTCGGGCCATCTCTGCGGCGGGATGATGTAGCGCAGCGCGAACAGCGCCAGACCGACGGCCAGCATGCCGTACACGCCCATCATGGCGCCGTGGGCATGGTTGGCGGTCAGGGCAGTGCCGATCTGAAAGTAGGACACGATGGGCAGGTTCACCAGGAAGCCGAAGACGCCCGCGCCGAGGAAGTTCCAGAACCCGACTGCGACGAGGAACATGACCGCCCAGCGGTGCGGGAAGGGTGCGCTCGAGCGCGACTCCTGCCTGGCTCCCAGCTGCAGGAACGTCCAGGCCTCGATGGTCAGGAAGGTGAGGGGGATGACCTCCAGGGCGGAGAACACCGCGCCGAGCGCCATGTGCTCGACCGGGGTGCCGGAGAAGTAGAGGTGGTGCATGGTGCCGATCACGCCACCCACCGAGTAGAGGATGACGTCCAGGAAGATGAGCTGGATGGCGATCTTGCGGCGCACCACGCCGAGCATGACGAACAGGTAGGCCACCATGACCGTGGTGAACAGCTCGAGGAAGTCCTCCACCCACAGGTGCACGACCCAGAAGCGCCAGAACTCGGCGACCGTCAGGTGCGTGGTGTTCATCGCCAGCAGCCCCACCGCGTAGAAGGCGGGGATGGCCAGGGCTGCATAGGTGAACAGCCATGGCATGTTGAACTTCGACTCGGTGCACAGCCGCGAACGGATCGCGCGGACGATGATGAGGAACCACAGGAACAGCCCGATCACCAGGAGGATCTGGAAGAACCTGGGGAGGTCAAGATACTCCCACTGCTGGGAGAAGAAGGGGGATCCTTCGGCCCAGTCCGGGCCGTAGATGCTGATGGCGGTGCCGCCCAGCATGCCCACCACCACGAGCGCCAAGGCGCCCAGCAGGCCGTAGGACAGCAGGTGCTGCCCGCGTGGCTCGCGGCCGGAGATGATCGGGGCGAGGAAGATCGCGGCGGCCAGGAAGGCGGCAGCGGTCCACAGCAGGGACAGCTGCACGTGCCAGGTCCGGGCCAGGTTGAAGGGGAAGATCTGCGCCAGGTCGAAGCCGAAGAAGCCCTCGAGCTCGACCCGGTAGTGCTCGACGGACGCGCCCACGGTGGCCTGGATGAGGAACAGGAGAGAGATCACCAGGAAGAACCAGGCTGTGGACTTCTGCGCCTTGGTGATCCCCACCTCCCCGGGCTGGAGAAAGCGCAGGCTGGTGGTGTCGCTGCCCTTCCAGCCCAGGTTCTCGCTCCAGCGACCGTAGGCGGCGAACAGCACGCCGAGGCCCGCGAGCAGGGCGACCAGAGAGATGCCTGACCAGACCAGGATGTCGGCCGTGGGCTGGTTGTTGACGCGAGGCTCGGGAGGCCAGTTGTTGGTGTAGGAGTAGTCGAGCCCCGGGCGTTCGGCCGCGCTCGCCCAGGCCGTCCAGCCGTAGAAGGCCGTCAGGTCGTGGATGTCCTGCGGGTCGGTGATCTTGCTGGGGATGAGCCCGTGCGCGGTGGTCGGTTCGCCGAAGAAGCGTGCGTAGTGCTGCGTGATCTCCTCGAAGGCACTGACCTGCTCCGGAGTGAGGACGAGGGTGCCGCTGGCCTCGTCGTACCGGTTGGTCCTCTGCATCTGCGCCGTCGCGGCCTGCGGGTCCTGCACCCCCTGCTGCACGAGCGAGTCGTAGATGTGCTCGCTGCTCAGGCGGAGGTACTCGGCCGTGTAGTCGGGGCCGAGGTAGGCACCATGGCCCACGATGGAGCCGTACTGCTGCAGCCCTCGGGTGAGGAAGATGTTCTGGCCGCTCGTGATCTCCTCCCCCGTGTAGACCACCTCCCCCGACTCGCTGACCACCTCCTGGGGCAGCGGCATGGATGCGGTGTAGGTCCGGTAGGCCAGAACCCCCATGACGAAGAACCCGAAGAGCAGCACGAGCGCGACACCCTGCACCCAGCCCTTGGATATCGCGATTTCAGACTTCGGGTTCTGCTGCGCGGTTTTGTCTGTCAGGCTCACGAGCGCTTATCCCGTCTATGCGAGGCGGCCCGGCCGGATACCGGTCGACAGCACCAGAGAGTACTCAGGGCTTTCTAAGTCCGTCAATCATCTAAATTCAACCGATCAAGAACGGGTCCGAGACACATGCACCGAGCAGGAAACATACGCTGTTTGTTGAAATAGGCACTAATTCCTAGGGAACTTGTGTCCGCGCGGGCGGCCGCCTGAGGCAGCTACCCAGCGGTGCCGCTCCCCCGGCCCGCGGGCTACGGTGGAAGCCATGCCCGCCGCACCTCAGACTCCTCCCGCGTGGCTGGTCGTGCTCACCGCAGTGGTGGCCGTGGCCCCCTTCATGGTCCTCGGTGACCTGGTCGGAGCCTCAGCCCGGGCGATCGTGACCCTGCGGGTCGGGGTCGTCATCGTCAGCATCATCGCCGTCCTGCTGTGGCGGGCGCTGCACCGCAGCTTCGGGCCGGTGGCCGCCCGCGTGGGCATCGTGGCCATCGCCTTCTTCGGCTTCGTCGCCATCACGCTGGTCTCGCGCATGGCGGCCTTCCCGGACCCGGTCTTCGCGCTGCCCTTCCTCTTCCCGGTCTGGCTGGCCGCGGTGCTCTTCGTCGCCAGTGCCGTGACCGACCGCTCGCGGCACCGCCTCGGCTAGCGGCGCCCTCCTCGATCGGCTCAGCCTCGTGGGCTCAGCCTCGCCGACTCAGTCCTCGTGCCGGTGGATCGGCCCGTCGATGTCGCGCAGCGGGTCCCCGCCACCGCCCCAGCGCAGGGCGATGATCTCCGCCGCGACCGAGACGGCGGTCTCCTCGGGGGTCCGGGCACCCAGGTCGAGCCCGATGGGGCTGCGCAGCCGCGACAGCTCCTCGTCGGTGAGCCCCTCCTCGCGGAGTCGTGCCAGCCGGTTCTCGTGGGTGCGCCGTGAGCCCATGGCGCCGACGTAGGCCAGCGGGGGCCCGTCCGGACCGAGCAGGGTGGTCAGCAGCGGCACGTCGAACTTGGGGTCGTGGGTGAGCACGCACGCCACCGTGCGCTCGTCCAGGGCGTCCAGGGCAACCTGCTCCTCGACGAACCGGTGCGGCCAGGACACGACCACCTCGTCCACGTCCGGGAACCGGCTGTGGGTGGCGAAGACGGGACGGGCGTCGCAGACCGTGACGTGGTAGCCGAGGAAGGAGCCGATCCTGGCGACGGCGGCGGCGAAGTCGATGGCGCCGAAGACCAGCATCCGCGGGCGGGGCGCGTAGGAGGCGACGAACACGCGTAGACCCTCGCCGCGGCGCTCGCCCTGGGGTCCGTACTCCAGGGTCGCGGTGCGGCCCTGGGCGAGCATCCCGCGGGCGTCGTCCAGCACCGAGTGGTCGATCCGTTCGGTGCCCAGCGTGCCGCTGGTCGGCTGGCCCTCCGGGCGGATCACCAGGTGCCTGCCCAGGTATGCGGCGTCCGGGTGGGCCACGACGGTCGCCACCGCGACGGGACGGCCCGCGTCGATGTCCTCGGCCACCTCGCCCAGCTCGGGGAAGTCCTGCGGCGAGACGCGCTCGACGAAGACGTCCAGGATGCCCCCGCAGGTCAGACCCACCCCCATGGCCTCGTCGTCGGACACGCCATACCGTTGCAGCACAGGAGAACCGGAGGCGATGACCTCCTGGCCCAGCTCGTAGACCGCGCCCTCGACGCAGCCCCCGGAGACCGACCCGACGGCCTCGCCGTCGGAGCCGACGAGCATGGACGCCCCGGGCTGCCGCGGCGCGGACTTCCACGTCCCGACCACGGTGCCCATGGCCACCTGCTCCCCGGATCGCCACCAGGTCAGCAGCTTCTCAAGTACGTCACGCATATCCGCTAGGTTCTCACGCCCGCCGCGCCGCCCACCACGGAGAGCACCTCTTCGAAGGCGGCCAGCGAGTGTCCCGCGATGAAGTCGTCGACGTGGGGCAGGACGGCGACGATGCCGGCCTGCACCGGTGCATACCCTTCCTTGCCGCGGTGCGGGTTGACCCACACCACGCGGTGAGCCAGGGAGCGCAGCGCGCGTAGCTGCTCACCGAGCAGCTCCGGCGCGGCGCGCTCCCACCCGTCGCTGAACACCACCACGACCGCACCGCGGGCCATGCCCCGTCGTCCCCACCGGCGCAGGAACACCGCCAGCGACTCCCCCAGCCGAGTCCCGCCCGACCAGTCCGGCACGACCTCGCCGGCGGCGAGCAGCGCCCGGTCCGGGTCCCGCTCGCGCAGGGCGCGCGTCACGTGGGTCAGCCGCGTGCCGACGGTGAACACCTCGGTCGACCGGGGTGCCGCCTGCACCATCGTGTGCGCGAGGCGCAGCAGGGCGTCGGCGTAGGCGCTCATCGAGCCGCTCACGTCGACCAGCAGCACCACCCTGCGCGGGCGGTCGACCCGCCGGCGACGCCGGATCCGGCTGGGCTCGCCCATCTGCCGCAGCAGCGCCCGCACCGTGGCGTGGCCGTCGACCCCGCCGCGGTGGCTCGGGGTATGCCGTCGCCCGCGGCGGATCGGCGGGCGCGGCCTGAGCAGCGCGAACTGCCGGCGCAGGGCGGCCCGGTCCTGGGGCGAGAGGCCGGCCACGTCGCGGTGGCGCAGCACCTCCTGCGCGGAGGCGGCCGCCTTCACCAGGTCCTGGTCGTCGGGCCCGTCCGGTCCGCCGCCTTCGCCGGGGTCGTCGAGGCTGGCCTGGACCGTGCTGGTCCGGGGGGTCTCCTGCGGCGTGACCGCATGCATCGGCTGTCCGCCGAACCACCCGGTGAAGACCCTGTTGTAGGGCGCCAAGTCCGCCGGGGAGGCGGTGAGCGTGGCCCGTCCGGCCCAGTAGACGGATTCCCGCGACCGCAGCCCCACCTCGGCGCAGGCGCGGAGGAAGCCACGCTCCCGGTCGGCCGTGACCGGCAGCCCAGCGGCCCGGCAGGCACGGGCGAATCCGCCCAGCGTCTGCGCGGCGTCCCAGGACGACGTCGTCGTCGCTGGGTCCGTCGCTGCGTCCGTCGTGGCGTCCGCCGCAGCCGGGTGCGTGGTGGCGGGATCGGCGGCGTTCATCCGAGCGGCCTCAACGGGTGAGCATGCGGTCCAGCGCGACCCGGACCCGCTCGGCGTCCTCGCGGTACTTCACCGCAGCGCCCATGGTGGCCGCCGCGACCTCGGGGTCGAGGCGGCTCTGCCCGAGCGCGGCCAGCGCCCGTGCCCAGTCGAGGGTCTCGGCGACGCCGGGGGGCTTGACCAGGCCCTCGTCCGCGCGCAGCCGCTGAACCACCTCGACCACCTCCCGGGCGAGCGTCTCCTCGACCTCCGGCAGCCGGGCCCGCACGATCGCCAGCTCGCGCTCCAGCCCCGGGTGCTCGATCCAGTGGTAGAGGCACCGCCGCTTGAGCGCGTCGTGCAGCTCCCGGGTGCGGTTGGAGGTCAGCACCACCAGCGGTGGTGTCGTCGCCCGCACGGTCCCCAGCTCGGGGATCGTCACCGACCACGTGGACAGCACCTCGAGCAGGAAGGCCTCGAACTCGTCGTCGGCCCGGTCCACCTCGTCGACGAGCAGGACGCAGGGCGCCTCCTGCAACGCGCGCAGCACCGGCCTGGCCTGCAGGAAGCGCTCGTCGAAGAGCTCGGCCTCCAGGTCCGCGCTGGACCCGACCGCCCCGGCGTCGCGGTGCGCGGCGGCCGCGGTCTCCACGGCCCGCAGGTGCAGGATCTGCCGGGGGAAGTCCCAGTCGTAGAGCGCCTGGCTGGCCTCGATCCCCTCGTAGCACTGCAGTCGGATCAGCGGCACGCCCTGCAGCTGCGCCAGCGCCTCGGCGAGCGCGGTCTTGCCCGTGCCGGGCTCGCCCTCGAGCAGCAGCGGCCGCTGCAGCCGGTGCGCCAGCCAGGTCACCGTCGCCAGCCCCTCGTCGGCCAGGTAGGCCGTGCCGGTCAGGGCGTCGGCGAGTGCCTGCGGGCTGTCGAACGCGGCGCTGGGCTCCATGGTCGTGGAGTCTAAGGCGGGGTGCCGGGGGGCGGTCCGGGCGCCCCTCCCCCGGTCCGTCAGGTGCGCTACTCGCCCTCCGGCTCCTCGGTCGCCTCCGGGTCCTCCTCCGGCTCGAAGGTGTTGGGCTCGTCGTCCATGCCCATGCCCGCCCCCTCCTCGTTCAGGGGCTCCTGCTGTCCCTCGTGCTCCGACCCCGACTGCTCACTCATGCTCGTGTCCTCTCGCTCCTCCGTCGCCGCGCCGTTCACCACGGGCGGGTTGTCCTCGCAGTCTGCTCGGCGGCCCCGCGGTCGTCCATGCGAAGCGCGTTGACGGCAGCCGGCCGGTCTGCCTACTGTCCGGGGGTGGCCCGGATCGACGTCTGGAAGGTGGACAGCGGTCTGCCGACCCCTGCCTACGAGCAGATCGTCGACCAGACCGTCGCGGCGATCGGAACGGGCCGGCTGGTCCCCGGCGAGAAGCTGCCCCCGGTGCGGGCGCTGGCCACGCAGCTCGGGGTGGCCGTCAACACGGTCGCGAAGGCCTACCGGCAGCTCGAGGAGGAGGGGCATGTCGAGACCAGGGGCCGTGGTGGCACGTTGGTGCGTGCGGGGCACGGACCGGCCTCGGCCAGCGGGCGCGCGGCGGAGGCGCTGGCCCGCGCTGCGCGCGACGACGGCCTGGAGCTGGACGAAGCTGTCGGGCTGCTCCGGCGCAGCTGGTGACCCGGCCCCGAAGCGCTCACGCCTGCCCCTCGGACCCTGCCTGCTCTGTCCCCGCGGGCCGAACGTCAGGCGTGTCCACGTCCGTCCCCGTCGCAAGGTCTCCGCACTCCACCGGCTCGGGTCTGGCCCTGCGCAGGTAGGCGCGCGCACCGGCGTCACCGCGGGCGACGTCGAGCACCGCCTGCCAGTGGTCCTGACCCAGCAGCACCGGGTGCCCCGGCACGCCCCGGTATGCCGCCCGCACCAGGGCGTCCTGCCCGACGCCCGCGGCACCGGCAGGCTGGGCGGCAAGCAGCCGCGCGATGACGTCGGGGCCGACGTCCGGCAGGTCCACGAGGTGCACGAGGGACTGCGCAGGGATGGTGCGTCCACGGGTCGCCAGCGCCGTCAGCCCCGCCCGCAGGGACTCCCCCATCCCCTGCTCCCAGGTGCCGCACCGGGTGGTGGCAACCCGAGCGTCGCTCATGCCCGCCACCAGCGACTCGACCTCCTCGGCCGCGGCACCGGTCACCACCAGCACGTCTCCGCACCCGCCGTCGAGCAGAGTCCGCACCGCGCGCACCACCCAGGGGCCTGAGCCGTCGTCGACCAGCGCCTTGGGTCCGCCGTACCTGCGTCCCGCACCCGCGGCCAGCAGCAGGCCGGTGACCCTGCCGGAGGGACGGATGGACGGCGGCGCGGACGGCATACCCATGTCGCCAGTCTGCCTGTCCGACGGTTGGGCCAGGATGGGGGCATGAGCATCCTGGTGGACCTGTCGGAGCTGGCCGAGGCGGTGCCCAGGCACCCGACCGCGTACCTGCTGATCGCCGGCGAGGACCGGCCGCACGTCGGCGAGGTGGAGGTCGAGGTGCGGGACGACGTCCTCGTCCTCCCGCGGCCCGGCCGCACGGCCCGCAGGGTCCTGCCCGGGAGCCCGCTGGTGACCCTGCTGCTGCCGCCGTACGAGCCCGAGGGCTACAGCCTGGTGGTCGACGGGTCGGCCGAGCTGGTCGACGATCAGGTGCGGATCACCCCCAGCCACGCCGTGCTGCACCGCCGACCACGCCCGGACTCCCCGTCGTCGGCGACCGGTTGCGAGGGCGACTGCCAGCCGCTGTCATGACGGAGGTCGTGGGTCAGCGTTTCGTCGACGAGGACTGGTATGCCGCAGAGCTGACCTCGCGCACCTACCGCGACTGCGCCTTCGTCGACATCGATCTGACCGAGGCCGAGACCCGCGGTTGCCGGTTCGAGGGGTGCTCCTTCGAGCAGGTCAGGTTCAACGCCTCGGTGCACCGGCAGTCGTCCTTCACCGCCTGCACCTTCAGCACGACCTCCTTCTTCGGCGCCGCGCTGGAGGGCTGCCGCCTGGACGGCAGCAGCTTCGTCCGGTGCACGCTGACGCCGCTCACCGGAGCTGACCTGGCCGGTGCCGCCGTGCGCGGCGCCCGGCTCGACGTGCTCGGCGCCGTCGCCCTGAGCATGTCGCTGGGTGCCGTCGTCGATCCCGACTGACCCGGGTGCGCCTCCGGGGCGGGCGCAGCCCGCCGGGGTCTCGCGACGAGAACTGACGGGTGGGCGCGAGGGTAAAGGTTGGGCAAAATCCCATCTCGACGCCTTGCGGCGCGCCGAGCAGGGAGGGCAGCGTCTGGACATGAGCCTCCGCCCGAGCACCGTACTCACCTCCGTCACCGCAGTCTCGGCGCTCGGCCTGCTGGCCGGGGCCGCCCTGCCCGTCCAGGCCGAGGAGCCATCGCACTACGTCGCCCTGGGCGACTCCTTCTCCGCGGGTACCGGGACCCGGGCCGAGGTCGACGACTGCTACCGCTCGCCGCACGGCTTCCCGGCCCTGCTCGCCGACGCGCACGGGCTGCAGCTGGACTACCAGGCCTGCTCCGGTGCCGAGACCGCAGACGTGCGCCGGGACCAGCTGGGCGCCCTCTCCCCCGCCACGGACTACGTGACGATAACCATCGGCGGCAACGACCTGGGGTACGCGAGCGTGATCACCCAGTGCGCCCTGCCCGGGTGGCTGTCCAACTGCCAGGGCCGGATCAACGACGCACTGGCTCTCCTGCACAGCCAGATGCCGCAGCGCTACGACGCGCTGTTCGCCGAGATCGCCGCGCGCGCTCCGGCCGCAGACGTCGTCATCGGCAACTACCCCCACCTGTTCAACGGACGCGACTGCAACCTGGCCACCTTCTTCAGCGCCGCCGAGATGCGGGCCCTCAACGGCGCGACCGACCAGCTGGCCGACGTCATCGCCGAGCGGACCCAGGCGGCCGGGTTCCGGTCTGTCGACGCCCGCCCGGCCTTCCAGGGGCACGCCGTGTGCGACTCGCCGGAGTGGGTCAACGGCCTGAGCTGGCCGATCCAGGAGTCCTACCACCCCAACCGGGACGGCAACATCGGCTACGCCGACATCTTCTGGCCAGGCACCTCCGACACTGCCCCGACGAGCACCACCGGCTCTGCCACCGACAGCCGCGGCGCCTCGACCGGCGAGGCGACCGTGTCCCGCGCGCAGCAGGTGCGGGCCCAGGCCGACGCAGTGCTGGCGATGGACCTCACCGGCTCGACCAACCTGCGGCTCGCACGCGCGGAGGGTGTGCCCACGGGTGAGCTGACCCGGCTGGTGGCCCAGCTGCGCTCGGACGACCTCGCGACCCTGGAGCAGGCCCTGGCCGGGCTGGCCGCTCTGGACGAGCAGCACGCGACCCGCGCTGGACGCTGACGCCTGACCTCAGACGAAGCGGACCCAGTTCGCCCCGTTGCCGATCCCCGCGACGTCGACCTGGGTCAGCGTGCCGTCCTGCCCGACCTCGAGCAGCACCGCCTCCGTGGCGCGCTCACCGACGGACACCACATACCTCCCGTCGTCGCTGACCCGGAAGCCGCGCGGCTGCGTGGGCACCGGGGTGAACGCCACGGGCTCGCCCAGGCGCCCGTCCGTCAGCGGGACCGAGGTCATCAGGGAGGAGGTGCGCTCCGAGGCGAGCACGACGTCGCCGGCGACCCCGACGTCGGCGCCCCAGATGAGGTGTTCCTCCAGCGGGTCGGCGTCCATCCGGCTGTGCGACAGACCCTGGGACGGGTCGACGAAGCTGACCGTCTCGTGCGGCTGGAGGGTGCCGTCGTCGTCCAGGGTGAGCCGGAACAGCTCGCCGGAGTACTCGGTGACCAGGTAGGCGGTGCTGCTGTCCCGGTCGAGGATGAGGTGTCGTGGCCCGGACCCGTCCGGCATCGGCACGGTGGGCGGGTCGAGCGGGCTGAGCTCTCCCTCGGCGGAGAGAGCGTGCTGGGAGACCAGGTCGTCACCGAGGGAGACGAACCAGGCGTGCCCGGCGTGCGCGACCACGCAGTGCAGGTTTGCGTTCTCGGTCCGCGCGGTCGGCGCCCCGAGCGTCCCGTCCTGCACCGGCCACACCAGGCCGACCCCGCCCCCGTAGGAGGCGCCGAGCAGGAGGGTTGCCTCGCGCGAGAGCTCCAGGTAGGTCATGGAGGCCTCGACCGTGGTGCGGGAGCGCTCGGTGAGCTGCCCGGTCTCCCGGTCCAGGCTCAGGGTGGCGATCCCGGCCTGATCGCCCTTGTATGCCGCGTAGACCAGGTCGCGCCCCCGGTCCACCGCGAAGGTGCCGCACCCCTCCAGGCCCCCGGTGGTGGCCAGCACCTTCAACCGAGGTCGGTCCCCGCGGTGCAGGCGCAGGGTGCTGATGGTGCCGTCTCCGGCATTGGCGATCAGGACGATCTCGGTCATGCCCTCCAGGCTAGGCGCCTCCGCGACCGGTCTCATCCCGGAAGCGGCGCGGTGGGGTGAGATCGGCGGCTGGCACCAGGGTGCGTCGGTCCTCGGGGTGCGTCGGCGCGGAGGAGCCCTACCGTGGAGCCATGTCCCGCGTGCACCGGCTCCTGCGACGACGCGTGCCCATCGTCGCCGTCAAGGCCGCGCTGGCCAGCGGGGTCGCCTACTACCTGGGCTCCCTGCTGCCGGAACCCCTGGACGGCTACAGCTACTACGCCGCCCTCGGCGCCTTCACCGTTGTCGGGCTGGTCCTGGTCGACTCCGTCAAGGAGTCCTTGCAGGTCTTCGGCGCCGTCACCCTGGGCGTGGCCATCGCGGTGGGCGTGGAGGCGCTGACCTTCGCCAACCCCGTCACGGTCGCGGTCACGATCGCTGTAGGGGTGCTGCTGGGCTCCGCTCGGTTGTTCGGGGCACAGCGCACCTGGACCCCGATGGCCGCGCTCTTCGTGCTGGCCACCGGCGGGCCGGAACCTGGGGCGATGGCCCTGGGGTATGTCGTCCAGATCCCGCTCGGAGCTGTCGTCGGCGTCATCGTCAACGTGGTCCTCTTCGCGCCGCTCGGCGAGGACGACCTGCAGACCGCGGTGGCGGACGTGCAGGACCGGCTCGCGGTGCAGATGCGCAGCTACGCCGCGATCCTGCGCGACCAGAACGGCGACGGGACCAGGGAGGGGACCGCGACCCGTGACGCGGGGCAGGCCCTCGGCGCCGTGGGTGAGGACACGGAGGGCGTGGGTGAGGTCACGGAGGAGGCAACGGAGACCGAGGCCGCGGCCCGTCGAGGCGAGGTGGTGCACGCCAACGTGGTGGAGCTGGAGCAGGCGCAGGCCAAGCTCCGGTCGGCGATCATCGAGGCGCGGCGAGCCATGCGCGGCAACCCCCGGGCCAGGCTGCGTCAGTCGCGTGCCACCCGGGAGCTGGACCGCGCCGAGGCGCTCAGCCGGTGTGCCGCCACGCTCATGGCGGTCGGTGTGGTCCTGGGTCAGTCGGCCCCAGCCCTGAGCGAGGAGGGCATCGTGCTGCGCCGGCGTTCGGCCACCGCGCTGGACCAGGCCGCGGACGTCTTCGCCCACCCCGACGCCGCCCGTGCGGAGCCGCAGGTGGTGCAGCGGAGCCGGGAGAGCCTGGAGAGCGTGCTCGAGCACTCCCGGGTCATGCCCTCCCGGGACGGCCTGGACGACGTCCTCTTCGGCGCACTGGCCCTGGCGATCCGCGAATGCCTGCGCACCTTCACCCGGGAGGTCGCCGAGATCGTGGTCACCGAGGCCGACGGCAGCTCCTGACGTGCGACTGACGGGTACCTGACGAGCGCCCGAGGGTCGACTGAGCACGCCGGGGGCGGCTCGTCAGGACAGCCCCGCCCACCGCATACCACTCTGGGGATCTGGCGCCCGTCTCCGAGGAGGACTTCATGACCACGCTGTCGGCGGACCAACCGCCCCTGTCCCTCGCCCAGCAGGACCCGGCTGCCCTCGGGGGACGGCTCAGCGTGCTGTACCGCCAGCGTGCCGACCACATCCGTCTGGAGGAGCTCCTCCGCCAGCTGGACGCGACCCCGCTGGCCGGGCAGCGACCGATCCTGCTCGACCTCTACCGCCTCGTCTTCCCGCACGCCTTCGCCGAGGAGTCCGTCCTGTGGCCGGTGCTGCGCCGCGTCCTGCCCGAGGGGGAAGAGCTGACCCTCCAGGTCGAGCAGGAGCACCAGGAGGTCAACGAGGTCGTCTCGCGGCTGGAGGACCTGGAGATCACGGACCCTCGACGTGAACCGCTGCTGCAGCGGCTGGCCGGCCTGCTGCGCGAGGACGTCCGTGACGAGGAGGACGAGCTGCTGCCCGGGCTGCAGCAGCAGCTCACCCTGGGCCAGCTGCGCCGGCTGGGCCTGCTCTGGGAGGTCGTCCGGCGGGTCTCCCCCACCCGGGCCCATCCCGTCGTGGCCCGCAGACCGCCCGGCAACGTGGTGGCGGCGCTGCCGCTGACCGCCATCGACCGGACGAGGGACCTGCTGGAGCGGGTGGCCCTGCGCAGGGCACCCGCCCTCGCGAGCTGGCTGGCCGCCCTCGACCAGGAGCTCGGACGCGCGGCGCGCAGGGTGGAACGGCTCCCGATCATGCGCGCGGGCGAGCACGCGTCCACGCGGGTCGAGGCGGCGGGCGGTTCCCGGACCGGCGGGCATGCGGTCGGCACGGACCGCGGATGACCGAGAAGCCGTGAACGACATCCCCTCCACGGGGCCCGCCGCGCCGGCCGGGCACTACCGCAACCCGGTCCATCCGGGCTACTTCGCGGACCCGTTCGTGCTGCGCACCTCCGACCCGGGTCTGCCGAGGTATGTGGCCTACGGCACCGGGGGCCGCCACGGTGACCTCGTCTTCGAGGTGCTCACCGCCTCGGACCTCATCTCCTGGACCCTGGCCGGCGGAGCGCTGCAGGCCCTGGCACCCGAGGCAGGGACCGACTACTGGGCCCCCGAGGTGGCGGAGGCCGACGGCCGCTGGTGGATGTACTACTCCGTCGGCACGGGCGACGTGGGCCACTCCATGAGGGTCGCCGTCGCCGACAGCCCCCTGGGTCCCTTCCACGACTGCGGGGTCGACCTCACCCCGGACGAGCGGTTCGCCATCGACGGCCACCCCTTCCGCGACGATGACGGCACCTGGTACCTGTTCTACGCCAGGGACGTCCTGGACGGCACCCGGGTCGGGACCATGCTGGCCGTCGACGTCCTGGAGACGATGACCCGCCTTCGCGGCCGGCCCCGCACGGTCCTGCAGCCCAGCGCCGACTGGCAGATCTTCCAGCGGCAGCGCACCATCCACGGCGGGGTCTACGACTGGCACACGCTCGAGGGGCCGGCGGTCGTGCGCCGGGACGGTCGCTACTACTGCCTGTACTCCGGCGGTTCCTGGGAGGGTGAGGGATACGGCATGGGGTATGCCGTGGCCGACCACCCCCTCGGGCCCTGGCAGGACCCGCCGGGCAAGACGCGGCTGTTGGCGACTGTGCCGGGCAAGGTGCTGGGTCCTGGGCACGCCTCCGTGGTCCGCGGACCCGGTGACCGGGACGTCCTCGTCTACCACGCCTGGGACGTGGAGATGACCATGCGCCGGATGTGCATCGACCCGATCCGTTGGGGCCCGTCGGGACCGTCGGTGGACGGGCCCACGTGGGAGCCGGTGCGCCTGGACCGGGTGCGGTAGCTGCGGCGACAGGACCGCTGACGGACCGGCCGACGACCGCCGACGGGCAAACGTGACGGTTGAGCAGTACAGGACGGAAAAGCAGGAGTACAACTAGCCCATACCACGAGCGCCGTCTGCGCGATGCAGCGGCCCGGTGAAAGGGGCATCCCATGAGGTTCACGCAGTCTTCCCGTCGGGCCGCACCGGCCCGCCGCACCACCCTGACCGTCTGCACCGCCGGCCTCGCGCTGGTCCTCGCGGCCTGCGGAGGCGGGATGACCCCGGAGGAGGCCGCCCAGCAGGGTGACACCCCGCCCGGGGGACGGGGCCGAGTTCACCGGTGACTACACCGGCCCGGCCGTGGAGCTGGCCTACTGGAACGGCTTCACGGGCGGTGACGGCCCGTTCATGCAGGAGCTGGTCGAGCAGTTCATGGCCGAGCACGAGAACATCACCGTGGTCCCCAACACCATCCAGTGGGCGGACTTCTACCAGCGGGTGCCGGCCGCGGTGAACGCCGGCGAGGGCCCGGACGTCGGGGTCATGCACCTGGACCAGCTCGCGACCAACGCCGCCCGCAACGTCATCGTCCCCGTCGACAGCATCGCCGAGGGGCTCGGGCTCAGCGCCGACGACTTCAGCGAGGAGGTCTGGGAGGCCGGCGTCTACGAGGACCAGCGCTACGGCATACCGCTGGACGTCCACTCCCTGGCGATGTACTACAACACCGAGCACTTCGAGGAGGCGGGGATCACCGAGGTCCCGACCGACGAGGAGTCGTTCATGGCGGCGCTCGACGCGCTGCAGGAGGCGGGGTACGAGAACCCGTTCTGGATGCCCAACCAGTGGCCTGGCCACCTCATGTACCTCTCGCTCGCCTGGCAGAACGGTGCGGAGGTCTACGCGGAGGACGGCTCGGCGGCCGACTTCGCCTCCCCTGAGGCGCTGGAGGGCGCAGAGTGGCAGCGGTCGATCATCGAGGAGGGGTACAGCCCCTCCGACGTGGCGATCGATTCCCAGTACGCAGCCTTCAAGAACGGCGAGAACTCCATCACCTGGGACGGGATCTGGCAGATCAACGACCTGGAGGAGTCCGGGGTGCCCTACGAGATCGCCCCCGTCCCGACGATCTTCGACGAGGACGCCATCTGGGCCAACTCGCACAACTTCTTCATCACCAAGCAGGCGACGGAGGACGAGAACAAGTACCAGGCGGCGCAGGTGTTCATCGGCTGGATGAGCGAGCAGTCGGCCGAGTGGGCCGGCTCCGGCATGATCCCCGCGCGTCAGTCCGTGCGCGACAGCGGCGTGCTCGACGACGCTCCCCAGGGCGTCATCGCCGAGCAGATCGAGACGATGCGCTTCCTGCCGCCCGTGCCCGGGCTGGGTGGGGTGCAGGCGGAGGCTCTGGAGCCGGCGCTCAGCGAGGCGATCCTGGGTCGCAGCGAGCCGGCGACGGCCCTGGAGCGGGCGAGCGAGCAGGCGACCGAGCTGATGGAGCAGAACCTCGAGAGCTTCGGAGGCTGAGGTGGCGGCGTCCGCCACCCCGACCGGGGAGGAGGTCCAGACCCCGGCGGCGTACGAGGGCACCACGTCGCGGCGCCCGACCACCCACGGGCGCCTCACGCCCTGGCTGTTCCTCGCCCCCTACCTGACGCTCTTCACCGTCTTCGTCATCGCGCCGATCGTGTATGGGGCATGGATCAGCCTGCACCGGTACGACTACACGCTGCCGGGGAAGCCGTTCGTCGGTCTGGACAACTACCTGACCCTGCTCCGGCCGGGCTCCATCACCTTCGACATCTTCTGGGACTCGATGCAGGCGACGGTGATCTTCACCGTCACGAGCGTCCCGCTGCTGCTGGTGATCCCGTTGCTCGTCGCGTTGGTGATGAACAGGTCCTTCCCGGGACGCAACGTCTTCCGGGCCGTGTTCTTTGCCCCGTACGTGCTCGGCGTGGCGGTGGTGGCCGTGCTGTGGCGCTACCTGCTCGACCGCAACATCGGGCTGGTCAACTACTACCTCGACGCCATCGGCCTCCCCGGGGACATCGCCTGGACCACCTCGGTCCCAGCCGCCTGGGTGGCCCTGGTGGGCGTGACCGTGTGGTGGACGCTCGGCTTCAACGCGGTGATCTACCTCGCCGGGCTGCAGGACATCCCCCGGGAGCTCTACGAGTCGGCCCGCGTGGACGGTGCCAACGGCTGGCAGCAGTTCCGGCACGTGACGCTGCCCGGCCTGCGCCCCGTCCTCTCCTTCGTGACGATGGTCACGATCATCGCGTCGGTCAACATGTTCGGCCAGTCCTACCTGATGACCGAGGGCGGTCCGGGACGGGCCACCCGCACCGCCATCTACCAGATCGCCGAGACCGGGCTGCGCAACTACCAGATGGGCAGCGCCTCCGCCATGAGCTACGTCCTGACCGTCTTCCTCATGCTGCTGAGCCTGGGCGTCTTCTGGCTGTTCCGTGAGAGGAAGGGCTGAGATGAGCCTGGAGACCGACCCAGACCGGCTGGAGGCGGGCCAGATACGCGGGACGACCGACGCACCGCCACCGGCCGAGGACCGCTCGGCCGGCCAGGGCCGAGGTGCGGGCCGCAAGGTGCTGACCTACGCCGTGCTCATCGTGCTGGCGCTGATCTTCATCAGCCCCCTGATCTTCATGGTGGTCACCTCGTTCAAGACCCGCGCCGAAGCCGGGGCCATCCCGCCCTCGTGGATCCCCAACCCCTTCACCACCCAGGCCTACGAGACCATCCTGAACGCCTCGGGAACCCCCGTCCTCCGCTGGTTCGGCAACAGCATGCTCGCCGCGCTGGCCAACGCCGCCATCGTCGTGACGACGTCCGCCCTGGCCGCCTACGCGCTGGCGCGGATGCGCTTCGCCGGCCAACGGATCGTCTTCGGCCTCATCATCGCCACCCTCTTCGTTCCGCCGGTCATCCTCATCATCCCCAACTACCTGATCGTCGGAGAGCTCGGCTGGCTGAACACGCTGCTCGCCGTCATCGTGCCGACGGCGGCCTCGGCCTTCGGCGTGTTCTTCATGCGCCAGTTCTTCCTGGGGATCCCCGTTGAGCTCGAGGAGGCCGCCCGGCTGGACGGGGCCAACCAGTGGCAGACCTTCTGGCGGGTCGTGCTGCCGCTGTCCAGGCCGGCGCTGGCCACGCTCGCGCTGCTGTCCTTCCTGACGAACTGGAACGACTTCCTGTGGCCGATCTACGTGCTGTTCAGTCCGGAGATCCAGACGCTGCCGGCCGGCCTGTCGACGCTGCAGTCGGCCAACGCGGTCCGCTACGACCTGCTCATGGCCGGAGCGGTGGTGGCCAGCGTCCCGGTCCTGGTCCTGTTCGTCTTCCTCCAGCGCTACCTCATCGAGGGCGTGGCCCGCTCCGGACTGAAGGGCTGAGGTGCACAGGCTGAGGCGGGCCTGCGCACTGCTCGCGCTCGGGACGCTCGCGGTGCTCACGGCCTGCTCCGCGTCCTCGACACCCGAAGACTCCCCCGCCGGCACCGCCCAGGACGAGTCCGCAGCCACCACGGGCACGGGCACGCCGGCGGACCAGAACCCGGTCATCAACGACGACTTCCCCGACCCCGACGTGCTCGAGGTGGACGGCGTCTACTACGCGTACGCGACGAACGGCAACAACCAGAACGTCCGGGTGGCCAGGTCGACGGACCTGGTGACGTGGGAGCAGCTCGGGGACGCCTTGCCCGAGCTGCCGTCCTGGGTCATCCCGGGCAAGACCTGGGCGCCCGAGGTGAGCGCGGTCGGGGACGGCTACGTCCTGTACTTCACCGCGACCAACTACCAGCCGACCCTGCAGTGCATCGGCACGGCGGTGTCCACGAGCCCGGAGGGGCCGTTCGAGGTGGTGGGTGAGGGGATGCTGGTCTGCCCCGAGGACGAGGGTGGTGCCATCGACGCGGCGACCTTCCTCGACGAGGACGGCACCCACTACCTGCTCTGGAAGAACGACGGCAACTGCTGCGGCCTGGACACCTGGCTCCACCTGGCCCCGCTCGCGACCGACGGGCTCTCGCTGGACGGGCCCGCGACCCGGCTGGTGAAGCAGGACCAGGAGTGGGAGGGCAACCTGGTCGAGGCGCCGACGCTGGTGGAGCGCGACGGCACCTACGTGCTCCTCTACTCCGCCAACGACTACGGGGGCGCGGGGTATGCCGTGGGGTACGCGACCGCCGACGCGGTCACCGGGCCCTACACCAAGGACCCTGAGCCGCTCCTGGCCAGCATCGGGCCCTCGGCGGAGTATGTCGGGCCGGGCGGCCAGGACATCGTCACCGGGCCGGACGGGCAGGACTACGTCGTCTTCCACTCCTGGCAGGGCGGGACCAGCTACCGCGGCCTGAACGTGCTGCCTCTGTCGTGGGAGGAAGGCTCGGCAGGAGGAGATGACCCAGGGGTCACCCCGGAGGTGGAAGGTTTCGACTGAGGGACGACCGGGTCAGCCGACGCGGCCGCGCGGTGAGCCCGAGCGGGGCAGGGTCGTGCCGGCGGGGTACCCCTCCAGGGGCACTGCGCCGTTGCGCCAGGCCTCCAGCACCGGCTCCACGATCCGCCAGGTCTCGACAGCGTGGTCGCCGCGGACCGACAGCGTGGGGTCGCCGTCGAGCACGCCCGCGAGGACCTGGCCGTAAGGCGGCAGGTGGCTGGTCCCGAAGCTGGCGTTCATCGCCACCCGGTCCACGCCACGGGGGTCTCCGGGGCCGGTCACGTTGAAGTCGATCTGCAGCACCTCCGGGTCAAGCCCGATGTGCACCCGGTCGGGCGACTCGTGGCCGTACAGGCCCCGCGGCACCCAGGCCGGCTGCTTGAAGGTGATGGTGGCTCTCTTGTTGAGCGCGCTGAGAGCCTTACCCGCACGGAGCCGGAACGGCACCCCCGCCCAGCGCCAGTTGTTCACCTCGACCGTGACCTCGGCATACGTCTCGGTCTCCAGCGCCGGGTCGACCCCTGGCTCGTCGACGTAGGAGGGGACCGACCGGCCCTCGACATCACCCGCGGTGTACCTGCCTCGCCGGCTGCTCGCGACCGGATCTCCGTCCCACACGCGGGTGGCCCGGAGCACCGCCGCGGTGCCGTCGCGGATGTCGCGTGCCTCGATGCTGCTGGGTGGCTCCATCGCCAGGAACGAGAGGACGTGCAGGGCGTGGCTCTGGATCATGTCGACCAGGGCCCCGGTGCCGTCGTAGTAGCCGGCCCTGCCCTCCAGGGCGAGGCTCTCCTCGAAGGTGATGTCGACACTCTCGACCTGCGTGTTGTCCAGGACAGACTCCAGCACGCGGTTGGTGAAGCGGAGCCCGAGGATGTTCAGCACGGTGGACATCCCCAGGTAGTGGTCGACCCGGTACACCTGCCCCTCCGGGACGACGCCCGTCACCAGGTCGTTGAGCTTCTCCGCACCCTCGACGTCGGTCCCGAACGGCTTCTCCAGCACCAGCCGGGCGTCGGTCGGCAGGTCGATCCCTGCCAACGCCTGGCAGGCGCGCACCGTGACGGCCGGCGGCAGGGCGAAGTACACGATGAGCCGGTCTGCGCTGCCCGTCAGCGCGCGCTCCAGACTGTCCCGGTCGGTCACGTCCGCCTGGACGTAGCGTGCCGCGCCGACCACCTCGTCCTGGCGGCTCCCCTGCAGCCCGGAGACGGCGAACGACTGGGCGACCCGCGTGCGCCAGCCCTCGTCCCCCCAGTCGGCGCGGTCGACACCGACCAGGTCGAGGTCGAGCTCGCGCTGGTGGAGCACCTCCGCCAGTCCGGGAAGGAGCAGTCGGGCCGTGAGGTCGCCCCCGGCGCCGAGGATGAGCAGGGTATGCCGTGGGAAAGTCATCTGCTGTGCTCGCCCTTCTCGCCGCCGCCGTCGGTGTCGTCGGCGTTGACGCTGCCCGTCGAGGATGGACAGGACGCGGCACCCGGAGACTGACGGACCATCACCTCGGCCTCAGCCTCCCAGTTGTCACTCCCGGCTGGCATGACCGACCGGACCAGCCAGGTCGCGCCGGCCTCGGCGTACTCCTGGGCCGAGAAGCCCGCGGCTGGGTGGACGACGACATCCCACCCCTCGCGGGTGGGGCGGCCGTCAAGAGCGAGGTAGGTGGCCAGATCCTGCGGGGAGAGGTCCTCCTGGCCACCGATCGGGACCACGCCGTCCCAGCGGCGTGCCCGCGCCAGGGGCCGCCGGTGCGGGGTGACGCCGGCGACCCAGATCGGTGGTCGGGGCCGCTGCACGGGGCGCGGGTGCAGGTCGGCCTTGACCCTGTAGTGCTCCCCGGTGTGGTCGGTCGGGCCGCGCAGCAGCTGGTCGATCACCTGCAGCGCCTCGTCCAGCATGGTCGCCCGGACGCGCGGGTCCGCCTCCTCCCCCAGGTCCGCGAAGTCCCGGTCCGGCGGCTCACCCAGGCCCACGCCCAGCACCGCCCGCCCGCCGCTGAGCCGGTCCAGCGTGGCGACCTGCTTGGCGACCGCATACGGACGCCGACGCGACAGCGGCGTGACCAGGGTGCCGAGCCGCATCCGCTCGGTCACCGCCGCGACCGCCCCGAGCATTACCCACGGATCCAACGGCGCGACCCCGGGTCGCCACTGCACGTGGTCCCAGAGGAAGAACCCGTCCCAGCCGGCGCCCTCGGCGGCGCGGGCCCAGCCGAGGACCGTGGCCGGGTCGGTGAACGGCGGCAGGCTGACGGCATACCTCACGATGGCCACGGTAGACCCGCGATCCCGGGCCCGCGACGCGCGAGGACGCAGGTCCGGTCTAGACCCACGTCGAGAGGTCCAGCTCCCGGAGGGGCTGACCACCGTCGATGAAGACCCTGCCGGCCGGAGCGAGCGCCGCCAGGAGGCGCTGCGCCGCGCGCTGCCCGACGTCGGGATGCCGACCGTCCAGCGCGCCGACGCGGACGGCGAGGACGATGTCGAAGGCAAGATCGCCCGGCTCCATGACGAACGACTCGACCGCCACCTGGCGGACGCTCATCCGCCCTGATTCGATCTCGGCGGCTGAGCCTGAGCGGGTCTGCGCGACCGCCGTGGCCGAGCGGTCGATCGCCAGGATGTGGCCGGTGTCCAGCCGACGGGCGATCGCTCGCGCCGCGGCGCCCGTCCCGCACCCGATCTCCAGCACGCGGGACCGCGGGGTCAGCGGGAGGGCGTCCACGATGGCCGCCAGACGTGGGGAGAGGCCCGAGGGCATGCCGGTACGGTAGCGCCAGCCGGGCCGCGCCCACCACCACGACGGGCTGAGGATGACCGCGGCCAGGCCGACCGCCGCTGACCCACGTGGTCGGGGGCGTACCCAGAACTGAGGACTCCCGAGAACGCGGTACGCTAGTGATGCCATCGCGGCTGGACACGTCCGAGCGTCGATCTCCTGCAGATCCGCTGGACCAGCTCGCACCGGGGGACGTCTCCAGCTCAAGGCTGCTGACGCGTCCAGCGCCCCGCCGCGGGCGCGGTGCGGGCTCGCCCCGTCGCTGGTGACCTGACCGATCGCTCCGAGGAGGAGTTCGTGGCTCGCAGAGCCCCGCGCCAGAACGGCGCACGCACGCGCACCCAGCGGCGACCCCGCCCCGACAACGACGGCCTCATCCAGGTGCTGGCCAAGGTCGTCCGCGAGGTCGAGTCCGCGGTCCAGCGCGGCCACGCGTCGCCGTCGACCCGGACCAAGTTCCAGGTCGTGGCGCTGCTCATGCGCGAGGAGCGCGCCCGCGTGAAGGCGGACGAGACCAAGGCGGCGGCCCGACGGACCGAGGACCTGAAACGCCTCGACGGCATCGCCACCATCCTCGCGACCACTGCCGCCCGGGACGCCTCCCTGCTCGGGCTGCTCGCCGACGACGCCGTCATCTCCGACCGCGCGCGGTCGCTGCGCCGTGAGCTCCTCGAGGCGGCCGGCATCGAGGTCCCCCACGAGCCCGCCGAGGCGCCCGAGCCGGCCGAGCCCACCGCCGCCGAGCAGCGCCGCGTGGTGCCTCAGTCGGTGGTGTCCCGGCAGCTCGCCAACCCCTTCCTCCCACCCGACTACTCCGCCGTCGCCGTGCGCACTGCGAAGCCGCGCCGCCTCGCCGGCTGGGAGCTCATCGAGCCGTTGCTGAGGTCGTTCGAGGCCGGGGGCACGTCGTCGTGCATGGACCTGCCGGATCCGACCTCCACCGGGGTGACCGGCGGGCTGCACCTCATGCCGCACCAGGCGCAGGTGGTCGCCGCCGCGGCGGAGGGGCACCGCACGTTCCTGCTGGCCGACGAGCCCGGCCTGGGCAAGACGGCGCAGGCGCTGCTCGCTGCGGAGGCCGCGAACGCATACCCCTTGCTCGTGGTCGTCCCGAACGTCGTGAAGATGAACTGGGCGCGCGAGGCCAGGCTGTGGACGCCCCGCCATCCCGCGACGGTGGTGTACGGCGACGGCGAGACGATCGACGGGTTCGCGGACATCATCATCGTCAACTACGAGGTCCTCGACCGGCACGTGGGCTGGCTCGGCGATCTCGGTCTGCGCGGCATGGTGGTCGACGAGGCGCACTACATCAAGAACCGGAAGTCCCAGCGGTCCCAGAACGTCCTGCACCTCTCCGAGCGCATCCGCGAGCGGACCGCGAACCCCCTCGTGATGGCGCTCACCGGCACGCCGTTGATCAACGACATCGAGGACTTCACGGCGATCTGGCAGCTCCTCGGGTGGATCGACGAGACCAAGCCGGTCGGTGAGCTGATGGCGGCGCTGGAGGAGACCGGGTTGACACCTGCCGACCGCGGCTTCCTGGCCGCGGCGCGCGCGGCCGTCATCGACCGCGGCATCGTCCGGCGGCGCAAGGTCGACGTCGCCGCCGACCTTCCCGCGCGCCGCGTGGCCGACGTCCCCGTCGAGATCGACGGCGAGGCAGGGCGGTCCATCCGGGCCGCCGAGCAGAGCCTCGCCCGCCGCCTGGTCGACCGCTACGAGCGGACCCTGGAGGCACGCCACGGGGGCGAGGTCATCGAGGGCATCGACCACGGCCTGGTGCGTCAGGTCGCCGCGTGGGAGCGGGCGAGCAAGAGCACCAAGAAGTCGGACGAGAACGTGTTCACCATGATGCGGCGCATCGGTCAGGCCAAGGCGGGGCTGGCGGCCGACTACGCCGCCCAGCTCGCCCGCAGCGCCGGCAAGGTGGTCTTCTTCGCCAAGCACATCGATGTCATGGACACCGCCGAGGAGACGTTCGCCAAACGCGGCATCCGCTATGCCTCCATCCGCGGCGACCAGACCGCGGCGGCCCGGCAGAAGCACATCGACGCGTTCACCCACGACCCGGACGTCGCAGTCGTCGTGTGCTCGTTGACGGCTGCGGGCGTCGGCCTCAACCTGCAGATCGCCTCGAACCTGGTGCTCGCCGAGCTGTCCTGGACGGACGCCGAGCAGACCCAGGCCATCGACCGCGTCCACCGGATCGGGCAGGGCGAGCCGGTCACGGCGTGGCGGATCATCGCCGCGCAGACCCTCGACACGAGGATCGCCGAGCTCATCGACAGCAAGGCGGGGCTGGCCGCTCGGGCCCTCGACGGGGCCGACACGGAGATCGTCGACTCCGCCGACGTGCAGCTCGAGGCGCTGGTCGCTCTCCTCGAAGATGCGCTGCGGGAGCGGGAGCACGCGCAGGCATCCTGACGCGGATAGCTGCCTGGTCAGGCCCCGATAACCCCTGGGCGTGGTGGCTCGGGTTCCTCTACCCTCGGGGGCGTGTTCGGTACCGCCCTCGTGAAGCCCTGGACTCGCCGCTGACGGCGGCAGAGTCCAGCGTGACCCGTCCCCTCTGCTCGCCGTCCTGGTCCTGGCCGGGCGGCCCCTCGTGCTGCCCGGCTCCCACGACGAGCCGAGGAGACCACCGTGCAGCACCCCGACCGCAAGCTTCCTCCACGATCCGGCATTCCTGCCGGCGCCGCTGCCCACATCCGCGCCGATGGCGTCCACGTCACCCTGGGTGACCGTCGCGTGCTGAGCGACGTGGATCTCGTCCTCTCCGCGCGGTCCCGCCTGGCCATCGTCGGCGAGAACGGGCGCGGGAAGACGACGCTGCTCCGCGTCCTCGCGGGGCTCACCGCGCCGGACGCCGGGACCGTCTCACGGACCGGCACCCTGGCCGTGGTCGAGCAAACGCTGGCGGTCAGCGGCGACGAGACCGTCGGGTCCATCGTCCAGTCGACCATCGCAGACTCCCTGGAGGCCCTGAGAAGGCTCGAGCGGGCAACCCACGCCCTGGCCCGACAGCGGCCCGGTGCCGACGAGCAGTACGCGGAGGCCCTGGCCGTCGCGACAACCGTGGACGCCTGGGACGCCGAGCGCCGGGTCGACGTCGCACTGGCGGGGCTGGGCGCGTGCACCGACCGCCACCGGCTCCTGTCCTCCCTGTCGGTCGGGCAGCGTTACCGGGTCCGGCTGGCCTGCGTCCTCGGCTCGGCGCCTGACCTGTTGCTCCTGGACGAGCCGACCAACCACCTCGACGCGGCTGCGCTGGCTTTCCTCACCGAGCGGCTGCGCTCGCACCGCGGCGGTCTGGCGCTGGTCACCCACGACCGGGCGCTGCTGCGCGACGTCGCCACCTCCTTCCTCGACCTCGACCCCAGCCAGGACGGTCGCCCTCGCCTCTCTGCGGGCGGGTATGACGCCTGGGTCCAGGGGCGCAAGCGAGACCGCGCGCGCTGGGAGCAGGACCACGCCGACCAGCTCGCGGAACGCGCCCGGCTCGTCCAGGCCGCGGAGGACGCTCGTGGCCGGCTGCACTCCGGGTGGCGCCCGGAGAAGGGCCACGGCAAGCACCAGCGCGCCACCCGTGCCGCAGGCGTCGTCCAGGCCCTCAACCGACGCGAGGAGCTGCTCGAGGCCCACGTCATCACCGTGCCCGAACCACCGCTGACCCTGCACTTGCCTGAGACGGTCACCTCGCCCGGACGGCCGGTGCTCACCTGTGACCGCGTCACCGTCGCGGGTCGCTTCCGCACGCCGACGAGCTTCTCGGTCGTCGGCGGTGATCGCCTGGTGGTCACCGGAGCCAACGGGTCCGGCAAGTCCACGCTGCTCGCGCTCCTCGCCGGCCAGCTGACACCTACCGAGGGCCAGGTGCGGACCCACCCCACGGCACGCATCGCCTTCCTGTCGCAGGAGGTCCCGCCGTGGCCACCAGAGATTCCGGCCTACCTCCTCCTCGAGCAGCGTCGAACTAGGTCGACGAGGCACGGCGACACCGGCGAGGCCGGAGCATCGACGCCGGCAGCCAGCGGGCTCCTCGACTCGCACAGCCTGCGCACGCCGGTCTCCCACCTCTCCCAGGGTCAGCAGCGCCGGCTCCATCTGGCGCTCTGCCTCGCCGAACGCCCCGACCTGCTACTCCTGGACGAACCGACGAACCACCTGTCCGCTGCGCTGGTCGACGACCTCACCGCCGCGCTGCACCAGACCAGGTCGGCGGTCATCGTCGCCACGCACGACCGCCAGCTCCTGGCGGACCTGTCGGCCTGGCCCACCGTCCACCTCGGTGACTCCAGGGCTGCGTCAGGCGACCACCTCCGCTGAGGCTCACTCCCTCGCGATCACCAGGCGATTACCTCGAAATCACCCCGGCGATCTCCTCCGCCAGCTCCCGCGTCGCTGCGACGACCCCCGAGTACCGCAGGGTCAGGTCCGTGGACAGCACGAAGTCGCGGCCGAACGCGTCGACGAGCATCTCCTCGAGGGCAGCTGGAGGAGAGGACCCGGATCCGGCCGGCGCGTCGAGCCAGATCGACCCAGGTGTCCATCGTGTCGCGAGGCTCCTGAGTGCCGAACCGACGCCAGGTCACGGCGCGCGGTTGGAGTTTCTCGATGCCGCCTCTGCTACTATTTAACGTAGTACGTAGATGGTGCGTTGAGTGAGAATCGCCAGACGCCGACGTACCCGAAGACCCGCCAGCGCTTGCAGTCGAAGTCGCTGAGCCGCCGCTACCGCCACACCACGAAGGGACCCCGGGCCACTGGGCTCGGGGGTCTTTCGAGTGCTGTGTGCAGGAAGGGAGAGCCATGACAGAGGATCCGACCTCATCACCCGCCCTGAGGGCAGGTGTCGACTTCCGTGGGACGCCGAACGCGACCGAGAAGGTGCAGGTGCAGGTGCACGTGCCGCCCGGGCGGACCCGGGCACCGTTGCTGCGCTACATCAAGATCAACCTGCCGCGCACCACCCGCCTGCTGCGGGCTGCTGAACTTCGGCGTGTTCACGTCGGGCTCACCGCTCTACCAGACGCTGAACTTCCTCGGGGCGACCGGTTTCACCTACACCGCGATCTCCCCCTTCAACCCGGGCCTGTTCATCACGGAGGCCGTGTGGGCCCTCGTCGCCCTGTACGGGCTGTGGAAGATCTGGTCCAAGCCCAAGCACAACACCCACGACGGGTCCCCTACCCCCACCCCTGCCTAGCCCCGGGTGGCAGTCCCCGGGCCTCACCCGGAGGCGGCGGAGAGCCGCCGCCTCCGGGTGAACGCCCTCAGTCCTCGACCGCCTGGTACACGACCGCCCGGAAGTCGGCTTCGGGCAGGTCGAAGCCGACCATGTGCTGGGTCATGAGCACGCCGACGATCTCCTCGACCGGGTCGACCCAGTAATAGGTCTTCGCCGCGCCGGACCAGCCGAACTCGCCGGGAGAGCCGGCGAGAGCGCTCTGGCCGATGTCCATCGCGACGCGAGAGCCCAGGCCGAACCCGTAACCTGGCGTCGGCGCACCGCCGACGGCGTACGGGAGCAGGGCCGGCTCGAGATGGTTGGTGTGCATCAGCTCGAGCGTCTTGCGGCCGAGGATGCGGGTGCCGTCCTCGGCCTTGCCCGTCAGCAGCATGTTGGCGAAGCGCAGGTAGTCCAGACCGGTGCCGAAGAGGCCGATGCCGCCGCGCTGGAAGACGTCTGCGGCGTCGCTCGGGTAGGTCGACTCCACGTCACGGCGGCCGAAGTCTCCCGCGGCGAAGGCGCCCGCGAGGGTGCTGAAGGCCATGTTCTCGGCGAACAGGTCGGGGAGGCCGTACATGGCGGCGATGCGTCCACGGGCGGACTCCGGCACACCGAACGCCGTGTCGGACATCCCGAGCGGCCCGAAGATGCGCTCCTGGAGGAAGTCTCCGAGCTTCTGGCCCGAGATGACCTCGATCAGGCGAGCGGTGACGTCGGTGCCCAGGCTGTAGTGCCACATCGTCCCCGGGGCGAAGGCCAGCGGGATCGTCGCGAGCTCGTCGATGAGCTCCTCGAGCGTGCGCGTAGGGTCATGCATGAGCTTCTTCGCGCGGTACTGCTCGGCGACCGGGAAGTCCTCGAGGAAGTCATAGGTGAGCCCGCTCGTGTGGCTCATCACGTCGCGGATCTGCATCGGACGCAGCGGCGACTGGTCCTCGAGCGTTCCACCCGTCCCGGCGATCTTCGTGGCTCCGAAGGCCGGGATCCACTTGGCGACGGGGTCGACGAGCTGGAACTTGCCCTCCTCGAAGAGCGTCATCAGCGCGGTGCAGACGATCGGCTTGGTCATCGAGTAGAAGCGGTAGATCGTATCGTCCGCCAGCGGCACGTCGGCCTCGCGGTCCTGCCAGCCGATCCGCCCCGCGTGGACGAGCTGCCCGCGGCGCGACACCAGGGTCGTGAAGCCTGGGTAGTTGCCGTGGTCGACGTACTTCTGCAGTGCGGGCGCGATGCGCTCGAGGCGCTGTGCGCTCATCCCCACCGACTCCGGAGACGTGAGCCGGGATTCGACGTCAGTCATGCACAAGCTCCTTTGCTTGGGAAAGGTCCTGAACCTACAGGTCGGCTGCCCGCTCGGCAATCACGGGATAACGATGTCCCCTGGTCGCAGGTGCCGACCTTGGTTGCTCAGGCACCGACTCTCTCGGCCGTGCGACGGATGGAGTCGGCGCTCTGCCGCAGCAGCTGGCGCTCGGCGTCGGACATCGGGACCTGCAGCCGCTCCAGCGCGCCGCCAGAGCCGACCACGGTCGGGACGGACAGGCATACCCCCTCGATTCCGTAGTCGCCGGTGAGCATGGTGGAGACCGGCAGCACGCGACGTTCGTCGCGCAGCACCGACTCGACGATCTGGCAGCAGGCGAGCGCGACGGCGTAGTTGGTCGCCCCCTTGCCCTGGATGATCTGGTCGGCCGCGTTCACCACGTCCCGGGCGATCGCCTCCCGCGCGTCCTCGTCGAGCACCCCACCGTGGTGGCGCGACCACTCGACCAGAGGCACACCGCCGACGGCGGCCGAGCTCCAGAGCGGGAACTCGGTATCGCCGTGCTCGCCGACGACGTAGGCGTGGACGTTCTGGACCGCGACGCCGATCTTGTCGGCGATGCCGTAGCGCAGGCGCGAGGAGTCGAGGACGGTGCCGGACCCGAAGAGCTGCTCGGACGGCAGCCCCGTCGCCCGCAGCGCCGCGGTCGTCACCACGTCCACCGGGTTGGTGACCATGACGTAGGTGGCGTCCGGCGCGACCTCGAGCAGGCGCGGCAGGAGCTTCTTCGTCAGCGATACCGTGCTCTCGGCCAGCTCCATCCGGCTCTGACCCGGTCGCTGCTTCGCGCCGGCGGTGAGGACGACCACCCGTGCGTCGCGGCAGATCTCCACGTCATCGCTGCCGTCGATCGACCCCATGGGGGTGAACGACAACCCGTGGCTGATGTCCAGCACCTCCGCGTTCAGCTTGGCCGCGTTGATGTCGTGCAGCACCACGCGACGGGCCGTGCCGCGGACGAGGGCGGTGTAGGCGATCGTGGCGCCGACAGAACCGGCCCCGATGACGGCGACAGTGGGTGGTTGCGACGCGGTGCCTGCGTTCATGGGCCCATCCTCTCTGTCACGACGGGGTCGTGCAGACCTTGGGTCGTCAGCCGTCACCACGATTGTCCCAGAACTGCCCCAGAGGAGGCCTTGCTCGTCGGCGTGGCCCGCGCCTAGGTTTCGCTCATCCCGGGTGGACCGGGGCTGGGTCGGGTGAGGAGGGACCATGGGCAGGTTCGCGGTAGGCAAAAGGTGGTTTTCCGTCGTCGCAGGGGCGTCGCTGCTGGCCACCACGGGAGCATCGGGAGCCGTAGGGGCGACCGGTGGGCCGCCCGCCACGGCTCCCCCAGCACCGGATGACCCGTCGGTTCATGCCGAGGTGCTGACCGAGATCGAGGAACAGGGCCGGGCCGACTTCTGGGTCCGCTTCGAGGCCAGGCCGGACCTTTCCGCGATGCACGACATCGCCGACTGGGAGGCACGGGGTCGGGCGGTCCACGATGCGCTGACCCGGACCGCGGAGACCAGCCAGGCCGAGCTGGTCGCCGAGCTGGAAGCCGCCGGGGTGAGCTACACCCCATACTCGATCACCAATGCGGTGCTGGTCCGAGCCGGGGACGCCGCGACGCTCAGCGCCGCAGCGGCGGTGCCCGGGGTGGAGGGCGTCTACCCGACCACCGACTACGAGCCGCCGGACCACCGGCCGGCGGAGCTGACCGACGTCGGCCCGGCCGCCCTGGAGTGGGGCATCACCGACATCGAGGCCGACCAGGTGTGGTCCGGGCTCGGGGTGCTGGGCGAGGACATCGTGGTGGCCAACCTGGACACCGGCGTGCAGTTCGATCACCCCGCCCTGGTCGCGCAGTACCGCGGGAACAACGGCGACGGCACGTTCAGCCACGACCACAACTGGTTCGACGGCACCGGGGGGATGTACCCGGACGAGCCGGGCGACTACGACGGGCACGGCACCCACACGGCCGGCACCATGGTCGGCGACGACGGCGGGGACAACCAGATCGGCGTCGCGCCCGGGGCCCGGTGGATCGCCGCGGGGACGGACTGGAGCGACGAGTCGCTGTTCGCGGCGGGCGAGTGGTTCCTGGCCCCGACCGACCTGTCCGGGAACAACCCGAACCCCGCGCTCAGGCCGCACATCGTCAACAACTCCTGGGGCGTGCCGCTCGAGACCGACCCGTTCATGGAGGACATCCTGCTGGCCTGGGAAGCGTCCGGCATCTTCGGGGTGTGGGCCGCAGGCAACGAGGGCCCCGGCTGCCAGACCCTGCGCACGCCGCCGTTGATGCAGATGACCTACGCCACCGGCGCCTACGGCTCGGACCGGGAGATCGCCGGCTTCTCCAGCCGTGGCCCCGGCGAGGACGGCGAGACCAAGCCCAACATCGCCGCGCCCGGCGACGGTGTGCGGTCAGCGGTGCCGGGCAACGGCTACGACGTGTACAGCGGGACCTCGATGGCAGCCCCCCACGTGGCCGGCGCGATCGCGCTGATGTGGTCCGCCTCGCCGGCGATGGTCGGCGACGTCCAGGGCACCAAGAACCTGCTGGACCAGACCGCGGGCGACGCCCCCGACCTGCAGTGCGGCGGCACCGAGGAGGACAACAACGTCTACGGCGAGGGCCGCCTGGACGCCTACGACCTGGTGCTGGCGGCGCCCATCGGCGACGTGGGGACCCTGGAAGGCACGGTCAGCGACGCCGACAGCGGGGACCCGATCCCTGCAGCGCGGGTCTCGATGGAGGGCCCGCTGAGCCGTACCGTCCTGACCGACGCCGACGGCGAGTACCGGGCCCGGGTGCTGGCGGGCGACTACGACGTCACCGCCGAGAAGTTCGGCTGGATCCCGGAGAGCGCGAGCGCCACCGTTCCCGAGGAAGGGAACGAGGTGCTCGACTTCGAGCTCGAGGCGGCACCCACCGGGACCCTTAGCGGCACGGTCACCGACGGCTCCGGGCACGGCTTCCCGCTCTACGCCCGGGTCAGCGTGAGCGGCACCTCGCTGGCCACCTACACCGACCCGCTGGACGGCAGCTACCAGCTCGACCTGCCGCTGGACACCTACGCCCAGATCGTGGTCGACGTGCAGTACCCCGGCTACCAGCAGGGCTTCCGGGAAGTGCAACTCGGCGGCGACACGGAGGAGAACTTCGCCGTCCCCGTCGACAGCGTCTCCTGCACCGCCTACGGCTACTCGGTGAACACCGACGGGCCGACCGAAACCTTCGACGACGGGCAACCGGCCGGGTGGTCCGTGGTGGACCACGCCGGCACCGGCCAGGTGTGGGTCTTCGACGACCCGGCGGGCCGGGGCAACGAGACCGGCGGCGAGGGCGGCTTCGCCACCGTCGACAGCGACTGGTACGGGCCGGAGGGCCACCAGGACACGTCGCTGGTCACCCCGGTCTACGACCTCACGGGCGTCGGCGACCCGTCGCTGGTGTTCAAGCACCGCTACGAGCCGCTGGGTGAGGTCGCCGAGGTCGACGTCAGCCACGACGGCGGCCAGACCTGGCAGACCCTCCTGACCTTCGGCTCGGAGCCGGGCGGCGAGGAGATCGTTCCGCTGCCCGTCGTCGACGACATGTCGCAGGTCCAGGTCCGCTTCCACTACTACGACGCCTACTGGGCGTGGTACTGGCAGGTGGACGACGTCTTCGTCGGCGAGCGCAGCTGCGATCCCGACGTGGCGGGCGGCTACGTCGTCGGCAACGTCTACTCCAGCACCACCGGCGACCCGGTCCGCGGTGCCGTGGTGACCAGCGTGGACAACCCGGAGGACCGGGCGGTCACGGTGGACACGCCGGCCGACGAGAACCAGGACGACGGCTTCTACTGGCTGTTCAGCCACCTCACCGGCACCACCCCGTTCGAGGCCACCGCCCGCCGGATGGGCACCCAGGTGCAGGACGTCGACGTGGTGGCCGACGGCGCCGTGCGGGCCGACTTCGAGCTCGGCGCCGGCCTGCTGGTCGTCGACCCCGAGGAGATCAGCACCCAGGTGGTGCTGGGCGACTCGGCCACCGAGGAGCTGACCTTCACCAACAACGGTGACGCGGCGGCCGAGGTGGAGCTGCGGGAGGTGCGTGGTGACTTCGAGATGCTCCGCGCCGACGGCAGCCGGATGACGAGCAGCTCGCCGGGCGAGGGTGCGCCGGTGCGCACCACCGACGCCGAGCCGTCCTTCAGCGCCCTGTCCGGGGCGGCCGTGACCGACCGGAGCGCCGCCCAGCGGCAGCCGGCCGGCCCCGCGGAGGAGCCGTGGACCGACCTGACCTCCTACCCCTTCGGGGTGATCGACAACCGGGTCGTCAACCTGGACGGCACCTGGTACACCATCGGCGGCACCGACGGCTTCGAGGGCTTCGCCGACGTCCACCGCTACGACGAGGCCAGCATGGAGTGGACCCCGGTCGCGCCCCTGCCCGAACCCGCCTGGGCCACGGCAGCAGGCGTCGTCGGGGGCCAGATCGTCGTCAGCGGCGGCTGGCGCCTGGACGGCGGCACCAGCGGGGCGACCTACGTCTACGACAGCGGCAACGACAGCTGGGACCAGGTCGCGGACAACCCGTCGAGCGTGTCGGCGGCCGGGCAGGCCGTCGCGGACGGCCTGGTGTACTCGGTCGGCGGCTGCACCACCGGTGACTGCCTCCCGATCAGCTCGTCGGTGACGGCATACGACCCCGGAACCGACCAGTGGCAGGCGCTCGCGGACTACCCGGTCCCGGTCGCGTTCCCCTCGTGCGGGGCCATCGACGGGTCGGTCGTCTGCACCGGTGGCCTCGCCGAGTCGGGTGACCTGTCGGCGAGCTACGCCTACGACGCGGGCACCGACACCTGGTCGGAGGTCGCTGAGGCGCCGGTCACCTGGTGGGCCAGCTCGTATGCCGTCGCCAACGGCATGCTGGTCGTCACCGGTGGCATCGTGGACGGGCAGCCGTCCAACGAGTCCTACGGCTACGACCCCGCCACCGACAGCTGGGAAGACCTGCCGAACCCGAACACCCCGGCCTACCGCGGCGGGGCCGCGTGCGGCTTCGTGCGGGTCGGCGGCGACGCGGGCGGCTGGATCCCGCTGGACACCGTGGAGTACCTGCCCGGCTTCGACGACTGCGGCGAGTCCGGTGCGGACGTCGAGTGGCTGATCCTGTCCGAGACCGAGACGGTGCTGGAGCCGGGTGAGTCCTGGACCGTCGAGGTCACCACGGACGGCGCGGTGCCGCAGCCGGGGACCTTCACGGCGGAGATCGCGGTCATCGGCGGCATGCCAGGGACGGACCCCACCGTGCCGGTGACGATGGAGGTGACCCCGCCCAACTCCTGGGGCAAGATCACGGGCACCGTTCATGGCGAGTCCTGTGAGGCCGAGCTGAGCCCGCTGCCCGGTGCAGCGGTGACGCTGGTCCCGGTGCGTCCGGACACGCCGCAGTGGTACCTGGTCACCGACTCCGACGGGCAGTATGCCCGGTGGATCGACACCCGGGTCGGGACGATGGACATCACCGCCTTCAGGGAGGGCTACTACCCCGACTCGGTGCGCCGGGACATCCCGCGCGGGACCACGACGGAGCAGGACTTCGACCTGCTCGACGCGGCCTGCGAGGCTCCAGGCCCGGTCCACCCGGACGTGGTCCGGCTGGCCGGTGCGGATCGCTACAAGACGGCCGTCCAGGTGTCCTCCCACTTCGAGCCGGGCGTGGACACGGTCTTCCTGGCCACCGGCGCGACCTACCCGGACGCGCTCACCGGCTCGGCCAAGGCCGGCAGCCTGGAGTCCCCGGTTCTGCTCACGAAGTCGGACCGGCTGGTCACGGCTACCGCGGACGAGCTGCGCCGTCTGGCGCCCGAGCGCGTCGTCGTGCTCGGCGGGTCGGCGGCGATCTCGGAGGAGGTGGTGACGTCGGTGCGCTCAGTGACCGGGGCCACGGTGGAGCGCTGGGCCGGCACGGACCGTTACCGCACGGCCGCGGTCGTCTCCGGGACGTACGACGTCGCCGACGTCGTGTACGTCGCGAGCGGGCAGGACTTCCCGGACGCGATGGCCGGTTCGGCGCGGGCCGCCGCGCTGGATGTCCCGGTGCTGCTCGTGCGGCAGGATTCGGTGCCCACCGCCACGGTGCGTGAGCTCGAGCGCCTGCAGCCGGACCAGATCCGGGTGCTGGGCGGAGCCGGAGCCGTCTCCGACGCCGTCGTCACGGCGCTGGGCGCCTACGGCGACGTCGAGCGGGTCGCTGGTGAGGACCGCTTCGGGACGGCGGCGGCGGTCAGCGCCGACCACCCGACCTCGGCGCAGGCCTTCGTGGCCAACGGGCGTGCCTGGCCCGATGCGCTCGCTGCGGCGGCGCTGGCCGGTCGCGAGGACGCACCGCTCCTGCTGGTCAAGCAGGAGAGCATCCCCGGCGTGACCTGGACCGAGCTGGACCGGCTCGACCCCGGCCAGGTGTGGGTGATGGGTGGCTCCGCCGTCGTCAGCGAGGTGGTGGTGGACCAGCTTCGGACCCTGGAGTGAGGTGACGCGGAAGGGGCGGGCACCGGCCGGTGCCCGCCCCTTCGGCTGTCCTGGCACTCACCCACCGAGGTAGTGCGTCACCAGTTCGGCTGACCCGATGTGCTGCGGACGTCAGAACGTCGGCGCGGCGGCCTCTGCCTCATGGAAGGCGGCGGCGAGGCGGGGCTCGCGCACCTCGGTGGGGTACGCCGTGCATTCCAGGATGATCGATCGGACGTCTGTGAGGCCGATGAAGCCCAAGACCGCCCGCAGGTACGACTCCTGGAACTCGTGACCGTCGAACATGCCGCCTGGCGTGTACGCCGTGTTTCCCCGTGAAAGGACCAGCTGTACGGGCCGGTCCGGTGGCACTAGCCCCACGAACCCGGATCTCGGATCGAAGGCCATCGTGATGCCCGGCTGGACGATCACGTCGAGGTAGTGCTTGAGGGTGTAGGGCACGGAGAAGTTCCACATTGGCACCGAGAACAGATAGTGGTCGGCCTCAAGAAAGCGGGTGCAGACGTCGATGACCGGCTGGACGGCTGCGACCTCCTCCTCGGTCGGCATCTGCCCTGCCGTCACCTTCACCTTCCAGGACGAAGCCATGGCGTCGAACGCGGGCAAGGGCTCGGTCCAGACGTTCAGTTCATCGACGCTTGACCCCGGGTGCGCGACGCGCCATGCCTCGACGAACGCGGCCGCAACTCTGCCGGAGAACGATCTGGAACTCATCGGGCTGGCTGAGACGTGCAGCAATCTGGCCATGATGCAGTCCTTCGACGACGGGGGCCTTCCGATCTTCACGAAGGTACTCCTACTCCACGATGTGTGGTGGAATCCGATGGTCAGATCCGTGCCAGCGTCTGTTCCACGTCGCGGCGGCGTGAAGGGCCATGAGCCCTGAACGCCGTCAGCAGGAGAACGTGGTGGCGCCGTCCCCGATCCACTCCCTGAGCTGAACTGTGCCGGCTACCTCAACATCGTTGATCCGTGTCTCGCGCCCGGCATCGGCTGCACCCACCGCGACGAGGAAGGCGACCGGCACCTTCTCTGCGTCCTTGAGCCGTGGTCGGGTCTGTCCGCTGATCGGTGTTTCCGGGTTCGCCTCAGAGGTTCTCCGGGGCCGGCATGCGGTCGGCGAAGGTGACGGCGAAAGCGTTGGGCGCGGGCTTCCACCGCATGGTCCATCGTGCCTGGCCGGGGCCCTTGGGGTCCAGGCCCCTGGTGACCAGGTACAGGCACTTCAGGGCGGCCTGCTCAGTCGGGAAGTGTCCGCGCACGGTGACCGCCCGCCGGTACCTGGCGTGCAGGGACTCGATGGCGTTGGTGGGGAATAGCACGCGGCGGATCTCCACGTCGTAGGCCAGGAAGGGGATGAACTCCTCCCACACCGCTCTCCACATCCTCGGGATGGCCGGGTAGGGCTTGCCCCACTTCTCCTCGAGCTCCTCGAACGCCGCCCATGCCGCCTCGACCGAGGGGGCGGTGTAGATGCGGCGCAGGTCCTTGGCCAGTTGGTCCCGGTACTTCCGCGAGGCGTAGCGCAGGGTGGCGCGGATGGGGTGGATCACGCAGGCCTGCGCGATCGCCTGGGAGAAGACGCCGTTGACGCTGTCGGGCAGTCCCTTGAGGCCGTCGCAGACGATGAAGAGCACCTCCCGCAGGCCACGGTTCTGCAGGTCAGCCAACACGAACATCGCTCAACTTCGCCGACTCACCACCGCCCTGCCCACAGGCCGAGGACGTCTCGCCGGCCGTTCAGGTCGACGCCAATCGCGGTGTAGAAGGGCTGGTTGCCGACTTGCTCGTCGGCGAACAGGCTGATCGCGACAGGGTCCACGTCCGAGAGGCGCCGCTGTCGCTTCTTGACGATGACCGTTCGAACGTGCCGGCCCGGTCCCGGGGGGCGGCGATGGCCACCTCTCCGGCGGCGTCGGTCAGCAGCTCCTTGGGGCGGGGCCGTTGCCGATGTTGCCGTTCTCCGCCGTGGGTACCTGGTGCTTCTCGTGGCCGAGGTGCTCGGTCAGCTCCTCTTCCAGCGCTGTCTCCATGACGTGGGGGTGATCGACTTGAGCAGCCCGTCCGGGCCGGTCAGGTCCTCACCACGGGCCTAGGCGGCCTGGACCGGCTCCCGGACCGCAGGCTGCTCGGTCTCGCTGCGCGAGGTCGTCTTGTCCGCTTCCTCCACATGGCCCGACCATCACCGTCCAACACGGCGCCTTGGCCTACCTGCTAGGCATCAACGCCGTGCGCCTCCGAGGCCACAGCAGTGCGGGGTCTTGGAAGGTTGCTGCGGAGGAGGGTAGTCAACAGGCCGAGCGCCAGGATCCCTCTCACGATCTCCTACACCGTGCGCGAGCACTTCGAGAGGGCAACCCGGATGTCGCCACCACACGAACCAGCACCCCGCTGAGCGGCGGGGGGGGGCTCGCTGAGAAGTGCCCCCCGGTCGCCTGGCCCGTGACTTCCGGGCGCCGGGAGGACTGGCCAGGCCAACCACGGCCAGGGGGTGTCACGGAACACCACCGTGATCACAGCAAGGCGTGCGAGCATCAAACCACGAAACGGGCACACCCTCCTACCAAGTGGGTCTTTTGCTTCCCTTTACCTTCTCTTTACCCTATGCTGCAGTACAACGTCGGCGTTGCGCACAAGGGACGCACAGCTGACCATCCTGCAGGCGAGGTACGGGACTACTGACGCCACAGGAGCTACAACACCCCCGCTCACCGTGACTGAGCGGGGGTGCTGTCGCGCCACCGGAGGTGGCATCCCGCCACCGGAAGGTGTCAAGTCGGGTGAGACAGTTTCCGTCAGGCGGTCTGTATGAGGGACTCCTGTGAGGGCTGGTTGATCCACGCGGCCTGGGGCAGCTTGGGCGCCTGGGGTCGGCGGTGGCCGAACCGCTCGGGGTGGGCGGCGTAGGCAGCGTCCAGGGTGGACTGGCGTTGGGCGCGGACCTGACCGACGGTGCCGTAGTGGACGCTGGCGGGAGTGTGCAGCCCGATGCCGGAGTGGCGGTGCTCGTGGTTGTAGTAGGCGAAGAACTGCTCGGCGAACGCGCCGGCGTCGGCCAGGGACCCGAAACGTTCGGGGAAGACCGGGGCGTACTTCAACGTCTTGAACGCGGCCTCGCTGTACGGGTTGTCGTTCGAGACGTGCGGGCGGGAGTGGGACCGGGCCACGCCCAGGTCCACCAGCAGCTGCGCGACCGGTTTGGAGGTCATCGAGGTGCCCCGGTCGGCGTGCACCGCGTCCGGGACACCGTGCACGCCCATGGCCTGCTCGAGCATGTTCTTGGCGATGTCGGCGTCCTCGCGGGCCGCGATGGTCCAGGCCACGACGAACCGGGAGAAGATGTCGAGCACGACGTACAGGTCGTAGTACACGCCCCGCTCCGGTCCTCGCAGCTTCGTGATGTCCCAGCTCTAAACCTGTCCAGGGCCGGTTGCCACCAGCTCGGGCCTGGTCCTGGCTGGGTGGGTGGCCTGCCGGCGTCGTTCGCCGGCCATGTCGTGCTCGCGCAGGATGCGGTGCATCGTGGACTGCGAGCACAGGTAGGTGCCCTCGTCCAGCAGCGTGGCCCAGGCCTGGGCGACCGACTTGTCCGCGAACTCCTGGCTGGTCAGCACCGCCAGCACGTGCGCCCGTTCAGCCTCGGTGAGCTTGTTCGCCGGGGCCGGGCGCGGTGTCGTCGGGCGTGGCCGGGGCGGGTTCTTGGCCCGGTAGTGACCCGCGCGGGAGCGGCCCAGCAGGGCGCACGCAGCTGCGGTGCCGACCTGCTCAGCCAGGTCGTCGACGGCCGGGTCGATCACCGCCGCGACCGCGGCGGCTTGTCCGCGCTCTCGGAGAGCGTCTCCAAGAGCGCGTGTGCTTTTCCCACCAGATCCAGGGCAGCTTTCGTGCGGGCGAGCTCGGCCTCGGCCTTCTCCGCCCGTGCCCGCAGCGCCTGCAGCTCCCGTTCCTGGCGGTCTCGTCGCTTGCCACCCAACCCGGCCTGCGCACCGGCCTGCGCTGCCTTGCGCCACTCGATGATGTGCGAGCTGTACAACCCTTCCCGGCGCAAGATCGCGCCCCGCTCACCACGTTCCGCGGCGTCGTACTCGGCAAGGATCGCGGCCTTGAACTCGGCGGTGAACCTCCGCCGCTTCGGCTGGTCAGCACGAGGGGACATGACCCCATCATCGGTGCCGACATCAGCAGTCGTCATCGTCATCTCAGTATTGATCCGATCTCGCCCCGTGCAGTGCGAAGGTCAACAGTGCTGGTGTCTCACCCCATCCTGACGCACAGGGCACCGGCGACCCAGAAGGGAACAGAGCCGCCTTACAAGGGTGCGAGCCCACATCCCGCTCTAGGTGCCCCCACCGGGTCCGTCCCTCTGAGCGTGCCCGGGTGAGCGCACCACCAGCCCATTGATGCTGGCCCCCTCTGTGGAAAGGCGATCGAGCGCCGGCGACGTCCATCGGATGGTCCAACGCGTCGCGAAGATCGCACGGATCCCTCAGCACATCAGTTCCCACTCGCTGCGCAGCCGCATTCAGCAACGCCGTGGACGCCGCCCGCCTCTACGCGACACAGAGATCCTCGCCCGGCGTGCCGACCCCAGAACCAATGAGCAGTACGACTCAGCCCGCGGCAACCTCAACCGCCACGGCGTTCACTTCGTCACCGTCCATGTCGCTCTCGTAGGGCCCGGGTACGACGCATCGCTGTATCGCCGAGGGTCGGACGGTTCGGATGGTCCTTGAAGCTGGCCCACCTGTCGACTAGAATCGACATGTGGTCGAGGTCTTCACCACGGACGACTTCGACCGGTGGCTGCGGCTGAAGGACCGCTAGGGCCGGCTGCGGATCCTGTCCAGGATCGACCGGCTGGCTCATGGCAATCCTGGGGACGTCAAGGCTGTGGGCCAAGGCGTCGTGGAACTTCGGCTGTCCTACGGACCTGGCTACCGGGTCTACTACGCACAACGCGGGCACCGCGTGGTGCTCCTGCTCTGCGGTGGCGATAAGTCAACGCAGCAGAGCGACATCAGCAAGGCACAGGAACTGGCCGCACAGTGGCTTGCGACGGAGGATGACCATGACCACTGAGCAGTACACGCGCTTCGACCCGGCTGACTACCTCGGGGACATCGAGGACGTCGCGGCGTACCTGCAGATCGCGTTGGAGGATTCTGGCGAGGATCCCACCGCGGTGCCCCGTGCGCTCGGGGTCATCGCGCGCACGGGAAACATGAGCGAACTGGCCCGACGAGTCGGCATGAGCCGGGACGGGCTCTACAAGGCCCTGTCCGACCAGGGCAACCCCACATGGTCCACCGTGCTGAAGGTGTGTCACGCCCTCGGCCTCAAACTCACCTTCCACGCCGTCGCCTAGACGCTCGACTCTGCCGCTGCGTGCGAGTTCTGTGCGGGAGTCGTGGCGTCCCTCTACCCTTGAGGCATGAGCACCGTCACGTCCGACAGCGTCGCCCTTCGTGCGGCTCTTGCCGCGCACCGTGGCGCCATCGACGAGATCCTCCAGCATTACGGTGCGACGAATCCGAGACTGTTCGGCTCGGTCGCCCGCGGTGACGCCACCGCCGACAGCGACCTCGACATCCTCGTGGACCTGCTGCCCACCGCGGGGAATCCCCTGTTGCGCCTAGCCGGTATCGGTGAGGACCTCAGCGACGTCCTGGAGCGACGGGTCGACGTGGTCACCGCGGCCTTGTTACGGGACGAGGTGTCGGCCACCGCACTAGCAGACGCGGTACCGCTGTGAGTCGATCCGAGCAGGAACGATTCACCGACATCCTGCACGCCATCGAGCGCTGCCAGAACTACACCCAGCATCTTGACTCCGAAGACCTCCGAGCGATGGCCTACGACGCTGTGCTGCGCAACCTTGCCGTCATCGGTGAAGCAGTTCGGGCGCTACCGAGCGAGACGCGCGACCGTGCACCCGAGGTCCCATGGGGAGCGATAGCAGGTCTGCGCAACGTCGTCGTGCACGAGTACTTCCGCATAGATGCCGAACTGATTCTCGACATCGTCGACAACCAGCTCGGGCCTCTGGCTGACCGTCTCCGCCAGTTCTGATGCCTGCCGCCCCAACACGCGACTCTGCCGCGCGTCGGGCGGTCATCGCTGCAGATGGATTCGCAACGCTTCGTCGACCGCAGCCATGAGGCGGGGCGGCACCCGGCCTACTGCAGTACCGACCCTCTCGACTGCGACCGAGCGCACCTGCTCCGCCTGGGCCTTGGAGTCCACCCGCAGTCCTGTCTCGTCAGCCGGCAGCAACGCCTGGAACGGGAAGACCCGCTCCACGTTGCTGGTCACGGGCACGACGGTGACTACTCCACGACCGAGTCGTTGAGCCATGGTGTTCGCCCGATCATTGCTGACGAGCACCGCGGGACGCCGCTTATTGGCCTCGCTACCGCGCACTGGATCCAGATCGACGAGAAGGATCTCACCGCGCAGCATCGGTCAGCCCGTCCGAGGACGCTGACGCCCACGCGTCTTCGTCCCCCGCGACGGCCCACTCCTCCCAGGCGGCGGCATAGGCCGCCTCCAGCTGCGGGTCTTGCAGGCGGCGGATGGCCTGCTGGACGCCAGCGGACCTCGACTCGAGGCCAGCTTCTTCGACGTACCGGTCGAGGGCCGCGAGATCTTCCTCGCTCAGACTTACGCTCACCTTCATGCATCGATACTACCCGGGTAGGATAACGATTGCTACCTCAGTAGCAGCGTCTGGACATGCCGCGGGTCGTTAGACCACGCGCACATCGATCAGGTCCTCAAGTCCGGCGAAATCATCCGGGTTGCGGGTGTAGAGCGCAGCATCATGTGCATGGGCGGTGGCTGCAATCAACAGGTCCATCGTGCGTCGGCGGGGTTGACGTCGGGCTTCTACGACCGCGGCCGCTAGTGGCCCGCGTTTGAAGTTGCTTGACGGTTCGCTTTCTTGAGAATCTCGTCGGCGGTCTTGGTCCACACGAACGGGTGGCACCGGTCGTTCCAGCCGTCTATGAAGGCGCGGATCTTGGCGTTGAGGTCCTTGACGGAGCCGAAGCTGCCGCGGTGGATGGCCTGGCGCTCGATGATGGAGAACCAGACCTCGACCAGGTTGAGCCAGGAGCCAGAGGTTGGGGTGTGGTGGACGTGGATGCGTGGGTTCTTGTCCAGCCAGGTCCGGACCTCGGCCTTCTTGTGGGTGGCGTAGTTGTCCATCACCAGGTGCAGCTCGCCTTCGGGGTAGGCGCGGGCGACCTGCTTGAGGAACGCGAGGAACTCCTGGTGCCGGTGCCGGGGCTTGCAGGCGCCGGTGACCTTGCCGGTGGCGATCTCCAGCGCCGCGAACAGCGTGGTCGTCCCGTGCCGCTTGTAGTCGTGGGTGCGCCGCTGGGGCAGGCCGGGTTGCATCGGCAACATGGGCGCGGTCCGGTCCAGCGCCTGGATCTGGGACTTCTCGTCCACGCAGAGCACGATCGCGTTCTCCGGCGGTTCCAGGTAGAGACCGACCACGTCGGTGACCTTGGCCACCAGCTCGGGGTCGGTGGAGAACTTGAACGTCTCGACCCGCCACGGTTGCACCCCGTACTCGCGCCAGGCCCGCGCCACGGTCGCGTCCCCGATCCCCAGGTGCTTGGCCAGCAACCGGGTCGACCAGTGCGTCACCCCCAACTTCTTGGGCGGCGGCGTCAGCGTGGCCGCGACCACGTCACGGTGATCCACCTGCCGGGGCCGGCCCGACCGTGGTTCGTCGAGCAGCCCGTCCAGTCCCTTGTCCTGGTACCGGGCCCGCCACTTGATCACCGTCGTCCTGCTCGTGCCCAACCGGTCCGCGATCGCCTCGTTCGCCTCACCGGCCGACGCGGCCAGCACGATCCGGGCACGCAACACCAGCCCGGCACGCGTCGCCGTCGACCGGGTCCACCGCACCAATTGATCTCGGTCGTCCTCGCGCAGCATCAGGGCCGGGGCAGGTCGATTCGCCATACTCCATGATCCCAGCCCAACAACCGTTTAGGAACTAACGACGCGCCGCACTAGGCGGCCGTAACTGGCCGCAACTACCTCGTCGAGGGGCAGGGCAGCGAATCGGCGCTGAAGGACGCTGAGTCGTCGCAGGCGTTCGGCGCGCACCCCGGCGGACTTGGCAACGAGGACCCCGAAGTGCAGCTCCGCCAGGGTGACGGTGCTGATGGCCAGGACGCCGGGGATTGGCGTGAGGTCCTCGGCAATCACCACGCTCGTGTCGAGCAGGCCACGCTCGTCCGTTTCTGTTTGCTCGGTCACTGCTCTGCCCAACGGTTGCGGACGGTGTCCTCAACCAGCTCTCGATCAGTCTCCCAGTCCGTATCGGCAGGGCCGGCGAACAGGTCCCTGACCTCATCCCAGCGGTGCCAACGGGTCTGCCGAGCCGGTACGAGTCTGGCGCTGGGCCGACCAGAGACGGTGACGATGATCTCCTCGCCTCGCTCGACGCGTCGCAGAAGTCCAGAGGCGTCCTGCCTCAGCTCACGAAGTCCCACCGTTTCCATAGCCCCATGGTAGCGCTTGTGCTACAGACTCGCTCATGTCGCGTATACACCGGCACTCTCGCGCCGGTATCACCGGTCGAGGTGTGACTACTCATCGGCGAGCGCCTCGCCCGGCGCTCCCCAATCAGTCTGTCGACGCCAGGCTCGAGGCGGTTCGCACTCAGTGTCCCAGCGCATGGGCATGTAGGACCGGCATGCCGGTTCCCCTGGTCCTGGCCACGGGTCGCGAACGAGCGACGGCAGGCGCTTTCAGACGCACCGGACCGTCTGGGCGAAGCCCTGACTAGGCTGGCCCGGTGACGATCGACCAGGTCGCCGCGCCCGGCGCCCGCGCGGCCCGTGCCAACGCCCACTCCGCCCGGTGGCTGCGTGTCCTCGCCGTGCCCGGCATGCTCCTGGTCGGCGTCATCGTCGCGGTGCAGTCGCAGGTCAATGGCCGGTTACGCGAGGAGCTCGGCAGCGGGCTGCAGGCCTCGGTCATCACCGCAATGCTGACCTTCTGCGTCGGGTGCTTCATCACCTCAGCCGTCGTGGCTGCGCTGCCCGAGCAGCGCCGCCGCTTTGGGCACTTCCGCCGCTCGCTCGTCACGCAGGTTCTGCCGGTCCGGCTCATCTGGGGCGGCGCGCTCGGCGTGCTCTTCGTGGTCAGCCAGGCCCTGGCGGTGGGGCCGGTCGGGCTGGCCGTCTTCACGATGGCCATCGTCCTGGGGCAGACGGCCGGCGGTGCCGCGGCGGACCGGTTCGGGCTCGGTCCCGGTGGCCCGCAGCCGCTCTCGGTGCCCCGGCTCGTCGCGTCGGCGACGGCACTGGGCGCGATCGTCTTGGCCGGTGCCGGGCGACCCGGCGGAGCGGGCGGGACGAGCACTACGGTCGTCGTCCTGCTCCTCATGCTCACCGTCGTGGCAGGGGTCGGCACCGCGATCCAGCAGGCGCTCAACGGTCGGGTCGGTGCCGTCGCCGGGCCCTATGTCGCGGCCTGGCTCAACACCGCCATCGGCTCGGGGATCCTCATCCTCGCCCTCGGCGTGGCCGCGCTGCTGCCGCACGAGTTCCACGGCTGGCCCACCCAGTGGTGGCTCTACACCGGCGGTCCGCTCGGCATCTCCTTCATCGCCCTGTCCGCCGCTCTCGTGCGCGTGCACGGAGTACTGGTGCTCATGCTCTGCACGATCGCCGGGCAGATGGCCACCGCCTGGGCGCTGGCCACCCTCGGGGCGGGGGACGTCCCGTGGAGCACCCACGTCGCGACCCTCCTGGTCCTCCTCGGTGCCGGGGTCGCCCTCCTGACCCGCCGCGGCGCCGCACGATGACCGTGCCTGTCACCTCCTCGGCCGACCATGCAGCCGTCCAGGCCCGCACCGTCCTGACCCTCATGGGCAGCCAGACGCTGGACGGCATCAGCGTGGCCGCCGACATCGGGGGTGAGCGGACCTGCGCCGGAAGCAGCGGCGGCTGCCAAGCCCGGTGCAGGGTCCGACGGCCTTACCTAGCTCTGGTCGCCGATGGTGATGGCGATCTTGCCGCGTACGTGACCCTCGATGCTGCTGCGGAAGGCGTCGGCCGCGCGCTCCAGGGGGAAGGTGTCGGCGATGACCGGCTTCACCCTCTCGTCCTCCACGAGCTCGGTGAGCGCAAGCAGGTGGGCAGGGTTGGGACGGACGAAGATGTAACGGCCACCCTTCTGCTTCACTCTGTCATCGACCACGGAGGCAACTCGCTCGGGCGTGTTCAGGTACGGCAGGGATGCCATCCAGTCCTCGCCTCCTACAAAGTCGACGACGGCATCAAGCCCATCGGGCGCCGCCTCGGCGACGCGTTCCCCGAGCCCGTTGCCGTAGCTCAGCGGTTCGGCGCCGAGCGAGCGCAGGAAGTCGTGGTTCTTCTCGGACGCAGTGGCCAGGACGCGGGCTCCCCACGCCGTGGCGATCTGGATGGCGTAGGTACCCACGCCGCCCGCTCCGTTGTGCACCAGGACGGTGTCACCCGCGGTCGCGCCGACCGCCTCGAGTGACTGGTATGCCGTCAGTCCCGCAAGGGGCATGGTGGCTGCTTCGGCCCAGGACACGTTGCGCGGTTTCCGGGCCAGGGCCCGCACCGGAGCGGCGACCCGCTCGGCGAACGTGCCCAACCCCACCGTGTCCATACGGGCGTAGCCGATCACCTCGTCACCGGCCTGGAACTCGGTCACCGACGCTCCCGGCTCCACGACGACGCCAGCCACGTCCCAACCTGGAATCACCGGAAAGTAGGTCGGCAGGGCAGCGTCGAGATAGCCGGCGGTGATCTTCCAGTCGACCGGGTTGACCGACGATGCCCGCACGTCGAGGAGCACGCTGTCCGGCCCCACCTTCGGTTCAGGCTGGTCGCCGTACTGAAGAACGTCGGGATCACCGTACTCGTCGTAGAACACTGCCTTCATCCTGCTCCTTCTCCTAAGAATAGGCCCCGCCGGGGCTCGTCATCTTCCGCCGGCAGCAACCGCCGGTTCCCGGTCCGCATTCCCGGCGACGGCGCGATCGCCACCATCCACAAGCGCCGCCCCGGACCACACCGGCTCGTCCATTGGCTCCCGACCCTCACCCTCCGGGCCATGCTCGGCAGGCGGACGTCCCGGCCGCGATCTGGTCCGGCCAGGCGGTGCTGCCGCCCTGACCGAGGCCGCACGCTACTGCCGCGCCCTGACCCCAACGGCGTCGTGGCAGTTCGAAGGCTAGCTCCGGTTCACCGGTGACGGGTCGTCCGCTGTCCGTCAATTCCGCAGTAGGCCGATGGATCCGCGTGTGCCCCGTCGTCGGCGGATCGCGCCACTCGTCGTCTCCCACAGTCAGCACTAGGCGGGCCGTGTGCAGTGCTAGATCGATGCTGATGTGAAACCCACGGTCGCAGACCTGGAAGAGACCATCCGCTCCCCATCCCCCACCATGGTCGGCCTGCTCGCCGTCCAGCGCGTGAAGACCGGCGACGTCTCAGCCGCACGGTCATACCGCGATCCGGTAGCCGGAACTAGTGCCATCTGGCCAAGTGGCGGGTTGCTACCCGGTGGTCGGTCTTGCCGCTGGCGATGGCGATGACCAGGTCGTACGCGTCGTCGTCGGGTGCCTGGAGATCGACGCCGTTGAGGCCGTAGAACACGACCACGGCGAGCCACCCCAGCCGCTTGTTGCCATCGACGAGCGGGTGGTTGACGACGATGGACTCCAGCAGCGCGCCCGCTTTGGCGTCGATGCCGGGGTAGGCGTCACGTCCGAAGACGTTCGCGCTGGGGCGGTGAGCCGCCGAGTCCAGCAGGCCAAGGTCCTGGATCGGACCCACGCCGAGGTCCGCTGCCAGGGCGAGCAGATCCTCGGTGGTGAGGTACTCCAAGGGTCAGCGTCCGAGACGCTCGAGCAGGTCGGCGTACCGCTCTCGCCCCCGCGCAGACAGCTCGCGTACGCGCTCCTCGTGCCCACGCCGCGCGGCCGCCTCCCGGATCGCCCGCACCGTCGCCTCCTGCTTGCTCACACCCTCAGCTTCGGCCAGAGCCGCCAATGCTCGCTCATCCTCAGGAGACAGTCGCAGAGTCATCGCCATGTGGTCATGGTATCGCTGTGGTATCTAACGCTCATGCCGCGGTCGTTAGACATCGAACCGGCGCTGAAGGATGCTGAGTCGTCGCAGGCGTTCGGCGCGCACCCGGCGGACTTGGCAACGAGGACCCCGAAGTGCAGCTCCGCCAGGGTGACGGTGCTGATGGCCAGGACGCCGGCCGCACTGAGGACGCCGTGGCGTCCGTTCCTCCGGTGGAGAGGTCCTTGACCTCAGGGACATACCCGCGTGATACGTGCCCGGCCGTGAGTGGCTACCGGCCGGTGTTGATCACACAGAACAGGCTGCCCGTCGGGTCGGCCAGGACAATGAAGTCAGCGTCCTCGGGGTAGTCCCAATCAACTCGAGTAGCACCAAGCGAGATCATGCGCTCGACCTCGGCGTGCTGCTCCGCTTCGCTGTCCGTCCATAGGTCCAGGTGTGTGCGGTCCTTACTGTCGAGGTGGAGGTGACAGGCGCCGCCCTTGCGTGGAACCAAGAATTCTGGATTGGCCCCTCGGTCGTATCCGAGCGCCTGGCTCCAGAAGGAGCCAGCGCGCTCCGTGTCTGCGGTGCTCATGACGATCGCTCCGATGCGAACCATGAGATTGACGCTATCGCCAGCGCCGAGATCCTATCCGCTCTTGCCGCATGGAGCGTGGGCCGCACGCTAGGGCCGCTTCACGTGCACGCCTGACGACGCCCGCACCGACGGAGTCCCTAGCCGTGCGGCGGGGCGTCTCAGAATCTGTCGCCGACGTCTCAGAGTCCGCCGCTGAAGTGCCCGGTCTGTCGCACGTGTCGCGAACGCTCCAGTACATCGCAGAATGCGTCCTCGTTGACACACTGTCAGGCCTCCAGGGAAGAGCACGATCGTGACGGACATCGGATCGGCCAAGATGAGTGAGTCCTGCTCACGCCTGTACCCGTGTGTCATCTCGACTTGACTGTTCCGCGCCCCGCTACCGTTCGGTGGTGCCCTCCTCGAACTGCTGATCCGCGCCCATCCGGCGGTGGTGTGGTGGACGGGGCTGTGCATCGTGGGGGTGGTCGTGCTCGCACTACGCCGTCCTTCGTTCGGCCCTGGCCGCTGCGTGGCGATCGGTGCCATGGGCATGATGACCCTGTTGGCTGTTGCGCCGCCGCGACGCGGACCGGTAGATGGGGTCGCCCGTACCTGTGATCTAGGTCCGGAGCATCTGCTGTGGCCGTGGGACTGGTTCAAGCAGGACCCTCGGATGGGTCTGGTGGGGCTGATGATCGTGACCGGTGTGGCTCTGTCGAGGCGTCCGCGCTGGCTCCCGGCGGCTCTTGCGCTGCCGCTGCTGCTAGAGGGGGTTCAGTACGTCTTTCCCGGACTGGCGCGCGCCTGCTCTGCTCCTGACGTGCTGCATGCGTGGATGGGGCTGGTCGTCGGGTTCGTGGCGGGCGCGGTGCTGCTACAGGTCGGTCGTGTCCTTCAGGGCATCCGCGTGCGGGTGTTGGCAGGTTCTGTGGTGCTCGGGGTGGCCGTGACAGCGGTGGCGGGCTGGAGCGGGGACCCGGGTGTGGTGGACCCGAACACGCGGGTAGGGCTGCGCGGGGAGGGGGTGCACTTCCCTGATCTCGACGTGCCGGGCGACGCGGACCAGGCCTGGGTCGACGCCGGGACCCTGCCAGGTGCCGGGACGCCATACGAAGAGATGGCGCGGACAGCGTTGTGGGACCTGAAGCACCTCTCCGAGAACCTGACGACCGAGGTGGCTGTCCTTCCGCATGCCGGGCCGGCGGAGGATTTGGGGGTACTTCTGGCCCCGGGACGGTGCCTTCCTGGCGGTGGCTCTGGCCCGCACGGGTCACGCCGACCGGTCCGTGGTGCTGCTGTCGCGGACCAGCGAGCTGTACCTGGACCCGATGTACGGGTTCGATGCCCGGTACCTCCTCTCCGGCGGCCGGATCTACCTCGACCCTCGCCGTGCGCAGGTCGACGGCTGCGGATGGGTCCTGTGGGCGATCCACGAGACGGGCATGCTCGCGGCGCTGCCCCCAGACGTGCACGACCTGCGGGACCGGTGCACCGACCAGTTGTTGCGGGCCACCGGTGGCGGCAGCCACCTGCCGGCACCGGGGCAGGACTACTGGGAACAGACCACCTATGACCACCTGCTCGGCGCCAGCGCCCCCGTCGCCGCCGGGTTGAGGTTCGCCTCGGCTGACTACCGGGCCCTGGGACAGGAGCAGCGTGCCGACGTCGTGGACCAGGCAGCAGGAGGCGTGCGTTCCGAGATCGAGAGATTCTTCGGACCCACCTATCTGCGAGCCGGCACCCACGGAGGCCTGGACGCCGCGACCGCGATGCTGATGCCGCCGTTCGACCCGGATCCTCTGCCCGGCGTGCAAGAGGCATGGTTCGGTTACCAGCAGGAAGCGGTCCGGCCCGGCGGAGGCCTGGCGCCAGGGTCGGAGTGGAAGAACGACGGCATCTCCTGGACCCCCGAGGTCGCACTGGTCGCCTACACAGCCGTAGCGTCCGGACAGGACGAGATTGCGCGCCACTGGATCCACTGGCTCGACCAGCACCGCGCCCCCTGGGGGTCGCTCCCGGAGAAGGTCGACTCCCAAGGCCGTGCAGGTGGCCCCGCCCCACTGGGATGGACCAGCGCCCTCGTCCTTCTCACTCTCGACGAGCTCACGGAGCCTCCCCAGGGCTGAGGAAACCGCGCGGCACGTGCGCGTCGATGCAAACCGTCGCTCACCCACGTCCGGTGATGCCGCGGGCCGTCCGCCGGGGAGCACAGTGGTACGCGGACCAGGGGTGCGACCTGATGCAGCCGCCAGGGCAAGACCGTCGCGTCACAGTCACCGGACAGGGTGGCGACTCCTGCTCGTGCTGTGACCGTCGACCGCCAGGCGCTGCCAAGATCCCGTCCTTGGGCGACGGATACACCACGTGTGGACGGGCGCGCCGCGGCGGCGGTCTTCTCCGCCGTGCAGAGGCAGAGCGGCGACCGGTAACGCTGTGGAGGACCGGAACCGGGCGGCGGGAGGAGCGATCCCCCGGCCGCGGGACGTGCGGAGCAAAAGCCGTTGTGCCGTGCGTGGCACGTGCCGACACTGGGCTCATGACGATCGAGGTCTCCACCCTGCGGTTCGACCCCGGAGCCACCGCTCCTGACGCGGAGGAAGGCGCTTTCCTGAAGGCCTACGCCGACCTGCTCCGGCGGGAGCTGGTCAGCACCTACGGCGACGACGACCTGGCCGACTCGGCCGAGGTGCTCCAGACGGTCTTCCGCGAGCAGCGCTACCGCCGCAAGGCAGTGCTGCTCGCCCGGGACGGCGACACGGTGGTGGGCGGGGCGTGGCTGGCGATGCCGCTGACGGACAACACCTCAGTGGCTTCCTGCGCACCCTCGGTCGACCCGGCCTGCGACCCGGCGCCCGTCCTGGCTGCGCTGTGGGAGCACGTTCTGTCGCAGGTCCGGGAAGCGGGGCGCAGCACCGTGCAGGTCTGGACCGGCCACGTCGTCGACCCGTCGGCTCCGCAGGTTGTCCCCCGCACCGGCGTGGGGAGCCTTCCACGGGATGCGACAACCCGTGCGCTGGAAGAGCTGGGCCTGGCGCTGGAGCAGGTGGAGCGGCACAGCGTGCTCCAGGTGACGGCCGGCCTGCAGGCCGCGGCCCGCGAGCTGCCCGCGGCGCGCGAGGCGGCGGGCACGGCATACCGGACGCTCGGGTGGGTCGGGCCGACCCCGCAGGACCGCCTCGAGGCCCTGGCGCGGCTGATGGCGCGGATGAGCACCGACGCCCCGTCGGGAGGGCTGGAACAGGAGGAGGAGGCCTGGGACGCCGAGCGGGTGGCGGAGCTGGAGCGTGTGTGCGTCGCGGCCGGCCGCACCCGCGTCATGACCGTGGCCGAACACGTCGGGACGGGTGACCTGGTGGCCTACACCGTGGTCGAGCTGCCCAAGGACAAGCCGGCCGCGGGCTACCAGGAGGACACGCTGGTCCACGGCGACCACCGCGGCCACCGGCTAGGCATGCTGGTCAAGGCGCAGAACCTACGGCTGGTCGCCGATCACGCGCCGGACGTCCAGCGCCTGCACACGTGGAACGCCGGCGAGAACGAACACATGCTGGCCATCAACGTCGCACTGGGCTTCCGGTCCGTGACCGTCGAGGGCGGCTGGCAGCTCACCGGCGTCTGACGGCCGGCGCCTCAGCGGCCGCCTCCAGCGCCTCCTCGTCATCTGGGGTGGGCGCGGGAGCGATCGTGGGCGCAGCCTCAGTGGTCGAAGGGGGGAAGCCTTCCGTCGAATCCTCACATCCGGCTTGACAGCGGGTGGCACGGAGGCGGCACGATGCACGTCGAGCTGTACGTGGAGGTGCGTTGTGCTCCTAGGCCGGCCCCGCGGATGTCCCGAGATGCCGCGTCCTGGGGGCTGACATCTGCCGTCCTCGCCGGGGTCTCGGACAAGGATGAGATGACCGAGACGTTAGCTGGTGAGGCGGATACGGTGGTGATGTGGCACCGGGTGGCCTGCGCGGCCGCCCCACGACGAGGACGATGAGGGACGATCATGGGATTGTTCAGCGGACTGGCCAAGGCAGGCTTGGCGAAGAGGGCAGTCGATGAGGCTCGCAAGCCCGAGAACCAGCGAAAGCTGAAGAATGTCGTGGCGAAGGTGCGCAACCGGAAGGGCAGGGGCCAGGTCCACTAGGCCTCTGTAGCCCTGGGTCTGGCGGGGACTCCGTCCATACGAGTCACCCGATCGACCTGGTGGGCCGCATGATCGGCAGGTCAGCAGAGCCTGACGGTGGTGTCCGGAGGGGGACTTGAACCCCCACGCCCGTTAAGGGCACTAGCACCTCAAGCTAGCGCGTCTGCCATTCCGCCACCCGGACAGGTGGTGTCTTCCCGCCTGTGGGCGGCGGGGCAACGACGCACAAGACTAGCACGCTCAGATCGGTGTCCCGCGCCAGTCCGGGGGGTCCGACGGGTGCAGCTGAGGGTCGTCGTGGCGCAACGAGCGGACCGGTCCGGGCCCGGTCGACGGTCCCTCGAAGCGGACCGTCACCACACCCCGGCCGGCGCCCCAGACCCACCCGGGGCCGTGCACCTCGTGCACGACGTCGTCGCCGGGCCGCCAGCCGGGCGCGTCCCGGCCCCTCGCGACGGGCGGCACCTCGACCTCCGACACGGTCTCCACAGCCCCGAGGGCGTCCGGCAGCTCCACGGGCAGCTCGGCCGCGTAGAGCGGACCCTCGAGGGTGAGCTCGTCCTGCGCGTGTGCGGTCAGGCCCGCCACACCCAGACCCAGCAGCCGCAGACCCGGGCTCACGTCGAGCGAGCCGAGCAGCCGCCGACCCTCGCGCAGGATCACGGCGGCGTCACCGGTGGCGAACGGCAGCGTCCCCGACCGCGTGTGCGTCGTGAAGTCCCCCTCCCGCGCCTTGACGGTGATCGTCCGGGCGAAGACCGCGGCCTTCGCCAGCCGGCCCGCCAGTCCGGCCGCCATCTGCCGCAGCTCGCCCTCCAGCACGGCCCGGTCGGTGATGTCGGTCTCGAAGGTCTGCTCCACCGAGATCGACTTCGCCTCGCGCTCGACCACCACCGGTCGGTCGTCCTCGGCGCGCGCCAGTCGGTGCAGGCCAGCGCCGTGGGCCTGGCCGAAGATCGCGACCAGGTCGGCCTCGCTGACCCGGGCCAGGTCGGCGACGGTGTCCACCCCGAAGCTGTGCAGCCGGGACGCGGTCGCCGGCCCGATCCCCGGGATCGCCCGGGTGGCCAGCGGGTACAGCGCCGTCAGCTCCTCCCCCGGCCGGATGACGGTCACGCCGGCCGGCTTGTCCATCTCGCTGGCCAGCTTGGCCATCATCTTGCTCGTCGCGACCCCGATGGAGGCAGTCAGACCGCCGGTCTCCTCCGCGATCCGGGCGAGCAGACCGGCGCACCACCGCTCCATCTCCTCCCCCGCCCAACCGGGCGCCTCGGGTGAGGCCGCCAGGTCCACATACGCCTCGTCCACCGAGACCTGCTCCACCAGGGGTGAGCGCTCCCGCAGCAGATCCATCACCACGCCGGAGCTCTTGCGGTAGGCCGCGAACCGCCCCGACAGGTATGCCGTGCCCGGGGGGCAGCGGCGCCGCGCCTCGTGCATCGGCATCGCCGAGCGGGCGCCGTAGACCCGTGCCTCGTAGGAGGCGGTGGACACCACGCCGCGAGCTCCGAGTCCTCCGACGACGACCGGACGCCCCCGCAGCGAAGGCTTGTCCCGCTGCTCGACGGCGGCGAAGAAGGCGTCCAGATCCAGGTGCAGGATCCGACGCTGCTCGTCGGAGGGCATGAGGCCACTGTGCCACGGCGCCGCCGTGCCCCGGTCCGCCGGTGGGGACGGCGTCGGCGGTGCTCGGCATGAGCGCCGGTCCGGCCCTGGCTAGGCTGCCGACATGGATCTTTCGCGCACCCTGCCCCCGCACCCGATCGAGCACCTGCCGGCTGCCCCGGCGCAGCTGGAGGTGCGCAGCGAGGACTTCGAGGACAACGGTCCGCTGCCCAGGAGCGCCGGTTTCGGCTTCGGCAACACCTCGCCGCAGCTGTCCTGGTCCGGCGCCCCCGACGGCACCAGGTCCTACCTGCTGGTCTGCCACGACCCCGATGCCCCCGTCCTCGGCGGCTTCATCCACTGGGCCGTCCTGGGCCTGCCCGCCGACGTGACCTCGATCCCGGCCGGTGCCGGGGAGTTCGGCAACCAGTTCGGCGAGGGCGCCGTCACCCTGCAGAACGACTACGGCACCAAGGACTTCGGCGGCGCCGCGCCCCCGGAGGGCGACGGCCCCCACCGCTACGTCTTCACCGTGTGGGCCCTGGACACGGACCGGACCGGCCTGGACGGCTCGGCCTCGGTCGCCAAGGCGCAGTTCGCCACCCTGGGCAACGTCCTGGCCCGCGGCCACCTCACCGGCACCTACGAGCTGTGAGTCTGCGCTGGGTCCCTGCCCTGGAGCGTCCCGACCTACTCGCGGCACCCGTTCTGGCAGCCGTGCACGGTATGCCGTCCGACCTCGCCACCCAGCTGCAGGTCGCCGAGATCGACCCCGACCACGCCGACACCGCGGTGCTCGTCGAGCAGACCGGCATGGCGATGGAGGACATGGCCAACTGCATCGTCGTCTCCGGCACCCGGGCGGGCGAGGAGCGCGTCTGCGCCGCGCTGGTGCTGGGCCACACGCGCGCCGACGTCAACAAGGCGATCCGCAAGCTGCTCGACGTCCGCAAGGCCTCGTTCATGGCGATGGACGAGGCGGTCCAGCGCACCGGGATGGAGTACGGCGGGATCACGCCGTTCGGCCTGCCCGACGCCTGGCCCGTGCTCGTCGACTCCCGGGTCGGTGACCGCGAGTCGATCGTCATCGGGTCGGGCCTGCGCCGCAGCAAGCTGCGACTGCCGGGCTCGCTGGCGGCGCAGCTGCCCGGTGCCCGAGCGGTGGAGGGCCTGGCGCTGGGGGCCTGACCGTCCTCAGGAGCGAGGGCGGACCGCCCAGAAGGCAACCGCAGAGGCGGCCGCGACGTTGAGGGAGTCCACTCCCCCACCCATGGGGATCCGCACGACGACGTCGGCCGCCTGGACGGTGCTGCGCGAGAGCCCGTCCCCCTCGGTCCCGAGCACCAGCGCCAGGCGCTCCGGTGGCTCCCGCTCGAGGTCCTCGAGGGTCACTGCATCGTCGGCCAGGGCGAGGGCCGCGACGGTGAACCCCATACCCCGCAGGGTCGCGACGCCGGCGGGCCACGGGTCGATCCGCGTCCACGGCACCTGGAAGACCGTGCCCATGGAGACGCGGACCGCCCGGCGGTAGAGCGGGTCGGCGCAGCGCGGCGTCACCAGGACAGCGTCGACCCCGAGGGCCGCGGCCGAGCGGAAGGCCGCCCCGACGTTGGTGTGGTCGACGATGTCCTCCAGAACGGCCACCCGCCGGGCGCCGGCGAGGACCCGCTCCAGGGGCAGGGGCGCGGGGCGCTGCATCGCCGCCAGCACCCCGCGGTGCAGGTGGAAGCCGGTCATCGCCTCGGCGACCTGAGGAGCCGCGACGTAGACGGGCGCTCCCTGCTCGTGGGCCCTCGCCAGCAGGTCCGGCCACTCCTCCACCCAGCGGGGTGTCATCAGCAACGAGCGCAACCGGTGCCCTGCCGCGAGAGCCCGGCGGATCACCTTGTCCGACTCGGCCATGAACAGGCCACGCTCCGGCTCGACGACCCGGCGCAGCGCCACGTCGGTGAGCGAGAAGTAGTCGCGCAGGTGCTCTGCGTGAGGGTCCTCCACCCAGGTGCAGCCCGGGGGCAGCGCACCAGGGGCGGGCCTCGGCTCCTGCACCATCAGTCGACCAGGAGGTTGATGATCGCCACGGTGCCGATGAGCACGATCACCGCGCGCAGCAGGTTGGGGTGCATCGCGCGGCCGACCCGGGCGCCGATGACGCCGCCCATGAGCGAGCCGATGGAGATCAGCAGCACGATCGTCCAGTTGATGACACCAGGGGCCACGATGAGGAAGACCACCGCCGCGACCAGGTTGACGATCATCCCCAGCACGTTCTTGATCCCGTTGATCTGCTGGATGCCCAGCGGCAGCAGGATGCTCATGATGCCCAGCAGCAGCACGCCCTGGGCGGCACCGAAGTAGCCGCCGTACATGCCGGCGACGAGGATGCCGAGGATCAGCACGACCCATCGGCCGGGGGTGAGGTGGTCGGCGTGCTGGTTGGCCGCCCACTTCGACAGGCGAGGGCCGAAGACGACGAGCAGCAGGGCGATGAGGATCAGGATGGGCACGATCGCCTCGAACGCCGCCGGCGGCAGCACGAGCAGCAGCACCGCGCCCAGGACCGACCCGGCGAAGGAGGCCGGCGCCAGCCTGCGCACCATGGGTCCCAGGGTGCGCAGCTCGTGCCGGTAACCCCAGGCACCGGCCATCCCGCCCGGCACCAGCCCGAGGCTGTTGGAGACGTTGGCAGACACGGGCGGGTAGCCGAAGAACAGCAGGGTCGGGAAGGTCACCAGGGTCCCGCTGCCGACGATCGTGTTGATCGTGCCGGCGGCCAGACCGGCCAGGATGATCGCGACGACCTCGAAGACGCTCACCGGGTCGGTGCGTCGCCGGGCTCGGCGGCGCGGGCCGACCACCGGTGCCCGTGGCGGTCCACCACGAGCGGTATGTCGAAGGCCCGGCTGAGGTTCTCGGCCGTCAGCGTGAGCTCGAGAGGGCCGGCGGCCACAACCTCACCGTCGCGCAGCAGCAGGATGTCGGTGAAGCCGGGCGGGATCTCCTCCACGTGGTGGGTCACCAGGACCATGGCGGGTGCCTCGATGTCCTGGGCCAGGGCACTCAGCCGCCCGACGAGGTCTTCTCTTCCACGCAGGTCGAGCCCGGCGGCGGGCTCGTCGAGGAGCATCAGCTCCGGGTCGGTCATCAGCGCCCGGGCGATCTGGACCCGCTTGCGCTCCCCCTCGGAGAGGGTGCCGAACCGCCGCTGCGCCAGGTGGGCCACCCCGAGCGCCTCGAGCAGCTCGGCGGCACGCTGCTCGTCGGACTCCTCATACTCCTCCCGCCAGCGGCCGAGCACGCCGTAGGCGGCGGTGACGACGACGTCGCTGACCCGCTCCTCCTCGGGGATCCGTTCGGCGACGGCGGCGCTGGAGACCCCGATCCGGGGTCGCAGCTCGAAGACGTCCACGGTGCCGAGCACCTCACCCAGCACGCCGGCGACCCCGGTCGTCGGGTGCATGCGGGCAGCGGCCAGCTGCAGCAAGGTCGTCTTGCCGGCACCGTTGGGCCCGAGGACGACCCAGCGCTCCCCCTCCTCCACGGACCAGTCGACGTCCTTGAGCAGGTCCGTGGTGCCACGGCGCACACCGACGCCGGCGAATTCGAGGACATCGCTCATGGCTGGTCACTCTAGTCTTTGCCGGTCGGCCGGCTGCGCAGGGGACGCACGCACCGCGCGAGACGGTCTTCTACCATCGGCGCATGTCCGAGCACGCCCTGCCCGCCAGCGTCCGGGTCGCCCTGTGGGCGACCGAGTCGTTCGCCGACGGCTCCTCGCTGCTCAACCTGCCGCCGAAGGCCCTCCCAGGGATCGACCTCGTCCAGGGGCTCATCGCCCCGCTGACGGCCTGGCGCGACCTGGGCGAGCCGGCCGTCCTGGTCGCGCTGCCCCGTCCGGGTGCCCTGGGCGGCCTGCCCTCGGGCACGCCCGAGCTGCTGGCGGCCGCGACCGCCGCGCAGGAGTGCGTGCTGGCTCCGGGTCTGGGCTCGGTGCTCGTCCCCCGCCTGGAGACCTACGGGCCGGAGGGTGACCAGGGCTGGTCAGCCCGGTGGGAGTCGTTCGACGCGCAGCCCATCCCCGTGCACCGCGTCGAGGCACTCGACCTCGGCCAGACCGAGCTCGTGCTGCGTCAGGAGCTGGCCGTGCTCACCGAGGAGCTGCTCCGGGTCGGGGCGCCTCCGCTCGCGGCCGAGGAGGGGATGCGCGGGCTGCGCCGGCGCATGTCCTCGGGGCACGGACCGTGGGGCCTGCCGGGCGGTCTGCCGCCCCGGGTGCTGCGCGTCATCGACCTGGCCGGCACGGTCCTGGCCCTGGCCGACGCCGGGCTGGAACCCGGGCAGGAATCGGTCGACGTCAGCTCCACGGGCCGCCGCGCCGTCCTGCTCTCGCGGCTGCGGGACCTTGCTACCGCCGCGCTGGCGGACGCGGCCAACGTCGGCGCGCTGCACCTGTCCCGCCGGCCCTGAGCAGCCCGCGCCGGCGGGGTCAGCTGCTCAGCCGAAGAAGCCCACGTAGAGCATCGCGCCGACGAAGACGGCACCGAGCGCGAAGAGCAGCACCGTCGTGTAGCCGAGGATCTCCCGCAGCTTCAGCCCCGCGATGGCCAGCAGCGGGATGGCCCAGAAGGGCTGGATCATGTTGGTCCACTGGTCGCCGTAGGCGATCGCCATGATCGCGATGTCCGGCGCCACGCCGAGGGACTCCCCGGCCTCCAGCAGGATCGGGCCCTGGACCGCGACCTGCCCACCACCGCTGGGGACGAAGAAGTTGACCACGCCGGCAGAGAGGAAGGCCAGCAGCGGGAAGGTCTGCGCGGTGGAGATGCTGACGAACCACTCCGAGAGCACCGCGATCAGCCCGGTGCCGCCCATGATCCCCATGATCCCGGCATACAGGGGGAACTGCAGCAGGATCTCCCCGACGTTCGAGGCCGCGGCCTTGGTCAGGGCGATGAGCTCGAACGGGTGGCGCACCAGCAGCAGGATGAGGGTGAGGAAGGACCAGTTGACGATGTCGAGGGTCAGGCCGCCGCCGTCACGGAAGTGCAGGAACAGGTACCACACGAGCAGCAGCCCGGGCAGCAGCGTCAGCAGGCGGCTGGCGTCCAGCCGGTCGGCCGGGGTCTCGACCGGGTAGGTGGCGGGCGCGCCGTCCTCCTCGTCGCTCACCGGCATGGCCGTGACCTGCTCACCCTTCTTCGGCGCCATCAGCGCCATCGTCAGGCCGATGACGACCACGGAGATGATGACTGTGACGATGTTCCACGTCGCGAAGGTGGTCTGCGTGATGGGGACCACCTCGCCGCCCAGGTACGGCTCCAGGAAGCTCCCGGGGGTGGCCGCCGTCAGCGGACCGGACCCGGAGTAGCCCATGTGCCAGATCGCCATCCCGGTGTAGCCACCGGCGATGAGCAGGGGAAAGTGCACCTGCTCCCCGCGGGCGGTGTACTGCCGGGCCACCTCCTTGGACAGCAGCGCGCCGACGACCAGGCTCAGACCCCAGGTGATGAGGCCCGAAAGCGCGGTGATGACGGCGACGAAGACATAGGGGGCGACCCGGCCCTTGGGGATGCCGCCCAGCCGGCGCAGCAGCTTCTGCATCGGCGTGGTGTTGGCCAGGATGTAGCCGAGCAGCAGGATCAGCGCCATCTGGGTCATGAACGCAAGCAGGCCGGCCAGACCGTCCCCCCACGACTTGACCACCTCGGTCGGCCCGGCGTCGGTCAGGAGCAGGGCGCCGATCATCACCACGAAGGTGAGCACCAGGGCGAAGACCAGCGCCGAGGGGATGAAGCGCTCGACCACGGCGTTGATCGGACGCATGAGGCGGGAGGAGGACCCACCGTTCCGGTCGCGTGGTGGCGACGGCGACGGCGGAAGGGTGCTGCTCATCGGAACTCCTGGGCTCAGACTGGCTCGGGCAGGACGATCACCAGGTGATCGGGACGCCCAGCAGTATGGCGCACACCCGCGTCAGGAGGAGGCGCGCCCTGCGAGGACCTCTCGGTAGACCTCCACGGTCCGCTCGGCGATCGTGCTCCAGGCGAAGCTCTCGACCGCGCGCCTGCGCCCGGCAGCACCCCGGCGGGCCGCCTCCTGCGGGTCCGAGACCGCCTCCACGACGGCAGCGCCCAGGTCCTCGACGAAGGCGTCCTCGTCGACCGGTGTCCCGGTGCCGTCCGTGACCTGCTCGATCGGCACCAGCCAGCCGGTCTCCCCGTCCACGACCACCTCGGGGATCCCGCCGGTCGCCGTGGCCACCACCGCCGCTCCGCAGGCCATGGCCTCCAGGTTGACGATGCCCAGCGGCTCGTAGACGGACGGGCACAGGAAGACGGTCGCGTGCGACAGCACGGCGATGACCTTGTCCCGGGGCAGCATCTCCCCGATCCACACCACCGGCGCAGCGCCCTCGCCGCGGTCGGTCCGCAGCTGGTCGACCAGGCCCACGACCTCCCGCTCGATCTCCGGGGTGTCCGGGGCACCGGCCAGCAGCACGACCTGCACGTCGTCGTCCAGCTGGCGCAGGGCCCGCAGCAGGTAGGGCAGGCCCTTCTGGCGGGTGATGCGGCCGAGGAAGGCCACGGTCCGCGCGTGCGGGTCCAGGCCCCTGGAGCGGACGAAGTCCGCCGCCTGCTCCGAGCGGTCCTGCTGCCACAGCTCGGAGTCGATCCCGTTGTGCACCACGTGCACCTTCCCGGGGTCCACGGAGGGGTATGACGCGAGGATGTCCTTGCGCATCCCGGCCGACACCGCGATGATCCCGGCCGCGCCCTCGTAGGCGACCTTCTCGGCCATGGAGGAGACGGCATACCCGCCGCCGAGCTGCTCGGCCTTCCAGGGACGCAACGGCTCCAGGCTGTGCGCGCTGACGACGTGCGGGATCCCCGCCAGCGCCCCACCGAGGTGGCCTCCGAGGTTGGCGTACCAGGTGTGCGAGTGCACCAGGTCGGCCCCGCCGTCAGCGACGTCGCGCGCCATGAGCAGGTCCACCCCGAGCGTGCGCAGCGCCGCGTTGGCGTCCTCCAGACCGGGCGGCACGGCATACCCGGTCGTCAGGTCCTCCTCGACCGGGTTGTCGAACGCCATCACCTGCACCTGCACCCCGTCGAGGGCACGCAGCGCGCGGGTGAGCTCGGCCACGTGCACACCGGCCCCGCCGTAGATGTGGGGCGGGTACTCACGGGTCAGGATGTCGATGCGCACGCCACCAACCTAGTCCGCACCGGCCTTGCGGCACTAGCCCTCGCGCACGGCGGCGGAATGAGTCTAGGTTGGGCTCATGGCACTCCATGGCGGCTCGCGGCTCAAGGTCCTGGCGATCGTCCTGGCAGGTGGTGAGGGCAAGCGGCTGATGCCCCTGACCGCCGACCGCGCCAAGCCGGCGGTCCCCTTCGGCGGCATCTACCGGCTCATCGACTTCGCGCTGTCCAACATCGTCAACAGCGGCTACCTCAAGATCGTCGTGCTGACCCAGTACAAGTCGCACAGCCTGGACGCCCACATCACCAAGACCTGGCGGATGTCGACGCTGCTGGGTAACTACGTCGCCCCGGTCCCGGCGCAGCAGCGGCTGGGCAAGAGCTGGTTCGCCGGGTCCGCCGACGCCATCTACCAGAGCCTGAACCTCGTGCACGACGAGCGGCCGGACATCGTGGTCGTGGTGGGGGCCGACCACGTCTACCGGATGGACTTCTCCCAGATGGTCCAGCAGCACGTGGAGACCGGTGCGCCGTGCACGGTGGCCGCCATCCGGCAGCCGATCGGGCTGGCGGACCAGTTCGGGGTGATCGACGTGGACCCGGAGGACCCGCGCCGGATCCGCGAGTTCCTGGAGAAGCCGACGAACCCGGTCGGGCTGCCGGACTCCCCCGACGAGGTGCTCGCCTCCATGGGCAACTACGTCTTCACCGCGGACGCGCTGGAGCAGGCGGTGCGCGAGGACGCGCTCAACGAGGGCTCGGACCACGACATGGGCGGCGACCTCGTGCCGAACTTCGTGGCCCAGGGCGAGGGCTGGGTCTACGACTTCAAGGACAACGACATCCCCGGCGCGGTCGAGCGCGACCGCGGCTACTGGCGCGACGTGGGGACGATCGACTCCTACTACGACGCCCACATGGACCTCATCTCGATCCACCCCGTGTTCAACCTCTACAACGAGGCCTGGCCGATCTACACCACCTACGGTCCGCACCCGCCGGCGAAGTTCGTCCACGGCTCCGGGGACCGGGTCGGGCACGCCGTCAACTCGGCCGTCTCCCCCGGATGCGTCGTCTCCGGCGCCACCATCAGCGACTCCGTGCTCTCCCCCCGCGTCAAGGTGCACAGCTTCAGCCACGTCACCGGCTCGGTGCTGATGGACCGGGTCGAGGTCGGCCGGTCCTGCCAGATCCACCGGGCCATCATCGACAAGGGCGTCTTCGTCCCGGCCGGGGTCCACATCGGCATCGACCACGACCACGACCGCGAGCGGGGCTTCACCGTGACCGACTCCGGCCTGGTGGTCGTCGGCAAGGGGACCGTGATCGAGGGCTGAGCGGCGCAGGTCTACCCGCGGTGGGCCGTCCCTCCGGCGAGGGTCGCCGGGCTAGAACCCGGTCGCGTGGTAGCCGCCGTCGACGTGCACGATCTCGCCGGTGGTGGCGGGGAACCAGTCCGACAGCAGCGCCACGCAGGCCTGCGCGGCCGGCACCGGGTCCTTGACGTCCCAGCCCAGCGGAGAGTGCTCGCCCCACTTGGCGAACTGCTCGAAGTCCGGGATCGACTTAGCCGCGGTGGTCGCGATCGGGCCGGCCGAGACCAGGTTCGAGCGGATACCCCGGGGCCCGAGATCGCGGGCCAGGTAGCGGCTGGTCGCCTCGAAGGCGGCCTTGGACACGCCCATCCAGTCATAGACCGGCCAGGCGTACTGCGCGTCGAAGGTCAGCCCCACGATCGAGCCGCCCTCCCCCATCCGCGGCAGCGCGGCGGCGGCCAGCGACTTCAGCGAGTACGCGCTCACCTGCACGGCCGTCGCGACGTCCGGCCAGGTGGCGTTCATAAAGTCGAACGCACCTTTGGGGGCGAACCCGATCGAGTGCAGCACACCGTCCAGGTGGTCCACGTGCTCGCCGAGCCGGTCGGCGAGGGTGGCCAGGTGCTCGTCGTCGGTGACGTCGAGCTCGATGACCGGGGCCGGCTGCGGCAGACGCTTGGCGATGGTCTGGGTGATCCGGAAGGTACGCCCGAAGGAGGTGAGCACCACCTGGGCACCCTGCTCCTGGGCCAGCCGGGCCACGTGGAAGGCGATGGAGCTGTCCATCAGGACGCCGGTGACCAGGATCTTCTTGCCGTCGAGGAGCATGAGCACAGACTCTAGTGGCTCAGGTCAGTGGCCCATGCCCAACCCGCCGTCGACCGGGATCACCGCGCCGGAGATGTAGCCCGCGTCCGGGCCGGCGAGGAAGCGCACCACCCCCGCCACCTCCTCGGGGGTCGCGAACCGACCGGCCGGGATGGCGCCGAGGTAGGTCTTGCGGCGGTCCTCCGGCAGCTGCGAGGTCATCTCGGTCTCGATGTAGCCGGGGGCGACCACGTTGGCGGTGATGTTGCGGCTGCCCAGCTCGCGGGTGATGGACCGGGCCAGGCCGACCAGCGCCGCCTTGGACGAGGCGTAGTTCGCCTGCCCCGGCGAGCCGTAGAGCCCGACGACGGAGGAGATGAGGATGATCCGTCCCTTGCGCGCCCGGATCATCCCCTTGGAGGCGCGGCGGGCGCAGCGGAAGGCACCGGTGAGGTTGGTGTCCAGCACGCTGTCGAACTCCTCGTCGCTCATCCGCATCAGCAGGGTGTCCTTGGTGATGCCGGCGTTGGCGACGAGCACCTCGACGGGTCGCCCGAGGAGCTCCTCGGCCTGGGTGAACGCCTGGTCCACGCTCTCGGTGTCGGTGACGTCGCACCGGACCGCTCGCAGCCCTTCAGGAGCCTCGCCGCTGCGGGAGGTGACGATGACCTCATGGCCGTGCTCGGACAGGTCCCGGGCGATGGCCAGGCCGATGCCGCGGTTGCCCCCGGTCACCAGGACGGCGAGGGGCTGGGGGTTGGAGTCTGCGTCGCTCATCGGATCACCGTAGCCGTATCGTGGATGGGTGCCCAGAACCTCCTCACACCGCCACGCGCGGGACCGCGCGCAGGCGGTGACGACCGCCCGCCGGTCCCAGGAGGAGGACCGCAGCCGGCGGATGCGCCAGTACCTGCTGGCCATGGCCGTCCGCACGGCCTGCTTCCCGCTGGCGGTGTGGGCCTTTGCCACCGAACGGTATGTCGTGGCCACGGTCGCGGCGCTGGGTGCGGCCATCATCCCCAGCTTCGCGGTGATGCTGGCCAACGCGACCGACCGGCGGAACCTGCCCAGCGAGGATGTCGTCGCCTCCCCCGTCCAGGGGCTCGGTCCCGGGCGCACCGCCGCGCCGAGGCCCGCGCCGGAAGGCCCGCACGACGGTGGGCACGCTGCCGCCGGAGGGCCGGTAGGGGACGACACCCCGATCCAGGGCACGGTCCTCTCGAGCCGGGACACGGCCTACCCAGCGGCAGACCCGGCGGCAGACCCGACGTCCGATCCTGGATCGGAGCCGGTGCCCGACCCCGGTCCCGCCGGTGCGGACGAGAGACGCGACCCGTGACGGCCAGGGCGGAGGAGCACCTGGTCTGCAGCGCGAAGGGGTGCCGGGCCACCGCCACGCGGGGCGTGGTCTGGCGCAACCCCAGGCTGCACACCCCCGAACGGCGCAAGGTGTGGCTGGCCTGCCCGGACCACGAGCGGCACCTGGCCGAGTTCGTCCAGCTGCGGGGCTTCCTGCTCGAGGTGGTCGACGTCGACGAGCTCGGGGCGGGTGACGGCTGAGCGTGTGGACCGTCCTGCGGCAGCCGCGCTGGCTGCTCTATCTCGTGCTGGCCGTGGTCTTCGGGGTGATCACGGCCATGCTGGGTGCCTGGCAGTGGGACCGGCACCAGTCCCGGGTCGAGCGTCGCGATGTCATCGAGGCCAACTACTTCGGTGAGCCTCAACCCCTGGTCGAGGTCCTTCCCCGCGGGCAACAGCTGCCGGCTGGGGACGAGTGGAGCCGGGTGACGGTGAGCGGCACCTACGACGCCGACGGCCAGCACCTGGTGCGCAACCGCCCCCACCAGCGGGTGTACGGCTACGAGGTCCTCGTGCCCCTGGTGCTGGATGATGGCCAGGTCCTGGTCGTGGACCGGGGCTGGGTCCAGAACGCCCCGACGGCCAGCGAGCTGCCGGACGTCCCGGCGCCCCCTCGAGGTCAGGTCCAGGTCCAGGGTTGGCTGCGGCCGAGCGAACCCGACCTCGGCCGCGATCTGCCGGCCGGCCAGCTGGCCTCCATCGACCTCCCCCGCATGTCCGAGATGGTGAACGCCCCCGTGGTGGGTGCCTACCTCGTGCTGGAGTCCGAGTCGCCTGCCCCGCCGGCACGCCCTGCCCCCCTGGACCCGCCCGACACGGGGTTGCGCTCCCACTTCGCCTACGCCCTGCAGTGGTGGCTGACCGTCCCCGTCGGCCTCATCCTCGTCCTGGTCATGGCTCGCCGCGAGGCCGAGGAGCAGTCCGGCGAGGCCCCCGCCCGCTCCGCCCCGGCACGTCCCAAGAAGGTCCGCATCTGGGACGAGGAAGACTACGACGAGGAAGACGACTAAGTCCTCCAAGCCCTCGCCGGACCCACAGAGCACGCCAAAGGGCCCAACAGAACACGTCACAAGGCCCCACAGGACACGTCAGAAGGCCTCACCGAGCACGCCAGAAGGCCCGACGGGACACGCCACAAGGCCGCACCGAGCACGCCGCGACCGGCGCCACCGGCCGATATGGGAACGTGACCACATGGATCTCGGACTCGCAGGACGCGCCTACCTCGTCACCGGAGCCTCCCGCGGGCTCGGTCATGCCACCGCCCGGGCGCTCGTGCGGGACGGAGCGCACGTCGTCATCACCGGCCGGGACCAGGCGTCGGTCACCGAGGCCGCGCGCGCTCTGAGCGAGCTCGGCCCGGGCCGAGCTCTGGGTGTCGCGGCGGACCAGGCCGACCCCGACGCGGCGGCGGAGCTGCTCGCACGGACCCGGGCGGAGTTCGGCCGGGTCGACGGCGTCGTCATCAGCGTCGGCGGGCCGCCTGCCGGGTCGGCCACGACGGTCACCGACGACCAGTGGCGCGCCGCCTTCGAGAGCGTCTTCCTGGGGGCGGTCCGTCTGGCACGCACCGCCCTGGTGGAGGCCACTGACCCGATCGCGGTGACCCTCGTCCTGTCCTCGTCCGTGCGCTCGCCGCTGTCCGGCCTGGCGATCAGCAACGGCCTGCGGCCGGGACTGGCGATGACCGCCAAGACGCTCGCCGACGAGCACGGCCCGGACGGCCACCGGGTCAACGTCGTCCTGCCGGGGCGCATCGAGACCGACCGGCTCCGTGCGCTGGACGCCACGGCGGATGACCCCCAGGAGGCGCGCCGCCGCTCCGAGGCGACGATCCCGCTGCGCCGCTACGGCCGCCCGGACGAGTTCGGCGCCGTGACCGCGTTCGTCACCAGTCCGGCCGCGTCCTACATGACCGGTTCGGTCCTCACCGTCGACGGGGGCGCGGTCCGCTCCCTCTGAGCCGGGCTCCGACACGGACCAGGTGGCAGCCGGTCCGGCGGCGGCCCGCCCCGTCCGACCGACGCCGCTACCCGCCGTCGACCGCCGGTGCCACGCCGAACTGGGTGCGGTGCAGGGCGGCATACAGCCCGCCGAGGGCCAGCAGCTCGGGGTGCGTGCCCTGCTCGACGATGCGGCCGCGCTCGAGCACCAGGATCAGGTCGGCGTCGCGGACCGTGGAGAGCCGGTGGGCGATCACCAGGGACGTGCGCCCGTGGAGGGCCTCGTCGAGAGCGAGCTGAACCGCCGCCTCCGACTCGCTGTCCAGATGGGCGGTGGCCTCGTCCAGGACGACCACCGCAGGTGACTTCAGCAGCAGCCGCGCGATCGCCAGGCGCTGCTTCTCGCCCCCGGAGAGCCGGTGGCCCCGGTCGCCGACCACGGTGTCCAGCCCGTCGGGCAGGCGCCGGACCAGGTCGGCAATCTGGGCGCCCTCCAGGGCGGCCCACACCTCCTCCTCGGTGGCCTCGGGCCGGGCATAGAGCAGGTTGGCCCGCACGCTGTCGTTGAACATGTGCGCCTCCTGCGTCACCACCCCGACGGTCTCCCGCAGTGAGGAGAAGGAAGCGGTCCGCAGGTCCACGTCACCGATGCGCACCGTCCCCGAGGTCGGGTCGTAGAGCCGGGAGACCAGCGCGGTCAGCGTGGTCTTGCCCGCCCCCGACGGCCCCACCAGCGCCACCATCGACCCGGCCGGGACCTGGGCCGTGATGCCGGTGAGCACGGGGCCACCGTCGGCGGTCTCCCCACCCTCCGGGCGGTGCTCCAGCGAGGCCAGCGAGACCTCGTCGGAGGCCGGGTAGGCGAAGTCGACGTCCTCGAGGGTCACCCCCACCGGCCCGGACGGGATGTCGACGGGCTCGTCGGCCTCGCGGACGAGCGGCTGGAGGTCGAGCACCTCGAAGATCCGCTCGAAGCTGACGATCGCCGTCATGATGTCGACGCGCACATTCGACAGGGCGGTGAGCGGGGCGTAGAGCTGGGCCAGCAGCGCCGCCATCGCCACCAGGGTGCCGGTGGTCAGCTCCCCCGCGATCGCCATCAGCCCGCCCATCCCGTAGACCAGCGCGGTGGCCAAGGACGCGACCAGCCCCAGGCCGGCCAGGAAGATCACCCGGTTGACCGCGATGGCCACCCCGGCGTCGCGCACCCCGCGGGCGCGCTCGGCATACTCCTGCTCCTCCTGGCGCGGACGGCCGAAGAGCCGCACCAGCAGCGCCCCCGCGACGTTGAACCGCTCGGTCATCCGGGTCTGCATGTCGGCGTTGAGGACCATCTGGCGCCGGGTCAGCGCCGACAGCCGGGCGCCCATGAGCCGGGCCGGCACCAGGAACAGCGGCAGCAGCAGCAGCGCCAGCACGGTGATCTGCCAGCTCATCGACAGCAGCGCCACGACGATGAAGACCATCGTGACCACGTTGCCCAGGAGCCCGGAGAGCACCGAGGTGAACGCCGCCTGGGCCCCGATGACGTCGGAGTTCAGGCGGGAGACCAGCGCACCGGTCTGGGCCCGGGTGAAGAACGCCACCGGTTGGCGCAGCACGTGCGCGAAGACCTCGCGCCGCAGGTCGAGGATCAGCCCTTCCCCGATGCGCGAGCTGACCCATCGGGTCACGACCGTGGTCACCGCCCCGACGAAGGCCAGCCCGGCCACCACCAGGCCCCAGCGGATGACGACGCCCCGCTCCCCCAGCTCCACACCGTCGTCGATGATCCGCTGCAGCAGCAGGGGCACCGCCACCGCGACCACCCCGCCCAGCACGGCGAGGAACAGGTAGGCCACCACCTCGGGCACGAACGGCCGACCGTATGCGGCCACCCGCCGGGCGGTCTCCCGGCCCACCTTGTGCGAGCGCACGCTGGGGTCCTTGGTGAAGCTGTGGATCCCGCCCCGGACACCGGGCATCGTCATGTCAGCTCCTCACTGCGGCGGCTCAGGCGAGCGCGATCAGGTCCTCGTAGTCCCGTCCCCAGAGGTCCTCCACACCGTCCGGCAGCAGCAGGACACGCTCGGGCTCCAGGGCCTGCACGGCACCCTCGTCGTGGCTGACGAGGACGACCGCACCCTCGTAGGAGCGCAGGGCGGCCAGGACTTCTTCCCGGGAGGCCGGGTCCAGGTTGTTCGTCGGCTCGTCGAGCAGCAGCACATTGGCCGCGGAGACGACCAGGATGGCCAGCGCCAGCCGCGTCTTCTCCCCGCCCGAGAGCACCCCGGCGGGCTTGTCGACGTCGTCGCCGGAGAAGAGGAAGGAGCCCAGCACCTTGCGGGTGTCGGTCTCGTCCAGGTCAGGCGCGGCGGACTTCATGTTCTCCAGCACCGAGCGGGTGACGTCGAGGGTCTCGTGCTCCTGGGCGTAGTAGCCGAGCTTGAGACCGTGCCCCGGCAGAACCGCCCCGGTGTCGGGCTGGTCGATGCCGGCCAGCAGCCGCAGCAGCGTGGTCTTGCCGGCACCGTTGAGGCCGAGCACGACCACCTTGGAGCCACGGTCGATGGCCAGGTCGACGTCGGTGAAGATCTCCAGGGAGCCGTAGGAGCGGGAGAGCCCCTCCGCCATGAGCGGCGTCTTCCCGCAGGGGGCCGGGGTCGGGAAGCGGAGCTTGGCCACCTTGTCGCTCTGCCGCTCCCCCTCCAGCCCGGCCAGCATCCGCTCGGCCCGGCGGGCCATGTTCTGCGCAGCCACGGCCTTGGTCGCCTTGGCGCGCATCTTGTCGGCCTGCACCATCAGCGCGGCGGCCTTCTTCTCGGTGTTGGCCCGCTCGCGGTGCCGTCGCCGCTCGTCCGCCTCGCGCTGGGCCAGGTAGTTCTTCCAGCCCATGTTGTAGACGTCCATCACCTGACGGTTGGCGTCGAGGTAGAAGACCTTGTTCACCACCTGGTCGATCAGGGCCACGTCGTGGGAGATGACCATCAGGCCGCCGCTGTAGGTCTTCAGGTGGTCCCGCAGCCAGACGACCGAGTCGGCGTCCAGGTGGTTGGTCGGCTCGTCGAGCAGCAGCGTCTCCGCGCCGGAGAACAGGATGCGGGCCAGCTCGATCCGCCGACGCTGACCGCCGGAGAGGGTGTTGAGCGGCTGGCCCAGCACCCGGTCCGGCAGCCCCAGGCTGGAGGCGATGGAGGCGGCCTCGCTCTCCGCGGCATACCCGCCGCGGCTGGTGAACTCCGCCTCCAGGCGCGAGTACCGCCGCATCGCCTTCTCCCGCGCCTCGCCGTCGGCCTGCCCCATCGCCTCCTCGGCGGCACGCATCCCGCGGATCACCTCGTCCAGCCCCCGGGCGGACAGGATTCGGTCGCGTCCCAGCACCTCCAGGTCGCCGGTGCGCGGGTCCTGCGGCAGGTAACCGATCTCCCCGGTCCGGCTGATCGTGCCGGCGGCGGGCTGGCCGTCCCCGGCGAGGATCTTGGTCAACGTCGTCTTGCCGGCACCGTTGCGCCCGACCAGGCCCACCCGGTCGCCCGGGCCCACCCGGAAGGTCACGTCCTCCATGAGCAGGCGGGAGCCCACGCGGATCTCGACGCCGGCGGCGGTGATCACGAGCGGTCTCCTTCGGGGGCAGCTTCTTGGGGCAGCGGGCAGCCTGGTGCGGCGGCGAGGGGGGTATGTGGTGCGCCCGGCTCGACACGGCGGCCGGGCAGGCAGATGACTAGTCTACGCGCTAGACGTCTGGTCTCCCGACCGGCACCGACCAGCGGAGGACCCTCGATGACCTTCCGGGAGAACGCCAACATCAGCGGTGGCCGGGCCCGCCGTGGGGGCGGCGGCCGTGGTGGTCGGGGTGGTCGGGGTGGTCCTGTTCGTCGTGGCGGCGGCCGAGCTGGCGGTCGTGGGGGTGGGGTGGCCGTCGGCGGCGGCGTCGGCGCGCTGCTCCTGGCCGTGATCGTGCTCCTCTTCGGCGGTGACCCTGGGGACGTGCTGGGCGGCGGTGGTCAGCAGCAGGTGTCCACCAACGCCCAGGAGGTCGACCTCGCGCAGTGCCGGACCGGCGCGGACGCGAACGAGTTCGTCGACTGCCGGATGAAGGGCGGGATGGCCTCCCTGGAGAACTACTGGACCCGCGCGTCCCCGGACACCCCGCCGGCGACGGCGATCCTGTTCACCGGGCAGGTCGATACCCAGTGCGGGGCGGCCAGCAGTGCCGTCGGGCCGTTCTACTGCCCGCTGGACCGGCAGATCTACCTCGACACCAGCTTCTTCAACCAGCTGCAGGGACAGCTGGGTGCCCGGGGCGGCTCGCTCGGTGAGCTCTACGTCCTGGGGCACGAGTACGGCCACCACATCCAGAACTACACCGGTGCCCTCCAGGCCTCGCAGCAGTCGCGGTCGGGGCCGGAGTCCGGCGCAGTCCGGGTCGAGCTGCAGGCCGACTGCTTCGCCGGTGCCTGGCTGGGTGAGGTCTCCCGCGGCCAGGACGCCCTGCTGGAGCCGCCCACGGAGGAGCAGATCCGTTCAGCCCTGTCGGCCGCCGCAGCTGTCGGGGACGACTCGATCCAGGAGCGGGTGCAGGGGCAGGTCACCCCGCACACGTGGACCCACGGCTCCTCCGAGCAGCGGACGGGCTGGTTCATGCGCGGCTACCAGAGCGCCGACCCGAACCAGTGCGACGTGCTCAACGCGGGCAGCGTCGAGGACTACTGAGGCGACGACCCCAGCACGACCGGAGCGACGACCGAAGCGACTGCTGCCGAGTGTGACGCACCTCATACCAAACGTGGGGAATGGGGATCCATAAGCACAGGTTGCTCACAGTCGTGCCGTCCCCGCGGCACCCGGGGGCACCCACCATCACGCAGGATCCCCGGTCGTCCCTGTTCGCGAAAGGCTCGTCCTCGTGCTTGCTCGTCTTCCTCGGGTGTCCTTCGGCACCCAGGTCCTGATCGGCCTGGTGCTCGGCATCGTGCTGGGCCTGGTCGCCCGGGCCAGCGGCGCCAGCGCCGACAACCCGACCTGGCTCTCGGAGACCATGCGGATCATCGGGTCCTCGTTCGTCACCCTGCTGCGCACCATCGTGCCCCCGCTGGTCTTCCTGGCCATCGTCTCCTCGATCGCCAACCTGCAGCAGGTCGCCAACGCCGCCCGGCTCGCCTGGCAGACCCTGGTCTGGTTCGCGATCACCGCCCTGGCCTCGGTCGTCATCGGCATCACCGTCGGCCTGCTCCTGGACCCGGCCCGCGGCGCAGGTGTCACCGCGGCCGACGCGGCCGAGCCCGGCCGCACCGGCGGCTGGCTGGACTTCCTCACCGGCATCATCCCGGCCAACATGCTCGGGCTGGGCGCCAGCGCCGGCCAGGACGACTCGATCTCGCTGTCCTTCAACGTCCTGCAGATCCTCGTCGTGGCGATCGCCGTCGGCGTCGCTGTGGTGAAGGTCGGCAAGGAGGCCGAGCCCTTCCTCAACTTCACCCGGTCCGCGCTCGCCGTGGTCCAGAAGGTCCTGTGGTGGATCATCCGGCTCGCGCCGCTGGCCACCGTCGGTCTGCTCGGCAACGCGATCGTCGCCTACGGCTGGGACACCATCGGCTCGCTCGGCCGGTTCACCCTGGCCGTCTACGTCGGCCTGCTGCTGGTCATCGGCGTGCTCTACCCGCTGGTGCTGCGCTTCAACGGCCTGTCGGTGCGGCAGTTCTTCTCCGGCGCCTGGCCGGCCATCCAGCTCGGCTTCGTCTCCCGCTCCTCGATCGGCACCATGCCGGTCACCCAGGCGGTCACCGAGCGCAATCTCGGCGTGCCCCGCGCCTACTCCTCCTTCGCCGTGCCGCTGGGCGCCACGACGAAGATGGACGGCTGCGCGGCTATCTACCCGGCGATCGCCGCGATCTTCGTGGCCGAGTTCTTCGGGATGCAGCTGGGCCTGACCGAGTACCTGCTCATCGCCTTCGTCGCGGTGATCGGCTCGGCCGCCACCGCCGGTGTGACCGGCGCGACAGTCATGCTCACCCTGACCCTGTCGACCCTCGGGCTGCCTCTGGAGGGCGTGGGTCTGCTGCTCGCCGTCGACCCGATCCTGGACATGGGCCGCACCGCCACCAACGTGGCCGGCCAGTCCCTGGTCGCCGCGGTCGTGGCCAAGCGGGAGGGCATCCTCGACCAGGACGCGTATGACGCGCCTCGCCGCGGTCTGCCCTGGGCCACCGAGGCTCCCGCGGAGGACCAGGCCGACCACCACCTCGAGCCGGTCACCGTGGGCGCCACCCAGGGCCAGGTGGCGGAAGCGTCCGACGAGGCCCCTCACCCCCAGGACGGCCGCTCCGGCGCGCGCACCTCGGCGGAGACGGACACCACGCAGCGCTGACACTGCTGCCGGTCGGACGTCGTCAGGACCGCTGTCCGTCCGGCAACTGCGAGAAGGGCCCGGCACCACCAGGTGCCGGGCCCTTCTGCTGCGCCTCGCCTCGATCCGGACCGGCCGGTCGCGCTGCAGTACGACGAACCGCGCCGACCCTTGCCGCAGGACCTACGCCCGAGGAGGATTGGCTCGCTAGCCACGCGCCGATGCCCCGGGAGCCCGAGATGCCAAAACCTACCAACCCAGCGTCCCGGACGGCCGAAAGCGCCCTGCGAGGACTTGAGCTCTCGGCCAGGATCGGTGCCGCGCCGGCCGACCCGATCGCGACCGAGATCACACGGCTCGAGAACGAGACCAAGCTGCTCAAGGCCACGCAGGCGCGGGCGGAGGCCGGCGGTGCGGCCGCAGCTGGTGTGGTGGGCGGCACCCCGGGAGCGCCCGAAGGGACGTTGACCCTGGACGACACGGCCGGGGCCCTCGCCCCCTGGGTAGCTCGGCGGGAGCTTGGCAACGCCGTTGCCGTCATCGCCACCCAGGTCAAGAACGCGTTGATGGCAGCTGTGGCGTCGCCGACTGCCGGTGACGCGGCGGTCTCGGGACCGCGCCGGGTAGAAAGACCTCCAGGCTCTGCCAGGGTTCTGGTGACGGACGACCCGGCCCTGTTCAACGGCGACTGGGAGGCGCAGAGTTGCTGGGGCGACGTCTTGAGGCCCAGTGCCAAGACCTCAGGACACTCAAGGAGGGTGTGGCAGCGGCGACCAGGGACGTGGGAGGTGTGGTGCGTACCTGGGTAGACGCCGACGAGACCACCCAGGACAAGCGCAGGCCGCTGAGCCACCGTGCGTTCGGCCTGCGCAACCTGCTGACCGCCACAGCGGCGCCGGAGCCCGGAGTCGCTGCCCACGACGACGCCTCCAAGAGCGAGGTCGGAGCAGGCCCGGCCGCGGCGGGCAGCGCCGAGTCACCCCTGGCCCTCGCCCTGCAGCTGGTGGCCCTGACCAGGACCGACACCACGGTCACCGGGCGGACCGTGACCGCCGGTGACCGGGAGCTGGTCATGGGCGTCGCGGCCGCACTCGCCGGCGCGCTGGGTGATTCCTGCACCGTGGTTGCCGACGGGATGACCACAGTCCCGCCGGACTCGCCCCTCTTGGGGGCGATGGACCGACGCGCCGAGCTGCGCGCCGCACTGGCACACGAGCTGGCGCAGCTGGGCGGCCGTCTGGCTGTGGCCCAGGCAGCTGCGGCGCTCCTCGAGGGCACGCCGGCCCAGGAGGAGGAAGAGGAGACGCACGAGGATGACGGCCAGGGCGAGGCCGAGGACGACACCGGCGGTCCGCGTGACGACCATGATGACCATCACCCACAGAGCGAGGCGCTCAGCCCAGCCGATGCCGAGCTCCTGCGTGCGGTGACCGAGGCTTCCCTCAAGCACCTCCCCCTGTTGACCCAGGTGTCAGAGCGGGTCCTTGCGCTCGACGCAGAGATGGCTGGATGGCTCTCCGCGCCCGCCTCCGGGGGTCCGTCCCCGATGCTGGCCGCCGCTGCCCGAGAGCGACTCCACCGCTCGGCAGACGGCTACACGCACGTCCTGGTGGTGCAGAGCAACCCCCTGGCTACCGACGTGGTGACCCGCACGTCCCTGGCGGGGTCGTCAGGGAGGTTGACGCACCTAGGGTCGGCCAGCGTGTCGTGGCTCCTGGTGGAGACCGCCCACGGCGCTACCGTGGTCGGTGGCCAGTCCAGCTCAGCCGGGCGTCTCGTCCTGGACGTGGCCTCCGGCAAGACCGCGGGGAGCAGCATCGATCTGCAGGCAGCCCAGAATCTGCCAAGAGATCCTTACGCCAACTTCGAGTTGGCCGTGAAGGTCTTCCTCATCGTGGGCGCACTCGCCCTGGTGATCTTCGCCGTGACCGCACTGCTGAATCTCATCGGGGTGGGCTGAACCGGGCGGCCCGGCGTCGTCGCGTCCAGGGACCTCAGCGGGCGTTGTGCACCGTGACGCGCACCGCCAGCGCCCGACGCACGGCGTCGTCCAGGACGGCACGGCGAGGGTCCGCAAGGTCCGGCAGCGTGCGTCGAGGTATGCCGTGCAGCCGCTTCTGCGGTCCCACCGCCAGCAGGTGCAGCGCCTGGTCGCCCAGCGCTGGGTCACCGCCGAGCACCACGGCACCGACGGGGGCACCGGCCTTGTCTTCCCCCTCCCCCAGGATCCGTCGGGCGTGCCCGACGGCGGCCTCGACCAGCTCGTCGGCCTGGTGGCCACGGCGTCGGGCGAAGCGCTGCTGGCTCCAACCGCCGGCGGCAGTGCGGCCCTGCACCCGGCGGGTGCCGACCTTGTGCGCGACCAGCTCGCCCTCGGCCGTGGCGACTGCCACGGCATACCCGCCTCGGCGGACGAGCAGGAGCAGCAGCGGTCCGGGAGCCGCCCACCAGGACCGGGCACCTGCGGCCAGGGGGCCATCCGCGGCCTGCCCCGGGTGGGCGTCGGTCCAGCCCTCGAGCCGTGCCCAGGAGCCGTCCGCGGCCTGACCGCACCAGACGGCCGGCCGGCCGTGCCGGTCCAGCGGCTCGTCCGGGTCGCCGGACGCCACCGACCACGCGACCTCCCCGTGCGAGGCGGCGAACCGCTCGACCCAGCCGGGCAACCGCTCCGGGGACACCTCGACCCTGCGGGTCTGGCTCATGGGCAGATCCGCAGGGTCGGCGTCGGCGGCCGTACCGGCCCGGTCGGGCCGGGGCTCATCTCAGACGTTGAAGCCGAGGGCGCGCAGCTGCTCGCGGCCGTCCTCGGTGATCTTGTCCGGGCCCCACGGCGGCATCCAGACCCAGTTGATCCGGTGGCTGGCCACCAGACCCTCCAGGGACTCGGCGATCTGGTCCTCGATGACGTCGGTCAGCGGGCAGGCCGCCGAGGTGAGCGTCATGTCGATGACGGCGTGGTTGGCGGCGTCCACGGTCACGCCGTAGACGAGCCCCAGGTCGACGACGTTGATGCCGAGCTCGGGGTCGACGACGTCGCGCAGGGCCTCTTCGATGTCCGCGACATTGGGCGGGGTGCTGATGGTCATGGTTCCTCCAACGATAGTCGGTCGGTCAGTCAGTCGGTCAAGGTCAGGGGGCGGGATCGGTGGCGGAGCTGGCCGCCGAGATGTCGACGCCGGCGCGGGCCAGGGCGTCCAGGAGTGCGGTCCAGGGCAGCAGCGCGCACTTGACCCGGGTCGGGTAGCGGGCCACCCCGGCGAAGGCGACGCCGTCACCGATCTGCTCGGGGTCGCCGGCGTCCTTGCCCCTGCTGGTGAGCATCGCGCGCAGGTGGCCGTAGACCTCCAGCGCCTCCGGCACCGGGCGGCCGATGGTCTCCTCGGCGAGCACCGAGGCGGAGGCGACGGAGATGGAGCAGCCCAGCGCGTCGTAGGAGACGTCCCGGAGCACGACGCCCTCGGCACCGTCGGCCGCGGCGGCGCCGCTGGTGCCGGCCACGTGCACCCGCAGGCTGATCTCGTCGCCGCACGTGGGGTTGACGTGGTTGACCTCCACGTCGTAGGGCTCGCGCAGCCCGGCGTGCTGGGGCCGCTTGGCGTGGTCGAGGATGAGCTCGCCGTAGAGGTCCATCAGGCGCTCGCCTCCATCCCGAAGATCTGCGGCACCCGGTCCAGGGCCAGGGCGAACTGGTCGATCTCCTCGGTGGTCGTGTAGACCCCGAAGCTGGCGCGGGTCGACGCCGGCACCCGCAGGCGCCGGTGCAGGGGCCAGGCGCAGTGGTGCCCGGTCCGGACGGCGACCCCGGAGTCGTCCAGGACCTGCCCGACGTCGTGGGGGTGCACCCCGTCGACGACGAAGCTCACGGCCCCGACCCGGTCGGCCGGATCGGCGGGGCCGAGGACCCGCACCCACGGGCGCTCCCCCAGCACCTTGAGGGTATGCCGCACCAGGGCCTGGTCGTGGGCGTGCACCCGGTCGAGCCCCAGATCGGTCAGGTAGTCGAGGGCCGCGGCCAGGCCCACTGCCTGCGCGGCCATCGGCACCCCGGCCTCGAACTTGGCCGGCGGCGGGGCCCAGGTGGAGCCCTCCATCCGGACGATCTCGATCATCGAACCCCCGGTGAGGAAGGGCGGCATGGCCTCCAGCAGCCCGCGGCGGGCCCAGAGGACCCCGATCCCGGAGGGGCCGAGCGTCTTGTGCCCGGTGAAGACCAGCGCGTCCACGCCCGAGCCGGCGTCGGTGAGGGACCGGATGTCCAGGTGCGGCGCAGACTGGCAGGCGTCGACGAAGACGAGCGCTCCCACGGCCTGCGCGGCCCGGATCACCGGCGAGTCCGGACCCAGGTCGTTGAGGGTGCCGAGCACGTTGGAGACGTGCGTCAGCGCCACCACCCGGGTCGCCTCGCCGATGACGTCGGAGGGGTCCTGCAGGTAGCCGTCGTCCGTGACGCCGATCCAGCGCAGGGTGGCGCCGGTGCGGCGGCAGACCTCCTGCCAGGGGACCAGGTTGGCGTGGTGCTCCATCTCGGTGACGACGACCTCGTCTCCGGGCCCGAGACGCAGCCGATCGGCCCACACAGGGTCCGCCCCGTCCAGCGCTCCGGGCGCGGCGGCGTTGGAGAAGGCGTAGGCCAGCAGGTTCAGCCCCTCGGTGCCGTTCTTGGTGAAGACCACCTCGTCGGCGGAGGCCCCGAGGAACGACGCGACGGTCGCCCGGGCGCCCTCGAACGCCTCGGTAGCCTCCTCGGCGAGCTGGTGCGCGCCCCGGTGCACCGCAGCGTTGTGCTGCTCGTAGTACTCCCGCTCGGCGTCCAGCACCACCCGCGGCTTCTGGCTGGTGGCACCGCTGTCGAGGTAGACGAGCGGCCGGTCGTCCCGCACCCTGCGGGTGAGCAGCGGGAAGTCGGCGCGCACCGCGGCGAGCTCCTCCGCGCTGAACCCCAGGCCCGCTGCGCGGTGCGTGGTCGACCGGTCCGTCGTCATACCTCGTCCTGCTTCCGTGCTGTGTGCCGTGCTGACTGTCCTGCCTGCTCGGGCAGAGCAGTGGTCCTGCGGGTCGGGCTCAGACCGCGGCCGTGAGGTAGCGGTCGTAGCCCTCGGCCTCGAGGCGGTCGGCCAGGTCCTTGCCGCCGGACTCGGCGACGCGGCCGTCCACGAAGACGTGCACGTGGTCGGGCTCGATGTAGCGCAGGATCCGGGTGTAGTGGGTGATCAGCATGACGCCGAGCCCGGTGGTCTCCTTGACGCGGTTGACGCCCTCGGAGACGACCTTGAGCGCGTCGATGTCCAGGCCGGAGTCGGTCTCGTCCAGGATCGCCATCTTGGGCTGCAGGAGTTCCATCTGCAGGATCTCGTGGCGCTTCTTCTCACCGCCGGAGAAGCCCTCGTTGACGTTGCGCTCGGCGAAGGAGGAGTCCATGCGCAGCGCGTCCATCGCGACCTTGACGTCCTTGACCCAGGTGCGCAGCTTGGGGGCCTCGCCGTCGATCGCGGTCTTGGCGGTGCGCAGGAAGTTGGACACGGTCACGCCGGACACCTCGACGGGGTACTGCATGGCCAGGAACAGGCCGGCCTGGGCGCGCTCGTCGACCTCCATCTCCAGCACGTCCTCGCCGTCGAGCAGGATCTGCCCCTCGGTGACGGTGTACTTCGGATGGCCGGCGACGGCATAGGCCAGCGTGGACTTGCCGGAGCCGTTCGGGCCCATGATCGCGTGGGTCTCGCCGGAGTTGATGGTCAGGTCGACACCGCGGAGGATCTCCTTGGGGCCGTCCTCGGTCTCCACGCTGACGTGGAGGTTCTTGATCTCAAGAGTGGTCATGGCGCTCCTTCGGGAAGCAGTTCTTCGGTATGGGGTACGTGAGGGGTGTCAGGCGGCGAGGGTCACGAAGACGGACCCGTCGTCGCCGACGGTGACGGTGTGCACCGCGATCGGCTGGGTGGCGGGCAGCTGCCTGGGCTCGCCGGTGGCCATGTCGAACTGGGAGCCGTGCAGCCAGCACTCGATGAGCCCGCCCTCGATCTCGCCCTCGGCGAGCGAGACGTTGGCGTGGGTGCAGGTGTCGTCGAAGGCGTGGATCTGCCCGGCAGAGTCGCGGGCGATGGTCACCCGGCGACCCTCGATCTCGGCGACGGCCGCACCGACTCCTGCGGGCAGCTCGTCGACCGAGCAGACACGGACCGGTTCGCTCATGCCTGGGCGGACTCCTGGCCGGCCTCGATGGATGAGGTCAGCTCCAGCTCGGCCTCGATCGCGGCCATGATCTTGTCCACGACCTCCGGGACCCGGATCTTGGCGACGATGTCGGCGAAGAAGCCCAGGACCACCAGGCGGCGGGCGTCGTCCTTGCCGATGCCTCGGGACATCAGGTAGAAGAGCTGCTCGTCGTCGAAGCGACCCGTGGAGCTCGCGTGCCCCGCACCGGCGATCTCACCGGTCTCGATCTCCAGGTTGGGGATGGAGTCGGCGCGGGCGCCGTCGGTGAGCACCAGGTTGCGGTTGAGCTCGTAGGTGTCGATGCCCTCGGCCTCCTTGCGGATCAGCACGTCGCCGACCCAGACCGTCCGCGCACCGTCACCCTGCAGCGCACCCTTGTAGGTGACCAGGGAGGTGGTGTGCGGGGCGTTGTGGTCGACGAAGGAGCGGTGCTCCAGGTGCTGGCCGGCGTCGGCGAAGTAGACGCCCAGCAGGGTGGCGTCACCGCCGGGGCCGTCGTAGCGCACGTTGGAGTTCACCCGCACGATGCCGCCGCCGAGGCTGACCGCGATGTGCTTGTAGGTCCCGTCCCGGTTCACGAGGGCCTCGTGCTGCCCGAGGTGGATCGCGTCGTCCTCCCAGCGCTGCAGGGTGACGACGGTCAGCTCGGCGCCGTCACCGACGATGACCTCAAGGTTGCCGGTGTGGTCGGCGCTGCCGGTGTGGTCCAGGATGACCAGGGCCTTGCTGTGCCGCTCGGCCTGGAGCACGTAGTGGGCGTTGCTGCGCCGGCCCACGCCGTTGCCGTGCACCTTGACGCGCACCGGCTCGGTGACCTCAGCGTTCGCGCCGATAGTCAGGTGCAGCGCCTCGGGGGTGTTCGCGCTGGCCACCACGGCGCCGCGGTCCTCGGGCACCAGGACGGTCCCGCGCGGGGCCTGCCCGGGGGCCAGGGTGCCGACGGTGACGCCCTCGGGCGTCTCGACGGTGAACGTGGCGGCGTGGTCGTCACCGCGGTCGTCGGTCGGGGCGTCGGTGAAGACGTTGCCGAGCCGGTCGACCGGGCTGAAGCGCCACTCCTCCTCGCGGCCCGTGGGGACCGGGACGGCCTCCACGTCGAAGGAACGGAACCGGGAGGCCCGGCTCTCGTCGGGGATGCGCTCACCGCTCACCTGGGCGGCGGGGTCCACATGGGTCTTCTCGTCGTGCTCGCCAATCAGAAGCGACATCAGCCGACGGCTCCTTCCATCTGCAGTTCGATCAGGCGGTTGAGCTCGAGGGCGTACTCCATCGGCAGCTCGCGCGCGATGGGCTCCACGAACCCGCGCACGATCATCGCCATGGCCTCGGTCTCGCTCAGACCGCGGGACATCAGGTAGAACAGCTGGTTCTCCGACACCTTGGAGACGGTGGCCTCGTGGGCCATCTGCACGTCGTCCTCGCGGATGTCGTTGTAGGGGTAGGTGTCCGAGCGCGAGATCTGGTCGACCAGCAGCGCGTCGCAGACGACGCTGGAGCGGCTGTTCGTGGCGCCCTCCAGCACCTGGATCAGCCCGCGGTAGGAGCTGCGTCCACCGCCTCGGGCCACCGACTTGGAGACGATGGTGGAGGAGGTGTTCGGGGCGGCGTGCACCATCTTGGAGCCGGCGTCCTGGTGCTGGCCCTCGCCGGCGAAGGCGACCGAGAGCGTCTCGCCCTTGGAGTGCTCGCCGAGCAGGTAGACGGCCGGGTACTTCATCGTGACCTTGGACCCGATGTTGCCGTCGATCCACTCCATGGTCGCGCCCTCCTCGCAGGTGGCGCGCTTGGTGACCAGGTTGTAGACGTTGTTCGACCAGTTCTGGATGGTCGTGTAGCGCACGCGGGCATTCTTCTTGACGATGATCTCCACGACGGCGCTGTGCAGGCTGTCGGTCTTGTAGATCGGCGCGGTGCAGCCCTCGACGTAGTGCACCGAGGAGCCCTCGTCGGCGATGATCAGGGTCCGCTCGAACTGGCCCATGTTCTCGGTGTTGATCCGGAAGTAGGCCTGCAGCGGGATCTCGACATGCACGCCCTTGGGGACGTAGACGAAGGAGCCACCGGACCAGACGGCCGTGTTCAGCGCGGCGAACTTGTTGTCGCCGACCGGGATGACCGAGCCGAAGTACTCCTCGAAGATCTCCGGGTGCTCGCGCAGCGCGGTGTCGGTGTCGAGGAAGAGGACGCCCTGCTCCTCCAGGTCCTCGCGGATCTGGTGGTAGACGACCTCGGACTCGTACTGCGCGGCGACGCCGGCGACCAGGCGCTGCTTCTCCGCCTCCGGGATGCCCAGACGGTCGTAGGTGTTCTTGATGTCCTCGGGCAGGTCCTCCCAGCTGGTGGCCTGCTTCTCCGTGGACCGCACGAAGTACTTGATGTTGTCGAAGTCGATGTCCGAGAGGTCGGCGCCCCAGTGCGGCATCGGCTTCTTGCCGAACAGGCGAAGGCCCTTGAGCCGGGTCTGCAGCATCCAGTCGGGCTCGTTCTTCATCCCGGAGATGTCGCGGACGACATCCTCGGACAGGCCTCGGCGCGCGGAGGCGCCGGCCTCGTCGCTGTCGGCCCAGCCGTACTCGTACTTGCCCAGGTCCTTCAAACCCGGGTTGAGCTCCTCGATGTTGGTGCTCATCTCACGTCCTCTCGTCGGCGGGGATTGCGGGGGTGTGCTCAGTCGTGTGCTCAGTCGTGTGCTGGCGTGTGTGCTCGGGTATGGCGTACGGCCGGGGCGGCGCGTTGGCCGCCTGCTCCGGCGTGGGGGGCCCGGTGCCGAAGGCTCCGGTGGGCACGTAGGTGGTGCAGACGTGCTCGCCACCGGCCAGCGTAGCCAGCCGTTGCACGTGGACTCCGAGCACCCTCGAGATCACCTCGGTCTCGGCGTCGCAGAACTGGCGGAACTCGCTGGCGATCGAGCGCACCGGACAGTGGCCCTGGCACAGCTGGATGCCGGCCAGCCCGGTGCCGACCCCGACGGGGCGGGTGGAGGCGGCGAAGCCTTCCTCGGACAGGGCCCGGGCCAGCGCACTGGCCCGGGTGTCGAGGTCGTCGCGTCCCTCCTCCTCGACGGCTCGCTCCACGGCGACGTCGAGCTTCTGCTCCAGCTCCGCCATCCGCTCCTCGGCGAAGGCCTCGACGGCCTCGGGGCCGGCGGTGTCGGCGAGGTAGTGCAGCGCCGCGGTGGCCACGCCGCTGTAGTTGGTGCGGAACTGGTCCTGGCCCAGCGGGGTCAGCACGTAGGAGCGGGCGGGTCGACCCCGGCCGCGCTTGCCGGCGACGGGGCCGTCGTACTCGGTGATCAGCCCGGCTTCGCGCAGTGCGTCCAGGTGGCGGCGCACGGCCGCCGGCGTCAGACCCAGCTGACCGGCCAGAGCCGAGGCGCTCACCGGCCCGCTCTCCCCCACGGCGCGGCGCACCCGGTCGCGGGTCCGCGACTCGTCATGCACCTCTGCCAAATTCACTATGCCATTGTGACCTATTTCGATCCAGGACTCCAATCCGCTAGTCCGACCAGCGCAGGAGGCGGCGCGCCAGCAGGGTGGCGACCACCGCCCAGACCAGCAGAATGAGCAGCGGGGCCCAGGCCAGTGCACCGTGCACCAGCGCCGTGCGCAGCAGGTCCCCCAGGGCCGCCGAGGGCAGCAGGGAGACCACGGTGGCCAGTGCGCCGGGCAGTGCACCCGCCGGGATCAGCACCCCGCCAGCGGCGGCCAGCAGCACCCAGACCAGGTTGGCGAGTGCGAGCACGGCCTCGGCGCGCAGCGAGCCGCCCAGGCAGGCGGCGAGGGCGGCGAACGCCGCGGTGCCCAGCAGCACGGCGAGCAGGGCGGGCGCCAGCCCGACGAGCGACGGGCGCCAGCCCAGCGCCACGGCTGTGCCGCCGAGCACGACGAGCTGGATGGCGAGGACCACCAGCACCGACAGCGCCTTGGCGGTGAGCAGGCCGCCGCGACCCAGCGGGGTCGTGCCCAGCAGGCGCAGCACCCCCCACCGACGCTCGAAGCCCATGAGGATGGCCTGACCGGTGAAGGCGGTGGACATGACGGCGAGCGCCACCACCCCGGGTGCGACCACGTCGATGCGCTTCACGCCCTCGAAGGCGCCGACCGACAGGTCCGGGTAGGGCACCAGGGTGAGTCCGACCAGGGCCATCAGCGGCAGGACGACGGAGATGAGCAGCTGCTCCCCGTGCCGCAGGAGGCCGGCTGCCTCGAACCGGGCCTGGGCCAGGACCCGGGTGGGGGCGGGGGCGGGGGCGCTCACCGGTCGGTCTCCTGAGGGCTCGGGGGCACGGTCGGTCGACTGGTCGGGGATCCGCCGCGCTGGGCGTCGGTGAGGGCGAAGTAGGTCTCCTCCAGCCCTCGCTCGCCGGCCACCTCTCCCACGGTGCCGTGGGCGACGGCCCGGCCGCCGACGATGACGACGATCCGGTCGGCCAGCCGCTCGGCCTCGTCGAAGGAGTGCGTGGTGACGACCATGGACGTCCCTGCGTCGGCCTGCTCCCGGATCAGCGCGTGCACCTCGCGCCGCGCGTGCGGGTCCAGACCCGCTGCGGGCTCGTCGAGGAAGGCCACCTCGGGGCGCCCCACCAGTGCGGCCGCCAGCGCGACTCGTTGCCGCTGCCCGCCGGAGAGCCGGCGGACGGTGGTCTGCCGGAAGTCATGGATGCCCAGCCGTGCGGCCAGGAGGTCGACATCGGCCGGCTCGGCCCAGAACCGGGCGAGGTGCTGCAGCAGGGCGAGGGGCCGCACCGACTGGGGCAGGCCGCCGTCCTGCAGCATGACGCCCACCCGGGCCCGGTGCTCGGGGCTGGCCTGCCACGGGTCGGTGCCCAGCACGCGCACGGTGCCGCCGTCGGGGCGCTGCAGGCCGGTGGCGATCTCCATGGCGGTCGTCTTGCCGGCGCCGTTGGGCCCCAGCACGCAGGTGACCTCTCCGGCGGCTGCCTCCCAGGTCAGCCCCTGCAGGGCCGTGACCGCGCCGAACCGACGCTGGACGGAGTCCATGAGCAGTGCGGTGGTCGGGGCAGGGGTCACGATGGGACAGTCTAGATCGGCGTGCTGGGTGGGCCGCGTGCAGGATGGGCCCATGCAGCAGCACCGACGCCGGGCCGCACGGCCCGGCAGGTCGACGTGGAGGTGGCTCGTCGCTGCGGTCGTGGTGCTGGGCCTGCTGGGAGGAGCGGTGTTCGTGGGACAACGTCAGCTGATCTACTTCCCCAACCGGTCCGCGCCGCCCCCGGCCGCCGAAGTCATCCCCGGTGCCCGGGACGTCACCCTTGCCACCCACGACGGGCTGGAGCTCACCGCCTGGCTCGTCCCGGCGCGGGCGGACGCAGCCACGGGCGCCACAGGGGACACCGGCGACACCGGCATGGCGGTGCTCTTCCTGCCCGGCAACGGGGGCAACCGCACCGGCCGGATCCAGATCGCCGAGCACCTGTCAGCGAGGGGCCTGACGGTGCTGCTGATGGACTACCGCGGCTACGGCGGCAACCCGGGCCGGCCCACCGAGGACGGGTTGGCCGCCGACGCCCTCGCGGCACAGGAGCGGCTGGTGGCGGAGGGCTTCCCGCCGGACCGCCAGGTGTACCTCGGTGAGTCGCTCGGCACCGGCGTCGCGTCCGCGCTGGCAGCGGCCCGCCCGCCCGCCGCACTCCTGCTGCGTTCGCCCTTCACCGAGCTGGCTGACGTCGGTCGCACCCACTACCCCTGGCTGCCGGTCGGCCTGCTGCTGCGCGACCGCTACGCGGTCCTGGCGCACGTCCGGGAGCTCGACGTGCCGGTGACCGTGGTCCGGGGCACGGTGGACAGGGTGGTGCCCACCAGGCTCAGCGAGCAGGTCGCGCGGGCCGCCCCGTATCTGGTGGAGGAGCTGGTGTTCGAGGGTGCCGGACACAACGACCCGGTGATGGTCGGGCCCGAGGTGGCCGATGCCGTGCTGCGCCTGATCGACGCGGCTGCCGGACGGTAACGGGCGGTCAGGGTCAGGCGCTCGCCGGGGCCCGGTCCGGTGTCGTGCCCGGCGCGACGGGTGCGTCCTGCGCGCGGGCGGAGACCGCATACAGCTTCTCCGTGGTCATGGTCACGACGGCAGCGAGCGCCGCGGCCCCCGCCATGTGCAGCCCGACCGCCAGCTCGGGGACACCGTTGAAGAACTGGTAGTAGCCGATCCCGGCCTGGGCGGCCACGATCACGGTCAGCACCACGAAGACCCGTCGGACCGGCGCGGGCCACCGCAGCCAGAAGGAGGCCGCGAGCCCCACCACCGTGGCGGCGGTCAGGAGGTACACCGGGACCACGTGCACGCGGGTGATGACGTAGGGGTCGAACATGAGCCGCACCACCTCGCCGGCGTCCCCGGAGTGCGGGCCGGTGCCGGTGACCAGCGTCCCCAGGTAGATGGCCAGGAAGCCGCTGGCGGCCAGGACCAGGCCCAGGACGCGGGCCGAGCCACGCTGTCCGTCGGTCAGCTGACCCTTGCGCTCGGCGACGGCGACGTGCTCCAGGGAGGCCCGTCGGGTCCGGTTGACCAGGACGCTGGCGATTGCGACGAGGACCGCGGACACCACGAAGTGGATCCCCACCACCCAGGGGTTGAGGCCGGTCCGCACGGTGATGCCACCGATGACCGCCTGCAGGATGATGCCTACCCCGATCGCCAGGGCCAGCTTCCAGAACAGCGGGTGCCGTGACCGCACCCGCCACACGGACAGGAAGGTGAGCAGCGCGATGACGACCAGCACGAAGGTCAGCGTGCGGTTGCCGAACTCGATGATCCCGTGGATCCCCATCTCGGGGGTGTTCGTCCAGGACTCGTCGGTGCACCGGGGCCAGGTCGGGCACCCCAACCCGCTGCCGGTGAGCCGGACCGCTCCCCCGGTGACGATGAGCAGCGCGTTGGCCAGCAGGGAGGCCCAGGCCAGCACCCGGACCCAGGGAGTGACGTGCCCCGGCATGAGGAAGGCCAGGACGGACGAGCGGGCGGGTTCGGGGGTTCGGGAGGTGCTCACGACGTTCACAGTGGCAGCGGGTAGTACAGCAGCGGGTCGACCGCGACCCCCAGGAAGAGCAGGGTCAGGTAGCTGATCGAGTAGTGGAACAGGCGCATGGCCCCCAGCCGCTTGCCGGTTACGCCGGCCTTGGCCCGGGAGTGCAGGCGGTGGGACTCCACGACGAACAGCGCCCCGGAGACCACCGCGACCACGGCATACACCCAGCCCATCGGCGCGACCGGGATGAGCACCAGGGAGGCCAGCACGGTCGCCCAGGCGTAGAGCACCACCTGCCGGCCGACCGCGGTGTCCTCGGCGACGACGGGCAGCATCGGCACGCCGGCGTTGGCGTAGTCCTCGCGGAAGCGCATCGACAGCGGCCAGTAGTGCGGCGGCGTCCAGAAGAAGACGACCAGGAAGAGGATGACGGCCGACCACGACAGCGAGTTGGTGACCGCCGACCAGCCGATGAGGACCGGCATGCACCCGGCGACCCCGCCCCAGACGATGTTCTGGCTGGTGCGGCGCTTGAGCACCATGGTGTAGAAGACGACGTAGAGCAGGATCGCGCCCAGCGCGAGCCAGGCCGAGAACCAGTTGACGACGAGCCCGAGCCACAGCACCGAGGCCACGCCCAGCACCGCGCCGAAGACGACCGCGTTGCGCACCGGGATGGTCCCGGTCACCAGCGGCCGGTTGGCCGTGCGCTGCATCTGCGCGTCGATGTCGCGGTCCAGCACGCAGTTGAGGGTGTTGGCCGAGGCGGCCGCGAGCGAGCCACCGATCAGGGTGGCGACGATGAGCCAGACGGAGGGCACCCCACGCTCGGCGAGGAACATCACCGGGAAGGTGGTGACCAGCAGCAGCTCGATGATCCGCGGCTTGGTCAGCGACACGTAGTCCTTGACGACGGCGCCCACCGCGCCGGCCCCCCGGCGGTCCGGCCGACCCTCGTGTCCCTGGACCGGGGGCGCGGAACGTGGGTCGAGCGAGGTCACGGTGTCCTTCAGGGTCGGGAGCCGGGGGAAGGCCGCGCCCTCGGCACGGCCTTCCGTCGATGGTACTCGCTGGGCGGCCCCGGGCTCGCCCCAGCCCGCCCGTCCACCGGCCCTCGGCCCCGCCCTCGACCAGCGTCCCGGGGCCGGGGAGGGCTAAGGTCAGGTATGGCGTGACCGCCCGCGGACACGCCCGCGTCCGGCCCCCTACGTCAGGAGAGATCTTCGTGAGCGCATCCGAGCAGACCTTCACCTCCGGCCGGGACCAGAGCCTGTCCCGACCGGTCGCCGAACAGGTCGGGTGGACCGACGCGGACGTCCGGGCGGTGGACACGGTCCGGGTGCTGGCGATGGACGCGGTCGAGAACGTCGGCAGCGGGCACCCCGGCACGGCGATGAGCCTGGCGCCCCTGGCCTACCTGCTCTACCAGAACGTCATGGTGCACGACCCTTCCGAGCCGCACTGGCTGGGCCGAGACCGGTTCGTGCTGTCCGCCGGCCACTCCAGCCTCACCCAGTACGTCCAGCTCTACCTGCACGGCTACGGCCTGGAGCTGTCGGACCTGCAGGCACTGCGCACCTGGGGCAGCGCGACCCCCGGCCACCCCGAGGTCCACCACACCACGGGGGTGGAGATCACCACGGGCCCGCTCGGGTCCGGGCTGGCCTCGGCGGTCGGGATGGCGATGGCCCAACGCCGCCAGCGCGGGCTGCTCGACCCTGACGCCGCCCCCGGCGAGTCCCCCTTCGACCACCACATCTGGGTCATCGCCTCCGACGGCGACATCATGGAGGGCGTCAGCTCCGAGGCGTCGTCGCTGGCGGGGCACCAGGAGCTGTCCAACCTCACCGTCGTCTACGACCAGAATTACATCTCGATCGAGGACGACACCGACATCTCCTTCAGCGAGGACGTGGCCAAGCGCTACGAGGCCTACGGCTGGCACGTGGAGACCGTGGACTGGCGCGGCAGCGCCGGGAGCACCGGCGGGTCCGCCGAGGAGGGTGTCGACCAGCGTGAGGGCGACTACGTCGAGGACGTCGACGCCCTGTACGCCGCCCTGCAGGCCTCCCGTGAGCGCACCGACAAGCCGACCCTGGTCCTGCTGCGCACCATCATCGCCTGGCCTGCTCCGGAGGCCCAGGACACCGGCGCCTCGCACGGGTCCGCCCTGGGCGCGGAGGAGGTTGCGGCCACCAAGAAGCTGCTGGGCTTCGACCCCGAGCAGTCCTTCCCGAAGGAGCCGGAGGTGCTCGAGCACGTCCGCGCGGTGATCGACCGCGGCCAGCAGGCCCGGTCCGCCTGGCAGGAGCGCTACGACGCCTGGCGCCAGAGCAACCCCGAGGGCGCGGCCCTCCTCGACCGGCTGCAGGACAAGACCCTGCCCGAGGGCCTGGCCGACGCGATCCCCACCTTCGACGCCGACGAGAAGGGCATGGCGACACGCAAGGCCTCCGGCGAGGTGCTGAGCGCGTTGGCCCCGGTGATGCCCGAGCTGTGGGGCGGCTCCGCCGACCTCGCCGGCTCCAACAACACCACGATGAAGGGTGAGACCAGCTTCGTCCCGTCGGGCAAGGCCACGAAGATGTTCCCCGGCCACGAGTACGGCCGCACCCTGCACTTCGGCATCCGCGAGCACGCGATGGGCATGATCCTCAACGGGATCGCGCTCGAGGGGCTGACCCGCCCCTACGGCGGCACCTTCCTGGTCTTCTCCGACTACATGCGCCCGGCGGTCCGGCTGGCGTCCATCCAGCAGGCCCCGGTCATCTACGTCTGGACCCACGACAGCATCGGGCTGGGCGAGGACGGGCCGACCCACCAGCCGATCGAGCACCTGGCAGCGCTGCGCGCCATCCCGGGCCTCGACGTGGTGCGCCCGGCCGACGCCAACGAGACGGCGGTGGCCTGGCGGACCATCCTGCAGACCGTCGACCACCCCTCCGCCCTGGCCCTGACCCGCCAGAACGTGCCGACCTTCGACCGGGGCGAGGGCGGTATGGCGTCCGCCGAGGGCGTCGCCCGGGGCGCCTACGTCCTGGCCGAGGCCGAGGGCGGCACGCCCGAGGTCATCCTCATCGGCACCGGCTCCGAGGTGCAGCTGGCCGTCGCCGCCCGGGAGACCCTGCAGGCGCAGGGCGTCCCGACCCGCGTGGTCTCGATGCCGTGCCGCGAGTGGTTCGACGAGCAGGACACCGCCTACCGCGAGGAGGTCCTGCCGGCGGCCGTGCGGGCACGGGTCTCGGTCGAGGCCGGCATCTCCCTGGGCTGGCGGGAGCTGGTCGGCGACGCCGGCCGCAGCGTGAGCATCGAGCACTTCGGGGCCTCGGCTAACTACGAGCGGCTCTACCAGGAGTTCGGCATCACCGCCGAGGCCGTGGTCGACGCGGCCCGTGAGTCGCTGCAGGCCGCCCAGGGTGACCCCGCGCCCGGGCAGGGCCTCCCGCGGGAGCCGCAGGGCGAGGACAGCACCCTGGGTGACGCCGGAGAGGGCGGCACCCGGTCCACCGACGAGACCCAGCGCTGAGGCCAGGCCCTTCCCGGCAGTCTCAGCGGGAGCCCCCAACAGCGCGATCCCAGCACCAGTTCCAGCAGCGAGTCGAAGGAGAGACCAGGATGAGCGACCAGAAGCCGACCTCCGAGCCCACCGAGGGCGCCACCGGTGACCGGGAGGCCGCCCGGACCACCTTGCACGAGCTCGCCGAGTCGGGTGTCTCGGTGTGGCTGGACGACCTCAACCGTCCGATGATCACCGACGGCGACCTGCAGCAGTACATCGACCGCGGGGTGCTCGGGGTCACCACCAACCCGACGATCTTCGCCACCGCGCTGTCCGAGGGCGAGGCCTACAGCGACCAGGTGCGCGAGCTCGCCGCGTCAGGCGCCGACGTGGACGCCGCGGTGCACGCGCTGACCACGCAGGACGTGCGCAACGCCTGCGACATCTTCCTGCCGACGTTCGAGGCCACCGGTGGGCAGGACGGCCGGGTCTCGATCGAGGTCGACCCCCGGCTGGCCAAGGACACCGCCGGCACCGTGCAGATGGCCGAGCAGCTGTGGAGCGAGATCGACCGGCCCAACCTGCTGGTGAAGATCCCCGCCACCGTCGAAGGGCTGCCGGCGATCAGCCAGGCCCTCACGGCGGGCATCAGCGTCAACGTCACCCTGATCTTCAGCCTGGACCGTTACCGCGGGGTGATGAACGCCTACCTGACGGGTCTCGAGCAGGCCCTGGAGCAGGGCCGCGACCTGTCCACCATCCGCTCGGTCGCCAGCTTCTTCGTCTCCCGCGTGGACGCCGAGATCGACAAGCGCCTGGAGGCGATCGGCACCGACGAGGCGCTGGCGCTGCGCGGCAAGGCCGGCCTGGCCAACGCACGCCTCGCCTACCAGGCCTTCGAGGAGGTCTTCTCCACCCCGCGCTGGGCCAATCTGCGGGACCACGGCGCCCACCTGCAGCGTCCCCTGTGGGCCTCGACCGGCGTCAAGAACCCGGACTACCCGGACACTCTCTACGTCACCGAGCTGGTGGCGGCGGACACCGTCAACACCATGCCCAGCAAGACGCTGGAGGCCACCGTCGACCACGGCGAGCTGCACGGCGACACCATCACCGGCGGCTACGCCGAGGCGCAGCAGATGCTCGACGACCTGGAGCGGGTGGGCGTCTCCTACCCCGAGGTCGTCGACCTGCTCGAGGTCGAGGGCGTGGACAAGTTCGAGAAGTCCTGGGCGGAGCTGCTGGAGTCCGTGCAGGATGAGCTGGACAAGGCCGGCTCCGCCGGGTCTGGCGGGTCGGACGGGTCCTCGGGGTCCTCGTCATGACAGCCCTCACCGTGGAGGCGCTCGGTGCTGCCGCCGACGCCGTCGAGCGTCACCTGCCCGACCTGGTCCAGGAGCGCTTCGCCTCGCGCCTGTTCGCCCAGGACGCGCAGCTGTGGGGCCCCGAGGCCCAGGAGGAGGCCGCCAAGCGGCTCGCCTGGGTGGGGCTTCCCCGCACCTCCCGGCCCCTCGTCGGAGAGATCGCGGCCCTGCGGGAGGAGCTGCGCGAGCGCGGCGTCGACCGGGTGGTGCTGTGCGGCATGGGCGGGTCCTCGCTCGCCCCGGAGGTCATCTGCGCGACTGCGGGGCGGCCGCTCGTCGTGCTGGACAGCTCTGACCCGGACATGGTGCGTGCCGCGGTGCAGGAGGACCTGGAGCGGACCGTCGTCGTGGTGTCCTCCAAGTCGGGCTCCACGCTGGAGACCGACAGCCAGCGACGCGCCTTCGTCCAGGCGTTCACCGACGCGGGCATCGACCCGACCGAGCGCGTGGTCATCGTCACCGACCCCGGCAGCCCTCTGGACACGCAGTCCCGGGAGGGCGGCTACCGGGTGGTCAACGCCGACCCCGACGTCGGCGGCCGCTACTCGGCGCTGACCGCCTTCGGGCTGGTTCCCTCCGGCCTGGCCGGGGTGGACGTGGGCGCCCTGCTGGACGAGGCCGAGGAGGTCGCCGACCTGCTCGCCGAGGACGACTCCGGGAACCCGGGGCTGCGGCTCGCCGCCGCCCTGGCCGGCACCGAGCCGCTGCGCGACAAGCTGCTCTTCACCGACGTCGGGTCCGGCATCGTCGGTCTGGCCGACTGGGCCGAGCAGCTCATCGCGGAGTCGACCGGCAAGTCCGGCACCGGCGTGCTGCCGGTCGTGACGCCTGCCGGTGCAGGACCGACCGAAGGCCTCACCGACACCAGCGACTGCACGGTCGTGGTGCTGGCCCCCGACGTCGAGGAGAGCGACGACGGTGAGCGCCTGCCGAACGGCGGTGCGGAGTCCCAGGTCAACGTCACGGGATCCCTGGGGGCCCAGCTCCTGCTCTGGGAGGTCGCCACCGCCGCGGCCGGCCGGCTGCTCGGGATCAACCCTTTCGACCAGCCGGACGTGGAGAGCGCCAAGGAGGCCGCCCGCCAGATCATGGCCGAGGGCGCCGGCTCCGGCGAGGCTGCCGCGCTCGCGGACGGTGTCGTCGAGGTCCGGGCCCTGGGCGGGTGGCTGCCTGACGATGTGACCGACCTGGCCGGTGCGGTGCAGGCCCTGCTGGGCCAGCTCGACCCGCAGCGCGGCTACCTGGCGGTCATGGCCTACCTGGATCGGCTCCACCTGGCTGACCTGACCGGGATGCAACCCGGCCTGGTCGGACGGACGGGGCGGCCGGTGACCTTCGGCTGGGGACCCCGCTTCCTGCACTCCACCGGTCAGTACCACAAGGGTGGCCCCGCCCAGGGCGTCTACCTGCAGGTGACCGCGGCCCCGGTCCAGGACCTGCCGGTGCCCGGAAAGGATTACACCTTCGGGGAGTTCATCGCGGCCCAGGCGGCCGGCGATGCTCGGGTGCTGGCCGAGCACGAGCGTCCGGTGCTACGCCTGCACCTGACCGAGCGCGACGCGGGCCTCGAGCAGCTGCGGCAGGTGCTGCCCTGGTGAGGGGCACTCCGCCCAACCCGCTGCGGGACCCGGACGACAAGCGGCTGCCCCGCATCGCGGGTCCGTGCAGCATGGTGATGTTCGGGGTGACGGGTGACCTGGCGCGCAAGAAGCTCATGCCGGCCATCTACGACCTGGCCAACCGCGGGCTGCTGCCCCCCGGATTCTCGCTCGTCGGCTTCGCCCGTCGGGACTGGGCGGACCAGGACTTCGCGGAGGTGGTGCGGGAGGCCGTGCGCGAGAACGCCCGCACCCCGTTCCGCGACGAGGTATGGCGATCGCTGGCCGAGGGCTTCCGGTTCGTCTCCGGCGCCTTCGACGACGACGAGGCCTTCGCCGAGCTGGCGCGGACCGTCGCCGAGCTGGACGAGGAGCGGGGCACGGGCGGCAACCACGCCTTCTACCTGTCCATCCCGCCGTCCTGGTTCGGGACCGTCTGCGAGCAGCTGCAGCGCAGCGGGCTGTCCGACCCGAGCGAGGGGACCTGGCGGCGGGTGGTCATCGAGAAGCCGTTCGGCCACGACCTGGCCAGCGCCCAGGAGCTCAACCAGATCGTCGAGGCGGTCTTCCCGCCGGACTCGGTCTTCCGGATCGACCACTACCTGGGCAAGGAGACGGTGCAGAACATCCTCGCCTTCCGGTTCGCCAACCAGGTCTTCGAACCGGTCTGGAACCGTCACTACGTCGACCATGTGCAGATCACCATGGCCGAGGACATCGGCATCGGCGGCCGGGCCGGCTACTACGACACCGTCGGCGCGGCCCGCGACGTCATCCAGAACCACCTGCTCCAGCTGCTCGCCCTCACCGCGATGGAGGAGCCGCTGTCGTTCACTGCGGACGCGGTCCGCTCCGAGAAGGAGAAGGTGCTGGCGGCCGTGACCCTGGGCGAGGACCTGGACGCGACGACCGCGCGCGGCCGGTACGGCCCGGGCTGGCAGGGCTCGACCAAGGTGGCCGGCTACGTCGAGGAGGAGGGCGTCGAGGCCGACCGGGGCACCGAGACGTATGCCGCGCTCCGGCTGGACGTGCAGACCCGCCGGTGGGCCGGCGTGCCCTTCTACCTGCGCACCGGCAAGCGGCTCGGCAAGCGGGTCACCGAGATCGCGGTGATCTTCCGTCGGGCACCCCGCCAGCCGTTCAGCAGCACGGCGACCGAGGAGCTGGGCGCCAACGCCTTCGTCATCCGGGTCCAGCCCGACGAGGGCGTCACGGTCCGCTTCGGCTCCAAGGTGCCCGGCAGCCAGATGGAGGTGCGGGACGTGTCGATGGACTTCGGCTACGGCGCCTCGTTCACCGAGTCCAGCCCCGAGGCCTACGAACGGCTCATCCTCGACGTGCTGCTCGGCGAGCCGCCGCTGTTCCCCCGCCACGAGGAGGTCGAGCAGTCCTGGCGCATCCTGGACCCGGTGATCGAGCACTGGGCAGCCGCCCAGGCCGACGGCGAGCCTCCGCAGGACTACCCGGCAGGCTCCTGGGGCCCGGCGACCGCCGAGGAGCTGCTCCGTCGGGACGGCCGGGAGTGGAGGTTGCCGTGATCGTCGACCTGCCCGACGCCTCGACCCGGGACGTCGCCCAGCGCCTGGTCCAGCTCCGACAGGAGGTCGGGGCGATGGCGATGGGCCGGGTGCTCACCCTGCTGGTCTCGGTCGACGAGGACGGCCTGGACCGCGCCGTCAGCGCCGCCAACGAGGCCACCCGCCAGCACCCGGCGCGCATCCTGGTGGTGGTACCGGTGAACACGCCCGTCGATCAGCGCGATGACGAGCCGAGTGACGAGCACGTCGAGCAGGGATCTCCGGACCGGCTGGACGCGGAGATCCGCGTCGGCGGGGACGCGGGCGCCTCCGAGGTCGTGGTGCTCCGGCTGCACGGGGAGCTGACCCGGCACGGCAGCGCCGTCGTCATCCCACTCCTGCTGCCTGACTCCCCCGTCGTGGCCTGGTGGCCCGGTGACAGCGAGGAGGACGTGGCCGGCACGCCGCTGGGCAGCATGGCGCTGCGCCGGGTGACCGATGCCGACCGGTGCACCGACCCGGCCGCGCAGCTGCGGCGCCGGGCGCGGTACTACCGACCCGGCGACACCGACCTGGCGTGGACCCGCCTCACCCGGTGGCGGGCGCTGCTGGCCTCCTCCCTGGACGGAAGGCCCTACGAACCGGTCACCTCGGTCGAGGTGCTCGGCGAGCCGGGGCGACCCAGCGGTGACCTGCTCGCCGGGTGGCTGGCCGAGTCGCTGCGGTGCCCCGTCACGCAGCTCGGCACGCCGGAGGGCAGTGGCCTGGTCGGGGTACGTCTGGTGCGCGGCTCCGGCCCGATCGAGCTGATCCGCAGCGAGGACGGCTCGGACACCGCCACCCTCACCAGGCCGGGGACCCCGCCCCGCCTGGTGGCACTGCATACCCCGTCGTTGCCCGAGGCGCTGGCCGAGGAGCTGCGCCGCCTGGACCCCGACGAGGTCTACGCCCGCGCCCTGTGCGAGGGGCTGCCCCTCGTCACCTGAGCGGGACGCCCGTCCGCTGCTGGGACTGCTCCTGTGATGTGGACGCGGGCGGCTGCTCGCGGCCTTGCTCGCGTTCTCCTACGCGCGTTCTCCTACTCGCGTTCTCCTACTCGCTGGACCCTGCGCCCACCCCGCGCTCCCGCAGGGTGCGCAGCGCCTCCTCCAGCAGCGACTCGCCCTCCTGGTCGCTGCGGCGCTCCTTGACGTAGGCCAGGTGGGTCTTGTACGGCTCGGTACGGGGCGGTTCTGGTGGCGCGTCCCGGTCCCGCCCCGCGGGGAGCCCGCACCGGGGGCAGTCCCACACCTGGGGGATCTCCACCTCAGTGCCCTGGGCGAAGCTGGGGGTCGTCTCGTGGCCGTTGCCACACCAGTAGCTCACGAAGATCCTGGGGGCAGCCTCCCCCCGCTCGCTCTCGCCCATGGGCCCAGAACCGACCCGGCTTCCCCGGATCGCGTTGGCGCCAGCCATCTTGCCTCCTTGCACAGACTGTCGACGGGCACACCCGCACGGGTGAGGTATGCCGTCCCTGGTCTCAGCGTAACCCCGGCACCCGTCCCGTGGCGAGCACCTGGCCGGTGCAGCGTGTGTTCGGCGGAGATCTGGTGCCGGTCCGAAAGAGGACGGGCGCTCTCAGGAGAAGCGGACGAGGACACCGATGGCGACGATGACACCGGCCCAGACGAGGGCCATACCGACGGTGATCCGGTTCAGGTTGCGTTCGGCGATGGAGGAGCCACCGAGGCTGCTGCTCATGCCGCCGCCGAACATGTCGGACATGCCGCCGCCCTTGCCCTTGTGCATCAGGATGAGCAGGACGAGGAAGCAGCTGGTGATGACCAGCAGCCCATCGAGGAACCAGCGCACGTACTCCACGCGGGACACACCTTGTCGTCGGACCGGTCAAGAAGATTGTCGCCCCGGACCCGTGAGGGATCCGGGGCGACAGACAGCCTAACCCAGCAGGGGCCAGTCACCGAACGTGCGCGCCCGAGAAGCGGTGAACGCGCCCGGACACTCGGTCTCAGCCAGCCCCGTGGTGGTGCTGGTAGCGCACGATGGCGGCGAAGTCGTCCACGGACAGGGCGGCGCCCCCGACCAGGGCCCCGTCCACGTCCTCGCGGGACATGATCTCCGCGACGTTGCCCGGCTTGACCGAGCCGCCGTAGAGCACCCGCAGCCCGGCGGCGACATCGTCACCGACGAGCTCGCCCACGGTGCTGCGGATGGCGGCGCACACCTCCTGGGCGTCGTCGGGGGTGGCGACCTCCCCGGTGCCGATCGCCCACACGGGCTCGTAGGCGACCACCACCTGGCCCACCTGCTCGGCCTCCAGGCCGTCCAGCGCGGCGCGGAGCTGGGTCACGACATGCTCGACGTGCTGCCCTGCCTGGCGGACCTCCAGGGGCTCCCCCACGCACAGGATCGGCGTGAGTCCGTGCCGCAGGGCGGCGCGCACCTTGGCGGCGACCAGCTCGTCGGTCTCTCGGTGGTACTCGCGGCGCTCGCTGTGGCCGACCACCACGTAGGTGCAGCCCAGCTTGGCCAGGAAGGCCCCGGAGATCTCCCCGGTGTAGGCCCCCTCGTCGTGCTGGGAGAGGTCCTGCCCGCCGAAGCCGAGCCGGAGCTTGTCGCCCTGGACCAGCGTCTGCACCGAGCGCAGGTCGGTGAAGGGGGGCAGGACGACGACCTCGACCTGGTCGTAGTCGTGCCGCGCGTCCCGCAGCGTCCAGTCCAGCTTCTGCACCATGTGGGTGGCCTGGAGGTGGTCCAGGTTCATCTTCCAGTTGCCCGCCATCAACGGCGTGCGTCCGGTCCTCGGGGTGCCCTTGCTCGTCGTGGTCGCCATCAGTCCTCCAGTACCTGTAGGCCGGGCAGCTCCTTGCCCTCGAGGAACTCCAGGCTGGCCCCACCACCGGTGGAGATGTGCCCGAAGTCGTCGTCGGCGTGGCCGAAGGCGCGCACGGCCGCGGCGGAGTCGCCCCCGCCGACGACGGTGAGCGCGCCGGCCCTGGTGCGCTTGACCAGGGCCTCGGCGACCGCCTTGGTGCCCGAGGCGAACGCGTCCATCTCGAAGGCCCCCATGGGGCCGTTCCAGAAGACGGTCTGGGTGTCGTCGAGCTTCTCGGCGAACAGCTTCTCCGAGGCCGGACCGATGTCCAGACCCATCATGTGCGCGGGGATGGCGTCCGCCGCCACCACCTCGTGCTCCGCGTCGGCGGAGAAGGAGGCGGCCACGACGATGTCGACCGGGAGCACGATCTCCACGCCCCGGGCGGTCGCGGTCTCCAGATAGCCGCGGACCGTGTCGACCTGGTCCTCCTCCAGCAGGCTGGTCCCGACCTCATGGCCGAGGGCCTTGAGGAAGGTGAAGACCATCCCGCCGCCGACGAGGAGCCGGTCCGCCACGGTGATGAGGGACTCGATGACCCCCAGCTTGTCGCTGACCTTGGCGCCGCCGAGGATGACGGCGTAGGGGCGGCGTGGTTGCTCACGCAGCGCCCGCATCACCTCGACCTCGGCGTGCACCAGCATCCCCGCCGCGTGCGGCAGCTCCTGGGCCACGTCGTAGACCGAGGCCTGGGCCCGGTGCACGACCCCGAAGCCGTCGGAGACGTAGCCGTCGGCCAGGGCGGCGAGCTGCCGGGCGAAGTCCCCGCGCTCGTCGTCGTCCTTGGCGGTCTCCCCCGGGTTGAACCGGAGGTTCTCCAGCACCACGACGTCGCCGTCCGACATGGCCTTGACCGCCTCGGTGGCCCGCTCGCCGACGGTCTCCTCCACGAAGGTGACCGGGGTGATGTGGCCGAGCAGCTCGCGCAGCCGGTCCGCGACCGGGGCCAGCGAGTAGCGGGGCTCCGGTGCGCCCTTGGGCCGGCCGAGGTGGGCGACGACGACGACCCGGGCGCCGGCGTCGGTCAGGTGGCGGATCGTGGGGACCGAGGCCCGCACGCGTCCATCGTCGGTGATGGTGGTGCCGTCGAGCGGCACGTTGAGGTCCGAGCGGACCAGGATCGTCTTGCCAGCCAGCCCGCCGAGCTGCTCGGCGAGGTCGGAGAGGGTGCGCATCGGCTCAGAGCTTGGCGCCGACCAGGGCGACGAGGTCGACCAGGCGGCAGGAGTAGCCCCACTCGTTGTCGTACCAGCCGACGACCTTGACCTGGTTGCCGATGACCTTGGTCAGGCCGGCGTCGAAGATGCACGAGTGGGGGTCGGTCTCGATGTCCTTGGACACGATCGGGTCCTCGGTGTACTTCAGGATCCCCTTCAGCGGGCCGTCGGCCGCCTTCTTCACGGCGGCGTTGACCTCCTCGACGGTCACCTCGCGGCCCGCCTCGAAGGTCAGGTCGGTGGCCGAGCCGGTCGGGACGGGGACGCGGAGGGCGTAGCCGTCGAACTTGCCCTTCAGCTCGGGCAGCACCAGCGACACCGCCTGCGCGGCGCCCGTCTTGGTCGGCACGATGTTGAGGGCGGCGGCCCGGGCGCGACGCAGGTCCTTGTGCGGCCCGTCCTGCAGGTTCTGGTCGGCGGTGTAGGCGTGGATCGTGGTCATCAGACCCTTGACGATCTCGAACTCCTCGTGCAGCACCTTGGCCATCGGGGCCAGGCAGTTGGTGGTGCAGGAGGCGTTGGAGACGATGTGGTGCGAGGCGGGGTCGTAGTCACCCTCGTTGACGCCCATCACCAGGGTGATGTCCTCGTTCTTGGCGGGCGCGGAGATGATGACCTTCTTGGCCCCCGCGTCGATGTGCTTCTGGGCCGCGGTCGCGTCGGTGAAGATGCCGGTGGACTCCACGACCACGTCGACGCCCAGGTCCCCCCAGGGCAGCGCGCTCGGGTCCTTCTCGGCGAAGGCCTTGATGGCCTTGCCGTCGACGGAGATCTCCTCCTCGGTGGAGCTCACCTCGCCCTCCAGCCGGCCCAGGATCGAGTCGTACTTCAGCAGGTGCGCGAGCGTGGCGTTGTCGGTGAGGTCGTTCACCGCCACGATCTCGATGTCGGCGTCGGAGCCCAGCACGGCGCGCGTGAAGTTGCGGCCGATGCGCCCGAAGCCGTTGATGCCAACACGAACGGTCATGATCAGACAACCTTCCCTCGAGGGTCGGCGGCGCACCGGGTGTGCACCGCTTTCGAAGAGCCCGCGGAGATGCTGCGAGGATTCCTTCCCGGACTCCTCGCGACCTCTCGCGGACTTCCCGTCTCCCGCCCAACCTATCGGTTGCCGGTAGGCGGCGCGTGCCCGGGGGACCGCTCGTCCCAGGCCTCGGCAGACCCTCGCAATCCCTGCACACGCCAGGCTCATGACCCGCCTGCACGGACCGTCCCGCCCTGACGTGGGTCCCTGCGGTGGCCGCCGGTGACGGCGAGCGGGGTGCGCTCAGTCGTCGAACATGTCGGGGGTGAGGTTGGCCTCAGTCCCCTCCATCCCCAGCTCCTCGGCCCGCTTGTCCGCCATCGCGAGCAGCCGCCGGATCCGACCGGCCACGGCGTCCTTGGTCATCGGCGGGTCGGCGAGCTGGCCGAGCTCCTCCAGGGAGGCCTGCTTGTGCTCCAGGCGCAGCTGGCCGGCCACGCGCAGGTGCTCCGGGACCTCCTCGCCGAGGATCTCCAGGGCGCGCTCCACGCGGGCCCCGGCGGCGACGGCCGCGCGGGCGGAGCGCCGCAGGTTCGCGTCGTCGAAGTTGGCCAGCCGGTTGGCGGTCGCCCGCACCTCGCGGCGCATCCGCCGCTCCTCCCAGGCCAGCACCGCGTCATGTGCACCGAGCCGGGTGAGCATGGCCCCGATCGCGTCGCCGTCCCGGATGACCACCCTGTCCACGCCGCGCACCTCCCGGGCCTTGGCCTGGATCCCCAGCCGTCGCGCGGCCCCGACCAGGGCCAGGGCGGCCTCGGGCCCGGGGCAGGTGATCTCCAGGGCGGAGGACCGACCGGGCTCGGTGATCGACCCGTGCGCCAGGAAGGCACCCCGCCAGGCCGCCTCGGCGTCGCACACGGAGGCGCCGACGACCCGCGGGGGCAGACCGCGGACGGGACGACCGCGGTGGTCGATCAGCCCGGTCTGGCGGGCCAGGGACTCACCGTCAGAGGTGGCCCGCACCACATACTTGGTGTGCTTGCGCAGGCCGCCGGGGCTCATCACCACGACCTCGCTGCTGGAGCCGTAGACCTCGGCCATGAAGGCGCGCAGGCGGCGCGCGCTCTGGGCGGTGTCCAGCTCGGCCTCGATGACGATGCGGCCACCGACGATGTGCAGGCCGCCGGCGAACCGCAGCATGGTGGAGACCTCAGCCTTGCGGCAACAGGTCTTGGTCACCGGGAGCCTGGCCAGCTCGTCCTTGACCTTCGCGGTCATCGCCACTGCGCTGATCCTTCTCGTCCGTGGTGCGTCGTTCACGCCGGTCTGCCCCCGCCCGGCCTCCGGAAGACTACTATCCCGCCCTGTGCCGGCGGTCACGAGACCACCCCGCTCATCACGTCGCGGTATGCCGCGGCGAGCCGCAGGGTGTCGTGCAGGCCGGGGCGGCCCAGCTTGGCGACCGCGGTCAGCACCAGCTCGCCCCCCACCCGCTCGACCGCCTCGGCGAGGGCCTGGTGCTCGGCCTCGGACCGGACGACGCCAGGGTCGGCGATGACGTGGTCGAAGCTCAGCCCGGGCGCGTGCGCGGCGACGGCGTTCACGTGGTCGGCGACGGTGTAGCCGGAGTCCTCGTCGTCGGTGAGGCTCACGTTCAGGGTGAGCACGCGCTGGGCCGGGGTGTCCCGCAGCGCCTGCAGCAGGTCGGGCACGAGCAGGTGCGGCATGACCGAGGTGAACCACGAGCCCGGCCCCAGCACGACGACGTCCGCCAGCTTGATCGACTCCACCGCCTCGGGGCACGCGGGCGGCGACTCAGGCAGCAGGCGCACCGAGGTGACCTGGCCCGGGTGCTTGGCGACCTGGGACTGCCCACGGACGGTGATCGTGCCGCCGGCACCCTCCCCGCCCGGCGCGGCGAGGCCGTCCATCGTCACGGTGGCCTCGATGTCCAGCGGCACCTGTGACATCGGCAGCACCCGGCCGCGGGTGTTGAGCAGCCGACCGACCATGTCCAGGCCCCGCACCTCCTGCCCGGGCAGCAGGTCCCACAGGGCGACGATCAGCAGGTTGCCCAGGGCGTGGCCCGCCAGGTGGCCGTCGCCGCCGAACCGGTGCTGCAGCACGCCCGACCACTGGTGTCCCCAGACGGTGTCCTCGCAGAGCGCGGCGAGTGCCATCCGCAGGTCGCCCGGCGGCAGGATGTCGAAGTCCTGACGCAGCCGCCCGCTGGAGCCGCCGTCGTCGGCGACGGTGACCACGGCGGTGATCGCCTCGGTGATGTGCCGCAGCGCCTGCAGCGAGGCCGACAACCCGTGGCCGCCACCGAGGGCGACCACCCGCGGCGCGCTCACTCGCGCCCCAGGTCCCGGTGGAAGGTGGTCAGCTGCACGCCGACCTCGTCCAGGTCCATCAACCGCCTGGTCAGCTCCTCGGCGGTCGCGACCGATCGATGCTTGCCGCCGGTGCATCCCACGGCGACGGTGAGGTACCTCCGGCCCTCCGCCAGGTAGCCGCGCACGGCGGTCCGCAGCATCGCCTCGGCGTGGTCGAGGAAGTCACCGGCGTTGTCCTGCCCGAGGACGAAGTCTCGGACCGGGCCGTCCTGCCCGGTGAAGGGGCGCAGCTCGGGGATCCAGTAGGGGTTGGGCAGGAAGCGCAGGTCGAGGACCACGTCGGCGTCCAGGGGGATGCCGTACTTGAAGCCGAAGGAGACGACGGCGAAGCGCAGGCGCACCTCGTCGTTCGTGCTCAGCAGGTCGTCGATCTTGGCGCTGAGCTGGTGGACGTTGTAGTTGCTGGTGTCGACGACGATGTCGGCGTTGGAGCGCAGGTCGCCGAGCATCCGACGCTCGCGCCGGATGCCGTCGAGCAGCAGCCCCTCCCCCTGCAGCGGGTGCGGCCGCCGGACCGCCTCGAAGCGCCGCACCAGCGACTCGTCGGAGGAGTCGACGAAGATGATCCGCGGCTGCCAGCCCGCAGCACCGAGGTCCTCGAGGGCGCGGCTGAGCTCGGTGGTGAAGTCGCGGGAGCGCACGTCGACGATGACCGCGACCTTCTGCCGGTGCGGGTCGTCGGCGGTGAGCTCCATCAGCCGGGGCACCATGGCGGGCGGCAGGTTGTCGACGACATACCACCCGCGGTCCTCGAGCACGTCGCCGGCGGTGGTGCGGCCCGCCCCGGACATGCCGGTGAGGATGACCACGTCGTGGCGTGCCGGGGTCGAGGTGGGCGGTGTGGGCGAGGACAGGCCCTCGCGCGTTCCGGTGGCGGGTGTCGTCACAGTGGGCTCCGTCCCGTCGGCGGGCGGGTGCTGCCCGTGGCGGGACCAGCGGGTCAGTCGAGCACCTCGCCCGTGCTCAGGTTAACCGCCGGACCGGGTTGCTCGTCGCGCAGCCTGGCCAGCACGGTCTGCGCGAGCGCCGGGCCGACCCCGGGCACCTCCTGCAGCTCGTCCAGGTCGGCCGCCCGCAGCGCCTTGACCGAGCCGAAGTGGCGCAGCAGCGCCTTCTGCCGGGCCGGGCCGAGGCCCGGTATGCCGTCCAGGGCGCTGACCGTCATGCTGCGCGAGCGGCGCTGGCGGTGGAAGGCGTTGGCGAACCGGTGCGCCTCGTCACGGACCCGCTGGAGCAGGTAGAGCGCCTCGCTGGAGCGGGGCAGGACGACGGGGTACTCCTGGTCGGGCAGCCACACCTCCTCCAGCCGCTTGGCCAGGCCGACGACGGCCACGTCGGTGATCCCCAGGTCGGACAGCGCCTGCTGCGCGGCGCGCACCTGCGGCAGGCCGCCGTCGACGACGACCAGGTTGGGCGGGTAGGCGAACTTCGCCGGCCGCCCGTCGTCCTCGGCGGGCGCGGGCGCCTGGACCAGGTGGCGGAAGCGGCGGGTGAGGACCTCGTGCATCGCGGCCGTGTCGTCACCGGTGCCCTGCCGGACGATGAACCGCCGGTACTCGCTCTTGCGCGCCAGGCCGTCCTCGAAGACGACCATCGAGCCGACGACGTCGCTGCCCTGCACGTGGCTGATGTCGAAGGACTCGATGCGCAGCGGGGCGTCGTCCAGCTCCAGGGTCTCCTGGAGCTCCTGCAGGGCCTGGGAGCGCAGGGTCAGGTCGCCCGAGCGGGTGACCTTGTGCCGTGCCAGCGCCTGCTCCGCGTTGCGCCCGACCGTCTGCATGAGGGTCTTCTTGTCACCGCGCTGGGGCACCCGTACCCGCACCCGGGACCCGCGCAGCTCGGACAGCCAGATCTCGAGCTCCTCGTGACCCTCGGGCAGCACCGGGACCAGCACCTCGCGGGGCACGTCCTCGCCGCGCTCGGGGCCGTAGACCTGCTGAAGCAGGTGTTCGACGATCGAGCCCATGTCCTCGGCGCCCTTCTCGCTGACCCAGCCGCGCTGGCCCCTGACCCGCCCGCCGCGGACGTGGAAGACCTGCACCGCGACCTCCAGCTCGTCGTCGGCCAGGGCGAAGACGTCGGCGTCGGTGCTGTCGGGCAGGACGACCGCCGAGCGTTCCAGCGCCCGGGTCAGGGCACCCACGTCGTCGCGCAGCCGGGCGGCGGTCTCGAAGTCGAGCTCGGCCGCCGCCTGCCGCATCTGGGCCTCCAGCCGCCGCACGAAGCGAGCGGTGTCGCCAGCCATGAAGGCGCAGAAGTCCTCGGCGATCTCCCGGTGCTCCTCGGCACTGACCCGGCCCACGCAGGGGGCCGAGCACTTGTCGATGTAGCCGAGCAGGCACGGTCGTCCCACCTGCTCAGCCCGGCGGAAGACACCGGCCGAGCAGGTCCGCAGCGGGAAGACCCGCAGCAGGGTGTCCAGGGTCTCCCGGATGGCCCATGCGTGGGTGTAGGGGCCGAAGTAGCGGGTGCCGGGGCGCTTCTTGCCGCGCATCACCTGGGCCCGGGGATACTCCTCCCCCATCGTGACGGCGAGGTAGGGGTAGGACTTGTCGTCGCGGTACTTGACGTTGAACCGGGGGTCGAACTCCTTGATCCAGGAGTACTCCAGCTGCAGCGCCTCGACCTCGTTGCGGACGACGGTCCATTCGACCCGGGCCCCGGTGGTGACCATCTGCCGGGTCCGCGGGTGCAGGGCCGACAGGTCCTGGAAGTAGGAGGACAGCCGGGAGCGCAGGTTGCTCGCCTTGCCGACGTAGATGACCCGGTCGTGCTGGTCGCGGAAGCGGTAGACCCCGGGCTCGGTGGGGATCTCACCGGTGCGGGGACGGTAGGACGCGGGGCTAGCCACGGATCAGCAGGTCCTCCCCGTCCACCTCGACGGTCAGGGCGACCAACGGCTCCTGCGCCGGGCCGGAGACCGGGGCGCCGCTGGCCGGGTCGAAGACGCTGCCGTGGCACGGGCAGACCAGGTTGCCGTCGTCGTCGGTGCTGGAGGTCATGCAGCCCTCATGGGTGCAGGTGGCGTCGTAGGCGAGCCACCGGCCCTCGCTGGGCTGGGTGACGATGACCCGTGCCGAGGCCTGCGGGTAGTAGGTCGAGCCGCCCACCGGGGTGTCGGCCAGCGGCACCCGCAGCGCACCGTCCGCGTCCACGGTCGGCGTGGACCCGCCACCGCTGTCACCGCCGCAGGCGGAGAGCAGGGCTGCGGCGCCGGCCGCGCACCCGCCGCCGAGGACGGCACGACGGGTCGGCAGCACGGACCTGGTGGGGGTGCTCACGCCGTGGACCTCCGGTTGACCTCGAGGATCGGGGCCAGGAACCGGCCGGTGTGGCTGCCGGCGTGCCGGGCCACCTGCTCCGGGGTGCCCTCGACGACGACGGTGCCGCCGCCACGGCCGCCCTCCGGGCCCATGTCGACGATCCAGTCGGCCGACTTGATCACGTCCAGGTTGTGCTCGATGACCAGGACCGTGTTGCCCTTGTCCACCAGGCCCTGCAGGACGCCGAGCAGCCGCCGGATGTCCTCGAAGTGCAGCCCGGTCGTCGGCTCGTCCAGGACGTAGATCGTCCGTCCGGTCGAGCGCTTCTGCAGCTCGGCGGCCAGCTTGACCCGCTGCGCCTCGCCGCCGGAGAGGGTGGTCGCCGGCTGGCCCAGGCGGACATACCCCAGGCCGACCTGGTTGAGCGTGCTCAGGTGCCGGCTGATCACCGGGACGGCGGCGAAGAACTCGGCCGCCTCCTCGATCGGCATGTCCAGGACGTCGGCGATGGTCCGGCCCTTGTAGTGCACCTCGAGCGTCTCGCGGTTGTAGCGGCGACCGTGGCAGACCTCGCAGGGGACGTAGACGTCCGGCAGGAAGTTCATCTCGATCTTCAGCGTGCCGTCGCCGGAGCAGGCCTCGCAGCGCCCGCCCTTGACGTTGAAGCTGAACCGTCCGGGCAGGTAGCCACGGACCTTGGCCTCGGTCGTGGTGGCGAACAGCTTGCGGATGTGGTCGAACAGACCGGTGTAGGTCGCCGGGTTGCTGCGGGGCGTACGGCCGATGGGGCTCTGGTCGACGTGCACCACCTTGTCGAGCTCGTCCAGCCCGTCCACCCTGCGGTGCCGCCCCGGGACGTGCCGGGCGCCGTTGAGCTGGTTGGCGAGCACCTTGTAGAGGATGTCGTTGACCAGCGTGGACTTGCCCGAGCCGCTGACGCCGGTGATGGCCACCAGGTTGCTCAGCGGGAAGCTCACGTCGATGTCCTGCAGGTTGTTCTCCCGCGCACCCCGGACCGCCACCGCGCGGCCGTCCTGCAGGCGCCGCGTCTCCGGCAGCGGGATCGCCTTGCGGCCGGAGAGGTACTGGCCCGTCATCGACGTGGGGTGGGAGAGCAGGTCCTTCACGGAGCCGCTGTGCACGACGTGCCCGCCGTGCTCACCGGCGCCGGGGCCGATGTCGACGACCCAGTCGGCGGTGGCGATCGTGTCCTCGTCGTGCTCCACGACGATGAGGGTGTTGCCGAGGTCGCGCAGCCGGGTCAGGGTCTCGATGAGCCGGTGGTTGTCCCGCTGGTGCAGGCCGATGCTCGGCTCGTCGAGCACGTAGAGCACGCCGACCAGGCCGGAGCCGATCTGGGTGGCCAGCCGGATCCGCTGGGCCTCGCCGCCGGAGAGGGTGCCGGCCGGCCGGTCCAGGGACAGGTAGTCCAGGCCGACATCGAGCAGGAAGCCCAGCCGGGCCGCGATCTCCCGGCTCACCTGGGCGGCGATCGCCGCCTCGCGCGGGGTGTACTGCACCTGGGCGAGGAACTCGGCGCACTCGTCGATCGACATCGCGCTGACCTCGGCGATGCTCCGGCCGCCGACGAGGATCGCCAGGATCTCCGGCTTGAGCCGGGCACCCTTGCACGCCGGGCACGGCACCTCACGCATGTAGCCCTCGTAGCGCTCCCGGCTGCTGTCGGACTCGGTCTCCCCGTGCTTGCGCTTGATGTAGGGGATGACGCCCTCGAAGCCGGTCGAGTAGCTGCGCTCCCGGCCGAACCGGTTGCGGTAGCGCACATGCACCTTGTGCTTGTAGCCGTGCAGGATCGCGTCCTTGGCCCGCCCGGGCAGGGCACCCCAGGGCACGTCCAGGCGGAAGTCGAGGTCGTCGGCGAGCCCGCCCAGCACCCGCAGGAAGTAGTCGCTGAGGCCACCGCTGGCGGTGGACCAGGCGACGATCGCCCCGGCGAGGATGCTCTGGTCCTCACGCACCACGAGCTCGGGGTCCACCTCCAGCTCCACGCCGATGCCGGTGCACTCCGGGCAGGCGCCGAAGGGGCTGTTGAAGGAGAACGAGCGTGGCTCGATCTCGTCGATCGACAGGGGGTGCTCGTTCGGGCAGGCCATCCGCTCGGAGAACCGGCGCTCCCGCGGCAGCTCGGCCCCGGCGGCGTCCGCGGGCAGGCCCCGGCTGCCCGGCTCCTCCCCCTCGGCCGGCACGTCGACGAACTCGGCGACGACGATGCCCCCGGCCAGGGAGAGCGCCGTCTCGACGGAGTCGGTGAGGCGCCGGGCGTACGCGCGGTCGACGGTCGGTTCCCCGTCACCGTCGGCCGGCTCCCCCGCCTTGGCGACGAGCCGGTCGACGACCACCTCGATGCTGTGCTTGCGCTGCTTCTCCAGGGTGGGCGGGTCGGTCAGCTGCACCAGCTCGCCGTCCACCCGGGCCCGGGCGAAACCCTTGGCCTGCAGCTCGGAGAAGAGATCGACGAACTCGCCCTTGCGGCCTCTGACGACCGGCGCCAGCAGCTGGAAACGGGTGCCGGAGGGCAGCTCCAGCAGCCGGTCGACGATCTGCTGCGGGGTCTGCCGCTCGACCGGCTCGCCGCAGACGTGGCAGTGGGGGCGACCGACACGGGCGTAGAGCAGACGCAGGTAGTCATGGACCTCGGTGATCGTGCCGACGGTCGAGCGCGGGTTGCGGTTGGTCGACTTCTGGTCGATCGACACCGCGGGCGACAGGCCCTCGATGAAGTCGACGTCGGGCTTGTCCATCTGGCCCAGGAACATCCGGGCGTAGGCGGACAAAGACTCGACGTAGCGGCGCTGCCCCTCGGCGAAGATGGTGTCGAAGGCGAGCGAGGACTTGCCCGAGCCGGACAGCCCGGTGAACACCACGAGGGCGTCGCGGGGGATGTCGACGGAGACGTCCTTGAGGTTGTGCTCACGGGCTCCCTGCACGACAAGACGGTCGTGACGGGGTCCGGGCACAGGGGTGGGGATGGACGAAGACTGCACCCATCCACTGTAAGTCCCCCCACTGACAGGCCTGACTTTCCGCAGGCAGGGCGAGCTACTGGGAGTCGTCCCCCGGGACGGTGCCACCGGTGTCGGGCCGGTCCGCGGTGGCCTCGTCCTCCTTGCGCACCGATTCTTCCGGTGACTCGGCGGCCACGTCGGAGATGTTCGCCGGCTTCTTGTCCGTCGACTCAGTCATGAGGGCTCCTTCCGTTGAGTCCCTCAGGCTAGGGCGCCACCGCGCCGCGCGCGCGGCAGCCTTTCCACCAGCCCGATGCATATGTATTCTGTCCCCCGCATAACTTCCTGCGGGTCACCGTCGTCCCGCGCGCCCACCCCGCGCCCCACGGTGCCTGTCAGAACGGTGCTCCCATGCCCGAGACTCCCGCTGCGCTCCGCCCTGTGCCCGGCGCGCCCCCGCAGGGCCTGTATGACGGCCGGCACGAGCACGACGCGTGCGGCGTCGCCTTCGTCGCCCGGCTCGACGGGGTGCCGCGGCACGAGGTCGTGCGCCAGGCGCTGACCGCGCTGCACAACCTGGACCACCGTGGCGCCGTCGGGTCGGAGGTCGACACCGGGGACGGGGCCGGGATCCTCACCCAGGTGCCGGACGCCTTCCTGCGCGCCGTGCTGCCCTTCGAGCTGCCCTCCGAGGGCCGGTATGCCGTCGGCATCGTCTTCCTGCCCGCGGACGGTACCGCGGACGAGGTGGCCGCCCAGATCGAGGACCTCGTCGTCCACAGCGGTCTGCGCACCCTCGGCTGGCGTGACGTGCCGACGGACAGCCGTCTGGTCGGGCCGACCGCGCTGTCGGTCATGCCGGTCATGCGCCAGCTCGTGGTGGCCGGCCAACCCTCACCCGACGGCCGGGTCGAGGAGGGCCTGGAGCTGGAGCGCCGGGTCTGGCTGTGCCGCAAGCGGATCGAGCGGCGGACCACGGCATACCCCGTCTCGCTGTCCACCCGCACCCTCACCTACAAGGGGATGCTCACCACCGAGCAGCTGCCCGCCTACTTCCCCGACCTGGGCGACGAGCGCTACGCGAGCGCGCTGGCCGTGGTGCACTCCCGGTTCTCCACCAACACCTTCCCCTCGTGGCCGCTGGCCCACCCCTACCGGGTGGTCGCCCACAACGGCGAGATCAACACGGTGCGCGGCAACCGCAACTGGATGACCGCCCGGCAGTCACAGCTGGCGAGCGAGCTGTTCCCCGGTGGCGACGAGGCCCTCACGGACGTGCTGCCGATCTGCACACCCGACGCCTCCGACTCGGCGACCTTCGACGAGGTGCTGGAGCTGCTGGCCCTGTCCGGGCGCTCCCTGCCGCACGCGGTCCGGATGATGATCCCCGAGGCGTGGGAGAACGCCGCCGGGATGGACCCGGCGCTGCGGGCCTTCTACGAGTACCACTCGATGCTCATGGAGCCGTGGGACGGGCCGGCCAACCTCGTCTTCACCGACGGCACCCAGGTGGGCGCGGTCCTGGACCGCAACGGCCTGCGCCCGTCGCGCTACTGGGTCACCACCGACGGGCTGGTGGTGCTGGGCTCGGAGACGGGGCTGCTGGACCTTCCCGAGGAGCGGGTCGCCCGCAAGGGTCGGGTCGCCCCGGGCCGGATGTTCCTCGTCGACCTCGCCGAGGGCCGCATCGTGCCCGACGAGGAGGTCAAGGAGCAGCTGGCCAGCCGCGCGCCCTACCGCGAGTGGCTGGACGAGCACGTGGTGCACCTGGGCGACCTGCCGGACCGGGTGCACGTGCGGCATACCCATGCCTCCGTCGCCCGGCGCCAGCAGATCTTCGGCTACACCGAGGAGGAGCTGCGCATCCTGCTGGCGCCGATGGCCCAGAAGGGCCAGGAACCCCTCGGCGCCATGGGCACCGACACCCCCATCGCCGTGCTGTCGGAGCGTCCGAGGCTGCTCTTCGACTACTTCGTCGAGGCCTTCGCACAGGTGACGAACCCGCCCCTGGACGCGATCCGGGAGGAGGTTGTCACCTCGCTGGTCACCTCGACCGGCCCCGAGCCGAACCTGCTCAGCGAGACCGCCCAGCACGCCCGCCAGGTCGTGCTGCCGTTCCCGGTCATCGACAACGACCAGCTGGCGAAGCTGCGGCGCATCGACGCCGAGGTCGGGCACGCCGACCTCGGCGCCACGGTGGTCCGCGGCCTCTACCGCGTGGACGGTGGCGCCGCGGCCCTGGCGGAACGGCTGGTGGAGATCTGCGCCGAGGTGGACGAGGCGGTCGCGGCCGGCGCCTTCTTCGTCGTCCTCTCCGACCGGCACGCGGACCGCGAGCTGGCGCCCATCCCGTCCCTGCTGCTCACCAGCGCCGTCCACCACCACCTGGTCGCGAACAACACCCGGACCCAGGTCGGGCTGCTCGTCGAGGCCGGTGACGTGCGCGAGGTGCACCACGTCGCCACCCTGGTGGCCTACGGCGCCGCAGCGGTCAACCCCTACCTGGCCATGGAGACGGTGGAGAACCTGTGCTCGGCCGGTCAGGTCCTGGACGGGCTGGACCCCGACGTGGCGATCCGCAACCTCATCACTGCCCTGGGCAAGGGCGTGCTCAAGGTGATGTCCAAGATGGGCATCTCCACCATCGCCTCCTACCGCGGTGCCCAGACCTTCGAGGCCGTCGGCCTGTCCCGCGAGCTGGTCGCGCGGTGGTTCCCCGGCACCACGAGCCAGATCGACGGCGTGGGCCTGGACGTCGTCGCCGAGGAGGTCGCCCGGCGGCACGAGCGTGCCTACCCGCGGTCGGGCATCCCGCCCTACCACCGCACCCTGGAGATCGGGGGCGAGTACCAGTGGCGCCGGGAGGGTCCACCCCACCTGTTCAGCCCGGAAGCCGTCTTCCGGCTCCAGCACGCGACCCGTGAGCGCCGCGAGGACATCTTCCGGCAGTACACCGACCTGGTGGACGAGCAGGCCGACCAGCTGATGACGCTGCGTGGCCTGTTCACCCTGCGCCCGGACCGCGAGCCGATCAGCCTCGACGAGGTCGAGCCGGTCAGCTCGATCGTCCGGCGGTTCGCGACCGGCGCGATGTCCTACGGCTCGATCTCGCAGGAGGCGCACGAGACCCTCGCGATCGCGATGAACCGGCTGGGCGGCAAGTCCAACACCGGGGAGGGCGGGGAGGACGTCGAGCGGCTGCTGGACACCGAGCGCCGGTCGGCCATCAAGCAGGTGGCCTCCGGCCGGTTCGGGGTCACCTCCGCCTACCTGGTGCACGCCGACGACATCCAGATCAAGATGGCCCAGGGCGCCAAGCCGGGCGAGGGCGGTCAGCTGCCGCCGGGCAAGGTCTACCCGTGGGTGGCGCGGACCCGGCACTCGACCCCGGGCGTCGGGTTGATCTCACCGCCGCCGCACCACGACATCTACTCCATCGAGGACATCAAGCAGCTCATCCACGACCTGAAGAACGCCAACCCACAGGCCCGGATCCACGTCAAGCTGGTCAGCCAGGTCGGCGTGGGCACGGTCGCGGCCGGCGTGGCCAAGGCCAAGGCGGACGTCGTCCTCGTCTCGGGGCACGACGGGGGCACCGGGGCCAGCCCGTTGACCTCGCTCAAGCACGCCGGCACGCCCTGGGAGCTCGGGCTGGCCGAGACGCAGCAGACCCTGCTCGTCAACGGTCTGCGCGACCGCATCGTGGTCCAGTGCGACGGCCAGCTGAAGACCGGCCGGGACGTGCTGGTCGCCGCGCTGCTCGGCGCGGAGGAGTTCGGCTTCGCCACCGCACCCCTCGTCGTGTCCGGCTGCGTGATGATGCGGGTCTGCCACCTCGACACCTGCCCGGTGGGGGTGGCCACCCAGAACCCCGAGCTGCGCCAGCGCTACACCGGGCGGGCGGAGTACATCGTGACCTTCTTCGAGTTCCTCGCCCAGCAGGTGCGCGAGTACCTCGCCGAGCTCGGCTACCGCAGCCTGGACGAGGTCATCGGCCGCGTCGACCTGCTGGACACCGAGGCGGCCGTCGAGCACTGGAAGGCGGCAGGGCTGGACCTCTCCCCCGTCCTGCACCGCGTCGAGGCACCGGCCGGCACGGCCCTGCGCTGCACGACGAGCCAGGACCACGGGCTCGAGGCGGCGCTGGACCACCGCCTGGTGGAGCTGGCCGCCCCGGCCCTGGCGGACGGTACCCCTGTCCGCGGCACGGTCCCGGTGAGCAACGTCAACCGCACGGTGGGCACCCTGCTGGGCCACCACGTGACCCGGGCCGCGGGCCCCGAGGGGCTCCCGGACGGCACGATCGACCTGACGCTGGTCGGCTCCGCCGGACAGTCGCTGGGGGCCTTCCTGCCCCGGGGCGTCACGCTCCGGCTGGTCGGCGACGCCAACGACTTCGTCGGCAAGGGCCTGTCGGGCGGACGGATCGTGGTGCGGCCGCCGGACGACGCCCCGTACGTGAACGCCGGTCCCGGTGACCACGTCATCGCCGGCAACGTCATCTGCTACGGCGCGACGTCGGGGCAGGTCAACGTCCGCGGCACCGTCGGCGAGCGCTTCTGCGTGCGCAACTCCGGCGCGACCGCGGTCGTCGAGGGCGTGGGGGACCACGCCCTGGAGTACATGACCGGCGGCACCGTGCTGGTGCTGGGGCCGACCGGCCGCAACCTGGGCGCAGGGATGTCCGGCGGCACGGCCTACGTGCTCGACCTGGACCCGGACCTGCTCAACCCGCTGGCCCGGTCCGGCGGTGACCTGGTGCTGACCCGGCTGTCCGCCTCGGCACAGGCCGACCTCGACCTGGTGCGCCTGCTCCTGCTCGAGCACCGCGACCTCACCGGCAGCAGCGTCGCCGAGGCGCTGCTGGCCGACGACGGCTGGGCCGACCGGTTCACCGTCATCACCCCTGCGCAGTACGCCAGCGTGCTGCGCATCCGGCACGAGGCCGAGCAGCGGGGCGACGACCCCAACGGCCCGCACGCCTGGCAACGGATCCTGGAGGACTCCCATGGCTGACCCGCACGGCTTCCTGACCCACCGCCAGCGCGAGGACCGGCCCAGCCGTCCCGTCCCGGTCCGTATCCAGGACTGGAAGGAGGTGCACAGCGAGCAGGGCACGGACGTGCTGCGGCGGCAGGCCGGCCGCTGCATGGACTGCGGCATACCGTTCTGCCACCAGGGCTGCCCGCTGGGCAACCTCATCCCGGAGTGGAACGACCACACCCGCCGCGCCAACTTCGCCGACGCCATCGAGCGCCTGCACGCCACCAACAACTTCCCGGAGTTCACCGGCCGGCTCTGCCCCGCCCCGTGCGAGACGGCCTGCGTGCTGGGCATCAACCAGCCTCCGGTGACGATCAAGCAGATCGAGGTCTCGATCATCGACCGCGCCTTCGCCAACGGGCGCGTCACCCCGCAGGAGCCGGAGTGGCTCAGCGGCCGGACGGTCGCCGTCGTCGGCTCGGGACCGGCCGGGCTGGCCGCCGCCCAGCAGCTGGGCCGGGCCGGCCACACCGTCGTGGTCTACGAGCGCTCCGACGCCGTCGGCGGGCTGCTGCGCTACGGCATCCCGGAGTTCAAGCTCGAGAAGTCGGTGGTGGACCGGCGACTGGTGCAGCTGCGCGGGGAGGGCATCCGCTTCGTCACCGGCGTGACCGTCGGCGGTGACGGGCCGGACGACCCGTCCTTGGCGGACCTGCGCGAGCGGTTCGACGCGGTGGTCCTGGCGACCGGTTCGACCGTGCCGCGCACCCTGCAGGTGCCCGGCGCCGACCTGGAGGGCGTGCACCCTGCGATGGACTACCTGGTACCGGCGAACAGGGAGGCGCTGGGCGCGTCCCGCGGGATCGACGCCGAGGGCAAGGACGTGGTCATCATCGGCGGGGGTGACACCGGCGCCGACTGCCTGGGCACCGCACACCGGCAGGGCGCCCGCTCGGTGCTGCAGCTGGAGATCATGCCGACGCCCCCGGCCGAGCGACCGGCGCACCAGCCCTGGCCGACCTACCCGCTCCTCTACAAGGTGACCGAGGCGCACGAGGAGGGCGGTCAGCGCTCCTACGGCGTCTCCACCGTCGAGGTGCTCGACGACGGGCAGGGGCGGGTCCGCGGGCTGACGATGGTCGACGGTGCCTTCGTGGACGGCCGGTTCGTGCCGACCGAGGGGACCGAGCGGGAGATCCCCGCCCAGCTGGTGCTGCTGGCGATGGGCTTCGTCGGTCCCGACGACACCGCCGCCCCCGCCGGGCTGCTCCCCCGCACCCGAGCCAACACCTACGAGCGGGACGCCTCCTTCGCCACGCCCCTGGACGGGGTGTTCGCGGCGGGTGACTGCGGCCGTGGGCAGTCGCTCATCGTGTGGGCGATCGCCGAGGGACGCGCCTGCGCCGCCGCGGTCGACCGGCACCTGTCCGGCCGCACCTCGCTGCCCGCCCCGATCCGGCCCACCGACCGGCCGCTCACCGTGTGAGGACGGCGTCAGGGCACCCGGGCCCGGCCGCCCTCGTAGACTCGCGCACATGAGCACCCCCGAGCAGACCACCGGCCACGTCGAGCCCGGGAGGCCCGGCTGGTCCCTGGACCTCGGCCCCGCCCGCGTCCGCAAGATCTCCGTCTCGGAGATGGACAACAACGTCTACCTCATCACCTGCACCACGACCGGGGAGCGCCTGCTGGTCGACGCTGCCGACGACGCGGACCGCATCCTGGACCTGCTCCGCGAGGACGACGGCACGACGCAGCTGGCGCAGGTGCTCACCACGCACAGCCACTGGGACCACCACCGGGCGTTGGCGCGCGTGGTGGAGGCGACCGGCGCGCGGACGCTCGCCGGGGAGGCCGACGCCGACGACCTCCCGGTGCCGGTGGACGTCCGGCTGGGCGACGGTGGTCTGCTCCGGGTCGGCAACCTCGTGCTCGACATCATCAGCCTGCGGGGGCACACCCCGGGGTCCGTCGCCCTGGCCCTGTCCACCGCGGCGGACCAGGAGAGCACCCTGCTGTTCACCGGGGACTCCCTGTTCCCCGGCGGCCCGGGCAAGACCCAGACCCCGGCCGACTTCACCAGCCTCATGGACGACCTGGAGGACCGGGTGTTCGCGATGTATGCCGACCACGCCCTGGTCCTGCCGGGGCACGGTGACAACACCACCCTCGGTGCCGAGCGGCCGCAGCTGTCGCAGTGGCGGGCCCGCGGTTGGTAGCACCCCTGACCCGGCCCGGTGGGGCTGTCCGGCCTCCGGTGCACCCGGTCGTCCTGGTCCTGCTGGCGGTCGTCTCCGTCCAGTTCGGCGGCGCGCTGGCGGTGACCCTCCTGCCCCTGGTCGGCGTGCTGGGGTCGGTGACGCTGCGGCTCACCCTCGCCGCCGCGGTGCTGTGCGTCTTCGTCCGGCCGCGCCTGCGCGGACGCAGCCGGGCGGACTGGCTGGTCGTCTCGCTCTTCGCCGCCGCCCTGACCCTGATGAACCTCAGCTTCTACGCCAGCCTGACCCGGCTCCCGATCGGGGTCGCGGTGACCATCGAGTTCCTCGGCCCGCTCGCCCTGGCCGCCGCCACCTCGAAACGTGCCCGGGACCTCGCCGCGGTCGCGGCCGCCCTCGTCGGTGTCTTCCTCATCTCCGAGGCGCTGACCACACCCTGGGCGGAGGTGGACGTGGTCGGGATCGGGCTGGCCGCCGCCGCGGGCGTCTGCTGGGCCGCCTACATCGTGCTCAGCCGGCGCACCGGAGCCCGGTTCGGCGGGCTGGACGGCATCGCGATCTGCATGGCCATCGGCGCGGTGGCGACCCTCCCGCTCGGGCTGGCCACGGCCGGCAGCGCCCTGTTCGCCCCCGACGCCCTGGTGCGCGGACTCGGCATCGCGCTGCTGTCCTCCGCCATCCCCTACAGCCTGGAGCTGATGGCCCTGCGGCACCTGACGTCCGGCACCTTCGGGGTCCTGCTCAGCCTCGAGCCGGCCGCCGCGGCGCTGGCCGGACTGCTGGTGCTCGGTCAGGTCCTGCAGCCCCTCCAGCTGGTCGGGATGGCGCTCGTGGTGGTCGCCAGCATCCTCGTCCTGGGCCGCGGCCGAAGACGGTCGGGGGCCGACATCCCCGACACCCCCGACGCGGCCGAGGTGGCCTGACGAGCGGTGGTCTCACGTGACGTGGCCTGGCGCGACGTGACCTGACGAGGTGCGTCCGGCGTCAGCCGGTCGCCTCGCGCATCTGCCGCAGCTCCTTCTTCAGCTCGGAGATCTCGTCCCGGAGACGGGCCGCCAGCTCGAAGTGCAGGTCGGTCGCGGCCTGGTGCATCTGGTCGGACAGCTCGTGGATGAGCGTGGCCAGCTCGGTCGCCGGCATGTCGTCGGTGGCCCGGCGCTCCAGGACCGTGGTGCCGACGGCGACCGCAGCTCCCCGCCCGCGGCCACGGCCTCGGGACTGCGAGCGTCCGCTGCCCAGGAGGGCCTCGGTGTCGGCGTCCTCGCGCTCCAGCAGGTCGGTGATGTCCGCGATCCGCTTGCGCAGCGGGGTCGGGTCGATGCCGTGCTCGAGGTTGTGGGCCACCTGCCGCTCGCGGCGACGGTTCGTCTCGTCGATCGCCTCCTGCATCGAGGGGGTGACCGTGTCGGCATACATGTGCACCTGCCCCGAGACGTTGCGCGCCGCGCGGCCGATGGTCTGGATGAGCGAGCGGGCGGAACGCAGGAAGCCCTCCTTGTCGGCGTCGAGGATGCTGACCAAGGAGACCTCGGGCAGGTCCAGGCCCTCACGGAGCAGGTTGATCCCGACCAACACGTCGTACTCCCCCAGCCGCAGCTCGCGCAGCAGCTCCACGCGGCGCAGGGTGTCGACCTCGGAGTGCAGGTAGCGCACCCGGACGCCCTTGTCGAGCAGGTAGTCGGTCAGGTCCTCGGCCATCTTCTTGGTCAGCGTGGTCACCAGCACCCGCTCGTCGCGGGCCGCGCGCTCGCTGATCTCGTGCAGCAGGTCGTCGATCTGGCCCTTGGTCGGCTTGAGCACGACCTCGGGGTCGACCAGACCGGTGGGCCGGATGATCTGCTCCACCACGCCGTCGGCCTTGGCCATCTCGTAGTCGCCGGGCGTGGCCGAGAGGTAGACGGTCTGGCCGATCCGCTCCAGGAACTCCTCCCACTTCAGCGGCCGGTTGTCCATCGCACTGGGCAGGCGGAAGCCGTGCTCGACGAGCGTGCGCTTGCGGGACATGTCACCCTCGTACATGGCGCCGATCTGGGGCACGGTGACGTGCGACTCGTCGATGACGAGGAGGAAGTCCTCCGGGAAGTAGTCGAGGAGACAGTTGGGGGCCGAGCCCGGCCCGCGGCCGTCGATGTGCCGCGAGTAGTTCTCAATGCCGGAACAGGACCCGACCTGGCGCATCATCTCGATGTCGTAGGTGGTCCGCATCCGTAGCCGCTGGGCCTCCAGCAGCTTCCCCTGGCGCTCGAAGCTCTCCAGCTGCTCGGCGAGCTCTGTCTCGATGCCGGCGATCGCCCGCTCCATCCGCTCCGGGCCGGCGACGTAGTGGGAGGCGGGGAAGACGTACATCTCCTGCTCCTCGCGCACCACCTCACCGGTGAGCGGGTGCAGGGTGTAGAGCCGGTCGACCTCGTCGCCGAAGAACTCGACCCGCACCGCGAGCTCTTCGTACTGCGGGATGATCTCGACGGTGTCGCCGCGCACCCGGAAGGTGCCGCGGGTGAACGCGGCGTCGTTGCGGGCGTACTGCATGGTGACGAACTGGCGCAGCAGCCCGTCCCGCTCGATCGTGTCGCCGACCCGGAGACGGACCATGCGGTCGACGTACTCCTGCGGCGTGCCCAGGCCGTAGATGCAGGACACGGAGGCGACCACGACCACATCGCGTCGGGTGAGCAGGCTGTTGGTCGCCGAGTGCCGCAGCCGCTCCACCTCGTCGTTGACCGAGGAGTCCTTCTCGATGTAGGTGTCGCTCTGCGGGACGTAGGCCTCGGGCTGGTAGTAGTCGTAGTAGCTCACGAAGTACTCGACCGCGTTGTGCGGGAGCAGCTCGCGGAACTCGTTGGCCAGCTGGGCGGCCAGCGTCTTGTTGGGCGCCATCACCAGGGTCGGGCGCTGCACCTGCTCGACCAGCCAGGCGGTGGTGGCGGACTTGCCGGTGCCGGTGGCACCGAGCAGGACGACGTCCTGCTCGCCGGCGTTGATGCGGGTGGCGAGGTCGGCGATCGCCCTCGGCTGGTCGCCGCCCGGGGAGAAGTCGGACTCGACCCGGAAGGGGTGGACCGCGCGCTGCAGATCGGTGACGGGTCTCATAGCACTCACGCTAACGCCGAGGACTGACAGACCCTTCCCGCGGCGTCGACCCGGGCCCGCGGGGGCGCCTTCCGCAACGGCGGCCGCGGACTCAGGCGGGCAGGCGCCGCTGGTCGTGCAGGACGTCGGCCCAGGTGCGGGCCAGCACCGGTGGCAGGGTGTCGTCGTCCAGGGCCCGTTGCAGGTGCTCCAGCTGGCCAGGGGTCCAGCGGAAGCCGGGAGCAGCGCGACCCACGACGAGCCCGAGCGCCTGACCCCGCCGGGCGACGGGCACCATCGTGCGCAGGTACTCCGCCACCAGGGGGTCGACCAGCTCGCGTTGCTCCGCGGACCACAGCCCCCGGGCCAGCGCGCCGATCTCCCTGTTGGTCGTCCCCTCGTCAGCCATCCGCGCCAGTGCCTGGGCCTTCGCCGACGGCTCGGGCCGGGCCGCCGCGACCGCCAGCGCGGCCAGCTGACCTGCGGCCGACGGGTCCCGCTCCTGCTCCGCGCGCACCAGGTCACCGGTGCTGTGCTCGGTGTCGGCACCGAGCTCGGCGAGCCGGCGGAGCACCTCCCAGCGCTCCTCCTGGGACAGCGGGCCGTGGCCGGCACCCGCCCTGAGCCAGCCGGCGAGCAGGTCGGCGTCGTGCAGCGCCCCCGCGCCGACCGAGACCGCGGTCTGCACCACAGCGGTCGCGACCTGCGATGCACCCAGGAGGCGGAGCGCTACCCGGCCCAGCCGTTCCAGCAGCTCCCCCACCTCGCCCGCGGGGACGACCTGCCGCACGACCGCGGCAGACCGGCTCAGCACGTGGGCCACGACGAAGTCGGTCTCTTCCCCCGGCAGGTGCTGCTCGACCGCCTTCACCAGCAGCGCCGGTGCGGTCTCGCCCCGGGTCGCCAGCTCCAGCAGCGTCGCCCACAGCATCACTCGCGGGTGCCCGTCCGGCACCCGCCCGAGCACCTGCAGAGCCCGGTCCAGGGTGACCTCGTCGAGGGCGACCCGGGCGAAGGTCTCGCCGGTGCTGTTGGGCACGACCAGGTCTGCGGGCGCCAGCAGCACGGTGGGATCCTCGGGCGTGAGGCCCACGACCTGCTCCCACGCCTGTTCCACCCGGTCAGCCACGTCGTCGTCCCTGCTCACGGCATACCCACTCACCCGCACGCGATGCGGACGCCGCGCCCGGGCTGCGGAACCGGAGCGCTCGTCGACGCCCGGGACCAGCCGCAGCGTCAGCCCCTGCCGCCCCTCCGCGGCGGCGTCACTGTCCTCCAGGGCCCCGGCCGTGACCGCCCCAGGCTCCCGTGCTGGTCGCTCGAGCTCGAGCACGTCGGTGCCCGGCACCCGGAGCCAGGCCTCCACCCACCCGGTGACGTCCTTGTCGGTGACCGACTGCAGCGAGCCCACGAAGTCGTCCAGGGAGGCCGTGCCGAACCGGGCGCCGGTCAGGTGCCGGTTCACCCCGGCGAAGAAGGTGTCCTCCCCCAGCCAGAAGGCCAGCTGGCGCAGGGTCGAGTTGCCCTTGGCGTAGGAGATGGGGTCGAAGTTGTTGAAGGCGGAGTCGACGTCCGGCACGTCCTCGGGCCGGGGCGCGACCGGGTGCGTGGACGGCCGGGCGTCCGCGGCGTACCCGCCCGCCTTGCGGCCCAGGTCGAACTCCGCCAGGGCCCCCGGCGCGGCGCCGGTGGCGCCGGCGACCAGAAAGCCCAGGTAGTCGGCGAACGACTCGTTCAGCCAGGTGTCCTCCCACCAGCGGAAGGTCACCAGGTCGCCGAACCACATGTGCGCCATCTCGTGCGCGATCGTCATCGCCCGCTGGCGGGCCAGCACCGCCGGCGTGGTGCCCTGCGGCAGCAGCTCGTCGCGGTAGCTGACGCAGCCCGGGTTCTCCATCGCGCCCCAGTTGTGGCCCGGGACGAAGATCTGGTCGTAGGAGTCGAAGGCGTAGGGCTCCTCGAAGCGTTCCGCGTACCAGTCGTAGGCGGTGACGGTCTGCTCGCGCAGCATCGGCAGGTCCCGGTCCAGGTCGGCGGCCAGCGATGCGCGGGCGTGCCAGCCGAACGGCCGGCCGTCGTGCTCCCAGGTACGGCTCGCCCAGGGGCCGGCACAGACCGTGACGAGGTAGGTGGACAGCGGCGGTGTGGTGGCGAAGGTCCACCGGGTGGGGTCGTGGCCCGCCACCTCCCTCGCGTCCGGCGCCTGCTCCGGTATGCCGTTCGACAGCACCGTGGCACCGGGGCGGGCAGTGACCGAGACCGTGAACGGCGCCTTCAGGTCCGGCTGGTCGAAGCAGGCGAAGACGCGGCGGTTGACGTCCATCCCGCCGTAGCAGCCCAGGTAGACGGCACCGTCGGCGGGGTCGACGAAACGGTGCATCCCGTCACCGTCGGTGACGTAGGGCATCCGCGCGGTGATGACCGCGATGTTCTGCTCCGCCAGGTCGGACAGGTGCACCTGGTCGTCGCGGTAGCAGCCGGGGGCGAGCGGGCGGCCGTTGAGCTGCACCCTGACCTCGACGGACCGCTGCAGGTTCAGGAAGGTGGACGCGCCGGGCGGGGCGGCGAAGCTCACCGTGGTGGTGGCGACGAAGTGCTCGTCGCCGGTCAGGTCGAGGTGGACCTGGTATGCGGCGTCGGAGACGACCTGGGAGCGGGCTCGGGCGTCGGTCAGGGTGAGGGACACCCTGCAGACCCTATCGACCCACATCTTCGGGAGACGGCGAAGGCCCGCCCACCCTGAGGGTGGACGGGCCTTCGGCGTCAGGCGTACCGACGATCGACGCGATCAGCCGCCGGTCAGCTTCTCCCGCAGCGCGGCGAGGGCCTCGTCGGAGGCCAGCGTGCCGCCGGCGTCCTCCGGGGTCTCGCTGGAGTAGGTCGACGCCGTGGGCGCGACCTCGACACCGTCGGTGGAGTCGGCCTCGGCGGCCGCCTCGACCTGGGCCTTGTGGGCCTCCCAGCGGGCGTGGGCGTCGGCGTACTCCTTCTCCCACTTCTCGCGCTGGGCCTCGAAGCCCTCGAGCCACTCGTTGGTCTCCGGGTCGAAGCCCTCGGGGTACTTGTAGTTCCCCTCCTCGTCGTACTCGGCAGCCATGCCGTAGAGGGTCGGGTCGAACTCCTGGGCCACGGCGTCGTTGGCCTGCTTGAGCGACAGCGAGATGCGGCGGCGCTCCAGGTCGATGTCGATGACCTTGACGAAGACCTCGCCACCGACAGTGACGATCTGCTCCGGCAGCTCCACGTGGCGCTCGGCCAGCTCGGAGATGTGGACCAGGCCCTCGATGCCGTCCTCGACGCGCACGAACGCACCGAAGGGCACCAGCTTGGTGACCTTGCCCGGCACGACCTGGCCGATGGCGTGGGTGCGGGCGAAGGTCTGCCACGGGTCCTCGAGCGTCGCCTTCAGCGACAGCGAGACACGCTCGCGGTCCATGTCGACGTCGAGCACCTCGACGGTGACCTCGTCACCGACCTCGACGACCTCACCCGGGTGGTCGATGTGCTTCCAGGACAGCTCGGAGACGTGCACGAGGCCGTCCACGCCGCCACCGAGGTCGACGAAGGCACCGAAGTTGACGATGCTGGAGACGACGCCGGACCGGACCTGGCCCTTCTGCAGCTCCTTGAGGAAGGTGGTGCGGACCTCGGACTGGGTCTGCTCCAGCCAGGCGCGGCGGGACAGGACCACGTTGTTGCGGTTCTTGTCCAGCTCGATGATCTTGGCCTCGATCTCGCGGCCCACGTAGGGCTGCAGGTCGCGGACGCGACGCATCTCGACCAGGGAGGCGGGCAGGAAGCCGCGCAGGCCGATGTCCAGGATGAGGCCGCCCTTGACGACCTCGATGACGGTGCCGGTGACGACGCCGTCCTCTTCCTTGATCTGCTCGATGGAACCCCAGGCGCGCTCGTACTGGGCGCGCTTCTTCGACAGGATCAGCCGGCCCTCCTTGTCCTCCTTCTGGAGGACCAGGGCCTCGACCTCGTCGCCGACGCTGACGACCTCGGAGGGGTCGACGTCGTGCTTGATGGCCAGCTCGCGCGAGGGGATGACACCCTCGGTCTTGTAGCCGATGTCGAGCAGGACCTCGTCCCGGTCGACCTTGACGATGACCCCCTCGACGATGTCTCCGTCGTTGAAGTTCTTGATCGTGGCGTCGATCGCCGCGAGCAGTTCCTCCTCAGATCCGATGTCGTTGACAGCGATCTGGGAGATGGGCCTTTCGGCCGTGGTTGCAGTCATGTAGTAGGGGCTCCGATTGTGGACACGGTGGATGGACGATGTGGATGATGCTGGTGCGAGGCGCGCCGCGCCGACGGCCCCGGAACGGGGCAGCAGGCAGCGCACGAAACGCGCCCTGACAGACTAACGGGCGGCCGCCACCGAGGTCAAAGCGGGTGCGCAGGGGATGACCGGGCCAGACGGACCGAGACGACGCGCCGCCCGGACGGGACGCGGACCAGGTCCGGGTCCAGGACCAGGACCAGGACCGCGGCCAGGACAGGACGGGGCCCAGACTAGGACCGTGAGCTCTCCCACCACTCCCCCGACCCCTGACCGCGTGACCCGCCGCCCCGTGGACCACGAGGAGACGGTGCGTGCCGACCGCGCCTGGTGGGACGCCGAGGCCGAGGACTACTACGCCCAGCACGGCGGCTTCCTCGGTGACGCCGAGCTGGTGTGGGGGCCGGAGGGCTGGACCGAGGCCGACCTCGGCCTGCTCGGACCGCTCGCCGGGGCCGACGTGCTCGAGGTGGGCGCCGGGGCCGCCCAGGGCGGGCGCTGGTGCGCGCGACAGGGCGCGCGGGTCCTGGCCACCGACCTGTCCGCCGGCATGCTGCGGGTGGCGCGTCGGGTCGACGCCCGCGACCAGGCCGCGGGCACAGCGTCCGGCACCGCCCCGGCCGGCCCCACCGCATACCTGCAGTGCGACGGCGCACGCCTGCCGCTGGCGGACTCCTCGTTCGACATCGTGATGACCGCCCACGGCGTGCTGGCCTTCGTCCCTGACGCCGAGCAGGCGCTGCGGGAGTGGGCCCGGGTCCTACGTCCGGGCGGGCGGTGCGTCTTCTCCCTGCCCCACCCGTTCCGCTGGGCGCTGCCGGACGTGCCCGGACCCGAGGGGCTGGTCGTGCGGCACTCCTACTTCGACCGACGGGCCTACGTCGAGGAGACCGACGAGGGGCGTGCGACGTATGCCGAGTACCACCGCACCATCGGCGACCTGATCCGCGCGGTGGTCGCCTCGGGCCTGGTCCTGGAGGACCTGGTCGAGCCACCGTGGCCGGCCGGACGCGACCACGTCTGGGGTGGCTGGAGCCGCACGCGCGGCGAGCTGGTGCCGGGGACGGCGATCGTGGTCGCCCGACGGCCCTGACCCGCCGTCTCGCCCCCGCGCCGAAACATCACGATCCGGACACACTCCGGCGACATGCTGTTTGACTCGCCGCACGTTCCCCTATGCTCACCCCAGCCATGCGCCAGTTCGGGGCATGGAGTCCGACCCGTGAACCAGGCTGGAGGAGCAGTGCCGCCCACCACCCCCTACCGGGAGCGTCCTCGCGCCCGGAGACCCCTGCATGCCTTGGGGCTCCTGTTGATGACGCTGTTCGTCTTCAACATCCTCTCCCCGTCCCCCGCGCTGGCCCAGACGCCGGACGACCCCTCGCAGGTCAACCTCGAGGAGCACGACCAGAGCATCACGGTGAACCTCCGCAACGACAACGAACCGGTGGAGGGGGCCCGAGTGGTCGTCTCCGGCGGTGGGTACGAGGCGGAGGCCACGACGAACGACCGCGGCCAGGCCCGGATCGGCGTGCCGACCACCGACCCCTACGAGGTCCTGGTCGACGAGGAGACGCTGCCCGAGGGCATCGCGGTCACCGGGGAGAACCCGCTGACCGTCAACTACGGCTCCCAGTTCTTCCAGCCGGGCAACTTCTTCCTCGGCGAGGGCGAGCGGGAGACGGCGAGCTTCGCCTCCCAGTTCACCGAACGGCTGATGAACGGGGTCAACTTCGGCCTCATGCTGGCGCTGGCCTCCATCGGACTGTCGTTGATCTTCGGCACCACCGGGCTCACCAACTTCGCCCACGCGGAGATGGTCACCTTCGGCGCGGTGATGGCCTACTTCGTCGGCGTGACGATCGCGCTCCCCATCTGGGTGGCCATCCCGCTGGCGGTGCTGCTCAGCGGGGCGCTGGGGTGGGCCGTCGACGCCTCCATCTGGCGACCCCTCCGCCGTCGCGGCATCGGGTTGGTCCAGCTGATGATCCTCACCATCGGCCTGTCCCTGGCCGGTCGCTATGTCTTCCAGATGTTCATCGGCGGCGGGACCCTCCAGCTTCCTGGCGCCGGCGGCATCCGGCACCAGATCATCGGGCCGATCCGGTTGAGCACCATCGACATGGTGAGCATGGGGATCAGCCTGACCGTGCTGATCCTGGTCGCGCTGTGGTTGCTGCGCACCCGCACCGGCAAGGCCACCCGGGCCGTCGCGGACAACCGGTCCCTGGCCTCCGCCAGCGGCATCGACGTCGAGGCCGTCACCCGGCTGGTGTGGGTCGCCGGCGGCGCGCTCGCGGGCCTGTCCGGCATCCTGTGGGCCTACTTCCGCCCCGGGATCAAGTGGGACATGGGTGTGCAGATCCTGCTGCTGATCTTCGCCGCCGTCGTCCTGGGCGGGCTGGGCACGGCCTTCGGCGCCCTCATCGGCGCCCTGGCGATCGGCATCCTCGTCGAGGTCTCCACCCTGTGGATCCCCTCGGACATCAAGTACGTCGGTGCGCTGGGCGTGCTGATCCTCATCCTCCTCGTCCGGCCGCAGGGACTCCTGGGTCGACGAGCACGCATCGGATAACGGAGGGATTGCGATGGACTGGGGCCAGATCCTCAACAACACCGCGAGCTTCATCCTGTCGCCGGAGACCATCGGCTTCATGCTCGCCGCCATCGGCCTGTCGATCCACTTCGGCTACGCCGGCCTGCTCAACTTCGGCATGGCCGGGTTCATGGCGATCGGCGCCTACTCGTACGCCATCTCCATCCTCAGCTTCGGCCTGCCCTGGTATGTGGCCATGATGGTGAGCATCGTCGGGGCGGTCGTCTTCGCCGTCCTCCTGGGCATCCCCACGCTGCGGCTGCGCGGCGACTACCTGGCGATCGTCACGATCGCCGCGGCCGAGATCGTCCGCCTGCTCTTCCAGTCGCAGATCTTCGACGAGTGGACCAACTCCGCCGACGGCCTGGGCGGCTACCACGCGGGGTTCCGGGCGGCGAACCCCCTGCCCGCCGGCAGCTACGGGATCGGCCCGTGGACCTACACCGAGACCGGCTGGTGGGTGCGCATCTTCGGGCTCCTCCTGGTGGTGCTGGCCGTGCTGGTGACCTGGATGCTCATGCGCAGCCCGTGGGGCCGGGTCCTGAAGGGGATCCGCGAGGACGAGGACGCCGTGCGCTCCCTGGGTAAGAACGTCTTCCTCTACAAGATGCAGGCGTTGATCATCGGCGGCGTGTTCGGCGCCCTGGGCGGCGTGGTGATCGCCCTCCCCGCGGCGGTGATCCCGCAGTACTACCTGCCCAGCCTCACCTTCTTCGTGTGGACAGCCCTGCTGCTCGGCGGTGCGGCGACGATCTTCGGCCCCGTCCTGGGCGCCGTCCTGTACTGGGCCCTGATGGCCTTCCTGGCGGGAGTGCTGCCCCAGATGGCGACGGAGGGATGGCTGCCACTGACCCCCACCAACGCCGGCAACCTGCGCTTCATCGTCGTCGGTGTGGCGCTGATGCTGCTCGTCGCCTTCCGACCACAAGGCATCCTGGGCAAGAAGAAGGAGATGACCTTTGTCAAGTAACCAGCAGCCCGGATCGTCGCCCTCCGAGGACGACCGCCTCCCGGACGAGGGCGCCAACGAGGTGACCGACCACGCCGGTGACTTCGGCGTCGTCGTCCTCGACGAGGCCGGTGACCCCGTGGAGACGCTCGAGGTCCAGCCCACCCACCAGGTGCAGGCCGACCACGACCTGGCGACCGGGCCCTCGGCGCCCGGCGTGGGCAAGAAGGACCCGATCCTCGTCGCCGACAACATCACCCGCAGCTTCGGTGGCATCAAGGCCGTCGAGGTGGAGCACCTGGAGATCCCCCGCAACGCGATCACCGCGTTGATCGGCCCGAACGGTGCCGGTAAGACGACCCTGTTCAACCTGCTCTCCGGCTTCGACAAGCCGGACAGCGGCGAGTGGTCCTTCAACGGGCGCTCGCTGGCCGGCATCCCGGCCTGGAAGGCGGCCCGTCGCGGGCAGGTCCGCACCTTCCAGCTGACCAAGGTGCTGCAGCGGCTGACCGTGCTCGAGAGCATGAAGCTCGGTGCGTCGAAGCAGACCGGGGAGCGGATGCTCGCCAGCGTCCTGCCCTTCCTCTGGCGCTCGCAGGAGAAGGAGAACGAGGCGCGCGCCCTGGAGCTGCTGAAGAAGTTCAAGCTCTACGACAAGCGCGACGACTACTCCGCGGCACTGTCCGGCGGGCAGCGCAAGCTGCTGGAGATGGCTCGCGCCCTGATGACCGACCCCGAGTTCATCCTGCTGGACGAGCCGATGGCCGGGGTCAACCCAGCTCTCGTGCAGTCCTTGCTCGACCACGTCATCGACCTCAAGAAGGAGGGCATGACGGTCCTCTTCGTCGAGCACGACATGCACATGGTCCGGCACATCGCCGACTGGGTCGTGGTGATGGCGGAGGGCCGCATCGTGGCCGAGGGACCGCCCGACGAGGTGATGAGAGACCCGGCCGTCGTGGATGCCTACCTGGGCAGCCACCTGGACGACGACCTCGGCCAGATCACCGGCCGCTACGACGCGGAGGGAAACCGACTGTGACCACGACAGGCACCGCCCCCCGGCCGGCGGACCAGCCCGCCCCGGACCCGAACCCGGACCTGGTGGTCGACGTGCAGAGCGTCACCGCCGGCTACCTGCCCGGTATCAACATCCTCACCGACACCAACCTGCAGGCCTACGACGGCGAGCTGATCGGCATCATCGGGCCCAACGGGGCCGGCAAGTCGACGCTGCTGAAGGCGATCTTCGGCCTGGTCAACGTGCGCTCGGGCGCCATCCTGCTGCGCGGTGACGAGATCACCAACCTCAAGGCCAACAAGCTGGTCAGCAAGGGGGTCGGCCTGGTCCCCCAGACCGAGAACGTCTTCCCCACCCTGACCATCCGGGAGAACCTGGAGATGGGCGCCTACCAGCGCCCCTCCCGGACCAGGGAGAGCATCGACTTCGTCGTCGACATCTTCCCGGCCCTGAAGGACCGGATGAACCAGGTGGCCGGCTCGCTCAGCGGCGGCGAGCGGCAGATGGTGGCGATGTCGCGGGCGCTGATGATGCGCCCGGACGTCCTGCTCCTGGACGAGCCGTCGGCCGGCCTGTCGCCGGTGCGCCAGGACGACGCCTTCATGCGGGTCTCCTCGATCAACCAGGCCGGTGTGACCGTGATCATGGTCGAGCAGAACGCCCGGCGCTGCCTGCAGATCTGCGACCGCGCCTACGTGCTCGACCAGGGCCGGGACGCCCATACCGGGACGGGTCGGGAGCTGCTCAACGACGAGAAGGTCATCGGGCTCTACCTCGGCACCCTGGGGCAGGACAGCGCCTAGCCGGAGCAGGGCGTCCGTCGGCTCTGCCTTCGCGCTCCGCACCGACTCCGCACACACGAAGGAGGGCCCCGGGACCATCGTCCCGGGGCCCTCGCTCGTCCTGCGTGGTGGGCGTGCGCCTCAGTTCATGCGGACGAGGCTGTTCTCACCGTCGTACTCGAAGATGCCGATGGTGGCCTCGGTCGGGTCACCGTTCTCGTCGAAGGTGATCGGACCGGAGGGGCCGTCGTAGTCCACGACCTCACCGTCGATGATGGCCTGCGCGGCGTCAGCGAAGGTGTCGTACTTGGTGCCGCCGCCAGCACCGCCGGAGACCTCCTGCATCTTGGCGGCCATGTCCGGCCCGTCCACCGAGTTGGCGGCGAGCGCGGCCAGCGCGGCCAGGATCACGGCGTCGTAGGACTCCGCCGCGTAGTTCCAGTTCTCCAGCTCGGGGTTGCCCTCAGCGGTCCAGACCTCGTTCAGCTGGTTGCGGAAGTCGTCGCCCAGGTCCGGGCCGGGCTGGGTGCCTTTGGAGCCCTCGAGCATGCCCGGGTTGAAGTCCTCGCTGTAGTCGGCGATGTTGCCGTCGACGAAGTAGAGGTTGCCGGTGTCGAAGCCGGCGGCCTCGATGGCCGGCAGGATGGTCTTGATCTCCTCGAAGGTGATCATCGCGATCGCGTCGGGGTTCTCGGCCAGCACCGAGCTGATCTGCGCGTCGAAGGTGGTGTCGCCGGCGTTGTAGGACTCGCTGGCCACGACCGTGCCGGCGGCGGCCTCGAAGGTCTCGGTGAGCGTCGCCTCCAGACCGGTGCCGTAGGCGTCGTTCAGGTAGATGATGCCCAGGTTGGCCACACCGTCCTGGGCGATGAGGTTGCCCAGCACCTCACCCTGCAACAGGTCGGAGGGCGCGGTGCGCCAGTAGAGGTTGTTGTCGTCCCAGTCGGTGAACTCCGCGGCCGTGTTCGCCGGGGAGATCATCAACCGCTCCGCCGCCACGACCTCGTCGATGAACAGCTTGGACACGCCCGAGGACGCCGCACCCACGATGACGTGGTTGCCGGCGTTCAGCAGCTGCGGGACGGTCGTGGCGTAGGCCCTGTTGTCCGGGTCACCGGAGTCGCCGAGGGTGACCTCGACGGTGATGCCGAGGTCGGCCTCGTTGATGTGCTTCTCGGCGAGCAGGACGCCCGCCTCCTCGGGCGGGCCCAGGAAGGCCAGGGCGCCGGTCTGCGGCAGCACGGTGCCGACCTGCAGGGTCAGGTCGCGCTCACCGGCCTGGCCGGTGGCCTCACCGGCCTCGGTGTCGGTGTCGGTGTCGGTCTCGGCTCCCGTGCTGGCGGGCTCGCCGTTGTCGGTGTCGTCTCCTCCGTTGCCGCAGGCCGCCAACATCAGGGTGGCGGCGGCCACTGCAGCAATCCCGCGGGTGGTCACGGACGCGCGTGAGCGAAGAGAGGTTGTGCGCATGGTGCTCCTCGTGTCGATGTGGCGGCAGCGGTGCCGTCACGGTGTGCCCTGAACCTAGGTTGCTGGTCAAGGGTTGACAAGGGTGCCGCGGGCCAACCGGTCCGATTGTGCCCACATCGTTACCTAGGCCCGCGACCCGCATCTCATCGGCCGCGCCGGCTGCGGTCCTGCCGCGTCCCGGGAGGGTCCCGGAGGGGTCAGTGAGCAGCCTGGTGCCAGGTGCGGCCCATGCCCACGCTGACGTCCAGCGGCACCGAGAGGTGGGCGGCCGCGCCCATCTGCTCGCGCACCAGCGCCTCGACCTGCTGCTCCTCGCCCGGGGCGACCTCCAGCACCAGCTCGTCGTGCACCTGGAGCAGCATCCGCGAGGCGAGGCCCTGGTCGCGCAGCGCCTGCTCGGTGCGGAGCATGGCGATCTTGATGAGGTCGGCGGCCGAGCCCTGGATGGGCGCGTTGAGGGCCATCCGCTCGGCCATCTCCCGCCGCTGCCGGTTGTCGCTCAGCAGGTCCGGCAGGTGCCGGCGACGGCCCAGGATGGTCTCGGTGAAGCCGCTGCGCCGGGCCTCGGCGACGATGTCGCGCAGGTAGTCACGGACGCCGCCGAAGCGCTCGAAGTACTCTTCCATCAGGCCCTTGGCCTCGCTGGTGGAGATGCCCAGCTGCTTGGACAGCCCGAACGCGGACAGGCCGTAGGCCAGGCCGTAGCTCATCGCCTTGACCTTGGCCCGCATCTCGGAGGTGACCTCCTGGGGCTCGACGCCGAAGACGCGGGAGCCGACGAAGCGGTGCAGGTCCTCACCGGTGCGGAAGGCCTCGATGAGCCCCTCGTCACCGGAGAGGTGGGCCATGATCCGCATCTCGATCTGGCTGTAGTCGGCGGACATGAGCGAGGCGTAGTCCACCCCGGCCCCGGCGTCGCGGCCGACGACGAAGACCTCCCGCAACCGCCGCCCCTCCTCGGTGCGGATCGGGATGTTCTGCAGGTTGGGCTCGGTCGAGCTGAGCCGGCCGGTGGCCGCGATCGTCTGCTGGTAGGTGGTGTGGATGCGCCCGTCGTCGGCGACCGACTTGATCAGGCCCTCGGCGGTCACCCGCAGCCGGGACACGTCGCGGTGGCGCAGCAGGGCCTCCAGGAACGGATGCTCGGTCTGGGCGAACAGCCCCGCCAACGCGTCGGCGTCGGTGGTGTAACCGGTCTTGGTGCGCCGGGTCTTGGGCAGCCCCAGGGTCTCGAAGAGCACCACCTGCAGCTGCTTGGGCGAGCCCAGGTTGACGGTGTCGTCGCCGATGGCGTCCCAGGCGTCCTGCTGCGCCTGCGCCATCCCGGCCGCGAACTCGCTCTCCAGGGCCTGCAGGGCGTCCAGGTCGACGGCGATCCCGGCCTGCTCCATCCGCCGCAGCACCCCGACCAGCGGCAGCTCCACCTCCCGCAGCAGCCGCTGCTCCTGCTCGTCGGCCAGCTCCTCGTCGAGCGCGACCGACAGGTCGTGCACCGCCCGGGCGTGCACCATCCCCGAGCGGGCCGCCGCGCGCTCCTGGGCGTCGTCCTCCGCGTCACCGAAGCTGAGGTCCAGCTGGCCCTGCGCCTCCTCCTGGCCGTCCTCCAGACGCAGCTCGCGCCGCAGGTGGCGCAGCGACAGGTCGGTCAGGTCGTAGGAGCGCTGGTCGGGCCGGATGAGGTAGGCCGCCAGGCCGGTGTCGCTGACCACGCCCTCCATCGGCATACCGATGGTCTCCAGCGAGGCGATCTGTCCCTTGGCGTCGTGCAGGACCTTGGGGTGCGCCGGGTCGGCCAGCCAGGCGGCCAGCGCCCGCTCGTCCTCCGGCGCCGCGTCGGCCAGCTCGAGGTATGCGGCGTGGCTGGCCCCCGCCAGCGCGACCCCCGTCGCCTCCCCGGGGCCCGCGGCGGTGCGGGGAGCCGCGTGCACGACGACGGCGACCCGCTCCCCCGCTGGGGCGTGCTCGGCCAGCCAGGGCGCCAGCTCGCCCCCGCGCAGCAGAGTGCCCTCGAGGTCGATGCCCTCCTCGGCCTCGGTCTCGGCCGAGTCCAGCGTGGTGAACAGCCGCTCGCGCAGCACCCGGAACTCCAGGCCGTCGAAGACCCGGTGCACCTCCTCGCGGTCCCAGCCGCGGGCGGCCAGGTCCGCCACGGTGACCTCGAGGGGCACGTCGCCGACGAGCTGGTTGAGCCGGCGGTTGCGCAGCACCTGGTCCAGGTGGTCGCGCAGCGCCTGGCCGGCCTTGCCGGTGAGCTGGTCGGCGGCGGCGACGATGCCGGGGAGGTCGCGGTGCTGGGTGAGCCACTTGGCCGCGGTCTTGGGGCCGACGCCGGGCACCCCCGGCAGGTTGTCCGAGCTTTCCCCCACCATGGCGGCCAGGTCGCTGTACAGGTGCGGGGGACGAGGTACTTCTCCCGGACCGCCTCGGGGGTCAGCCGCCAGGTCTCCGAGACACCGCGGACCGGGTAGAGCAGCAGGGTGCGCTCGTCCACCAGCTGCAGGGCGTCCCGGTCGCCGGAGAGGATGACGACCTCCATCCCCTCCTCGCGCGCCTGGCCGGTGAGGGTGGCGATGATGTCGTCCGCCTCATACCCCTCCACCTCCAGGTGCTGGATGCGCAGGGCGTCGAGCACCTCCTTGATGAGGTCGACCTGGCCCCTGAACTCGTCCGGCGTGCTGGCGCGGCCCGCCTTGTACTCGGCGTACTCCTGGGTGCGGAAGGTCTGCCTGGACTTGTCGAAGGCGACCGCGATGTGCGTCGGCGCCTCGTCGCGCAGGACGTTGATGAGCATCGAGGTGAAGCCGTAGACCGCGTTGGTGCTCTGGCCCGTGGTGGTGGAGAAGTTCTCCACCGGGAGGGCGTAGAAGGCACGGTAGGCCACGGAGTGTCCGTCCAACAGCAGCAGTCGACTCACGCATGGCAGCCTATGTCCCATGGCCGACAATGCTCACCCCACGTCCGCGCTGCGCCCCGACGAGGTCCCGTTCGCGATGATCGGCACCCTGGCCGAGCGGATGGGGATGGAGCTGCTGGAGGCCGACGTGCAGCGCACCGTGGCCCGGATGCCGGTCGCGGGCAACACCCAGCCCTACGGTCTCCTGCACGGGGGTGCCTCGGCGGCGCTCGCCGAGACCGTGGGGTCCATCGGGGCGGCGCTGCACGCCGGCGCCGACCGCATCGCCGTGGGGGTGGACCTCAACGCTACCCACCACCGGGCCGTCCGCGACGGGCACGTGACAGCAGTCGCCACGCCGCTCTCGCTCGGCCGCTCCGTCGCTGCCTACGAGATCGTGGTGACCGACGACGAGGGGCGTCGCGTGTGCACCGCCCGTCTCACCTGCGCGCTGCGCGAGCGCCCGCCCGGGGCCTGAGGCGTCAGCCACGACGGCCGGCCGCCGGGGTGGCCCAGGAGTCGCCGAAGGCGCGAAGCTCAGGTGACGGCAGCGGCGATGCTGACCAGCACGGGCGCGAAGACGAGCGCCGGGAGCAGGTCACCGACCGGGACCTGCTTGATGTCGAGCAGCCGGAAGGCGATTCCGACCAGCAGCAGCCCGCCGGTGGCGGTCAGCGCCGCGATGTGCGCCTCCGGCACCACCGAACCCAGGGTGAGACCCACGAGGGTCAGCATGCCCTGGATGAGCGCCACCGACACCACGGAGAAGAGCACGCCGACCCCGAACGTGGAGGCGAACGCCATCGCGGCGAAGAAGTCCAGCGCCGACTTCAGGACCAGCTGGTCGATCCCCCGCCCGAGCCCGTCGGACAAGGAGCCGAGGATCGTCAGCGGGCCCACGCAGAAGAGCAGGGAGGCGGTCAGCCAGCCCTCGATGAACCGCTCCCGGGCGCCGGCACCGGTGCCCTCGGTCGGGCGCCCGAAGCGCTGGACCCAGTGCTGCACCAGGCCGGCGAGCGACTCCAGCCGTTGCTCGATCCGCAGCACCGCCCCGGTGATGCCGCCCAGGAGGAGGCTGCCGAGGACGATGAGGATGGGCACCCCACGCCCGACGGTCTCCTCCAGGGCCGGAGAGGTCACGTCGAGGGCGGACAGGATCGCCATCAGCAGCGTCACCAGGCCCAGGCAGCTGGTGACGACCGAGCGCACGTGCGCCGAGAGCCGGTGGCCGGCGAGCATCCCCAGGGAGGCGCCGCCGAGGACCGCGACGATGTTGATGACGGTCCCCAGCCCGGGGAAGGCTCCATCCATGGCCGAAGGCTACGGCCCCGCCCTCTCCGACCTGCGGCAGGGTCGCGGGGTCTGGGGTCTCGGGGTATGGGCGTGCCGCTGGGGCGAGCGGCGCGTGCGCCTGGCTACCGGGCCGACCTGGCGAGTGGGCCTACCGCGTGGGCCTACCGCGTGGGCCGGGCGAGGACGGTCTGCCTGACGCGGCCTACTTCTTCGCGGGCATGCCAGCGATGACGGCGTCGGCGACCTCGCGCATCGACAGGCGGCGGTCCATCGCCGCCTTCTGGATCCACCGGAAGGCGTCGGCCTCGGTGAGCTTGAGCTGGGTCATGAGCAGACCCTTGGCGCGGTCGACCCGCTTGCGGGTCTCGAACCGCTCCCCCAGGTCGGCGACCTCGGCCTCCAGCGCCTGGCGCTCGGCCCAGCGGGCGCGGGCGATGTCGATGGCCGGCAGCACGTCGGCGGCGCTGAACGGCTTGACGACGTAGGACATGACACCGGCGTCGCGGGCGCGCTCGACCAGGTTCTTGTCGCTGAACGCGGTGAGCATCACGACCGGGGCCACGCCGTCGCGGCCGATCTGCTCGGCGGCAGAGATCCCGTCCATGCCGGGCATCTTGATGTCCATGACGACCATGTCGGGCTTGGTCTCCTGCGCCAGGGACACGGCCTGCTCGCCGTCGCTGGCCTGCCCGACGATGTGGTGGCCGGCCTCGGTCAGCATCTCGGCCAGGTCCATCCGGATGAGCGCCTCGTCCTCGGCGAGGAGGATGCGCAGACCCTGCGTCTCCGGCTCCTCAGCGTCTCCGCCGCCCCCGTCGACGGCTGGCTCGGGGGCCCCGGCCTCGGTGCCCCCCTGCAGGGTGACGTCCGACGTCTCGTCCTGGGTGGTGTCCGCCCCCGTCGCTCCGGTCGGGTCCGACGACTCCGTCGGATCGGTGCTGGGCGTCTTTGCTGCCGTCACGCGTCTACCTTATCTTTCGCCGTGCTCTGCCGTCACGATCATCTGTCGCGAACCTGTATGGGTGCCGGGAGCGGGACTTGAACCCGCACGCCCTTGCGGGCAGAGCATTTTGAGTGCCCCGTGTCTGCCGTTCCACCACCCCGGCGGGGGGTGACGGGCCCCGTGGGGCCCGCCTGTTCGATCCGGTACAGCATACCCGCCGGTCCGTGGCGACCGACGCGCGCTGAAGGCCCGCCTGCTAGACGACGGGCTCGTCGGAGTAGCTCGGGGCGTTGCCGAAGATCGTGTCGCCGACGCGGTGCAGGCGCAGGGCGTTGGTGGTGCCGGAGACACCGGGGGGCGAGCCGGCGACGATGATCACCAGGTCCCCGTGCTGGCAGCGGCCCTCGCGCAGCAGCGCGTCCTCGACCTGCAGCACCATCTGGTCGGTGTGCCAGACGAAGGGGACGAGGAAGGTCTCCACCCCCCAGGTGAGCGCCAGCTGGGACCGGGTGTCCTGCTCGGTGGTGAACGCGAGCATCGGGGTGCGGGGCCGGACGCGAGCCATCCGGCGCGCGGTGTCACCGCTCTGGGTGAAGGTCACCAGGTACTTGACGCCGTGGTTGTCCAGGGCGTCGGCGAGGGTGATCGCGGCCCGGGTGACCGCACCGCCGGGGGTGCGCGGCACGGTCCGGATGGGGGCGATGCGGTGCAGCCCGTGGTCCTCGGTGGACGCGATGATGTCCGCCATCGTGCTCACCGCCCGGATGGGGTAGGCGCCGACCGAGGTCTCGCCGGAGAGCATGATCGCGTCGGCGCCGTCGAGCACCGCGTTCGCGCAGTCGGAGGCCTCGGCCCGGGTGGGCCGCGGGTTCTCGATCATCGACTCCAGCACCTGGGTCGCCACGATCACCGGCTTGGCCCGCTCGCGGCTGAGCTGGATGGCGTCCTTCTGCACCAGCGGCACCTGCTCCAGCGGCAGCTCGACGCCGAGGTCACCGCGGGCGACCATGATGCCGTCGAAGGCGTCGACGATCTCCTCGAGGTTCTGCACCGCCTGCGGCTTCTCGATCTTGGCGATGACCGGGACGCGTCGGCCCTCCTCGTCCATGATCCGGTGCACGTCCTCGATGTCCTCGGCGGAGCGGACGAACGACAGGGCGATGATGTCGACGCCGGTGCGCAGGGCCCAGCGCAGGTCCTCGATGTCCTTCTCCGACATGGCCGGGACGCTGACCAGGGCACCGGGCAGGTTGATGCCCTTGTTGTTGGAGACGACGCCTCCGGTGACGACCTCGCTGACGACGTCGGTCTCGGTCACCTCCACCGCCCGCAGCATCACCTTGCCGTCGTCGATGAGCAGGGGGTCGCCGACGGCGACGTCGCCGGGCAGGCCGCCGTAGGTGGTGCCGACGCTGCCCTGGTCGCCGGTCACCGCACGCGTGGTGATGGTGAAGGCGTCACCGGTCGCGAGGGTGACCGGTCCGCTGGCGAAGGTGCCGGTGCGGATCTTGGGGCCCTGCAGGTCGGCCAGCACCGCGACCGCGTGCCCCTCGGCGTCGCTGGCCTGCCGCACCCTGAGGTAGCGCTCGTGGTGCTCCTCGTGGCTGCCGTGCGAGAGGTTGAGCCGGGCCACATCCATCCCGGCGTGGACGAGCGCTTCGATCTGCTCGTAGGAGTCGGTGGCTGGTCCCAGGGTGCAGACGATCTTGGCTCGACGCATGGTCCCAGCCTAGTCCTGCGGACCGCCTGAGGTTGACCGGCTCGCGGCGACCCGTCAGGGTCTCCCCGCCCGGGTCAGGAGTGTGCGGCGATGACCTCGTCGAGGGTGAGGCTGTTCTCCATCAGTCCCTGCATCTGCTCGTCGGTGATCTGGGTACCGTCGACGAACAGGCGGGGGGTCCCGCTGACCCCGTCCTGGTTGGCCCGCTCCTGCATGGCGTGCACATAGTCCTCGTACGTCAGGTCCTGCACGCAGCTGGTGAAGGTCTCCAGGTCGTCGTCGCCGATGCCGGCCGCCCCGGCGAAGGAGACCAGCTGCTCGTCGCTCCACCCGGCCCCCTGCTCGGCGGGACGGTTGAGGTAGACCTGCCGGTAGTAGGGCAGGAAGGCGTCCTGGTCGTCGGCGCACAGCGCGGCGTTGGCTGCGCGCACGGAGTTCTCACCGGGAAGGCGCCCGTCCAGGAAGGACATCAGCGTGATGGTGAGATGGGCGTCGCCGGCGTCCACCTTCTCCTGGACCGACTCACCGATCGCGTCCTCCAGCACCCCGCACCACGGGCACTGGAAGTCACCGTAGATGTGCAGCTGCGGCACGTCCGCGTCCGGTCCGGGGCCCAGGCTGACCCCGCCACCCTCCGCCAGCGCGTGGGCCGAGCCCTCCGCCGACAGGTCGGCCCCGTCGCGGGTCACGGCCCACACCAGGCCGGCGATGAGCGCGAGCACCAGCACCACGACGGCGCCGATGAGAACGCCGGAGGGCCCCTTGGTGGGGACCGGCTTGACCTGGGGTGCGGGCGGACGGGGCATGCGAGTCTCAGCGACCTTTCGTGATCAGGGTGTCGAGGGCGAGCGGGGTGCGCGGGCGGACCACCAGCCAGGCCGCCATGGCCAGGAAGAGCAGGTCGCGCAGGATGTCCAGCAGGTAGGTGGTCTCCCCCGGCTCCACCGGTCCGCCGCTGCCGAAGCAGCCGCAGTCGATGGTCAGGCCCCGGGCCCAAGCCGAGGCGATCCCGGCGATGAAGACGATCATGAGCAGACCACCCGCGGCGGCTGCCGCGCGGGTGAACAGGCCCAGCACCAGCAGCACGCCGAGCACGATCTCCACGACCGGCAGCATGGTGCCGATGAAGCGGGCCGTCCCGTAGTCGAACAGCTCGTAGGCCATGACGTTCTGGACGGAGCCGGTGACGTCCATCAGCTTGGGCAGGCCGGCGGCGATCAGCACCACCCCGAGGCCGACGCGGGCCAGCAGGCCGGCCATGGTGACCCAACCGACCTTGCCCAGCTTGCCGACCATGCCGGAGCGGCTCCGGTATGCAGCCTCCCCGCCACCCCTGACCGGCTCGGCTCCGGCGTCCGCCGGGTCGGTGCGCAGGTCGGCGTCGTGGGTCACCGGCCGCGCACCCCTTCGGCGAGCTCCTGGGTGAGGGTCCGGAGGGCGTCGAGGCGCGGGTCCTGCCCGATCGCCCGGACGAGGGCGGAGCCGACGATGACGCCGTCGGCATAGGCAGCGATCTGCGCCGCCTGGGCCCCCGTGCTCACGCCGAGGCCGACGCACAGCGGCAGGTCGGTGACGGCGCGGGTGCGTTCCACCAGCCGGACGGCGCCCTCGCCGACCTCGTCCCGGGCGCCGGTGACGCCCATCGTGGAGGCGACGTAGACGAAGCCGCGGCAGGCCTGGACGGTCATCGCCAGCCGTTCGTCGGTGGAGCTGGGGGCGACCAGGAAGATCGGGGCAAGGTCGTGCTGCGTGGCGGCGTCCCGCCACGCCGAGGCCTCGTCCGGGATGAGGTCGGGCGTGATGAGGCCTGCGCCACCGGCCTCGGCCAGGTCGGCGGCGAACCGTGCGGGGCCGTGACGCAGGACCGGGTTCCAGTAGGACATGACGACGGGCACCGCACCGGCTTCGTGCACGGCTCGCACCACGTCGAGCACCTGGTGGAAGCGGAAGCCGCCGGCCAGGGCCTGCGCGGCGGCCTGCTCGATGACGGGTCCGTCCATGAGGGGGTCGGTGTAGGGGACGCCGACCTCGACGATGTCGGCGCCGCTCTCGGCGACCGCCCGGACCGCAGCGAGGGAGCCGTCGAGGTCGGGGTAGCCGGCCGGGAGGTAGGCGACCAGCGCGGCGCGGTCCTCCTCGCGGCACCGGGCGAAGACTGCGTCCAGGGCGTTCACCAGCCGCTCCCTTCCGCCTCGGCGACCGGCTCGGAGGCCTTGAGCTGCTCGGCCTCGACCAGCTCCTGGCCGTCGACGAGCCCGAACCAGCGGGCCGCCGTGTCCACGTCCTTGTCGCCGCGCCCGGACAGGTTGACCAGGACCACCGGCTCGGGTCCGTCCTCCCCCGCGGCCGCGGTCAGCTCGTGCCCCACGCGCAGGGCCCCGGCGAGGGCGTGGGCGCTCTCGATGGCCGGGATGATGCCCTCGGTGCGGCAGAGCAGAGCGAAGGCGTCCATCGCGTCGGCGTCGGTCACGGGCTCGTAGGAGGCGCGCCCGGTGTCGTGCAGGAAGGCGTGCTCGGGACCGACGCTGGGGTAGTCCAGCCCGGCCGAGACCGAGTGGGTCTCCAGGGTCTGGCCGTCCTCGTCCTGCAGCACGTATGTCGCGGCGCCGTGCAGCACCCCCGGGAGCCCCCCGGAGAAGCGGGAGGCGTGCCGGCCCTGCTCGGGGCCCTCACCCCCGGCCTCGAAGCCCCGCAGCGCCACCTCGGCGTCGTCGCGGAAGGCGTGGAAGATCCCCATCGCGTTGGAGCCACCGCCGACGCACGCGCACACGGCGTCCGGCAGGCGGCCGGCCGCGGTCTGCACCTGCTCGCGGGCCTCCTGACCGATGACCGCGTGGAAGTCGCGCACCATGGTCGGGAAGGGGTGGGGCCCGGTCACGGTGCCCAGCAGGTAGTGGGTGTGCCCGACGTTGGTGACCCAGTCGCGCATCGCCTCGTTGATGGCGTCCTTGAGCGTGGCGCTGCCGGTGGCGACGGGCACCACGGTGGCGCCGAGCAGCCGCATCCGGGCCACGTTGAGCGCCTGGCGGCGGGTGTCGACCTCACCCATGTAGACCGTGCACTCCAGGCCCATCAGGGCGGCCGCGGTCGCGGTCGCGACGCCGTGCTGGCCCGCGCCGGTCTCGGCGATGACCCGGCGCTTGCCCATCCGCACGGCGAGCAGCGCCTGCCCGAGCACGTTGTTGATCTTGTGCGAGCCGGTGTGGTTGAGGTCCTCCCGCTTGAGGAAGACCCGCGCGCGACCGGCGTGCCGGGCGAACCGGGGCACCTCGGTCAGCGGGCTGGGTCGTCCCGTGTAGGTCTGGTGCAGCAGGTCGAGCTCGGCCCGGAAGTCTGGGTCGGCCATCGCCGCGGTGCGGGCGGCGTCCAGCTCCTCCAGCGCCGCGACCAGTGCCTCGGGCACGAAGCGTCCGCCGAACTCGCCGAACCGGCCGGTCGCCGTGCTCACCGCTCACCCCCGCGGGTCCCGGCGTGCTGGCCGCGGACCGCCGGGTGGGCGCCGGCCGCCACCAGCTCGGCCACCGCGTCGCGGGGTGAGCTGCCGGTGACCAGGGCCTCGCCGACGAGGACCGCCCCAGCGCCGGCCTCGGCTGCCGCCATGACGTCCAGAGGGCCGCGGATGCCGGACTCGGCGACCGCGACCCGACCGGCCGGGATGCCGGGCGCCAGCCGCCCGAAGGTGTCCCGGTCCACCTCCAGCGTGCGCAGGTCGCGGTTGTTCACGCCGACGATGCGGGCGCCGGCGTCGAGGGCGCGACCCAGCTCCTCCTCGTCGTGCACCTCGACCAGGGCGTGCATGCCCAGCGACTCCACCCGCTCCAGCAGGCCCTGGAGGACCTCTTGGGGCAGGGCCGCGACGATGAGCAGGACCAGGTCTGCCCCGTGCGCCCGGGCCTCCCACACCTGGTAGGGGTCGACGACGAAGTCCTTGCGCAGGACGGGGACGTCCACCCGCGCCCGAACCGCATCGAGGTCGGCGAGGGAGCCGCCGAACCGACGCTGCTCGGTGAGGACGCTGATGACGCTGGCCCCTCCGGCGGCATAGTCGGCCGCCAGGGCCGCGGGGTCGGCGATGGCCGCGAGAGCGCCCTTGGAGGGGCTGCTGCGCTTCACCTCGGCGATGATGTGGACCCCCCGGCGCTCGGTGAGCGCTGCGAGGGCGTCCCGGGGGGAGGGCGCGGCGGCCGCGCTCTCCTGCACCTGGGTCAGGGGGCGGTCGGCACGGCGTACGGCAAGGTCCTCGCGGACTCCGTCGATGATCTGATCCAGCACGGTGGGCACCCCACCAGCCTAAGCCGTCGCGGGGCCGACCCGTGCCGGCCCCACCGGTGGTGGGTCAGCCGTCGTGCTGCGCGACCCTCGACGCGCCGCCGAACCCGGCCCGCTCCATGCCGTACCAGGCCAGCGCACCGACGACGCCCAGACCGAGACCGACGTAGAGCAGCACGTCGGGGCCGGCGAAGACGCCCCAGCAGCCGACGACCGCGCCGATCAGCATGATCGTGACGCCGACCCAGGCTGCGGTGCTGTGGCCGTGGTTGTCTTCGTGCATGGGGTGGTGCTCCTTGGTGCAGGTCCCGGCTGCCGGTCGGCTCGTCGCCGACGGGTCCAGGTCGATGGTCATGGACGATGCGGCCTCATTCTGCCAGCCCCGGGGCCGGATCGCCCCGACCGGCCGTCGCCGCGCCGGTCAGCCGGTCCGCTGGGCCGCCCAGGAGGCGTGCATCCGTGCGTAGACACCGCCCTGCCCGACCAGGTCGCGGTGGTGCCCGACCTCGACGATCCGGCCCTGGTCGACCACGACCACCACGTCGGCCGCCTCCGCGGTCGAGAGCCGGTGGGCGATGGCGACCGAGGTGCGCCCGGTCGTCAGGCCTTCCAGCGCACGCTGGACCCTGACCTCGGTCGAGGGGTCCACGGCGCTGGTCGCCTCGTCGAGGACGAGCAGGTCGGGGTCGGCAAGGTAGGCCCGGGCGATCGCGACGAGCTGCCGTTCCCCCGCCGACAGGGACTCCCCACGCTGACCCACCCGGGTGTCCAGGCCGTGCGGGAGCCCGGCCACCCAGGCGTCCAGACCCAGCTCGGTCACGGCGAGGTCGATGTCCTCGTCGCTGGCCTCGGGCTTGCCGAAGCGGATGTTCTCGCGCAGGTTCTGGTCGAAGAGGAACCCCTCCTGCGGGACGAGGACGACCCGCCGGCGGAGCGTGGAGAACGGGATCCGTCGCAGGTCGGTGCCGTCCAGCAGCACGCGGCCGCCCGCGGGGTCCATCAGGCGGGTCAGCAGCTTGGCCATCGTGGTCTTGCCCGACCCGGTCTCCCCCACGATCGCCACCCTGGTATGCGGCTCGATGCGCAGGTTGACGTCGCGCAGCACCGGCTCCCCGCCGGGGTAGGCGTACCAGACGTCCTCGAAGTCCACGGTGATCGGACCCCGCTCCTGCACGACCCCGTCCTCGCCAGGGTCGGAGACGTCGGCCGCGGTGTCGACGACACCGATGACGCGGCGCCAGCCGGCGACCGCGTTCTGCAGCTCGTTGAGGATCTCGGTCGCCATCAGCACCGGCTGGGTGAACAGGTTCACCAGGAAGAGGAAGGCCAGCAGCTGCCCGAGGGTCAGGTGTCCGCGGGCGGCGAGCACGGTCCCGACCACGAGCACGACGGCGGTGGTGATCCCGGCGAAGGTCTGGCCGGAGACGAAGGCGAGGACCGAGCGGATCTGGGCCCGGATCGCGGACTGCCGGTGGGCCTCGATGGACCGGTCGATGCGCTCGGCGGTGCGCTCCTCGACCCCGTAGGCGCGGATGGTGGTGGCGCCGACGATGGACTCGCTGACCGCACCCAGCATGTCGCCGACCCGGGTCCGGACCAGGCCGTAGGCCCGGCCCAGCACCGGCTGGAGGTAGCGGACCAGGACGATGAGCGGCAGCAGGCACAGGTAGGCCACGAGCGCCAGGGCCGGGCTGTAGATGAGCATGAGGATGGTCGCCAGGACGATCTGCGCGGTGCTGATGAGCAGCATCAGCCCGCCGAACTGCACGAACATCGAGATCGTGTCCACGTCGCTGGTGACGCGGGAGACCAGGGCGCCGCGCCGCTCGGTGCTCTGGGTCAGCACCGACAGGTCGTGGATGTGCCGGAACGCCTTGAGCCGCAGGGTGGCCAGGCCCGACTCGGCCGCGGTGAAGAGCCGGACGTTCACGGCATACTGCGCCACCGAGGTGATCGCGACCACCCCGGCCGCCAGGAAGATCGCGCGCAGGACGTAGCCGACGTCGACGCCGCCCTCGGCCAGGATGCCGTTGTCGGTCGTCTGCTGGACGACGAACGGGATGACCACGCGGCCCAGGGTGGCCACGACCGCGATCAGCGCGGTGACCAGCAGCCCCTTGCGGAGCTCCGGCGAGAGCTGCAGGCCCCGCTTGAGGGTGTCCAGGGTGCCGAGGTCGCTCTGCGCCTCGATCCGGCTGCCGCCGGAGCTCGCCGGGGTGCTCATGCGGTCTCCTCCTGCTCGGCCACGGCGGCGCGCTCGGCGGCCTCCCGGGCGTAGGCGTGCACCAGGTCGGCATACCCCTGGCACCGCGCGAGCAGCTCCGGGTGGGGTCCGCGGTCGACGACGCGGCCGTGCTCGACGTAGACGACCTGGTCGGCGAGGGTGATGGTGGCCATCCGGTAGGCGACGACCAGGACGGTCATGCCCGCGCGGGCCTCCCGCAGACCCGCCAGGATGGCCTGCTCGACGGAGGGGTCGACCGCGCTGGTGGCGTCGTCCAGGACGAGCAGGCGGGGGCGGCGCCACACGGCTCGGGCCAGCGCGATCCGCTGCCGCTGACCACCGGACAGGCTGCCGCCCCGCTCGCCGATGACCGTGTCCAGGCCGTCCGGCAGCTCGCGGACGAAGCCCTCGGCCTGGGCGATGCGCAGCGCCTCCCACACCGACTCGTCGCTCGCGTCCTCCCCCAGGGTGACGTTGCCGCGGACGCTGTCGTCGAACATGAACGTCTGCTGCGCGACCAGGGTGGCCACCGCCGGGATCTCGCCCAGCTGCAGCCGGCGGGCGTCGAGGCCGTCGATCTCCACCCGCCCGGTGTCCGGGTCGACCAGGCGCAGGGCCAGGTTGGTCAGGGTGGTCTTGCCCGACCCGGTCGGGCCGACGAGGGCGGTGGTGCTGCCCTCGGGGATCTCCAGCGTGACGCCGGTGATCGTCGGCTGGTCCTCGCCCGGGTGGGCGTAGACCACGTCCTCCAGCTCCGAGCTGGCCGGGCCGCCCCGGTCCGCGAACGTGTCCGGGCCGTAGCGCATGCTCCCCTCGGCCTGCAGGACGTGCTGCACCCGGTCGTAGCCCACGACCGAGCGCGGGAGCTCCGCCAGCACCCAGCCCAGGGAGCGCACCGGGAAGGCGAGGATCGAGAACAGGTAGGCCATCTGCACCACGTCGGCCGCGCCCAGCTCGCTGCGGGAGACCTGCCAGGTCCCCACGCCGAGCACGGCCAGGGTCCCCAGCGTCGGGATGGCCTCGATGACCGGTTCGAAGACCCCCCGGGTACGACCCACCTGGATCAGCGCGTCACGCAGCTCGTGGGTCTGGGTCCGGAAGCGCTCGGTCTCCTCCTCCTCGCGGCCCATCGACTTCACGACCAGGCCGGCCTCGAAGGACTCGTGGGCGACCTCGGCCACCTCGGCGCGCAGCTGCTGGGCACGGGTGATCCGGGGCGACATGAAGCGCTGGAAGACGACGTTGGCCGCGAACAGTCCGGGGAAGACCAGCAGGCCGATGAAGGCCAGGAACGGGTCGACCAGCACCATCATCGTGCCGGCGATGAAGAGCATGAACACCACACCGATGGCCATGGGCAGCGGGTTGAAGACCTGCCAGGTGGCCTCGACGTCGGCGTGCGCGTTCGACAGCAGCTGGCCCGAGGGGTGGGCGTGGTGCCAGGACAGGGGCAGCCGCAGGTACTGCCGGGTGACGTCCCTGCGGTACCGGGCCTGCAGGTTGAAGCCGGCGACGGTGGCGAAGACGCGCCGCAGGATGACGCCGATGACGTTGACCACGAGCACGGCGACCAGCACGCCGAAGACCGTCCACATCGCGGCGGCCTCGACCCGGCGCTGGAGCACGGCGGGCTCGATGTACTGGTCCGTCACGTAGCCGATGGCCCACGCCGTGCCCACCGTCGCCGAGGCCCACAGCACCGACCCGATCACCGCCACGATGGTGGGGCGCGGCTCGGTCTTCATGCCGCCCCAGATCACCCGCAGCCCCCGCCGGAGCACCGCACGAGTCGCGACGGGGCGGGGCACCGGTTGGCTGGCGGTGGACATCGTGAGGAGACCTCCGGGGGGCTGGGGGCATGCGAGAGCCCCACAACCGTCGGCACGCTCCGAAGGCGGGGGCGTCGCTCATTGTCGCACGTCATCCGGGTTGCGGACGCCGGGGGCGACCGGCAGTGCCTGCCGACGACGGCCCGGTGCGCTCGTCGAGATCATCCGGTCGGTCACGTCGTCCCGTTCGGGCCTGTTGATCGACTGGGATCGGCTGGGATCGGCTGGGGTCGGGTGGGATCGGCCAGGATCCGCCGGGATCGGCCGGGATCGGCGCGCCGGGGCGAGACACCCCGTGGTGAGATGGGGTATGCCGTCCTCCTCGCTGCGCAGGCTGATCGCCTCGACCGCCACCGACCTGGGGCCCGACGCCCCCACCCTGTGCGACCCCTGGTCCGTCCGGGATCTGCTGGCCCACCTCGTGGTGCGCGAGTCCCGCCCCGACGCGCTGCCCGGTGTCGCCGCGCCGGTGAAGGCGCTGCAGCGGCACACGCAGTCGGTGCAGGACCGCGTCGCCTCCCGGGAGTTCGAGGACCTGGTGGGGCAGGTCGTCGGTGGTCCCGCTCCCTGGTGGCCGACCCGGCTGCCGGTCCTGGACCGGATGGTCAACACGGCCGAGCTGGCGATCCACCACGAGGACATGGTCCGCGCGCAGCCGGGCTGGGAGCCGACCGACCTGCCCCAGGAGGTCCAGGCGCAGCTGTGGCGGACCCTGCCGATGGCGGGGCGGATGACCTACCGCGGGGCGCCAACCGGGGTGGTCGCGGTCGCGCCGGGGCACGGCCGGGTCGCGCTGCGCAAGCCCCCGGCAGACGCCGGCACGGTCGTGCTGAGGGGGACGCCGCTGGAGCTGGTCCTGCACGCCTTCGGTCGGGGGGACCACTCCCGGGCGGTCGTCGAGGGCTCGGACGCGGACGTCGCGGCGCTGGCCGGGCACCGCCGCAGTCTCTGAGGCGGCTCTGAGGCGCTCCGAGGCTGCTCTGAGGCCGGTCTCAGGCCGCTGGGTCCTCCGCGATCCTGAGGTCAGGAGTCGGCGGGAGGGTCCTCCGGGGGGCGGGGCCGCCCCTCGACGGCGAGGTTCTGGTGGTGCTGGATCAGGGCCGCCAGACGGGAGGCCTCCTGGCGCGCCCGGTCACCGTCGGCGCGCTGGATTGCCATCACCGCCAGCTCCTCGGTGTCGGAGAGCTCCAGGATCGCCCACGCCGTCCCGCCGGAGAAGCCGACGTTGAGGATCTGGGCCCACTCCAGCTCGTAGGTCCGGAACAGGTTGACCACGGTCAGGCCGTGCGGGGTGGGCACCGCGCGGATCACGGCATACCGCCACAGGAAGCCGGCCATGACCACGCCGACCCCGACCAGCGCGATCCGGTTGAGCACGGTGATCGCGGGGCTGACGCCCTCGTAGGTGGGCGCGAAGATCGCGACCACCACGAAGACGATGATCGACAGCACGGCCATGACGCCGCCGACCCACGCCCCCCGCACCGGGCGGAAGGTGTCGTAGGCGTCGCGCCGCGGGCTGGGGGCGCCGTCCGGTGTTCCTGGGCTGGCACTCACCCGGCCAGCGTAGCCCGCCCGCCCACCGCGAACCGCCCTACCGGGCGTCGGCAGTCACCGGTCCGGCACCGGTGACCGCCGGCTCGGGCGTCTCGTCCCGGGCGGCCCTGCGCCAGACCACGAAGCCCCAGAGGACGAGGCCGCCGTAGACGGCATACATGACCGCCGAGGGGTAGTAGCCGGAGTGCCACAGCAGCGGCACCCCCACCAGGTCCACCGCAATCCAGGCCAGCCAGAAGTCGACCCATCCGCGGGCCATGGCATAGGTGGCCAGGATCGAGCCGACGAAGATCCAGGCGTCGGTCCAGTAGTACCAGGAGGGGGCGTCCCAGCCGAGTCCGACCGACCGGAAGACCCACTGGACCACGACCACCAGGCCTGCGGCCGCGATGAGGTAGCTGAGCCGCTCCGTGCGGGTGGCCCACCGCGGGGTGATGGCCGGAGCGCCCTTGACGCGGATCTTGCGCGACTGCTGCCAGCGCCACCAGCCGTAGACGCTGGTCGCGATGAAGAAGACCTGGCGGGCGGCCTGCCCGAACAAGCTGTGCTCCTGGGGGTTGGCGAACCAGACCCCCATGAAGACGGTGAAGAGCAGGGCGTTGCCGATGATGCCGATCGGCCACGCCCAGACCGTGCGGCGCATGCCGAGGATCGCCGAACCGAAGCCGAAGACGTTGCCGACGACCTCCCGCCAGGCGATCGGGTGGCCGAAGACGGTCAGCTCTGCGTAGAAGATGTCACTGAAGATGTCGTTCCAGACGTCCACGTCTGTCCTCTCGGATCAGGGCGAGAGAGGACCGAACCCCCGCTCGCCGGGTGTGGGCGCCGGGGGTTGCGTGAAGCGACGCGTCGCTCTGTGCGGCTCTGTGCGGCTCGGTGCCGGTATGCCGTCGCCGGCATCTCGGGCACCGTCGCCTGGGGCGACGCGCGTGCTGCCTCCCATCCGGACTTTCACCGTCGGTCCCGGAGTTTCACCAGGTCAACCGGCCGCTGGCTGCGGTCGGGTCGCGGACTGTCACCGCCGGTTCGGAATTACACCGACCCCGGAGCACGTGTGCGGGGACATTCTATACACGATCGGGGCCTCCACCCCCGGCCACGCGCCACCCACCCGTGACTCCCCGCACGGTCGCCGGTCAGCCGCAGCGATGCCGGGCGGCGGTCTCGCGCAGCTGGGCGATCCCGGCCGGGACGTCGTCCGCGCCGTACACCGCGGACCCGGCGACGAAGACGTCGGCACCGGCCTCCACGCACTGGCCGATGGTGTCGGCGGAGACCCCGCCGTCGACCTGGACCCAGATCTCCCCCCCGCGCCGGCGCACCGCCTCGCGCACCGCCCGCACCTTCGGCATCTGGTCGGTCATGAAGGACTGCCCGCCGAACCCCGGCTCGACGGTCATCACCAGCACCATGTCGACCTCGTCGAGCAGTTCCTCGTACGGCTCGAACGGCGTCCCGGGCTTGAGGGCGAACGCTGCCCGCGCCCCTTCGGCTCGGATGGCCCTCGCCACCGCGACGGGGTCAGCGGCCGCCTCGACGTGGAAGGTGACCGACCCGGCCCCGGCCTCGGCATACCCCGGCGCCCAGCGGTCCGGGTCCTCGATCATCAGGTGCGCGTCCAGCGGCACCGGGCTCACCCGGGCCAGCGCCTCGACGACCGGTCGCCCGAGCGTGAGGTTGGGGACGAAGTGGTTGTCCATGACGTCGACATGCGCCCAGTCGGCCGTGGAGATGGCCCGGAGCTCGGCCTCGAGGTTGGCGAAGTCGGAGGACAGGATCGAGGGGCTGATCTGCAGCTGGCCGGTCATGATCCGACCCTACTGGGAGGCCGACGCTGGGAAGCCACGCCCATGGGGGGTCGGGGACGGATCCCTGGCCGGTCCTGCCTAGCGGCGACGGAGCAGCGCGACGAACATCCCGTCGGTGCCGTGCCGGTGGGGCCAGAACTGCGCCCACGGCTCGGACCCGGCGCCGGTGTCCTCGAGCACGGCCCCGGAGCGGTCGCGCAGCAGTCCTCGGACGTCGATCAGCTCGACGTCGCCGCGCCGCTTCAGCACATCGCGCACGACCAGCTGGGTCTCGGCCAGGTGGGGGGAGCAGGTCGCGTAGGCGACGACTCCTCCCGGCCGGGTGGCGTCGAGGGCGGAGGCGAGCAGCTCGCGCTGCAGAGGGCCAAGGGTGGTGAGGTCCTGCGGTGAGCGGCGCCACCGGGCCTCGGGGCGCCGGCGCAGGGCGCCGAGCCCGGTGCAGGGCGCGTCCACCAGGACCCGGTCGTAGGTGCCCGGCTCGTGCGAGCCCACCTCCCGGCCGTCCTCGACGGTCACGGTCACCTCCGCGCCGGCGCGCACCGGACCGACGAGGGTATGCCGCACCAGCTCGGCCCGGTGAGGGCTGACCTCGTTGGCCCGCAGGGTGGCGCCGCGGCCGGCCGCGAGGGCGGCGAGCAGACCCGCCTTGCCGCCCGGGCCGGCGCACAGGTCGAGCCAGCGCTCGTCCCGTCCCTCCAGCGGGGCATCCGCCAGCGCGAGGGTGAGCAGCTGCGAGCCGGCGTCCTGGACGGCGGCTCGACCGTCACGCACCGCGGGCAGGTCACCGGGGTCGCCCCCCGCGAGTGTCCACGCCGTCGGCGCGACCGGGGCCGGGCTGGCTCCGGCCTCGTGCAGCTCGGCGTCCTCCACGAGCCCGGGGCGAGCCACCAGGGTCACCGGGGCCGGGACGTTGTGGGCCGCCAGCAGCTCGGCGAGCTCGGCCTCGACCGCGGCCGGGGCGACTCCAGCACCGAGCAGTCCCGCGCGCAGGGCCCGGGCCACCCACTCCGGGTGGGAGTGCTCGGCCGCGGCCCGCAGCACGGGGTCGTCCAGTCCGTCGAGGACGGTCTCGACCCAGGCCTCCCGGTCGCGCTCGCCGACCCGGCGCAGCACGGCGTTGACGAAGCCGCTGGCGCCCTGGCCGACCTCCTGCCGGGCCAGGCCCACGGTGGCACTGACGGCCGCGTGGTCGGGCACCCGCATGCCGAGCAGCTGGTGCGCCCCGAGGCGCAGGACGTCCAGCACCGGCGGGTCGATGCTGCTGGCGGCTCGGTCGGCGGCCACCGAGACGACCCGGTCGTAGAGGCCCTGCAGGCGCAGGGTGCCGTAGGTGAGCTCGGTGGCGAAGGCGGCGTCGCGGCCGGTGAGCCTCGCCCGGCGCAGGACCTGAGGCAGCTCAAGGTTGGCGTAGGCCTGTCCCTCGTCCACGGCGCGGAGCACCTGGTAGGCCGCCTGACGGGCCGGGTCGGCAGCGCGGGCGCGTTCCGCTGGACGCTGGGCAGACCGCTGCCGCGGGCCGCGACGGCCCATGGTGCGGTCTGCGTCGCGCCGGCTCCCCCCTCGCCGTCCCGGGTCGCCACCGCCCTGACGGCGACCACCTTGGCGGTCGCCGCCGCCCCTGCCCCCGGAGGTCGCGTCAGCCATCGAACCGCTCCCCCGTCTCGGGCCGGACCCCACGGGCCCAGGCGTCCGCGTCCATGAGCCTCTTCCCGTGCGGCTGGACCTGGCCCAGCTCCACCGGGCCGTTGCCGGTGCCGACCAGGACCCGGCGGCGTCCGGCACGGACCTCGCCGGGTGCCAGCTCGACGTCGACCTCGTCGACCATGTGCTCCGGGTGGACCGCCTTGAGGGGCCCGATCTTGAGCCGCTCGCCCCGCCAGGTCGTCCAGGCACCCGGGGCCGGTGTGCAGGCCCGCACGGTCCGGTCCACGGCATACGCCGGCCGGGTCCACTCGAGCCGGGCGTCGTCGACGGTGATCTTCGGCGCGTGGCTCACCCCGTCGGCCGGCTGGGGCTCCGGGACGACCGTGCCGTCCTCGAGGGCATCGAGCGTGGCGACCAGCAGGTGGGCGCCGGACTCCGCGAGGCGGGCCAGCAGGTCCCCGCTGGTGTCGCGCGGCCGGACCGTCTCGGTGAGCCGCCCCAGCACGGGCCCGGTGTCCAGGCCATCCTCCAGGCGGAAGGTCACCGCTCCCGTCACCTCGTCGCCGGCTCGGATGGCGTGCTGCACCGGCGCCGCGCCACGCCAGGCCGGCAGCAACGAGAAGTGCAGGTTGACCCAGCCGTGCCGCGGCAGCTCCAGGAGGGCGGGCGGGACCAGCAGGCCGTAGGCGACGACCGGGCAGGCGTCCGGGGCCCAGGACGCGATCTGCTCCTGGACCTCGGGGGTCCGCAGCGTCGTCGGTGTCAGCACCGGCAGCCCCGCCCCCTCGGCGACCTCGCGCACCGGCGAAGGGCGCAGGGTGCGACCACGCCCGGCCGGCGCGTCTGCCCGGGTCAGGACACCGACGACCTCGTGCCGCGAGCCCAGCAGGGCCTGCAGGCTCGGGACCGCGGCCTCGGGGGTTCCCGCGAAGACGACTCTCACGACATACCTCGCTGCCTCACCGGATGATCCTCACACACGGGCCCGGTGCACGTTCGGTCGCCGCAGACCATGTCCCCGGTCGGAGCAGACCGTGTTGCCGGTCGGAGCAGACCGTGTCCCCGGTCGGAGCAGACCGTGTCCCCGGTCGGAGCGGGGCGGGTCAGGGGCGGCGGTAGGGGTCGTCGCCCGAGGTGTCCGTGTCGACGGCGTCGCGCTCCTCGGAGATCGACTGGCGGAAGAGACCGGCGTCGCCCTGCAGCTCGGCGACCTCCTCGCCCTGCGCGCGCAGCAGCTGGTGCCGGGCGCGGCGGCGACGGTTCTGCTCGATCGGGTCCGGGACGGGAGCGGCGGCGATCAGTCGCTGGGTGTACTCCTGGGTCGGGTGCTCCATGATCTGTGCCCGGGGACCGGCCTCCACCACCTTGCCGTTCTGCAGGACGACCACCTTGTGGGCCAGCAGGTCGATCACCGCCAGGTCGTGGCTGATGAACAGGCAGGCGAAGCCGAACTGCTCCTGGAGCTCGGCGAAGATCTTCAGCACCCGCGCCTGGACCGACACGTCCAGGGCCGAGGTCGGCTCGTCGGCCACCAGCAGCTCGGGGTCCAGGGTCAACGCCCTGGCGACCGAGATGCGCTGGCGCTGGCCGCCGGAGACCTCGTGGGGATAGCGGTTGTAGACCTCCCGCGGCAGCTGCACCGCGTCGAGCAGGTCGTAGACCTTCTGCCGCCGCGACTTCTTGTCGCCCACCTTGTGCACCTCGAGCGGCTCGGCGATGCAGTCACCGATCGGCAGGCGCGGGTTCAGGGAGGCGGCCGGGTCCTGGAAGACCACGCCGATGCGGCGGCGCAGGGCCTTGAGCTGCCGGCGGTTCATCCGGGTGATGTCCTCACCCAGGAGGCGGAACTCGCCACCGGAGGCGGGGATGAGACCCAGGGCGCAGCGGCCGATCGTGGACTTGCCCGAGCCGGACTCCCCCACCAGGCCGACGATCTCGCCCTTGCGGACCTCGAAGCTGACCTCGTCGACGGCGCGGAACGGCGGCTTGCCGAGGCGCTGGTACTCGATGATGAGGTTCTTCAGCTCGATGGCCAGCGGTGCCTCCGGGTCGACCTCCTCGCGGACGTTGATGCCCATCTGACCGCGCCCGGCACCCATCCGCGGGACCGAGCCCAGCAGCATCTTGGTGTACTCGTGCCGTGGGTGGAGCAGGACCTCCTCGACCGTGCCCCGCTCGACGATCTCGCCCTTGAACATCACGGCCACGCGGTCGGCCATGTCGGCGACCACGCCCATGTTGTGCGTGATGAGCAGGATGCCGGTGTTGAGCTTGTCCTTCAGCGAACGCAGCAGGTCGAGGATGTCGGCCTGGACGGTGACGTCGAGGGCCGTGGTGGGCTCGTCGGCGATGATGACCTTGGGGTCGCAGCTGATCGCGATGGCGATGACCACGCGCTGGCGCTGGCCACCGGAGAGCTCGTGCGGGTACTTCTTCATCTGCCGCTCGGGCTCGGGGATGCCGACCATCCCGAGCAGCTCGACCGCACGGTCCCACGCGGCCTGCCCGCGGGCCACCCCGTGCAGCTCCATCGACTCGATCATCTGGGTGGCGATGGTGAGCACGGGGTTCAGCGCGGTCATCGGCTCCTGGAAGACCATGGCCACGTCGTTGCCGCGCAGGCGCCGCATGTTGGCCTCGGAGAGCCGGCCCACGTCCTTGCCGGCCACGTTGACCTGGCCACCGATGGTGGCGTTGCGGGGCAGCAGGCGCATGGCGGTCATCGAGGTGACCGACTTGCCGGACCCGGACTCCCCCACCAGGGCGACGACCTCGCCGGGCCGGATCGCCAGGTCGACGCCCTTGACGGCATGCACCGAGCCGAACTCGGTGCGGAAGCGGACGTCGACGTCGTCGAAGGTGAGCACGACCTCCTCGCCGTCGGTCGGGGTGCCCGAGCCGGTGTAGGGACCGACGGGGGTGGCGCCGTGGTTGTCGGTGGTCGCGGTCATCAGTCAGCGGTCCTGTTCTGGCGGGGGTCGAAGGCATCGCGCAGGCCGTCGCCCAGGAAGTTCACGGACAGGGCGATGGCCAGGATCAGCATGCCGGGCCACCAGAACAGCCAGGGCCGGGTCAGGAAGGCGTTCTGGTAGGTGGAGATGAGCAGCCCGAGCGAGGTGTCCGGCGGCTGCACGCCCCAGCCCAGGAAGGACAGGGACGACTCCAGGAGGATGGTCGAGGCGATCGCCAGCGTGGCGCTGACGATGATGGTGCCGATCGTGTTGGGCAGGATGTGGCGGAAGATGATCCGTCCCGAGCCGGTCCCGATGGCCTCGGCGGCGGTGACGAACTCCCGCTCGCGCAGCGAGAGCACCTCACCGCGCACCAGGCGGGCCAGGCCGGTCCAGGTCAGCAGGCCCAGCAGGAGAGCCAGGGCCCAGATGTCGCCGGCGTACTGCGCGAAGACGGCCGCGAGGACCAGCAGCGGGATGACGATGAACAGGTCGGTGATCCGCATGAGGACCGCCTCGACCCAGCCCCGGTAGAAGCCGGCGATGGCCCCGATGGCGGTGCCGACGAAGGTGGAGAGCAGCCCGACGGTGAAGGCGATGATGAGGGAGCGCTGGGTGCCGCGCATGGTCAGCGCGAAGTAGTCCTTGCCGATGGTGTCCTGGCCGAAAGGGTGCTCCCCCATGCTCGGTGGCCACAGGTCCAGGGTCGGCCGTCCCCCGTTGACCTGGGCGCTGGTCAGCACATAGCCCTTGTCCCACCAGCCGGGGAGGATCCCGTAGCCGATCGAGGTGAAGGCCACAAGGGTGACGATGACCAGCGCGGAGAGGGAGACGATGGCGCCCTTGTGGCGCACGAAGCGGCGTCGGACCAGCTGTCCCTGGGAGTAGGACTTCTGGGACAGGTCCAGCTTCTTCTCGACGGAGTAGCGCTCCAGGACGTCGATCGAGGAGTCGGCCAGCTCGCTCTCCGCGTGCTGGGGGCTCCCCGGATCCGCCGGGGTCACCATCGGGGAGAGCCCCTCGCGCCCGGACCCGGGGAGCCGGGGCTGGTCGGGCTCGGGACGCAGACCGTCCGGGCGGTTGTTGTCAGTCATCGGGTCGTCCTCACGTGGGCGAGACGGGCAGCAGTGGCTGAAGGGGCGGCGTGGTGGAGCCGTGGTCCGATGTCGCTCACCGCCGGATCCGCGGGTCGAGGAAGGCGTAGGCGATGTCGGCAAGCATGTTCATGATCACCGCGGCACCGCCGGCCACGAGGAAGTAGGCCATGACGGGGTTGGGGTCGACGGTGTTGAGACCGGCGGAGAACATCGCGCCCAGCCCGCGCCAGCCGAAGATCGTCTCGGTGATGACCGCCCCACCCAGCAGCCCGGCGAAGTCGAAGGCCACGATCGTGGTGATCGGGATCAGCGCGTTGCGCAGCGCGTGCTTGGTGTAGACCACCCGGTCCGAGAGCCCCTTGGAGCGAGCGGTGCGGATGTAGTCCTGGTTGATCGTCTCCAGCATCGAGGCGCGCGTGTAGCGGCTGTAGGAGGCGATCGAGATGACCGTCAGCACGATCGTCGGCAGGATCAGCTGGATGCCCCAGTTGTAGATGTTCTCGTAGAACGGCAGGTCCACCCGGTTAGGGTCGAGGCGACGCTCGCCGATGGTGGCGATCTGCCGGCCCGGTGTCCGGGCGAGGAAGCCGCTCCAGGCGGAGAGCAGCTGGTCCATGAAGATCAGGAACCCCATGCCCAGGGCGGTGCCCGCGCCGACGATCATGCCGACCCGGCGTTCGTAGCCGCCCATGAACCAGCCGACCGCGGCCCCCACGGCCCCGGCGAGCAGCGCGAGCCCGATGAGGACGAACCAGTTCGCCGGCTCGTCCATGATGGGCTGGGTGGCGAAGTAGGAGACCACGCCGAGGCCGACGACCACCAGACCGGCATACATGATCCGACGGTTGGCCAGGCCCACCGTCATCACCAGCATGAACGCCAGCGCGGCGAGCCCTCCGACGATGACCAGCGGCAGGCCCAGTGCGGGGCGGTGCCACCAGTTGACCGCGTCGAAGTAGCCGACGATGCCGCCGACCACAAGGGTGGTGACCAGGAAGGTGATCACCTGGCGCCGCAGGCCACCGCCCAGCACGGCCGCCAGGATGATGCCGAAGACGATCGCGATGACGATGATGGTCACCAACGACATCGTCGGGTCCCCCATCCACCGGTTGAACCGGATCGCGCCGTACTCCTTGAGCAGGACCGCGGCCCAGAAGACCGGCAGGGAGAAGAAGAGGAAGGCGGTGAAGGTCACCGCGTAGTCGAAGCCGGAGTACTGCCGGATCGCGGACAGGATGCCCAGCGTGATGCCGATGACGATGGCCAGCACGGTAGCGATGGTGACCAGCCGGAGGCTGGCGCCCGCCGCGTCCAGCAGCATGGTGTTGACGTTGGCGCCGTCCCTCGTCATGCCGAGGTCGCAGTCGAGGACCAGGCACCGCCCCGCACCGGCGACCCAGGTCATGTAGCGCTGCCACCAGGGCATGTCCAGGTTCATGTTCTCGACACGCGCGTCGATGAGCTGCTGACGGTTGTCCGCGTTGCTCTCGCGCAGGTCCTCCAGCGGGTCACCGGAGTTGATCGTGGCGAAGTACAGCACGGCCGAGGCGACGAGCATCACCAGCGCCGAGATGCCGATCCTGCGAAGGATGAACTGGAGCACGGGGGGCCTTCCTGGGAAGAGGGGCACGCCTGACGGCGACCGAGGCTGGTGACGAACTCTAACCCGCGCAGGGATGGTTAGCCACGACCGTGTGGGGGGGTCCGCCGGCCGGGGCAGGACAGGAACGACGGGCCGGCGAGAGGGGGTCCGGAGGTTGACGTCGGGTGAGCGTACCGGACGTACCTCCGGGGCGGGAGGGGAGGTTCCCTCCCGCCCCGGAGGCGGGTGCCGGGGGCGGCGAAGCTACCCCGGCGGTGTCGCTGTCAGCGTGTCAGTTGGCGCGGACCCACTGCTCGGCGTTCCACGACACACCGGTCTGGACCGCGGTGTTGCGGACGTTCTCCAGGCTGGCGTCGTAGCCGACCACGCTCGGGTGGGCGAAGATCGGGATGCCGTACAGCTCGTCCCAGAGCGCCTTCTCGATGACCTTCAGCTGCTCCATGTGGACCTCCGGGTCCACCGACGAGGAGAGGGTGTCCCACGCCTCGTCGACGGTCTCGCTGGAGAAGCCGCCGTAGTTCTGCAGGCCGGAGCTGCCCGTGTTGGTCTGGTAGATGTTCGCGCCGGAGGCGATCTGACCGGAGCCGGCCCAGGCGAACAGCGCAACCTCGTAGTCGCCGGAGTCGAGGGCGCCACCATCCTGGAAGAACTCGGCGGAGCCGGAGTCCTCGATGGTGAAGCCGACCTGGTCGCAGGAGGCCTTGATGGCCGCGACCTCGTCCGTGCGGCGCGGGTTGGGGGCGGAGTACCCGAGGCGGATCGTCACACCCTCCTCCAGGCCGGACTCGGCGAACTTCTCGCGCGCTGCGTCGAGGTCGACCTCGTCGTAGCGGCCGTCGTAGGACTCGGAGACGAGCTCGTTGTACTCCTCCTCCTGGAACGGGAACTTCTCGCGGGCGTTCATGACCACGGCGTCCGGGTTGAGCGGCGCGATCAGGCTGTCCACGATCTGCTGGCGCGGCACGCAGTGGGCGAACGCCTCACGCGCGGCCAGGCCACCGTTCTCGTCCGCGAAAGCGCTGCTCTCGGCGAAGTTGAAGTCGAGGTGCTCCCAGGTCATCGAGTCGGCGGTGTCGTAGGTGACGGCGTCGCCCGCACCCTCCAGCTGGGAGATGGTGTCGACGGTCGCCTGGGGCTCGATGACGTTGATGTCACCGTTGATGAGCGCCTGGACGTGGGTGTCGGGCGCCGCGAAGACGAACTCCAGGGTGCCGGTCGCCGGCGGGGTGCCCCAGTAGGTCTCGTTCGGCACCAGCGCCAGGCTGGAGCCGGTCTGCCAGGACGCACCCTGCAGGGTGTAGGGCCCGGACGACGGCACGAGGGCCTCGTCCTCGATCTGGTAGTTCGGGAAGTTCCAGCCGGTGTTCCAGAACTCGGCGACCTGGTTCACGGTCTCGGCGTCACCGTCGAGGATGGCCTGGGCCAGCTCGTCGGGGGACAGACCGGCCTGCTCGGCAGCGACGTGCGAGGGCAGCGCGCCGCCGACGGCGATCTCCCAGTCCGGGTAGGCCTCGGGGTAGGTGACCGTGAAGGTCTTGCTGCCGACCTCGGTGTCCAGGACGTCCGGGGCGTAGACGGACCAGTTGCTCACCGGGTCGAACTCGCCGGAGTTGTCCTCGCCCTCGCCGAACATCGAGGCCGGGTTGGTGGAGGCCCAGGTCAGCAGGTAGTCGTTGGAGGTGATGTCGGTGCCGTCGGACCACACCGCCTCGTCGGAGATGGTGTACTCGATGGTGAGGGGGTCCTCGGAGACCATCTCGTAGGTGCCGTAGTTCTCGTCCGGGTAGATGGTGCCGTCGGTGCCCCAGTACCAGAAGCTCGAGATCACCTGGGCGTTGACCACCGAGTTGTAGGTCGAGTTGGTGGCGCTGGTGGTGTCGTTGTACGAGTTGTACTGCTCGGCACCGGTCGAGATGCTCACGGTGTCGTCGTTGGTGGTGACATCGCCCAGGTCGGCCTTGGCCGTGTCGCCCTCGGCAGCCTCCGGGTCCTCCCCGCCGTCCGTGGCGGTCTCGGTGTCGGTGTCGGCCGTCTCGTCCTCGGTGTCCGCGTCCGCGTCGGCGTCGGTGCCGGCGTCAGCCGCGGTCTCCTCGGGCGTGGTGGTCTCGTCGCCGCTGTCCGACGTGCAGCCGGCCAGCACCAGGGCCCCAGCAGCCACAACGGCCATTGTTGCGCGCCTGATCTTCAATGTTCCTCCTAGTGATAGGTCGCCGCCCGGCCGGCCACATCAGATCGAGGCTTGGTCACGCGTACGGCGAACCCGTGGGGTTGCGTAGATGAACATAGACAGGTCGGGAGCCCATTTACCACTGCCGTGTCCGCACGGTGACCTGATCGTTACGGATTTGAGACTTCCCACGTCGACGCCCTGACCTGCTATCCCGGCGCCTCCGTGGCGTCGAGCATGATCCGTACGGGGTCCTCCGCCTTGCGGGCGCTGCGGGCCGCGCGCACCGCGTGGACCGCCTGGGGCAGGGCGTCCCCCGGCCCGCCCGGCTCGCGCACGGTGGCCACGGCGCGCGGACGGTGGCCCGTGCCACCGGCGCTGCGCCCCTGCGCGGCATCCCTCTCCGGCGCCACCTCCACGACGCCGACCAGCTCCACGGTCCCGTCCTGGGAGATGGCCGTGACCGCCTCCTGGACCGCGGCCGGTGGGCCGACGACAGTGGCGTGGCGCCGCACCGGCGGCAGCCCGAGCTCGCGGCGCTCGGTCAGCTCCCGGGCCGCCAGCCACGCCGGGTCCCACCGCACCAGGGCCTCCACGGCGGGCACGCTGCCGTGCGGGGGCACCCCGCACAGCACGACCTGAGCCGACCCACCACCGGCCAGCGGATGGCCGCCGGCCGCAGGGGCCGCACCCGCGGCGGCCGTGGACCAGCGCCTCAGGGCCTCGGGCGCGGCATCCAGCGAGGGACGTTCCAGGAGCCGCCAGCCGTCGAGGAGGACGACCGCGGCGTACCCCGTCGGGCACCATGGTTCCGCCCCGGGCGTGGCCACGACGAGTGCCGGCTCGGCGTCGACCTCGGGCACCACGTGCTGACCCCCGGAGCTGACCACCCGGGTGCCGGGGAAGGCCCGGCCCAGCTCCTCCGCGGTGCGCCGCTCCCCCAGCGCCGTGGCTCGGCGACGCGGGGATCCGCACTGGCGGCACCGGCCCCCCGCGGCGCCGGTGCCGCACCAGCGGCACACCGCGGCGGGCGGCTGGCCGGTCACGCCGACCGGTCCCTGGCAGACGGCGCACCGGACCGGGGCGCGGCAGTCCTGACAGGCGAGGGCCACGACATACCCCTGCCGTGGGACCTGCACGAGGACCGGTCCCACCTCCAGCCCCTTCTTGAGGGTCCGCCAGGCCAGGCTCGGGATGCGTGCGGTCCGGGCGGCGGCGTCGCGCTCCTCCGCGAGGCCCTCCCCCGCCACGACCACCCGCGGCGCGGCCGAGCGCACCTGCGTCGGGGCGGCCACCACGGTGGCGACCGCGCCGGCCTCCACCCAGGACTGGACCGTGACGCTGCGCGTCAACCCGCCGACGAGGAGAGCCGCTCCCTCCTGCCCGGCCCGCAGTCGCAGCACCTCGCGGACGTGCGGGTAGGGAGCGCGCGGCTCCTGGTGCAGGTCGTCACCCTCGTCCCAGCAGACGAGCAGGCCCAGGTCCCGCACGGGCGCGAACGCGGCGGCCCGGGTCCCGACCACCACCTGGACATGGCCGCGCAGCACCTTCAGGAAGGCGCGGTAGCGGGCCTCCGGCCCGAGGTCGGCGGTCAGGCGCACCACGGTCTCCGAGCCCAGCGCCTGCGTCAGGACCGGCAGCACCCGGTCCACGTCGCGACGGTCGGGGACGACCACCAGGCTGCCCCGGCCCGAGGCCGCGGTGGCGCGGACCGCGGCGGCGATGGCAGCCGGCCAGTCGGTCTCCGGGGGCTGGCGCGGCAGCGCGAGCCACGCGGCGGCGGGTGCCTCGCCCGCCGCCAGGCGACGCAGGAGCGCAGGACCGGCCGGGTAGGCCGCCCATGGGCCGGCCGCGTCCTGCCGGTCTGCCGGGACGCGACTCCGCTCGACCGGTGCCTCCTGACCGCCCGACACCTCGTCCGACGCCTCCGGTGGCACCGTGCGCTCGGCGCGGGCGTGCCGCGGCGGGACGGCCAGCCGCAGGACGTCCGCGGCGGTGCCGCCGTAGTGGTCGGCCACGAGGCGCAGCTCGGCCGCGACAGCCGTGGTCAGGACGGGCTCAGGGCTGACCACGGTCCGCAGCGGCGCCAGCCGGCCCTCGTGCTCGGCGGTCGCTGTGCGGGCGAGGAGGATCCCGTCGTGGTCGCGCCCGGAGAAGCGCACCCGGACCCGGCAGCCCGGGCGCGCGTCCTCGTCGAGGGGCGCGGGGACGGCGTACTCGAACGGCCGGTCCAGATGGGCCAGCGGGGTGTCGATCAGGACCTGCGCCACGGGGTCACGCTCGGCCAGCGGCGCGTCCGAGGCCGGCGCGGGCCTGCGCCGGCGCGGCGCCGCGGGGGGCGCGGGCACCAGCGAGAGCTGCTCCGGCACGGCGCCTCCGTCAGACTGCCGCGCGCAGCTCGTCGACGCGGTCCAGCCGCTCCCAGGTGAAGGCGCCGTCGACCCCGTCGGCGTCGGTGCGCCCGAAGTGGCCGTAGGCCGCGGTCGGCCGGTAGATCGGCCGGAGCAGGTCCAGGCCGTCCACGATGGCCGCGGGTCGCAGGTCGAAGACGGTGGTGATGGCCTGCTGGATGCGCTCGACCGGGACGGTCTCGGTGCCGAAGGTCTCCACGTAGAGCCCGACCGGCCGGGCGGTGCCGATCGCGTAGGCGACCTGGATCTCGCACCGCCTGGCCAGCCCGGCGGCCACGACGTGCTTGGCCACCCACCGGACGGCGTAGGCGGCGGAGCGGTCGACCTTGGAGGGGTCCTTGCCGGAGAACGCCCCGCCACCGTGGCGGGCCATGCCGCCGTACGTGTCGACGATGATCTTGCGACCGGTCAGCCCGGCATCGCCCATGGGCCCGCCGATGGTGAAGATGCCGGTCGGGTTGACCAGCAGCCGGTAGCCGTCGGTCTCCAGCTCCAGACCGGCCTCGTGCGCGGCGTCCAGCACGGGGGTGATGATGCGTTCGCGGACGTCCGGCGCCAGCTGCTTCTCCAGGGAGATGCCGGTGGCGTGCTGGGTGGAGAGGACGACCGTGTCCAGCCGGACGGGGCGGTCGCCGTCGTACTCGACCGTGACCTGGGTCTTGCCGTCTGGGCGCAGGTAGTCCAGCTCACCGTTCTTGCGCACGGTCGTCAGCCGCTCCGCCAGCCGGTGCGCGAGGGACACGGGCAGGGGCATCAGCTCGGGGGTGTCGTTGCAGGCGTAGCCGAACATTAGGCCCTGGTCGCCGGCCCCCTGCTGGTCGTAGCGGTCGGCATCGGTCAGCCCGCGGCTGGCGACGGCGTCGTCGACCCCGGTCGCGATGTCCGCGGACTGGTCGCCGATGGAGACCTGCACCCCGCAGGTGCGTCCGTCGAAGCCCTTGTGCGAGTTGTCGTAGCCGATCTCCAGGATGGTGTGCCGCACCAGCTGGGGGATGTTGGCGTAGCCCTCCGTGCGGACCTCGCCGGCCACGTGGACCAGGCCGGTGGTCACCATCGTCTCCACCGCGACCCGCGACTGCGGGTCCTGCCGGAGCAGGTCGTCGAGGATGGCGTCGCTGATCTGGTCGCAGATCTTGTCGGGGTGCCCCTCGGTGACGGACTCGGACGTGAACAGGCGGGACATGCGCTCTCCTCGAGTGAGCTCGTACGAGCAGGTGTGCAGCGGCTGCTGACTTCTCGGCGCTCGGCAGTCTATGCGGGTGCCCCGACAGACCGTCGGGCGCAGACCGTGCCCTCGGTCGGCGGGGCTGAGCCAGGGCGCTCAGCGCGAAGGCCTCAGCGCGGGGCGAGCTCCGGCGCGACCGTGTCCCAGATCGCCTCGGCGATGCGGTCCTTGCCGGCAGGCCCGACGGTGGGGACCTCGTCGGTACCCGGCCGCAGCAGGTGCACGGTGCTCTCGTCCTGGCCGAACGTCTTGCCCACCCCCACCTCGTTGGCCACGAGCAGGTCGCAGCCCTTGCGGGCCAGCTTGGCGCGGGCCAGCTCGACCACGTCGCCGCTGTCGTCGCCGGTCTCGGCGGCGAAGCCCACGATGTAGGGGGTGCTGGCGTCCCCGCGCCCCTGGACCAGCCCGGCCAGGATGTCGGGGTTGCGGACCAGCTCGATCGTGGGCGCGCTCTCGCCGCCCTCCCCGTGGGTCTTCTTGATCTTGCGCTCCACGTAGTGCGCGGGGCGGAAGTCGGCCACGGCCGAGGTCATCACCACGGCGTCCACCCCACCCGCGACCGCGGTCTCCATCGCCTGCTGCAGCTGCAGGGCGGTCTCGACCTCGACGACCTCGCACCCCGGCGGGACCGGGAGCGCGACGTTGGCGCTGACCAGGGTGACCCGCGCGCCCCGACCCGCCGCGGCGGCGGCCACGGCATACCCCTGCTTGCCGGAGGACCGGTTGCCCAGGAACCGGACCGGGTCCAACGGTTCCCGGGTGCCGCCGGCGGAGACCACGACATGCCGACCCTCCAGGTCACCCCTGTCCGCCTCAGGGCCCGTCCCTGCCGGCGCGGCACCGGCCCGGGTGGGGCCCCCGGCCTCGACCGCGGCCAGCGCGGCCGCCACGATCTCCTCCGGCTCGGGCAGGCGCCCAGGACCGGTGTCCTTCCCGGTGAGCCGGCCCGAGGCCGGCTCCACGACGACGACGCCCCGCTCGCGCAGCAGCGCCACGTTGGCGGCGGTCGCGGGGTGGGTCCACATCTCGGTGTGCATCGCGGGCGCGAGCACCACCGGGCAGCGGGCGGTCAGCAGGGTGTTGGTCAGCAGGTCGTCGGCCAGGCCGTGGGCGGCCCGCGCCAGCAGGTCCGCGGTGGCGGGCGCGACGAGCACGAGGTCGGCCTGCTGGCCGAGGCGCACGTGCGGCACCGAGGGGACGTCGGACCACACGTCCGCCGCCACGGGCCGGCCGCTGAGCGCCTCCCAGGTCGGGGCGCCGACGAAGCGCAGCGCCGCCTGGGTCGGCACGACCTTCACCTCGTGGCCGGCCTCCGTGAGCAGGCGCAGCACGAGGGCGGCCTTGTATGCGGCGATCCCTCCGGACACGCCCAGGACGACGCGCATACGGCCAGCTCCTCGCGCAGGGGTGCTCAGCTCTCGGGGGAGCTGGTGTGCAGCTTGCCCTGGTTGATCTCGTGCAGGGCGATGGACAGCGGCTTGTCGGTGGCGTCGGCCTCCACGAGCGGGCCGACGTACTCCAGCAGCCCCTCCGACAGCTGGGCGTAGTAGGCGTTGATCTGACGGGCCCGCTTGGCCGCGTAGATCACCAGGGCGTACTTGCTGTCCGCACGCTCCAGCAGGCTGTCGATCGGCGGGTTGGTGATGCCGTCGGGGTGGGCGATGGTGCCGGTACCAATCACGAAAGGGTGCTCTCAGTCTTCAGCGGGTGGGGGGTCAACCATCAATGATACGAGTTCTTCGGCCGCTCGCGCGACATCGTCGTTGACGATGGTCACGTCGAACTCGTCCATGGCGGCCAGCTCGGTGCGTGCGGTCTGGAGCCGGACCGCCCGTTCCTCCGCGGTCTCGGTGCCCCGGCCGACGAGCCGGTCGACGAGCTCGTCCCAGGACGGTGGTGCCAGGAAGACGAACAGCGCCTCCGGCATCCTGTCCCGCACCTGGCGCGCCCCCTGCAGGTCGATCTCGAGCAGTGCGGGACGTCCCTCGGCGAGAATCTCCTCCACCGCGCGACGGGGGGTGCCGTAGCGGGCCCGCCCGTGCACGGTGGCCGACTCCAGCAGCTCGCCGGCCTGGTCGAGCCGGGAGAACTCCTCGTCGTCGAGGAAGAAGTAGTGCCGGCCGTCCTCCTCCCCCGGTCGGGGCGGCCGGGTCGTCGCCGACACGGACAGCCATACCTCGGGGTGATGCTGACGGACGTAGGCGGCGACGGTGCCCTTGCCGACGGCCGTGGGACCGGCGAGCACGACGAGGCGACGAGGGTGAGGCACCCCGGTCAGCGGTCGCCGAAGCGCTCGAGCAGCTGGTGCACCTGGTTGGCGCCCAGCCCCCGCACCCGCCTGCTCTCGGAGATCCCGATCTCCTCCATCACCTGCTTGGCCCGGACGCGCCCCACCCCCGGCAGCGACTCCAGCAGCGCCGAGACCTTCATCTTGCCGACCACGTCGTTCTCCTTGCCGGCGGCGATGACCTCCTTGAGGGAGCCTTGGGAGTTCTTCAGGCGGTTCTTGACCTCTGCTCGCTCGCGGCGGGCCGCCGCGGCCTTGGCGAGCGCGTCGGCTCGTTGCTCGGGCGTCAGCTCGGGAAGTGCCACTGTCCTTCTCCTCGTCGCGTCGGCGCAGCCGGTCTGCGTCCTCGCAGCGAACATAGCGATCCGGGGAGGAAGGTGCCAACCGGTCGCCGTCCCCCCGTCGGGACAGGAGTCGGGCGGCGTCGCGGCTCGTCATGCCGCCAGGGCGGTGCGCAGCCGGTCGGTCCAGCGCTGGATGGCGGACTCCAGGGCCGCGGCGTCCGGACCGGCACCCAGCACGCCCCGGCTGATCGGCACCAGGACGCGCTCGGTGAGCCCGGCGAAGGTGCGGGCGACGTCGTGCTCGTCGGCCCCCTGAGCGCCCACCCCCGGGCTCAGGACCGGGGCCCGCGAGGCGGCCAGGTCCAGGCCCAGCTCGGTCGGGGTCCGGGGCAGTGTCGCCCCCACGACCAGCCCCACGTGCCCGCAATTTGTCGCTGCCGCGTTGTCGCGCGCCACCTGTTCGACGATGCGGGCCGCGACGGTGGGCTCGCCGGCGAACTGCACCTCGGCACCCTCGGGGTTGGAGGTCAGCCCCAGCACCCACACGCCACGGCCAGTCTCCGCGGCCAGGTCCAGCGCGGGGCGCAGCGAGCCGTAACCCAGGTAGGGGCTGAGGGTGACGGAGTCTGCCGCCAGCGGCGCGCCGTCCTGCAGGTAGGCCTGCGCGTAGCCGCCCATCGTGGAGCCGATGTCACCCCGCTTGGCGTCCAGCACCGACAGCAGGCCGCGCTCGCGGCTGCCGGCCAGGACCTCCTCCAGGACCGCGACGCCCGCGGAACCGTGCCGCTCGTAGAACGCGGACTGCGGCTTGACGGCGGCGCAGCGGTCGTGGGCTGCGTCGAGGACGCCGAGGCTGAAGGTGCGCAGCCCCTCCGGCGTGTCCGGCAGGCCCCAGTCGGCGAGCAGGTGCGGGTGCGGGTCCAGCCCGACGCAGAGCGGACCCCACTGCTGGATCTGGTCGACCAGACGCTCGCCGAAGGGCTGGCGTCCGGGCCTTGGCTCGGGTGTGGTCATGCGGACCTCCTCAGGTCGTCGGTGATGCGCCACAGCAGGGTCGGGTCCGCCCACAGCGCGGTGCCGAGCTGGACGGCGTCCGCGCCGGCGCTGAGCGCTGCGCGCGCGGAGGGTATGTCGTGCACGCCCCCCGCGGCCACGAGCGGGGCCCCCGGCCACCGCTGCTCCCCCGCCGCCTCCGCCAGCTCCCGCACGCCGGCCCGGCAGGCTGCTGCCGTGGACGGCCCGGACCACCACCGGTCGGGACCGAGCCGCACGGAGCCGCAGACGACCACGGCGCCGGCCCCGCCGGCCACCGCGGCGCGGGCCGCCGGCACCAGCTCCGGGTCGAGCGCGCTGAGCCGCGCGAGCAGCAGCAGGTCCCGTGGTGCGGCCTCGCGGACCCGGGCCATCGCCTTGAGCACCGCCTGGTCCCCGGCTCCCCGCAGGTCCACCTCGACGGCCGCCACCGCATCGGCGTCCAGGCTGAGCCGGACCCGTTGCACCACCTCGGCCAGGTCGCCGGTGGACCGCCCGCGCACCGACAGCACGCAGGACAGTCCGCGGGAGGCGCACCAGCGGACCAGCTCGAGGGCGGCGGGCACGGCATACCCCGGGCTGGACGCGTGCTCCACCCCACCCACGCCGGTCCCGTGCACCCCCGCCGCGACCGGGCCGGGCTCGCCGGTGCGGACCGGACCGACGGGCAGCAGCACCTGGGCCAGGTCCCCGAACCGGGCCAGGGCGCGCGGATCGCTGACGGCGCCCGGGGCGAGCAGGACCGGCGGCAGCGGGTCACCGCGACGCACGGGCCACCCCCGTCGACGCGGCCAGCAGCCACTCCCCCGGCACGACCGGTCCCTCCACGCACGGTCGGACCCGGCGGGCCGCGGGGTCGTCGGCGACCTCGAGGTCGCAGGCCCCGCAGATCCCGGTGCCGCACACGACCGGTGCACCCGGGTCGACCGCCGTCACCCGGACCACCCGGCCCCGCGACTGCTCGGCGACCGTGCGCACGACGGGCGCGGGGCCGAGCGTGAGCACCAGCGAGGGGTCGACGGCGCCGAGCATCGAGCCCAGCGCCGCCGGGAGGTTCTCGCCGCTGGTGAGGGCGACGCCGGTGGCGAGTCGTCGCAGCGGACCGGGGTCCGGGCGGCGGTCCGCGTCGTCGGCGGGGAGCAGGACGTGCACCGTGCACCCGCGCTCGCGCAGGAGCGAGACCAGCCAGGGCACCGGCACGGCCGACTCCTCGTGGGCGACGATCACCACGTCGACCGGCTGCGCCGGCAGGGCGAACCCGCGACCGAGCGGACCGAGCAGGCGGACCGTGCTGCCCACCGGCCACCCGCGCGCCTCGTCCTCGGGCAGGACCACCTGGATGGTCGTGCCGTGCAGCGGGTCCACCTGCACCCCGGCCAGCCAGAGCACCCGGGGCAGGACGGCACCACGGGCGGGGTCACCAGGGACGACGAGCAGCTGCCCGGGGCGGGCACGTCCCCAGGACCGACCGGCGGGGACGGCCAGGGTCAGGACGTCGTAGCCGCCCTCAGGGCGCACCGCGCTGACCAGGGCCGCCAGCTCCGCGCCGGGCGTCGCGGCTGCTGCGGCCCCGCTCCCGCCCGGGACGCCCCGGCGTTCACCCTCCGCTCCCACGCCGTCGGCCGCCTCAGGTGTGCGCCGGGGGACGGCCGAAGAGGTCCAGGCTGGCGGCGTGCTCCTGCAGGGAGCGCACCTGCAGCGTGCCCTCGCGCATGGCCTCGATGCCCAGGACGGCCGCCGAGAGCTGCTGGACGGTGGTGATGATGGGCCGGTCCAGGGAGGTCGTCGCTGCCCGGATGGCGTAGCCGTCGACCCGGGCGTCCCGGCCGGAGGGGGTGTTGATGACCATGTCCACCTCGCCGGCGCTGATCCGGTCGACCACGGTCGGCTCGGCCGGTCGTCCGTCCGCACCGGCTCCCCGGCCCTGGCTGTGCTTGCGCACCACCTGGGCGGCGATGCCGTTGCGCCGCAGGACGTCCGCGGTGCCCTCGGTGGCCATGACCCGGAAGCCCAGGTCGACCAGGCGCTTGACCGGGAAGATCATCGAGCGCTTGTCGCGGTTGGCGACCGACACGAAGACGGTGCCCTCGGTCGGCAGGCTGGAGCCCGCGCGCAGCTGGCTCTTGGCGAACGCGGCACCGAAGGCCGGGTCGATGCCCATCACCTCCCCGGTGGAGCGCATCTCCGGGCCGAGGACGGAGTCGATCGCCTGCCCGGTCTGGGTCCGGAACCGCCGGAAGGGCAGGATCGCCTCCTTGACCGAGAAGGGGGCGTCCACGGGCATCCGCCCGCCGTCGGTGTGCGCCGGCAGCACGCCCTCCTCCCGGAGGCGGGCGATGCTGGTGCCCATCATCACCCTGGCCGCCGCGGCAGCGAGGGGCACGCCGGTGGCCTTGGCCACGAACGGCACGGTGCGGCTGGCCCGTGGGTTGGCCTCGAGAACGTAGAGCACGTCCTGGGCCAGGGCGAACTGGACGTTGATCAGGCCCCGGACGCCGATCGCGTGGGCCAGCCTGCGGGTGGCCTCGCGCACCTGCTCCAGCTCGCTGGTGCCCAGGGTGAACGGCGGCAGCACGCACGCCGAGTCGCCGGAGTGGATGCCGGCCTCCTCGATGTGCTCCATGATCCCGCCGAGGTAGAGGTCGGTGCCGTCGTAGAGGGCGTCCACGTCGATCTCCACCGCGGTGTCCAGGAACCGGTCGACCAGCACCGGAGCGGTCGGACGACCGCCGGCCCCTGCCGTGGCCCGACCGACGTAGCCGGCGAGCGAGTCGTCGTCGTAGACGATCTCCATACCCCGGCCGCCCAGCACGTAGGAGGGTCGGACCAGCACCGGGTAGCCGATCTCCCGGGCCACCGTCAGCGCCTCCTCCACCGTGTATGCCGTGCCGTGCCGGGGTGCGACCAGGCCGCTCTCGGCCAGGACCCGGCCGAAGGCACCGCGGTCCTCGGCCAGGTCGATCGCCTCCGGGGAGGTGCCGACGACCGGGACCCCCTCCGCCGTGAGCGCGGCCGCGAGACCCAGTGGGGTCTGCCCGCCGAGCTGGACGATGACGCCGGCCACGGGACCAGCCGCCCGCTCGGCGTGCACCACTTCAAGCACGTCCTCCAGGGTCAGGGGCTCGAAGTAGAGGCGGCTGGAGGTGTCGTAGTCGGTGGAGACGGTCTCGGGGTTGCAGTTGACCATCACCGTGTCGAAGCCGTGCTCGCGCAGGGTGAGCGAGGCGTGCACGCAGGAGTAGTCGAACTCGATGCCCTGCCCGATCCGGTTGGGCCCCGAGCCGAGGATGATCACCGCCGGCCGCTCCCGTGGGGCGACCTCGGTCTCCTCGTCGTAGGAGGAGTAGTGGTAGGGCGTCAGCGCCTCGAACTCCCCCGCGCAGGTGTCGACCGTCTTGTAGACGGGACGGACCCCCAGTGCGTGGCGCACCCCGCGCAGGACGTCCTCGCGCAGCCCGGTGAGCTGGGCGAGCTGGGCGTCGGAGAAGCCGTGCCGCTTGGCCAGCCGCAGCAGCTCCGGGGTGAGCCGGCCGCCGCGGGCGGCGCGGGCGGTGTCCCGGACCCGTGCGGCGATGTCGTTGATCAGCTCGATCTGGTCCAGGAACCACGGGTCGATCCCGGTGGCCGCGTGCACCTCCTCGACGGTGCACCCGCCGCGCATCGCCTGCTGCACCAGCACCAGCCGGCCGTCGGTGGGGGTGCGCGCCTGGTCGAGCAGCGCCTGCGCCATCTCCCGGGACGGTGCCTCGTCCTCGCGCCAGTGGAAGCTGGTGTGCCCGGCCTCGGTGGACCGCAGCGCCTTCTGCAGCGCCTCGGTGAAGTTGCGGCCCAGCGCCATCGCCTCCCCGACGGACTTCATCGTGGTGGTCAGCGTGGCGTCCGCGGCCGGGAACTTCTCGAAGGCGAACCGCGGCACCTTCACGACCACGTAGTCCAGCGTGGGCTCGAAGGCTGCGGAGTAAAAACGCCCGGAGGACACCTGGTCGGCCCTCTCGCCGGAGGCGTGTCGGGTGGGATCCGGGGGGCGGAGCCCCCCGGATGTGATGTCGTTGGGCACCTCGTCCATGGTGTAGCCGAGGGCCATCTTGGCGGCGATCTTGGCGATCGGGAAGCCGGTGGCCTTCGAGGCCAGCGCGGAGGAGCGGGAGACGCGCGGGTTCATCTCGATGACGATGACGCGGCCGTCCTCGGGGTTGACCGCGAACTGGATGTTGCAGCCGCCGGTGTCGACGCCGACCTCGCGGATCACCGCGATGCCGATGTCCCGGAGCCGCTGGTACTCCCGGTCGGTGAGCGTCAGGGCCGGCGCGACCGTGATCGAGTCGCCGGTGTGCACGCCCATGGGGTCGAGGTTCTCGATCGAGCAGACCACCACGACGTTGTCGGCCCTGTCGCGCATGACCTCCAGCTCGTACTCCTTCCAGCCCAGGATCGACTCCTCCAGGAGCACCTCGGTGGTCGGGCTGTCCTGCAGGCCGGCGCCGGCGATCCGGCGCAGGCTCTCCTCGTCGTGCGCGAAGCCGGAGCCGAGGCCGCCCATGGTGAAGCTGGGCCGGACGACGACGGGGTAGCCGAGGTCCTCGGCCGCCGCGAGCACCTCCTCCATGGTGTGGCAGACCGCCGAGCGGGCCGACTCTGCGCCGCACCGCTCGACGACGCCCTTGAACAGCTGCCGGTCCTCGCCGAGCTGGATCGCCTCGACGTCGGCCCCGATGAGGGGGCAGCCATACCTCTCCAGCACACCGCTCTCGTGCAGGGCGATCGCGGTGTTGAGGGCGGTCTGGCCGCCCAGGGTCGCCAGCACGGCGTCCGGGCGCTCCTTGGCGATGATCGCCTCGACGATCTCGGGCGTGATCGGCTCGATGTAGGTGGCGTCCGCGACGCCGGGGTCGGTCATGATCGTGGCCGGGTTGGAGTTGACCAGGACGACCCGGACCCCCTCCTCGCGCAGCACGCGGCAGGCCTGGGTCCCGGAGTAGTCGAACTCAGCGGCCTGGCCGATGACGATCGGGCCGGAGCCGATGACCAGGACGCTGGTGATGTCCTCACGCTTGGGCACGCGGGGCCTCCTTGTCGGTGCTGCTGGTGAGGAGCCCGACGAACCGGTCGAAGAGGTGCTCGGCGTCGTGCGGGCCGGCGGCCGCCTCGGGGTGGTACTGCACGCTGAACGCGGGCAGGTCCTGGCAGGAGATCCCCTCGACGACGTCGTCGTTGAGGGCGATGTGCGAGCAGCGGACGGGACCGTAGTCGGTGTCTGCGGGCTGGTCGGTGGGCACGCCCTCGGGCCAGGCGACGGCGAAGCCGTGGTTGTGGCTGGTCACCTCGACCTTGCCGGTCGTCCGGTCGAGCACCGGCTGGTTGATCCCGCGGTGCCCGAAGGGCAGCTTGTAGGTGCCCAGGCCGAGCGCGCGACCGAGCAGCTGGTTGCCGAAGCAGATGCCGAAGAAGGGTATGCGGCGCTCCAGCACCTCCCGCAGCAGCCCGACCTCGTGGTCGGCGGTGGCCGGGTCCCCGGGGCCGTTGGAGAAGAACACCCCGTCCGGCTCCAGGGCCAGCAGCTCGTCGACACCGGTGCGGCTGGGCAGCACGTGCACCTCGATGCCCCGCTCGGACAGCAGAGCCGGGGTCTTGCCCTTGATGCCCAGGTCCAGGGCGGCCACGCGGAACCGGGTCGGGGTCCCCTCCGGCGGCGAGACGACGTAGGGCTCGGGCGTGGACACCTCCGCGGCGAGGGCCGACCCGGCCATCCGGGGTGCCTCCTGGACGGCGCGCAGGAGCTCCTCGTCAGCGGTGGTCGCGTGCGGCCCGGAGAAGATCCCGACCCGCATCGCCCCCCGGTCGCGCAGGTGACGGGTCAGGGCGCGGGTGTCGACCCCGCTGATCCCCACCACGCCGGCCTCGCGCAGCGCGTCCTCCAGGTTGCCCTGCGAGCGCCAGCTGGAGGGCCGCAGCGCGGGGTCGCGCACGACCAGCCCGGCCGCCCAGATCCGACCGCTCTCCATGTCCTCGCGGTTGACGCCGGTGTTGCCGATGTGCGGTGCGGTCATCACGACGACCTGGCGGTGGTACGAGGGGTCGGTGAGGGTCTCCTGGTAGCCGGTCATCCCGGTCACGAAGACGGCCTCGCCGACGGTGCTCCCCGCGCGCCGTACGCCTCCCCGCGGAAGGTGCGCCCGTCCTCGAGGACGAGCACGGCGGGCTGCATACCAGTCGCTGCTCCTCTTCTCTGGTCGCGTTCCTCGGCGCTCCGGGGCTCGCTCGTTCCGCCCACGCAGGGCGTGGGACCCAGCTCGTGTCCTCGCGCTGTCGTCACCGCTCCTCCCCCCAGACCAGACCCTCGCGGGCCGTGACCCGCCCGCGCAGCATCGTCAGGTGGACCGCTCCGGTGAGCTCGCGGCCGTGCCAGGGGTTGTTGCGCGAGAGCGACCTCGACCTGGCCCGGTCCACGGTGACCCTGCGGTCCGGGTCGACGAGGGTGAGGTTGGCCGGGGCGCCGGGGCGGACCCCCTGGCCCTGGTCGGTCAGCCGGGCGATCCGGGCAGGGGCGGTGGACATCACCCGGGCCACGTCGGCCCACGACATCCGCCCCTCCTGCACCATCGTCGTGGCGACGACCGGGAGTGCGGTCTCCAGGCCGAGCATGCCGAAGGCCGCGTCGACGAAGGCGTGCTCCTTGTCCTGGCGGGCGTGGGGGGCGTGGTCGGTGGCGACCGCGTCGATCGTGCCGTCGGCCAGCCCCTCCCGCAGGGCCTGCGCGTCCTCGGCGGGCCGCAGGGGCGGGTTGACCTTGAAGGTGGGGTCGTAGCCGGTGAGCAGGTCCTGGGTGAGCATCAGGTGGTGCGGGGTCACCTCGGCGGTGACGTCGATGCCCTGCGCCTTGGCCCAGCGCAGGACCTCCACGGACCCGGCCGTGGAGACGTGGGCGACGTGCACCCGGGAGCCGGTGTGCCTGGCCAGCATGACGTCGCGGGCGACGATCGTCTCCTCGGCGACCGCCGGCCAGCCGGGCAGGCCCAGGCGGCCGGACAGCTCACCCTCGTGGCAGCAGGCCACGCCGTCGGCCAGCCGTGGGTCCTGGGAGTGCTGGGAGATCACGCCGTCGAAGGCGCGGACGTACTCCAGGGCCCTGCGCATGAGGCGGGGGTCGTGCACGCACCGTCCGTCGTCGGAGAAGACCCGGACCCGGGCGCGGGAGCGGGCCATCAGCCCCAGCTCGGCCAGCTCCTCGCCGGCCAGCCCCTTGGTCACGGCCCCGACGGGATGGACGTCGACGTAGCCGGCTCGGCGACCGAGGTCCCACACGGTCTCGGCGACCTCGGCGGTGTCGGTGACCGGCGTGGTGTTGGCCATCGCCAGGACGGCGGTGAAGCCGCCGAGCGCGGCGGCCTGCGAGCCGCTCTCGACCGTCTCGGCGTCCTCCCGGCCGGGCTCGCGCAGGTGCGTGTGCAGGTCGACCAGGCCGGGCAGGAGGACGAGTCCGTCCGCATGCAGGCGCTGGGTGCCGCTGGGTGCCTCGTCGGCGGCGTCGGGACCGACGGCGGCGATCTTCTGGTCGACGACCAGGACGTCCTGGACGCCCTGGCCGAGCACGTCACCGCCGCGGACGAGCAGGGGCGGGCTGGTGGGCTGGTGGGCGGTCGGGGTCACTGGGCGCTCCCTTCCCCGGCGAGCAGGTGGTAGAGGATCGACATGCGGACGGCCACCCCGGCGCTGACCTGGTCCAGGACCAGGGACCGTGCCGCGTCGGCGGCGTCGGCGGAGATCTCCAGCCCCCGGTTCATCGGCCCGGGGTGGGCGATGACGGCGTGGTCCGGCAGGAGGGCCAGGCGACGGGCGGTGAGGCCGTAGGTGACGGCATACTCCTTGGCCGTGGGGAAGTAGCCGCCGCTCATCCGCTCGCGCTGCACGCGCAGCATCATCACGGCGTCCACGGTGGGCAGGACCTCGTCGAGGTCGTAGGAGACGGTGAAGCCGTCGGCGCGGGCCCAGGCCTCGACCCCGGCCGGCATCAGCGTGGGCGGGGCGACGAGCGTGACCGAGGCGCCGAGCTTGCGCAGGCACAGCAGGTTGGAGCGCAGCACCCGGGAGTGGGCCAGGTCCCCGACGATCGCGACGTGCCGGCCCTCCAGCGCGCCCAGGCTGCGGCGCAGCGTGTAGGCGTCCAGCAGCGCCTGGCTGGGGTGCTCGTGGGTGCCGTCGCCGGCGTTGACGATCGAGCAGTCGACCCAGTCGGCGATCTGCCGGGGTGCGCCGCTGGCGGGGTGGCGGATCACCATCATGTCCACGCCCATGGCGTCGATGGTCAGCACCGTGTCGCGCAGGGACTCGCCCTTGGAGACCGACGTGCCCTTGCCGGTGAGGTTGATGGTGTCGGCGCTCATCCACTTGCCGGCGATCTCGAAGGAGGCGCGGGTGCGGGTGGAGTCCTCGAAGAAGAAGTTGATGATGGTGCGGCCGCGCAGCGTCGGCAGCTTCTTGACGTCGCGGTCCTGCACCTCGTGCATGGAGACGGCCGTGTCGAGGATGTCCAGGATCTCCTCGCGGTCGAGGTCGGCGATCGAGAGCAGGTGCTTCACTGGATCCACACCCCCTCGACGCCGTCGAGGTCCGCCAGCCGGACCAGCACGCGCTCGGTGCGCGCGGTCGGCAGGTTCTTGCCCACGTGGTCGGCGCGGATCGGCAGGTCCCGGTGGCCCCGGTCGACCAGGACGGCCAGCCGGACCGCGCGGGGACGCCCCAGGTCGGTCAGCGCGTCGAGGGCGGCGCGGATGGTGCGGCCGGAGTAGAGGACGTCGTCGACGAGGATGACGACCTTGTCGTCGATCCCCTGCGAGGGCAGCTCCATGCGCTCCACCGGCCGGGTGGGCTGGCTGCGCAGGTCGTCGCGGTACATGGTGATGTCCAGCGAGCCGGTGGGCACGTCCGCGCCCTCGACCTCCTGGATCACCTCGGCCAGCCGCCTGGCCAGGGGCACGCCGCGGGTCGGGATCCCCAGCAGCACCAGGTCCGCAGGCCCCTTGTTGCCCTCGAGGATCTCGTGCGCGATCCGCTTGAGCCCCCGTCGGACGTCGTCGCTGGTGAGGACCTCTCGACCCTCGGGTGGACCGGTCTGGGCATCATCCATGCCCGTCTCCTTCCCCGCCTCACAGGACGGTGGTTAAAGGATGGGTAGTCGGTGCGGTCACTGTACTTTACCGACGGTGGGCCGCCGTCCGGACCCCCGCCGGGGTGGTCTACGTTCGCAGGGTGGATCTCGTGCCCGGTCTGGCGGTCCTGCGCGACTACGACCGCGCCTGGTGGCGCTCCGACGTGGTCGCGGGCGCGACCGTCGGTGCGATGCTCATCCCGCAGTCGATGGCGTACGCCGAGCTGGCTGGGCTGCCCCCGGAGGTCGGTTTCTACGCGGTGATCGGGCCTCTGTTGCTCTACGCCCTGGTCGGCACCAGCCGCCATCTGGGGGTGGGCCCCGAGCCGGGGACGGCCATCTTGGCGGCGACCGGCGTGGGGGTGATCGCGGCCGGCGACCCGGGGCGCTACCTGGTGCTCATGGCCGGGCTGGCACTCGTCGTGGGCGCGATGGCCGTGCTCGGGTCCCTGGCCCGGCTGGGGTTCATCGCCTCGCTGCTGTCCAAGCCGGTGCTCGTGGGCTACATCACCGGGGTGGGGCTGACCCTGCTGACCAGCCAGATCACCGCCTTCACCGGGGTGCCCGTCGAGGCTGACCGCTTCTTCCCCCGCGTGGCCGAGCTGGCGGTCTCGCTGCCCGAGGTGCACCTGCCCACCCTGACCGTCGCCGCCGGCTCCCTCGCGCTGGTGCTCGCGCTGCGCCGTCGGCTCCCGCGGGTGCCGGGGGCCCTCATCGCGGTGGGCCTGGCCACCCTGGTCGTGTCGGTGCTGCCCGGCACGTCGCCGGCGGTGCCGCTGGTCGGCTCCGTGCCCCAGGGGTTGCCCACGCCGGCCTGGCCCGCCCTCTCCCTGGCCGACCTGTCCGCGCTGGCCCTGGTGGCCGGGGGCGTCCTGATCGTCGGGTTCACCGACAACGTCCTCACCGCCCGGTCCATCGCGGCCCGGCACGGCTACCGGATCGACCCCAACCAGGAGCTCTTCGCCCTGGGGGTGACCAACCTCTCGGCCGGTCTGCTGCAGGGCTTCCCGGTCTCCTCCAGCGCGAGCCGGACGGCCGTCGCCGCCGCGCTGGGCAGCCGGACACAGGTGGTGTCCCTGGTGGCGGCGGTCCTGGTGGTCGCCACCTTGCTGTTCCTGGGTCCGGTGCTGGCGGTCGTCCCGCGCGCGGCCCTGGCCGCGGTGATCGTCTCCGCGGCGATCGCGATCATCGACGTGCCCGGGTACCGCGCACTCTGGCGGGTCAGCAGGTCCGAGGCGCTGCTGGCGGTCGTGGCGGCGCTGGGGGTCGTCGTCGTGGACATCCTGGCCGGTGTCCTGATCGCCGTGGCGCTCTCGGTCGTGGTCGCGCTCGGCCGCACCGCCCGTCCGCACGACGCCGTGCTCGGTGACCACCCGGCGCTCGACGGGTGGGTGGAGATGGACACCCACCCCGACGCACGGGTCGAGCCCGGCCTGCTCGTCTACCGCTTCGACGCCCCGCTGTTCTTCCTCAACACCGAGCGCTTCCGCAGCAGGGTCCTGGACACCCTGGAGCGCAACCCCGGGGAGGAGGACTGGCTGGTGCTGGACTTCGAGGGGGTCGGCGGCCTGGATGCGACGGCGCTGGACGGCCTGGCCGAGCTGTCGGAGTCCCTGGCGGACCTGGGGCTGAGCCGGATCGCCGTGGCCCGGGCCAACTCCCAGGTGGTCGGCAAGCTGCGGCGGATGCGGCTCTTGGCCCCGGAGGGTCCCCTGCACAACTACCCGACGATCAACGGCGCCGTCCGCGACTTCCGCGCGTCGCGCGCGAGCGGCTGAGCCGACCGGGCTCGTCCAGCCCCCGGGGTGGCCCAGGTAGCCCTAGAGCAGGGTCGCCTTGACCTCGGAGACCCGGGCGAGCAGGCCGTTGACGAAGCTCGGGGAGTCGTCGGTCGACATCGAGGCCACCAGCTCCACCGCCTCCGAGACGGCCACCATGTCGGGCACCTCGTCGTTCCAGACGATCTCCCAGACCCCGATGCGCAGGGCTGCGCGGTCGACGGCAGCCATCCGCTCCAGCGTCCAGCCCTGAGACCAGGTGGTGAGGATCTCCTCAATCTCCCGCCAGTGCTCCAGCACGCCCCGCACGACCTGCACCGCATACTCCGGCAGCGGGTGCTGCGTGGTCGGCGCGGCGATCCGCTGCTCGAGCAGGTCCCCCACGTTCATCCCACGCTGCTCGGCCTCGAAGAGCAGCTCCAGGGCACGCTTGCGCGCGCGCCGGCGTGCTGCCACGTCAGTTCACGCGGCCGAGGTAGGACCCGTCACGGGTGTCCACCTTGACCCGGGTACCGGTCTCCAGGAAAAGCGGCACCTGGATCTCGGCACCGGTCTGCACGGTCGCCGGCTTGGTCCCGCCGGTGGAGCGGTCGCCCTGCAGGCCGGGGTCGGTGTGGGTGATCTCCAGCTCGACCGACGGCGGCAGCTCGACGTAGAGCACCTGGCCCTCGTGCTGGGCGATCATCGCGCGGCCGTTCTCCAGCAGCCACTTCGCGGAGTCGCCCATCGCCTCGGGGCTGACCGGCACCTGCTCGTAGGTCTTCTCGTCCATGAAGATGTAGTCGGTGCCGTCGTGGTAGAGGTACTGGTAGTCCGAGCGGTCGACGGTCGCGGTCTCTACCTTGGTGCCGGCGTTGAAGGTCTTGTCGATGATCTTGTTGCTGGTGACGTTCTTGAGCTTGGTGCGCACGAACGCCGGGCCCTTGCCGGGCTTGACGTGCTGGAACTCCAGCACCTGCCACAGGCCGTTGTCCATGGACAGGACCATGCCGTTCTTCAGGTCGTTCGTGGTCGCCACAGGCTGCTTCCTTCGGTATGCGGTGTCAGACGGTCGGGCGGGTAGGCGGACCGCGGCAGGCGCGGCCGGTCCCCAAACCCGACCCAGTCTACCGGGACGCTCCAGCCCTCCCCTGGCGCACGGCATACGGCACAGTGGGCCCCATGAGGTGGACGAGAGCCCTGGCACTTCCGGCTGCGGGCCTGGCCGCGCTCGCCGTGCGCGACCTGACGCAGAAGAAGCACGCGATCCGGCACAACTTTCCCGTGCTGGGCCACGCCCGTTACCTGCTGGAGGAGGTCGGTCCCGAGATCCGGCAGTACATCGTCACCGACAACAACTCCGAGCGACCCTTCAGCCGCGACCAGCGCCGCTGGATCTACGCCTCCGCGAAGCGGGAGAACCCCTACTTCGGTTTCGGCACCGACAACGACCTCGAGCGGGACGAGGGGTATGCCGTCATCCGGCACCGCACCTTCGCGCCGGTCCAGCCCGCCGTGCACCCGCACGCGGGTGAGGAGACCCCCGTGCCGTGCGCCAAGGTGCTGGGCCAGGCGCGTGGACGCACCAGGGCGTTCCGTCCCGGGTCGGTGATCAACGTCTCGGCGATGAGCTACGGCGCGCTCTCGGGCCGGGCCGTGGAGTCCCTCAACCGCGGCTGCGCCGAGGCCGGTGCCCTGCACAACACGGGCGAGGGTGGGATCTCGGTCCACCACCGCCACGGCGCCGACCTCATCTTCCAGATCGGCACCGCCTACTTCGGCTGCCGGGACGAGCGCGGGCGCTTCGACCTGCAGCGGCTGAAGGACCTGGTCGCCGCCAACCCGGTGCGGGCCCTGGAGATCAAGCTTTCCCAGGGGGCCAAACCCGGGCTCGGAGGGCTCCTGCCCAAGGCCAAGATCACCGAGGAGATCGCCCAGATCCGCGGCATACCCGTGGGTCAGGACTGCCACTCCCCCAGCCGGCACGCCGAGTTCTCCGACGTCGACAGCATGCTGGACTTCGTCGAGCTGCTCGCGGCCGAGACCGGGCTGCCGGTCGGGATCAAGTCCGCCGTCGGCCTCGTCGACATGTGGGACGAGCTGGCCGAGCTGATGGCCCGCGGGGACCGGGGCGTGGACTTCATCGCGATCGACGGAGGGGAGGGCGGCACCGGGGCCGCCCCGCTGGCCTTCTCCGACTCGGTCTCGCTGCCGTTCCGGATCGCCTTCCCGGAGGTCTACTCTCGGTTTGCCCGCGCCGGGATCGCCGACCGGGTGGTGTGGATGGGCGGCGGCAAGCTCGGGCTGCCGGACAACGCCGCCGTGGCGTTCGCGCTGGGGGTCGACCTGGTCTACGTCGCCCGCGAGGCGATGATGTCGATCGGCTGCATCCAGGCGCAGCGGTGCCACAACGACCTGTGCCCGACCGGGGTCGCCACCCAGAACCCGTGGCTGGTCCGAGGCCTGGACCCGGACGACAAGAGCGCCCGCGCGACCAACTACCTCGTCTCCTGGCGGCGGGAGATGCTCAAGCTTGCGGGAGCCTGCGGCGTCGAGCACCCGGGCTTGATCTCCGGCGACATGGTCGACATTCTGCTCGGCACCCGGCAGGCGACACCGTTGTGGCGGGCGGCCGGCTACGACGACCCGTCCTGGGGTCTGCCCTCTGCCGAGCAGCAGCAGGAGATCCGGGACCTCATGACGGGCGCGCCCGAGGGCGGCTCGGTGCCACCGTCAGCGACCGCCACCGGGGACGCCTCGACGCACCCGACGGCGAGCACGCCGGAGCGGCTCGGGCGTCGCGGGTCGGACGTCATCCAGGACTCGAACACGGAGTGAGCCGGGCCGTGTCGCCGGTCGCGGGCAAACCGTGTCGCCGGTCGGGGGCAAAACCGTGTCGCCGGTCGCGGGCAAGACCGTGTCGCCGGTCGGGGAACGGTCAGGTGCTGGTGACGGCTGCGTGGGCGGCCTGCAGCAGTTCCTCCGGCGGGTCGACCAGGCGGGTGGGGCGGGCCAGGCCCTCGAGCGCGACGAACCGCAGGGTGGTGCCGCGGGACTTCTTGTCCCGCGCCATCGCCTCCCGCAGCTGCTCCCAGCGACCCGCCCCAGCTGGGTACCGGGTCGGCAGCCCTACCGCAGACAGCACGCGCTCGTGCCGGTCCAGCAGGGCCTGGTTTATCAGGCCCGACCGGTGGGCCAGCTGCGCGACGAAGACCATGCCGACGGCCACGGCGTCCCCGTGCCGCCACGTGTAGTCCTCGACCAGCTCCACCGCGTGGCCGTAGGTGTGGCCGTAGTTGAGGACCTCCCGCAGCGAGGACTCCCTGAGGTCGGCCGCGACGACGTCCGCCTTGACCTGCACGGCCCGGGCCATCAGCTCCACGGCCAGCTCGGGGTCGCCGGCCGGGTCCCTGGCCTCCTCCGGCCTGGCCTCGACGAGGTCCAGGATCCCCGGGTCGGCGACGAAGCCACACTTGAGCACCTCGGCCAGCCCGGAGACGTAGTCCGCCGGGGGCATCGTGCGCAGCCACACCGGGTCGCAGAGCACGGCCGCCGGCGGATGGAAGGCGCCCACGAGGTTCTTTCCCTCGGCGGTGTTGATCCCGGTCTTGCCGCCCACGGCGGCATCGACGACGCCGAGCAGCGAGGAAGGCAGGTGCACGACCTCGACCCCGCGCAACCAGCTCGCGGCGACGAACCCGGCCAGGTCGGTCACCGCTCCCCCGCCGATACCGACGACCAGGTCGTCCCGGGTGAAGCCCTCCTGACCGAGCCGGGCCCAGAGCCGGACCAGGACGTCGGCCCGTTTGGCGGCCTCAGCGTCGGGGACCAGCGCACGCACGACCTGGGCACCGGCTGACCCCAGCACCTCGGTGGCCTGGTCGACCACGTCCTCCCGCCCCGGCTGGTGGACCACCAGCACCCGGCGGCCGGGCCGGGCGTGCTCGGCGAGCCGGGACACCGCCCCCGCCTCGATGTGGACGGGATAGGGCCGGTCCTCGCCCACCTGCACCGTCCGGGCGGTCATGCCGAACCTGTCAGGCCGAGGGCGGCCAGGACCTCGTCGGCGACCTGCTCGGGATCCTTGCCGCCGGTGCTGACCTGGGCGGTCGAGAGCTGCTCGTAGGTCGGCCGCCGGCTGTTCATCATCCGGGTCCACGAGGCGCGGGGGTTGACGAGCAGCAGAGGCCTGGACGCGTCGAACCCGATCCGGCGCGAGGCGTCGGCGATGCTCACGTCGAGGAAGACCACCGGACGTCCGCTCGCCCGCAGCGCCTGCGCGATCTCCTCCTGCATGACCGCTCCGCCGCCGAGAGCCAGCACCCCGCTCTCCTCCTCCAGCGCCCGGACCACCTCGGTGCGCTCCAGCTCCCGGAAGAACGCCTCCCCGTCGTCGACGAAGATGTCGCTGATCGCCCGGCCCTGCGCGCGCTCGATGGTCCGGTCGGTGTCGTGCACCGGGACCCCGAGGCGCGACGCGAGGACCTGCCCCACGGTGGTCTTGCCCGCTCCGGGAGGCCCGATGAGCACCAGGACCGGGCCCGGGTCGCCGTCGGTCGCCTTCTGCAGCCCCTCGCCGCTCATGCCTGCCCCTCCGTCACCGGCGTGCGCTGGTGCTCGGCGACCGATGCGAGGTATGCCGCGTGGTTGCGCGCCACCTCGGCGACCGAGTCGCCGCCGAACTTCTCCAGCACCGCGTCCGCGAGCACGAGCGCGACCATCGCCTCGGCGACCACACCGGCCGCAGGGACGGCGCACACGTCGGAGCGCTGGTGGATGGCGGTCGTCGGCTCACCGGTGGTGGTGTCCACGGTCCGCAGGGCTCGCGGCACGGTCGAGATGGGCTTCATCGCGGCCCGCACCCGCAGCACCTCCCCCGTGCTCATCCCGCCCTCGGTGCCACCGCTGCGGAGGGTGGCCCGGCGGACCAGACCGTCCGGCCCGCGGTCCAGCTCGTCGTGGGCCTGGCTTCCCCGCCGGGCCGCGGTCCGGAAGCCCTCACCGACCTCGACGCCCTTGATGGCCTGGATGCCCATGAGCGCTCCGGCCAGCCTGGAGTCCAGGCGCCGGTCCCAGTGCACGTGCGAGCCCAGACCAGGCGGCAGGCCGTAGGCCAGCACCTCGACCACGCCACCGAGGGTGTCACCGTCCTTGCGGGCCGCGTCCACCTCGGCGACCATGGCCGCGGAGAGCTCGGGGTCCAGGGTGCGGACGGGGTCGGCGTCGAGCCGGTCCGCGTCGTCGGGACCGGGGAGCTGGTCACTGGTGGGTGCGTCGTCGTCGAGGCCGGGCACGCCGGCCCGCCCGATGCTCACGGTGTGTGAGACCAGGCGCACGCCGATCGACTGCTCCAGGAAGGCGGCGGCGACCGCACCTAGCGCGACCCTGGCTGCGGTCTCGCGCGCCGACGCGCGTTCCAGCACGGGGCGGGCCTCGTCGAAGCCGTACTTGGTCATCCCCACCAGGTCCGCGTGCCCGGGCCGGGGACGCGTGAGCGGTCGGTTGCGGGCCAGCTCCTGGGGTGCGCCGACGTCGTCGGCCCGCTGCAGCGCCTCCTGCTCGACCGGCTCGGGCGACATGACGGCCGACCACTTGGCCCACTCGGAGTTCTCGATCTGCAGGGCCAGTGGCGAGCCTAGGCTGAGGCCGTGCCGCAGTCCGCCCAGGAAGTGCAGCCGGTCGGCCTCGAACGACATCCGTGCGCCGCGGCCGTAGCCCAGCCGGCGACGGGCCAGGGCGGCCTCCACGGGCGCACGCTCCACGCGCACCCCGGCCGGCAGTCCTTCGAGCACCGCGGAGAGGGCGGGTCCGTGGGACTCGCCGGCGGTCAACCATCGCAGCATGGTCCCCGATCCTGCCACGCCGTCCCTACAGCGAGAGCATCGTGGTGGTCAGCTGCGGTGCCGCCATCAGCCCCAGCAGGGCACCCACCATCATCGCCGGGCCGTAGGCGAAGTCACCGGTCCAGCTGACGCGGCGCAGCGCGAGCAGCGCCAGCGCCCAGATACCCCCGACCACGAAACCCCCGTAGATGCCGAGGATCACCTCGGGCCACCCGAACCAGCCCAGCCCGCCGCCGAGCAGCACCGCCAGCTTGACGTCCCCCAGCCCCACCGCCAGGGACCCCCTCGCCAGGGAGAGCAGCGCGATGAGGAGGTACAGCCCGCCACCGCCCAGCGCGCCCAGCAGTGCCCGCACCAGCGGCTCCAGACCGCCCCCGACGACCGTGGCGACCAGCATCCCGACACCCAGCGTCGTCATCGACGGCCACATGATCCGGTCCGGCAGCCGGTGGACGTCCAGGTCCATCGCCGCCAGGCAGGTGCAGGCGAGGACGACGACCACGAAGGTGAGGCTGAGCACCAGCGCGACCGGCCAGCCGGGCACCGCGGTGTCCTGCACCTGCCAGATGCGGTGCAGGACGAGCGCGGCCGACACCCCCAGCGTGGGCGGCACCCACCAGCGCCGGCCCGGCGAGGGCTCGTCGAGCTCGTCCGGTTTGCGGTAGGTCGTCCGCGCCAGCCACCGGGCGACCGGGATCCCCAGCACGGTGCCGACGGTGCCGGCCACGAGCGGAAGGACCAGGTCGTTCACCGGGCGGCCCCGAGGTGCTGGTCCAGGGCCTCCGCCATCTCCGCGAGCGGTGCGGTCCGACCGGTCATCAGCTCGACCTGCCCGACGGCCTGGTGCAGGAGCATGGCGGTGCCCCTGACGACGGCGACCCTACCGGCGGTCCGGTCGGCCACGGCCCGGGCCAGAGGGCTCGGCCAGGGCGCGTAGGTCGCGTCGAGGAGCACCGGCGCGGGGGCGTCCACCGTCGGCAGGTGCAGGTCGGGGGCAGGCGCGTCGGCCGGCAGGGTGCCCACCACCACGTGGGCGGTGACGCCGTCCAGGGGTATGCCGTCCGCCAGCCGCCCCGTACGCACCTGCGGCGAGATGGGTCCCGGGTGCTGCTCCAGCCGCTCCAGCATGGCTGCCGTCTCCGGCCGCAGCCGGTCGCGCACCAGCAGGGTGATCTCCTCGGCGCCGAGCCGCCGCAGCGCCAGCACCGCCGACCTGGCGGTGGCCCCACCGCCGAGGACGAGCGCCCGTCGCGGCGGGCCGGCGCCACCGCGCTCCAGCTCACGCTGCAGCGCGGTGGCCAGCCCCAGGATGTCCGTGTTGTCGGCATACCAGCCGTCGTCCCTGCGCACGAGGGTGTTGGCGGCGCCGGCGAGGACGGCGTCCGGACTCGCCTCGTCGGCCAGCGCGAGCGCCTCCTCCTTGCCCGGCATGGTGACGGACAGGCCGACCCACTCCGGCCCCAGCGACCGCACGTGGGCGGCCAGCCCACCCGCAGCCACCTGGACCCGGTCATAGGTCCAGCCGGCCAGGCCGAGGGCCGTGTAGGCGGCGCGGTGCAGCACCGGGGAGAGGGAGTGCTCCACCGGGGAGCCGACCACTGCGGCCCGACGCGGCCCGAGGTGCCCGCTCAGCACTGGCCCGAGTCGTCCTGGTTCTCCCGGCACCACTGCTGGAACTCCTCGACGTTGGCGAGGTGCTCCTCGTAGGTGGTGGCGAACTTCGTCTCGCCCGAGGAGGGGTCGACCGTGACGAAGTAGACCCAGTCGCCGGGCTCGGGGTTCATCGCGGCCTGGATGGAGGCCTCGCCGGGGCTGTTGATCGGGCCCGGCGGCAGACCCGGGTGGTAGTAGGTGTTGTAGGGGCTGTCGTTGGCGCGCTGTTCCTCGGTGGTGCCCGCCAGGCCCCGCTCCTGGTAGATGAAGTGGACCGTGGAGTCCATCTGCAGGTAGCCGTTGGTCTCGGAGTTGCCCTCGAGGCGGTTCTCCATCACCCGGGCGATCTTGGGCAGGTCCTCGGCGAACATGCCCTCGCCCTGGACGATGCTGGCCTTGGTGATGACCTCGCGCAGCTCCTCGCCCTCCAGCCCGAGCTGGGCGTGGACCGCCTTGCCCTGGTCGATCATGGTCTGCAGCTGCTCCTGCGGCCCGGCATCGGCCGGGAACTCGTAGGTGCTGGGGAACAGGAAGCCCTCCAGCTCCCCGTCGGCCGCCCCGGGCAGGTCCAGGTCGGCGGGGTCGATCGCCTCGTACTCGGCGACCTCGTGCCCGGTCTGCTCGGCGAGGATCTCGAACGTCTCGGCCACCCAGAGCCCTTCGCGGATCGTGACGCCGTTGACCTCGCGAAAGCCGCCGTCGAGGAGGCGGGACAGCGCGGCCTGGGAGCTCATCTGCTCGGCCATCCGGTAGGTGCCCGGCTGGATCGAGCTGCTACGGGCGTCGGCGGCCAGGGCCGCGGTGAACGCCGAGGCCGAGGCGACGACGTCGCTCTGCACCAGGATCTCGCCGATCTCACCGCCCGAGGCTCCCTGCGGGATCTCCACCATCACCTCGCCGGTGCCCGATCCCTCGTAGTCCTCGGCGGTGGTCTCACCGCCGAGGGAGATCTGCGGCAGCAGCCCGGAGACCGCGTTGAAGGAGTAGACGCCCGCGACGACCACCAGACCCAGCGCGACGAGCAGTGCCACGCCCCGCAGGACGGGGTTGCGCTTCCGGCGTCGACGCGGGGCGTAGGCCGCTTCCTCGTCCGGCGCGAGCATCTCGTCGGCCAGCGTCGCGTCGTGCACGTCCTCCTCACCGGCCCCCAGGCCGAGCAGACCGTCGTCGTGGCGGCGGCCGCCGCTACGGTCGTGCTCGTCCACGTCGTCCCAGTCATCACGGGGTGGCTGGCTCATGGCTGGTCCTTTGCGTCACGGGCCACGGACGAACGCGAACGCGGCTTTCTCTGCTTGGTGGGGGCACCGACGGGACGACCGGCGCGCCGTGCTTCGAGCGCTGACTGGAGGATAAGCACTGCGGCCGCCTGGTCGACGACGCCACGCTGGGACCGGCCAGGCACGCCACTGTCCCGCAGCACCCTGTGCGCGTCCACCGTGGTGAGCCGCTCGTCCCACAGCCGCACCGGCACCTCGAGCCGCCGTTGCAGTGCCTCAGCGTAGCGGCGGGCTGCGCGGGCGGCCAGGCCTTCCTCCCCCGAGAGGGTGCGCGGCAGCCCGACCACGACGGCCACAGCTCCCCGCTCCTGCACCTCGAGCGCGATCTGGTCCAGGTCCGTGCCGCCGGCCTCGTCGCGGGCCAGCGTCGCCACGGGGTGCGCGAGGATCCCGGCGCCGTCGCTGACGGCCAGGCCCACCCGGGCCGCTCCGACATCGACCCCCAGCAGCACGCCGTCCTGCGCTCCTGACGGCGAGGACGGCACGTCGGCGCTCACCCGGTCAGGCCCGCCTCGATCCGGGCCAGGGCCTCCGGGGCCTTGGCCGGGTCCTGCCCGCCGCCCTGGGCCAGGTCGTCCTTGCCGCCGCCTCCGCCGCCGAGCACCTGGGCCGCGACCTTGACCAGCGCGCCGGCCTTGAGGCCCTGCTGCCGGGCCGTCTCGTTGGTGGCGACGACGACCGCGGGGCGGCCGTTCTGGGCACCGGTGAGCGCGACGACGACGGGCCGGTCGGTGCCGAGCCGGCCACGCAGGTCGGCGGCGAGCCGGCGCAGGTCGTCACCGCCCGCGCCGTCGCCGAGGTCGTGCCCCAGCCAGGTGATGCCGCGCACGTCCCGCGCCTGCTCGACCAGGCTCGAGGCCGAGGACAGCACCTGGGCCGCCTTGGCCTGCGCGATCTCCTTCTCCGCCTCCTTGAGCCGGGCCACGAGCGAGGCGATCCGGTCCGGCAGCTCCTCGGGCCGCACCTTGAGGGCGTCGGTCAGCTGCCCGACGATGACGTTCTCCCGCGCCAGGTGACCGTAGGCGTCGGCGCCGACGAGCGCCTCGACCCGCCGTACCCCGGAGCCGATCGAGGCCTCGCCGAGGATCTTCACCAGGGACAGCTGGGCGGAGTTGACCACGTGGGTGCCTCCGCACAGCTCCAGGCTCCACGGGCCACCGACGGAGACCACCCGGACCAGGTCGGGGTAGCGCTCGCCGAAGAGCGCCATCGCCCCCATCTCCCGCGCCTCCGCCAGCGGCATCTCGGCGGCGCTGACCTGCAGGTCGGCCATCAGCCGGTCGTTGATCCGGGCCTCGACGCCGGCCAGCTCGTCGGGCGACAGCCCTCGGGTGGCGCGGAAGTCGAAGCGCAGCCGGCCGGGGGCGTTCTCGGAGCCGGCCTGGGTCGCGGTGTCGCCCAGGGCCTCGCGGATCACCTTGTGGACGATGTGGGTGGCCGTGTGGGCGCGGGACACGGCCGCGCGGCGGTGCACGTCGATCTGGGAGTGCGCGGTGTCACCGACCGCGGCCTCCCCCTCCAGCAGCCGGCCACGGTGCACGACCAGGCCGGGCAGCGGTCGCTGGACGTCGGCGACCTCGAAGACGCCGCCGCCGGCCAGCCGGATGGTGCCGTGGTCGGCCAGCTGCCCGCCGGCCTCCGCGTAGAACGGGGTGCTGGCCAGCACCAGCTCCAGCTCGGTGCCGCGCTCGGCGTCGGCGCCCTCGACGCGGACGCGGTCCACCTGCGCCCCGCCGGAGAGGAGGGCGACCACGGGCGCCTCGCCGGCCATCGCCTCATACCCGGTGAACTCCGTGCTGGTCCCCAGCCGGTCGGACAGCTCGCGGTATGCGGTGCCCCCGCCGTGGCCGTGCTTCTTGGCCTTGGCGTCGGCCTTGGCGCGCTGGCGCTGCTCGGTCATCAGCGTGCGGAAGGCGTCCTCGTCCACGGACAGCCCCTGCTCGGCAGCCATCTCCAGGGTGAGGTCGATCGGGAAGCCGTAGGTGTCGTGCAGCGCGAAGGCCTCCGCGCCGCCGAGGGTGCTCGCGCCGGCCTGCTTGGCCTTGGCCACGGCGGTGTCCAGGATGGTGGTGCCGCTGGCGAGGGTCCGTCGGAAGGCGTCCTCCTCGGTGTAGGCCACCTCGCTGATCCGGGGCCAGTCCCGCTCCAGCTCGGGGTAGGAGCTCTTCATCACCTCCTTGCTGACCGGCAGCAGCTCTGGCAGCGCGGCGACCGAGGGGTCGACGCCGAGCAGGCGCATGGAGCGGACCGCGCGGCGCAGCAGCCGGCGCAGGACGTAGCCGCGTCCCTCGTTGCCGGGGACGACGCCGTCACCCATGAGCATCAGGCCGGAGCGGACGTGGTCGGCGACGACGCGGAAGCGCACGTCGTCGTCATGGTTGGCGCCGTAGGCCCGGCCCGAGAGGTCCTCGGCCCGCTCGATGACGGGGTAGACCTCGTCGATCTCGTAGAGGTTGTCCACCCCCTGCAGCAGGTAGGCCACCCGCTCCAGGCCCATGCCGGTGTCGATGTTCTTGCTCGGGAGGGCACCCTCGACGTCGAAGTCGGTCTTGGTGCGGACCTCGCCGAGCATCTCCTGCATGAAGACGAGGTTCCAGATCTCCAGGAAGCGGTCCTCGTCGACGACGGGGCCGCCGTCCTGGCCGTGCTCGGGACCGCGGTCGATGTAGATCTCGCTGCACGGGCCGGCCGGGCCGGGAACCCCCATGTGCCAGTAGTTGTCCGCCAGGCCGCGGCGCTGGATCCGCTCCTCGGGCAGGCCCGCCACCTCGCGCCACAGGGTGGCCGCCTCCTCGTCCCCCTCGGGCAGGCTCGGGTGCACGCCCGGTCCGAGCACGGTGACCCAGACGGACTCCGGGTCGAAGCCGAAGCCGCCTTCGTTCTGGGAGCTGGTGATCAGCTCCCAGGCGTGCCGGATGGCGCCCTCCTTGAAGTAGTCACCGAAGGAGAAGTTGCCGTTCATCTGGAAGAACGTGCCGTGCCGGGTGGTCTTGCCGACCTCCTCGATGTCCAGCGTCCGGACGCACTTCTGCACGCTGGTCGCCCGGGGCCACGGCGGGGTCTGCTCGCCGAGCAGGTAGGGCTTGAACGGCACCATCCCGGCGTTGACGAAGAGCAGGTTGGGGTCGTCGTAGACCAGCGGGGCGCTGGGCACCACCGCGTGACCCTTGCCCTCGAAGAACGACAGCCAGCGGCGGCGGATCTCGGCGGTTTCCATGCTCAACTTTCGGCGGGGGCCACGGACCGGTCCATGCTAGTCGCTCCCCGAGCCGCCCCCCGAACCCTCCGTCGCCCCACGGTCCCCAGTGCCCATCTGCTCCTGCATCTGCAGGATCCGGTCCATCTCGATCCGCTGGTCGGAGTCGATGTCCACGACCAGGTTCCACAGCACGGGGTCGGTGCCCTGGTCGCCCTGCTGCAGGTCCTCGACCATGGTGACCGCCCCGTCGTGGTGGGCGTACATCAGCCGCAGGAAGAGCCGGTCGAAGTCCTCACCGTCAGCGGCCGCCAGCTCGGCCAGCTGCTCCTCCGAGATCATGCCCGGCATCTCCCCCACCACGTGGGCGCCGTGGCCACCGCCGGCCTCGTCGATCCGCAGGACCGCCAGCCGGTGCGTCTGCAGCCATTCCTCCATGAGCCGGATCTCGTCCTCCTGGCTGAGGCGGATGCGCTCGGCGAACAGGGGCACGTCCTCGCGACCTGAGCGCTCGTCGACCAGCTCCGTCATCTGCAGGGCCTGGCCGTGGTGCACGATCATGTGCCGCACGAAGGCCACGTCCTCCGCCGTGATCTCCGGGTCGGGGATCGTGGGCACCTGGGTGAGCACCTCGCCCGGCTCACCGGGGGCGCCACCCTGGATGACCCGGTGGGTCACCGCAGGAGGGTCCTCGGCCCCGGAGCAGGCGCTCAGCCCCAGGCAGATCAGCACGGCGCCGACCGGCACCAGATATGCGGGACGCGGCACGTCCTGGCCTCTCTCTCGTCGTCGAGGGTCGCTGCCCGGGAGGCCTTCTCAGCATCACCCCCGTGGGCCGACAAACCATACCCGCCACCGTCCCGGCATGGTGAAGGAAGAGGTCAAGGAATCGTCAAGAAATCGCCCAGTTGGTCTGGCGGAGGTAAAAGTTTTCGGGGGCGGGTAAAGGTTTCGCCAAGTTCCTCGGTGTCGATGACGCGGGTGGCTAGGTTGCAGGTGCAGCACCAGAGTCGATGCGTGACTGAGGCACCCGACGGCGGTTGCCCAGCCCCTCGGCCGGTGCGCGTCCCTTGTAGCGATCACCGGCACGAAAGGCGCCACCGCCATGGCAGCAAGAGCACGTTCCGTCCGTCGACTTCGAGGCCCTCTGGCGTTGGTCAGCGCCGCGCTGCTCGGCCTCAGCCTGGCCCCCGGCGCCGCCCAGGCGGCCGCCGACCCCAACCTCCCGGACACCGAGGACCCCCGGTTCCAGCTGTCGCAGAACGAGCAGCTCGGCCACAACATGGAACTGCTGTCGAACATGCCCAAGACCGCCCCGCTGACGGCCACCAACTCGGACATGGCCTTCACCGGTGACTACGCCATCCAAGGCAACTACTCCGGGTTCAACATCATCGACCTCTCCGACCCGGCCAACCCGACCATCCGGACCACGGTCGTGTGCCCGGGCGGGCAGTTCGACGCCAACGTCTACGGCGACCTGTTGTTCACCTCCGTCGAGCAGGCCAACGGCCGGCTCGACTGCGGCACCGAAGGCGCCGGGCCAGCCGACCAGCCCAACCCGGAGCGGATGCGCGGCGTGCGCATCTGGGACATCTCGGACCTGGACAACCCGGTCCAGGTGGCGGCGATCCAGACCTGCCGCGGCTCGCACACCAACCGCATGGTCGAGGACCCCAACGACCCCGACCACGTGTACATCTACAACAACGGCACCGCCGGCCAGCGCCACCAGGCCGAGGCGGTGCACACGCCCGAGGGCCTCGTCGACGGCCGCTGCGGACGCGGCCTGGACGACCCCAACCCCTCGACCCACATGATCGAGATCATCAAGGTCCCGGTCGCCGACCCGGCGGCGGCCGAGGTCGTCAAGGAGTGGCGCCTGTTCGCCGACGAGGAGTCCGGCGCGGTCGACGGCCTGCAGAACGGGCCGACCCGCGAGGGGCACCCCTGCAGCACGACCCCTCGTCCGGACGGCTCGGGGCTCGACAGCTGCGCCCCTGCCGGCACGGGCTACAGCCCGAACCCCAACACCAACACCTGCCACGACATCACGGTCTACCCCGAGGTCGGTCTCGCGGCCGGCGCCTGCCAGGGCAACGGCATCCTCATCGACATCACCGACCCGGCCGCCCCGACGCGCCTCGACTACGTCGCGGACGAGAACTTCTCGTACTGGCACTCGGCCAACTTCAGCAACGACGGCGAGACCGTGATGTTCACCGACGAGTGGGGTGGTGGCGGCGGCGCCCGGTGCGCACCCCACCACCGCATGGAGTGGGGCGCCAACGCCTTCTTCACCATCGACCGCAGCGGTGGCACCCCGAAGCTGAACTTCGAGAGCTACTACAAGCTCCCCGCGGCACAGGCTGCCAACGAGACCTGCGTCGCGCACCAGGCGAACATCCTGCCTGTGCCTGGTCGGGACGTGATGGTGCAGGCCTGGTACTCAGGCGGTGCGTCGCTGTTCGACTTCACCGACCCCTCGGACGTCAAGGAGATCGGCTACTTCGACCGCGGCGCCGGCGGCTCCGGCTACTGGTCCTCGTACTGGTACAACGGCAACGTCTACGCCAACGAGATCTCCCGGGGCTTCGACAGCCTGACCGTGCTCCCGTCGGAGCACCTGAGCGCTCACGAGATCGCCGCGGCGAAGACCGTGCAGCTGGACGAGCACAACGCGATGTCGATGCGCATGTACCAGTGGGAGCCGAGCATCGTCGTGGCCCGGGCTCACCTGGACCAGCTGGTGCGCAACGGTGACATCGCCGACAACAAGGCCGACAACATCACCCAGTCCCTGGACCGGGCGGAGAACCCGCGGAACGCCAAGGGCTACTACCGGGCCCAGCTGCAGGCCGCGCTGAACCAGACGGACGCCGGCAACCCCGCGCACGCGGCCCTGCGCCAGGCCATCCAGGACCTGATGTGAGACACGTCTGCCGCTGACATCCTGCCGAGGCGGCCGGTCACCCGACCGGCCGCCTCGGACCGTGTCAGGGAGCGTGCCGCGCCGTGCCTCGCTATGAGGTAAATACTTGGTCAGTTTCTGCCTCGTTCCTTGTCCTGCTCGTTCCCCCTCCTCTAACGTGACCGGCGTCACGGCGGGTTACAGGCCCGGTGAGGGAACCGGTCGCGACTCCTGACCATCATGGTGCCGCCCGGAGGCCTGGCGCAGGCACCGGCACGAAGGGCAACGACGCCACATGCCACTGACGAAGAAGAAGGCGCGATCCGGGCCGATGGCCCGCAGATGGCGCGCACCCCTGTCCATGGTCAGCGCCGTCCTGCTGGGCCTGACCATGCTCCCGGCCGCCTCCGGCGCCGACGAGCTCCCGACCACCGACGACCCCCGCTACGGCCTGGGGGTGGACGAGGTCGCCAGCCACGGGATCAACCACCTGGCCCAGGTGACCAAGGTCGACACCGGGCTGACCGGGTTCAACTCGGACATGGCCTTCACCGGTGACTACGTCCTGCAGGGCAACTATCACGGCTTCAACGTCGTCGACGCCTCCGACCCGGCGAACCCCACGGTCCGCACCTCGGTGCTCTGCCCCGGCGGTCAGGGGGACCTCAACGTCTACGGCCACCTCGTCTTCCAGTCGGTCGAGGAAAACAGTGGTCGGGTCGACTGCGGCACCCAGAGCAACCCGGGCGGTGCGCAGCCGGACCGCTTCCGTGGCGTGCGTATCTGGGACATCTCCGACCTGGACAACCCGGTCCAGGTCGCGGGCATCCAGACCTGCCGCGGCTCGCACACCAACCGCTTGGTCGAGGACCCGAACGACCCCCACCACGTCTACATCTACAACAACGGCACCGCTGGGCAGCGGTCCCCTGGCGAGAAGGTGCACACGCCGGACGGCTTCGTGGACGGGCGCTGCGGCCGTGGCGTGACCGACCCCAACCCCTCCTCGCACATGATCGAGATCATCAAGGTCCCGGTCGCCGACCCCGCGTCGGCCGAGGTCGTCAAGGAGTGGCGCCTGTTCGCCGACGAGGAGACCGGTGCGGTCAACGGCCTGCAGAACGGGCCGACCCGCGCGGGCCACCCGTGCAGCACCACCCCCCGCCCTGACGGCTCGGGGCTCAACAGCTGCGCCCCGGCCGGTACCAACTACAGCCCGAGCCCCAACACCAACACCTGTCACGACATCACCGTCTACCCCGAGGTGGGTCTCGCGGCGGGCGCCTGCCAGGGCAACGGCATCCTCATCGACATCTCCGACCCGGCCGACCCGGTCCGCCTGGACGTCGTCGCCGACGAGAACTTCGCCTACTGGCACTCGGCCAACTTCAGCAACGACGGCGAGACCGTGATGTTCACCGACGAGTGGGGTGGCGGCAGCGGCCCGCGCTGCGCCCCGCACCACCGCACCTCCTGGGGCGCGAACGCCTTCTTCACCATCGACCGCAGCGGCGGCACGCCACAGCTGGAGTTCCAGAGCTACTACAAGCTGCCCGTCGCCCAGTCCACCACGGAGAACTGCGTCGCGCACCAGGCCAACATCCTGCCCGTGCCCGGGCGGGACGTGATGATCCAGGCGTGGTACCAGGGCGGCGCGTCGCTCCTCGACTTCACCGACCCGGCCCACCCTGTCGAGATCGGCTACTTCGACCGCGGTCCGATCAGCGCGACCCAGTCCGTCCTCGGTGGCTTCTGGTCGTCGTACTGGTACAACGGCAACGTCTTCGGCAGCGAGATCCACCGCGGCCTGGACATCATGGAGCTGACGCCGACCGCCCAGCTCAGTGCCCACGAGATCGCCGCGGCGAAGACCGTGCAGCTCGACGAGCACAACGCGATGTCGATGCGCATGTACGAGTGGGAGCCGAGCATCGTCCTGGCCCGGGCCTACCTGGACCAGGTCGTGCGGGCCGGTGAGATACCCGACAACAAGGCGGCCAACATCACGCGGTCGCTGGACCGTGCGGAGAACCCCAAGAACCCCAACCAGCGTCGGGCCCAGCTGCAGGCCGCGCTGAACCAGACCGACGCCGGCAACCCCGCGCACGCGTCCCTGCGCCAGGCCCTACAGGACCTGATGTAGGCGCCGTACGCGGCTGACCGCGACGCAGCGGCCGAGGCGGTCCGACCCCAGGGTCGGGCCGCCTCGTCGCGTGCCGTCCCGCCGACGACCTACCGCCCGCGGATGATCTTGCGCAGCTCCTTCCACCGCGACCCGAGCCGCTCCTCCCAGCCGCGGCCCGTGGGGTGGTAGTAGTCGGCGTCCTCGGCGGCCAGGTCGTCGGGCAAGAACTGCTGCGGCCCGACGCCGTTGGGCTCGTCGTGGCTGTAGCGGTAGCCCTCACCGTGGCCGAGGCGTGCTGCCCCGGCATACCCGGAGCCGCGCAGGTGCGCCGGGACGGCCCCGCCCTTGCCCGCCCGCACGTCGGCGATCGCGGCGTTGATCGCGGCGTAGGCGGCATTGGACTTGGGCGCGAGCGCGTTGTGGACCACGGCCTGCGCGAGGATGATCCGCGCCTCGGGCATGCCGATCTGGGCGACCGCGTGCAGCGCCGCGACGGCAGTCTGCAGGGCGGTGGGGTCGCCCATGCCGACGTCCTCGGAGGCGGCGATGACGATGCGGCGGGCGATGAAGCGCGGGTCCTCCCCCGCCTCCAGCTGCCGGGCCAGGTAGTGCAGCGCAGCGTCCACGTCGGAGCCGCGCATCGACTTGATGAACGCGCTGGCGACGTCGTAGTGCTGGTCGCCAGCGCGGTCGTAGCGGACGGCGGCGTGGGCGACGGCCTGCTCCACGTGCGAGAGCGAGATCGGTATGACGCCCCCCTCGCGTCCCGCAGGCACGTCGTCGGTGGCCACCCCGGCCGCGGCCTCCAGCGTCGTCAGGGCCCGGCGGGCGTCGCCCCCCGCCATGCGCACGATGTGCGCCATACCCTCCTCGGCCAGGGTGAACCCGGCGGCCAGGCCGCGCTCGTCCGCGATCGCCCGCTCCACCACCCCGCGCACGTCGTCGTCGTCGAGCGAGCTGAGCGTGACCAGCACCGAACGGGAGAGCAGCGGCGCGATGATCGAGAAGGAGGGGTTCTCGGTCGTGGCGGCGACCAGGATGACCAGGCGGTTCTCGACACCGGGGAGCAGCGCGTCCTGCTGGGCCTTGGTGAAGCGGTGGATCTCGTCCAGGAAGAGGACGGTCTGCCGGCCGTAGAGGCTGCGGTCCCGCGTGGCCTGGTCCATCACCGCCCGGACGTCCTTGACACCGGCGGTGACGGCGGAGAGCTCGACGAAGCGCCGTTCTGCCGCGGTCGCGACCAGGTGCGCCAGGGTCGTCTTGCCCGTCCCCGGCGGACCCCAGAGGATCGCGGACAGCGGACCAGCCGCGCCGCCCTGACCCTCGATGAGCCGGCGCAGCGGCGAGCCGGGCCGCAGGGCGTCGCGCTGGCCGGCGACCTCCTCCAGGGTGCGCGGACGCATCCGCACCGCCAGCGGTGCCATCAGGGCGCCGGTCGCGTCGGCCGGGCCGCTGCTGAAGAGGTCGTCGTCAGCCATTGCCCCAGCGTAGGCCGCGCCCTGGGGGGGCGCAGGCTGCGCCCAGGGGCGGGCCGGAGCGCGTGCCAGAATTCTCGCCATGCCCTCCCGACCCTCGCTGCACCCGTCCGCGCTCGGGTGCGCCACGGACGTGACCTACGCCGACCTGCGTGCGCTCTCCCATGACGACCCGTGGCTGCGGTGGGGACTGCCGGACCCGCTCTCCGGTCACGCGCTGGTGCGCGACGGTGTCGCGGTGGTGCAGCGGCTCGGGCACCGGCCCGGGCTGTGGGTGGCTCCCCTCCGCCCGTCGCAGGAGCCAGGGGCGGTCCCGCAGGGCGGGGGGCTGGCGGAGGAGGCCGGGCGGGTCCGGTCGGCGCTGCAGCACGTGATGGACGAGGACCTGCTGGCGCGGTGGGCGGCGCGGTCGGTATCGGTGCCGCAGGAGCATGCCGAGGTCGGTCACGAGGTCCTGCCGCTCTCGGACCAGGGCGGTGACTGGGAGTGGATGTGGGCCACGACCGTGCCGGACCCGCTGCCCGGTGAGGAGTCGCTGGTGCTGCTGGACGACCTCTCGGACGCCGAGGAGCTGCTGGCCTTCGCGCACCAGCACAACCCTCGGGTGTGGACCCGGATCGGCGAGGGGGTGATGACCCGGTGGGTGGGTCTGCGAGGACCTGACGGTGAGCTGCTGGCCGTCGGCGGCGCCGAGACCGAGCGCTCCGGCGTGCCGCACCTGGCCGGCATCCTCACCGCCACGCACGCCCGCGGGCGGGGGCTGGGCGAGATGGTCTCCGCGGCGCTGACCCGGTGGGCCCTGGAGCACCACGGCGTGTCCACCCTCGGGATGTACTCGGACAACGAGGTGGCCCGACGTCTCTACCGGCGCCTCGGCTACCGCACCGCCCGAGCCTGGCACTCGCGGCAGCTGGACCTCTGAAGGCCCGCCCGTCGCCGCGCCCTCTCGCCCTGGTCGCCGAACGACGCGGCCATGCACGCAGATCGGACGATCTGCGTGCATGGCCGCGTCAGTGGACGGGTCGCCCGCCGTGGCTCCGGTCGGAGCCTGGTCAGCTTTGGTGCGGGCTCACCTGCTCCGCACCCTGCGGCGCGGGGGTGTCCTTCGCCGGCTTGGCGTCGATGCCGGCCTCCTTGCGCTGCTCCGGGGTGATCGGGGCGGGTGCCTCGGTCAGCGGGTCGAAGCCGCCACCGGTCTTGGGGAAGGCGATGACGTCCCGGATCGAGTCGGTGCCGGCCAGCAGGGCGACGATCCGGTCCCAGCCGAAGGCGATGCCGCCGTGCGGCGGAGCGCCATACTTGAACGCCTCGAGCAGGAAGCCGAACTTCTCCTGCGCCTGCTCCGCCGACAGCCCCATGATCGCGAAGACGCGCTCCTGCAGGTCGCGGCGGTGGATCCGGATCGATCCGCCGCCGATCTCGTTGCCGTTGCAGACCAGGTCGTAGGCGTAGGCCAGCGCCGCGCCAGGGTCGGACTCCAGGGAGTCGACGAACTCGGCCTTGGGCGAGGTGAAGGCGTGGTGGACCGCGGTCCAGGCACCCGTGCCCACCGCCACGTCACCGGCGGCGACGGCCTCCCCTGCGGGCTCGAAGAGCGGCGCGTCGACGACCCAGAGGAAGCTCCACGCCGACTCGTCGATCAGCCCGACGCGATGGCCGATCTCCAGCCGCGCCGCACCCAGCAGGGCACGGGACGCCCTGACCGGCCCGGCGGCGAAGAAGACGCAGTCTCCCGGCTGGGCGCCCACGTGCGCGGCGAGCCCGGCCCGCTCCTGGTCGGAGATGTTCTTGGCGACGGGACCGCCGAGCTCGCCGTCCTCGGAGACCGTGACGTAGGCCAGGCCCTTGGCTCCACGCTGCTTGGCCCACTCCTGCCAGGCGTCGAACTGGCGCCGCGGCTGGGAGCCACCGCCGGGCATGACGACCGCGCCGACGTACTCGGCCTGGAAGACGCGGAACGGCGTGCCGGAGAAGAACTCCGTGCAGTCGGTCAGCTCCAGGTCGAAGCGCAGGTCGGGCTTGTCCGTGCCGTAGCGCGCCATCGCCTCGGCGTAGGACATCCGCGGGAACGGCGTGGGCAGGTCGACACCGATGACGCCCCAGACCGCCCTGGCGATCGCCTCGCCGAGCTCGATGACGTCGTCCTGCTCGACGAAGCTCATCTCCACGTCCAGCTGGGTGAACTCCGGCTGCCGGTCGGCCCGGAAGTCCTCGTCCCGGTAGCAGCGCGCGATCTGGTAGTAGCGCTCCATACCCGCCACCATGAGCAGCTGCTTGAACAGCTGCGGGCTCTGCGGCAGGGCGTACCAGCTGCCCGGCTGCAGCCGCGCCGGGACCAGGAAGTCGCGGGCGCCCTCGGGGGTGGACCGGGTCAAGGTCGGGGTCTCGATCTCGACGAAGTCGCGCTCGGCGAGCAGGTTGCGGGCCGCTGCGTTGACCTTGGAGCGCAGCCGCAGGTTGGCGCCCGCCGCGTTGGCGCCGGGGCGGCGCAGGTCGAGGTAGCGGTGGCGCAGGCGCGCCTCCTCCCCCACGCTGACCCGCTCGTCGATCTGGAAGGGCAGCGGCTCGGACTCGCTGAGCACCTCGATGTCGGCGGCGACCACGTCGACCGCGCCGGTGGGCAGCTCGGGGTTCACGTCCTTGTCCGCGCGGGCGACCACCTCGCCGACGACCTTGACGACGTACTCGCTGCGCAGGTCGTGCGCGGTGCCGGTGAGCACCTCGTCGCGGGCGACGACCTGGACGACGCCGCTGGCGTCCCGCAGGTCGATGAAGGCCACCCCGCCGTGGTCGCGGCGACGTCCGACCCACCCGGTCAGGGTGACGGTGGTGCCGACCTGCTCGGGGCGCAGGGTGCCGGCCTCATGGGTGCGTAGCATTCTTGTCTCCTCTCAGCGTCTGATATGCCGGACCGCCTCGCAGCAGTTCTCGGCACAGCCCTGGAGGTGTGGGCGGGGGCCAGGTCGCGGTGCCACCACACCTTTGCCGAGGGATCCTCGACCTCTCGTCGGTGACGCCGGACGCACGGTGCGCGGTGGCGACAGGCACCGCATACCGGAGGGTATGCGGTGCGGTCGCCGGCGGGTCGTCACTCCGCCCCGCGCACGTGGGCCAGTCTACGTGCCGGCAACGCCGGACCTGCACAGCTTTCAGGGTGATGCGCGGTGTGCCTCGACGTTTCGACTGAACACGTCGAAGGGCCCGACAGAACACGTGAGGTGTCGCCGGTCTTCCGGTCCTGCGCTCTCGGTCCTGCGGAAACTGCGGTGGAACACCAAGTTCGCAGGACCGTCACCGCAGGACCGTCACCGCAGGACCGTGCGGTGACGAGTCGGCGGGAATCTCGAGGCCGTCAGCGTCGGGTCCTGCGGCGCAGCCGCTCCGCGACCGTCAGGACGCCGACCATCAGCGGACCGTTGCGCACCTGCCCGTTCAGCACCGCGGAGACCGCGTCGTCGAGGGCGACCCAACCGGTCGGCATCCCCGCCTCCTCGTGCTCCCGCTCGTGCCGCTCGTCCCCCGGCACGTCGGACAGGCCGGTGGCCAGGAAGATGGTGATGACCTCGTCCAGGCCGCCCGGAGAGGGCGTGAGGGTGACCAGCTCCTCCCAGGCCGCCGCCTGCAGGTCGGCCTCCTCGACCAGCTCACGCTGGGCGGTGAGCACGGGCTCCTCTCCCTCGACGTCGAGCAGACCGGCCGGCAGCTCCCAGTCCTCGGCGCCGATCGGGTGGCGGTACTGCCGGATCACCAGGACCTCCGGCGTGCCGCGGTCCTCGCGCAGGGCCAGGATCGCGACGGCGCCGGTGTGGGCGACGTACTCCCGACGCACCGGCTCCGGGCCGCCCAGGTCGACGTCGTCGGCGACGACGTCCCAGACCCGCCCCTCGAAGACCACGTCACTGGCGGCCACGGGCCGTCGCCCGGGCAGGTCGTGCAGCTCATCCAGGCTCAGGCGCGGGGCATCGAGGGTCATGGCCGCCACGCTATGCGACAGAACACGTCAGACGGCGCAACAGGACACGTCATAGGTCTCGACCGAACACGCGACATGGCCGGACAGAACACGCAATACGGCATGCTGACGTGTCCTGATGAGCCCTCCGACGTGCTCGGTCGGGCCTTTCCACGTGTCCTGATGAGCCCTTCGACGTGCTCGGTCGGGCCCTTCGACGTGCTCGGTCAGCCCGGGAGCTCGTGCTGGTGCTGGCGGGCCTCGACCTCGACCAGGCGCTGCGCGCGCTGGCCGTCGAGGGCCGCGGCGACCAGCCCGGCGAAGAGCGGGTGGGCGTGGTCGGGGCGGGACTTGAACTCGGGGTGGGCCTGGGTGGAGACGTAGTAGGGGTGCACCTCACGGGGCAGCTCGACATACTCCACCAGGGTGCCCTCCGGCGACGTCCCGCTGACGACCAGACCGGCCTCGGCCAGCCGGTCGCGGTAGGCGTTGTTGACCTCGTAACGGTGCCGGTGCCGCTCGCTCACCTCGGTGGTGCCGTAGGCCTCGACGACCACGGAGCCCTCGGCCAGCACCGCGGGGTAGGCGCCCAGGCGCATCGTCCCCCCGAGGTCGCCCGCCCCCTCGACGAAGGCCTTCTGCTCCTCCATCGTGGCGATGACCGGGTCCGGGGTCTGGGGGTCGAACTCGGTCGAGCTCGCGCCCTCGATGCCGGCGACGTTCCGCGCGTGCTCGATGACCATCGCCTGCAGGCCCAGACAGATGCCCAGCGTCGGCACCCGGCGTTCGCGGGCCCAGCGCAAGGCACCGATCTTGCCCTCGATGCCGCGCACCCCGAAGCCACCGGGGATCAGGACGGCGTCGACCCCGCCGAGGGCGCGGGTGGCGCCGATCTCGGTCTGGCACTCGTCGGAGGGCACCCAGCGGATGTCCACCTTGGCGTCGTGGCGGAAGCCGCCGGCCCGCAGCGCCTCGGTGACGGACAGGTAGGCGTCCGGCAGGTCGACGTACTTGCCGACCAGGGCGATCTCCACGCGGTGCTCGGGCTCGTGGACCCGCTCCAGCAGCGCGTCCCAGGCCGACCAGTCGACGTCCCGGAAGGGCAGGTCCAGGTGCCGCACCACATACGCGTCCAGCATCTCCCGGTGCAGCACCTTGGGGATGTCGTAGATCGAGGGGGCGTCCACCGCGGCCGCGACGGCCTCGGCCTCCACGTCGCACATCATCGAGATCTTGCGCTTGATGCCGTCCGGGATCTCGCGGTCCGCGCGCAGCACCAGCGCGTCGGGCTGCACGCCGACCTGGCGGAGCGCGGCGACCGAGTGCTGGGTCGGCTTGGTCTTCAGCTCGCCGCTGGGCGCGAGGTAGGGCACGAGGGAGACGTGCACGAAGAAGCTGTTGGCGCGGCCGATCGCGTGCCGCACCTGCCGGGCGGCCTCGAGGAACGGCAGGCTCTCGATGTCACCGACCGTGCCCCCCACCTCGGTGATGATGATATCCGGCCGCTCCGCGTCCGGCAGCGCGGCGTCGGCCCGCATCCGCGCCATGATCTCGTTGGTGATGTGCGGGATGACCTGCACGGTGTCGCCGAGGTACTCCCCCCGTCGCTCCTTGGAGATGACCTCGTCGTAGACCTGCCCGGTGGTCACGTTGGCGCGGCCGGAGAGGTTGCGGTTGAGGAAACGCTCGTAGTGGCCGATGTCCAGGTCGCACTCGGCGCCGTCCTCGGTCACGAAGACCTCACCGTGCTGGAAGGGGTTCATCGTGCCGGGGTCGACGTTGATGTAGGGATCCAGCTTCTGCATGGTCACCCGCAGTCCCCGACTGCGGAGGAGGAAGCCGAGGCTGGACGCCGTCAGACCCTTCCCGAGGGAGGAGGCGACGCCTCCGGTCACAAAGATGTGCTTCGTCGTCTGGGCCACGGGCTGCCAGTCTAGTTCAGGTGCCGGTCGGTCCGACAACCCGGTCCGGGTATGCCGTGCCGCGCACCCGCGCGTAGGCGGTCTCGGCCGCCTCGACGGCCTCCGCCGCAGTGGGCAGCTCGCGGGCTCGGCGCAGCGCACGGTCGGCCAGCGTCGACCTCAGCTGCGCGTCGACCAGCACGGCACGCAGGGCTTCCCGCAGGGCTCTGACGCGGGCGTGGCTGGCCATGCCGCCGCCGTCCTCGCCCACCGGCACCAGCACCGCGGCGTCCCCCACCACGACCCTGGTGCCGCCGACGTCGGTCGCCACGACGGGCACGCCGGCGCCCAGAGCCTCCTGGAGCCACAGCGGCTGCCCCTCCCACTGTGCGCCGGAGACCACGACGTCCGCGGCGGCGAGCAGCTCGGGCACGTCGTCCCGGCGCCCGAGCAGGTGCACCCGGCCAGGACCAGAGGCAGCCTGCGCGGCCACGTCGACACGGTCCGGTCCGTCTCCGGCGACAGCCAGCACGACCTGCGGGCACACTTCCGCCGGCCAGGCGGAGCCAGCGCTCGTGCCGCCTGCCTCGCGCTCGACGTAGGACTGGTAGGCAGCCACGACCTCGACCGTGCGCTTCTGCGCCCCGAGCCGGCCCACCGTGAGCAGCAGCAGCTGGCCGTCGACGAGGCCCAGCTCAGCACGGACGGCAGCACGCACCTCACCGCGCCGGTGCGCGGGCACGAGTCGGGACGGCTCGGCCGGGACGACGGCCAGGCCGGCCTGGCCAGCACCGCGCGCCCGGGCCCTGTCGACGAGGTCAGGAGAGACACCCAGCACCAGATCGGCACGAGCGTGGACCAGCCGCTCGAGGACGCCGTAGACGAGGGCGGAGCGGCGGTCGGTCGGCGGCGCGTTGTGCATCGTCACCACCAGCGGTGCTCGTCGCAACGCATGGTCCGCGCCTCTCGGTGGGCCAGCAACCGGGGAGGCATCAGTCCGCCCCAGGTCGGCGCGGCGCGCGGCGAGGAGTGCGAGGGCGGACAGCGCCCCGGCCCGCACCCCGTGCGCGTGCACGACGTCAGCGCCCGCAGCGAGCCGTCGCAGATGCCGCACCGCCTTCGGGTCCCGGGCCGGGTGCAGCCCGCTGCCCACCTCGACGGGGACCACCGTGGCGCCGGTCCGCTCCAGCTCGAAGGCCTGGGCCACCTCCTGCGGGCAGGCCACCAGCACCTGGTGCCCGGCCGCCACCAGACCCCGGGCGAGCATCCGGACGTGACCGCCGACTCCCCCCGCGACCAGCGCGGTCACCAGCAGCACCCTCACTGCGCACCTCCCGGCCCGACCCGCTCCCGGCTGCGCTCCCGTCGCGCGGCAACCCGCGCCCGCACCAGGTCGAAGGACTCCGGCGCCAGCACCCGCAGAGCCCCGGCCACCAGCAGCAGGACCGCTGCTCCGCTCAGCGTGCCCGCGAGCAGCGCGCCTGGCCACTGCGTCTGCTGCGTGGGCAGGAGCTCCCGGGCGAGCACCACCACGGCCGCACCGGCCAGGGCGGCGAGTCCGGCCCGGCCGACGCCCTCGAGGGCGGCGGCACCCCATACCCGGCGGGTGCGGGCCAGGAGGACGACAGCCGCGACGACCATGCCCACCGACGAGGCCGCCGCGAGCGTGGCCAGCACCTCGCGGATGGTGCCGTCCCGCGCCAGGAGGGGCGGCACGACGGCGAGCGGCAGCAGCCCTGCGACCGCCCAGCCCAGCACCGTGCCGGCAGCTGCGTCCCAGGGCCGCTGGGCCGCGTAGAGGGCGCGGGTCAGGACCGCGAGCAGGGCGAACCCCACGAGCCCCGGGGCGAGCAGGGCCAGGGTGGGCGGCAGCGCCTCCAGGGAGGCGCGGCCGGTGCCCCCTGACCCCGCGTCGAGCGCGAGGAAGACCGTCCCCACGTCCGCACGCGTGGCGACCAGCACGGCCGCACCGGCCACCGCGGCAACGACCGAGGCCGTGAGCGCGCGGCGCAAGGTGGCGACGGCGCGGGCGGGCTCGTCGGTGAGGCGCGGGAAGGCCGCGGTGGCCAGCGGCACGACGAGGACGGCGTAGGGCAGCAGGTAGACGGTCTGGGCGTAGTTCCACACGGCGATGCCCGCGACCCCGGAGCGGTTGGTGAGCAGGATGACCACGACGACGAACAGCTGCTGCGCGCCGACGCCGAGCACGCCGGCACCCGCGAGCGCTCCGGCCAGGCGACCGGAGCCGGCCGGGAAGCGCAGCGTCGGCCGCCACCGGATCCCGAGCCGGGCCGCCGGGACCAGCAGCGGCAGGCTCAGGGCGACCACCCCCAGCGTGGTGCCGCCGGCGAGCAGCACCAGCGCCGAGGTGGGCAGGCCAGCGAGGTGCTGGGTCGGCTCGTAGAGGGCGCCGAAGGCCAGGTAGACCAGAATCACCACCAGGCTGGAGAGCAACGGGGCCAGCGCCGCGGCGAGGAAGCGGCGGTGCGCCTGCAGGACCCCGGCGAGCACGATGCCGATGCCGTAGAGCGCCACCTGTGGCGCGAAGAGCAGCAGCATCATCCGCCCCGCGTCCTGGGCCGCTACCGGCTCGCACCCGTGGTCGAGCTCCCCGCCGCCGAGCAGCAGGGCCGTGATCGGGCCGGCGGCGAGGGCGACGACGAGGGTCAGCGGCAGCAGGATCAGCAGGGCCCAGCTCAGCAGGGCCGAGGCGGTGCGGTCGGCCAGCTCCTCGTCCCCGCGGTGCAGGTGCCGGGCCACGAGGGGGACCGCGACGGCCGCGAGGGCACCGCCTGCCGCGACCTCGAAGATGACGTTGGGCACGGTGTTGGCGGTCGCGTACACATGCCCCACGCAGGTCGCGCCGACGGCGTGCGAGAAGGCGACCCACCGGGCCAGGCCCACCGCCCGGGACACCAGGGTGACCGCCGCGACGACCCCGGCCGCGGCGAGCAGCCCCTGGCCGCCCAGCCGGGGGCTGGGTGCCGTTCCCGGGTCGGGCCCTGGTCCCGGGTCAGGCCCTGGCCGCGAGCTGGTCATCCCCTGCCCCAGGCGTCCAGGCTGCGCAGCACCGGCGTCGCCTCGATGACCCGGGTGAAGCTCACCCGCTCGCTCATCAGGGTCAGCGCCGTCACCACCGCCAGGGCAGCCCACCGTCCGCGGTCCGGGAGCCGCTGTGCCGCGGCGATCCCGGTGGCCGCCCCGAGGGGGTTGGCTCCGGTGTCACCCAGCATGGACCGCGCAGCGAGGTCGTCGGGGAGGACGGCCAGGCTCGCACCTACCGCCGCGGCGGCGGCCGGGCGTCCTGCCAGCACGAGGGGTATGCCGCACACCAGCCCGACCTTGAGGGCCCGTCCGGGCCGCAGGTCGAAGAGGTTGGCCAGGTTGGCTCCCCCCGCGACGAGGCCTGCTGCTGCCATGGTGTGCAGACCCACGCCTCGACCGTGGCGGTGGTCGGACCAGGCTGCGCTCAGCAGGCCGGTCGCGCCGATCGCGCCCACCTTGACCGCACCGGTGGTCACCCGGCCCGCACGCAGGGCAGACAGGTGGCCGCGCAAGCCCTTGGCCTGGGTGCTCTCCCCCAGGTCGTCTGCGGCACCGGCGAGGGCGGCGCCCGTCACCGCCAGCACGGCCGGCGGGTCGGCGAGGACCAGCGGCAGGCCGGTCCCGGCGGCGAGCGCGACCCCTTCGGTCAGGGTGATCGGGTCGCCGGCGTGGTTGAGCCGGTCCCAGCGGGCCGAGCCCCCCGGGAAGCGCCCGGTGAGGTGCGCGGCCCGGGCCGCGCGCGCCACGGCATACCCGGTGGTGGCGAGCAGAAGGGTGCTCCACACTCCGGCGGACCGCGCTGGACCCGTCATGGTGCGGTGGTGGCCGCGTCGTCCTCGACCGGGGGGACGGCGTCGCCGTCGGCAGCGTCGTCGCCGGCGCCCGTGTCTCCCGTCTCCCTGGGGTCTCCGTCCCCCGCACCACTCGTGACACCCGTGTCACCCGTCTGTCCGGGACCGCTGGGGTCCTCGGGGTCGTCGGGCACCGGCTCGGTCGCCTGCTCCTGGTCGTCGGGCACCAGACCGGTGACCAACCGCACCGGGGGCGGCTGGGGCATGGGTGCCTCGGACTGCGGCCCGATGCCGTAGTGCCCGGACCGTCCGGCCACCTCCCAGCCCAGGGCGAGGATCGTGGACAGTCGACCGGCGGCGCCCTCCGCGTCGTCCACGGTGGAGGTCTGCGCCCGAAGGGCCCGGTCCTGACGGATCCCCACCACGAGCGGGTCCGCCCCGCCCTCTGGCTGCGCAGTTCCGCCGACGGTGCCGGTGCCGCTGACGGTGAGTGGGGTGTCCAGCCGGACGATCGTGCGGACCAGGCCGGTGCGGGTGTCCAGGGCCAGGGTGCCGGCCTCGTCGAGGTCCCCTTCCTCGGGCAGGCTGAGACCTCCGGCGACCACGAGCACGGCGTCGGGCGGCCTGCGGTCCTCGAGGGTGGCATCGGTCTCCTCGCTCCAGGCCAGCCTGAGGTAGCCCTCGGAGTTCAGCTGATCCAGCGCCTCCAGCCAGGCTCCGGTCCGGCCCGGTCCGTCGGCACCGACGAGGGCTGCCCCCACGACGGCGGGCAGGGACGGGCCTTCTCCCTCCGGAAGGGTCGGCAGCTGCAGGTCCCCGGCGAGCTCGTCCAGGAGGGGCACCGCCTCCTCCTGTCCCTGCTCGGTCTGCCACGAGGGCTGCAGCGTAACTGTGAGCGGAACAGAGCCGCCCGCCTCGTCGACGGCCTGGGTCAGCTGCTCACCGAGGTTACGGTCGGCGCCCGGCAGCACGACCACCGCGACGCGCACCCCGGTCAGGGTGGCCGACGCGGTGCGGGGGGCGATCACGCCCATCGCCTCGTCCAGGGCGTCGGCACGGGCCACGGCCTCCGCGGCCTGGGCACGCACCTCGGCGCGCTCGGCGCGGAGGTCGGAGACCTCGCCCTCGAGGGTGTCGGAGATGCCCTCGCGCAGCGGTCCGGCGCCCAGCACGATCCCGACCGCGAGGGCGATGAAGACGGCGACCAGGGAGACCAGGTGGTAACGGAAGTCGATCACGTGTCTAGAACAGCCCCTCGATCCAGGCCCAGATGTCGTCCCATCGTACGGCCACGACGCCGAAGAAGGCCCGGCCCGCCGGGGTGGTGGCCAGGGCGACGACCAGCGCCAGGAGGCCCGCCAGCACCAGCCAGACCAGGGACATGGTCGAGATGCCGGAGCGGTAGAGCAGGCTGACGCCCTTGGCGTCGACCAGCTTGCTGCCGACCCGCAACCGGGTCAGGAAGGTGCTGGCCATCCCCTGGCGACCCTTGTCGAGGAACTCGACCAGGGTCGCGTGGGTGCCGACGGCCACGATGAGCTCGGCACCCAGCTCGTCCGCGAGCAGCATGGCGATGTCCTCGCTGGTGCCGGTCGCCGGCAGGACGACCGCGTCGGTGACCCCCAGCTGCTCGACCCGCTCCAGCCCTGGCGCCCGGCCGTCCCGGTAGGCGTGGACGACCAGCTCGGCTCCACAGGTCAGGGCCTTGTCGGAGACGGAGTCCATGTCGCCGACGATCACGTCGGGGGTCAGCCCCATCTCCAGCAGCGCGTCCGCGCCACCGTCGACCCCGATGAGCACGGGCCGGGCGTCCCGCAGGAAGGGCCGCAAGGTCTGCAGGTCCTCCTTGTAGTGGTAGCCGCGGACCACGACCAAGGCGTAGCGGCCCGCAAAGTCGGTGCGCAGCTCGGGCACCCCGATGCCGTCGAGGAGCAGCTCACGCTCGGCGCGGACATACTCCATCGTGTTGTGGGAGAAGGCCTCGATCTGGTCCGACAGGTTGGCTCGGGCCCGCTCCATCTGGTCGCTGACCTGCTCGGGGGTCAGCCGGTCGGCGTGGGCCACCAGGGCACCGCCGACCCAGATCTCGCCGCCCTTGACCGTGGCGGTGGAGCCCTCCACCATCCCCATCGCCTCGGGGCCGGCTCGGTCCAGCAGCGGGACGCCGGCGTCCAGGAGGATCTGCGGGCCCATGTTGGGATAGGCACCGGTGGTGCTGGGCGCGGCGTTGACCACCGCGGCAGGTGAGCAGGCGACCAGGGCGTGGGCGCTGACCTGGTCGAGGTCCTCGTGGTCGATGACCGCGATCTCTCCCGGCTGCAGCCGGGTGGTGAGGCGTTTGGTGCGCTCATCGACGCGGACCGTCCCGGTGAGCGGGACCGTCGGATCGGCGGGGCGCGCACGCCTCGTGCTGCTCATGGTCGACCCATGGTCCCACGCCGGGACAGCAGCTCCCGGGCGTGCTGCAGCGCCGCGTCGGACTCGGCGACACCGCCGAGCATGCGCGCCAGCTCGGCCTCGCGGTCCGGCCCCTCGACGACCGTCACCCCGCTGCGCGTGACCTGGCCGTCGGTGCTCTTGCGCACCACCAGGTGACGGTCGGCGTAGGCAGCGACCTGCCCCAGGTGGGTCACCACGACGACCTGGGCGTGCTCGGCCAGGCGGGCCAGGCGGGCACCGAGGTCGAGGGCGGCAGCGCCGCCGACCCCGGCGTCGACCTCGTCGAAGACGTAGGTGGGTACGGTGTCGCCGCCGGAGCCCAGCCCGCAGACCAGCTCCAGCGCGAGCATGACCCGGGACAGCTCGCCGCCGGAGGCAGCGCGCGTGACCGAGCGCGCCGGTGCCCCGGGGTTGGCGGCCAGCCGGATCTCGACCGTGTCCACGCCGTGCGCCGCCGGGTGCACCTCCTCGCCGGTCGGCAGGGGCACCGTCGTCGGAGGGTCGGTGGCGTCGGAGGCAGCCGAACCCACCACCCGCTGCTCGACGGCGACGCTCACCGTCGCCGAGCCCATCGCGAGGTGGGCCAGCTCCTCGGTGACGGCCGCGCCGATGCGGCCGGCCAGCGCCTGCCGCGCCGCGGTCAGCTCAGCCCCCAGGCGGCCGGTGTCCCGGCGGAGCCGCTCGACCTCCTCCTGCAGCTGCGTCAGGGCTTCGTCGGAGACGTCGATCCGCTCCAGCTCCTCGGCCGCCTCGCGGGCGAAGCTGAGCACCTCGCGCGTGCCGGGCCCGTACCGCCGCAGCAGGCCCGTCAGCTCGGCCCGCCGGGCGTGCACCGCCTCCAGCCGGGCGGGGTCGACGTCGATCGTGGCGGCATACCCGGCGAGGTCGGACGCCAGGTCGGCCGCCAGGTAGGACAGCTCCTGGACCCGTCCGCGCAGCTGGGCCAGCTCCGGGTCGTGCTCGCCAGCCGGCCCGAGCACCGCGAGGGCCGAGGAGAGCAGACCCGCGACGCTGGGCTGGTCGGGGTCGTCCAGCTCGGCGCCGGCCAGCGCGTCATGGCTCTGCTGCGCCGCGTGGCGCAGCTCCTCGGAGTGGCTGAGCCGCTCGCTCTCGGTGCGGAGCTCGTCCTCCTCACCCTCCTGGGGGTCGACGGCCTCGATCTCCTCCAGCCCGGCACGCAGCACCGAGACCCGCACCGAGCGCTGCGCGGCCGAGCTGGTCAGGCGGAGGAGCCGCGCACGCTCCTGCTGCCAGCGCTCCCAGGCCTCCTGGTAGCGGGCGTGCACCTCCCGCAGCTCCTGGCCGCCGGCGGCGTCGACGAGGATGCGGTGCTGGTCGGCGTCGCGCAACCGCCACTGGTCGGCCTGGCCGTGCACGGCGACGAGGTGCTGGCCCACCTCGGCCAGCACGGACACCGGTGCGGAGCGGCCGCCGACGCTGGCCCGGGAGCGTCCCTCGGCGGCGACGGTGCGGACCAGGACCAGCCCGTCCTCCACGTCCCCGCCAGCCTCCTCCGCCCGCTGCGCGGCCGGGTGGCCCGGCGCGACCTCGACCTCCCCCTCGACGACGGCGCGCCGGCTGCCGGAGCGGACCAGCCCGCTGTCGGCCCGCTCCCCCAGCAGCAGTCCCAGGCCGCTGACCACCATCGTCTTGCCGGCCCCGGTCTCGCCGGTGATCACGTTGAGCCCGTCGACAAGGTCGAGCTCGGCGTCCTCGATCACACCCAGCTCCTGGATCCGGATGCGTCGCAGGCTCACCCGGCACCCTCGGCGGCACCCGGGTCTGCGTCGGCATCGGCACGAGGCCGGGCCGGGCTGGCGGGGCCGCGCCAGCCCGTCACCGGCAGCGCGAACTTCTGCACCAGCCGGTCGGTGAAGGGGTCGTTGCTCAGTCGGGCCAGCCGTACCGGAACCTGCGAGCGACGCACCTCGATCCGGGCACCGGGTGGCACCTCCACGGCGCGCCGCCCGTCGCACCACATCACCCCGGCCACGTGCGAGTGCGGGACGACCTCCACCGCCAGGCGCGTGTCCGGGCCGAGCACCAGCGGACGGGCGAAGAGCGCGTGGGCGGAGATCGGCACCAACAGCAGCGCCTCGACGTCGGGCCACACGATCGGGCCACCCCCTGAGAAGGCGTAGGCCGTGGAGCCGGTCGGGGTCGACATGACCACTCCGTCGCACCCCCAGGTCGACAGGGGACGTCCGTCGACCTCGACCGCCACCTCGAGCATCCGCTCGCGGGCCGCCTTCTCCACGCTGGCCTCGTTGAGCGCCCAGTTGTGGCAGATGACCTCCCCCTCGTGCAGGACGTCGACCTCCAGGGTCATCCGCTCCTCGACGCGGTAGTCGGCGTTGACGATGCGCATGAGGATCGCCTCGATGTCGTCGCGTTCCGCCTCCGCCAGGAACCCGACCCTGCCCAGGTTCACGCCGAGCAGCGGTGCACCGGCAGGTCGGGCGATCTCGGCACCGCGCAGGATCGTGCCGTCACCGCCGAAGACCACCACCAGCTCGCAACCCGTGGCGTCCACGTGCGGCGGGACCGGGCTCTTGCGGGCGGTGACGGACTCGGTGCCCACCTGGTCCCGGGTGGGGTCACCCTCCGGCACGATCTCGGCGTCGATGCCGAGCTCGGCCAACCCCTGGGCGAAAGCCTGCGCGAGCTCCGGGACCTCCGGCCGGGTCGGGTGGGTGACGAGCATGATCCGTCGGCTCACGCGTCCTCCTCCAGTCTCAGCACCCCTCTGCGGGCCGCGAGCTCGGCCGGCCCGCGCCCACAGTCCATCATGCCGTCCGGCCATCGGCGCAGCCACCAGAGGTACTCGACGTTGCCGGTGCCGCCGGCGACAGGCGAGCGGTGCAGGTCCACGGGTGTCAGGCCGACCGCGCGGGCCTGTTCGTCCAGCCGCTCCAGGACCTCATACCGGTCCTGGACCCGTCGCACGAGCCCGTCCTTGCCGAGCCGTTCCTTGCCCACCTCGAACTGCGGTTTCACCAGCAGCACCAGGTCCGCGCCGGGGCGGGCGAGGGTATGCAGCACGGGCAGCACCAGAGCGAGGGAGATGAAGGACAGGTCGGCGACGATGACGTCGAACGGGCCGTCGATCTGTTCTGGTTCGACCTGGCGGACGTTGGTGCCGGAGCGTTCGGTGACCCGCGGGTCGACGGAGACGCGAGGGTCGAGCTGCCCGTGACCGACGTCGAGGGCCACCACGTGCGAGGCCCCGCGCTCCAGGAGGACCTGGGTGAACCCGCCGGTGGAGGCACCGACGTCGAGGCAGCGACGGCCTCGGACGCTCAGGCCGTCGGGCTCCCACACGGTGAGGGCGTGGTCGAGCTTGAGGGACCCGCGACCCACCCACCCCCGCACGATCCAGGACGTCTCGTCGTGCGCGGTCGGGCGGAGGGACACCGGCTGCCCGGGGGCGACAGGGGCACCGGCCCGGGTCACCACCTGGCCGTCGACCAGCACCCGCCCGGCCCGGATGAGCTGAGCGCCCTGGCTGCGGGTCGTCGCGAGGCCGCGTCGGACCATCTCACGGTCCAGACGCTGCGGAGGCTGCCCCACCTCCCCCGTCCCCCCGACTCCGGCCGCGGGACTCACCGCGGTGGGGTCGGCCCAGGGTCGGACAGCCGCGCCTGGAGCCGACGGTGGGCCTCGGTCAGCGCGGTGACCACCTGTTCGGGGTCATCCCCGATGGCCTGCTGCAGATCGGCGAGCACGCGGTCGACCGCGGGGTCCCCCGTCACCGGTCGTTCGACCTCGGTCCCGCCCTGCGACTCACGGCTCATGCCGACACCCACAGGTGGGCCAGCTCGGTCAGGGAGTCCACGACCAGGTCCGGACGCATTGACTCCGGCGCCGACAGAGCGTCCTCCCGGGTCGACACGCCGGTCAGGACCAGGGCGCTGGGCAGGCCCAGCGCACGGGCTCCGGCGATGTCGGTGTCGAGGCGGTCCCCGATCATCAGGCACTCCGCGGCGGCCACGCCCAGGCGGCGCAGGCCCTCCTGGTACGCGTGCCCGTGCGGCTTGCCTACGACCCGCGGCTCTGCACCGGTGGCGTGCCGCACGGCGGCGAGCAGGCTGCCGTTCCCGGGCGCCAGGCCACGTTCAGTGGGCAGGGTGGGGTCGTCGTTGGTGGCGACCCAGGCCGCTCCGGCTGCCACGGCGTAGGCCGCCTCGGTCAGCTCCGTGACCGCGACGTCGGGGCCGTACCCCTGCACGACCACGTCGATCTGTACCGGGCTGGAGGTCAGGGCTGCCCGGACGGCCGGGGCATCGACCCAGCGCAGCCCGTGCTCCGCCAACGCCGCACCCACGCCGGGACCGCCGACCGCCAGGACCGCGCCCCCACCTCCGGCCGCGACCGCGGGGTACTCGGCCGCGACCAGTGCCGCCGCGACCTGGGAGGCGGTGAGCACCTCCTCCGGTGCGGTGGGGAGCCCCAGCCCGGTCAGCTGGCTCGCCACCTCGCCGGGAGTGCGGGAAGCGTTGTTGGTCATGAACAGCACCGGCACCCCCCGGTCACGGGCGGCCGTGATGCCGTCCACGGCGCCGGGACACGGCTCGTGGGCCCGGTACACCACGCCGTCCAGGTCACACAGGATGCCCCGGATCCTCACTGGGCATCGTCCCGGCCGGTGGGCTTCCCCCCGGGGGCACCCTGGCCGCCCTGGTCACCCTCGGCGTTCTCCTCGCCATCGTGCTCGTCATCGTCCCCGACGAGGTCGAGCACGAGCGGTTCGTCCTCGAGCCCGATGACCTCTGCCGCATCAGTCTCGCCCGTCTCGTCCACGTCGGCGGCACGCTGGAACCAGAGCGCGGCCTCGTCCGGGCGTCCGACGGCCTCGAGCGCCGCAGCGTAGGCGTAGCGGACCCGCGCTGCCCACGGCTCACGACCGGTGCCGCGGGTGGCGAGGTCCTTCAGCTCCAGGACGGCCGCCGCGTGCTGACCGAGGTCACCTCGTGCACCGGCCACCACGATGGCCAGCTCGACCTGCTCGGCTGCCCCCAGCGTCCGTGCCTCACGGGTGACCGCCAGCTCCAGGGCGCGCTCCGGGCGACCCAGACCGCGTTCGCAGTCGGCCATCAGCGGCAGCAGGTGGTGCGTGCCCGACATGCGACGGGCGGTGCGGAACTCGGTGAGGGCCTTGGCCCATTCACCCCGCCGGTAGTGCACCAGGCCGAGCGCTTCCCGGACCACGGGGACCCGGCCCGCTCGGCGCGACGCGGCCTCGGCGTGGGCCAGGGCCTGGTCGAAGTCCTCGGCGTCGAGAAAGCGACCCACCATCACTAGGTGGCCGCCGACACCCTCGGCGTTCTCCTTGCTCAGCGTGCGCAGCTCCGCGCGCAGGGTCCGGTCCAGGACGCCGGCGTGGGCGTCCTCAGGGAGTTCTGGGTCCTTGGGCCGGGGCGGGCGGCGTTCGCGGTCGTCCCGCTCCGGACGGCCCTGATAACCGCTCCGTCCGCGGTCATCCCGGTCCGACCGGGATGGACCACCTGCCCGTCCCCGGTCGTCACGCCGCCGCTCCTCACGACGCTCGGGGCGGCGCTGCGAGCCGCCTTGGCGCGGGCCTCCGCCCTGACGCGAACCTCCACCGTGACGCGGGCCGCCGCGACGCTCGTCCCGCCCCTCGCGGTCGCCGTCGGGCCGGTCTCGCTTGTCGTTCACGTGGAGTGTCCTCTCGTCCTGGTCCGTCCAGCTCAACGTAGATGCCCAAATAACAGTAGGCCCTGGCCGGCACGCGAGGTGCTGGCCAGGGCCTACTGTAGAAGAGGTCCGGCGGTGTCCTACTCTCCCACACCGTCTCCAGTGCAGTACCATCGGCGCTGTCAGGCTTAGCTTCCGGGTTCGGAATGTGACCGGGCGTTTCCCTGACGCTATGACCGCCGTAACACGATCAACCCTTGTTCAACTCTGTCCTTGTGCCACGGCTGGGCGTGGACACGAGGCGTGTGGTTGTGGGTCGGGAACCGTACAGTGGACGCAGATCTTGTCTTGTCTTTGCGGGGTACACGGGGCGGAGCCCCGTGGGATTGTTAAGTTGTCGGCTTATTAGTACCGGTCAGCTTCACACATTACTGTGCTTCCACGTCCGGCCTATCAACCCAGTAGTCTAGCTGGGAGCCTCTCACACCAAAGGTGCATGGAAACCTCATCTTGAAGTGTGCTTCCCGCTTAGATGCTTTCAGCGGTTATCACGTCCGAACGTAGCTAATCAGCGGTGCCCTTGGCAGGACAACTGACACACCAGAGGTTCGTCCATCCCGGTCCTCTCGTACTAGGGACAGCTCTTCTCAAGTTTCCTCCGCGCGCAGCGGATAGGGACCGAACTGTCTCACGACGTTCTAAACCCAGCTCGCGTACCGCTTTAATGGGCGAACAGCCCAACCCTTGGGACCGACTCCAGCCCCAGGATGCGACGAGCCGACATCGAGGTGCCAAACCATGCCGTCGATATGAGCTCTTGGGCAGGATCAGCCTGTTATCCCCGGGGTACCTTTTATCCGTTGAGCGACGGCGCTTCCACAAGCCACCGTCGGGTCACTAGTCCCGACTTTCGTCTCTGCTCGACATGTCTGTCTCACAGTCAAGCTCCCTTGTGCACTTACACTCGACACCTGATTACCAACCAGGCTGAGGGAACCTTTGGGCGCCTCCGTTACCCTTTAGGAGGCAACCGCCCCAGTTAAACTACCCACCAGACACTGTCCCTGATCCGGATCACGGACCGAGGTTAGACATTCAGAACGACCAGAGTGGTATTTCAACGATGACTCCACAACCACTGGCGTGGCTGCTTCACAGTCTCCCACCTATCCTACACAAGCCGTACCGAACACCAATATCAAGCTATAGTAAAGGTCCCGGGGTCTTTCCGTCCTGCTGCGCGTAACGAGCATCTTTACTCGTAGTGCAATTTCGCCGAGTTCGCGGTTGAGACAGTGGAGAAGTCGTTACGCCATTCGTGCAGGTCGGAACTTACCCGACAAGGAATTTCGCTACCTTAGGATGGTTATAGTTACCACCGCCGTTTACTGGCGCTTAAGTTCAGAGCTTCGCCTTGCGGCTAACCCGTCCCCTTAACGTTCCAGCACCGGGCAGGCGTCAGTCCGTATACATCGTCTTGCGACTTCGCACGGACCTGTGTTTTTAGTAAACAGTCGCTTCTCCCTGGTCTCTGCGGCCATCAGCGCTAACCCGCAAAGGGGTTTCACGCGTCCGGCCCCCCTTCTCCCGAAGTTACGGGGGCATTTTGCCGAGTTCCTTAACCACGATTCACTCGATCGCCTTGGTATTCTCTACCTAACCACCTGAGTCGGTTTGGGGTACGGGCGGCTAGAACCTCGCTAGGAACTTTTCTTGGCAGCATAGGATCACCCTACTTCCCACATACGTGGTCACTATCAAGCCTGAGGCACTGATGGGGCGGATTTACCACTCCCCGGCCCTGCGCTCTTAGACGTGGACAACCATCGCCACGCGGAGGCTACCTTCCTGCGTCCTTCCATCGCTTACCTACTACCGGCTCGGGTCACGCGCTCCCCGCCCAAAGCCACACACCCGAAGGTGCGTGACCGGCTGGACGGCTCGGGCGCTTAGCATCACCGGACTCGGTATTGGGCGGTCCTTCGCCGGTTCCGGAATATCAACCGGATGTCCATCGACTACGCCTGTCGGCCTCGCCTTAGGTCCCGACTTACCCAGGGCAGATTAGCTTGACCCTGGAACCCTTGGTTATTCGGCGGAAGAGTTTCTCACTCTTCATTCGCTACTCATGCCTGCATTCTCACTCGTGCCGGATCCACACCTCGATCACTCGGATGCTTCACTCCCGGCACGACGCTCCCCTACCCACCAACACGCCTGGACCCACCCCCACAAGGAGGACAGGCCGAGCAAAAATGTTGGTGCCACAGCTTCGGTGGTGTGCTTGAGCCCCGCTACATTGTCGGCGCGGAATCACTTGACCAGTGAGCTATTACGCACTCTTTCAAGGGTGGCTGCTTCTAAGCCAACCTCCTGGTTGTCTTCGCAACTCCACATCCTTTCCCACTTAGCACACGCTTAGGGACCTTAGCTGGTGATCTGGGCTGTTTCCCTCTCGACTACGAAGCTTATCCCCCGCAGTCTCACTGCCATGCTCTCACTTACCGGCATTCGGAGTTTGGCTGACGTCAGTAACCCGGTAAGGCCCATCAGCCATCCAGTAGCTCTACCTCCGGCAAGAAACACATGACGCTGCACCTAAATGCATTTCGGGGAGAACCAGCTATCACGGAGTTTGATTGGCCTTTCACCCCTACCCACAGCTCATCCCCTCAGTTTTCAACCTAAGTGGGTTCGGGCCTCCACGCGGTCTTACCCGCGCTTCACCCTGGCCATGGGTAGATCACTCCGCTTCGGGTCTAGACCCAGCGACTCAAACGCCCTATTCGGACTCGCTTTCGCTACGGCTACCCCACACGGGTTAACCTCGCCACTGAGCACTAACTCGCAGGCTCATTCTTCAAAAGGCACGCCGTCACCCACACAAGGCAGGCTCCGACGGATTGTAAGCGCACGGTTTCAGGAACTATTTCACTCCCCTCCCGGGGTACTTTTCACCTTTCCCTCACGGTACTTGTCCGCTATCGGTCACCAAGTAATATTTAGGCTTAGCAGGTGGTCCTGCCAGATTCGTACGGGATTTCTCGGGCCCCGTACTACTCGGGTGGCATCACACACAGTCCCACATGTTTCGGCTACCGGGGTCTCACCGTCTTCGCCAGGCCGTTCCAGACCTTTCACCTACACGCAGAATTTCTTACTGTGCACCGGGCTGGTAGACCCGGAACGTGACACTCCCACAACCCCGACACTGCAACCCCTACCAGGTATCACACAGTGCTCGGTTTAGCCTCATCCGCTTTCGCTCGCCACTACTCACGGAATCACATGTTGTTTTCTCTTCCTGTGGGTACTGAGATGTTTCACTTCCCCACGTTCCCTCCACACACCCTATATATTCAGGTGCGGGTGACCAGCGATGAAGCTGGCCGGGTTTCCCCATTCGGACACCCTCGGATCACAGTCTGGTTATCGACTCCCCGAGGCTTATCGCAGATTCCTACGTCCTTCTTCGGTTCTTGGTGCCAAGGCATCCACCGTGCGCTCTTAAAAACTTAACAAAAGTCACACAAAGACTTAAGATGCTCGCGTCCACTGTACAGTTCTCAACCAACAACCAGGCCAACCACCAACCCACACCAGCACAACCGGCGTACGTCAACGGCCCCAGCAACCAAAGGACACCCGACCCACCCCCCGAACACCCACGCACACAGTGCGCGCATGTCCAGGAAGACAAGGGCCCGATCCTTCAGGACCCAACAGCGTGCCAAGCACCACACCCCCACCACCACACCCCACTTTCCACACCCACCCCCCACCAACAGCAGAGGACGAGCCGTACTCGCGACATGCAGCACCAGTAGGCGCAGCAACTGACCTATCGATGTTCCACCCAGAGCAACCACGGGCACCACACTCGGGTGCACCACGCGGCCACCAACCCCACCCACCGGCAGCGGGCGAGGCCGTTGAGCTCCTTAGAAAGGAGGTGATCCAGCCGCACCTTCCGGTACGGCTACCTTGTTACGACTTAGTCCCAATCACCAGTCCCACCTTCGACAGCTCCCTCCCACAAGGGGTTGGGCCACCGGCTTCGGGTGTTACCGACTTTCGTGACTTGACGGGCGGTGTGTACAAGGCCCGGGAACGTATTCACCGCAGCGTTGCTGATCTGCGATTACTAGCGACTCCGACTTCATGGGGTCGAGTTGCAGACCCCAATCCGAACTGAGACCGGCTTTCTGGGATTCGCTCCCCCTCACGGGATCGCAGCCCTTTGTACCGGCCATTGTAGCATGCGTGAAGCCCAAGACGTAAGGGGCATGATGATTTGACGTCATCCCCACCTTCCTCCGAGTTGACCCCGGCAGTCTCCTATGAGTCCCCGGCCGAACCGCTGGCAACATAGAACGAGGGTTGCGCTCGTTGCGGGACTTAACCCAACATCTCACGACACGAGCTGACGACAACCATGCACCACCTGTGCACCAGCCACAAAGGGAAACCACATCTCTGCAGTCGTCCGGTGCATGTCAAGCCTTGGTAAGGTTCTTCGCGTTGCATCGAATTAATCCGCATGCTCCGCCGCTTGTGCGGGCCCCCGTCAATTCCTTTGAGTTTTAGCCTTGCGGCCGTACTCCCCAGGCGGGGCGCTTAATGCGTTAGCTGCGGCACGGACCCCGTGGAATGGGACCCACACCTAGCGCCCAACGTTTACGGCGTGGACTACCAGGGTATCTAATCCTGTTCGCTCCCCACGCTTTCGCTTCTCAGCGTCAGTAATGGCCCAGAGACCTGCCTTCGCCATCGGTGTTCCTCCTGATATCTGCGCATTCCACCGCTACACCAGGAATTCCAGTCTCCCCTACCACACTCTAGCCTGCCCGTACCCACTGCAGACCCGGGGTTAAGCCCCGGGCTTTCACAGCAGACGCGACAAGCCGCCTACAAGCTCTTTACGCCCAATAATTCCGGACAACGCTCGCACCCTACGTATTACCGCGGCTGCTGGCACGTAGTTAGCCGGTGCTTCTTCTGCTCCTACCGTCACAAAAAGCTTCGTCAGAGCTGAAAGCGGTTTACAACCCGAAGGCCGTCATCCCGCACGCGGCGTCGCTGCATCAGGCTTTCGCCCATTGTGCAATATTCCCCACTGCTGCCTCCCGTAGGAGTCTGGGCCGTGTCTCAGTCCCAGTGTGGCCGGTCACCCTCTTAGGCCGGCTACCCGTCGTCGCCTTGGTAGGCCATTACCCCACCAACAAGCTGATAGGCCGCGAGTCCATCCACCACCGATAAATCTTTCCACCACCACCCATGCGAGTGACAGTCATATCCAGTATTAGCACCGGTTTCCCGGAGTTATCCCAGAGTGGAGGGCAGGTTACTCACGTGTTACTCACCCGTTCGCCACTAATCCACGCAGCAAGCTGCGCTTCATCGTTCGACTTGCATGTGTTAAGCACGCCGCCAGCGTTCGTCCTGAGCCAGGATCAAACTCTCCGATAAAAACCTAAACCCTTATCAAGAGCCAGATCACAAGCAAAACCACCACACCCCAACGGGGGGTCAAGACATGGCAGTCAAAAAACGCCGCACCCAACCCAGCCAAAACCAGACCAGGCACGACAAACAAACAATTGGCATCAATAAATCTGACACGCTGTTGAGTTCTCAAGAATCGGACACACAAGACGTTCCTGCGCTTTCGGCGCTATCTCGTCGGGGTGCTTTCCCACTTTACTCTGCCGGCCGCTGGGCGGTCAAATCCGCCTCGGCCAGGCTTCCGGGGGCATCACTAGCGTAACGCCTTGCTCGGAGGGAGTATTCCGCACCCGGGACCGGCCACCTTCCGGTGTCCGTGCCTCCCTGTCAGTGCGGCGAGGTGAAACTCTAGGTCACGTCCGACCCGGAACACAAATCCGCAGGTCAGCGGGTGTTTCGAGCCGCCGCGAGGCTCTTGCGCCCGCGCCGCAGCAGGGCTACCTGGCCGTGCAGGAAGTCCTCCGGCTGCAGGGTGCGCTCGGCATCCTGCACCTTTGCGTTGTTCACGCTGACGCCCCCGTCGCCGAGGAGACGACGCGCTGCCCCTCTGCTCTCGGCCAGGCCGACGAGCACCATCGCCTCGACCAGCGGGGTCCCCGGTGCGATCTCTGCCCCGGGGAGCTCCCCCGTCGCGTCGCGCAAGGTGCCGGCGTCGAGCTGAGCCGGGTCCCCCTTGCCGAAGAGCACCTGACTGGCCGTCTCCACCTGCGCGGTCGCGCCGGAGCCGTGGACGAGGGAGGTCACGTCGGCCGCGAGGGTCCGTTGCGCCTCCCGCAGGTGCGGGCGTTCGACCGCGGACCGCTCGAGCTCGGCGATCTCCTCCCGGCTTCGGTCGGTGAAGATGCGTAGCAGCTTGCCCGTCTCGGAGTCCGCCACGTTGATCCAGTACTGGTAGAACGCGTAGGGGCTCGTCATGTCGGCAGCCAGCCAGACGGCGTTGCCGGCGGACTTGCCGTACTTCTCGCCGTTCTCGTCGGTGACCAGCGGGGTGGTCAGCACGTGTGCCGTGCAGCCCTCCGTCCGGTGGATCAGGTCCACGCCGGCGGTGAGGTTGCCCCACTGGTCCTGCCCGCCGGTCTGCAGGGTGCAGCCGTGCTCGCGGTAGAGGTGGAGGAAGTCCATGCCCTGCAGCAGCTGGTAGCTGAACTCGGTGTACGAGATGCCCTCCTGGCTCTCCAGCCGGGCCGCGATGGCCTCCTTCTTGATCATCTGGTTCACCCGGAAGTGCTTGCCGATGTCGCGCAGGAAGTCCAACGCGCTCATCGGGGCGGTCCAGTCCAGGTTGTTGACCATGCGGGCGGGGTTCTCCCCCTCGAAGTCGAGGAAGGGCGCGACCTGCCGCTGGATCCGCTCCACGTACTCGGCCGTGAGCTCCGGTGTCTTGAGCACCCGTTCCGACGTGGGCCTGGGGTCGCCGATCAAGCCGGTCGAGCCCCCCACAAGCGCCAGCACCCGGTGCCCGGCCCGCTGGAAGTGGCGCAGCACGATCAGCTGCACCAGGTTGCCGAAGTGCAGCGACGGGGCCGTCGGGTCGAAACCGCAGTACAGGGTGATCGGTCCCTCGTTGAGCGCCGCGCGCAGGGCGTCCAGGTCGGTGGTCTGGGCCACCAGTCCGCGCCACTGCAGCTCGTCCAGGATGTTGCTCACCGAGGGTCCTTCCCAGGGTCCGAGGTATGCCGTCCGGTCCGGGCGGCCCGGCCCAGCCTACGGGTCCCTGGGCGGTAGACCGAGACCGTGGGCTCATCCTCCAGCCAGAAGCGCCAGGGGAAACGCGTGCCGTCGCCGCCCTCACCGCTCACCCCGACGCGGGGTCCCGTCCGGACCGCACCGACCGGGCCGGGCCCCGGGCGCAGGCGCACCTCCGCGCCCGGACCGAACAGGTCGAGCCCGTCGTGCGCGGCGTCCAGGCCCAACGCCTTGGTGAGCCGTCCCGGTCCGCGAGCCAGATCGCGGTCCACGACCTCGGTAGCCACCCCGACCTGCCGACGTTCGCGCGCCAGGTCCAGCCCCTCCACCACCTCGGCCGCCCGCAGCAGCACCGCGGACGCCGTGCCGTCCTCCCCGGTGACGACGTTCACGCACCAGTGGACGCCATAGGAGCGGTAGACGTAGAGGTGGCCGGGAGGGCCGAACATGACCTGGGTCCGCGGGGTCGGCCCGCGGTAGGCGTGCGAACCCGGGTCCAGCGGCCCGGCATAGGCCTCCACCTCGGTCAGCCGCAGCGTGACGCCGTCGTGGGACAGCAACGCACCGAGCAGGTCGGGTGCGACCTCGAGAACAGGACGGGCGAGGAGGGCGCGGTCGATCGGCATACCCATCTCAGTCGCGCACCAGGGGCATCTCCTGCACCCAGTGCCGGGCGCGGGCGACCTGCTTCAGCAGGTGGGCGCGCTGCTCACCGACCCGGGCGGGCGCGGTGCCGCCGTGGGCGTTGCGGGAGACGAGGGAGCCGCGGACGGTGAGCACCGAGCGGACGTCCGGGGTCAGGTGGTCGCTGATCCGGGCCAGGTCCTCGTCGGTGAGGTCCTCCAGACCGATCCCCTGCCCCTCGCAGTGCCGCACGCAGGCACCGGCGATCTCGTGGGCGTCGCGGAAGGCCACGCCCTCGCGCACCAGCCACTCGGCGACGTCGGTGGCCAGGGAGAAGCCCTGCGGCGCCAGCGACTCCATCCGTTCCCGGTGGAAGGTGAGGGTAGCCACCATCCCGGAGACGGCCGGGAGCAGCACCTCCAGGGTGTCGATCGCGTCGAAGACCGGCTCCTTGTCCTCCTGCAGGTCGCGGTTGTAGGCGAGCGGCAGGCCCTTGAGCGTGGCCAGCAGGCCGGTCAGGTCCCCGATGAGCCGGCCAGCCTTGCCACGGGCGAGCTCAGCGACATCGGGGTTCTTCTTCTGCGGCATGATGCTGGAGCCGGTGGAGTAGGCGTCGTCGAGGGTGACGAAGGCGAACTCGGCGGTGGCCCAGAGGATGACCTCCTCGGCCAGCCGGGAGATGTCCACCGCGGTCATCGCCGCGACGAACGCGAACTCGGCGGCGAAATCCCGCGAGGCGGTGCCGTCGATGGAGTTCTCGACCGAGCGGGGCATGCCCAGGTCGTGGGCCACGGACTCGGGGTCCAGCCCGAGGGACGACCCTGCCAGGGCACCGGAGCCGTAGGGGCTGACCGCGGCGCGCCGGTCCCAGTCGATCAGCCGCTCCACGTCTCGCAGCAGCGCCCAGCCATGGGCCTGCAGGTGGTGGGCCAGCAGCACCGGCTGGGCATGCTGCAGGTGGGTCCGCCCCGGCATCGCGACCTCGGCGTGCTCGGCAGCCTGGTCGACCAGGGCGTGGACGACGTCGAGGACCTTGGCCCCGAGGAGCCGGGCCTGGTCGCGCAGGTACATCCGGAACTGCGCGGCGATCTGGTCGTTGCGCGAACGCCCGGCCCGCAGCCGGCCACCCACCTCGGGTCCGACGCGCTCGATGAGGCCCCGCTCCAGGGCGGTGTGCACGTCCTCGTCGTCCTCGGCCGGGGCGAAGGCACCGGAGGTGACGTCCTCGGCCAGCTCACGCAGGCCGCGCAGCATCGTCTCCAGGTCGTCGTCGGAGAGCAGCCCGGCCTTGTGCAGCACCCGCGCGTGCGCCCGCGACCCCGCCAGGTCGTAGTGCGCCAGGCGCCAGTCGAAGTGCGTGCTCTTGCTCAGGGCCGCCAGGGCGTCGCTCGGACCGCCGGCGAACCGGCCGCCCCACAGGCTTACAGTCATGACCTCATCCTCCCCCATCGCCGTGGATGGTTCCGTCGCCCGTCAGCTCGGGTCGCGCTCACCCGTGCCGTCGTCGGCCAGGTCGAGCAGCCGTTGGGCCGTCCCCGGGCCGCCGGCCGGGTCGGTGGTGATCACCAGGATCGTGTCGTCGCCGGCGATGGTGCCCAGGATGTCCGGGGCGTCGCTGCGGTCGATGGCCGAGGCGAGGAACTGGGCTGCGCCCGGCGGCGTGCGCAGCACGACCTGGTTGCCCACGGCCCGCGCGCTGACGAGCAGCTCCTGGCACAGCCGGGCGAGCCGGGCGCTGATCTCTCCCGAGTCCTGCGCCGGTCGCGGCGTGAGGTCGCCCCCCTGTCCGGGCACGGCATACACGAGCTGTCGGCCGCGCCGGACCTTGACGGCCTCCAGGTCCACCAGGTCGCGGGACAGCGTGGCCTGGGTGACGATGATCCCGTCCTCGGCCAGCAGGTCGAGCAGCTGCCCCTGGGAGCCCACCGCGTGGCGCTCGAGCAGGTCAGCGATCCGCTGGTGCCGGGCTCCGCGCGTCATCGGGATGGAACTCATGCTGCAGGACTATACCTAGGACTGCATGAGTATGCGGCCCGCCCCCGGGATGCGCCGGGCCGCCTCGCTCCGGGCGGCGGGTGCTCGCCCCGCTCCGGGCGGCGTCCGACCCGGTGCCCGTCAGATACCGAGCTCCCGCAGCAGCTGGACCGCCGCGCTGGCCTGGGCAGCCTGGAAGGCACGGAGGGTCGGCAGGCCGGGGGCCGGCGGTCTGCGGCTGGCCTGCAGGAAGAAACCGCCGAGCCCGGCGAGGACCCCGAGCACGTCCTCCTCGCCTGCGCCGAGGGCGCGCACAGCCGGCAGGTGGGGCCGGACGTCCAGGTCGCCGGACCACCGCACGTTGATCAGGAGGGCGGCGGCGTCGTACCAGGCGGCCCCCCTGCTGGCCCAGGGCCAGTCGACGATGCGCACGTCACCGCCCGGGTCGACCAGGACGTTGTCCGCCCGCAGGTCCGTGTGGGAGACCCGGTCCCCAGCCAGCCGGGGCAAGGTCCGTCGGGCCAGTGCGTCCAGCCGGTCCAGACGCCCCGCCACCCAGGGATCCAGGCCGTGCGGCGGGCCGTCCATCAGGGCGCGCCAGCCACCGAACTCGCCAGCGACCTCCACCTCCAGCGCCGGCCAGGTGGCGGGCGCCGGCATCGTGGCCAGGTCGGCCCAGGCCTGCAGGGTGCGGTCCAGCTCCTCGGCCGTCCAGGGCAGGCGCGGGTGCGTGCCCTCCACGTCCTCGACGACGAGCACCACCCAGTCACCGTCGTCGTAGGCGTCCAGCAGGCGTGGCACCGCGCTCACCTCAGCCAGGGTCCCCAGCACGCCGATCTCGCGGCGGTGCAGGCCGGGGCTGTCCGGGTTCTGTGCCGAGCTCACGGCCTTGACGAAGGCCCGGGTGCCGTCGGCGGTGCGGACCCGGTCGGCCGAGCCGGGCGAGAAGCCGCCCGGCTGGGAGACGGCCTCCACCACCTCGGCGCCCAGGACCTGCCCGACCCAGCCGCGCACGTCGCTGGGCAGGTCCGCCCAGGCGAGGCGGACGCCATACATGCCGGTCAGCCCACCGGGTCGTCGTCGCCCCAGGGCCGCAGGCGCAGCATCCGCTCGCCCTCGCCCAGACCGGAACGGGAGCGGCGGCGCAGCTCGTCGAGGTCATCGGTCCCGGCGCGGACGAAGCGGCCGTTGAACCCGTCGAGCTCCCCGTCGGCGAGGGCGAGCGCCAGGGCCTTGAGGTCCTCGGGGTCGGTCCACTCGGTGCGGCCGCGGTGCAGCTCCATGGAGTGGGTCATGTCGGACTCGATGACGCCGGGCGCCAGGTCGAAGGCGAGCACCCCGTGCTCGGCGCCGGCCAGCGCGACACCACCGGTCAGTCGGGCCAGGGCGGACTTGGAGGCGTGGTAGGAGGTGAGCAGGGCGCTCTCGCGGGTGCCGGAACCGGAGTTGAGGTTGATGACCCGGCCACCGCCGGCGGCGATCATGTGCGGCACCACGGCCCGGGTCAGCAGGAACGGGCCCCGCACGTTGACCACCATGACCTGCCACCAGGCGTCGGCGTCCGCCTCCCACAGCGGCACCTCGGGCTCGACGGCACCGGCGTTGTTGACGAGCAGGTCGATGCGCCCGTACCGCTCCATGACGTCGGCCACGGTGCCGTCGACCGCCTGCTCGTCGGTGACGTCGCAGCTGAACGCCTCGAACGGCATACCCTCCACGCCCTCCGGGGTCCCGCCCGAGCGGGAGAACCCGGCGACCCGCCAGCCGGCGCCGAGCAGCGCGCGGGTGAGGTGGGCACCGATGCCGCGGGAGGCTCCGGTGACAACGGCGACGCGGTCAGAGGCTGTCTCGGAAGTCATGGCTGCAGCCTACTGAGGCGGGCCGGGGGCTCACGACGGCTCCTCAGCGCTGGACCGCGCCGTGCTCCCGCGCCGCCCGGGCGACGGCCGCGTCGCGAGCGGCGTTGACCTCCTCGGTGGTCAGCGTCCGGTCCGGTGCCCGGAAGTGCATCCGGAAGGCCAACGACTGCTGGTCGTCCTCGATCTGGTCCCCGACGTAGACGTCGAAGAGCGCGATGCTCTCCAGCAAGTCACCCGCGCCCGCACGCAGCGACGCCTGGACGTCGGCGTAGGAGACCGTGCGGGGCACCACCAGCGCGACGTCCGACCCGGCGACCGGGTGCGAGGACAGCGGACCCGCCTGTCCGGGCCGCTCGCTGGCGGTGATGAGCACCTCCAGGTCGAGCTCGGCCGCACAGGTCCGCTCCGGCAGGCCGAGGCGCTGCAGCACCTTCGGGTGCAGCTCGCCCGCCCACCCGACGGAGGTGCCGTCGGCCAGGGTCAGCTGCACGCACCGTCCCGGGTGGAAGGGCGCGCGCTCGGTCTGCACCCGCTGCACGGGGACGCCGAGGGTGTCGGCGACCGCGTGCGCCCAGCCCACGACGTCGGTGACGTCCAGGGCTCGGCCCGGGCCCCACCAGCCGCCGCGCTCGGCCTGGCCCGCCGCGACGACCGCGACGTGCAGCGGCTGCGCCGGGACCGCGTCCCGGATGGCCTCGAGCACCTCGTCGGAGGGGCGGGCGCCGACGTCCGGCACCGGGGCCTGGGCCGTGTGGTCGGGCAGGGTGACCGTGTCGATCTCGAACAGGGCGACGTCCCGGGAGCCGCGGGAGATGTTGCGTCGCAAGGTGTCCGGCAGGGTCTGCAGCAGCTCGGTGCGCATCAGCGGCGCCTCGTCGGACAGCGGGTTGGCCAGCCGCAGCGCCGCCCGCCGGGGGTCCTCCGTCGGGAGGCCCAGCGCGTCGAACCGCTCCCGGCTGACGAACGGGTAGGTGAGCACCTCGTGCAGGCCCTGGCCGGCCAGCGCCTGCGCCACCGCACGTCGGGATCGCTGGGCGTGGGTCAGGCCCCGCCCGCCGACCGCGCGGGGCACGACCGACGGGATCTTGTCGTAGCCGTCGATGCGGGCGACCTCCTCTACCAGGGAGGGGGCGTCGGTGAGGTCGGAGCGCCAGGTCGGCGGCACCACGGTGACCCGTCCTGCCTCGTCGGGCCCGCTCACCTCGCAGCCGATCGTCTCCAGGAGGTGCACGACCCGCTCCTGGGGGTAGTCCACCCCGACGTAGGCGGTGGGCATCGTGAGGTCCAGGTCGATCGGCGGCATCGTGGTCTGCAGCCGCTCGTCCCGCATGTCGGTGATCGCGGGGTCGGCGCTGCCGCCCCCGTGCTCGACGAGCAGGTCGACCGCCAGCTGGGCGGCCGCGGCCGCCACCGCCGGGTCCACCCCGCGCTCGAAGCGCTTGGCCGCCTCGCTGGACAGCTTGTGCCGCCGCGAGGTCCGGGCCACGGTGCGGTGGTCGAAGTGCGCGGACTCGATGAGGACCTCGGTCGTCTGCCCCGGGGTGACCTCGCCGTCCTCACCGCCCATGACGCCGGCCAGGGCCAGGATGCGCTCCCCGTCGGGGCCGCAGGTGATGAGCAGGTCCTCCGGGTCGAGGGTGCGGTCCACGTCGTCGAGGGTCTTCAGCCGCTCCCCTGCCCGGGCCCGGCGCACGACGATCGGTCCGTCCAGGGTAGCCAGGTCGAAGGCGTGCAGCGGCTGGCCGAGCGCCAGCATGACGTAGTTGGTCACGTCCACGGCGAGCCCGAGAGGGCGCATGCCGGCCTCGGTCAGCCGACGGGCCATCCACTCGGGCGTCGTCCGGGTCAGGTCGATCCCACGCACGACCCGCGCGACGTAGCGGTCGCACCCGGGGACGCCGTCCAGCGGCGCCTCGTCCCGCAGGTGGACGGCATACCCGGCAGGCCCGGCAGGCCCCTCCTGGGTCGCGGGGTCCACGGGCAGCTGAACCGCGTCGGCCGGGTCGGCAGGATCCCTGAATGCCGCGCCGGTCGCGTGGGAGTACTCGCGGGCGATGCCCCGCATCGAGAAGCAGTAGCCGCGGTCGGGGGTGACGTTGACCTCGACGACCTCGCGGTCCAGACCGAGGACCGGGATGAGGTCGTCACCGGGCTGCAGGTCCAGCTCGGCGACCCGGTCCTCGCCGAGCAGCCGGGGCAGCACGATGATCCCGTCGTGGTCGTCACCCAGGCCCAGCTCGCGCGCCGAGCAGATCATCCCGGCGGACACGTGCCCGTAGGTCTTGCGCGCCGAGATGGTCATCGGGCCCTGCGGGGTCGGTAGCACGCCGCCGGGCAGGATGACCGCGACCAGGTCGCCGACCTCGAAGTTGTCGGCGCCGCAGACGATGCCCTGCGGGGTGCCGTCCTCCAGGCGCTGGCCGTGCTCGCCGACGTCGACCTGGCACCAGTTGATCAGCTTGCCGTTCTTCTGCCGCTCACCGTGCTTCTCCAGCACGCGGCCCACCACGAGGGGGCCGCCCACGCCGCTGGTGTGCAGACCCTCCTCCTCCAGGCCCATCGCGACGAGGTCGGCGGCGATCTGCGCGCCGCTCACGTCCTGGGGCAGCTCGACGTACTCGCCCAGCCAGTCGACCGGAACCCGCATCAGATCTCCATCCCGAACTGCGCGTTGAAGCGCACGTCTCCCTCGATCAGCTCACGCATGTCGGTGATGCCGTGGCGGAACATCGCGGTCCGCTCCACGCCCATCCCGAAGGCGAAGCCCTGGTAGCGCTCCGGGTCGATGCCGCAGGCGCGCAGGACGTTGTGGTGGACCATGCCGCACCCGCCCCACTCGATCCAGCCGGTGCCGCCGCACGTGCGGCAGGGCGGGGTGGTGGCCTCGCCGCGGCAGACGAAGCACTGGAAGTCCATCTCCGCGCTCGGCTCGGTGAAGGGGAAGAAGGCGGGCCGCAGCCGGCTGACGATCCCCGGGCCGAACATCGCCTCGGCGAGCCGGTCCAGGGTCCCCTTGAGGTGGGCCATGGTGAGGCCCTCGTCGATCGCCAGCCCCTCCATCTGGTGGAAGACCGGCGTGTGGGTGGCGTCCAGCTCGTCGGTGCGGAAGGTCTTGCCGGGCACGGCGACGTAGAGCGGCGCGCCGCGCTCGAGCAGGCTGCGGGCCTGGACCGGGGAGGTATGGGTGCGCAGCACCAGCCCGGCGTCGGCCGGGTCGACGAAGAAGGTGTCCTGCATCTGCCGGGCCGGGTGGTCCTTGTCGAAGTTGAGGGCGTCGAAGTTGAACCACTCGGCCTCCACCCCCGGGCCCTCGGCGATCTCCCAGCCCATGCCGACCATCGCGTCGGCCATCCGCTCGGCGGTGACGGTCAGCACGTGGCGGCGGCCCAGGGGCCGGCGCGCCGGTGCCAGGGTGAGGTCCATGGCCTCCTCGACGAGGATCCGCTCGTCCCGCTCCGCCTCCAGCTGCGCCTGCCGGGCGGCCAGGGCGTGGTTCACCCGTCCGCGGGCCTGGCCCACGCGCTTGCCGGCGTCGGCCTTGGCGCTGGGCGGCAGGGCACCGATCTCGCGGTTGGCCAGGGCCAGCGGTGAGCGTTCGCCGGCGTGCGCCAGGCGGGCGGCCTTGAGCTCCTCCAGGGAGCTGGAGGCGGCGATGGCGCGCAGGGCGTCGGCGACGTTGGCCTCGATCGCCTCCGGCGCGAGGGCAGCGACCTCGACGGGGTCGTAGTTGGTGTTGGGACCGGACACCTGCGCAAGTCTATGTATGCCGCTCCCGTGTCCACGAGGGGGTTTGGGCGGGCCAGACCGTAGCCTTGGCGCATGCCCTCCCCCCTGACCTCGTTGCTGCACGCTGCCCGCGGGGCGGCGATCGGCCTGTCCGAGGTGGTCCCCGGCATCAGCGGCGGCACGGTCGCCCTCATCGTCGGGGTCTACGAACGGCTGATCACCTCCGCCGGGCACTTCGTCGGGTCGGCCCGCCTGCTGCTCAGCGACCGCGAGGCGGCACGCCGGGAGTTCGCGCAGGTCCGCTGGGACGTCGTCATCCCCGTCCTGCTCGGCATGATCCCCGCGGTGATCATCGGGGCCAGGGTCCTCGGCCCGCTGGTGGAGAACCATCCGGTCCCGACCTTCGCCCTCTTCCTGGGCATGAGCCTGGCCGCCATCACCGTGCCGGCGGGAATGGTCGGGCCGGCGTGGACCTGGCCGCGCGTGGGCCTGGCCGCCGTGGTCGCGGCGGTGGTCTTCCTCCTCGTCGGCGTCCCGCCCCAGCAGGTGCCCACCCACCTCGTGCTGGTCTTTCTCGCGGCCGCTGTCGCGGTGTGCGCGCTCGCCCTGCCCGGGCTCTCCGGGTCCTTCCTGTTGCTGACCCTCGGCCTGTACACGCCCACCATCACCGCGCTCAACGAGCGGCAGTGGGTCTACATCGCGGTGTTCGGCGCGGGGATGGTGGTGGGGCTCTCCCTCTTCGTCCGGGTCCTGCAGCACCTGCTGGAGAAGCACCACGTGCTCACCCTGGTGGTGGTGACCGGCATCATCGCCGGCGCGGTGCGTGCCCTGTGGCCCTGGCAGGACGACGACCGGACGCTGCTGGCCCCCAGCGGCGACCTCGGCCTACCTGTGGGGCTGTTCTTCGTGGGGGTCGGCGTGGTGCTCGGCCTGGCCTGGCTGGGCCGCCGGGGCGAGGAGCACCAGCAGGCGGTGGAGGACGCTGAGGAGGTCGCGGAGGCCGAGCACGCCGGCGAGTCACGGCACTAGCAGGCTGGAGCCTCTCGCCGGCCCAGCACCTCCGGGGGCGCGCGCACATCGACGGCCCGACGTCAGTTGGTCCGCACGCTCCCCGAGGCGTGCAGGCACACGGTGGCCGCCATCGCCAGGTTGAGCGACTCCGCGCGCTGGATGGGGATGGAGACCGCCGCGTCGCACAGGGCGAGCACGTCCGGCTCCAGGCCCCAGGCCTCGTTGCCCATCACCCAGGCGTGCGGCCCGGTCAGGTCGACGTCGGGCAGGGCGGTCTCCCCAGAACCGTCGGCGGCCAGCAGCCGGATCCCCCGCTCCCGGCACGCCCCGAGCAGCTCGGGCACGGGCGCCCCCACGGACACGGGCAGGTGGAACAGGGAGCCGACCGTGGCGCGGACGACCTTGGGGTTGTAGACATCGACCGACGCGTCGCTGACCAGCACCGCGGCGGCACCGAAGGCGTCGGCTCCCCGCAGCACGGTGCCGGCGTTGCCGGGGTCACGGACGTGGGTGAGGACGACGACGAAGCCGGAGTCCCCCACCGCGTCCAGCGCCTGTGTCAGCGGCACGTCGACCTTCTGCGCGACCGCCACCACGCCCTGCGGGGTGCCGGTGTCGGCCATCGCCGCGAGGACGGCCTCGGTGCACCACCACAGCGGCACCTCCGCCGATGCGGCCTCGGACACCAGCTCGGGATGCCGCTCCCCCGCCGCCTCGGTGAGGTACAGCGCCTGGGCGTGCATCGCGGCATACCGCAACAGCTCGCGCACCGCCTGCGGTCCCTCCACCAGGAACCGGCCCGTGCGCTCCCGGGCAGCACGACGCCCCAGCGCGGCGACCTGCCGGACCCGCTCGCTGCGAGCGTTGCTCAGCAACGTGGGTCGGTCGGTCATGCGCCGGGGCGTCGGGCGGAAAGGGCCGGGATGGCTCTGGCGGCGGCGCGGCTCAGGCCGCGGAGCCGGCCTGGGCGTCCTCGGTGGCCGGGACGTTCTCGCGGGCCAGCTCGACCAGCGCGGCGAAGGCGGCCTCGTCGTGCACCGCGAGCTCGGCGAGCATGCGGCGGTCGACCTCGACACCGGCGGCCTTCAGGCCCTGGATGAACCGGTTGTAGGTCATGCCGTTGGCGCGGGCGCCGGCGTTGATCCGCTGGATCCAGAGGCGACGGAAGTCACCCTTGCGCTTGCGGCGGTCGTTGTAGCTGTAGACCAGCGAGTGGGTGACCTGCTCCTTGGCCTTGCGGTAGAGCCGGCTGCGCTGGCCGCGGTAACCGCTGGCGCGCTCCAGGACGACCCGGCGCTTCTTGTGGGCGTTGACCGCCCTCTTCACGCGTGCCACGTGAGTACTCCTTGACTAGGTTCTTCGGGGAAAGAAGGAAAAAACGGGGTGTGGTGAGCCGGGCCTCTCAGAGGCCGAGCATCTTCTTCACCCGGCGGACATCGCTGGGCGCGATCTCCTTGTCGTTGACCAGGCGGCGGGCCTGCGAGGCGCGGCGCTCCTGGAACTTGTGCACGTGGCGCGCACGCTGGTGCATGATCTTGCCCTTGCCCGTCACGCGGAAGCGCTTCTTGGCACCGCTGTGGGTCTTCATCTTCGGCATGAGCCGGTCTCCTTCGTCGTTGCGCCGCGGACGTGCGGGCGTGAACAGGGGTATGGGGTGAGGCTGGGGCGGTGCCCGCGGCCTCAGGCGTCCGTGGTCTCCGGGGCCTGCGCGCTGGTATCGGCGCTGGTATCGGCAGCGGCGTCGGAAGCGGTGTCGGAAGCGTTCTGCGCGGCGGCGTCGGACGAGTTCCCCGAGCCCTCCTGCGCGTCGCCCTCGGCGTCCCGCTTCTTCTCCTGGTTCTTCTCCTGGATCTTTTCCTGGCGGACCGCGGTCTTCTTCTTGCTCGGCCCCAGGACCATCACCATGTTGCGCCCGTCCTGCTTGGGCTGGCTCTCCACGAAGCCCAGCTCGGCGACATCCTCGGCCAGGCGCTGCAGCAGCCGGAAGCCCAGCTCGGGACGCGACTGCTCGCGGCCGCGGAACATGATCGTCACCTTGACCTTGTCGCCACCCTTGAGGAACCGCACGACGTGACCCTTCTTGGTCTCGTAGTCGTGCTTGTCGATCTTCGGGCGGAGCTTGATCTCCTTGATGATCGTGTTGATCTGGTTCTTCCGGGACTCCCGGGCCTTCATGGCGGCTTCGTACTTGAACTTGCCGAAGTCCATGAGCTTGGCGACCGGCGGACGCGCCTGAGGGGCAACCTCGACCAGGTCGAGGTCGGCCTCGGCCGCCAGTCGCAGCGCGTCCTCGACGCGCACGATGCCGACCTGTTCCCCGTTGGGGCCCACCAACCGCACTTCCGGCACCCGGATGCGGTCGTTGATGCGAGGTTCGCTGATGTGCGTGCTCCTTCGTCGTGTCGAACAGGACCCCGGACACCAGGAAGGCCTCCTGGCACAGGGTGCGCAAGAGGCCTCGACGGTCCACGAGCTCGGGTGGTCGTGGAGTGCACGACGGCCTGCTCGCCGCGGGCCCGTCCGCACAGGGCGGTCAGGTCCGGACCGTGAACCCGGCGACCCTGAGGTCGTCGCGGGTGGGGGCGTGGCCCCTCTTGCACGTCGGGTGCGCTGAGCACCCAACTGGTCGATCCACCATCCTAGCAGACGCCGGTAGGACCTGCGGCACGCTCAGGGCGCGACGACGGCCTCGAGCCGGGGCCGGTCGCCCGCTGCGGCGGGCTCGCCGGGCGGCCCGGTGACGGGCTCGTTCCGTGCCCTGGTCCGCGAACCGGCCGATGCCTCCATGGACTCCCTGCGCGGGTCGTCGACGACGGCCACCCCGCTGAGCCGGAACCCCACTCCCCGGACTGCCACCAGCTCGACCGGGGCCCGCACTCCTCCGAGCTTGCGCCGCAGCCGGCGCACCACCGCGTGCAGGTGTCCCGAGTCCCCCGTGAAGGCGGTGCCCCACACCAGCCGGGTCAGCTCGGCGAAGCGCTGGACCTGACCAGCGCGCTGCATGAGCACCTCGAGCACCCCGAACTCCAACGGGGTGAGGGTGCGCTCGCGCCCGTCGTGCACCACCCGGCGCCGGTCAGGGTCGAGGAGCAGCCCGCTCGGGCGGGCGGGCGGGTCGGGTGCGGGCGAGAGCTGGGCCTTGGGCGGCCCAGGCGGCGGGTATGCCGTGTGCGAGGCCTCTTCGTGCGCGGCGGCCCCGGAGGAGTGTCGCGTAGGGGGTGGCGCACCGCGCGGTGCCGCGGGCCGTGCGCTGGGCTGTGCGCTGTCGAGCAGGGCCCGGGCCTCCTCGACCGAGCCGACAGCGAGCACCGGACCGTCCCACCCCGCCTGGGCGAGCTGGCCGACGTGCGCGACCGTCATCGGTGACAGGATGACGATGAGGGCAACCTCGGCCGGCGGTTCCTGGGGCGTCACCGGCACCCCTACCTGGTCGCCCCGCGGACCCGCGTGCGCCACCATTGTCGAAGTACCTCCCGAGGCCGTGACCTGCGCATCACCCATACGCTTGCCGGTGCAGCTGCTTCGAACCTAGGGGTGCCGGAGCTGGGCCACAAGGCTCTTGACCAAGTCCTTACCCGCCCTTGACCTGATCGTGACCGCTGAGCCGATGTGACGGCGCAGCGGGGGCGGTCACGACCTGCGCACCGCGCGGAAGCCGACCCCGTGAACCACCTGCACCTGCACCGGGCTGCCGATCTCGTCCAGCTTGCGCCGGACCCGTTTGACCACCGAGTGGACCTGGGCGGTGTCACCCACGTGCCCGGTCCCCCAGACCTCCTCGGTGAGCTCGGCGTACCGGCGGACCTGGCGCGGCTGGGCGACCAGCGCGTGGAGCACGGCGTACTCCAACGGCGTCAGGTGCACCTGTCGACCACCGCTGGCGACCAGCTGCCGGTCCGGGTCCAGGATCAGCTCGAGGCGAGCCGACTGACGTCTCGGTGCTGGGGTGGACGGCAGCTGCTGCCGGTCCGCGGCGGCGGGGCCTGGCTGCGGCCCTGGCCCGGAGGGGCCGGGCTGCGGCTCGGGGCGGGTCAGTCCCGGCCGAAGGCGGCGGGCCAGCTCGGTCGCCTCGCCCGCGTCCCCCACCACGACCACCGGGCCGGTCCATCCGCTCTCCTGTACCCGGCGCAAGGACTCAGCGAGGTGCCGCGAGGCGACCAGGACCAGTGCTGTAGGGAACGTGCACGGACCGTCCGTGGGATCAGACGTCACCGGAGACAGCCTCCCCCCTCATGCCGGACGGGCACGGCCTACCATCCACACCTCGCACGCCGCACCCTAGGGCACTGGTCCGACGCCGTCCACCACCGAGCCGGCCTTCGAGAAACTTGAATGATTCAAGATTATCTGAGAGACTGTACCTATGTCCGCATCACCCGCCGCCGCCCTCCGAGAGGCCGGTCTGCGCGTGACGAATGCCCGTCTGGAGGTCCTGCAGACGGTGCAGCAGCACCCGCACGCCGATGCCGCCACGGTGCTGACCCTGACCCGGGAACGAGCCCGGGGAGTGTCGGTGCAGGGCGTGTACGACGTGCTCGGCACGCTCACCGACGCGGGCCTGCTGCGCCGGATCCAGCCGGCCCACTCGGTGGCCCGGTTCGAGATCGACGACGGCGACAACCACCACCACGTGGTGTGCCGCAGCTGCGAGGCGATCGTCGACGTCCCGTGCGCGGTGGGTGAACGGCCCTGCCTGGATCCGGCGGCCGCCGCCGCGCTCGGTTTTGAGGTGGACGAGGCCGAGATCATCTACTGGGGCACCTGCCCTGCCTGCCGCGAGGACCGTCCAGCGACCGCACTGGATACCCCCGCCTGACCGTCCCGAGCGGGGCCGGCCGCGCCCTGGCGCGACCCACGCACCACCAAGCAACGAAGCGTTCCCGAAGAGATCGAAGGAGAAGCATGACCGATATCCAGCACGGCTACGTCAACGCCGAGCACAGTGGGCAGGGTGCCCCCCTCATTGGCTCCACCCACAGCAACGGCGCGCCCAACGAGTCTGACCGCAACAGCCTGTCGGTCGGGTCAGACGGCCCGCTGCTCCTGCACGACGTCTCGCTGATCGAGGCCCTGGCCTCCTTCGACCGGGAGAAGGTGCCGGAGCGTCTGCCGCACGCCAAGGGCTCGGGCGCGTTCGGCGTCTACGAGACCACCGAGGACGTCTCCGCCTGGACCAAGGCGGGCATCTTCCAGCAGGGCGCCTCTGCCGAGACCCTCCTGCGGTTCTCCACGGTCGCGGGCGAGCAGGGCTCACCCGACACCTGGCGTGACGTCCGGGGCTTCGCGGTCCGTCTCTACACCGATGAGGGCAACCTCGACATCGTCGGGAACAACACCCCGGTCTTCTTCGTCCGCGACCCGATGAAGTTCCCCAACTTCATCCGTTCCCAGCGCCGCCTGCCCGACAGCGGCCTGCGCTCGGCGAACATGCAGTGGGACTTCTGGACGCACAACCCGGAGTCCGCGCACCAGGTGACCTACCTCATGGGTGACCGTGGTCTGCCCAAGACCTGGCGCCACATGAACGGCTACTCCTCGCACACTTACATGTGGGTCAACGAGGCGGGCGAGCGGTTCTGGGTCAAGTACCACTGGCACAGCGACCAGGGGGTGGAGAACATGACCAACGAGGAGGCCGAGCAGCTGGCCGGCCAGGACGCCGACATCCACCGTCGCGACCTCTTCGACGCCATCGAGCGCGGGGACTTCCCCAGCTGGACCCTCTCCGTGCAGGTCATGCCCTACGAGGAGGCCAAGACCTACCGGTTCAACCCCTTCGACCTGACCAAGGTCTGGCCGCACGCGGACTACCCGCTGCACAAGGTCGGCAAGCTGACGCTGAACCGCAACCCGCAGAACTGGTTCGCCCAGATCGAGCAGGCCGCGTTCAGCCCGTCCAACACGGTCCCCGGCACGGGCGTGTCCCCGGACAAGATGCTGCTGGCCCGCACCTTCTCCTACCCGGACGCCCAGCGGCACCGGATCGGCGCCAACTTCACCCACCTGCCGGTGAACCAGCCGAAGGTCCAGGTCAACGCCTACCAGTTCGACGGTCCGATGGCCTACCTGCACTCGGGCAGCCAGCCCACCTACGTCACCAACTCCTACGGCCGGCCCTGGTCGGACCAGGAGGGCCCGGTGGAGAACGGCTGGGAGGCCGACGGCGCGCTCGTCCGGCAGGCCTACCAGCTGCGTGAGGACGACGACGACTTCGGTCAGGCCGGCACCCTGGTGCGGGAGGTCTTCGACGACGCCCAGCGCGAGCGCCTCGTGCAGACCGTCGCCGGCGCGATGGGCGACGTCCAGCCGGAGATCCGCGCGCGGGTCTTCGAGTACTGGCGCAACGTCGACCAGGAGATCGGCAACCGCATCCAGCAGGCCGCCCAGGCCAACGCGGGCACCGACCACTACCCCGGTCTGGATGAGCCGGCGGACGAGTTCCCCTCCCTCAAGGAGGAGCCGGGCGACGCCTACGTGGGCGTGCGCTGACCACCCACGGCTGATGGTCCACAGCTGACCGTCCGCAGCTGACCGTCCGCAGCTGATCACCGCCGGCCGGGTCGCCTCGTGCGACCCGGCCGGCGGCGTCTGCGGTGTTCCCCGCACAGGACACGCCAGACGTCGCCACAGGACACGCGATACGTCGCCACAGGACACGCAGAACGTCTCGGTCACGTGTTCTGTCGGGCCGTCTGGCGTGTCCTGTCGGGCCTTCTGGCGTGTCCTGTCGGTGGGCTGGTCAGCCGAGGCGGAAGGCGAGGGCGTCGATGCGGGTGCGGGTGTCCTGGTCCTCCGCCAGCCGCTCCCCGATGCCGGTCACCAGCGTCTGCACCTGCGTCTGGGTCAGGCCCGGCGCCAGTCTGAGGCGAACCTGCAGCTGGCCCCCCGGCCCGCCGCCGAGCTCGTGGCCCAGGACGGCCGGCTCGTCCGCCACCGCCCCCGCCACCGCGGCGGCGACGGCAGGATCCCGGTGGGCAGGCACCCAGTCCCGGCCCATCGCCAGGGCCCACACCATGGACGGGCGCAGGGTGTATGCCGCGGGGCCGGGCGGGGCCGGCAGGTCGACGGGGATGACGTCACACCCCTCCTGGACCGCCGCCAGCGCAGCCCGCTGGGCGGTGACCGGCACGGGCCTGGCCTCGGCGTTCCACGCGGCCAGTGCAGCGGTCGAGGTGAAGGCGGGCAGCGCACGCTGACCGTCCGGGGCGACCAGCGTCACCGAGGCCATGTCGCTCACCGCGTCGACCGGGATCCCGGAGGACTCGTCGATCTCGCTCGGGACCGCCACGATCGGGACGATGAGGCGGGCCCGCGCCGCCGCGGCGACCAGCTCCTCCTCGTCGCGCTCGGTGTCCGGGCTCGCCAACAGCTGCGCCAGCCGGGCGTCGGCGGCGCCGGTGTCGTCGTCGAAGCCGGTCCCGGTGAGGGTGCGCCCGGCCCACGGGACCCCAGCGGTGTCATGACCGGCCGCCGGGTCGTGCCCGGTGAAGCGGTGCGGCCCGTCGGCGCCCTGCTGCTGGTCGTCACCGCCCTGGTGCACGCCGGCCATGCCCGGGTGCGGGCCGTCGCTGCTCGGGTGGGTCATCGGCATACCTCCAGGGCCTGTTCCAGGGTGAACTCGTCGTGGTAGAGCGCGGCCCCCAGGACCGCCTCGGTGACCCCCTGGCCGGTCAGGGCCCGCAGGGCGCGCAGGTCGGCGAGCTTCGCGACCCCGCCGGAGGCGGTCACCTCGGTCTGCCCCAGCGCGGCGATCTCGGCGAACAGGGTGACGTCGCTGCCCTGGCGCGACCCGTCCCGGGCAGCGTCGGCCACGAGCATGCGGGACGTCAGCCCCAGCACCGGGTGGCCAGGGAGGACCTCGTGGACCGGGCCCAGGTCGAGCCCGGTCCCCCGACTGACGACCCGGCCCTGTCGCACGTCGACCGCGGCCACGACCCGGTCCCTGCCGTGCCGCTCGACCGCACTCACCAGCAGGTCCGCGTCACCCAACGTCGAGCTGGCCAGCACGAGCCGTGCGGCCTGCGTGCCTGCGGCCCACTCGATGCTCGCCGCGGTGCCCAGGCCGCCGGAGAGCTGCACCGGCACGGGGAGGCGGGTGACCAGCTCCTCGAGCAGGTCCGCGTTGTCCCCACGCCCGAAGGCCCGGTCGAGGTCCACCAGGTGGATCCACTGCGCGCCCCGTTCGACCCAGCCCATCGCCACGCGGAAGGGGTCGTCGGTCCCGCCGTCGACCACCTGGGCGGCCCGGCCGGCCGCGACGTCCACCGCGGGCAGCAGGGTCAGCGGTGCAGCGGCGGTCACGGCAGACCACCGAGCTCGCGCCGCAGCCGGACCGAGTCGCGGACCGCGTCCTCGAACCACCCGACCTCGCGTCGGTCCGGCTCGTGGTCGGTCGCACCGGGCAGGGAGTCGACGTGGCCAGGGTCCTCGAGGAGGCGGGTGCCGGGCAGACCCAGGGTGGCCATCACGGCCATCAGCATGCGTGCGGGTCGCACCCGGGTCTCGTGCAGCAGCTCGACCAGCTCGTCGCGGACGCGCGGAGCGGCTCCTGCCAGGGACACCACCTCGGCGGGGCCGGCCAGCTCCAGGCCGGGGGGCCGCAACAGACCCACGTCCGGCTCCCACACCACCCAGCGGAGCAGCTTGCGCCGGCCCGCAGGGTGCGCCGTGATGACCGCACGACCATCGATCTCAAAGAACCCCAGCCCCGGGCCCGCCTTGGGGCCGAGGGCTCGCGCGGCCAGCATCAGGGGCCCGTCGTGGTAGGGCTCACCGGTACGCGCCCGCCCGCGGGCCACCACCCCGATCCAGCCCTCCAGAGGCGCCACGGTGACCGGGACCACGCCGCCAGCGACCCAGGCGTCGACCTCGCGCCGGGGGCCGGCTGCCAGGACGAGGGCGGCCTGCGAGGGGTCGGAGCGGGTCACTCGGCCATCCTACGGATCGTCCTTGTCCCCTCCCGGACGGCCGCGCCGGTCGGCGTCGCGGCCGCGCGCCTCGTGGGTCTGCTGGCCGGTGCCACGGCCGGCGTCCCGGCCGGTGTCTCTGGCGGTGTCTCTGGCGGTGTCTCTGGCGGTGTCTCTGGTGGTGTCTCTGGTGGTGTCTTGGGCGGGGTCCTGATCACGGTCCCGGTCACGGTCCGGATGGGCGTCGGACGCCAGCGGGTTCTCCACCCCCGGACGACGGGTCGTCGGTCCGGGTCGGCGGGGGCGGCCGAAGGCGTCGGTGCCGAAGGAGGGCGAGCGAGGACGGCCCGGCGGGGTCCGCGGGCGACCGAACCCGCCCTGGCCACCGCGGGCATCAGCCGGTCCTGTCGCACCGAACCTGCGCGGCAGGGGCTGGTGGGTCCCCGGCTCGGCGAAGGCGCCGGTCCTGGGCGGCCGGTCGCCGTAGAAGAGCCGTTCGACGACGACCCGTGAGCGCCGCGCCGCGCGGCGCCAGTCCTGCGCCAGCTCAGCGCCCCGGCCCGCCTCGTGCAGCATCACCCGGGCCATGCCTTCCGCGTCGCGCGCGTCGCTGGGCACGCTGTCCACCGCGCGCCCCCGCCACACGATGCCCGCGTCCCGCAGCTGGGAGGCCATCCGCCAGGCGGTGAGCAGCTGGTCGGCGTCCCGCCGCGACATCAGCCCCGCCTCGGCCGCCGCCTCCAGCGCCTCCACCGTGCCGGTCGTGCGCAGCCCCGCGTGGGCGTGGGCGTGCTGGAGCTGGAAGAGCTGGATGACCCACTCCACGTCGGAGAGCCCGCCCAGGCCCAGCTTCAGATGGGTCCGAGGGTCCGCGCCGCGGGGCAGCCGCTCGGCCTCCATCCGGGCCTTGAGCTTGCGGATCTCCCGCACCGCGGCCTGGCTGATGCCGTCCTCGGGCCAGCGCAGCGGCTGGATGAGCTCGACGAAACGCTCCCCCAGCTCGCTGTCACCGGCCACCGGCCGGGCGCGCAGCAGAGCCTGGGACTCCCACCCGGCCGACCAGCGCTCGTAGTAGCTGCGGTACCCCTCCAGGCTGCGCACGATCGGGCCGCTCTTGCCCTCCGGGCGCAGGCTGGCGTCCAGCTCCAGCACAGGGTCGGGGCCGGCGCCGGCCAGACCCTGGCGCAGGCCGGTGAAGATCTCGGTCGCCTGGGCGGCGGCCACCTCAGGGTCCGCACCGGGCAGCGGGTCGTGCACGAACAGCACGTCGGCGTCGCTGGCGTAACCGACCTCCCTGCCCCCCAGCCGACCCATCCCCACCACCAGCAACCTCGTCGCCGGGTCTTCCGCCCTGCGCTCCAGCACCCCGCGCTGGGCCACCTCCAGGGCGACGTCGAGGTAGGCCTCCGTGAGGTCGCTGAGCGCGGCTCGCACCCTCTGCCCGTCCCAGCCGGCCGTGACGTCGCCCAGGACGATCCGCACCAGCTCACGTGCCCGCACCGAGCGAACCGCGGCGAAGGCCTCCTCCGGCGTGGCGCGGCGCCTGGCGGCCGTCGTCATCCGCGCCAGCACGGTGTCCTTGTCGGGGGGGACGAAAGCTCCCTCGTCCCCGAGCAGCGCGACCGTCTCGGGACTGCGGATGAGCAGGTCCACGGCATACCGGCTCGAGGAGAGGACCCGGGCCAGGCGCTGGGCGGCGGTCCCCTCGTCGCGCAGCATGCCGAGGTACCAGTGGGTCGTGCCCAGCTTGTCGCTGATCCGCCGGAAGGCGAGCAGCCCCGCGTCAGGATCGGCGCCGTCGGCGAACCAGGACAGCATGACCGGCAGCAGGTGGCGCTGGATGGTCGCCCGCCGGCTGACCCCCTCGGTGAGGGCGACGAGATGCTGCATGGCGCCCGCCGGGTCGCGGAAGCCCAGGGCCGCCAGACGCGCCCGGGCGGCCTCCGGCGACAGCCTGGCCTCGTCCGTGGACAGCCGAGCCACGGCGGACAGCAGCGGCCGGTAGAAGAGGCGCTCGTGGAGCCGGCGCACGTCCCGCTGGACCGAGCGCCACCTCTTGAGCACGGCGCGGTCGGCGTCACCCCGCTCCCCGAGCGAGCGGCCGAGGCGGCGCAGGTCAGCCTCAGCGGTGGGCATCAGGTGGGTACGGCGCATCCGGTGCAGCTGCACGCGGTGCTCCAGGGTGCGCAACAGCCGGTATGCCGGATCGAGCACCTTGAGGTCGTCCCGGCCGACATACCCCCCGTCAGTGAGGGCCCGGAGGGCCTCCAGCGTGCTGCCGGAGCGCAGGCGCTCGTCGGTGCGCCCGTGCACCAGCTGCAGGAGCTGGACGCTGAACTCGATGTCGCGCAGCCCGCCCGGGCCCAGCTTGAGCTGCCGGTCGGCCTCCTGCTTCTTCACGTGGTGCTCGACGCGTCTGCGCATCGCCTGGACGTCGTCGACGAAGTTCTCCCGCCCGGCGGCCTCCCAGATGAGCGGCGTGACCATCTCCAGCCAGGCCTTGCCGGGACCGGGATCACCGGCGACCACCCGGGCCTTGAGCAAGGCCTGGAACTCCCAGGTCTTGGCCCACCGCTCGTAGTACTCCTTGTGCGAGCGCAGCGTGCGGATGAGCGGCCCCTGCTGCCCCTCGGGCCGCAGCGCGGCATCCACCTGCCAGAGGGTGCCCTCCTCGGTGGACTGCCCACAGATGCGCATCACCGCGCTGGCCAGGCTGGTCCCGACCCGGGTGGCCTCCTCCTCGGTGGTGCCCTGCCGGGGGGCGGCGAGGAAGATCACGTCGACGTCGCTGATGTAGTTCAGCTCCCGGCCGCCGGTCTTGCCCATCCCGATGACCGTGAAGTCGACCCCCTCCTCCCCTGGGGTCTCGGCCCTGGCCAGCAGCACCGCACCCTGCAGGGCGGCCGAGGCCAGGTCGGCCAGGGCGCCGGACACGGCCGGCATGAGGGCCACCGGGTCCTCGCTGGTCAGGTCGGCGCAGGCGATGCGCAGCAGCTGGCGCCGGTAGGCGACCCGCAGCGCGTCCGGACCCTCGGGCGTGTCCCCCCGCAGACCCTCCACCGCCGCGACGACGTCCCGGGCCTCGGGGGCCAACGGTTCGGCGACGTCGACGACGTGCGCGGGGTGGCGCAGCAGGTGCTCGCCGAGCGCGACCGACCCGCCCAGCAGGGCCAGCAGCCGGCCACGTCCCGGCCCCTCCGCGAGGACCACGGGTCGGACGTGCTCGTCGCAGCGGTCGCCGTCGGCCCCGGTGCTGCGGGGGTCGAGCAGGCGGACCAGGCCCAGCAGGGCCCCGTCGGGGTCCGCGGTCGAGCCCAGCTCGCTCGCGAGCTGGGCTGCGAGCAGCCCCTCGGCGCCAGGCGCAGACTGCTCAGCCTGCAGACGATAAACGACCTCGGTGAGCAGGGTCGCCGCCCGCCGGGCGTCACTGAAACCGGCCCGGGCCAGGACCGCCTGCCCGACCTGGTCCGGGTCGACCCGGTCCCTGCCACCGCGGGGGCGCCGGGCCGTCGGGTCGTGCGTCGCAGGGTTCATCGCCGGCTCATCGTCGGTTCACGATCCGCTCACCGCAGGGTGCAGAAGTGCGTCCACGGGCGGGTCCGCAGGTGGGCACACCGCTGAGCTCACGGCTGGGCTCACAGGTGCAGCAGGTAGCGGTCCAGCTCGAACTGCGTCACCTGCGAGCGGTAGTCGCCCCACTCCTGCCACTTGTTGCGCAGGTAGAAGTCGAAGACCTGCTCGCCCAGCACCTCGGCAGCCAGCTCGGAGTCCTCCATGATCGCGACCGCCTCGCCCAGGCTCTGCGGCAGGGGGTCGATGCCCATCGCGCGACGCTCGGCGTCGGTGAGCGCCCACACGTCGTCCTCGGCCTCGGGCGGCAGGTCGTAGCCGTCGCGGATCCCGCGCAGCCCGGCCGAGAGGACCATGGCGAAGGTGAGGTAGGGGTTGCAGGCGGAGTCCAGGGAACGCACCTCGATTCGCTTGGAGTGCCCCTTGCCGATCGAGTACATCGGCACGCGCAGCAGGGCCGAGCGGTTGTTGTGGCCCCAGCAGACGTAGGCCGGGGCCTCGCCGCCGCCCCAGAGCCGCTTGTAGGAGTTCACCCACTGGTTGGTGACCGCGCAGATCTCCCGGCTGTGGGCCAGCACCCCCGCCATGAACTGGCGACCGGTCTGGGACAGCTCGTAGTCGGCCCCCGGCTCGTAGAAGGCGTTGCTGTCGCCCTCGAACAGCGAGACGTGGGTATGCATGCCCGAACCTGGGTGCAGCGCGAGCGGCTTCGGCATGAAGGTGGCGAACGCCTTCTCCTGCAGCGCCACCTCCCGCACGACGGTGCGGAAGGTCATGATGTTGTCGGCCATCGACAGGGCGTCGGCGTAGCGCAGGTCGATCTCCTGCTGCCCGGGGCCGCCCTCGTGGTGGCTGAACTCGACCGAGATGCCGATCTGCTCCAGCATCTCGATCGCCGCGCGGCGGAAGTCGTGGCCGTCGCCGCGGGCGACGTGGTCGAAGTAGCCCGCCTGGTCCACCGGCACCGGCCCGACCGCGCGGTCGTAGGGCTCCTTGAACAGGTAGAACTCGATCTCCGGGTGGGTGTAGAAGGTGTAGCCGTCCTCGCCTGCCGCCGCGAGCGCGCGCCGCAGGATGTGCCGCGAGTCGGTCGCCGCCGGAGTGCCGTCCGGCATGTGGATGTCGCAGAACATCCGGGCCGTGTGCCCCCGCCACGGCAGCACCTGGAAGGTGTCGGCGTCGGGTTGGACGATCATGTCGGCCTCGTAGACCCGGGTGAAGCCCTCGATGACGCTCCCGTCCAGGCCGATCCCCTCGGTGAACGCCTGCTCCAGCTCCGCCGGGGCGACCGCCACGGACTTCAGGGTGCCCAGGATGTCGGTGAACCAGAGCCGGACGAAGCGGATGTCCCGCTCCTCGATCGTGCGAAGGACATACTCCTGCTGGCGGTTCATGGCCTCATCCTGCCGTATCGGGTCCGGCCGGGGCGGGCAGGTCGGCCGTGGCCCGACCGTAGTCACGGGCGAGCTGCTCCAGATCCGCGTGATGAGACTGGAACCGGCAGCCCGTCCCGGAGGCCGCGAGCGCGATCCCCTCCTGGTGCCAGTGCTCCCGCGCCCGGGCGAGCAGCGCGGCATACACCGTCCCGTCCCGGCGGGTGACACGCCACCACGGCACCCCCGAGCCCCACTCACGCAGGATCCGCCCGACGTGCCGGGGCCCGGTGCCGACGAGCGCGCCGAGATCGCCGTAGGACACCACCCGGCCCGCGGGCACCTGCTCCACGGCCCGCAGCACCCGCTCGACCAGCACCTCGTCCACGAAGGCAACCTACCGAGGGTCGTGGCCCGAGCCACGCACGCGGCTGGCGGCCGGGTGCGGACAGGGCCGTGCTGTCCGAGGGGGTTCGGCCGCGCCGTGTCCTCGTGGGTGTGGCAGTGTGCAGGCCGCCGGAGAGTCGACCAGTCGGGAGGGTGCCATGAACGAAGCAGGAAGGTCCACCGAGGACGGCAGCGCTCTCCTGCGCTCCATGCGCAGCACCGTAGGCCGGGAGAGCACGACCTTCGGGTTCTCGATCCTGGTCACCGTGACCTTCGCCATCCTGCAGGTGACCCAGGGCTCACCCCAGCCCCTGCAGATCTTCAGCTATGCGGCAGGGGCGGTCGCGTCCTTCACCCTGCTCGAGGGCGTGCTGTCCCGCGGCTTCCGTCGCCCCATGCCGCAGCACGCGACGCAGACGCTGACCCTGGGCACCAGTCTCAACATCGTCTCCGTGCTCGTGGCCCTGGCGGCCGGGTGGGGCGTGGCAGAGGTCACCTCCGGCGTGGTCGCCTGGGCGGGGGCACCCCTCGTGGCAGGGTTGACCTATCTCCTCGTGGAGGGGCTGGAGGAGACGCTGGCCGAGCGGATCCTGGTCTCCGCCGGCGACCCCGATGCTCAGGAGACCTCCAACCAGGACGCCTGAGCCCCGGGGGTCCCGACGCGTCGAGGTCGTGTCGGCACCGGCTGGCTAGGCTCGTGCCCATGAGCGGGCTGACGGTCGGGTATGCGGCGATGCTGGAGCAGTTTCACCCCCGGGAGGCGGTGGCGCTGACGGCGAGTGCGGAGGAGCACGGGTTCTCCGGCTGCATGGCCGCCGACCACTTCGCACCGTGGGTGCCGGCGCAGGGACAGTCGGCGTTCGTCTGGAACGTCCTGACCGCGGTGGGGGAACGTACGTCCGGTGACCTCGGACCCGGCGTGGTGTGCCCGAGCTTCCGCTGGCACCCGGCGGTCGTCGCGCAGGCGGCGGCCACCCTGGAGGCGATGTACCCCGGGCGGACCTGGCTGGGCGTCGGCGCTGGCGAGGCGCTCAACGAGCACGTCCTCGGCGGGTACTGGCCCGAGGCGGGTGAACGGTCGCGCCGGCTGTTCGAGGCCGTCGAGCTGATGAGCCAGCTGTTCACCAGGTCCGCGGAGGGCAAGGACTCCAAGTGGTCCGGCGAGTTCTTCACCATGGAGACGACCCGGCTGTGGACGATGCCGGAGCAGGCGCCCCCGATCCTGGTCGCCACCGCGGGGCCGGTGAACGCCAAGCGCACCGGTCGGCTGGCGGACGGCATCATCACCGTCGGCGCCCCGCACGGCAAGATCGAGATGCTGTTCGGCAAGTTCGCCGAGGGGGCCCGCGAGGCGGGCAAGGACCCCGACGCGATGCCCAAGGTGCTGCAGCTGCACCTGTCCTGGGCGGAGACCGACGAGGAGGCGCTGGCCAACGCGATGACGGAGTGGCCCAACGGCGGGATGAAGTTCCCGAAGGCCGACATCCGCAGCCCCCATGACTTCGCGGAGATGGCCAAGCTCGTCCGCCCGGAGGACTTCGAGGGCCGCATGGTCATCTCCAGCGACCCGGACGTGCACCGAGCGCACATCCAGACCTTCGTCGACCTCGGCTTCGACCGGGTCTACCTGCACAACGTGGGTCGCAACCAGCAGCAGTGGCTGGAGGTCTTCGGGCGCGAGGTGCTGCCCAAGCTGCACCGCTAGGCAGCGCAGGACACAGGGCTCAGGTCAGTCGTTCAGCGGGTTGGCGTCCCACCGGCGACGCTCGGCATCGCCGGTGGCCCACTCGTCCTCCTGGCGCTCCTCGTCCTCCCACTGGGCGGTCCGCTGCGCCGCCCGCTCGACGGCGGTCGCCGCTTCCTCCTCCGTGGCGTAAGGGCCCATGAGGTCCGCGCTCCGCGCGCGAGCGGGGTCGTCGTGGGCCTCGACCTTGCGAGTCCTGACGTTGAACCAGAACGGCATACGTCCTCCGGGAGTCGTGGGTGTACGGGGGCGGCACCTAGAATCACCCTATGCCCACCCTCACCCCGCTTGCCCCCGGGCGCGTCAGCCCACGGCTGTCCGTGCCCGGTCACATCGCCCGTCCCGAGTACGTCGACCGGCCAGCCCCGGCTCCCTTCACCGGGTCGGAGATCAAGGACGCGGAGACGATCGAGGCGATGCGGGTGGCGGGCCGGCTGGCCGCCCAGGCGCTGGAGCTGTGCGGGTCCATGGTGCGGCCGGGGGTCACCACCGACGAGATCGACCGCGCCGGGCACGAGTTCCTCCTCGACCACGGCGCCTACCCCTCCACGCTCGGCTACCGGGGCTTCCCCAAGTCGCTGTGCACCTCGGTCAACGAGGTGGTCTGCCACGGGATCCCGGATGACCGGGAGCTGCAGGACGGCGACATCTGCAACATCGACATCACCGCCTACATCGGTGGCGTGCACGGCGACAACAACGCGACCTTCCTGTGCGGGGACGTCGCCGAGGAGACCCGACTGCTGGTCGAGCGCACCCGGGAGGCGCTGATGCGCGGCATCCGGGCCGCGCGCCCGGGCCGGGAGATCAACGTCATCGGGCGGGTCATCGAGGCCTACGCCGACCGCTTCGGCTACGGCGTCGTCCGCGACTACACCGGTCACGGCGTCGGCCAGGCCTTCCACTCCGGTCTGGTCATCCCCCACTACGACGCCGCGCCGGCCTACGACACGGTGATCGAGCCGGGCATGACGTTCACCATCGAGCCCATGCTCAACCTGGGTACCCCGGACTGGAAGGAGTGGGCCGACGGCTGGACCGTCGTCACCGCGGACGCCCGCCCCTCGGCCCAGTTCGAGCACACCATCCTCATCACCGAGGACGGCGCGGAGATCCTCACCCTCCCCTGACCCCTGACCGGACACGCCAAAGAGCCCGACCGGACACGCCAAAGAGCCCCACTGGACACGCGCGGGTCAGGGTGCCCGCCCCACGACATACCCTTGGCCGCATGGCGAACACGCAGGTCCTGGGCATCGACATCGGCGGCAGTGGCATCAAGGGTGCCCCGGTCGACCTCGCCGAGGGCCAGCTGACGGCCGAACGGCTGCGGGTCGACACACCCGAAGGTGCGACACCCGGTGACGTCGCCGACGCCGTCGCGTGGGTGGCCGAGCAGTTCGCGGGCCAGCTGACCACCGACAGCCCGGTCGGCATCACCGTGCCGGCCGTCGTGCAGCAGGGCATCGTGCGCTCTGCGGCCAACATCGACGACTCGTGGATCGACACGGACGCCGACGCGCTCTTCACCCAGCGGCTGGGGCGGCCGGTGCACGTGGTCAACGACGCGGACGCGGCGGGTGAGGCCGAGGTGCACTACGGCGCCGGACGGGGTGTCAGCGGAGTCGTCCTGGTGACCACGCTGGGCACGGGGATCGGCTCGGCGCTGTTCGTCGACGGGACGCTGGTGCCGAACACCGAGCTGGGCCACCTGGAGATCGACGGGCACGACGCGGAGTCCCGCGCCGCCAGCAGCGCCCGCGAGCGCGAGGGCCTGTCCTGGAAGCAGTGGGCGGGCCGGCTGCAGCGCTACTACTCCGTCGTGGAGGCGCTGTTCTCGCCCGACCTGATCATCGTCGGCGGCGGGGTCTCCAAGCGGGCCGACAAGTTCCTGCCGCTGCTGGACCTGCGGGCACCGATCGTCCCCGCGCAGCTGCGCAACCAGGCCGGGATCATCGGCGCCGCCTGGCACGCCCACCACCTGGGCTGAGCGGCCTCACCAGCTGGTGTGCCGTGGCCGGCCTTCCTCGTAGCCGGCGGCGCCCTGGATGCCGACGACCGCGCCGGTGTGGAACTCGCCGATGGTGCGGGCGCCGGCGTAGGTGAAGGCGGAGCGCACGCCGGAGATGATCGCGTCCAGCAGGTCCTCGACACCGGGACGCTGGGGGTCCAGGAACATCCGGCCCGAGGAGATGCCCTCCTCGAACAGGGCCGAGCGGGCGCGGTCGAAGGCCGAGAGCTCTCGGGTGCGGTTGCGCACCGCCCGCGCCGAGGCCATCCCGAAGGACTCCTTGTAGAGCCGGCCGTCGGTGTCGCGGACGAGATCTCCCGGCGACTCGAAGGTGCCGGCGAACCACGACCCGATCATCACCGAGGCCGCACCGGCCGCCAGCGCCAGGGCGACGTCGCGGGGGTACTTCACCCCCCCGTCGGCCCACACTTGCGCACCGAGCGCCCGGGCGCTCTCGGCCGCCTCCAGCACCGCCGAGAACTGCGGCCGACCCACGCCGGTCATCATCCGGGTGGTGCACATCGCCCCAGGGCCGACGCCGACCTTGATGATGTCGGCCCCGGCGTCGACGAGGTCCTCCACGCCGGAGCGGGACACGACGTTGCCGGCGACGACCGGCACCCTGACCCCGGTCTCGGCCTCGTGACGGTCCCGTTCACGGGTGACCTGGGGCAGGGCCGCGAGCATCTTGTCCTGGTGCCCGTGGGCGGTGTCGACGACGATCACGTCGGCGCCGGCCGCGAGCAGCTCGGCGGCGCGGCCTGCCACGTCACCGTTGATGCCCACGGCGGCCCCGACCCGCAGCCGCCCCCGGTCGTCCAGCGCCGGGGTGTAGATCGCCGAGCGGATGAGGCCCGTGGGTGTGACCACACCGGCCAGCCGGCCGTCCGCCACGACCGGGGCGAGCTGGACCCGGGCGTCCTCGAGCTGGTCGAAGGCCTCGCGCAGGTCGACGCCGTCCTCCAGCACCAGAGGCGGCTCCTGCATCACGTCCCCCACTGCGGCGAACCGGTCGACCTCCTCCGCGTCGGTCTCGGTGACAACACCGACGGGCCGCCCGTCCTCGATGACGACGGCGGCGCGGTGGGCCCGCTTGGGCAGCACCGAGAGCAGCTGCGCCACGGGCGCGTCGCGGCCGATCACGATCGGGGTCTCGTAGACCGTGTGGCTGGCCTTGACCCGCTCGATCGTGCCCCGCACCTCGGGCAGCGGGATGTCCTGGGGCAGGATCGCGATCCCGCCGCGGCGGGCCACCGTCTCGGCCATCCGGCGCCCGGCGACGGCCGTCATGTTGGCCACGACGATGGGGATCGTGGTGCCGACCCGGTCCGAGGTGCGCAGGTCGACGTCCATCCGCGAGGTCACGTCGGAGCGCGAGGGGACCATGAAGACGTCGTTGTAGGTCAGGTCGTGCGTCGGCCGCATGCCGTTGAGGAACTCCACGGACCTCGACGATACGTGCTCTCGCCCGGTCGACGGGAACCGGATACCGTCCCGGTATGCAGATCACCCACCTCGGCCACGCCTGTCTCCTGCTGGAGATCGCTGACCAGCGCATCCTCATCGACCCGGGCAACTTCTCCGACGCCGCCTACGCGGGGCTGGCGGACCTGACCGCGGTGGTCATCACGCACCTGCACCGCGACCACTACGACCCCGACCGGCTGCCCGGCCTGCTCCAGGACCACCCGCGCGCGGTCGTCCTGGCCGAGCCGCAGACCGCCGAGCAGCTCACCGAGGCCGGGCTCGCGACGCGCACCGAGCGCATGGCGAGCGGCGAGCGGATCACCCTGGGCGACGGCTCGGTGGAGCTGACGCCCGTGGGCGAGCAGCACGCCCTCATCCACCCCTACGTCCCCCGTGTCGGCAACCTCGGCGTGGTGGCGCGGGCGGAGGGCGAGCCGGTGCTCTTCCACCCCGGGGACGCGCTCGACGCCGAGCCCGGGGAGGTCGACCTGCTGGCCGTGCCGGTCAACGCGCCGTGGGGCAAGGTGGCCGAGGCGATCGAGTTCGTCCGGCGGGTCCAGCCGCGCACGGGGGTCATCCCCATCCACGACGCGCTGCTCTCCCCCACCGGTCGCGGGATGTACCTGCAGCACATCGGCGACTTCGGCGCCGAGGGCGGCGTCAAGGTCCTGGACCTCAAGGACCAGGGGCCCACCGACTGCTGAGCCCCTGACTGCGCTGCTCGGGGGGTATGCCGAAGCGGTCTGGGCGTCCTTGGACCGCCCCGGTCAGCCCAGTCCGCTGGCGCCGAAGGCCAGCCCGAGCAGGTAGGTGGCGGCGGCCGCCCCATACCCGATGAGCAGTTGCCGCAGGCCCCGCGCCAGGGGGGAGGCGCCGGAGAGCACCCCGACGACCCCGCCGGTGACCAGCAGCGCCACCCCGACGAGCAGCAGCGAGGTCAGCAGGGCGCCGTAGCCGCTGAAGCCGATGAGATAGGGCAGCACGGGGACGAGGGCGCCGGAGGCGAAGAAGCCGAAGCTGGCCAGTGCCGCGCCCCACGGGTTGAGCACGGCGTCCTGCTCGTCCGCGTCGCTCACCACGGCCGGTACCGCATCGGCCGGGGGCAGGCCCCGCAGCTGGATCTGGCCGAGCACGTCGGCGGCACGTGCCCTGGCGTGGTCGGGGTCCATCCCCCGGGCCCGGTAGACGAGCTCGAGCTCGTTGGTGTTCAGGTCCAGCCCGCCGAGCGCCGCGCTGGTGCCGCGGGACGGTTGCGAGGCGGCGAGCAGCTCGCGGGCGGACCGCACTGAGATGTACTCCCCCGCCGCCATGGACAGGGCCCCGGCCAGCAGGCCGGCCATCCCGGCGGTGAGCACGATGCTGCTGTCGTCCACGGCCGCCGCCATCCCCATGACGAGCGCCAGGTTGGAGACCAGCCCGTCGTTGGCGCCGAACACCGCGGCGCGGAAGGTGCCGGACAGGTGCAGCCGGCCGCGGGCAGCCAGGGCGCGCAGCACCTCCTCGTGCACCGCCTCGTCGGCGACCATCGAGGAGGAGGCGTCGGCGTCGCGGGCGTAGGGGTTGCCGGCCTTGGAGCGCTGCAGCAGCGAGAGCACGAAGAGCATCCCGAAGCGGCGGGCCAGCCAGGCGTGGACCCGGTGGCCCAACGTCGCGCGGGGGGTGGGCTCGGCCTGGTTGCCGAGCAGGGTGGCCCAGTGCTGCGCGTGCCGCTCCTCGGCCTCGGCGAGGGCGTTGAGGATGTCGCGCTCCTCCCCGTGCCGTCGGGCCGCCAGGTCGCGGAAGACGCGGCTGTTGGCCCGTTCGTCCGCCAGGTGGCGTCGCCAGCGGCGGACGTCGTCGGTCGAGGGGTGGCTGGTGGTCACGTGGGTCAAGTGTACGTCGCCGGCCTGACGCCCGGGGTAGACTGGCGGGTCGTGGATGAGTCGGCCAGGCGGCCGCGTCGGGCCCCGTAAGGGTGTCCCGCCGAGGAACGTCCGGGCTCCACAGGGCATGGTGGTGGCTAACGGCCACCCGGGGTGACCCGCGGGACAGTGCCACAGAAAGTAGACCGCCCACCGGTTCGCCGGTGGGTCAGGGTGAAAGGGTGGTGTAAGAGACCACCAGCACGCCGGGTGACCGGCGTGGCTCGGTAAACCCCGCCAGGAGCAAGACCAGACAGTGCGCGCCCGAGGGCTGCCCGCCCGAGCGCACGGGTAGGTCGCTGGAGGTATGCGGCAACGCATGCCCGAGATGGATGGTCGCCACCTCCGCAGTGCCGGCAACGGCGCGGAGGGACAGAACCCGGCGTACCGGCCGACTCATCCACCACCATCTCCGTGGTGCCCGACGCTGGTGGTTCAGCCGAGCAGCCGGTCCGCCAGGGTCCGCGCGACGCCGTCCTCGTCGTTGGCGGGCACGACGTGGTCGGCCACGGCCAGCACGTCCGGGTGGGCGTTTGCCACTGCGTGCGCCACCCCGGCCCAGGAGAGCATCGGCAGGTCGTTGGGCATGTCCCCGAACGCCCAGACCGCCTCGGCGGGCACGGGTGGGTCCAGCTCCCGGCACCAGTGCGACAGGGCCAGGGCCTTGGTGACGCCGGCGGGCACGATCTCGGTCATCCGGATCGCGCCGGAGTGCGAGACCTCGGCGCGCTCACCGACCACCTCGTCCACCAGGACCGTCAGCTCCTCGGTGTGCAGGTGCGGGTGGCGGACGAGGATCTTGCCGGCGTCGACACTGGCCAGCTCCTCGACGGGACCGACCAGCCACTGGCCGTCGGTGCGCCCGGTGGCCCGTTCGAAGTGCGGCTCGCGGGCGAAGCCGCGCAGCGACTCGGTCGCCAGCGCGACATCGGGCAGCTCCCGGCGCAGGTCGCCCAGGAGCTCGGCGACGAGCTCGGCGTCCATCAGCCGGTGCGCGACGATCTCCCGGCGGCCCAGGTCGTAAGTGAACGCCCCGTTGCCGCACAGCGCCAGACCGGTGACGCCCAGGTCGGCCAGCTCGTCCATCCACCGTGGCGGGCGGGCGGTGACCAGGATGGTCGGCAGGCCGCCGCGCGCCAGCTCGGCGAGCACGTCCCGGGTGTATGCCGAGACGGTGCCGTCCGAGCGCAGCAGGGTGCCGTCGCAGTCGGTGGCGATCAGCCGGGGCCGGGGGCCGGCGACTGGGGCCTGGCTGCCCGGGGCCGGCCGGCGCTCCGTGCTCACGACGCCTCGGCCGCCTCGTGTCCGTCGGCCGCCGCGGCCGTGTCGATCGTCTCTCCCGTGACGCTCGTCTCTCCCGTGACGCTCGTCTCTCCCGTGTCGCTCACGACGCTCAGCTCCACCGTGCGGGCACGGATGTCGGCAGCGTCGACCCGTACGGTCGCCATCGTGCCGACCTCGGCACGTCCCATGGCGGGCTCGCTCACCGGGGGGTCCAGGAGTTGGACGATCACGTTGCCTCGGTCGGTCTCGTCGACCACCATCGCCTCGAAGGTCTGCCCCACCCGGTCCCGCAGGACGGCCGCCTCGACGGCGCTCACGCACGCGCGGTCCACCGCGCGGGCACGCTGGTCGCTCTCCCGCATGACGGCCGGGAGGTCGGGCAGCGCCTCCCGCACCCAGTCCGGCACCTCCCGCCCGGCGCTGAGCGCCTCGCAAACGGCCAGTGCGTACCGGTCCACGAGCCGGCGCAGGGGCGCCGTCACGTGGGCGTAGGGGGCGGCGAGCGCCGCCTGCACCTGCTCCTCCTCCGCCGGCAGCACCCCGTCGAAGGCCGTGTATGCCGCGCCCCGGAACAACGTGGTCGCGGCGTTGATGATCGCCAGGTGAGCCGGGTCGGTCCGGTCCAGCGTGCGCAGGAACTCGCCGTACGTCATGTCCCGCGGCCACGACTCGCCCAGCGCGGCCGCCTCGCGGCGGAAGCGGGCGACGGCACGGTCGTCCGGGGGCGGCATCGTGCGCAGGATGCCGACGCCGCCGTCGAGCATCATCTGTCCGGCGACCATCCCGGACAGCAGGGAGATCTGGGCGTTCCAGTCCTCGCTGGCCAGCAGCGGCCGCAGGCGCAGGACGTAGCTGTCCCCGTCCTGGTGCACCTCCTGCTGCGGCATCGGCAGGCTGGCGCCACCCCGCTCCAGCTCGCGGCTGATCCGGGCCTCGCCGACCTCCTTGAGCAGCAGCAGGGTCTCTTCGGCCTCACCCGAGTCGACCAGGCGTTGGGTCTCCTCATAGTCGTAGCGACGGCGGGACCGGACCATCGCCCGGTAGACCTCGGCAGCGGCTCGACGACCGTCGGCCGACAGGACGATGTCCCAGACGTAGGCCGGACAGGTCTGGCCGGGCAGCAGGCTGGCCGCCGCCTCGCTCAGCTCCGGCGGGTGCAGCGGGATCCGTCGGTCGGGGCAGTAGATCGTCTGACCGCGCAGCCGCACCTCCTGGTCGACGGCACCTCCGATCCGGACGAAGGCGGGCACGTCGGCGATGGCGTAGCGCACCCGCCAGCCCTCCCCCGCCCGCTCGATGTGCATCGCCTGGTCCAGGTCCATCGAGCCGGGCGGGTCGATCGTCACGAACTCGACATCGGTCTCGTCCCGCCCGGGCAGGTCCGGGTCGGCCATGGTCCTCCGGACCTCCTCGAGCACCTCGACGGGGAAGTCCTCCCGCACCTCCTGCTCCTCCCGGATCGCGTGGAAGGTCTGCTCGAGCAGCTGCCCGGTCGGCGTGCTGAGGTCGCTCGCCAGTGTCGTCGCCGTCTGCACCATGCGGCCCACCCTACGGGTCGGCTCCGGTGGTGCCGCGGCTGTGGCCTAGCCTGCCTGACGTGCTGATCCTGCTGCCGCCGTCCGAGTCCAAGGCCGTCCGTGACCGGGGCGCACACCTGCGGTGGGAGCGGCTCTCGGCGCCGGAGCTGACCGGCGCGCGACGTGAGGTGGCCACGGCGCTGGCCGGGGTCAGCGACCGGATCGATGCGCCGATCGTGCTGGGCGTGAGCGCGAACCTCGCGCCGGAGATCGCGCTGAACACCCGGCTCGACTCCTCCCCGACCCTGCCCGCCCGGGAGCTCTACACCGGGGTGCTCTACGACGCGCTCGACCTCGCCACCCTCGACGCCTCGGAGAGCCGGCGGGCGACGGCGCGCCTCCGGGTCGTCTCCGCCCTCTACGGCGCGGTCCGGCTGACCGACCGGGTGGCGCCCTACCGGCTGTCGATGGGGGTGAACCTGCCGGGCGTCGGTCCGCTCGCGGCGTTCTGGCGACCCCACCTGGCCCCCGTGCTGCACGCGGCGGCCGGACGCGGGCTGGTGGTGGACTGCCGTTCCAGCACGTATGCCGCGGCCTGGTCTCCCGCCGGACGGCTGGCCGAGCGCTGGGTGCAGGTGCGCGTCCCCGGCGCCACCCACATGGCCAAGCACACGCGTGGTCTGGTCTCCCGGTCCCTGTGCCTGGACGCGGCCGACCCACGCCGTCCGGAGGAGCTGGTCGACCTGCTCCAGCCGTACCACCAGGTCCAGCTCACCCCTCCCGAGCGTCCCGGGCGTCCGTGGGTGCTCGACGTCACGCCTACCTGACCGAGCGCACGACTCTCCCCGACCGGGCGCACGACTCTCCCCGACCGGGCGCACGACTCTCCCCGACCGGGCGCATGACTCTCCCCGACCGGGCGCATGACTCTGCCCGACCGGGCGCACGATTCCCCCCAGACCGGGCGCGCTCACCCGGGAGATCAGCCGAGGCCGGCTTGCGGGCGACCACCGACCAGGCCATCGGCACCTGTTCCCGCCAGGGGGCAGGCAGGACGTACGCCTCCCCTTCTGCGGTCATCGCCGGGTGCAGCGGCCACGGAAGGTCGTCCTGCTCGTCGACCTCGATGATGACCAACCCGGCCCGGACGAGTGCCATCAGCACCTCACTGACCGAGTGCGGCCACTCGTAGTTCCGGGGCTGGGTGATCAGGCTCCGGTCGCCGTCGGTGTATGTCATACCGTCGGCATAGGTCAGGGCCTGGCCGGCCGGCAGCGGGAAGTACCGGTACCCGGGCGCCAGGAGGCGGGGCTCGTGATCGGCGAGGGAATTGGCCGACGGGTGCGAGTCCCGGAAGAAGAACGTGCCGCCCGGCCGCAGCAGGGCCGCCACCTGTCGGCCCCAGGTCCACAGGTCCTGGACCCAGCAGATCGTGCCCGTCGAGGTGTAGACCAGGTCCACCTGCTCTCCCACCGCCGCGGCCGCCTCGAGGACGTTGGCCTCGACATACCGGATAGCTTGGCCGGCCCGGTCGGCGAGCTCGCGGGCGATGTCCAGCGAGACGGGCGACAGGTCGACCCCGGTGCAGCGCGCACCGGTCATCCGCCCATCTTGACGGTCGGGGAGAACCGTGCGCCCGGTCGGTGAAGAGCGTGCCCGGTCGGGGAGAACCGTGCGCCCGGTCGGTGCAGAGCGTGCGCCCGGTCGGGGAGAAGCGTGCGCCCGGTCAGTCCAGGGAGGAGTCGACGATCGTCACGGAGGCGTCATGGTCACGCGCGGGCACCGGGTCGTACAGGTGGTGGGTGTCGTTGACGAAGGCGACCTGGGCCACGCCATCGGGCCAGATCTCCACCGCGCTCAGCGAGGCGGGCGCGGTGGCCAGCGACCAGCCGCGCTCGTGGTCGATCCCCAGCAGCCGGCACAGCACCGACATCAGCGCCACCCGGTGCGTGGCGACCACGACGGTCCCGCCCCGGCGGACCGCTCGCCCCAGCGCGTCGGCGACACGCTCGTCCAGCTCACGGCGCGACTCACCGCCCGGCCGCTTGTACTCCGCGTCCGAGCGCAGCGCGCGCAGATCCTCGCCGTACTCCTCGGCGAGCTGGCCCATCGTCCGGCCGTCCCAGTCCCCGAAGCCCTGCTCGTCCCAGTCGCGGTCCTCCTCGCGCCTCACCCCGAGCGCGTCTGCGATCGCCTGCCCCGTCTGCCGCGCGCGCTGCAGCGAGGAGCTGACCACGCTCACCGGCCCCGGCTCGGACCGCTCGACGAGACGCCGCACGGCCTGGGCGGCGGCGCGGGCCTGCGCCGTCCCGGTGCTGTTCAGGGACGGGTCGGAGCCCCCGCGGCCGTCCACGCGGTGCTCCTGGGTGTAGTCGGTGACGCCGTGGCGGACCAGGACCAGCCGGGTCTGCCCCTCGAGCACGGGCACGGTCTCGTCGGAGAGCACCAGGTCGGCCACCGGCGCCCGCTGCTCACCCGCGGTGGACCGGACCTCCTGCCTCTCCTGGTATGCCGTGCCCCCGCCCGCGGTCGGTCGCTCCCCGTCCGGCTCGTCGAAGAGCGACCAGGGTCCCTCGGCCTCGCCGTCCCGGCCGCCACCGCCCTTCCCGGCCCGTGCTGCGGACCCCCCGGCATCCCCAGACCCTCTCAGTGCGTCCCCGGACCCTTTCTCGGCCCGGTCAGCGGGCTGGACGTGGTCGCGCCGGACCGTCAACCCGTCCATCCCGTCGTTGGACAGCGCGTCGGCCGCGCCGTTGCGCTCCCGCGGGATCCAGGTGAACGAGACGGTTCCGCCCTGGCGCTGGATGGCGTCGACCAGCTGACGGGCCTCCAGCGCGAGACGACGCATGTCGGCGTGCTTGATCTTCCAGCGGCCGGTCATCTGCTCGACGACGAGCTTGGAGTCCATCCGCACCTCGACGGTCGCCTCAGGCGCCAGGCCGAGGTCGAGCACCGCCCGCAGGCCCTCGATCAGCCCGGTGTACTCCGCGACGTTGTTGGACGCGGTGCCCAGCGGCGCTGCCCGCTCAGCCAGCACGGTGCTCGTCCGGGCATCGCGCACCAGCGCGCCGTACCCAGCCACGCCCGGGTTGCCGCGGCTCCCGCCGTCGGCCTCGACGACCAGCGCGCGGCGCAGCGTCACAGCCCGGACTCCGGGGTCCGGACCAGGATGCGCCCGCACTCCTCACAGCGCACCACCTGGTCCTCCGGGGCCGCCTTGATCCGGCCCAGGTCGACCGCGTTGATCTCCAGCCGGCAGCCGCCGCACCGGCGCTGCTGCAGCGGGGCCGCGCCGGTGCCGGAGTGAGCCCGCAGGCGCTCGTAGAGCGCCAGCAGCTCCTCGGACAGGTCCGCGGTGATCGCCTCACGACCACCGGCGACCCGCTCGTGCTCTGCGGCGATCTCGCCGGTCTTGCGGTCCCGCTCGGCTCGCAGCTCGGCGAGCCGCTCACGGTGCGCCTGGCGTGCGGCGAGGGCCTTGGCCTCGGCCGCCTCGGCCTGCTCGGCGCGCTCCATCGCCTCCAGCTCCTCGTCCTCCAGCACGGACTGGCGACGGGCCAGGCTCTCCAGCTCGTGCTGCAGACCCTGCAGGTCCTTGGCGCTGCCCGTCCCGACCTCCAGGCGTTGTCGGTTGCGGGCCGCCCGGTCCCGCACCAGCTGCACCGCCGCCTCGGCCCGCTCGACCTCGCGGCGCACGTCGCTCAGCTCGGTCTGGGCGCGGACCACGTCCTCCTCCAGCGCGGTCTCGGCCTGCTCCATGCGGGCGATGTCGATCAGCTCGGGCAGGCTGCGCAGCCGGTGGGCGAGCTGGGTCAGGGTGGTGTCCAGGTCGACGAGCTCCAGCAGGCGCGCCTGCATCTGGGGCGAGGCCTTCACGGCATACCTCCATGGTCGGTGGGGTGGTTCTGAGGGCGGTGGTGCTCGGGGCCGCTGGCCCCGACGACGAAGTCCCACGGGTCGGTGCGGACGGTCGACAGGCGGATGTCCACGCTGGCGCCGAGCCGGGCGGCGAGCCGCTCACGCAGACCCGGCAGCCAGAGCCACTCCGTCGCGTAGTGGCCCGCGTCCACGAGGTATGGCGTGCCCGGCCCGCCGGCGCGGGCGGCGGCTCGCGCCTCCTCGCGGGCCTCGAGGGCCGGGTGGTGCCGCAGGTCCGCGGTCACGTAGACGTCGGCGCCGCTGCGTCGCACGGCCCCGAACGAGCTGTCGCCCGCGCCACCCAGGACCGCCACCCGGCGCACCTGCGCCTCGGGCCGCCCGCTGACCCGGATCCCACCGGCCGTCGCCGGCAGCCGCTCCGCCAGCCGGGAAGCCAGCTGCTGCAGGCTGACCGGCTCAGGAAGGTCACCGACCCGGCCGAGCTCCTGGTCCTCGGCGATCTGGAGCGGCGCGGTGTCGACGAGACCGCAGGCGGCCGCGAGCGCCTGTCCCACACCGGGATCCGCGACGTCGGCGTTGGTGTGGGCGCAGTAGAGTGCGATGTCGTTGACCAGCAGGTCGGTGATCGTCGCGCCCTTGGCGGTCGTCGTGGCCACCGAGTGGATCCCCTTGAGCAGCAACGGGTGGTGGGTGACGATGAGGTCCGCGCCGAGCGCGACGGCCTCGGCGACGACGTCGAGGGTGGGGTCCACCGCCAGCAGGATCGTGCCGACCGGCTGCTCCGGGTCCCCCGCCACGAGACCGACGCGGTCCCACGACTGCGCCGTGCGCGGGGGGTAGAACTCCTCCAGCAGCGCGACCACGTCGCGCAGCCGCACCCCGTCGGGCGCCTCGCCACCATCTCTGCTGTTGTCCACGTGGGCCCGGCCGGGCTCGAACCGACGACCTACGCGGTGTAAACGCGGCGCTCTACCAACTGAGCTACAGGCCCCTTGCGATCGACCATTCTGACAGGTTCCGGCTACAGGTCCCGCACGGCCCGGTGCAGGACCCCCACCTCCCGGGTCTGGCCGGTCCCCAGCTGCAGGCTCCATCGGACGGTCTGTGAGGGGTCGACGAGGAAGGTGCCACGACGAGCCCTCCCCGAGGTCTCGTCGAACACCCCCCAGTCGCGGGCCGCCCGGCCGTGCGGCCAGAAGTCGGACAGCAGCGGGAAGCGGTAGCCCTCGTGCGCAGCCCACGCCCGCAGGGAGTAGGTGGAGTCGCACGAGACGGCGAGCACCTGGACCTTGTCGTTGACGAACTCGTCGATGTTGAGCTGGATGTCCAGCAGCTCGCCGGTGCAGATCGAGGAGAAGGCGAAGGGGAAGAAGACGACGAGGGCGTGCCGGTCGGCCACCACCTCGGAGAGCCGGACCAGCTCCCCGCGCTGGTCCGGGAGGACCAGCTCGGGCGCACGCTCCCCGACCGCTGGGGGTGCCGCGCCCGTGGCGGTCATCGTCGGCCCACGAGGCGCTGCCCCACCCAGCCCTCCACCGGCACGACGCCGGACGCGCTCAGCGAGCAGGTGTTGCAGGCCTCCTGCACGTCGGGCGCGGCCACCCGGTCGGGGCGACCCGTGCCGGGGGTGAGCAGGACGATGCTGCCGCCCTCCTCCAGCGTGGTCAGCGAGTCGACCAGCTCGTCGGTGAGGTCGCCGTCCCCGTCGCGCCACCACAGCAGCACCACGTCCACGACCCCGTCATAGTCCTCGTCCTCCAGGGGACCCTCGACCAGCGCCTCGACGGCCTCCCGCACCGACTCCTCGACGTCGTCGTCGTAGCCGTACTCGACCACGATCTGACCGGGACGCAGACCCAGCTTGCGCAGGGCAGCCCCCATCGGGCCGTCGGTCGTGGACGTCTGCTCGCTCGCCTTCTCGTTGCCTTCCATGGTGCGGTCTAGACAACCAGAGGCCGGGCTCGCTCGTAAAGCGGGGTCGGCTCATGCCGTCGGGGCAAGCCGCGTGGCGGCCGATGCGGGCCACCACACGCGTCGCCCCGACGGGCGTGACAGACTGAGAAGCGATGCCCGCTGTGCGACGGAAGGATCACCTGATGGCACTGGAGCGCCCCATCGGCCCTATTCTCAATGGGCTGCCGAACCAGGTCCCGGACACCGACCCCGAGGAGACTCAGGAGTGGCTGGAGTCCCTGGACGCAGCGATCGAGACGGGGGGTCGCCAGCGTGCGCGCTACCTGATGCTGCGGATGCTGGAGCGCGCCCGCGACTCCCAGGTCGGGCTCCCCTCGGTCACCACCACCGACTACATCAACACCATCTCGCCCGAGCAGGAGCCATGGTTCCCCGGTGACGAGGACATGGAGCGCCGCTACCGCGCGTGGATGCGCTGGAACGCAGCGGTCATGGTGCACCGGGCGCAGCACCCCGACATCTCGGTCGGCGGGCACATCTCCACCTACGCCTCCCAGGCCACCCTGTGGGAGGTCGGCTTCAACCACTTCTGGCGGGGCCGCGACCACGAGGGCGGCGGCGACCAGATCTTCTTCCAGGGTCACGCCTCCCCCGGCATCTACGCCCGCGCCTACCTCGAGGGCCGGCTGAGCGAGGCCGACCTGGACGCCTTCCGTCAGGAGAAGAGCAAGGCGCGCGAGGGCGTGACGGTCCTCCCGTCCTACCCGCACCCCCGCTCGATGCCGGAGTTCTGGCAGTTCCCCACCGTGTCGATGGGGCTGGGCCCGATGAACGCCATCTACCAGGCGGCGTTCAACAAGTACCTGCACAACCGGGGGCTGAAGGACACCAGCCAGCAGCAGGTATGGGCGTTCCTCGGCGACGGCGAGATGGACGAGCCGGAGTCGCGGGGGCTGCTGCACGTGGCCGCGAACGACGAGCTGGACAACCTGACCTTCGTCGTCAACTGCAACCTGCAGCGTCTGGACGGCCCGGTCCGCGGCAACGGCAAGATCGTGCAGGAGCTGGAGAGCCAGTTCCGCGGTGCCGGGTGGAACGTCATCAAGGTGCTGTGGGGCCGCGGCTGGGACAACCTGCTGGCCAAGGACGCCAGCGGGGCGCTGATCAACCTGATGAACACCACCCCCGACGGCGACTTCCAGACCTACCGGGCCAACGACGGCGCCTGGATCCGGGACCACTTCTTCGGCCGCGACCCGCGGACCAAGGAGCTGGTCAAGGACTGGAGCGATGACGACATCTGGTGGAAGCTCAAGCGCGGCGGCCACGACTACCGCAAGGTCTTCGCCGCCTACCAGGCCGCGATGAACCACACCGGCCAGCCGACGGTCATCCTGGCGCACACCATCAAGGGCTACTCCCTCGGCACCCACTTCGCCGGGCGCAACGCGACGCACCAGATGAAGAAGATGACGCTGGAGGACCTCAAGGGCTTCCGCGACAGCCTGCGGATCCCGATCACCGACGAGCAGCTGGAGGCCGACCCGTACGCCCCGCCCTACTACCACCCGGGGGAGGACGACGAGGCGATCCAGTACCTGAAGGAACGGCGGCGCCAGCTGGGCGGCTACCTGCCCGAGCGCCGGCCCAGCGACGCACGGCTGCCGCTGCCGGACGAGAAGATCTACGACGTCGCCAAGAAGGGTTCCGGCAAGCAGAACGTCGCCACCACGATGGCCCTGGTCCGCATCTTCAAGGAGTGGATGCGCGACAAGGAGTTCGGCAAGCACCTGGTGCCGATCATCCCCGACGAGGCCCGCACCTTCGGCATGGACAGCTTCTTCCCCACGGCGAAGATCTACAACGTCCACGGGCAGAACTACACCTCCGTCGACGCGGACCTGATGCTGGCCTACAAGGAGTCGGAGTCCGGCCAGATCTGGCACGTCGGGATCAACGAGGCCGGCTCGGTCGCGGGTCTGACCGCGGCGGGCACCTCGTACGACACCCAGGGCGTGCCGATGGTGCCGTTCTACATCTTCTACTCGATGTTCGGCTTCCAGCGCACCGGCGACAGCATCTGGGCCGCAGCCGACCAGCTGACGCGCGGCTTCATGATCGGCGCCACCGCGGGCCGCACGACCCTGGCCGGTGAGGGCCTGCAGCACGCGGACGGGCACTCGCTGCTGCTGGCCTCGTCCAACCCCGCGATCCGCGCCTACGACCCCGCCTACGCCTACGAGCTGGCCCACATCCTGCCCGATGCGCTGAGGGTGATGTACGGCGAGGACCCGCAGGACGTCATCTACTACCTCACCGTCTACAACGAGCCGATGAAGCAGCCGGCCGAGCCGGACGACGTGGACGTGGAGGGGATCCTGGCGGGCATGCACAAGATCTCCGGTATGCAGCCCGCCGAGGAGGGCAAGCACGTGCGCCTGCTCGCCTCGGGCGTGGGTGTGCCGTGGGCCCTGGAGGCGCAGGAGCTGCTCGAGCAGGACTGGGGAGTGTCCTCCGACGTGTGGTCGGTCACCTCCTGGAACGAGCTGCGCCGCGAGGCGATGGCCTGCGACCGCGACGCCTTCCTGGACCCGCAGTCCGAGCGTCGCGTGCCCTACGTCACCCGGCGGCTGTCCGAGGGCACCGGCCCGGTGGTGGCCACCAGCGACTGGATGCGTGCCGTCCAGGACCAGATCGCCCCCTGGGTGCCCGAGGACTACTACGCGCTGGGCGCGGACGGCTTCGGCTTCGCCGACACCCGCCCCGCGGCCCGCCGGTTCTTCCACATCGACGGCCCGTCGATGGCGGTCAAGGCTCTGCAGATGCTGGCCGACCGCGGCGAGATCGACCCGCAGGTGCCGGTGCAGGCCGCCGAGCGTTACCGCCTGATGGACGTCAACGCCGGCACCTCCGGCACCGCGGGCGGCGACGCCTGAGGGCAGCGTCTGCGGAGGACGTCTGCGTCAGATCTGGGCCACGGCCCGACGGCGGGCGGTGCGGGCCCCCTGCTCCCGCACCGCCCGCCGTCGGCGTTCCCGTGGGCCATACCAGGCGGACCCGTCCGTAGGACTCGGTCAGGAGGACTCCGCCAGTAGGCTCCCTCAGTCGAACTCGCCCGCCCGGCGGGCCAGCACGCCCCGGTCGGTGTGGTCGGTGCAGAAGCCGTCGACGCCGGCGGCCAGGAACGCCCGGATCTCGTCCGCGGCCCGGCCCAGGCGGGAGTCGTCCTCGCCGCGGCGCAGCTCCTCGGGCAGGAAGGCGTTCTCGGCCCGGAACACCCACGGTATGACGACCAGGCCCGCCGCGTGCGCGTCCTGCACCAGGCCGGTGGGCGCGCCCAGGGTGCCGTCGAGACGACGCGGCCGCACCAGCTGCTTGTCCGGCTGCAGCCCGGTCACGATGCGGGCGCTGGCAGCAAGGTCGCGCAGGGCCGCCCTGTGCTCCCCCACCTGCACGCGCAGGTGGAGCGGCACCCGGCAGCCCAGCCCACGCACCCGCTCCAGGGTGCGCAGGTCGTCGCTGACCACCACCACCGGGGCGTCGGGCCGGTCCAGGCCGTCCGCGCGCAGCAGCTCGACCAGACGGCATACCGGATCCAGCCCCTGCTCGACCAGGTGCCCGGGGCTGCGCAGCTGGAGCAGGACGCCGAGCGGCCGGCCCAGCTGGTCGGCCAGCCGGCGGCGCAGCCCGAGCACCTCGCCCAGCGTGGGCACCGCGAGCAGCCCGTTGTAGGCCACGCTGCCGTGCCGCAGGTGCGGGTAGCGCTCGACCACCCGCAGCGCGCGCACCTGCTCCAGGGTGAGGTGCTCGACGAACCAGCCGCGTACCAGGTAGCCGTCCACCTTGTGGAGGGCACGCCGACCGGCGTGCTCGGGCCGGCTGGCGACATCGGTCGTCGCGGACAGCTCGCACTCGTGCCGCGCCACGAGCTGGCCGTCCCGGGTGACGGTCACGTCCACGGAGAGGTAGTCCGCGCCCATCCGGGCAGCCAGCTCGTAGGCCGGCAGCGTGTGCTCGGGCCGGTAGCCGCTGGCTCCGCGGTGCGCCACGAGCACCGGAGCGTCCGTCGCCGGGAGCAGCCTGCCCGGTGCCTCCTCCGTCAGCGACCGGGTCTCTCGTGGGGGTGCCGAGGGGAGGGCGGCAGACCTGGTGGCGGACATGCTCTCCAGCCCACACGTCCGTGGTGACCCGCCGGGCCACGTCGACCCAAGCCCCGGTGAGCACTCGGTGAACATCCGGGGCTGTGGACCCGCGCAGTAGGCTCCAGGCGTGTCCGAGCCCGCCGTCCCGCCCGAGCCCCGGCCCTCCCCGGAGCCGTTGGCGCGCCGCGCCGGTGCCCTGGCAGCCCGGGCGACGCGGCAGATGGAGACGGAGCACGCCTGGTTCCGCGAGCTGTCCGCCGACGACCGCTCCTGGGTCTCCCTCGTCGCCCAGGCGGGCATCAGCGCCCTGCTGACCTGGTATGACGACGGGGCCCGCCCTGGCCCGCCCCCCGGTCAGATCTTCGCCGGGGCACCGCGCAGCCTGGCCTCCACGATCTCCCTCGCCCAGGCGCTGGACCTCTCCCGGACCGCCGTGACCACGGTCGAGGAGGCGGTGCCCGAGCTGGTCGGGCCGGAGGAGGAGACCGCCCTGCGCGAGGCGGTGCTGCGCTACTCCCGCGACCTGGCCTTCGCCGCGGCCGGCGTCTATGCCCTGGCGGCGGAGCAGCGTGGCGGGTGGGACGCGCGGCTGGAGTCGCTGGTCGTGCACGCCGTGGTCCGCGGCGAGGCCGACGACACGCTGGCCTCCCGCGCCGCCGAGCTGGGCTGGGAGGACGTGAGCGATGTGGCCGTCGTCGTCGGCCGGCTCCCGGACGGGGAGTCGCGGGCCGCCCTGTCGACCCTGCGGGACGCGGCACGCCGGATCGGCCGGGAGGCCCTGACGGCGGCCCAGGGTCCCCGGCTCATCTGCGTCCTGGGCGGCTCCACGGACCCGGTCGAGGACGCCGCCGGCCTCACCGCCGCCTTCGGAGCCGGCCCGGTGGTCGTGGGGCCTCGGGTCCCGCACCTGTTCGCGGCTGGTCGCAGCGCCCGGGCGGCGCTGTCCGGGATGGACGCAGCCCCGGCCTGGGCCACCGCGCCACGCCCGGTCGCCGCGGACGAGCTGCTCCCCGAGCGTGCCCTGCTGGGCGAGAACCCGGCCCGGCGCATGCTGGTGGACCGGGTCTACGTGCCGTTGCGCGACCACCCGTCGGCTCTGCTCGACACCGTCCAGGCGTACCTGGACAACGGCATGGTGCTGGAGGCGACCGCCCGCCTGCTCTTCCTGCATCCCAACACCGTGCGATACCGGCTCCGCAAGGTCGCGGAGACGGTCGGCCTGGACCCGCACGACGCCCGCGACGCGTGGGTGCTGCAGGTGGCCCTCGCCCTGGGTCGGATCACCCGCCGCGGCTAGCCTCGTTTGTGGGAAACCCACAACGACTCGCGCCCGTTATCGTGCGAAACGGTGACGGCCTGTGGAGGAGTCGATGGGCAGAGTGGGGTGGTGCTCGTCATCGTCGCGCCCGGACAGGGCTCCCAGACCCCCGGTTTCCTCGCCCCCTGGCTCGAGCTCCCGGGCGTCCGGGACAAGGTGGGGTGGCTCTCCGCGGTGGCCGGGATCGACCTGGTCGCCCACGGCACCACCTCGGACGCAGAGACCATCCGGGACACCGCCGTGGCCCAGCCGCTGCTCGTCGCCGCCGGGCTGGTCACCCTCCCCACCCTCTTCAGCAACGCCGGCGCTGTCACCGACACCGACACCGACACCGACGCGCTGACCCGGTCCGTCGGCGCCGTCTCCGGCCACTCGGTCGGGGAGATCACGGCAGCAGCCGCCGCCGGAGTGCTCAGCGCCGAGCAGGCGATGGTCTTCGTCCGCGAGCGCGGACGCGGGATGGCCCAGGCCTCCGCCGTCACGCCCACCGGGATGAGCGCCGTCGTCGGTGGTGACCCCGAGGAGGTCCGGGCCGCTCTCGAGCAGCACGGCCTGACCCCGGCCAACATGAACGGCGCCGGGCAGGTCGTGGCCGCCGGCACCCTGGAGCAGCTCGAGCAGTTGGCCGCCGAGCCGCCCACCCGCGCCCGGGTGATCCCCCTGCAGGTCGCCGGCGCCTTCCACACCCACCACATGCAGCCCGCGGTGGACCGGCTCGCCACCTACGCCCGCGCCATCGAGGTCGGGGACCCGCGCCTGCCGCTCGTCTCCAACGCCGACGGCGAGGTCGTCCGGGACGGCCGGGAGGTGCTGCGCCGCCTGGTCGCCCAGATCTCCAGCCCGGTGCGCTGGGACCTGACCATGCAGACGTTCGCCGACCGGGGCGTCTCCGCCCTGATCGAGATCGCGCCCGCGGGTACGCTCGTGGGTCTGGCCAAGCGCGGCCTGAAGGGCGTCCAGACCCTGGCGCTGAAGACCCCGGACGACCTCGAGGCCGCCCGGCAGCTGATCGCCGAGCACGGCGTCACCGCCCCGGTCGACGAGCAGCCGCGCCCCACCACCCAGGAGGACCAGTGACCACCCGCCCGACCCTGACCGTGCCGCAGGGGATGCGGCACGCCCGCATCCACGGCGTCGGTGGCTACCGCCCCGAGCGGGTGGTGACCAACGAGGAGATCCTCCAGTTCATCGACTCCTCCGACGAGTGGATCCGGCAGCGCTCCGGCATCGCCACCCGCCGCTGGGCCCGCGAGGACGAGACGGTCATCGACATGGCCGAGGCCGCCTCCCGGCAGGCGATGGAGCGCGCCGGGGTCTCCCCCGACCAGATCGGCGTGGTCATCATGGCCACCGTCAGCCACCCCTTCCAGACGCCGGCCGCCGCGCCGCAGCTGGCGCACCGGATGGGCATCCCCAGCCCGGCCGCCTTCGACATCTCCGCAGCCTGCGCCGGCTACTGCCACGCCGTCTCCCTGGCCAACGACATGGTCCGGGTCGGCACCGCCGACTACGTGCTCGTCGTCGGGGTGGAGAAGCTGTCCGACTTCACCGACAAGCACGACCGCGGCTCGGCGTTCATCTTCGGCGACGGCGCGGGAGCGGCCGTCATCGGCGTCTCCGACTTCCCGGGCATCGGCCCGACCCTGTGGGGCAGCCTCGGCGACCAGGCCGAGGTCATCACCCAGCGCGAGTCGTGGATCGACCTGCGGCCGACGATGGAGGACGCGGACCGGACCGAGGCCGTGCAGTGGCCCGCCTTCGTCATGCAGGGTCAGACCGTCTTCCGCTGGGCGGTCTTCTCGATGGCGCCCGTCGCGCTGGACACCGTCAAGGCCGCGGGCATCACCCCCGACGACCTGGACGCCTTCGTCCCCCACCAGGCCAACATGCGCATCACCGACGCGATGATCAAGGCGCTGAAGCTGCCCGAGCACGTGCCGGTGGCCCGCGACATCGCCGAGACCGGCAACACCTCCGCGGCCTCCATCCCGCTGGCGATGAGCCGCATGCTCGACGAGGGCGAGGCACCGCACGGCGGGCTCGCCCTGCAGATCGGCTTCGGCGCGGGCCTGGTGTATGCCGCCCAGGTGGTGGTCATGCCGTGACCGCCGCCCTCCGCACCGCAACGTCGACCACGACGTGCACGACGGTGCCCACCGCATCGTCGACCAGGGCGCCCAGGTCGACGTGCCCGCAGCCTCGGCACCAGCCGCAGGCCTGAGCCTCCCCCCACAGCGCCCGAGGCCCGGCGGGTGCAGCAGCACCGGGTCAGCCCAACCGCATACCGCACCTTCATCCCAAGGAGAGACACCATGGCACTGAGCGAGCAGGACATCCTCGCGGGTCTGGCCGAGATCGTCAACGAGGAGACCGGTCTGGAGGCCGAGGAGGTCCAGATGGACAAGTCCTTCACCGAGGACCTCGACATCGACTCGCTGTCGATGATGACGATCGTGGTCAACGCCGAGGACAAGTTCGGCGTGCGCATCCCCGACGACGAGGTCAAGAACCTCACCCACGTCCGGGACGCCGTCACCTACATCGCCAGCAACCAGGGCTGACCCGCCGCCGGTCCGGCGCGCGATCCTCCGCGCCGGACCCGGCGGTCCCCTCCCGCCGCGACCCCCCTCGGGCGCGCGGCACTGCATACCCCTTTCATCCCGCCAGGAGGCCAGGACCATGTCCACCAGCCAGACCCCGCGCCGCGTCGTCGTCACCGGCCTGGGTGCCACCACCCCCGTGGGCGGCACCGTCCCCGAGACGTGGGAGGCGCTCCTGGCCGGACGGTCGGGCGCGCGTCCCCTGACCCAGGACTGGGTCGCCGAGCACGAGCTGCCGGTCACCTTCGCCGCCCAGATCCACACCGACCCCCTCGAGGTGCTGCCCAAGGTGGAGGTGCGCCGCAACGACCCCTCGGGTCAGTACGCGCTCATCGCCGCCCGGGAGGCCTGGGCCGACGCGGGCGCCCCCGAGGTCGAGCCCGAGCGGCTCGGCGTCGCGATCGGCTCCGGCATCGGCGGCGTGTGGACCCTGCTGGACCAGTGGGAGAACCTGCGGACCAAGGGCCCGCGGCGCGTCTTCCCGCTGACCGTGCCGATGCTCATGCCCAACGGCCCCGCCGCCGCAGTCTCGCTGGACCTCGGCGCCCGGGCCGGCGCCCACTGCGCGGTGAGCGCCTGCGCGTCCGGCGCGGAGGGTATGGGGCAGGCGGTCACCATGATCCGTCAGGGCCGCGCCGACGTGGTCGTCGCCGGCGGCACCGAGGCGGCCATCCACCCGCTGCCCATCGCCGCGTTCGCCGCGATGACCGCGCTGTCCAAGCGCAACGACGAGCCCGAGCGCGCCTCGCGCCCCTACGACGTGGGCCGCGACGGCTTCGTCATCGCCGAGGGCGCGGCCGTCATGGTCCTGGAGTCCGAGGAGCACGCCAAGGCGCGCGGCGCGAAGATCTACGGCTACCTCTCCGGGGTGGGCATGTCGTCCGACGCCCACCACATCACCGCCGGTGAGCCCGAGGGTGAGGGCGCTGCCCGGGCGATGGCGGAGACCGTCGCCGACGCCGGCCTGGCGATGACCGACGTGCGGCACATCAACGCGCACGCCACCTCGACCCCGGTGGGCGACAAGGCGGAGACCAACGCGATCCACCGGGCCTTCGGCGCGCACACATCCTCGATCCCGGTCACGGCGACCAAGTCGATGACCGGTCACCTGCTGGGCGCCGCCGGCGCCCTGGAGGCGGTGCTCACCGTGCTGTCGGTGCACCACCGGCAGGTCCCGGCCACGATCAACCTGGACGACCCTGACCCGGACCTCGACCTCGACGTGGTCACCGGCAGCACCCGCACGCTGCCCGACGGCGACCTGGCCGCGGTGAACAACGCCTTCGGCTTCGGCGGGGTCAATGTGGCGCTGACCTTCACCAGCGCCTGACCCCGGCATGCACATCCTGCGGGTCGCCAACTTCGTCAGCCCCACCTCCGGCGGGATCAAGACCGCGCTGCGGGCCTGGGGCGAGCACTACCAGGAGCTGGGGCACCGCGCCTCGCTGATCATCCCGGGGCCCGGGCAGGAGATCACCGAGGAGGCGCAGGGGCTGGTCTACCGCGTGCCGGCCACGCCGATCCCCGGCTCCGGCTACTCGCTCATCTGGAGCCGGGTAGGGATGATGCGGCTGATGGAGGCCATCGCCCCCGACGCCCTGGAGGTCTCCGACCGCGCCACTACCCGGTGGATGGGCCGCTGGGCCCGCAGCCGGGGCATCGGCTCGGTGATGATCAGCCACGAGAACATGACCGGCATCCTGGTGCGCCGCACGCCGGTGCCCGACCGGCCGGCGCACTGGGCCGCCGACTTCATCAACCGCCGCAGCGCGCACGACTACGACGCGATCGTGTGCCCCAGCGAGTTCGCCGCCGAGGAGTTCCACCGCAACGGCATCGACGCCCACGTGGTGCCGCTCGGGGTCGACCTGGAGACCTTCCGGCCCGTTCGCGACGTGCACGCCTGGACGCCCCCGCCCCCCGGTGAGCCGATCCAGATCGTGCACTGCAGCCGACTCTCGCCCGAGAAGAACCCCGGCCTATCCGTCGAGACCGTCCGCGAGCTGGTCCGCCGGGGCCACGACGTGCGGCTCACCGTCTTCGGCGCAGGGCCGATGCTCGGGGCCCTGATCGAGCGGGCGCAGAACCTGCCGGTCACCTTCCACTCCTACATCACCGACCGGGCCGAGCTCGCGGCCCGGATGGGTCAGGCAGACGTGGCCATCTCGCCCGGACCGCTGGAGACCTTCGGCCTCGCCGCCCTGGAGGTGCTGGCCCTCGGCGTGCCGGTGGTCTGCTCCGACGAGGGGGCGCTGCAGGAGGTCGTCGGCCCCGGCGGCACGGTCCGGCCCTCCACCCCGGTCGCCTTCGCCGACGGCATCGAGGAGCTGCTGACCCGCCCCGGGGCCCACGCCGCAGCCCGCGCCCAGGCCGAGCTCTTCAGCTGGCCCACCTCCGCCCGGCGGATGATCTCCATCCACGAGCAGGTCGCCCGCGAGGTCGGCTCCCCCGCCGCCACCCCCTGACAGGACACGGGAAAGGGCCCGACAGAACACGTCAATGAGTCCGACAGAGCACGGGAAAGGGCCCGACAGAGCACGCAACCGACCACGCGACATCCCGCCGCGGGGCTGTCAGCCGACCTTGCCCTCCCGTCGGCTTCCGCGCCCCGCTGCGGGCCTCGCAAGCTCGTGTCCTCGCGGGGCCGTCAGCCGACCTTGCCCTCCCGTCGGCTTCCGCGCCCCGCTGCGGGCCTCGCAAGCTCGTGTCCTCGCGGGGCTGTCAGCCGACCTTGTGCAACCAGTTCACCGGGGCGCCCTCACCGGCATACCGGAAGTGCTCCAGCTCGGCGTCCCAGGCGGTGCCCAGCGCACGGTCGAGCTCGGCCACCAGGGTCGCGGCGCTGCCGCCGGCCGCCTCCACGATCGAGCGCAGCCGATCCTCGTTGACGACGACGTCGCCGTTGGCCGACAGTCGTGCCGTGTGCAGACCGAGCTCGGGGGTGTGCGTCCAGCGCACGCCGTCGCTCCCGCGGCTGGCTTCCTCGACGACCTCATACCGCAGGCCGTCCCAGCCGCGCATCGCGCTGGCGAGCGTGGCGCCCGTGCCGGCCTCGCCGGTCCAGGCAAACTCGGTGCGCATGGTGCCGGTCTGCGCCGGCTGCGCCACCCAGTCCAGGCTGACACGGGTGTCCAGGACCCCTTCCAGGGCCCAGGCGATGTGTGGGCACAGCGCAATAGGCGTGGAGTGGATGAAGACCACTCCACGGGTCATGACTCGGGGCATGACAGCGGACATCCTGACCTCCTGGTGGTGAGGGACGTCTTCCCCAACGCCTCGTTCACCGGGATGCGATGCTCAGTCTTGCCTCTGTCACGTGCGATCTGCGGTTATGTGTCACATTGTGCTCCCTGTTCCCGTTCTGAGCAAGTACAACAACAGCCCCACGCGCCTCAACGCGTGACAGCGGGCTGCCAGCGCCCTGTCAAGGCGTGGTCCAGCCCCTTCTCGGACCCTGGCGGGGCTGCATACCCCGTGCTAGGTTCGGGTATGCGCGTGGCTGACCTGATCAAGAAGAAGGGCTCCTCAGTCATCACCCTCCCGTCGACGGCGACGGTTGCGGAGCTGCTGGAGACCTTGGACGACAACCGTATCGGTGCGGTCGTGGTGGTCGACGGGGACGAGGTCGTGGGGATCGCCTCCGAGCGGGACGTGGTCCACCAACTGCGGGGCGGCCTCGACGCCGGCACGACCGTGTCGCAGATGATGACCGGCGACATCCGCACCTGCACCCCCGAGGACGACCTGGTGCAGCTCGCGACGACGATGACCGAGGGCCGCTTCCGACACATGCCGGTCGTCACCGACGACGGCCTGGCCGGCATCGTCTCGATCGGTGACGTCGTCAAGGCTCGGCTCGACGCCCTCGAGGCGGAGCGGGACCACCTGGAGAACTACCTTCGGCAGTGACTGTCGAGGCGCTGGCGGAAGGACCCGCAGCGGACAGGTAGGCTCGGCTGGCGGTGCGGTGGCGCGACGAGGTCGCGGCTCGCACGCCGGGGCCAGTAGCTCAGCCGGTTAGAGCAACGGACTCATAATCCGTCGGTCCAGGGTTCAAGCCCCTGCTGGCCCACCCAAGACACCGGGTCACAGCGTGACCCTGGGGCAAGGTCACAAGTCGGTGACATCTGTTGACAGATGCGGGTCGCGCGGGGGTCCCCGCACTATCGTGCCCGACATGACCGACACCGCCGTGCCGACCCCGGGGACCAACCTGGGCGCTCCCCTGGTCGTCCTTCAGGACGTCAACAAGCACTTCGGCGACCTGCACGTGCTCAAGGACATCAACCTCACGGTCCACGAGGGTGAGGTCGTGGTCGTGATCGGCCCGTCCGGCTCTGGTAAGTCGACGCTGTGCCGCGCCATCAACCGCCTGGAGCCCATCGAGAGCGGGTCCATCACCATCGCCGGCGAGGAGCTGCCCGAGGAGGGCAAGGCGCTGGCCGCCCTGCGCGCCGACGTGGGGATGGTGTTCCAGAGCTTCAACCTCTTCAGCCACAAGACCATCCTGGAGAACGTCAGCCTGGGGCCGACCAAGGTACGCAAGGCCAAGCCGGCGGCGGCCAAGGCTCGGGCCATGGAGCTTCTGGAGCGGGTCGGGGTGGAGCACCAGGCGGAGAAGTACCCCGCCCAGCTCTCCGGTGGCCAGCAGCAGCGCGTGGCCATCGCCCGCAGCCTGGCCATGGAGCCACGGGTGATGCTCTTCGACGAGCCCACCTCGGCCCTGGACCCGGAGATGATCAACGAGGTCCTCGACGTGATGATCCAGCTGGCCAAGAGCGGGATGACCATGATCGTGGTCACCCACGAGATGGGCTTCGCCCGCCGAGCGGCCGACCGGGTCGTCTTCATGTCCGACGGCGCGATCGTCGAGGAGAACACCCCCGAGGAGTTCTTCACCAACCCCCAGTCCTCCAGGGCCAAGGACTTCCTGTCCAAGATCCTGGCCCACTGAGCACACCCTGACGCACGCCAGTTCTCGCACCTTCCGCACACATCCGCATACATCCGCATACATCGAAGGAGATCCACCCATGCGTAGCACTCACTTCCGCATCCCGGCCCTCGCCGCGGTCGCGGCCCTCACCCTGGCCGCCTGCGGCAACGGCAACGGCGACGACGGCGACGGCGGCAGCACGGGCGGCGGCGAGGGCGGCGACCTGCCCTTCGGCGACAGCATCACCATCGGCACCAAGATCGACCAGCCCGGCACCGGCATCCTCATCGAGGGTGAGTACCAGGGGATGGACGTCGGCGTCGCCCGCGAGGTCGCCAGCCGGCTGGGCTACGAGGAGGACGACATCAGCTGGCAGGAGTCCCCCACCCCGCAGCGGGAGGACATGCTGGTCAACGGCACCGTCGACATGATCGCCGCGACGTACTCCATCACCGACGAGCGCAAGGAGCGCGTGCAGTTCGCCGGCCCCTACTTCGTCGCCGGCCAGGATCTGCTGGTCAAGAACGAGAGCGACATCGAGGGCCCCGAGGACCTCGACGGCCGCACCCTGTGCTCCGTCGCGGGCTCCACCCCCGCCGAGCGGATCGCCGAGGAGTACGCCGACCTGGACATCGACCTGTCCACCTACGACACCTACACCCTGTGCATGGAGGCCCTGGCTGCCGACCGCGTCGACGCGCTGACCACCGACGATGTGATCCTGGCGGGGTATGCCGCGCAGGAGCAGTGGGCGGGCCAGTTCCGGGTGACCGGCAACACGTTCAGCGAGGAGCTGTTCGGCATCGGCCTCAACCAGGACAGCGAGGCCTGCGAGCAGGTCAACGAGATCATCGCCGAGATGTGGGAGGACGGGACGATGGAGAGCATCATCGAGGACAACCTCGGCGACTACACCCCCAGCGACGCCAACCCGCCGGAGGCTGGCGGCCACTGCGCCTGAGGCCCGTGAGCCACACCCTCGTGGTCGGCCGGTCCAGCACCGGACCGGCCGACCACCGTGAGCAGACCTGTCAGGAGATTCAATGCAGGACATCCCGGAGCTGATCGAACGCTTCGACTTCGTCCAGGGTTTCGGCCTGGTGCTGTGGCTGACCCTGTGGAGCGCCTTCTGGGCGCTGCTCCTGGGCACCATGCTGGCCATCATGCGCCTGGTGCCGATCAGGACGCTCAACGTCGTGGGCGGCTTCCTTGTCCAGGCGCTGCGAAACACACCGCTGACCCTGATCATCCTGTCCTCCAACGTCATCCTGTGGGTTCAGCTGGGGCTGGAGCTGGGACCGGACTCCGTGACGAACAACATCCGGCTGGCGATCCTGAGCCTGTCGGTCTACCACGCGGCGTTCGTGTGCGAGGCCCTGCGCAGCGGCGTCAACACGATCCCGCTCGGCCAGGCCGAGGCGGCACGCTCGATCGGACTGACCTTCTCGCAGAGCCTGCGGCACGTCATTCTCCCCCAGGCCTTCCGCGGCGCCATCACCCCGCTGGGCAATGTGCTCATCGCGCTGACCAAGAACACCACCGTGGCAGCCGTCATCGGTGTCGGCGTCGTGTCGCTGTCCATGCGGCGGGCCATCGAGTTCCGACCCGACGTGCTCTTCCTGATCTTCCTCATCGTCGCCGTCGGTTTCGTGCTCATCACCCTGCCCATGGGGATGCTCACCAGCTGGGCCTCCCAGAAGTATGCGGTGCGCCGATGAGCAGCGCGAACGTCCTCTTCGACGCCCCCGGGCCCCGCGCCAGGCGGATCCACCTCATCAGCTCGGTGGTCGGCGGTCTGGTCATCGCGGCGGTCCTGGCCTGGTTCCTCTGGACCCTGTGGGGGCTGGAGCAGATCACGCCGCCGCGGTGGGAACCGATCTTCGGCTCCGAGGCGTGGATCTACTACCTGCTGCCCGGCATCCGGGCCACCATCCTGGCGGCCATCTTCTCCATCACCATCGCCTTCGCGATCGCGCTCGTGGCAGCGATGTGCAGGATGTCGGACAACCGGGTGCTGCGGTGGACCTCCATGCTCTTCATCGAGTTCTTCCGCGCCGTCCCGGTGCTGATCATGATGATCTTCGCGCTGACCTTCGTCACGGCCTACACTCCGGTCCCCGTCCAGCAGCGGCCACTCGTCGCGGTGGTCATCGGGCTGGTCTTCTACAACGGCGCGGTGATGGCCGAGGTCATCCGCAACGGCGTGGCCTCCCTCCCGGCCGGCCAGCGGGAGGCAGGTCTGTCCATCGGGCTGAACCCGACCCAGGTGCGCCGGATGATCCTGGTGCCGCAGGCGCTGACCGCCATGCTCCCGGCGCTGGTCAGCCAGATGGTGGTCGTGCTGAAGGACAGCGCTCTGGGCTACTTCATCCTCTACCCCGAGCTGCTCATCTCCGCCCGGCAGATGGGCAGCCGGTTCGGCAACACGACGGTGGCCTTCCTTACCGCCGCGGTGCTGTTCATCCTCATCAACTACGCCGTGACGGTGCTGGCCGAGCGGCTGGAGAAGCGGCTGCGCAAGAGCGGCCGGGCGGTCCGTGCCAAGGACACCGGCTACGGCCCGTCGATGGACGTCACGGCGGCGGAAGCTGAGCTGGAGGGCCCACAGGCTCGGGCGCCGGATCTTCGGCCCGGCCACCGTCCTTGAGCGGAGCTGACGACGACGAAGGCCCGGCACCATCTGGTGCCGGGCCTTTGTGCTGCGCTCCCCCGACTGGACTCGAACCAGTAACCTGCCGGTTAACAGCCGGCTGCTCTGCCAATTGAGCTACAGGGGAAGGAGGTGCGAGGTCAGACTGTAGCAAAGGGAGCGCGCCGCCTCGAAATCGGCGTCTCCTGGGAAGGGCCGGATCCACTGACCTGTCCCAGGGCCCCTCTGCGGCTGCGCACAACCTTGATCCCACGTACTGCTGAGCGGACTTGGTGCAGCGGGGTGAAGCCTCAGCACAACCTTGATCCCACGATGTGCGGCGTCGTGTCACGGGGCGGTTGAGGCAGGCGGCAGCCCGGTCTGGTTGCGCAGGTCGCCTCGGGCCCGGTCGACGGCCGCCATCAGCTCCCTGTCATCGGTGCGGGAGCCGCGGCCCAGGATGACCTGCTCGTCCAGCTCCCGGGTGGCCAGGTTCTTGCGGACGGTGACCCGTGCGGTGCGGCGCGGGCCGAGGTCGACCACGCGCATGAGCACGACGGTGGCAGTGGTCCGCTCGCGCAGCACCTGCGGCACCTCGCCGGGGCCGGTCTGCGACTTCAGCTGCCACTGCCGCCCGTGGTCACCGTCGGTGAAGGAGACGCTCAGCACCCACAGGTCGGGGTCCCAGGTGCCGGTGTCGACCTCGTGCCAGGACCGCTCCAGGGCCGTCAGACCCTCCGCGGAACGCTCCAGTAGCCGGTACGTCGTCAGCACCAGCCAGTGCCCGGATGCGTCCTCCTGCGCCACGGCGAGGACCCGCTCCCCGCGCGTGAGCTCGGGCAACGCCTCCTGGGGGATGTCTTTGGGGGCGCGCTGCGGCGGGGGCAGCTCCCCGATGACGATCTTGGGTCGGCGCCTGAACAAGGCCACGGTCACTCCATCCTGGCCCGCAGGCGGGCCCGTTCGTGGTGCAGTCGGTTGAGCTCCTCGGCGATCAGCCGCTCCCCGGGCGAGCCAGGCGTCGCCCGCGCCAGCGCGCTCATCCGCTCCGCGACCTGCTGCTCGACGCCCGCGAGGCGGACGCGCAGCACGAGGGAGTCGACGAAGACCTCCGTCGGGACGCCGGTCTCTGGGTCCAGCTTGGAGGGCACCGGGTCCACGGTCAGCCCGTGGACGAGCGGGTGGACCTCCGCAGGGGTATGCCGTACCACCGCCTGCACCCAGGCGGCGGCCGACATCGCCGACGCGGCGGGCACCCCGCCGGCGGTGCGGACGGCGTGCCAGACAGCCCGGTGCATCGGGGCGCGGAAGCCGGCCGGGTCCAGCTCGTCCACGTCCTCGGGGACGATCGCGAGCGGGTACTGCAGGGCCACCTGGAGCAGGTGGCGCTCGGCCATCTGTACCGGGTCACGCAGGTCCGGACGTGGCATCGGTGGCGGGCCGTTCTGGGATGACCCACCACCAGGCGCACCGGGCTCGGGTGTTGCCCCCGGCATACCGGAACCACCTGGCGCCGGTGCAGTCCGTGCCCCACCCGCACCCTTCGGGGCACCCTGCCCACGCCCACCGGCTACCTGTCGCTGCCCGGGCGCCGGCCCCGGGCGGAAGTTCGCGCCCGATCCGCGCTGGGGTGCCCGCGCCGCCTTGTGCACCTCAGCGGTCAGCGACGCAGGGTCGATGCCCATCCAGCCGGCGACGTCGCGGGTGATCTCGGGGCGCAGTGTCTGGTCCTTGATCTGGGCCAGGATCGGCGCGACGGCACGCATGGCCTGCACCCGCTGGGCGGCCTCCGCCAGGTCGTAGGGGGCCAGGGTGGTGCGCACCGCGAACTCGAACATCGGCTGGGCTGCCTCGACCAGCTCCCTGACCCCGCGGCCCTTCTCCTCGTCCGTCTCGCCCTCGCCTGCGACCCAGAGGTCGTTGGGGTCGGCCCCGTCGGCCGCGACCGCGACATAGGACCTGGCCGCCCAGCGCTGGTCCTGCTCGAAGGCCCGCATCGCCGCCTTCTGGCCCGCGGCGTCGCCGTCGAAGGTGAAGATCACCCGCGCCGGGGCCCTGCCCGCCTCGTCGCGCAGGATCCGGCGCAGGATCGTGATGTGGTCGGAGCCGAAGGCGGTGCCGCAGGTCGCGACCGCGGTCTCCACCCCGGCCAGGTGCGCGGCCATGACATCGGTGTAGCCCTCGACGACGACCGCCGTGCGCTCGGCGGCGATGGCCTTCTTGGCCAGGTCGAGGCCGTAGAGCACCCCGGTCTTCTTGTAGAGAGGCGTCTCGGAGGTGTTGAGGTACTTCGCCGGGCTCCAGTCGTCCTCGTAGAGCCGCCGGGCGCCGAAGCCGACGGTGTCCCCCGTGATGGCGCGGATCGGCCACAGCACCCGCCCCTGGAAGCGGTCCGAGAGACCGCGGCCGCGGCGGTTGGCCAGCCCGCCGAGGAGGAGCTCCTCCTCGGTGAACCCCTTGAGCCGCAGGTGGTCGACCAGGGCGGTGCCGGCCCGCGGGGCGTACCCCACCATGAAGCGGGTCGCGTGCGCACCGTTGAAGCCCTTGTCGCGCAGGAAGTCGCGGCCCTTGCGTCCTTCCGCGGAGTGGACCAGTGCCTCGTGGTAGAACTCCTCGGCCACCCGGTGCGCCTCCATGAGACGGGTCCGCTGCCCGACCGGCGGCTGGTCGCTGCGGCCTCCCGGGCCGCCCGTCTCCTCGTAGCGCAGGGTGAAGCCGACCTTGTCGGCGAGCCGCTCGACCGCCTCGGCGAAGGTGAGGTGGTCGATCTTCATCATGAAGTCGATGACGTCACCCCCCTCCTCGCAGCCGAAGCAGTGGTAGGTGCCCAGGGCGGGACGGACGTTGAAGGAAGGTGTCTTCTCGTCGTGGAACGGGCACAGACCCTTCAGCGCCCCCACACCTGCGCTGCGCAGCGTGACGTGCTCCCGGACCACGTCCTCGATGGAGGCCTTGTCCTTCAGTGCCTGCTTGTCCTCGTCGTTGATCCGCCGCACCACGCACCTCCTCTCTTGCGGTGAGTCTAGGTCGCCGGGCCCACATCCCCGCCGGTCGTCCCCAGTGCACCCGTCAGCCGCCGGCCCCCGCCCGCGGAAGACGTCCCTTGAAGACCCGTCAGCCGCGGGCGCCCGCACCTGGGTCAACTCCCCCCAGGGACCCGAGACCGCAGGTGCGCCAGTCCGCCCGGACCGTCCATCTGCCCATACCTCCGTCAGGACACCTGTCGAATGATCCGTCGAGGGAATGCCCCGCGAGCGTCTACCCTTATACGGCTGCGAGCGCGACCGATCTCTCGGTCCCGCGCCCGGCTCACCGGCTTCGCGCCACCCACCCCTGATCCTCGGGAGACCGCCTTGACCGCCGACGCCGATGCCGCCGCACCCGCCCAGACCCTCCACGCCGCCCCGGACGATGCCCGGGTCCGGCTCGTCCTGCGGGTGCTGACGGCCGCGGCCTTCGTGGTCATCCTCAACGAGACGCTGATGGTGAACGCGCTGCCCCGGCTCATGGAGGTCTTCCAGATCACCGCCGCCACGGGCCAGTGGCTCACCACCGGCTTCCTGCTCACCATGGCCGTCGTCATCCCGATGACCGGGTGGCTGCTGCAGCGGGTGAGCATCCAGACGGCGTACGCGCTGGCCATCGGCACCTTCGCCATCGGCACGACCCTGTGCCTCCTCGCGCCCTCGTTCTCCATCCTCCTGCTCGGCCGCGTCGTCCAGGCGGCTGGCACCGCGGTGATGATGCCGCTGCTGATGACGACGATCATGGCGCTGGTCCCCCCGCAGCGGCGGGGTCGGGTGATGGGCAACCTCACCCTGGCCATGTCGGTCGCACCGGCGATGGGTCCGACCGTGTCTGGCGTCATCATGCAGCTGGGGTCCTGGCGTTGGCTGTTCGGCCTGGTCCTGCCCATCGCGATCCTGATGGGGCTGGCGGGCGTGCGTCTGCTGCGGGGCAGCGAGCCCGGCACCCCCACCCGCCTGGACCTGCTGTCGGTGCTCTTCACCGCGCTGGGCTTCGGAGGCGTCGTCTACGGGCTCTCGGCCCTCGGGGAGGCCTCCGGCGGTGGTGCCCCGATCGACCCGCTCTGGGCCCTCCTCGTGGGTGGGCTCGCGCTCGCCCTGTTCGGCTGGCGCCAGGTGGTGCTGCAGCGTCGCGACGACCCGTTCCTGGACCTGCGCACGCTGACCGTCTCGCGGTATGTCGTCGCGCTGGGCGTCCTGTGCCTGGCCTTCATGGGGATGCTGGGCGCCATGCTGCTCCTGCCCATCGTGATGCAGGACGTGCGCGGGATGAGCGTGCTGCAGTCCGGCCTGATGCTCATGCCGGGTGCGGTCGTGATGGGTCTGCTCGGCCCGGCGGTCGGCCGGCTCTACGACCGGGTCGGTCCGCGCCCGCTGGTGGTGCCCGGCTCCCTCGTCCTGGTGGTCGCGATGGGTGGGCTGGCCCTGTCGGTGCAGTCGTCCCCCTGGTGGGTCGTGCTCGCCCTGCACGTCGTGATGAGCATCTCCCTGGCCTTCCTCTTCACCCCCGTCTTCACCTCCGGTCTGGGTTCCCTGCCCCGGCGGCTGGCGTCGCACGGCAGTGCCCTGCTCGGAGCAGCCCAGCAGGTCGCCGGCGCCGCGGGTGCCGCGATGGCGGTGGCCATCATGCAGCTGAGCTCGGTCGCGCTGGTCGCGGACGGGGCCGCGCCGGACGACGCGCTCGGCGCTGGCATCCGCACCGCGCTGCTCGTCGCCGCCGGACTGGCCTGCGTCGTCGCCGTGCTGACCCTGTTCGTGCGGCGCCCGCTCGATGACCCCCAGGACAGCCCCCACGAGCCCCTCGCGGCCCACTGAGCAGCGCCTACGTGGGTGCGTGCTGACACCCGCCCCGCACGGTCCCCCAGCGGGAAGGACCCGCTGAGGAGCGTGCGCGGCATACCCCTGCTCTAGCCTGGGGCCCATGGCCAAGGCGAGCAGCTCCGCGATCGAGCTCGAGGTGGGCGGGCGGACCGTGCGGATCTCCAACCCCGACCGCGTCTACTTCCCCGACAGCGGCCTGACCAAGCTGGACCTGGCGCAGTACTACCTGCAGGTCGGCGACGGGATCGTCACCGCGTTGCGCGAGCGGCCGTGCATGCTCCACCGCTTCCCGGACGGCACGACCGGCGAGCGCGTGCACCAGAAGCGGCTGCCGCACGGCGCACCTGACTGGATGGAGACGGTGCGGGTCACCTTCCCGCGCTACAACCGGACCGCCGACGAGCTGTGCGTCACCGAGCTGGCCCAGGTGATCTGGTGCGTGCAGATGTCGACCGTGGAGTTCCACCCCTGGAACAGCCGCCGCGGGCACGTCGAGCAGCCGGACGAGTGGCGGATCGACCTCGACCCCGGTGAGGAGTGCGACTTGGCCACCGTCCGACGGGTATGCGGCGTCGCCCGGGAGGTGCTGGACGAGCTGGGGGCGGTTGGTTGGCCGAAGACGACCGGCTCCCACGGCATCCACGTCTACGTGCGGATTCCGCCCGAGCACGGCTTCCACGACGTGCGCCGGGCGGCGCTGGCCTTCGCCCGGGAGGTGGAGCGGCGCACCGAGGAGGCGACGACGGTGTGGTGGCGCAAGGACCGCGACCCGCGCAAGGTGTTCGTGGACTTCAACCAGAACGCCCGGGACCACACGATCGCCGCGGCCTACTCCATCCGAGCCACGCCGGAGGCGACCGTCTCAGCGCCGTTGCGGTGGGAGGAGGTCCCCGACTGCGACCCGCGCGACTTCACCGTCCGCACTATGCCGGCCCGGTATGCCGAGCTCGGCGACCTGCACGCAAGGATCGACGACGCCGTCTTCGACCTGGCCCCGCTGCTGGAGTGGGCCGCGCGGGACGAGGCGGAGGGCGCCGAGGTCCCCGGGGAGCCGGACGGGGACTGACCGACTCGGCTGCGGCAGGCCGGTCGACCGGCCCCAGAGCGCGCCTCAGGAGGTCTGCACGTCCACCACGAGCCGCAACGGGTCGTGGAGCAGGAAGACTCGGTAGGGCCGGGGCTCACCCTGCATGCCGATGAAGAGCTGGAGCTGGCCCTCCCAGGGCGTGGTGCGGATGACCTCCTGGACCGCGTCGAGCCGGTGCGTGTCGAGCCCGAAGTCGCCTCCGTCGTAGACCGGGTCTCCCGGCTCGGGGTAGGCCATGCTGTTGAGGACGATCTCCAGGACGGAGTCCCCGGCGATCCCCATCGGCGCACCCGACCCGTCGCGGAGAGGGTTGGGGGTGTAGACGGCGTACCAGCCCGGCCCCGCCGCCCCCGGCTGCGCGGCGAGATCGAGGACGATCCGGTCGAAGCCGTCGTGCACGCCTGCACGGACGCTCGGGGCGTAGACACCGCCACCGGAAGCGGGCCACGGCTCGCCGACCCACTGCTCGTCGGGGTCCATGAACGGCGGGCCACCGCCCGGCGGCGAGGAGCCGTCAGGCGGCGTGACGGGCGAGGTCGGGTGCTGCGAGGTCGGAGCGGGCGAAGCGGGGGCGGTACCCGGCGTCGTCGGTGCCGCCGTCGGATCCGCGGGTGCGGTCGTGGTGGTCGGCGTGGTCGGAGCGTCCTGCGCGGTCGGGCTGGAGGGCGTCCCGGGCGTGGTCGGCGCCACCGTGGGTGAGGCGACTGCCGGCGGCGTAGGCCCGACCGCCGGCGACGTGGGCACGGCCGTCGGCGACCCGACCGGGTCCGGAGCTGCCTCTCCAGTCGCGTCCGTCGTCATGCTGGGGGCCTCGGTCTCGATGCTGGTGGGCGGTGCCTGCTCGGCGTCGGCCGCGGTGACGTCGACCGAGAGCAGCAGCCAGTCGTGGTCGAGCTGGTGCAGGGTCCCGCCATCGGCGAGCACCTCGAGCCAGAAGTCCTCGGCCGTCTGTGCCGGCGGGGGGCAGTCCTGATCCCTGGTGGCCAGATCGCTGCCGGCGAAGGACCCGTCCGCGCGCAGCTCCAGGTCCTGCTGGAACCACCCGCCCCCGCAGTCGTCGGCGACGAAGCCCCAGCCGCGGCCGGCCGCGCCGCCGAAGGAGAAGACCGTCTCGGCGCCGGAGCCGATGACCTCGGAAGCGCGCCGGTCGCTGCCCCAGACCTGGTCGGTCAGCTCCCACGAGGTGCCGGCGAGCTCCGCGGGGTCGGCCACCTGGACCTGCGCATCCGTGTCCATGTCGGCCCTGGCGTCCCTGACGTCCCGCTCCCCCGCCTCGGGCGCGGCCAGGACGAAGGTGGTCAGCCCCGAGGGCAGGTTCGCGACGTGGGGCTCGACCGGACCCACCTCTCCCCCGAACACGCCCGTCTGCCACACCAGCCCGGCCACGGCGACCAGCGCGACGCCGCCGAGCACGCCCGCACCGGCCCGCTTGCGAGAGCGCCGGCGACGACCGCTGCTCCACTGCTCGTGCGGGTCCAGGCTCTCCCGCTCCCCGGGCCACGAGGCGTCCTCCAGCAGGGCCCGGACGTCGAGAGCCGTGCCCCCGTCACCCCGACCGTCCGCGCCATACCCCTCGCTCATCGCTGCCCCTCCCACTGCTGCTCCGCAGCGCGGGCTGCGAGCTCCTCCCGCATCCGGGCGATGGCCTGGTGGGACAGACTCTTGACGGTGCCGACCGCGATCCCCATCACCTCGGCGGCCTGAGCCTCGGTGAGGTCCTCGAAGTAGCGCAGCACCAGCGCGGCACGCTGCCGGGGCGGCAGGGAGCGCAGCACGTCATGGACCTCAGCATCCCTCGCCCTACCCTCCGCGCCGTCACCCACGCCGGCGTCCGGCAACGTCTCGACGACCGTCTCGTGCCGGGTCCTGCGCCACGACGAGACCCGCTGCCGATAGATCACCTTGCGCACGAAGGCGTCGGGGTGCTCGACCTTCTCCCACTTCTCGGCCAGCGCGATGAGCGCCTCCTGCAGCAGGTCCTCTGCCTGGTCCGCGTCTCCGCACATCAGGTATGCCGCACGCCTCAACCGTCCCTGCCGGTCCTGCACGAACTGCGTGTAGGCGGGGTCGGTCGTCACCACGGCGCGCCTCCTCTCGGCTTCCGTCGACCGTCTCCCCACCCTGTCGCCCCGCCGGACGCAAAGGTTCAGGTCGGGCAGCCGCACGTCACGTCGAACGGCTGCACCGGGCCCCGCCCCGGTGTCACGCCCGGGGCGAGGTCTCGACCGTCGGTCCGGTCAGCCGCCGAAGGCGGGGTAGGCCGGCAGGTCCAGCCTGCTCCCCTCCCGCCAGCTGCGCAAGGCCCAGGTCACTGCCTCGTCGCAGAGCGCGGCCGTGTCCGGCAGCTCCTCAGCGCACTCCCGCACCACCCACCGCCAGCGCGCCAGGAGCAGGGCCCGGAACGGAGGACCCCCGTGGTCAGGGTTGATCCTGCGGTCGGCCAGGGCCCCGTCGAGCAGCCACAACGCCCCCGTGACGACCCACAGCGCGACCGCTGCCCGCACCTGACGGTGCCAGTCGGGGTCCTGGGACAGGCCGGGGAGGACCGTCTCGGCGCCCGTGGTGAAGGCCGACAGCATCGAGGAGGTGAGCCCCGAGGGCGGCGCGAAGACGCACCAGCAGGTGGAGAACGGCTCGGCTGCATAGGCAGCCTCCAGAGCGGCGTGCCGGATCCCGGTGCCCTCCAGGTCCACGAAGCGCACCCCGCCGGGTGTCAGCACGGCGTTGTCCGGGCACGCGTCACCGGGGCCCAGGACATGGCGCGCGCTGTCCCCCGCGAGCCAGTCCGCCACGTCGGCGACCTCGGCTGCGGCCGCGGCACCGTGCCGAAGCCCCGCCACCTCGCGCAGCCGGGTGAGGCCGGTCTGCGGGTTGCGGCGTAAGGCGTTTCGATCCTCCGCGATCGCCGGACCGAGCGCCGCCCGCACCGCGGCCGGGGCCGAGGAGGCCGCCCGGAGCGTGCGCCCCAGGGCACCCGCCCAGGCCAGGGTCTGCTGGTATGCCGTGTCCGCGTCCGTGCCGACCAGGACGTCCGCGAGGGTCGGATGGGTGCCCAGGTCCTCCATCAGCAGGCTGGCGCTGGCATCGTCGCTGGCCAGCAGCGTGGGGGCCGAGGGGAGGTGGGCCAGGCCGATCTGCTCCCGCAGGTAGCCCCGGGGCACCGCGCCGCCCGTCGCGTCGGGCGCGAAGGTCTTGACGACGACCGAGGTGCCCCACTCCGCGGGGCCGGAGCGGACGGCATACCGGAGGACCGTGGAGCGGCGTGACCCGCCGAGGTCGACGGGGTCGGCGAGCTCGGCACCGCGCGGGAGCCAGCCTGGTGGGTTCACCGGGCGAGCTCGGCCACGATTTCGCCGGCGGGGCGCTCCTGGGCGGCGCGCCACCCGGACCCCGCCCAGATGTGGATCCCGTGCACGTCCCCGGCGTCCGCAGCCGCCCGCCGCAGCGGCTTGGTCAGCTGGTCGACGACGGGGAAGACCGGGGGTGCGTGGCCCTCGTGCCGGTCGACGAAGTCGTTGCGCACCGCACCGGCGACCCGACCGGTGAACGCCCGCGTGGTGACGCGTTCGGTGAGCGAGGGGTCGCGCAGGGCCGCGCGGTAGGTCTGCGAGGTGCCCGCCTCGGTGGCCAGGAGCAGCGCCGTGCCGACCTGGACGGCGGTGGCTCCGGCGTCCAGGGCCCGGCGGACGTCGCCCGCGGTGGTGATGCCGCCGGCCGCGACGAGCGGCACCTCCACCTCGGGCGCCAGGACCTCGAGCAGACCCAGGTGGTCGATGACGTCCGGCTCGGCCTCGGGGTCGTGGGTGGCCCGGTGGCCGCCCGCCTCGCTCCCCTGGACGACGAGGGCGTCCGGCTGGACGGCGAGCGCGTCCCGGGCCTCGGCCAGCGAGGTCACCGTGAGGTGCACCTCGATCCCGGCCGTACGCCACCGGCCCACCACGTGCGCGGGAGGCACGCCGAAGGTGCAGGACACCACCGTTGGCCGCAGCGTCTCGACCAGGAGCATCTTGTCCGTCCAGTGGTCGGTGTCGCCCCAGGACGGGTGCCCGGGCTCGACCCCCAGCGCCTCCGCCTCCGGCAGCAGGCGGTCACGGAAGGCGCGGACGGCGGCCTCGTGCCGGCTGCGGTCGGCAGCGCGCGGGACGAAGAGGTTGACGCCGAAGGGACGCTGGGTGAGGTCGCGGGTGTGGACGAGGTCGGCGGCCAGCTGCTCGGGCGTGCGGTAGCCCGCCGCGAGCATCCCCAGGCCGCCGGCGTCGCTGACGGCCGCGGCGAGCAGCGGCGTGCTGATCCCCCCGGCCATGGGAGCGCCCACGATCGGCAGGTCTTGCGTCGTCAGCAGGCTGGTCATCGGGACTCCTCGCGTGTTCGGTGGGGCCTTCTCGCGTGTTCTGTGGGGCCTTCTCGCGTGTTCTGTCGGGACTTGTGGGGTGCTCTGTGGGCACTTTGGGCGTGTTCGGTGGCTCAGGCGGTGCCGGGGGTGGTGCGGGCGAAGATCGCAAGGGCACGGACGTCGGAGAGGGAGGCGACCTGGTCGATGACCGCGCGGCGGGCGGCGGTGTCGTCGCCCGCGCGCTCCGCCGCGTCCCAGGCCTCCCGGTGGACGGGGTCCAGCAGCCGGGGATCGGCGAGGTAGCGCCGGACGAGCTCGTTGACGACCTCGCGCTCGTTGTCCATCACCGCACGCCGCTCCTCGCTCAGCATGACGAAGTGCGCAGCCACCGCCTTGAGCATCGCCGCCTGGGCCCGGACCCGGTCGGGGACGACCAGGTCGGCGGCATAGCGGGTGAGCACCCCGGGGCCGTACCGCTCGCGGGTCGCCAGCTCGACGGTGTGCACGAAGTGCCCGATCAGCCGGCTCGTCATGTCCTTCAGGGCCGCCAGGTCCGCGCGGGTGCCGGTGTGCCGCAGCGGGACCACACCGCTGTCCAAGACCGACCCGAGCGCACCCGTGAGCTCGCCGACCGCGAGGTCGGGGGCGTACCAGTCGTGGGCGAGGCGGGCGACCTGGTGCTGGACGTCCCTGTCCCGCAGAGCCTCGGGAGCCACGCGCCCCGAGGCGATCGCGTCCTCGACGTCGTGGACGCAGTAGGCGACGTCATCGGACCAGTCCATCACCTGCGCCTCCAGGCAGGGCCGGTGCGGCTCCTCGGCCGGGGCGTGCGCCCGCACCCAGCGGAAGACCTCGAGGTCGTCGCGGTAGACGCCGAACTTGCCCGACGCCGTCTTCGCCCCTTGTCCCAGCGGTCCCTGAGGTCCGTCCCCGCGCGCCCAGGGGTACTTGGTCGCTGCGTCGAGGCTGGCGCGGGTCAGGTTCAGCCCGGCAGGTCGGCCGTCGGCATGCACCCGCTTGGCCTCGAGCCGGGTCAGCACGCGCAGCGTCTGCGCGTTGCCCTCGAAACCCCCGATGTCGCCGCTCAGCTCGTCCAGCACGGCCTCCCCGTTGTGCCCGAACGGCGGGTGCCCGATGTCGTGGGCCAGGCAGGCGGTGTCCACGACGTCCGCGTCGCAGCCCAGGGCCGCGCCGAACTCGCGTCCGATCTGGGCGACCTCGAGCGAGTGGGTCAGCCGGTTGCGGACGAAGTCGTCGCTGGTCGGCGCCACCACCTGCGTCGTCGCCGCCAGCCGTCGCAGCGCCGCGCTGTGCAGCACCCGCGCCCGGTCCCGCGCGAAGTCATGACGGTCGGAGCGCTTCTGCGCCGGGTCCTCGGCGACCCAGCGCTCCCGGTCGGCCACGGCATACCCCTCCACCTTGAGGCTGACGGGCGACGGGCTGCTCACACCTCGAGGGTATGCGGTGGACCGATGGGAGGATGGCAGGCGTGCGGATCATCGAGCTGTGGACCTTCCCGGTCAAGTCGTTGGGCGGGCAGTCCCGGGACGAGGTCGTCGTGGAGCCGTGGGGTCTGGCCGGCGACCGGCGCTGGGCGATGGTCGACGCCGCCGGGGAGCCGGTCACGGCCCGAGAGCTGCCCGCGCTGCTGGGACTGCGGGCCGAGCAGCTCGATGAGGACACCCTCCGGATCCGTGACCGCGACGGTGGGAGCGTCCTCGTGGACACCCCGCTCGGGATTGGGCCGGTGCCGGTGGGGCACAGCCGACAGGGCGTCGCCAACCCGGCCGACGAGGACGTGAGCCGGTGGATCAGCGAGCGGGTCGGTCGGTCGCTGCGGCTGGTCTGGCAGGAGGATCCGCGCGTGCGGCGGGTGTCTGGTGCGCACGGTGGACAGGAAGGGGACGTGCTGTCCCTCGCGGACGCGGGGCCGCTGCTGCTCACGTCGCACGCGTCCCTCACCCGTCTGCAGGGTTGGGTTGACGAGGGTGACCAGCCCCAGCCCCTGGACATGCTGCGCTTCCGGCCCAACGTCGTCATCGACGGGGAGCAGCCGTTCGCGGAGGATGGCTGGGGGACGGTCCGCCTGGGTGAGGTGACGTTCCGCACCGCGGAGGTCTGCGACCGCTGCGTGCTGACCACCTACGACCCGCAGACCCTCGCCCGGGGCGCCGAGCCGATCGCCACGCTGGCACGGCACCGCAGGTGGGACGGCAAGACCTGGTTCGGCACCCGGCTGGTGCCCCAGGATGAGGGGGTCCTGCGCGTGGGGGACCCTGTCGTCGCCGGTGACGTGCGGCCCTAACCGACCCGCTCTGTCGTTCCCTTGACGCTCGGGCCCTGACCGGTCCCCAGGTCGGCCGAGGCACCGGGCCCGCGCCGGCCCGCGACGGCCGCGCGCACCCGCCCGGCCCCCAGGACCAGCACCGGCCCGAGAGGGCGGGGCGGGACGTCGACATACCCTCCGTCCTGCAAGCCGGCCTGACGCTCGAAGAAGCTGCGTGCGGCCCGGTCGCCGGTCCGCAGCCACGACCAGCCCATCGAGGCGGCGTAGAGCGGCAGGAAGGGCAGACCGAGGCAGGCGGCCCACTGTCGCGAGTGGACCAGCTCGTGCCCGAGCAGCGCAGGCCGTCGGGCGACCAGCAGGTCGAGATCGTGCCGCGAGATGATCACGTCGCCGACGGTGAAGGCGCCGCCGGTGGGGAAGGTCCAGCGGTAGTAGTCGGCCAGGATGCTGCGTCGCGGTCCCCGTCGCAGCCGCGCTCCCCCGGCCCGCGCCATCGCCAGGCCGAGGGGTGTGGACAGGTTGACCCAGTTGAGCAGGTGCCGCACGGTGTCGCTCCGGGTCGTGATCAGCGCGTCGGGAGCGAGCGAGGGATGCCGTGGACCGGGCGCGTTCCGGCGCAGGGACGGTGTCGAGCTCACCGACTGCCCCCGGGGAGGGGATGGCGCACGAGGCTCAGGCGTACCGGGCGCGGGCCCGCTCACGCGCCTTGTCCGCCTCGACCTGCCGGTCCTTCGGCGGGGCGGTCGTCACCAGCGAGTCCAGCAGCTCCTGGGTCGCTGCGGAGATCGCCGCGACTGCCCTGGCGTAGGCCTCCTCGTTGGCCCGTGCCGGCTTGGTGGCGCCCCCGACCTTGCGGACGTACTGCAGGGCCGCGGCCTGGACCTCCTCCGGGGTCGCGGGAGGCGCGAAGTTGTTGAGCGGGCGGATGTTGCGGCACATGCCGTCCATGCTGCCACGGAGGGCTTCGCTGAGGGGGTGGAGCAGCATGATCCTTGTGCGGGGCCTGGGCTCGTCACATCGCCCACGCGCCTACGAGCGGACGGGGTATGAGTGCTGGGTCGTCATTCCGAGGCAGGAAAATGCTGAGAATGCGCACCTCGGTAGGATGGCGAGCAGGGAGCAAGATCAGATCCGCCGCATACCTGAGGAGCGTATTGCCATGACTTACCACGTCTATCTTTCGGGCGAAATTCACACCGACTGGCGCGAGGAGATCCAGCGCGGGGCCGAGGCCGCCGGGCTCGACGTGGTCTTCACCGCGCCGGTGACCGACCACCCCGCGAGCGACGCCGCCGGCGACCACCTGGGCGAGACCCACAGCCAGTTCTGGCGGGACCACCAGTCCGCCAAGGTCAACGCCATCCGCACCCGCACCCTGATCGAGCAGAGCGACCTCGTCGTGGTCCGCTTCGGGGACCAGTACAAGCAGTGGAACGCCGCCTTCGATGCCGGCTACTGCGCCGCCCTGGGCAAGCCGTACGTGACCCTCCACGACGCCGACATCGTCCATGCGCTCAAGGAGGTCGACGCCGCTGCCCAGGCTTGGTGCACGACCACCGACCAGGTGGTGGAAACCCTGCGCTACGTGCTCAAGGCCTGAGACTGTGGCCGCGGTCCCCGGCCATGACTGAGACACGGCAAGGCGCCCGCGTCTCGACAGGCGCAGTGACGGTGCGTCCCTGGGCCCTGGTCAGCTATCTGGTCCTCCTGGCGCCAGTGGCCATGCTCGGTTACGGCGCCTACGAGCCCGGCATCAGGTCGGGACTCGTGGAGGCAGCCATCCCGGGGATCTACAGCCATGCCTCCAACCTGGCTCTGTCCTTCGCTCTGGTCCTGTCCTACGGGCTCCTCCGCCTGCTCACCGGAGCCGAGCTGCGGGAGCTTGTTCTCTTCACAGCGTTGGTCGTCGCAGCCAACTACGGCTACGAACTGTGGCTGCCGCTGTTCAACACCAGGGACATCATGGACGCCCGCTACGGGGCGGGCGGCGCGCTGGCCGCGCTGACCTTCCTTGTCCTCGTCCACCGGTACGGGCTGCGCCAGCCAGCTGGCTGATCCAGGCCTGGCCACGTCGTGGCGCAGGACCGAGATCCTGTCAGGGATGCGGGAGAACGAGGTCGGCCATCACGCCATAGTGGTCGCTGGCCCACACGCCGTGCTCATCCGGTCGATCGAGCACCCGCTGGCAGTCGGCCACGCGCAACGTGGGGCCGTGCAGGCCGCTGCGCACGAGCACGTGGTCGATCTTGCGACTGACACCGGTGGAGACCTCTCCGGCGCGCACGAGCGGGTTGGACACTTCGAACGTGTAGCCAGGGTCATCAGGGTGCACGGACTCCCAGGCGTCCTGGTAGCAGACGCTCAGACCGTCCACAGCTCTGCGGCCGCGGAGGAACAGCATGCTGGCGGAGTCCGGCGTCGCGTCGAAGTCTCCCAGGATGACGGCATGCACCTCCCGGTCGCCGAGGTGCTCCTCCAGAGTCCGTGCGGCCTGCACCGCCTGCTGCTCGCGCTCCAGCTCGTAGGTGAACGGCCAGCTGGGCTTGTGATGGGCGACCACCACGGGACCCAACGGGGTGTCGAGCTCCACGACGGTGGTCGCGGTCCAGGGCAGGACATCCCCGGAGCGCTCCGTGACACGCTGGTCGATCTCCGTGACGAGCCGGTGGGGCCAGCGAGTTGCCAGCGTGCCACCGGTCCCTTCCTCCGACGACCTGGAGAAGTCGGTGGTGCGGTACCTGTCCCCGAGGAGCGTGGAGATCCCCCTGCCGGTAGGCACCTCCTGGAGCGCCACCACGTCTGGGGCGAGCTCACGCAACATGCGCGCCACGAGCCGGTGTCGTCTGTCCCAGCCGGGATTGGCAGGACCGTAGACGTTCATCGTCAGCACCCTCAGCCGCGGATGGCCCGTTGGCGTCTTGAGCACGTGAAGCTCATCCTCGGCCATGACCGAAGTGTGGCAGAGCGGCACTGTCCGGAACCGCCTCTGCGTGCGAACCAGCGAGCCTAGGCGTGCAGGAAATCGGTGAGCGTCGTCGCAAGCTGCCCAGGTGCCTCCTCCGCCATGTGATGCCCGGAACCGATCACGGCGCCAGAAAGGGGTCCGGAACACCAGCGAGCCCAGATCAGGGTCGGGTCGCCGTAGAGGTCCTCGAGGTCATCGTGCGCGGACCAGGCGACGAGGGTGGGGCAACGGATGCGTCGGCCTGAGGCACGGTCCGCCTCGTCGACGGCCCGATCGACGTGCAGGCTCGCCCGATAGTCCTCCAGCATGGCCAGCACCGTGTCCGGGTCGCTCACCGCGGCCACCATGTCGTCGTAGTTCTCCTGCCCCATCCGATCGCGGTCCGGCTGGTACCACGCCAGCGGGTCGGCAGTGATTACTCTGTGCGCGTGGGGTGAGGCGAAGAAGAACCAGTGCCACCACGACTGGGCGAAGGCTGCGTCGGCCCGCTCCAGCGCCTCCACGATCGGGACGCCGTCCAGGACGGCCAGGTGGGTGACGTGCTCGGGGTGGTCGAGGGCGGCCCGATAGGCGACGTAGCTGCCGCGGTCGTGGCCGACGAGGGCGAACCGTTCATGGCCCAGCTCCTCCATCAGGCGAACGATGTCCCTGGCCATGGTGCGGTCGCTGTAGGCATGGTGGGCGCTGTCGGGCGGAGGTTTCGACGACTGTCCGTAACCGCGCAGGTCCGGGCACACCACGGTGAAATCCTGGGCCAGCAGGGGCGCCACGCGGTGCCACGTCGTGTGCGTGCGCGGATGACCGTGCAGCAGGATGACGGCAGGTCCCTCGCCGCCCTGTCGAAGACGAAGCGCGACACCGTCGCCGACGTCGACAAACGTCATCGTGAAACTCGGGAAGAACACGACGCGACCATCTCGCGACAGCGGCCCGGACGCGACCGCAGGCGACGTCCTCGGCCGACCCAGCTGTCGCCGTCGAAAGCCAGCGAACGTGAGGTGTCCGGGTGCAGGATGGGGTGGTGATGTCGAGGGGCCCCGGGACGCGCGACGACATCGCCCGGCTGCTGATGTCGGTCCGGCGCGGGGAGGCCGCGTCCCTGGACCAGTTGGCGGTCCGCGCCCACCTGAGCCGCTACCACCTCTCCCGGCTCCTGCAGCAGCAGCTCGGCTTCCCGCTCCGCGACTTCCTGGCGGCGACGCGGGTCGATCGGGGGATCGAGGTGCTGCTCGACGGGCACCAGGTCACGCGTTCCCAGCTGGAGGCGGGACACGAGTCGGCCTCCAGCTACCACCGGGCCTTCGTGCGGCATACCGGCCTCTCCCCGTCCCAGTTCCGTGCGCAGATGGGGGCGCTGGCCGCGCACCTGATGCGGCACCAGGACGAGGTCACGTCCGCGCTCGTGGCCGTGCACCGGACCTTCCGCCCGGAGGACCACCCGCAGAGGCACCCGCTCACCCTGCGGGTCGAGGGAGCCGCTCCTCGGGCGGCGCTCTTCGTGGCGCTGCACCCGGAGCCGATCGTCCGGGGAGAGCCGCTGCTCGGGATCGCGATGCTCGGCACTGCCCGGCACGTCGTCAGCGCGATCCCCGACGGGGCCTACTACCCCATGGTCGTCGAGGTGCCCCGGGCCGCCGACGTGCGCGCCTACTTCCAGATGAGCACCAACCGGCGCCAGCTCCACCGCGAGCCCGTGACCTTCCCCCTGGCGCAGCCGACCACCGTGACCCTGACCCTACGAGACCTCCTCCCGGCCGACCCGCCCATCACCCTCAACCTGCCCAAGCTCTTCCTCGACGCCGTGTCCGGCCGGGTCGCCCTCAGGTCAGCAACTCAGGACAAGCGGGCGTCCTCCCCCGCTCACTAACGTCGTAGCCACCCAGTCACAGAAGGAGACATCATGGCCACACTGTCGACATACATCGCCTTCCTCGGGAACGCCGCCGAGGCGTTCCGGCACTACCAGGAGGTCTTCGGGGGTGAGCTGGACCTCATGACGTACGGCGACGTCCCGCCGATGGAGGGTATGCCGTTCGAGCCCGACCCGTCCTCGGTCGCGCACGCCAGGCTCGACCTGGACGGTGGCACCATCACCGGCGGGGACGCCATGCCGGGCGAGGACTACGCCGTCCGGGACACCGTCTACTCACTGCTCTACGAGGTGGACGACGTCGAGAAGGCGCGAGAGCTGATCGACAAGCTCCTCGCGGCCGGCGGCTCGGTCAACATGCCTTTCGAGCTGGCACCGTGGGGCTCGCACTACGGTCAGGTCTTCGACAAGTTCGGCGTCATGTGGGCCTTCGACGTGGCCATGACCGAGGATCACGGCGGCTGAGCCGGGTCGGCATAGTCGGCACGGTCGGGCCGGACACCACCCGACCGAGGTGCCACAGTGGAGGCATGGGACGATCCGGCCGACCGCGCACCCCGGGCGAGCGTCTGTGAGCGGACGTCTCCCGGAGGAGCCGGTGCGACTGCCGGTCAACCGGCAGACCTGGCAGCACCTGACCTTTCTCCACTACCGCTACCCGGCGGCCGAGGTGCAGCGCCTCGTGCCGCCGGGGTTGCGCGTCCAGGAGTGGGGTGGCGCGGCGTGGGTGGGGATCACGCCCTTCCTCATGCGCGACGTGCGTGTCGCCGGTCTGCCTCCGCCGCCGGGCTGGGGAGCCTTCGCCGAGCTCAACGTCCGCACCTACGTGCAGGGACCGGACGGCCGCGACGGCCTGTGGTTCCTGGGGATGGTCGTGCCTCGGGTGACGTTCGTCGTGGCGCTGCGCAGCCTGGGGCTGCCCTACGCCAAGGCCGCCGGTCAGGTGGACGTCGACGGAGCCCGGTGGGGCTACCGGTTCGGACCGCCGAAGGGCCGGCTGCCCTCCGGCCGACGGGTGGACCGTCCGGAGCAGGCCCGGGACTCCGCGCCGTGGTTCCGGGCCGAGGTGAGCCTCGCCGAGCCGGTGGGTCCTGCTGAGCGCACCGCCGAGCTGGACGCGATCACCGGGCGGTGGGCGGCCTACCACCAGCGGGCCGGTGTCCTGTGGCGGACCCCGGTCCGGCACGCGGTGTGGCCACTGCACCACGCCGAGGCCGTCGGCGAGCTGACCGCACCGTTGCGGTGGGTGGGTCTGCCCCGGCCCGCCGGGCAGCCGATGCTGCACGCCTCCCCCGGGGTCGTCACCAGGCTTGGTATGCCGCGTCCCGCACGCGCCCGTAGGGTCTGACCATGTCGTCATCACCGTCGTCGTCATCGCCGTCGCCGCACGCACCCTCCGACCCGTCCCGAGGCCTGGGAGCCCTGCTCTCCCCCGCCGAGCTGCAGGCGCTCCTCGTCGGTCCCGAGCAGGACCGCCCGGTGCTGGTGGACGTGCGATGGGCGCTCGGCGCCGGCACGGAGGCCAACCGGGCCGCATACCTGGAAGGCCACCTGCCGGGCGCGGTCTTCCTGGACCTGGAGAGCGCCCTGTCCGACCCGCTGCGCGAGGACGGCGCGGGCGGACGCCATCCCATGCCCTCCCGGGAGCGCGTGCAGAGCGCGCTGCGGGCCGCGGGCGTGCGACAGCACGGGGCAGTCGTCTTCTACGACGCCGACCGGAGCCTCGGCGCAGCCCGGGCCTGGTGGGTGGCCAGCTACTACGGGGTGCAGGCCGCGGTGCTCGACGGCGGGCTGGCCGCCTGGCAGACAGCCGGCCTGCCCGTGGTGCCCGGCGAGGTCGAGGCTGAGGAGGGGGACGTCGAGCTGGTGACCGGTGGGCGGGAGCTCCTGGACGCCGCCGGTGTCCAGGCGCACCTGGAGGCCGGCGGGCAGCTGATCGACGCGCGTCCGGCCGACCGCTACCGGGGCCAGAACGAGACCATCGACCCTGTCGCCGGCCACATCCCCGGGGCGCTGTCGTTGCCGGCCCTGTCGCTGGTGCCGGACGGGCCCTTCGTCGACAGTGAGGGCCTGGTGCGGCGGCTGACCGAGGCAGGCGGCGTCACCGACCGGCCGACGGCGGTCTACTGCGGCTCCGGGGTGCAGGCCGCCCACCTCGCCCTGGCCCTGGAGGCGCACGGCGTCGGACCGCGGCCGGCCGTCTACGTGGGGTCCTGGAGCGACTGGATCAGCGACCTGTCGCGACCTGTGGAGTCCGACTGAGCGCACGGCACGAGGGACCGGGTGGTCCCGGCCCCTCGGCGTGGTGCGTCAGTGCCGCGTCCAGCGGCCTGGGTCAGGCCTGCTCGAAGACGTTGACCAGCTCGCGGTTGAAGGCGGGCAGGTCGTTCGGCGTGCGGCTGGAGACGAGGGTCCCGTCCACGACGACCTCCTCGTCCACCCAGGTCGCACCCGCGTTGCGCAGGTCGGTCTTGAGGGAGGGGTATGAGGTCATCGTCCGGCCCTGCAGGATGTCGGCGTCGGTCATGATCCAGGCACCGTGGCAGATGACGGCGATCGGCTTGCCCTCGGCGCCGAAGTGCCGGGTGAAGGCGACGGCATCCTCGTCCATGCGCAGCTTGTCGGCGTTGCCGGTGCCGCCGGGGAGAACGAGGGCGTCGTAGGAGGCGGGGTCGGCCTCTGACGCGGTCTTGTCCACGTCCTGCGTGTGGCCCTTCTTGCCCTCGACGCGCTCGCCGGAGGGGGCGATGAGGTGCGCGGTGCCTCCGGCCTCGACGACGGTCTCCCAGGGGCTGGTCAGCTCGCTGTCCTCGAAACCGTCGGTCAGCAGGAAGGCGATGGTCTTGCCGTTGAGTCGTTGCGTCATGCTTCCAGGCTAGGTGGCCACCCGGGTCGACGCAGGCCGGAGGGGGCCAGCGCCTCTCACACCGACCCCTCTGACGTCGACCCGCGTCACCCCGCCTGCACGGCACGGGACCGGACGACCGGCGGGTCAGCCGCCGGAGACGTCGAGCTCGGCCTGGGCGATCGCCGCCCGCTGCGGCCCGTCGAGCTCGCGGGACTCGAGCCACCGGTCGGGCAGCGCCACGACCCGGGCCGAGCCGGCCCGACCACGCTGCCCGTCGGCGGCCTCGCCGGGCCAGGCCTGGTCCAGGTCGAGGGTGGCGATGAGCGCGTCGAGGTCCGCCAGGGTGTTGACGAGGGCGAGCTGGTGGCGCAGCTGGCCACCGACACGGAAGCCCTTGGTGTACCAGGAGATGTGCTTGCGGATGTCGCGGCAGCCCTTGGCCTCGTCGCCGTGGAACTCGACGAGGAGCTCCGCGTGGCGGCGCAGCACACGGCATACCTCGGCCAGGGTGGGCTCGACCCGCACCCGGGAGCCGGCGAAGGCGGCGGCCAGGTCGGCGAAGAGCCACGGGCGGCCCAGGCAGCCGCGCCCCACCACGACGCCGTCGCACCCGGTCTGCTCCACCATGCGCAGCGCGTCCTCCGCCGACCAGATGTCGCCGTTGCCGAGCACCGGGATGGTGGTGACGGCCTGCTTGAGCTCGGCGATGCGGCTCCAGTCGGCCTCGCCGGAGTAGGCCTGGGATGCGGTCCGGGCGTGGAGGGCCACCGCTGAGGCACCCTCCTCCTCGGCGATCCGCCCGGCGTCGAGGAAGGTCTCGTGGTCGGCGTCGACACCGACCCGCATCTTGACGGTCACCGGGATCTGCGCCGGTGCCGCCTCGCGGACCGCGGCGCGGACGATCCCGCGGAAGAGCTCGGTCTTCCACGGCAGTGCCGCTCCCCCGCCCTTGCGGGTGACCTTGGGCACGGGGCAGCCGAAGTTGAGGTCGACGTGGTCGGCGCGGTCCTCGTCGCGCAGCAGGCGCACGGCCGCGCCGACGGTGGCGGGGTCGACGCCGTAGAGCTGGATCGAGCGGGGCACCTCCTCCGGGCCGTGCTCGATGAGCTTCATGGTCACCGGGGTCCGTTCGACCAGGGCACGGGAGGTGATCATCTCGCTGACGTAGAGCGAGGTCGCGCCGCTGGCGCCGCCCGCGGCCAGTCCCTCGTCGCCATACTCGCGGCACAGCTGGCGGAAGGCCCGGTTGGTGATCCCTGCCATGGGCGCGAGCACGACCGGGGAGTCGATGGTGTGCGGGCCGATCTGCAGGGGCGGCAGGAGGGAGGTGAGGGTGCTCATGACGCGTCGATTGTCCCATCCGGGACGACGTGCCTGGAATCGTGCGGGACCAGGACCCTGCGGGCCTGCTCGAGGACGCAGTCGGAGAGCACCTCCAGGGTGCGCGAGGGCAGGCGCCAGGCGAGCCAGTGGAGAGGGACGTCGTGGTGGGGACGGCGCGACACCGGCACGAGCGCCCCCGCGGCGAGGTCCTCCCGGGCCCACGCGTCCGGCATCATGCCCCACCCCATCCCCAGCCGCACCGCCTCGGCGAACTCCCTGCTGGAGCCGACGTAGGACGCGGGCGGGTCGATCTCCCTGCGCACCCACCGGCGCGCCACCCGGTGCTGCATCGTGTCCTTGCGGTCGAACCGCACGATCGGTGCCCGGTCCAGGTCGGCGGCCCGGGCCCCGCGGGGTAGCCACCGCGCGCGGAAGCCGGGTGTGCAGACCGCCAGATAGCGCAGCGACCCCAGGGGGTGGATCCGGCACCCTGCCACGGGGGCCGGGTCGGCGGTGACGGCGGCCAGCGCCGCACCGGAGCGCACCAGGCCAGAGGCGTGCTCCTCGTCCTCGCGCACGATGTCGAGGGTGATGCCCAGCTGCTCCTGCGCCCGGGCGAGCCCGGGCAGGATCCAGGTGGCCAGGGAGTCGGCGTTGACGACGATCGGCACCAGTGGGTGTGCGGACGCACTCGCCTCGGGGACGAGCTCGGCCAAGGCGTCGTGGACCAGCAGGTCCCAGTGACCGGACAGCCGCAGCAGCACCTCCCCCGCCGCGGTCGCGGTGACCGGCTTGGCGCGGTCCACGACGACCTGGCCCACCGCCTGCTCCAGCGCCTTGATCCGCTGGGACACCGCCGAGGGCGTCACGTGCAGCCGTGACGCGGCCCGCTCGAAGGTCCCTTCATGGACCACTGCCGTGAGCGTGGACAGTGCCACGGGGTCCATCCGCATGAAGCGATGCTAAACGTCGCGCAGGATCGTTCATCGTCCTGATGCTGTTCGGAGGGGCCTAGCGGGGCTAACGTGGCCGCCCGTGACCTTCTTCGGCGTCCTCCTGACCGGCTTCTTCACCGGCCTGGGACTCATCGTGGCCATCGGGGCGCAGAACGCCTACCTGCTGCGGCAGGGGCTGCGTCGCGCTCCGGTCGCCCCTCTGGTCCTGCTCTGCACCGTGGCCGACGCCGCGCTGGCCTTCCTCGCGGTGCTCGGCATCGGCGCGATCGTCGCCGCATGGCCGCCCTTCCTGGACGTGGCCCGCTGGGGCGGTGGCCTGTTCATCATCGGCTACGGCGTGCACGCCGCCTGGCGGGCCCTGCGCCCGACCGAGGCGCTTACCGCCGAGGGTCGGGGGGTCGGTTCGGTCCGCAGGTCCGTGGCCACGATGGCTGCCCTGACCTTCCTCAACCCGCACGTCTACCTCGACATGACGCTCGTCGGCAGCATCGCCAACACCCACGGCCCCGACGGGCGTTGGTGGTTCTACGGCGGCATGGTGACCGCGAGCGCGGTGTGGTTCAGCTCCCTCGGGTTCGGGGCACGCCGTCTGGCGCCGCTCTTCGCCCGGCCCCGGGCCTGGCAGCTGCTGGACGCCGGGATCGCCGTGGTCATGGTCGCCATCGGGCTGAGCCTCATCCTCAGCGCCTGAGTGCGGCCTGACGCCGAACGCGAGTGGCGACGCGTGGGGGGTCGTTGCCCGGGTCAGTCGCCGGCCACCAGGAAGGCCCAACGGCCGGAGGCGTCGACCCCGACGCGCCAGCCGGTGTAGCCGATCCCGGAGCTGCGCATGAGGTCGACCTCCTCCTGGCTGTAGAGCCCGGTGTCCGCCAGTCGCGCCCAGTCCTGCTCGGTCTCCAGCTCTGCAGGCCAGCGGTACGGCGCGTCCGGCGCGTCCTGGCCGGGCTCGAAGCGGGTGAGGAGGGTGGCGGCAGCGGCCGCGCGGTCCGCACCCTCCTCGCCGGAGAACGCCTCCTGCGGGCTGACCACCCCGAAGGACAGGTGGGTCTCGTCGCGCTCGGCCAGGGCAGCCAGACCGGCCAGGTCGCAGGCCGCGGCCAGCTCGAGCACCTCGCTCGCCCCTGCCACCGTCGCCTCGGGCAGGCCCTCGGCCAGGAGCACCGGGTCGGGGTATGCCGTGCTGCACGGGTCGACCGGTCCGGGCGGCGGTGTGTCCTCGGTGGCGGTGTCGTTGGCCGTCGTCGCCGTCCCCGGGTCCTCGGTGGCCGTCCCGTCCTCGGTCGGCTCCTCCGTGACCTCGTCGGTGCCCACATCGTCGGTGCCCACGTCGTCGACCGAGGTGACTGCCGGCCCGGTCGGCTGCTCGGCGGGACCGGGGAAGGCGTCGGGGCCGGAGAGCAGTCCCCCGCCGAGCCACATACCGCCGACGAGCACTCCGGCCGCCGCCAGTCCGCCGACGGCCTGCACCGTCTGCCGACGCCGGCGCACCACCCGCCCCTGGGCCCACACCTGCTCCGCGAGATCGACCTGCGGGTCCGCACCTGCGGCGCGGTCGAGGGCATCCCTGAGGTTCTCGTTCATCGCTCTCCTCCCCCGGCCCGGCTGCTGCCGGCCACCTCCGGCATCAACGCCCTCAGCTTCTGCAGCGCCTTGCTGGCCTGGCTCTTCACCGTGCCGGTGCTGCACCCCAGCGCGTCGGCGATGTCGGCCTCCGAGAGGTCCTCGAAGTAGCGCAGCACGATGACCGCACGCTGCCGGGGCGGCAGCTCGGCCAAGGCCTGTCGCACCTGTGACCCGTCGACCCAGGCGTCCACCTCTGCCGGGGCGGTCTCGCTGTCGAGCAGGTCCGGCTCCCCGGCCTGCACGGCATACGGGACCTCCCTGCCCCACTTGCGCCAGCGGGAGACCGCGTCGCGGTAGAGGATGCGGCGCACGTACGCGTCAGGTGAACCCTCGCGCACGCTCTCCCAGCGGGAGGCGAGCTTGACCAGGGCGTCCTGGACGAGGTCCTCCGCCGCGTGGTGGTCGCCGCAGTAGAGCCGTGCGGCCCGGATCAGCTGGTGCTGCCGGGCCCGCACGAACTCCACGAACTCGGCGTCCGCTGGCGTGGCACTCATGCCTGGTGAACGCTCGGAGGTGCCTGCGGGGTTGCCTTCGGCCGGTCAGAGATCTGCGCAGCGGGCAGGTGTGCGATCAGGCTCGGCCGGGGGTATGCGGTCAGGCCCCGACCAGGCGTTGGGCGAGGTAGCCCTCGACCTGGTCCAGCGCCACCCGCTCCTGGCTCATCGAGTCGCGGTCGCGGATGGTGACGGCGTGGTCGTCGAGGGTGTCGAAGTCGACGGTCACGCAGTAGGGGGTGCCGATCTCGTCCTGGCGCCGGTAGCGCTTGCCGATGGCGCCCGCGTCGTCGACGTCCACCATCCAGTGCTGGCGCAACCGGGCGGCCAGGTCCTTGGCCTTCGGGGTCAGGTCGGCGTTGCGCGACAGCGGCAGCACCGCGACCTTGATCGGCGCCAGGCGCGGGTCCAGCCGCAGCACCACGCGCTTGTCGACCCCGCCCTTGGTGTTGGGGGCCTCGTCCTCGGCGTAGGCGTCGACGAGGAAGGTCATCACCGAGCGCCCCAGGCCGGCCGCCGGCTCGATGACGTAGGGCGTGTAGCGCTCCCCGCTGGCCTGGTCGAAGAAGCTCAGCTCCTGGCCCGAGTGCTGGCTGTGCGTGCTGAGGTCGAAGTCGGTCCGGTTGGCGATGCCCTCGAGCTCGCCCCACTCCGAGCCGGTGAAGTTGAAGCGGTACTCGATGTCGACGGTCCGCTTGGAGTAGTGCGAGAGCTTCTCCTGCGGGTGCTCGTAGTGGCGCAGGTTGTCCGGGTTGATGCCGAGGTCGGTGTACCAGCGGGTGCGCTCGGCGAGCCAGTACTCGTGCCACTCCTCGTCCTCACCCGGCTTGACGAAGAACTCCATCTCCATCTGCTCGAACTCGCGGGTCCGGAAGATGAAGTTGCCCGGCGTGATCTCGTTGCGGAACGACTTGCCCGTCTGGGCGATGCCGAACGGCGGCTTCTTGCGCGAGGTGCCCAGCACCTGGGCGAAGTTGACGAAGATGCCCTGCGCGGTCTCCGGGCGCAGGTAGTGCAGGCCCGACTCGTCCTCGACCGGGCCGAGGAAGGTCTTGAGCATCATGTTGAACTCACGCGGCTCGGTCCAGGCCTTGTTGCCGCAGCTGGGGCAGTTGATCTCGTCCAGGCCGACGTCGTCGGGGTCGACCTCTCGGCCCTTCTTGGCCGCCTTGTCCGCGACCGCCTCCTGCAGGTGGTCCACCCGGAAGCGCTTGTGGCAGGACTGGCACTCGGTCAGGGGGTCGGAGAACTCACCGACGTGACCGGAGGCGACCCACACCTGACGCGGCAGGATGATCGAGGAGTCCAGGCCCACGACGTCGTCGCGCATCTGCACCATCGAGCGCCACCACTGGCGCTTGATGTTCTCCTTCAGCGCCGTGCCGAGAGGTCCGTAGTCCCAGGCCGAGCGGGTCCCGCCGTAGATCTCTCCGGCGGGGAAGACGAAGCCACGACGCTTGCACAGGGATACGACCGTGTCGACGGTGGAGGAGGGAGCCATGCTGGCCAGTCTAAGCAGGGTGCCGGGTCGGCTCGGACCCGGTTTAGGCTGGTCCGGTGTCCACCCCCCACCCTTCACCCGAAGCCTCCCCTGCCCCAGGCCCGGGCCCGATGCGTCGGCGCGTCGAGCAGGCGAGCCGGCCGCTCCTGGAGCGGCTGGCGAAGCTGCCGGTGTGGCTGCCGTTCCTGCTGCTGCTGGTGCTGGTGCTGGTCGGCGGCTTCCTCGGGGGCCCGGTCGGCTGGGTCATGGTCGTGGCGGCTCTGCTGTTCATCCTCTGGCTGCTCTACCTCTCCTGGCCCCGGCTCACGCCGGTGGAGCGCCTCATGCGCATCGCCGTGCTGGTGATCTTCGTCGCCGTCGCCGTGACGCAGATCCTGCCGCGCTAGTCGCCCTCGCCGCGACCGCGCCACACTTGCGGACACTCGCTGCTGTCGCAACGGTAGCGAGGAGCTGGAACCGTGGCGCGCTGCCGGCCGGGACCAGGGCGGCTAGGTCCGGCGCCCTCGCGACGACATCCGCGCCGCGGCCTCGACGAGCTCCCTGATCACCTCGGGCCGGTAGAGCTGAGCCCAGGTGATCCGGGCCACGCCGTAGCCCAGCCGCCGGATGCGGTCCTCGCGGGCCTTCTCCCGCACGAGCGACTCCCGCCCGGCCGCGTCCTCGTACTTCACCGCCCCGTCGAACTCCACCACGACGCCGAGATCCGGAAGGTAGAAGTCCACCCGGGCGACGAACTCACCGTCGTCCGTGATGACGCACTGCGGGCGGACACGGTAGCCAAGCAGGAGCAGGATGACGCGCAGGCCACTCTCGCCGATCGACTCGGCCGACGGGTCCGCGCGGTGGACGACCTGTCGCGCACGCGGCGTCCCCGTCGCCCCGGCCAGGTCCCGCAGCCCCTCCTCGAGCTGTGCCCTGCTGACCACCCTGGCCCGCAGTGCGGCGTCGGCCAGTCCTTGGGCGCCGATCTGGCTGCAGGACATGATCGCGCCGAGGACCGCCGCCACCGGCCCGACGCTCCACACGCCGCCCACCTGCCGGAAGCCGGCGCGCTCACCCGGGCACCGGTGCACCGTGAAGGCGTCCCGACGACGGCCGTGGCCCGACCCGGACCGTCTCGTCACGTGCACCATCTCGAGGTCGCTGGCCAGCAGCGGCAGCCCCAGCAGCACCGCAGCGCTCTGGTGGCTGGCAGCCAGGGTGGCGGGTGAGGTGGCCAGCACCGCCCGCAGCCGAAGCCGGTGCGCCTCCTCCGGGTCGGCCCGGGCCAGGCGCGCCGAGTCGGCGTAGCCACCTCGGCACACACGAGTCAGGGTCCCTGTCGCCCGTAGCCGCCGCAGGTCCGTGGGCCCCAGCCCGAGGTGCTCCGCCGCGGCCGCGGCCGAGAGCGCACCGCCATGGGCGTCGAGATAGGCCCGGAGCAGCGACATGGACCACAGCGTGGCCCAGCCAGCGGGTTCAGCGCCCGGCATCGGCACATCCCTGTGGAAAACTCTGACGCCTGCTCGCTCCGGAGCAGGTGTGGTCGCGACCGAGCCACACCTGGAGACAGTGGCCACCGTTGGAACGGTGGCCAGAACACCTATCCGTGGCTCGGTCATGGAGATTTGACAATCATTCTCATTCGCAGAACTCTTAGCGGTATGACGCGACTCCCCACGGCCCCTGGCGGCCTCGCCGCACTCACCGCGCTGACTCTCATGCTGGGGCTGGCGGGCTGCGGCAACGGAGCCAGCGGTGGGACGAGCGGCGGCGCCGGGGGCGGCAACGGAGACGGCGGGAGCGCGGGAGGTGCAGGGCAGCTGTCTGTGGTCACCAGCTTCTACCCCATCGAGCACCTCGCCTCCCGGGTGGCCGGTGAGCACGCCGACGTCTCCACCCTCACCTCCGCGGGCGTCGACCCGCACGACGTGGAGCTGACCCCGCGACAGGTCGCCGCGCTCGGGGGCGCAGACCTGGTCCTCTACAGCGCGGGCATGCAGCCCGTCGTGGACCAGGCGGTCGCGGCCGAGGCAGCCGATCAGGCCGTCGACCTGGCCCCGCACGCCGACCTGCTGCTGGTCGGGGAAAGCCCGCACGACCACGACGGCGACGGACACGACGAGAGCGACCACGCGCACGACGACGAGAGCGACCACGCGCACGACGACGAGAGCGACCACGCGCACGACGACGAGAGCGACCACGGTCACGACCACGGCCCCGAGGACCCGCACTTCTGGCTCGACCCCGAACGGTACGGCCAGGTCGCGGAGGTCATCGCCGCCGAGCTCATCGCCGTCGACCCGGACAACGCCGGCAGCTACGAGGCCAACCTGGAGATCGTGCTCGCAGACCTGGAGGAGATGGACCAGGAGTTCGTCGAGGGCCTGGCGGAGTGCCGCAGCCGTGACCTGGTGACCACCCACGAGGCGTTCGGCTACCTGGCGCACCGCTACGACCTGCGGCAGACCGGCATCACCGGGATCGCCCCGGACTCCGAGCCCTCCCCCGCGCGCCTCGCCGAGGTCGCCGGCCAGATCCGGGACCTGGACGTCCGTGCGATCTACTCCGAGCCGATCCTGCAGGACGACATCGCCCGGACGATCGCCAACGAGACCGGCACCGAGGTCCTCACGCTCGACCCCGTCGAGGGCGTGACCGACGACTCCGCCGGGTCCACGTACGAGGAGATCATGCGGGCCAACCTCGCGTCGCTGCGCCAAGGCCTGGGCTGCTCATGATGCGGCGCGAGATGGTGACCGCTGACGCCTCGGGCAGCGACCTGACCGACACCGAGGACCTGGTCGTGTCGATGCACCGTGCCACCTTCGGCTACCAGGGCCGACCCGTGGTCACGGACGTCGACCTCGACGTCCGCCGCGGCGAGGTCGTCGCCGTCCTCGGGCCCAACGGCTCCGGCAAGACGACGCTGGTCAAGGCGCTGGTAGGCCTGTCGGAGCACCTGTCCGGCGACGTCAGCGTGCTCGGCACCCCCCTGGCACGGCTGCGCGACCGGACCCGCATCGGCTACGTGCCGCAACGGCATACCCTCGTGGGCGGGGTGCGGGCCACGGTGACCGAGGTCGTGGCGACCGGCCTGCTCGCCCGCCGCCCCTGGTGGCGGCCGGCCTCGCGCACGGACCGCGCCGCCGTGCAGCAGTCGCTGGAGACGGTCGGGCTGGCCGACCGGGCACGGTTCGACGTCGACACCCTGTCCGGGGGGCAGCAGCGGCGGGTGCTCATCGCGCGGGCGCTGGTCGCCGAGCCGGAGGTCCTGGTCATGGACGAGCCGACGGCCGGCGTCGACCACGCGAGCCAGGCCGTGCTCGCGGGCGTCCTGCAACGGCTCGGCGCCGAGGGCACCACGATGCTCGTCGTCACCCACGAGCTGGCCGCGTTGCGCGGCGTCGTCGACCGCATCCTCGAGGTCGACACCGGTCACCTGGTCTTCGACGGCACACCGCAGCGGTATGCCGTGCACCAGGGCGAGCTGGCCCGCGCGGCCGGGAGGGGGTCGGCATGAGCGAGATGCTGGCGCTGGAGTTCATGCGCAACGCGCTCGTGGCCGCGCTGTTCGTCGGGCTCGCCGCCCCGATGGTCGGCATCTTCCTGGTGCAGCGGCGGCTCTCGCTGATCGGCGACGGGCTGGGCCACGTGGCGCTGGCCGGCGTGGCGATCGGTGTCGTCACCCAGACCAGCCCGGTGTGGTCCGCCCTGGTGGCCGCCGTCATCGCCGGCATCGCGATCGAGCTGATCCGGGCCCGAGGACGCACCTCGGGCGACGTGGCGCTGGCGCTGATGTTCTACGGCGGCATCGCGGCGGGCGTGGTCATCATCAACCGCGCGGACGGCGGGCAGACCGGCAACCTCACCGGGTTCCTGTTCGGTGCCATCACCACCACGTCCCGCGAGGACCTCGTGGTGTTCGCGGTCCTCTCGACCGCGATCATCGTCGCGGCCCTCGCCCTGCGTGACCGGCTCTTCGCCGTGGCCGGGGACGAGGAGTACGCCCGCGCCTCCGGGCTGCCGGTGCTCGCGCTCAACATCGTGCTGGCGGTGCTCACCGCGGTGACCGTGGTGGTCGCGATGCGGGTGATCGGGCTGCTGCTCATCAGCGCGCTGATGATCATCCCGAACGCCGCGGCACAGCAGTTCTCGGGCAGCTTCCGGGCGGCCGGGTGGTGGGCGGCGCTCATCGGCGTCGTCTCCTCGGTCGGGGGCGTGGTCACCTCCTTCTACGCCGACACCGCCTCGGGCGGGACGATCGTGCTGCTCTCCATCGCCCTGTTCGCGGTCGCCGCGCTGGGGGGCGCCGTCCGCCGCGCCGTGGCGCTGGCCAGACACCGGCACGCCGAGCGGCACCCGCACGAGCACGGCCCCGGCTGCGGTCACGACCCCGTGCCGCACGGCGACCACGTCGACTACCTGCACGACGGCCACCGGCATGCCGCTCACGAGGGCCACTACGACGAGCACGCGCCCCAGGTGCACCCGCACGAGCACGACCCGCTCAGCGTGCCGCATACCCTCGAGAAGCCCGAGAGCCAGGAGGCCGCACCGTGACCACCGCCCGTCGCCTCACCCGGCAGCAGAGCGCCGTCATGGCGCAGCTCGCCGAGCTGGACGACTTCACCAGCGCCCAGGACCTGCACGCCAGCCTGCGCGGGGCGGGGGCCAAGGTGGGTCTGGCGACCGTCTACCGGACCCTGGCCGCGATGGCCGCCGCCGGCGAGATCGACACCCTGCGCACCGACGAGGGCGAGGCCGTCTACCGCAAGTGCTCCACCGGGCACCACCACCACCTGGTCTGCCGGGAGTGCGGCCGCACGGTGGAGATCCAGGGCCCGGCGGTGGAGCGCTGGGCCGACAAGGTCGGCGCCGAGCACGGCTTCGCCCAGGTGCAGCACACGCTCGAGGTCTTCGGCGTCTGCCCCGCCTGCACCCGCACCGACACACCGGCACCGGGCCCCTGACGACGGAGCGCGCACGTGCGCGTCAGGAGGTGGGCGCGTCCACCGCACCGCCGTAGCGGCGGTCCCGGGAGACGTACTGCTCGATCGCCGCCCACAGGTTGCGCCGGTCGTAGTCGGGCCAGAGCACGTCCTGGAAGACCATCTCGGCATAGGCGCTCTGCCAGAGCAGGAAGTTGGAGGTCCGCTGCTCGCCCGAGCTGCGCAGGAAGAGGTCCACGTCGGGCACCTCGGGGTGGTAGAGGTAGCGGCCGATGGTGCGCTCGTCGATCCCGCGCGGCGACAGCCGCCCCGCCTTGACGTCCTCGCCGATGGCACGCACCGCGTCCGCGAGCTCGGCGCGCCCGCCGTAGTTGACGCAGAAGTTCAGGGTGATGACGTTGTTGTTGCGGGTCCGCTGCTCCGCGTCGCGCAGCTCCGAGATCACCGACCTCCACAGCCGCGGCGTCCGTCCGGACCACACGACGCGCACGCCCCAGGAGTCCAGCTCGTCCCGCCGCCGGTGGATGACGTCACGGTTGAAGCCCATCAGGAAGCGCACCTCGTCAGGGCTGCGGCGCCAGTTCTCCGTGGAGAAGGCATACGCGCTGATGCACTGCACCCCGATCTCGATCCCACCGGCGATCACGTCCAGCAGCGAGGCCTCCCCCGCCTCGTGCCCCTGGGTCCGCCGCAGACCACGCTGGTTGGCCCAGCGGCCGTTGCCGTCCATGACGATCGCCACGTGCCGGGGCACCAGCTCGGGCGGGATCGCCGGCGGCCTGGCGCCCGAGGGGTGGGCATAGGGCGGCACGGGCTGGCGGGTCGCCATCGGCTCAGCTGGTCCTCTCGACGTGTCGCAGGGAGCGGACCCCACGCTCCAGGTGCCATTGCAGGTAGGCGGCCACCAGGCCGCTCGCCTCGTGCCGGTGCCGGCTCTGGCTGGCGTCGGCGACCGACCAGTCCCCCGCCATGAGCGCGCCGAGCAGGGCGAAGGTCTCCGGTGCAGGGGCGGTGGACCCGGGCGGACGGCATACCGGGCAGACCGCCCCGCCCGAGGGGACGTGGAAGGCCCGGTGCGGACCGCTCATCCCGCAGCGGGCGCAGTCGACGAAGCTGGCGCGCCAACCGCCGATGGCCAGCGCCCGGATGAGGTAGGAGTCGAGGACGAGACGGGGCTCGTGCTCGCGCGCGGCGAGCGCCGCCAGGCCCCCGGCCAGCAGCCGGAAGTGCTGGGTCGCCGGCTGCCCCTCCTCGGTGAGCTGCTCGCAGGTCTCCAGCATCACGCTCGCCGCGGTGAACGCCGGGTAGTCCCGGGCGATCGCCTCGCCGTAGGGGGCCAGCCCGTCGGCCTGGGTGACCGTGTCGAGGTTGCGGCCCTCGTAGCACTGCACGTCCACCACCATCCCCGGCTCGAGCCGGGCGCCGAACTTGCTCTTCGTCCGCCGCACCCCCTTGGCGACGGCCCGCACCTTGCCCCGGCCGCGGGTGAGGAGGGTGACGATCCGGTCGGCCTCGCCCAGCTTGTGCGTGCGCAGCACGACGGCTGCTTCGCGGTAGGTGGGCATGCGCTCATTGTCCCCCACGCTCCCGGGCCCCCGCTCGTGCCACACCGGCCCCCGGGCGCCTTGCCCGACGACGGAGGGATGTTCACGAACAGATGTGCGGTTCAGGCTGGCGTCGCGTGGCACGTGTGTTCTATTGTCGACGTATGATGCTGCAAGGATCCTTGCTCGACCAGGTGGAGCAGGTCGGACTGCGCCCGCTCGCTGGAGCGGTTCGCCGCACGGTGCTCGACCACGGCGCCTGGGTCGACGTGCGGCCCGGGTGGGTGACCGGCTCCGACGAGCTGTTCACCCGGCTCGCGCTCGGCGGGCCGGCCGGGGTGGAGTGGCGGGGCGAGCAACGCCAGATGTATGACAGGCAGGTCACCACTCCCCGGCTGCTGCGCTTCTACCGCGAACGCGAGCGCCTGCCGGACCCGGTCCTGGAGCACGCCCGGCTGGCGCTGTCCGAGCACTACGCCGCCGAGCTCGGCGAGCCGTTCGCGACCGCCGGCATGTGCCTCTACCGCGACGGCCGCGACAGCGTCGCCTGGCACGGCGACCGTTTCGGGCGGGCGGCCGACCGCGACACCATGGTCGCCATCGTCTCCCTCGGCTCGCCGCGGGCCCTGCTGCTGCGGCCGCGCGGTGGCGGGGAGAGCCTGCGCCACGTGCTCGGCCATGGTGATCTCCTGGTGATGGGCGGCTCCTGCCAGCGCACCTGGGACCACTGCGTGCCCAAGACCAGCCAGCCGGTCGGCCCCCGGATCAGCATCCAGTTCCGTCCCCGCGGGGTGCGCTGAGCCGAGCGGTCGGCAGCCCCGGGCGCGGCGGCATCTCACGCTAGGGACGCGGCAGCGTGCCGATCTGCTGCTGCAGCAGCTCACGGACCGCGTCCGCGTCGCGCGCGGCGAGGGCGGCGGCCGCCAGCTCGCGCATCGCCTCCAGGGACGTCTCGCGAAGGATGGCCTTGACGGAGGGGACCGCGACCGCGGTCGAGCTGAGCTCGCGCACCCCGAGGCCGACGAGGAGGCGGGCGACCTCTGGCTCCGCGGCCATCTCGCCGCAGAGGCTGACGACCACGCCCTCGGGGGCGCGTTCGCAGATGAAGCGGATCAGCTGGAGCACGGAGGGGTCCAGCGGGTCGGACCAGCGTCCCACCCGGGGGTTGCCGCGCTCTGCGGCGAGGGTGTACTGCGAGAGGTCGTTGCTGCCGATGGAGATGAGGTCGAGCCCCTGGGCCACTCGCCCCAGCCGCACCGCGACGGCCGGCACCTCGACCATGATCCCGACGCCGAGGCGGGCAGGAAGGCCTGGCAGACCGGCGCGGGTCGCTGCCTCGGCGAGCCTCGCCCTGGCCCAGTCGACGTCGTCGATGCAGGTGACCATCGGGAAGAGGACGTTGACCCGGTGCTCCTGCGCCACCCGGCAGATCGCCTCCAGCTGGTCGCTCAGCACGCGCAGGTCGTCCCGGAAGGCGCGGATGCCACGCTCACCCAGGAACGGGTTGGTCTCGGGACGGGACGGCAGGAAGCTCAGCGGCTTGTCCCCGCCCACGTCCCACGTGCGGATCGTCACGGGGTGGGGGTGGTATGCCGCCGCGATCGCGGAGTAGACCTCCACCTGCTGCGCGACGGTCGGGGCGGTGCGCGCGCGGGCGAAGACGGCCTCGGTGCGCACCAGGCCCGATCCCTCGGCCCCGAGGCCGGCCCCGAGCCGGGCGACCGCGAGCGAGGACACATTGGCCTTCACCGTGATCCGCAGCCCGTCCCGCGTGGTCACCGGCAGGTGCGTGTCGGCCAGCGCCCGCTCGCGGTGCTCACGGCGGCGCTCCAGCATCGCCTCGAAGGCGGTCCGCACCTCCGGCGGCGGGTCGACGTCCACGCGTCCGCTGCGGGCGTCGAAGGCCACCAGCGTGCCGGGCGGGACGTCTGCGCGGTCACCGACACCGGTCAGGACCGGCACTCCTCGGGCCCGCGCGATCAGGACACCGTGCCCGAGGCCTCCGCCTCGACGGGTGAGCACGCCCCTGATGGCGTGGGCGTCCAGGGAGATCGCCAGGCCGGGGTCGAGCTCGTCGACCACCAGGACACCTTCCCCCAGCGACTCGGGCTCGTCCTGGCCGAGCAGGATGCGCACCACCCGGTCCCCCACGCTGCGCACGTCCTGCGCGCGCTCGCGCTGGTAGCTGTCCGGGAGGGCGTCGAAGCGCGCCGCTACCCGCTCGACGCCACCGCACCAGGCCGCCGCCGCGCTGGCCCCACCGCGGATCCGGGACCGGACGTCGGCCTGCAGGCCAGGGTCGCGCAGCAGGATGGCGTGGGCGGCGAAGACCTCCGCCTCGCCATAGCCCAGGTGCCGGCGGGCATGCTCCTCCAGCGCCGCAAGCCGCAGCGTCGCCTGGGTGACTGCCCGGTCGAGCTGGCGCACCCTCTCCTCCGGGTCTGCGGACGAGCTCTCCCCGGTGTCGGGGCCTTGCCCGCCCCCGGGGCCAGGCCCCGGGTCGAGCAGCCGCTCGCCGATGATCACCGGCCCGATGGCTGCCTCCAGGCTGGACCCGGCCACCCCCGGCTCGCTGGAGACCGCCGCCGGCACCGGCAGCTCGACCTCCGCCAGCGGCTCCACCGGCCCCACGTCGTCACCGAAGGCGCTGGCGGCGAGCTCCTCCAGGTCGGCGAGCACCTTCTCGGCCCCGGCCCCGCGGGCCTCGGCCAGGAGGACGTGCCCCTGCCGCGCCCCCAGCGTGGCGACCGCCGAGAGGCTGCGGGCATCGACCGGGCCGCGGCCGGTCGTCGCGTTGGTCAGCCGCACCTCGGCGACGGGCTCCGCCTCGCCGACCAGGGTCACCAGGCGGGCAGCCGGTCGTGCGTGCAGGCCGTGCTCGCCCAGGACCGCGAGCTCGCGGGAGACCCACGGCCGGGTGTCCTCGGACGCGGCGGGCTCCTCGGCCTCCCGTGCCGGCCGGTCGCCGCGACTCTCGGCCTGCAGGTGCTCCACCTTCGCCGCCAGCCCGCGCTCGGCCTCTCGGGCAACGGTGCTCAGGTCGGCGCCGGTGCCCGCGGCCACGACCGCCGCCAGCAGCCCCTCGACGAGCGGGGCCGGGCTCACCCGGACCCGGGCCGCCACCGCGGGGTCCAGCAGCTCCAGCGCCATCTCCGCGGACAGGACGGCGCTGCCCAGGTCGACCAGGACGAGCACCCCGTCGCCGCCGGTGGCGGTGTCCACCGCGGCCACGACCTCGGCGACGAGGGCGGCGTCCGTGCCGGTGGTGCGCTCGTCCAGCCCCGAGGCCAGCTCGACCACCGGGCTGGACCCGCCGGGGCTCATCTCCTGAGCCAGGTCTCGTGCCGCCCGGGCGAGGGCGCGGCTGTGTGAGACGACGACGACGCCGATCATGCCTCAGGCCAGGGTCTGGGCGGCCGCCCGCAGGAGGAGGGCAGCACTGCTGGCACCAGGGTCGATGTGCCCCGCGCTGCGCTCCCCGAGGTAGGAGGCCCGACCCTTGCGCGCCACCATCGGCTCGGTCGCGTCCCGTCCCTCCTCCGCCGCCTCGGCGGCCAGGTCCAGACACTCCTGGACCGTCCGGCCGTCCCGGGCTGCCTCCTCGAAGGCCGCGAGCGCGGGGGCGAAAGCGTCATACATGGTCTTGTCGCCGCGCTCGGCCTTGCCGCGCGCCACGATGCCCTCCACACCAGCCCGCAGGGCCTGCGACAGCTCCCGGGCACCGGCGTCGTCGGAAGCGGAGAGCGGTCCCGCCAGACGCAGGAAGAAAGTGCCGTAGAGGGGTCCCGAGGCTCCGCCCACGGTGCTGACCAGGGTCATCCCGACCTTCTTGAGGTAGGTGTCGATGCCACTGAACTGCTCGTCCTCGGCCAGCCGGGCGCTGGCCGTGAAGCCGCGCTCCATGTTGGTCCCGTGGTCGCCGTCACCGATGGCCCGGTCCAGGTCGGTCAGGTGCGCCGCCTGCTCCTGGATCGCACGGGCGCTCTGCGCGACCCAGGCCTGGAATGCAGTCAGATCAGCCATGTCTCATCCTCACCATCGAAGAGCCGGGGTGTCCACCGGGGCGTCCCAGCATCGCAGCATCTGCTCGTCCGTGCGCAGCAGGGTCAGGGAGCAGCCCGCCATCTCCAGGGAGGTCAGGTAGCTGCCCACGAGGGAGCGCACCACGGCGATCCCTCTCGCCTCCAGCAGCCGGTGCACCTCCTGGAACATCAGGTAGAGCTCCAGCTGAGGGGTGCCGCCCAGACCGTTGAGGAAGACGAGCGCGGGCTCGTCTCGTTGTAGGCCGAGGTCGTCGACCACTGGTTCGACCAGCTGCGCCGCGAGCTCCCGGGCGGGGGCCATGGCCTGCCGGCGCCGGCCGGGCTCGCCATGGATCCCGACGCCGATCTCGATCTCGTCCGGTCCCAGGTCGACGGTCGGGCGCCCGGCCGCCGGCACGGTGCAGGAGCTCAGCGCGATACCCATCGATCTGCTGGCCGCGGCGACCCTCTGCCCCAGCTCTGCGCACGCGTCCAGGTCCGACCCGTCCTCGGCGGCTGCTCCCACGATCTTCTCCACCAGGACGGTGGCACCCACGCCACGACGACCGGCGGTGAAGAGGCTGTCCTCGACCGCGACGTCGTCGGCCACCAGGACCGTGCGCACGCGGACCCCGTCCGCCCCTGCCAGTTCGGCGGCCATCTCGAAGTTGAGCACGTCGCCGGTGTAGTTCTTGACGATCTGCACCACCCCGGCACCGGTGTCCACGGCGGCTGTCGCCGCCAGGATCTGGTCGGGCACCGGGGAGGTGAACACCTGCCCGCAGCAGGCGGCGTCCAGCATGCCTGAGCCGACGAAGCCGCTGTGCAGGGGCTCGTGCCCCGCGCCGCCACCGGAGAGCACACCGACCTTGCCGGGCACCGGTCCCCCGGCGCGCAGGACCACCTGGTGCTCGAGGTCGACGCGCAGCCGGTCCGGATGGGCCAGGGCCACGCCTTGGAGGGCTTCGACGACCACGTCAGCGGGGTCGTTGATGAACTTCTTCACGGCCCGACCCTGCCACAGAACGACAGGACGCACGCGCGCGGCACCACGTCCGGCGGGCAGCTGATTGAGCATCGCTTCCGTCATGAGCCTCGGCGCTCGGCTCGGTGCCCCGGGGGGAGCGGCGAGATGCATGGTCGTATGCGGCTGTCACTCAGGCTCCGCGCAGGCTTGTGGGGCAGATCGGAGCTGCTGGACGACTGCGGCATGACCGGGCAGGTGACGTGGCAAGGTAGCCATCGTGACCGACGGGGAGGACACGCCGCGCGGACCGGTCCTGAAGACCGGCCGCCTGCTGCCGCGGCCCTGGCGAGTCAGTGAGGCGGCGGTCATGCACCAGCTGTGGAACGAGCGGGATCCGCGGGTGCCGCCTCGCAGGCGGATCGATACTGAGGGGCACCCCACGGTCTCGGAGCTGGCGGAGTCGATTCGTTCCGATCGACCCCATGTCGATCGGTCTGCTCGCCATGGAGCTCGTGGAGACGGGGAGGCCATCGGCTACTGCGGCCTGGTCGACAGCGGGCGAGCCGTCCCAGGCGAACCGGAGCTGGCCTTCGAACTGCTCCGGCGTCAGTGGGGTCGGGGGTACGCCACCGAAGCGTCCCATGCGGTCATGGACTGGGCCAGGTCATCCGGACACAAGCGCCTGTGGGCGACCGTAGGGGACTGGAACATCGCGTCACGGCGCTGCTCCTGCTCGAGGAGGCGGTCCTCCTTCAGGTCGTGCTGGAGCCACCCGGCCACGTCGCTATGGAGGCGCCTCTGCACACCCAAAATTTCAGCGTCCTTCTCGACGGACACGTTCACCGCCGGCGGCGGCGGCGGACTCCAGCGGCACCTCGTTGCCCCGGTCACTCGGCATCCCTGGTCTCCTCTCACTCATCGTGTCTGTCGCGCTTTCGTCACTCTCCCTCCTACGACCGGGGCAGGCCTCGGGACTGTTGCACGGGTAGGTGACGGGAGTGGGTCAGGCAGTCTGGGCGGCCGGTGTGCAGGATGCAGTCGGCGACGTTGCCGGGGCCGGGCGACGGCACTGGTGAACGCGTCGCCGGCCCGTGCGACGGGCCCGCGAACGCACAGGTCGAGACGAGGCCGTGCACTGGAGAACTACGACTTCGTTGTCGAAGCCAGGTACGATGGCCGCCGCCACCATTCCTGGGAGTCGCCGAATCTGTCCGGCGGACACCCTGCGTGAATCGTCGAGGACTTGCGTGGCCATCGGTACGCGTGATTTCTGACACTCGCGTTGCAGGTATTCCTGCCCTTGTCACCCCGCCCGGGCGCCCCGCCGCCTGGCTCCGTAGCGATATCAACTGAAGGTAGAAGTGAGCACGATATGAAGGCACTCAACCGGCGCACATTCCTGCAGGCGGTCGGCCTGGCGCCCCTGGTCCTGCCAGAGCACCTCCGCGCCGGGCACGGCGGCGGGTCGAACCTCTCCGACCCGGTGCCCTCCCCAGCCCAACCCCTGCCAGAAACGTACTCCTTGACGGGCCTACCCCGCCGTGTGTTCTCCGCGGGCGATCCGGACTGGTGGTACGCGCCGCTACCCACCGACGCAGCGCTCGACCCCCAGTCGCCGCAGAAGCTGGACTTCCTCATCCAGACCGGCATCGCCTCGTGGGGGTCGGTGCCCCTGGGTTACCCGTCGTGGGCAGTGAACAACTACAACAACACCCCGAGCATCCTCGTCATCACACCCGGCGAGGCCACCGTGCCCCTCGTGCTGCGTGACCCGCCAGCTGGCCCGTACGGGGCCAACCTCGTCGACATGTTCTCCGATGCGAAGGTGCCCGCGGACGCCGCCATACTCTCCGGTGGAACAGATGGTTTTGTCGTCATCTACGAGCAGGAGACCGATACCTACTGGGAAGGGTGGCAGGTCCGGTGGGACGCACCCGGCTATCCGGGGTGGTCCGTCTACCGAGGTCAGCGCATCCGGAACGCCTCCACGAAGCTCGGGCGCGCTGAGCCCTACCCGAACGGCGCCAGCGCCCCGTTCTACTACGGGACCAACGCTGCCGGTCTCGCACAGGAACCCGGCGTCATCAAGGTCCAGGAACTGCAGGAAGGTCACATCTCGCACGCCATCACCTGCGCGATCCCCGTCCCCTGCGTCGCCGCCCGCGACATCCCCACCCGCAACGCGGGCATCTCCCAACCCGCCGTCCGTTCAGACGGTCAGTCCACCGAGCAGTACGCCATCCACATGGGCCAACGGTTGCGCCTGCCCGCCTCGCTGGACATCGACGCGATGGACCTGCACCCCGTGTGCCGAACCATTGCCAAAGCGTTCCAGGAGTACGGGTGTATCGTCGCTGACCGCGCTGGGGACATCTCGTTCTGCGCCGAGAACCTCACAGACCTGCCTGCCGGGATCTACGACCCCCTCTTCGCCGGCGCCCAACCGCACAACGTCTGCTGGAACGCACCCAAACCCGGCGGCGGCAACTATGAGCCCTTCCCGTGGGCGCACCTGCAACTGCTGGAGTTCGAGACCACGCTCGAGGGTCTGCCCAGGTAGACCCACCCGACCACTGCTGAGGGTGACGCCAGGTGAGCGAGAGTGGTAGCAGCTCCTCAGAAGCCCAGCCGGTCCAAGGCCTTGGGGTCGCGCTGCCAGTCCTTGGCCACCTTCACGTGCAGGTCGAGGTAGACCCGGTGGCCCAGCAGCTTCTCGATGCCCTGCCGGGCCTGGGCGCCGACCTCGCGCAGCCGGGACCCGCCGCGACCGATGATGATGGCCTTCTGGCTGGGTCGCTCGACGAAGACGTTGACCCGGACGTCGGAGAGCGGGTCGTGCTCGGGCCGGTCCTCGCGAGCGACGATCTCCTCGACCTGGACGGCGAGGCTGTGGGGGAGCTCGTCCCGCACGCCCTCCAGCGCGGCCTCGCGGACCAGCTCGGCGATCATCACCAGGTCCGTCTCGTCGGTCAGCTGGTCCTCGGGGTAGAGCTGCGGCGACTCCGGCAGGTAGCCCGCCAGCAGGTCGGCGACCTCCTCGACCTGGTCCCCGCGCACCGCTGAGCAGGGGATGATCGCCGCCCAGTCGCCGAGTCCGTCGATCGCCACGAGGTGCTCGGCCAGCCGGTCCCGGCTGACGGCGTCGGCCTTGGTGGCGATGGCCACCACCGGCACCCTGCGCACCCGGTGCAGGTCCACCAGGTCCTTGGCGATGTACTGGTCGCCCGGCCCCACCCGCTGGTCCGCGGGCAGGCAGAAGCCGATGACGTCGACCGACAGGAGCGTCTCGCGGACCAGGTCGTTGAGCCGCTGGCCGAGCAGCGAACGGGGTCGGTGCAGCCCCGGGGTGTCCACCAGGATCAGCTGCGCGGTCTCGGTGGTCCGGATGCCACGAATGGTGTGCCGCGTCGTCTGCGGCTTGGAGGAGGTGATCGCCACCTTCGAGCCCACCAGTGCGTTGGTCAAGGTGGACTTGCCGGCGTTGGGCCGCCCGACCAGGCAGGCAAATCCGGCCCGGTATGCGGTCTCGTCGGGCTCACTGTGGGGCACTGCTGCTCACCTCGTCCTGGGCCGGGCTGGCCTCGTCCTGGTCCGGAACGGCGTCTTCCTCGCCGGCCTCCGGCTCACGCAGCCGGCGCACCAGCACTGTCGCGACGCGACGGCGCCGGCCGGCCATCCGCTCGGCGGTCAGCTCCAGGCCGGCGACCTCGCCCACCGACCCCTGGATGGGGACCATGCCGATGGCGGTGGCCAGCAGCCCGCCCACGGAGTCGACGTCCTCGGTCTCGATCTCCACGTCGAACATCTCGGCGAGGTCGTCGACGAGCATGTTGGCCGGCACCCGGACCAGCTCCTCGCCGTCCTCGGCGATGACCGGCTCCACCTCGGCCTGGTCGCGGTCGTACTCGTCGGTGATCTCGCCGACGATCTCCTCCAGGACGTCCTCGATGGTGATCAGCCCGGCGGTGCCGCCGTACTCGTCGATGACGAGGGCGACGTGGGCGCGGGCCTGCTGCATCTCGCGCAGCAGCTCATCCACGCGCTTCATCTCCGGGACCCGCTGGACCGGGCGCATCACCTCGGTCACCGGGGTGGTGGCGGCGGACTGGGCGCGGCTGTTCACGGCTCGGGCGACGTCCTTGAAGTAGAGCATCCCCAGGACGTCGTCGGTGTCCTCGCCGATGACCGGCACCCGGGAGAAGCCGGAGCGCAGGAACAGGCTCATCGCCTGCCGCAGCACCTTCTCGCCCTTGATCGTCACCAGGTCCGGGCGGGGCACCATGACCTCGCGCGCCACGGTGTCACCCAGCTCGAAGATCGAGTGGATCATCTCCCGCTCGTCGTCCTCGATGACCGCGGACTCCCCGGCCAGGTCGACCAGCTCCCGCAGCTCGGACTCGGTCGCGAACGGTCCCTCGGAGTAGCCGCGGCCCGGGGTGACCGCGTTGCCGATGAGGACGAGCACCTTGGCCAGCGGGCCGAGGAAGAGCCGGAGCAGGCGGACCAGCGGTGCGCTCATCAGCGCGACCACGTCCACGTGCTGGCGACCCAGCGTCCGCGGCGAGACGCCGACGACCACGAAGAGCACCACCGCCATGATGGCCGAGGCGATGAGTGCGGTCTGGACGTGGTTGTCGGTGACGATGTCGACGGCGACCGCCACCATGACCGCGGTCGCCGCCTCGGCCGTGACCCGGACGAAGGTGGCGACGGCCAGGTACGGGGTGACCTCGCGGGTGATGCGGACCAGCGCGCGGGCGCCGGAGCGTCCCTCGTCGAGCAGCTGCTCGGCCCGATGCCGGGACATCCGCTGCAGCGCGGTCTCCCCGGCCGAGAGCACGAAGGCGACGACGGTGGTGGTCAGCGCCAGGAGGATCAGCGTGATCATGTCCGCTTCGCCACGCTGTCGTCGTCGGCCGCACTGGTCGACCGGCCGCGCTGGGCCAGGAAGGTCAGCAGCAGCGTCCGCTGCAGGTCGAACATCTCCTGCTTCTCCGCCGGCTCGGCGTGGTCAAAACCCAGCAGGTGCAGGATGCCGTGCGTCGTCAGCAGCAGCAGCTCGTCGCCGACGGCGTGGCCCGCCCCCTGAGCCTGCCGACGGGCCACGGACGGGCAGAGCACGACGTCGCCGAGCATCCCGGCGGCCGACTCCTCCCCCTCATGACCCGGGCGCAGCTCGTCCATGGGGAAGCTCATCACGTCGGTCGGGCCGGGCAGGTCCATCCACTGCACGTGCAGCGCCGCCATCGTCTCCTCGTCGACCAGGGTGATGGTCAGCTCGGCCTGGGGGTGCACCCGCAGCTGGTCCAGGACGTGCCGTCCCAGGTCGGCCAGCTCCTGCTCGGAGACCGGTGAGGGCACCTCCCCGGACTCGTTCAGCACCTCGATGCTCACGAGGAGGAGTCCTCCTCCACCGCGCGGGGACGACGCGGCCCGCGCTGCTGGCGCGCGTCATACCGCCCGTAGGCGTCGACGATGTCCCCGATCAGCCGGTGTCGCACCACGTCCTGGCTGGTGAGCCGGGCGAAGTGGATGTCCTCCACGCCGTCGAGGATCTGCTGCACCACCTTCAGCCCGGACTGCACCCCACCGGGCAGGTCGACCTGCGTCGTGTCGCCGGTGACGACCATCTTGGAGCCGAAGCCCAGCCGGGTCAGGAACATCTTCATCTGCTCCGGGCTGGTGTTCTGCGCCTCGTCCAGGATGATGAAGGCGTCGTTGAGGGTGCGGCCACGCATATAGGCCAGTGGCGCGACCTCGATGGTGCCGGCGGCCATCAGCTTGGACATCGACTCAGGGTCGACCATGTCGTGCAGGGCGTCGTAGAGCGGGCGCAGGTAGGGGTCGATCTTGTCCGTCAACGTGCCCGGCAGGAAGCCCAGCCGCTCCCCCGCCTCCACCGCGGGGCGCGTCAGGATGATCCGGTTGACCTCCTTGGCCTGCAGCGCGGCGACCGCCTTGGCCATCGCCAGGTAGGTCTTGCCGGTGCCGGCCGGGCCCAGCCCGAAGACGATGGTGTGGGCGTCGATGGCGTCGACGTAGTGCTTCTGGTTCAGCGTCTTGGGCCGGATCGTGCGCCCCCGGCTGGAGACGATGTTCATCGTCAGCACGTCCGCCGGGCGGTCGGAGGTGGCCGCCCGCAGCATCCCGATGCTGCGCTCGACGGCGTCCCGGTTCAGCGGCTGGCCGCGGCGCACGATGGACACCAGCTCGTCGACGAGCCGCTCGACCAGCGCCAGCTCGGCGGAGTCCCCCGTGAGCCGGAATTCGTTGCCACGCACGTGCACGTCGATGCGCGGGAAGGCCCGCTCGATGGTGCGCAGCAGCTCGTCGCGGGGGCCGAGGAGGGCCACCATCGGAATCTCCTCGGGGATGACCACGGTGTGCGTGGCCGGGGTGAGGTGGGTGGGCGGCCCGGAGAAGCTCGACGATCCGGGGGGTTCAGGATGCTCGACATCGGTCATATCAGGTCCAAGTCTAGTGCTCGAAGGCTGGGCCGGTCCGGCGAACTCAGCCGGACGGGCGTGACCGGCCCGCCGCCACGACGGAGACGGCGCCGACGACGCAGGCGACCACCAGGGTGCCGACGAACGCGGTGTGGGGTGCGGCGGCATACGTCAGCCCGAAGACCACCCCGGTGATCGCCAGGGCGAAGGCGCTGGTCAGCGCCTCACCAACCTGCAGGGCCGAGGAGTTGCGGCCGATCTCGCCCGGGGGCGACAGGCGCATGGTGAGCAGCGAGGTGGTCGGGTATGCGGCGCCCAGACCGAGCGTGGCCAGGCCGTAGAGGACGATGACCGCCCAGCCGGGCCACGCGACCCATACCGCCAGCGCCATCGCCACCATGAGGGTGGCGTAGATGCTCACCCCGGCCACCATGACGCGGTAGCGGTCGGTCGCCGGACCGAGGCGGCCCTGGAAGAACGAGCCGAGGGCCCACGCGATGGACGCCACGGCCAGGACCGCGCCGGCCCGGGCCGGGGAGTAGCCGTGCTCGTCCCGCAGCATCAGCGGCAGGTAGGCCTCGGCGGCGACCAGGGAGCCGCCCAGGGCGGCGCGGACCCCGATGACGGCGGGCAGGCCCCGTGCCAGGCGCAGCGAGCCCAGCGGCAGCAGCCGCCAGCTGGCCAGCCCCAGCAGGACCAGCGCGACCGCACCGATGACCCACTCCCGGCCCTGCACCGACTCGCCGGAGAGGTTGAGGACCCCGACCGCGGCCGCGGCGACGACGGCCCAGCCGATCGTGGCCGGGCGCAGGAAGGGCGCGTCGTCGCTGGGGTAGGTCCCGCGCAGGGCCGGGCGCAGCACGAGCAACGCCACCGCCACGAGGGGCGCGACACCGAGGAACACCCAGCGCCACGACAGGTAGTGCACCAGCGAGCCGGTGAGGAGCGGCCCGACCAGACCGGGCACGACCCAGGCGGCGGCGAGCAGCGAGAAGACGGCGGGGCGGGAGGCGTCCGGGACGCGCTGTGCGATGACGACGTAGAGCGCGACGGTGGACAGCCCGCTGCCCAGCCCCTGCAGCCCACGGGCGACGCTGAACAGCTCCATCGTGGGTGCCAAACCGGCGACGAGCAGGCCCAGGGCGAAGGTCAGGGTGCCGGCGATGACGACGGGTCGGGGACCGCTCCGGTCCGACCACCAGCCGCTGAGGATCATCCCGACGATGCTGGCGGCGACGGTCGCGCCGAAGGCCATGTTGTACAGGTGGTAGCCCTGCAGCGCCTCCGCGATCGTCGGCATGGCGGCCCCGACGGCGATGTACTCCAGCGCGAAGAGCGCGATGAGCGCGGTCGCCCCGATGGAGGCCGAGCGCAGCTGCGGGCCGAAGAGCGAGGGTGCGGGCCCGGTGTCGGCGCCCGTGGTGCCAGAGTCCGAGGCACCGGAGCGTGTCGTGCCGGAGCCCGTGGTGCCTGTGCTCACCGCCACCTGCCCTGGGCGTTGAGGACGGCGAGCGCGGCCGGCCCGGCGCTGGAGGCGCGCAGGACGGTCCGGCCCAGGCGGACCGGTCGGGCACCTGCCGTGGTGAGCGCGGCCAGCTCCTCCGGCGCGATCCCACCCTCGGGGCCGACGACGACCAGCACCTCTCCCTGTTCGGGCAGGGCCACCTGGGCCAGCGGTTCGTCGGCCTCCTCGTGCAGGACGAGGGTGAGCGCCGACTCGGCGACGCGCCGCACCAGCTCACCCCGGGTCGCCAGGTCGGCGACGACCGGCACGCGGACGCGGCGGGACTGCTTGGTCGCCGCCTGCACGGTCTGCTCCCACTTGCGGTGGGCCTTCTGGGCCCGCTCGGCCCGCCAGCGCACGATCGAGCGGTCGGCCTGCCATGGGACCACCTCGTCGACGTCCAGCTCGGTCGCGGCCTCGACGGCCATCAGGTCGCGGTCCCCCTTCGCCAGCGCCTGCACCAGGACGAGGCGGGGCTGCGGCTCCGGGACCGTCCACAGCGAGTCGACCGCGAGCTGGAGGGCTCCCTGGTCGGCGGCAGTGACGGTGCAGGACGCGGCGCGACCCCGACCGTCGGAGACGAGGACCCCCTCGCCGACGCCGAGACGTTGCACGTCGGCGGCATGACGTCCCTCGGGGCCGTCCAGCCGCAGGGTGCCCGGCCCACCCTCGTCGTCGGCGTCGAGACTGCCGACCGGCACGAGGAACAGGGGCGCGGTCATCACCTGCCCCTCAGGGCGTCCCAGAGCTTGCTCTTGCGGCCGTGGCCGGCGCCGTTGGCACCCATGCGACCCGTGGGACGGGTCTCGTCCCGGCTCTCGGCCAGCTGGACCAGCAGCTCGCGCTGCTCGTCGGTGAGGCGGGTGGGGACCTTGACGTCCAGGTGCAGGACGAGGTCGCCGCGGCCCTGGCCGCGCAGGTGGGTGACCCCCAGACCGGGCAGCGTGATGGTCTCGCCGGGCTGGGTGCCCGGGGCGAGGTCGATCTCCTCCAGGCCGTCGAGGGTCTCCACGGGCAGGCTGGCGCCGAGCGCAGCCGCCGTCATGGGGACCTCCAGCGTTCCGTGCAGGTCGTCGCCCCGCCGCTGGTAGGTCTCGTGCGGCTCGACCGCGATCTCGACATACAGGTCCCCCGGCTCCCCGCCGTACGGTCCGACCTCGCCCTCACCGCTGAGCTGGATCCGGGTGCCCGTGTCCACCCCGGCCGGCACCCTCAACGTCAGGTCGCGGCGGGTGCGGACCCGTCCCTCGCCCGAGCAGTCGAAGCACGGGTGCTCGATCACGTCGCCGTAGCCGCGGCAGGCCTGGCACGGGCGGGAGGTCATCACCTGACCCAGGAACGAGCGTTGGACCTGCTGCACCTCGCCGCGGCCGACGCAGACCTGGCAGGTGCGGGTGCCGGAGTCCGGCTGCGCGCCCGAGCCGGTGCAGGTCTGGCACAGCACGGCCGTGTCGATGTACAGGGTCTCCTCCCCACCGAAGACGGCGGTGGGCAGGTCGATGTCCAGCCGGACTAGGGCGTCGTGACCGCGCTGAACCCGGGCCCGCGGGCCCCGGGTGCCGGCTGCGGTGCCGCCGAAGAAGGCGTCCATGATGTCGCTGAAGGTGAAGCCCTGGCCGAACCCGCCGGTGGCGCCGCCGTAGGGGTCCTGACCCCGGTCGTAGGAGGCGCGCTTGGTCGGGTCGCCGAGGACGTCGTAGGCCTGGCTGACCCGCTTGAACTCGGCCTCGGCGTCCGCCCCGGGGTTGACGTCCGGGTGGAGCTGACGGGCCTTGCGGCGGTAGGCCTTCTTGATCTCCTCGGGAGTGGCCTCGCGCGGCACTCCAAGATCGGCGTAGTAGTCGTTCACGGCGTGGGGCGTCCTCAGCTGGTCGCGGTCGGATGGGTTCGGCAGGTGGTCTTCAGGTGGTGCTCAGGTGGTGCTCAGGTGCTGGTGCGCCGGTCGGCGCGACGGGGTGACGTTGGTCCAACGACGGGGGCGCGGCAGGTATGCCGTGAGATCCCTCACCCGTCCAGGATCTCGGCGACGTAGTGCGCCACCGCGCGGACGGCGACCATGGCCTGGCCGTAGTCCATACGGGTGGGCCCCACGACGCCCAGGTTCCCGGCACCACCGTAGGCGGTGGCGATGACAGAGGTGGTGCGCAGCGGCGCGTACGGGTTCTCGGTCCCGATCGAGACGGCGACCGTGTCGCCGTCGCCCTCGGTGATCGTGGGCACGGCCTGGAGCAGCCGCAGCAGCACCACGTGCTCCTCCAGCGCCTCCAGGACCTGGGACAGGGTGGTCGGGAAGTCGCTGCCGACCCGGGCCAGGTTGGCGGTGCCGGCCAGCACGACCCGCTCCTCGGTGCTCTCCTCGGTGGCGTCGGCCAGGGCTCGCGCGACCGCGTCGGCGAGCGGCCGGTCCTCGGGCGGCATCCGCTCGGTCACCGCGGCCAACCGCGCCGGCACAGCGGTCAGCGGCTGGCCGACGGCCTGCTCGTTGACCAGGTTGCGCAGCCCTGCGACCAGCTCGGCCTCGACGCCCAGGTCGCGACCGGTCTCCACCATGCGCTGCTCGACGCGGCCGGTGTTGACGATGAGCACGACCATGAGGCGGGTCCCGCCGACCGGGACCAGCTCGATGTGCCGCACGGTGGACCGGGTCAGGCTCGGGTACTGCATGACGGCGACCTGCTGGGTCAGGCCCGCCAGGAGCCGGGTGGTGCGGGCGACGACGTCGTCCAGGTCCACCGCACCCTCCAGGAAGCGCTCGATGGCCGCGCGCTCGGCCTTGCTCATCGGCTTGACCTGCTGCAGCCGGTCCACGAAGAGCCGGTAGCCGGCGTCGGTGGGGATCCGTCCGGCGCTGGTGTGCGGTGCCGTGATAAGGCCCTCGTCCTCCAGCGCCGCCATGTCGTTGCGCACGGTCGCGGCCGAGACCCCGAGCTGATGGCGCTCCAGCAGGGCCTTGGACCCGACCGGCTCGGAGGTGCGCACGTAGTCCTGCACGATCGCCCGCAGCACCTCCAGACGACGCTCCTCGCTCATGGCTCCTCCCTCCGCCGCTGGCACTCTGCATACCTGAGTGCCAAGTCTACCCGGGGCACGCAAACCGAACCTCCCCTCGACCGAGCGCACGCTCCTCACCGACCAAGCGCACGTTTCGCACCGACCAACGACGCGGTCCGCCCATGGGCGGGCAAACCGTGCGCCCGGTCGGGGCCAGCCCGGGAGAACCGTGCGCCCGGTCGGGGCCCGACCGGGAGAACCGTGCGCCCGGTCGGGGGAGGGCGAGACTCAGTCGACCTGGCGGGGGTGGGTCATGTCGATCGGCACGACCCAGGCGTCGAACTCCTCCTCGGACAGGTGACCCGAGGCGATCGCGGACTCGCGCAGGGTCAGGCCCTCCTTGTGGGCGTGCTTGGCGATCGCTGCGGCCTTGTCGTAGCCGATGTGCGGGTTGAGCGCGGTGACCTGCATGAGGTTGCTGGCCAGGTTGGCCTCGATCGTGGCGTTGTCGGGCTCCAGGCCCACGGCGCAGCCGTCGTTGAACGCACGGCAGCCGTCGCCGATGAGCCGGATGCTCTCCAGCACGGCGTGGACCATGACCGGCTTGTAGACGTTGAGCTGGAAGTTGCCCTGGGTGCCGGCGAAGGCGACAGTGGCGTCGTTGCCGAAGACCCGGGTGGCGACCATGGTGAGGGCCTCGGACTGGGTGGGGTTGACCTTGCCCGGCATGATGCTCGACCCCGGCTCGTTCTCGGGGATGACCAGCTCGCCGATGCCGTTACGGGGGCCGGAGGCCAGCCAGCGCACGTCGTTGGCCATCTTCATCAGGGCGCCGGCCAGGGTGCGCAGGGCGGCGGAGGTCTGCACGAGGGCGTCGTGGGCCGACAGCGCAGCGAACTTGTTCTCCGCGGACACCAGCTCGAAGCCGGCCTCCTCCCCCATCTTCTGCGCGGCCAGGTCACCGAAGCGGGGGTGAGCGTTGAGCCCGGTGCCGACGGCGGTGCCGCCGATCGCCAGCTCCCGCAGGCCGTCCCCGGCGTGCCGCACCTCGCGCATCGCGTAGTCGATCTGGGCCACCCAGCCACCGATCTCCTGCCCCAGGGTGATCGGGGTCGCGTCCTGAAGGTGGGTGCGGCCGACCTTGACGACCCCGGCGAACTCCTCCGCCTTGGCGGCCAGCGTGTCCCGCAGCAGGGTCACGTCCCCCTCGAGCCGGTCCCGCAGCTCCAGCAGCACCGCGATGTGCATGGCCGTCGGGAAGGTGTCGTTGCTGCTCTGCCCACGGTTGACGTGGTCGTTGGGGTGGACCGGCGTCTTGCTGCCCATCTCGCCACCAGCCAGCTCGATGGCCCGGTTGGAGATGACCTCGTTGCTGTTCATGTTGCTCTGGGTGCCCGAGCCGGTCTGGAAGACGACCAGCGGGAAGTGGTCGTCCAGGTCCCCCGCGATCACCTCGTCGGCGGCGCGGACGATGAGGTCGGCCACGTCCTGCGGCAGCTCACCGAGCTCGGCGTTGGCCTGGGCGGCGCCCTTCTTCAGGATGCCCAGGGCCTTGATGACCGGGCGGCCCCAGACAAAGGTGTCCCGGCCGATCGGGAAGTTGTGGATGCTGCGCTGCGTCTGCGCGCCCCAGTAGCGGTCGGCGGCGACCTCGACCTGCCCCATGCTGTCCGTCTCGATGCGTGTCTGGCTCATGGCCTCATCGTAGGAGGGCCCACCTCTGGCGCCGTCGCCGCGCCCGTCGCCGCACCCGTCGGTCCGCTGTCGTCGCACCTCCCGCGTGCACTGCCGCGCCCCCACCGCCCCGCGCGCCTCACCCGTCCCAGCGGTCGCACCGCCTAGCGTCGGACGGCGTGATGGACAGGTATGGAGCAGACGTGCTGAGCGGGGACTGGCGGGCGCCGAGGCGCGGTCGCGCCCGGGAGGTCGAGGCGCAGACCGGGCTGGTGGTCGAGGACGTCGACACCGGCTGGTGCGGGGCCGTCGTGCGGGTGGAGAAGGCCGGCGGGATGCAGGTGGTGCACCTGGAGGACCGCCGCGGCAGGGTCAAGGGCTTCCCGCTCGGGCCGGGCTTCCTCCTCGACGGCGCCCCTGTCGTCCTCACCGCCCCCACGGCCGAACGCCGGGCCCAGGTCGCAGCGGCCAAGCAGGCGGCCAGCCGGACCGCCAGCGGGTCGGTACGCGTCGACGGTCAGGCCGCTCGCGTGGCCAGCGGCTCCCGGATCTGGGTCGAGGGCCGGCACGACGCAGAGCTGGTGGAGAAGGTCTGGGGCGACGACCTGCGGGTCGAGGGGGTCGTGGTGGAGATGCTGGACGGTGTCGATGACCTGGCGGCCGAGATCCGGCGCTTCACGCCGACCCCGGACCGCCGGCTCGGCGTTCTCGTCGACCACCTGGTGCCGGGCACCAAGGAGAGTCGGATCGTGGCCGCCGCCGAGCAGGTCAGCCCGCACGTGCGGATCCTGGGCCACCCCTACGTCGACGTGTGGCAGTCGGTCAAGCCGGCCCGGCTGGGACTGGAGGCGTGGCCGGTCATCGCGAAGGGGCGTTCGTGGAAGCACGGGGTGCTCGCCGAGCTCGGCTGGCCGCATACCTCGCAGACCGACGTGGCGCTCGGATGGAAGAAGATCCTGTCCACCGTGCGTTCCTACAGTGACCTGGAACCTACGCTGCTCGCCAGCGTCGAAGAGCTGATCGACTTCGTCACGGTTCCCTGACACCCCAAGGAGTGAGTGTCTTGACGCACAACCCCTACCCCCAGCAGCCTCCGATCCCGCAGCCCGGCGACCCCCGCAGCTACAGCGCCGCCCCCGACCCGGCGAACGGCGAGGAGCGCACGATGATGCTCCTCGCCCACCTGTCCGCCCCGGCGGCGATGCTGCTCAGCGTGGGCTGGCTGCCCTTCCTCGGCCCGCTGCTGGTCTGGCTCTTTTACCGCGAGCGCAGCGCGGCCGTGCGGACCGCCGCCGCCGGCGCCTTCAACTTCAACCTCACGATGACGATCGCCTCGGTGCTCACCTGGATCAGCGTCTTCGTCACCCTCGGCATCGGCCTCATCTGGGCGGTCCCGATCTGGATCGTGCTGTTCATCGTCCAGATCGTGGTCCATGTGCGCGGTGCGCTGGCCGCGTCCCGGGGCGAGGTCTACAACTACCCCCTGCAGATCCGGCTGCTCAGCTGAACCCCTCCTGCCCCGTCCGAGGGGCGCTCAGCCTCGGCGTGTCAAGCGCGACACGCCGGGGGAGGTCGCATTTCCTCGCAGATCCCTTGCGCGCAGGGGCGGTCGGGAGTAGAACTCTGCTACGCACTCCTCGCGGAGAGCGGATCGCAAGACTCGTCGAGGATTCGATGATCTGGCAGGTGCCCGCCACCCGCTGGTGACCCCTCTGGTGATGCAGGGGAGAGCCTCGGACACCTTCGCGATCGTCCGGCGCATCTCAGCCGGTCGTGGCCCGGTTCGCAGACTCATACTCCGCGAACCGGGCCACATCCATCTCCAGGCTGATCGGGGCTCGTCGAGGCTGCTCGACGCTCCTCGAGACTCGCCCGAGCTCCCGTAGCTTCCAGGCCCTGCCGGCTCATACCCGGCAGGGACTGACGTCATTGTGCGGCACGCGTCTGACGGACCGGCAGAGCGCAGGTGGCGTGTCGGTGAACTCGGCCGCGCGGTGACGCCGCCGCTACTTCGTGCGCGGCCTCAGGGGGGTAGGCCCGGGCGTCCAGGGCACCACGATCTCCTGCTCCACCGCGCGGGCGGCCATGCCGCGCGCGGCGGTGTGCCCGGCCGCAACCATGGCCTCCTCGATCACCCGCGCCAGCTTCTGCGGGTGCGGGGTGCCCAGGATCCACCACGCGTAGGGGATCTTTCGACGGCCGCTGCCGGAGGACATCGTGGTGGTCGTCTCCAGCAGGCCCGGGATGTGCACCCACGTGCCTGCGTCGGTGGCGCTGTCCAGCCCGTTGACGGCCAGCGACCGGTAGGCCAACGGACCCGTCCCGATCCGGTAGTGCGGGCTCACCTGCGGCATCCCCCGGTGCCGCGAGATCAGCTGGCTGCGGCGCAGGACTCGCACGCGCGCCGGGTCGACCGAGCCCCACGGCACGACATACCTCGCGCTACGGGTCGGGCCGTAGCCCAGCACCAGGCCGCGCTCGCACACCCGGTGCCGCTCCAGGACCCCCGGGAGCGCGATGGCGGAGCACAGCAGCACCATCAGGAGGAGCACGAAGAACCGGAACCACAGGGGGTCGTCCGGGACGGCCAGCCACTGCCAGGTGACCACCCCGACGGTGATGGCGACCATCACGGCGGACGCGATGGGCCCCGGCCAGCAGCGGAACGTCGCCAGGACCCGCCCCATGTCCTCCCCTCGCAGGGGGCCAGGCTCCGGCGCCATCAACTCGCCCGGAGCAGCGTGCGCACGAAGGCCTCGACCCCGTCGAAGCCCTCCCCACGGAAGCGGATCAGCCCGTCCTGCTCCCGACGGGACAGGTAGCTGCCCTCGGGACCGGAGTAGAGGCCGGAGAAGCTGACCTCCTCGGGTGCGCTCGACTCCATCCGGCTCAGCGTCACCGCCACGAGAGCCTGGCCGACGGGCTCCAGGCGCGGGTCCTGGCCCTGCACCTCCTCGACGGCGAGCCGCACGTCGAAGTCCGGTGCCGGCGTCTGGGCGTCCACGCCGGACCAGGCCATCAGCGCCAGGGCGGTGTCCTCCGCCGCGGCGAGCACGAACTCGTGGAAGCCCTGGACGGTGATGAACTCGGCCAGCCACCGGTCCTGCTCCTGCTCGTAGAGCACGATCCAGTCGGTGCCCAGGGTGGTGGTGCGCTCGGCGACGACCGTCGACGGCGCATGCCGGCGCATCCCGAGCAGTGCCCACACCTCTGCTGGCGAGGTCTGCCGGATGGTGCCCTGGACGTCGTCCAGCGGCAGCGCCTCGACGAGCCCCCGGACGGTGAGCGAGCGCATACCCATGGCGACGGCGAGCTCCCGCTCCTGCGGCTCCAGCGTGTCCAACCAGGGCAGCGGCACGGGACGGTCCTGTCCCTCGAAGACCAGGGCGGCGATCTCCTCGTCGCTGTACGAGCCGAGGTTGAGCGCCTCCTCGGCCGACTCCTCGATCATCTCCTCCGTGAGCGAGGCGACCTCCGGGTCGAGGAAGGGGTTGTCCTGGTCCGAGGCTTGGCCGGGGGTGTGGTCAGGCACAGCTGTTCTCCGTCGTGCTGGTCGGGTCGCGGTGGTGAGGTCAAGCTGGTCAGAGCCGTTCAAAGGGCCGGGTGGGAGGACAGGAGTGGAGGGCTCAGCCGAAGAGCCCCTTCCAGACCTTCTTGCCGATGTCCTTGGCGCCCTCGAAGGCCTTCTTCCCGACGTCGACGACCTTCTTGGCCGCCTCGCCGACCGCCTCCCGGTTCTCGTACAGCCAGGCGCCGGCGGCGACCGCGCCACCGACGGCGATGATGCCCAGGCCCACCGGGCCCAGCGCCGCTCCCGCGACGAGCGCGTAGGTGGCCAGGCCACCGGCCGCGAGACCCCCCGCGCCGCCCAGACCGGTCACGACGCGGTCGGTCGTGGACATCCCCTCCCCACCGCGCAGGGCGCGGTAGATGTCGTAGCCACCCGTCACGGCCCCGAGCGGGGCGAGCAGCCGGCCGCCGGCCCGGACGGTTGACCCGATCCGGCTGGTGCCGAAGCGGGCCATCGTCCCGCGCCACCCGGTCTGCGGAGCGCCTCCCCGGGGCACACCCGTGCGGATCTCACCGTAGCGGTGGTGGGTGCCCCCTGATCTGGGGTAGCGCGTCTGTGCGTGGCCCAGGGCGAGGCGGTCCGACTGCAGGCGCCGCATGTTCTTGTAGTAACGGTGCGCCCCGGCCAGCCCCTGGCTGCGACGCGTCGCCTTGAGCCGTGACCGGGCCGAGCCCCCCTGGCCCCGGGTGTCCTTGATCGCCTGCACCGTCCGGTTGTAGGCGGCGCTGTCGCGGGCGATGGCGATCGCCTGCCAGCTGTACCAGCCGTTCGTCAACGCCTTCTGCACGTTCTTGCCGACGTCCACGAGCTGCTGGGTCGAGGCTCGCCGTTGAAGATCGCCTCGAGCTGGTCCATCGAGAGCCCGACCTGCTGGGGCAGGATCGCCGCCGTCGAGGCCCCCCACGCGTCCACCGGCGACGTCGTGGCCGCTCCCGGCGACCAGGTCGTCGCCAGCCCCGACAGGGCAGACCGCGCCCGCGACTGCGCCTCGTCGAAGGTCGTGTGGGCATTCTCGGCATCGGTGCGGTGCCGGGACATGTCCGAGCGTGCCTGCGACTCGAGCTCGGTCTCCCCGGTGCTCTGCGCCAGGTTGAACAGCCGGCGCGCATCGTCATACCCGGTGGAGGCGGTGTCGATCGCCGACTGGGCGCTCTCCAGCGCGTCGGCGTAGTCGGCGAGCGCCGCCGCCACATCGGAGAAGACCTGGGCGGCTTCCTCCATCGCCCCGGCGCCGTCGTGGTACAGCCCCTGGAAGTCCGCCACGCGCCGGGTCGGCAGCGCCGCCTCAGCGGTCCCGGCGGCACCGAAGAGCGTGTCCAGCCGCGTGCCGCCGACGCGTTCCGCCAACCCCGTCAGCCGGCTCGCGCCGTCGCGGATGCCACCGGGGTTGCCCTGAGGCCGGGCGAAGGCGCTCACACCGCCACCTGGCCGCCGGTCGCGAGGTCGAGCTGCTCCCCCGCGGTGGCGCTGCCGGTGCCCATCGCGGACACCAGGACGGCGGCTGCCGCGACGGCGCCTCCGGCAGCCAGGACGGCGTTCTCCGCGAGCACCCCGATCTCGCCGGGCGCTGCGCCGGCGATGTCACTCCCCGGACCCTTGCACGCCAGGGAGTCGGCCGCCAGATCCGTCCCCAACCCGTCCAGCCTGGTCGCCGCGCCCCGCAGCGCCGTCGGGTCACCTCCGGCAAAGCCCATGCTTGCACGCCTCCCTCGCATCGGTCCTGTCGCGCGCGAGCCAGATCCCCTCCGGCGCGCGCGACTGAGCGGGCCCAGTGTAGGCACAGGCCGGTCCGGACAGGCGTCGTGCGGCACGGCACCTCGTGTCGCGGTCGCTCCCGCCCTCCTTACCGTGCGCGCGGCGTCAGCCCCACGTCAGCCCAGCAGCCGGTGCACCACCGTGTCCGCCAGCAGCCGGCCGCGCAGGGTGAGCACGACCCGTCCCTGCACCGCCGCCCGCCCCTCCACCAGGCCGTCGGCGACCAGACCCGCGACCGCGAGACGTCCCTCGGGCCGGAGCCTGTCGACGGGCAGGCCGTCGGCGAGGCGCACGCCGAGCAGCACCTGCTCGTCATACCGCTCGCCGTCGCCGAGCAGCTCGCGCGCGTGGGCCGGGCTGTGCGCCTGCTCGAGCCGGTCGGCGTAGGCCCGCGGGTGCTTGACGTTCCACCAGCGCACTCCCCCGACGTGGCTGTGCGCGCCGGGGCCGACGCCCCACCAGTCGTCGCCCCGCCAGTAGGCGATGTTGTGCCGGCAGCGCCGCTCCGGGGAGCGGGCCCAGTTGGAGATCTCGTACCACCCGTAGCCGGCCGCGGCGAGCAGCTCGTCGGCCAGCTCGTACTTGTCCGCCTCGTCGTCGTCGTCCGGCGCCGGCACTGCTCCCCGGCGCACCTGCCCGTGCAGCTTGGTGCCCTCCTCGACGACCAGGGCGTAGGCCGAGACGTGGTCCGGCTCGAGGGAGGCCACGAGCTCCAGGCTGGTCCGCCAGTCCTGCAGCGACTCCCCCGGCGTGCCGTAGATCAGGTCCAGGCTGATCTGCATCCCCGCCTCGCGCACCGCGTGCACCGCCCGCACCACGTTGGCCGGATCGTGGGTGCGATCGAGGGTGCGCAGCACGTGCGGGACGGCGGACTGCATACCGATGCTCACCCGGGTGAAGCCGTGCGCCCTCAGCCGCTGCGCCACCTCGGGCGTGACCGTGTCGGGGTTGGCCTCGGTGGTCACCTCGGCGTCGGGCGCCAGGCCCCAGGTATGCCGTACCCGTTCCAGCAGCCCGCCCAGCTGGTCCGGGTCGAGCATCGTCGGTGTGCCGCCGCCGACGAAGACGGTCTCCACGGCGCCGGGCCGGTCGCCCAGCACCCGACCAGCGAGCTCGAGCTCGCGGTGGGCCGCCTCGACGAAGGTCTCGGTCAACGACCGGGCCTCCCCCGACAGCAGCGGCTGCTCCGGGCCGGTCTGCCCCAGCTCGGGCAGCGTGTAGGTGTTGAAGTCGCAGTAGCCGCAGCGGACGCGGCAGAACGGGACGTGCAGGTAGACCGAGAACGGGCCGGCACCCACGCTGGCCAGCGCGGTCTGTGGGAGGGAGCCGTCCTGCGGTGCGGGCTCACCAGGGGGGAACGCGGACGGCATACCTCCCAGTGTCCCAGACCGGACACGGCGCACTCGCTCGCCGCGTGTGGGGCGCGGTGCCGCGTTAACCTCGCAGGGTGCAGCAGCGCCTCCGTGAGTACATCGACAGCCTGCGGGACCAGGGCTACACCGTCCGGGACGACCAGGGCTCGGACCCCGACCTGATCACCCCGGACGGGAGCGCCGTCGACACCTGGCGCGAGGACTACCCCTACAGCGAGCGGATGACCCGCGACTACTACGAGGTCGAGAAGTGGCTGCTGCAGGTAGAGCTGCTGAAGTTCCAGTACTGGGCCAAGGACAACGGCAGCCGTCATCTGCTCGTCTTCGAGGGGCGGGACGCCGCGGGCAAGGGTGGGTCGATCAAGCGGTTCATGGAGCACCTCAACCCCCGCGGCGCACGCGTCGTGGCACTCAACAAGCCGACCGAGGTCGAGGCCGGGCAGTGGTACTTCCAGCGCTACGTGGAGAACCTGCCGACCTCCGGGGAGATCGTGCTCTTCGACCGGTCCTGGTACAACCGCGCCGGCGTGGAGCGGGTGATGGGCTTCTGCTCGCACGCGGAGTACGAGGTGTTCATGGAGCAGGCGCCGCTGTTCGAGCGGATGCTGGTCGACGCGGGGCTGTCGATCACCAAGTTCTGGTTCTCGGTGACCCAGTCCGAGCAGCGGACCCGGTTCGCGATCCGGCAGCTGGACCCGGTGCGGCAGTGGAAGCTGTCGCCCATGGACCTGGAGAGCCTGGACCGCTGGGACGACTACACCGCGGCCAAGGAGGAGATGTTCCGCCGCACGGACACCGACTGGGCGCCCTGGATCACGATCAAGTCCAACGACAAGAAGCGTGCGCGGATCAACGCCATGCGCCACTTCCTCTCCCAGTTCGAGTACGAGGGCAAGGACCACGACGTGGTGCTGCGCCCCGACCCCCGGCTGGTCAAGCGGGCCCGGGACACGGTCGGCGACTGAGGGCCGGCCTCCCCCGACCGGGCGCACCCTCCTCTCTGCCCGGGCGCAGGTGTGTGCTCAGCGCAGGCGGTAGGCCAGGTCGGTGATCTGCCGGCCGGCCGCGGTGCCGCGGCGCTCGAAGCGGGTCACGGGACGCAGCGGGGCCCGGTCGGTGGAGACCAGCTCCAGGCGCGGCTCGGCCCCCACCACCTCGCGCATCGACTCGGCGTAGTGGTCCCAGTCCGTGGCCAGACGCCATACCCCGTCCGGGGCGAGCAGCCGGACCACGGCGTCGACGAAGTCCGGGGTGACGATCCGGCGCTTGTGGTGCTTGGCCTTGGGCCAGGGGTCGGGGAAGAAGGTCCAGACCTCGTGCACCGACCCCGGGGCGAGCATCGTCTGCAGGGCCACCACGGCGTCGACCTCGACGATGCGCACATTGGGCTGGGCCCCGGCGCCGGTCTCGGCCTCCATCTTGGCCAGCGCGTGCCCGATCCCGGGTCTCCACACCTCCAGGGCCAGGAAGTCCCACTCGGGACGCTGCGCAGCGCCGGCGACCAGGGCGTCACCGGACCCGGACCCGACCTCGACGACGAGGGGTGCCGTGCGGCCGAAGACCTCCTGCGGGTCGAGGCGGTAGGCCGGGTCCACCACCGTCGAGGTCGCGCCCATGGGACGGGGTACCTCCACCAGGACCTGGTCCGCGATCCGGTCCCACGCGGCCTGGTGCGCCCGGGGCATCCGCCCTCCGCGCCGGGTGAAGGAGCGTGTCCGCGCCAGCGGTCGGGGGCCGATGAACGGGTGGCCGAGGGCGTAGTGACCGGCCGGCGCCTGCGGACGCGTGTCCGGTCGCGCCTTTTCGGGTGTCCGGTCGGGCCTTTCGACGTGTCTTGTCGGGCCTTGTGACGTGTCCTGTCGGGGGTGGGAGGCGTGGCTCACTTCTTGGTCTTCTCGGCGCCGACGCCGTCCTGGGAGAGCGCGGCGATGAAGGCTTCCTGCGGCACCTCGACGGAGCCGACCATCTTCATCCGCTTCTTGCCCTCCTTCTGCTTCTCCAGCAGCTTGCGCTTGCGGCTGATGTCACCGCCGTAGCACTTGGCCAGGACGTCCTTGCGGATGGCGCGGATGGTCTCGCGGGCGATGACCCGGGAGCCGATGGCCGCCTGCACCGGCACCTCGAACTGCTGGCGCGGGATGAGCTCCTTGAGCTTGGTGGCCATCTGCACGCCGTAGGCGTAGGCCTTGTCCCGGTGCACGATCGCGCTGAAGGCGTCGACGGTGTCGCCCTGGAGCAGGATGTCCACCTTGACCAGGTCCGCCTCCTGAGACCCGTCGGGCTCGTAGTCGAGGGAGGCGTAACCGCGGGTGCGGGACTTCAGCGCGTCGAAGAAGTCGAAGACGATCTCGGCCAGGGGCAGCGTGTAGCGCATCTCCACCCGCTCCGGGGACAGGTAGTCCATCCCGCGCAGCGTGCCGCGGCGGTTCTGGCACAGCTCCATGATCGCCCCGATGAACTCGCTCGGCGCCAGGATCGTGGCCCGCACGATGGGCTCGGTGATCGAGGCGACCCGACCGGCAGGGAACTCGCTGGGGTTGGTCACCTTGACGGCGGACCCGTCGTCCAGCTGGACGTCGTACTCCACGTTGGGCAGGGTCGAGATCAGCTCGAGGTTGGACTCGCGCTCCAGGCGCTCCCGGACGATCTCCAGGTGCAGCATGCCCAGGAAGCCGACGCGGAAGCCGAAGCCGAGGGCCGCCGAGGTCTCCGGCTCGTAGACCAGCGCGGCGTCGTTGAGCTTCAGCTTGTCCAGCGCGTCGCGCAGGATCGGGTAGTCCGACCCGTCGAGCGGGTAGAGCCCGGAGAAGACCATCGGGCGCGGCTCCTTGTAGCCGCCCAGCGCCTCGGTGGCCCGGTTGCGCTCACCGGTCACGGTGTCGCCGACCTTGGACTGCCGCACGTCCTTGACGCCGGTGATCAGGTAGCCCACCTCACCGACACCCAGCCCCTTGGACGGGATCGGGTCCGGGCTGATGGCACCGATCTCCAGCAGCTCGTGGGTGGCCTTGGTCGACATCATCACGATCCGCTCGCGCGGCGACAGGTCGCCGTCGATGACGCGGACGTAGGTGACCACGCCGCGGTAGGTGTCGTAGACGGAGTCGAAGATCATCGCGCGCGCCGGCGCGTCGGCATCGCCCTGCGGCGCCGGGATCAGCTCCACGATCGTGTCCAGCAGCTCCCGGACGCCCTCACCCGTCTTGCCCGAGACCTTGAGCACCTCGGACGGGTCGCAGCCGATGAGCCCGGCGAGCTCCTCGGCGTACTTCTCCGGCTGGGCGGCGGGCAGGTCGATCTTGTTCAGCACCGGGATGATCGTCAGGTCGTTCTCCATGGCCAGGTAGAGGTTGGCGAGAGTCTGCGCCTCGATCCCCTGCGCGGCGTCGACGAGGAGCACCGCTCCCTCGCACGCGGCCAGGCTGCGGCTGACCTCGTAGGTGAAGTCCACGTGCCCCGGAGTGTCGATCATGTTGAGGATGTACGTACTGGTACTGGTACCGCCACGAGCTCCCTGCGGTTGCACACCCTCGTGTTCCGGGCGACCAGGCTCCTTCGTCGCGGTCGCCCAGGGCATCCGCACCGCCTGGCTCTTGATGGTGATGCCGCGCTCACGCTCGATGTCCATGCGGTCCAGGTACTGGGCACGCATCTGACGCTGGTCGACGACACCGGTCTCCTGCAGCATCCGGTCGGCCAGGGTCGACTTGCCGTGGTCGATGTGAGCGATGATGCAGAAGTTGCGGATGCGCTCCGGCGGGGTGGACGCCGGCTGGGGCACCGTGTTCGGGTGGGCAAGGGGAGACACGCTGGGTTACGACCTCGGGGTATGCGGTGAGCCTGGGCAGTCCTGCCAGTGTCCCACGGACCGGGGCCGGGCTCGCCCCGGCGCGAGCGATCAGTCCACGAACCGGACGAACGCGCGCAGCCGGCCCTCTCCGTGGTCGCGGATCTCGGCATACCCCAGCGACTCGTAGAAGGCGCGCTGGCCCGGCTCGTCGTCGGTGAGCAGCACCTGCTGGCGCACGTGGGTGAACGGCGCCATCGCGGCGTCGACCAGGGCCTTGCCGACCCCTTCCCGCTGCAGCTCGGGACGGACCAGCACATCCTGCAGGTAGGCGATGGTGGCTCCGTCGGAGATGACCCGGGCCAGGCCGAGCAGGTCGTCGCTGTAGCGCGCCGTCACCACGTGGGTGGACCCCTCGATCGCGGCCTCGAGCACGTCCGGATCGGTCGTGTAGGTGCTCCAGCCCACCGCGTCGTAGAGCCCGACGAGCTCCTCGCGACTGGGGCGGTCATCGGCAGTGATGACGATCTCATGAGAGGCCACACCGTCACGATAGACCATCGCGTAGGATGTCCACACAACGGTGTTTTCTTTCCACCATGCGGAATCAACCCCTAGGGAGACTGTCATGACCGACCCGTCCCAGACCCCCAGCCTCGATCTGCCCGACGGCGTCGCGGTCACCGGCGCGCTCAAGCCCGGCTACGAGCAGATCCTCAGCCGGCAGGCGCTGGAGCTCATCGCGACCCTGCACCGGGAGCTCGAGCCCCGCCGCCAGGAGCGCCTGGCTGCGCGTCAGGAGGTGGTGCGGGCCATCGCCGACGGCGAGGACCTGGACTTCCTGCCCGAGACTGCCTCGATCCGCGAGGACGACAGCTGGCGGGTGGCCGAGCACGCGCCGGGCCTGGTCGACCGCCGGGTCGAGATGACCGGGCCGACCGACCGCAAGATGACCATCAACGCGATGAACTCCGGGGCCCGCGTCTGGCTGGCCGACCAGGAGGACGCCAACACCCCCCTGTGGGAGAACGTGGTCGAGGGTCCGATGAACCTGCGCGACGCGATCGCCGGGACGATCTCCTTCACCTCCCCCGAGGGCAAGGAGTACGCCCTGAAGACGACCGACCAGGCGCAGCTGCCGACGATCGTCATGCGGCCACGCGGCTGGCACCTGGACGAGAAGCACATCACCGTCGACGGCGAGCGCACCTCCGGCGGGCTGGTCGACTTCGCTCTCTCGATGTGCGCCAGCGCCACGCTGCAGCTCGAGGCGGGCAAGGGCCCCTACTTCTACCTGCCCAAGATGGAGCACTACCTCGAGGCCCGGCTCTGGAACGACGCCTTCACCATCGCCCAGGACGCGCTGGGCATCCCCCGCGGCACGATCCGCGCCACCTGCCTGATCGAGACCTACCCCGCGGCCTTCCAGATGGAGGAGATCCTCTACGAGCTGCGCGAGCACTCCGCGGGCCTGAACGCCGGCCGCTGGGACTACCTGTTCAGCATCATCAAGACCTACCGCACCCGCGGCCGCGACTTCGTGCTGCCCGACCGCAACGCCGTGACGATGACCGCCCCGATGATGCGCGCCTACACCAACCTGCTCGTGCGCACCTGCCACAAGCGTGGCGCGCACGCCATCGGCGGCATGGCCGCCTTCATCCCCTCCAAGGACGAGGAGGTCAACAAGGCTGCGTTCGAGAAGGTCACCGCCGACAAGCAGCGCGAGGCCGAGGACGGCTTCGACGGCTCCTGGGTCGCCCATCCCGGCATGGTGCAGACCTGCCTGGACGTCTTCGACCGCGTCCTGGGCGACCGGCCCAACCAGGTGGACAACACGCGCGAGGACGTGCAGGTGACCGCCGCCGACCTGCTCGACGTCAAGGCCACCCCCGGTGAGGTGACCGAGCAGGGCCTGCGGGCCAACATCGACGTCGGCCTGCAGTACCTGGCGACGTGGCTCACGGGCCGGGGCGCGGTCGGCATCCACAACCTGATGGAGGACGCCGCGACGGCGGAGATCTCCCGCAGCCAGGTCTGGCAGTGGATCAACAACGACATCACGCTGACCGACACCGGCGAGGTCGTCACCCAGGAGCTCGTCGAGCGGCTCGTCGACGAGGTGGTCACCACCCTGCCCGGTGACGCGTCCAACTACGAGGAGGCCAAGCGGCTCTTCCTGGCCGTCGCGGTCGCCGACGAGTACGCCGACTTCCTCACCGTCCCGGCCTATGAGGAGATGCCCTGACGAGGGCACTGACGCCGGGCTGACGTCTCCGGGGGCGGCCGCGAGGCCACCCCCGGGGGTGCCTCGCATCCTGGTGTCAGACCATCTACAGTGATGCCCTGTCGACAAGGAGGTCCAGTGATGAGGGCAGACGCACACGTGCGAGGACTGGACTCGGACGACGCGGCTGAGGACCAGGCACAACAGGACCCGGCACGCCCCGCAGACGCGGGTTCCGACGGGGGCGAGCGGGTCCAGGAGGTGCTGCGCGAGCTGCGCGGCGTCATCCCCGAGGCCCGGCTGCTCACCGACCCCGCCCAGCTGGCCACCTACGAGTGTGACGGGCTGGCGGCATACCGCGTCACCCCGGCGCTGGTGGTGCTGGCCGACAACGCCGACGAGGTCGCCGCGACCGTGCGCTCCTGCGCCCGGCACGCCGTCCCGTTCGTGGCTCGCGGGTCCGGGACCGGCCTCTCCGGTGGCGCCCTGCCGCACGCCGAGGGCGTGCTGGTCGTCACCAGCCGGCTGCGCACCCTGCACCAGCTCCGCCGCGCCGACCAGCGCGCGGTCGTGGACACGGGCGTCATCAACCTGCAGGTCACCAAGGCCGCCACCCCCGACGGCTACTACTTCGCGCCGGACCCCAGCAGCCAGCAGATCTGCTCGATCGGTGGCAACGTCGCGGAGAACTCCGGCGGCGCGCACTGCCTGAAGTACGGCTTCACCTCCGGGCACGTGCTGTCCCTCGACGTCGTCGCGCCCACGGGTGAGCAGGTCACCCTCGGGACCGAGGCCCCCGACGCGCCCGGCTACGACATGGTCGGCGCCTTCGTCGGCTCCGAGGGCACCCTGGGCGTCGCCACCAGCGCGGTGGTCCGCCTGACCAGGTTGCCGGAGGAGGTGCGCACGGTGCTCGCCGGCTTCGAGACCACCGACCAGGCCGGCGCCGCCACGTCGGCGATCATCGCCGCCGGGATCGTGCCGGCCGCGATCGAGATCATGGACGCCCTGGCGATCGAGGCCGCGGAGCGGGCGGTCAGCTGCGGCTACCCCGAGGGCGCCGGAGCCGTGCTGGTCGTCGAGCTCGACGGCGCCGCGCAGGAGGTCGAGCACGAGTATGCCGAGGTCGAGCGGATCTGCCGCGAGGCCGGCACCTTCGAGTTCCGGATGGCGATCGACGCCGCCGAGCGAGCCGAGATCTGGAAGGGCCGCAAGTCCGCCTTCGCCGCGGTGGGCCGCATCTCCCCCGACTACATCGTCCAGGACGGCGTGGTGCCGCGCACGGCGCTGCCGGAGGTGCTGCGCCGGATGGGCGAGATCAGCAGGGAGAAGGGGGTCCGGGTCGCCAACGTCTTCCACGCCGGCGACGGCAACCTGCACCCGCTGGTGCTCTTCGACGCCGCCGAGGAGGGCGCGACCGAACGCGCCGAGGCGGTCTCGGGGATGATCCTGGACCTGTGCATCGAGCACGGTGGCTCGATCACCGGCGAGCACGGGGTGGGCTCGGACAAGGCGAGGTACATGCCCCGGATGTTCACCGACGACGACCTGGACACCATGCAGCTGGTGCGCTGCGCCTTCGACCCCGAGGGCATCGCCAACCCGGGCAAGATCTACCCCACGCCGCGGCTGTGCGGTGAGCGTCCACGCGTGCGGCAGGACGCCCACCCGGCGCAGCAGGCCGGCCTGGCCGAGATCTTCTGATGAGCCTGCACGAGTCGCTGTCGGCGACCTGCCGGGTCGAGCAGGCCACCGAGGCGGACCACGTCGACGGCGTGCTGCCGCAGGTGGTGGCCCACCCTGCCTCGGCCGAGGAGACGTCCGCGCTCCTGCGCGCCTGCCACCAGCAGGGCCTCGCCGTCGTGGTGCGCGGTCACGGCTCCAAGCTCACCTGGGGGCGTCCCCCGGAGCGTGTCGACGTGGTGCTGGACACCACGGGGATGGACGAGCTCGTCGAGCACTCCCGCGGGGACCTCATCGCCACTGCCGGGGCCGGTATGCCGCTCTCCCGCCTCCAGGAGCAGCTCGCCGAGGGCGGGCACCAGCTGGTCGTCGACGACCTGGCGCAGGGTTCGACCCTGGGCGGTGCGGTGGCGACCGGCCTGGGTGGCCCACGGCGGATGTGGACCGGCGCGATCCGGGACCTGGTCATCGGGGTGCGCTTCGTGCGGGCGGACGGGACGATCGCCAAGGCCGGCGGCAAGGTGGTCAAGAACGTCGCCGGCTACGACCTGGCCAAGCTGCTCACCGGGTCCTACGGCACCCTCGCGGTCCTCACCCAGGTGACCGTCCGGCTGCACCCCCTCCCCGACCAGCAGCTGTGGGTCGAGGCCGCGGTGCCGGCCGAGCGGCTGGCCGACGTCCTGCAGCACGTCACCCACTCCCAGCTGGTGCCGCACGCGCTCGAGGTGCACGCGGTCCCGGGCGAGCAGGCCCGGATCGGCACGCTGCTCAGCGGCACCGTCGCCGGGTGCGAGTCCCGCGCCCAGACCCTGGTCGAGGAGCTCCGCTCCCTCGGCGCCGATGACCCCGAGGCCTCCCCCGAACCGCCCGGCTGGTGGGGCCGGCTGCCCGGCCGGGAGGGCGAGTGCCGCCCCGTGCTGCTCAAGACCACGGCCGTGCTGTCCGGCATACCCGATCTCGTCGCCGAGGCGACGCGGCAGGGGCTGACGGTCACCGGCTCGGCGGGGACCGGCGTGCTCCACGCCGCGATGCCCTCGGCCGACGGTACAGCCGCAGACCCGAGCGCCGCGGCCGCCGCCCTCGACGCGGTCCGCACGACCAGCACCCACCACGGGGGCTCGACCATCGTCCTCGACGCCCCGCCGGACCTCAAGGCCGCGCTCGACGTCTGGGGCCCGGTGCCGGCGATCGACCTCATGCGGCGGGTCAAGACCGAGTTCGACCCGACCCGCACCCTCGCGCCCGGACGCTTTGTAGGAGGCCTGTAGCCATGCCTGACCAGCGCATCACCCCCACCTTCGTGCAGGCGGGCAAGATGCCCCCGATGGGCCGGCCCGTGGACCTCGGGATGCCGACCGTGCGCGGCGACCGGTCCGACGTCCTGGCCGAGCCCGCCTTCGACGCGCTGCGCCCGCCGAGCCCCGACCTGCTGGACGACTGCGTCCACTGCGGCTTCTGCCTGACCACCTGCCCGACCTACCAGCTGTGGGGCGAGGAGATGGACAGCCCCCGCGGTCGCATCGACCTGATGAAGGCCGGCGTCGAGGGCTCGCCCCTGACCCAGTCGATGGTCGACCACTGGGACGCCTGCCTGGGCTGCATGGCGTGCGTGACCGCCTGCCCGTCGGGCGTGCAGTACGACCGGCTCCTCGAGGCCACCAGGGCCCAGGTCGAGCGACGGGCCGACCGGCCGGCGCACGACAGGGCGCTGCGCACGTTGATCTTCAACCTCTTCCCCTACCCGAAGCGGCTGCGGGTGCTGCGCGCCCCGCTGCGCCTGGCGCAGCGCACCGGCGCGCTGCGGATGGTCGAGCGCACCGGGCTGGTCAAGAAGGTCAGCCCGCAGCTGGACGTCATGCAGTCGCTGGCTCCGCGGCTGGGTCCCCGGGTCAGCGTGCCGGAGCGCACGCCGGCGGTCGGGCCCCGCCGCGCGGTCGTCGGGATGCTCACCGGCTGCGTGCAGCGCGAGTTCTTCGGCGACGTCAACGCCGCGACCGTGCGGGTGCTGGCCGCCGAGGGCTGCGACGTCATCGCGCCCGTCCGGCAGGGTTGCTGCGGCGCGCTGTCGGTCCATACCGGCCGCGAGGACGAGGGCATGAGCTTCGCCCGCCGGCTCATCGACACCTTCGAGGAGACCGGGGTGGAGCACATCGTGGTCAACTCCGCCGGTTGCGGGTCGAGCATGAAGGACTACGTCCATCTGCTGGCCGACGACCCGGACTACGCCGACCGTGCCCGGGCCTTCAGCGAGCGGGTCCGGGACCTGTCCGAGATCCTCACGGAGCTGGGTCCCGTCGCCACCCGGCACCCCGTCACCGCGGGCGGTCGGCAGGTCGTCGTGGCCTACCACGACGCCTGCCACCTGCGGCACGCCCAGAAGGTGGTCAGCCAGCCGCGGAAGCTGCTGAGCGGCATACCGGGAGTGAGCCTGAAGGAGATCCCGGACGCCGAGATCTGCTGCGGCTCCGCCGGCGTCTACAACATCCTCAACCCTGAGCCGGCGACCGAGCTGGGTGACCGCAAGGCCGCCAACATCCTGAGCACCGGTGCCGAGCTGCTCGTGACCGCCAACCCGGGGTGCCTGATGCAGATCAACCAGGCCCTCGAGCGCGCCGGCCGGCCGATCCCCTTCGTGCACACCGCGGTGGTGCTGGACGCCTCGCTCAGGGGCGAGCCCCTCGTCTGACCACGGGGTCGTCCGGCTCGGGCGCTGGTCCGGTCACACGCAGTCCAGCTCCCGGCGCGACAGGGGCCCGGCACCTTCCTGATAGAGGTGCCGGGCCCCTGTCGGGTCCTCAGTCGGAAAGGGCCGAGGCGCCCTGGCGCTCGCGGGTGACGAGGTTCTTCTCCCGCCTCAGCATCCAGAAGACGGCACCCACCAGGATGGCCAGCAGCACCACGAGCTGGATGATCCCGGCGAGCCCGGCACCGTAGATCATGAAGTAGCCGATGACGCCGGCCGTCAGACAGTAGTAGAAGGTGACCAGGGCGGTCTTTCTGATGAGGTCACCCTCTCGGCCGAGCAGACCGACGGTGGCGGACGCGGCGACGATGTTGTGGATCGCGACCGGGTTGCCACCGGCGCCGCCGACCGCCTGGGTGGCGACCACCGTCTCCGGCGGCACGCCGATCTGCTCGCCGGTGGAGAACTGGAAGAGCGCGAAGGTGAGGTTCGAGACCGTGTTGGAGCCGGCCACGAAGGCGCCCAGCGCACCGATCCAGGGACTGATCAGCGGCCAGTTGGCCCCGGCGATGGTCGCTGCGCCCTCAGCCAGGGTGACCGGCATCGAGGCCAGCCCCGACTCGGTGAACTCGGCCCCGGAGCGGATCAGGATCCGCACCAGCGGGACCGCGAAGAGCAGGGCCACCGCCGTGCCGAGGATCTGCTTGCCCGCGACGGTCCAGGTCTCCCGGATCTGCCGACCGTTCATCTTGTGCACCGCGTAGGTGATCAGGCAGGTGATGATGAAGACCGTGCCAGGGCTGTAGAGCCACTGCCAGGTGGTCGAGATGCCGGTGCCCAGCAGGTCGGTGAAGGGCAGCGTGATGGCCGGGTTGTCGCTGGTCAGGAAGCTCTGCAGCGGGTCGATGAGGCGGGTCGCCAGCAGCAGGACGGCGATGAGGACGTAGGGCGTCCACGCGGTCACCGTGCCCATCTTCCGCTTGCCGATCTCCGCCAGGTGGTCGGTGTCGAGCTTGCCCATCCACCGCTCCTCCCAGCTGGCCCGCGGGCCGAAGTCGAAGGTCTCCTTCGGCATCAGGAAGCCCTTGCTGGAGGTGAACATCACCAGCGCCAGACCGATCAACCCACCGAGCAGGGCTGGGAACTCCGGCCCGGCGAGGAAGGCCACGAGCACGTAGGGGACGGTCATCGCCAGCGAGGCATAGATCGCGAACGGCCAGATCCTCAGACCCTCGACGAAGCTGCGGCGCTGGCCGAAGAAGCCGGTGAGGAAGACCGAGAGCAGCAGCGGGATGAGCAGACCCGTGATGGCGTGGATGAGCGAGACCTGGCTGGCGATGTGCGCGACGTACTCCATGTGCGTCATCCCCAGCTCGGCCTCGCGCGCCTCCACCCCGGGGGCGCCCGCCAACCCCTGCCCGGCGCCGACGATCATCGGGGTGCCGACGGCGCCGAAGGAGACCGGCGTGGACTGGATGATGAGCCCGACCATGACGGCGGCCATGGCCGGGAAGCCCAGGGCCAGCAGCAGCGGCGCGACCACCGCGGCGGGGGTGCCGAAGCCGGAGGCGCCCTCGATGAAGGAGCCGAAGAGCCAGCCGATGATGATCGCCTGGACCCGCCGGTCCGGGGAGATCGCGGTGAAGCCTGCGCGGATGGTGCTCATCGCGCCGCTGGCGATCACCGTCGAGAGCAGCAGCAGCGCACCGAAGACGATGTAGAGCAGGGTCACCGCGACGATCAGGCCCTCGATCGTCGCTGCGGCGACCGCGCCGGGCCGCATCTCCCAGACCCACAGCGCGATGATGACGGTGATGACGTAACCGACGGGCATGGCGTACTTGGCGGGCCAGCGGAAGCCGGCCAGCAGCACGCCGACCACCACGATCGGGGCGATCGCGAGGAGACTGAGAACTGCAAGGCTGTCCACGTTGACATCCTTCCCGGCAGGGGCGCGCCCTGCCGCGGATCGACACAGATCGGGTGATGGTTCGCGCAAACTATCTCTGCTCAGACGGCTGCCGTCAAGCACCCGCCCCGATGAGGCGCAGCCTCCCGGACCTGAGGGCCCATTGCAGCATCACGCGCCCACCTGCCCTCACGGCCCCACCCCTGCCCCTCGGCCTGCACCTGCCTTGCCCTCTCTGCCTCTGGCTGCGACCGGGCCGGGCATGCGAACGGGCCGGGCACCTTGTCGGTGCCCGGCCCGTTCGTCCGGTGGAGCTGAGGGGATTCGAACCCCTGACCCCCTCCATGCCATGGAGGTGCGCTACCAACTGCGCTACAGCCCCGTGAGGACTGGATCACTTTACCCAGGCCCCAGGTCTTTCACCAAATCGGGTCCCGGCGCAGGTCAGCGGTCTGTGACACTGCCCACGCTGGGACCCACGCCGGCGTTCCAGACCTCCAGCCGCCACCCCGTCCGGTGCTCGACCAGCTCGGCCCAGTGGGCGTTGCGCAGGCCGACGAGCGACAGCCACGCCTGGCGGTAGCTCAGCCCCACGACGTCGGCCACCAGCGCCCGGCTGGCCAGCCCGTGCGTGCTCACCACGACCGTCTCCCCCTCCTGCTGGGTGGCGACCAGGTCGTCGAAGGCGGCGCGGGCACGGCGCTGCAGGTCGGCGACCGTCTCACCGTCGCCCCCGCGCCGCACGTCCTCACCCCGGTCGAGGGCGTCCATCACCTGGGGGTGGAGCGCCACCACGTCGGCATGGCGCATGCCCTGCCACTGGCCGACGTCGATCTCCCGCCACCGGGCGTCGGTCTCCACGGGCAGCCCGCTCACCTCGGCGAGGGCGTCGGCGGTGCCGGCGGCCCGGGCCAGGTCGCTGCTGACCAGCCGGGCGGGACTGCGCTGCGTGAGCGCCGCGGCGGCCTGGGCGGCCTGCTCCCGTCCGCGCACCGAGAGCGCGGAGTCCAGGTGCCCCTGGTAGACCCCCGCCGCGTTCTGCTCGGTCTCCCCGTGCCGCCAGACGATGACGCGCCGCATACCCCTAGGCCCGCTCAGCCGAGGTCGACACGACGCTCAGCCCACACCGGGCGCAGCAGCACCCGGCGCGGTGCCGTCCGCGTCGCCGTCCGGCAGCACCACGGGCGGGCAGTCCTTCCACAGCCGTTCCAGACCGTAGAACTCCCGGTCCTCGCTGTGCATGACGTGCACGACGATGTCGCCGAAGTCGAGCAGCACCCACCGGCCCTCACGCTGGCCCTCGCGGCGCAGCGGCTTGGTCCCGAGCTGGGCCAGCCGCTCCTCCACGGCCTCCACGATCGCGCCGACCTGCCGCTCGTTGGGGGCCGAGGCGATGACGAAGACGTCGGTCAGGGCCAGCTGGGCGGAGACGTCGAGGCCGACGACGTCGGAGGCGAGCTTGTCGTGGGCCGCGGCGGCGGCCGCCTGGGCCAGCTCGACGGCGCGGGGGGTGGCGCTCACGTGATGTTCTCCCGGTAGAGGTGGTGCTTGCCGATGTACTGGACGACGCCGTCCGGCACGAGGTACCAGACGGGTTCGCCGTCGTTGACCCGGTCGCGGCAGTCGGTGGAGCTGATCGCCATGGCGGGGACCTCGAGCAGCGTCACCCGGTCCTGGGGAAGCCCTGCGCCGGACAGCTCGTGCCCGGGCCGGGTGACGCCCACGAAGTGGGCCAGCCGGAAGAGCTCGTCGGCACCCTTCCAGGACAGGATCTCGGCCAGCGCGTCGGCGCCGGTGATGAAGTAGAGCTCGTCGTCGGGCCGCTCGGCGTGCAGGTCGCGCAGGGTGTCGAGGGTGAAGGTGGGGCCCTGGCGCTCGATGTCGACCCTGCTCACCGCGAAGCGCGGGTTGGAGGCGGTCGCGATCACCGTCATCAGGTAGCGGTGCTCGGCCGGGCTGACCCGGGTGACGTCCTTCTTGTAGGGCTTGCCGGTGGGCACGAAGACGACCTCGTCGAGGCCGAGGAGGTGCGACGCCTCGCTCGCGGCCACCAGGTGGCCGTGGTGGATGGGGTCGAAGGTCCCACCCATCACTCCGAGTCGCATCAGTGCGCGCTGGTGCCCCGGGCGGTGTCCGGGTCGTGCTGCCCCTCGGCCAGCCCGTGCGGGTCGAGGGCGAGGCTGTTGCGGAAGGACCAGAGCAGACCCAGCGCGGCCAGGAAGAGCACCAGGGCGATGACCCCGAACATGATCGGGGGGAACGGCAGCTGGTTGACGATCGCGTGGCCACCCTCGGCGGCGAACAGGCTCGGCTCAGACATGGGTGCCACTCTACCTGCCCTCAACGGATCTGCCCGTCCCCCTCCACCACCCACTTGGTGGTGGTCAGCTCCGGCAGCGCCATGGGTCCGCGCGCGTGCAGCTTCTGGGTGGAGATGCCGATCTCGGCGCCGAAGCCGAACTCCCCGCCGTCGGTGAACCGGGTCGAGGCGTTGACCAGGACCGCGGCGGCGTCCACCTCGGTGGTGAACCGCCGGGCGGCGGCCCGGTCCGCCGTGACGATGGCCTCGGTGTGCCCGCTGGTGTGCTCCTGGACGTGCGCGATCGCCGCGTCCAGGTCGTCGACCACCCGGGCCGAGATGTCCAGGGACAGGAACTCGGTGTCGTCGTCCTCGTCGGTCACCGGCACGTGGGCGGCACCCGCGGCCTCGGCGTAGCGCTGCATCTCCGCATCGCCGTGCACCGTGACCCCCGCGGCGGCCAGCTGGTCCATGATCGCCGGCAGGACCCGCTCCGCGGCCTCGCGGTGGACCAGGAGCGACTCGGCCGCGTTGCACACCGAGGTGCGGTGGGTCTTGGAGTTGGTGACGATCGACACCGCCATCCCGGTCTCGGCGCTGGCGTCGACGTAGACGTGGCAGTTGCCGGTGCCGGTCTCGATGACCGGCACCGTCGACTCGGTGACCACCGTGTGGATCAGCCCCGCTCCCCCGCGTGGGATGACGAGGTCGACCAGCCCGCGCGCGGTCATCAGCGCACGAGCGGCGTCGTGCCCGCCCTCCGCCAGCAGGTTGACCGCGTCCGGGTTGAGACCCTGCGCGGACAGGCCCTGGCGCATGACCTCGACCAGCGCGGCGTTCGTCGACGCCGCCGCGGAGCCTCCGCGCAGGATGACGGCGTTGCCGCTCTTCAGCCCCAGGCCGGCGGCATCGACGGTCACGTTGGGGCGGGCCTCGTAGATCATCCCCACGACGCCCATCGGCACCCGCACCTGGCGGAGCTGCAGACCGTTGGCGAGCGTCGAGCCGCGCACCACCTCTCCCACCGGGTCGGGCAGCGCCGCGACCTCGCGCAGGGCGCCCGCGACCGCGTGCACCCGCGCCTCGTCCAGCCGCAGCCGGTCGATCAGGTTGACGGGCAGGCCGTTGGTCTCGCCCCGCTCGATGTCCTCGCCGTTCGCGGCGACCACGGCCGCGGTGGCCGCGTCGATCGCGTCGGCCAGCGCGAGCAGCGCCACGTCCTTCTGCGCCCGGGTCAGCAGCGCCAGCTCGCGGGCGGCGACGCGGGCACGGCGGGCGACGGCGTGGACCTGGTCGACGACGTCGGGGGCGATGGTGCTCATCAGTACTTCTCCTCGTTCCAGCGGGTCAGTCTCAGGGTAGGTCGGGACCGGGTCAGAGAACGACCAGGTCGTCGCGGCGCACGACGGGCCGGGAGGCCGGTGCCCCCGCACGCAGCCCGGCGCCGCGCTCGAGCCGCTGGCCCACGAGCGGCCGCAGCTCCTCGGCGTCGTAGCTGACCAGCCCGCGGGCCACGACCGTGCCGCGCGGGTCGACCAGGTCGACGGTGTCCCCGGCCGTGAACCGGCCCTCCACCCGGGTGATACCCACGGGGAGCAGGGAGGTCTGCCGACGCACGACGGCCTCGACCGCGCCGTCGTCCAGGACCACCCGTCCGGAGGAGTGGCTGGCGTGCGCCAGCCACCGGCGACGGGCAGGGCTCTTGGTCCCGATCGGGGTGAACAGCGTCCCGACGTCCTCGCCGGCGAGCGCGAGACCGGCCTGCGCGGCACTGGTGAGCAGCACCGGGATGCCCTCGGCGACCGCCATCCGCGCGGCCTCCAGCTTGGTCTGCATACCCCCGGTGCCGACCGCAGAGCCCACCCTGGAGACGTCGACCCCGGTGAGGTCACCCGGGCCGCGGACCACCGGGACGCGCCGGCTCTCCGGGTCGGAGGGGTGCCCGGTGTAGAGGGCGTCCACGTCGGAGAGCAGGACCATGGCGTCGGCGTCGACCAGGTGCGCGACGAGCGCGGCGAGCCGGTCGTTGTCGCCGAAGCGGATCTCGTCGGTGGCGACCGTGTCGTTCTCGTTGATGATCGGCACCACCTCCAGCTCCAGCAGCCGCTCCAGGGTGCGGGAGGCGTTGACGTAGTGGCTGCGGCGGTGCATGTCGTCGGCGGTCAGCAGCACCTGCCCCACCTGCACCCCGTGCATGGTGAAGACCCGGGTGTATGCCGTCATCAGCGCCCCCATGCCGGTGCTCGCGGCGGCCTGCTGGGTGGCCAGGTCCTTCGGCCTGCGGGTCAGCCCGAGCGGGACCATGCCCGCGGCGATCGCGCCCGAGGAGACCAGCACCACCTGGGTGCCGGCCAAGGCTTTCTTGGCCAGCAGGTTGGCCAACGCCTGGAGCTGGTAGCCGTCCAGGCCGCCGGCCGGCCTCGTCAGCGACGAGGAGCCCACCTTGACCACGATGCGGTGGGCATCACGGATCGCGGACCGGTCAACAGGCATGGACGAATACTATTCCACGCGACCGCATACTCATGCATCCCTCCCCCGGGAAGGGGTCTCCGCACCCCGGGAGGCGGGGACCGCGCAGGTGCGGTCCTACTCCGGCTCGGTCCACTTGCCGGCGCGCCGCTCGGCCGCCATCTCCTGGCGGGCCCGCTCGGCCGCGGTCATCTTGTCGTGGAAGGCCTCGCGCTTCTCCGCCCGGGTGGGCCGGGTGCGCTCGTCGAGCCGCAGGTCGCTGCCGCGGGAACCCAGCAGCTCAGCACCCCCGGCCATCGTGGGCTCCCAGTCGAAGACGACGGCGTCGTCCTCGGGGCCGATGAGCACGGTCGAGCCGGCCACGGCACCCGCCTTGAGCAGCTCGTCCTCGACCCCGAGCCGGTTGAGCCGGTCGGCCAGGTAGCCCACGGCCTCGTCGTTGGCGAAGTCGGTCTGCCGCACCCACCGGGTCGGCCGGTCGCCCACGACGCGGAAGACCTCCCCGTCGGAGGTGTTCTCCCGCACCACCCTGAAGCCCTGGTCGTCGATCGCCTGGGGACGGACGATGACCCGCGCCGGCTCGATGACGATCTGCTCCTCGCGGGCCTTGCGGACGTGCGCGGCCAGGGCGTACCCGAGCTCCTTCAGCCCCTGGTGCGCGACCGCGGAGACGATGTGCACCTCGTACCCCTGCTCCTGCAGGTCCGGACGCACCATCTCGGCCAGCTCACGCGCCTCGGGCACGTCGGCCTTGTTGAGCACGACCACCCGCACGCGCTCCGCGAGGGGGATGCCGCCCAGCTGGCCGTGCGGCACGTACTCCGCCAGCTCGTGCTCGATGACCTCGAGGTCGGTGAGCGGGTCGCGGCCCGGCTCCAGGGTGGCGCAGTCGATGACGTGCACCAGCACGTGGCAGCGCTCGACGTGCCGCAGGAACTGCAGGCCCAGACCCTTGCCCTCGCTGGCACCGGGGATGAGCCCGGGCACGTCGGCCATCGTGAAGCGGTGGCCACCGGCGGTGACCACGCCCAGGTTGGGCACCAGCGTGGTGAACGGGTAGTCGGCGATCTTCGGCTTGGCCGCCGACATGACGCTGACCAGCGACGACTTGCCCGCGGACGGGAAGCCGATGAGGGCGACGTCGGCGAGCGTCTTCAGCTCCAGCAGGACCTCGACCTCTTCGCCGGGCTCCCCGAGCAGCGCGAAGCCGGGCGCCTTGCGCCGGGTGCTGGCCAGGGCCTTGTTGCCCAGGCCGCCGCGGCCACCGCGGGCCACGACATACTCTGTGCCGTCACCGACCAGGTCCGCGAGCACCTCCCCCGCCCGGGTGGTGACGACGGTGCCGCTGGGGACCGGCAGGACCAGGTCCTCCCCCTGTGCCCCGTGCCGCTCGCCGCCCTCGCCGGGCTTGCCGTTGGGCGCGGTGCGGTGCGGTCCGTGGTGGTAGTCGACGAGTGTGGTGACCTGGGGGTCGACCCGCAGGATGATGTCTCCCCCGCGCCCGCCGTTGCCGCCGTCAGGACCTCCGAGCGGCTTGAACTTCTCCCGGTGCACCGAGGCGACGCCGTGGCCGCCGTTGCCAGCGCGCAGGTGCAGCACGACGCGGTCGACGAAGTTGGCCATGGGGTGATCCTCTCAGGGACATGCGGGACTTGCGGGACATGCGGGGTATGCGGGACGTGCTCGGTATGCGGGAGGTGCGGGGGCCTGCGGTGCGGGGGCCTGCGGTGCCGTGAGCGCCGGCCGGCCGGGCCGGATGCTGCGCGGCGTGTCCATCGGCTCGGACAGACGACGACGCCGGTGGGGCAAGCCCCACCGGCGTCGTGCCTGTCAGTGTTGTGCGCGTCAGGCGTCGACGGTCGCGTCCGCCCCGACGATGTTCACGGTCTTGCGGCCGCGCTTGGAGCCGAACTCCACGACGCCCGGGACCAGGGCGAACAGCGTGTCGTCCTTGCCACGGCCCACGCCCTCGCCGGGGTGGAACTTGGTGCCGCGCTGACGGACGAGGATCTCGCCGGTGCCGACGACCTGACCGCCGAAGCGCTTGACGCCGAGGCGCTGTGCGTTCGAGTCGCGACCGTTCTTGGTCGAGGACGCACCCTTCTTGGTTGCCATCTACTGCCTCCTGGGCTCAGTCTCGGTGCGCCGGCGCTCAGGCGTCGATCGCGGTGATCTTGACCTGGGTCAGCGGCTGGCGGTGGCCCTGCCGCTTCTTGTACCCAGTCTTGTTCTTGTACTTCTGGATGATGATCTTGGGGCCCTTGGTCGCGCCCAGGACCTCGGCGGTGACCTTGATCTTGCCGAGGGCATCGGCGTCGGTGGTCACGGCGGAGCCATCCACCAGCAGGACCGGGGCGAGCTCGACGGTGTCGCCGGCCTGAACCTCGACCTTGTCGATGGTCAGCACGTCGCCGACGGAGACCTTTTCCTGACGGCCGCCAGCACGGACGATCGCGTACACGTTGAACTCACTTCCTACGGTCTGGGTGGGGTATGCAGCACCTGGTCGGCCAGGTGAGGGTCGAGCCGACGCATGCTGCGCCGTCTGCGAGACCCGCCTGTGGGAACCAGGGCGAACCGACGCACTAGCCTAGCGCGCCGACCGCCCTGGCACCAAACCGGCGGGGCCGGTGCCGAGAGGGGCTCCTACTCGCCCGTCGGCGGCCCGGCGGGGGCCACGACCCGGCCCCGGCGACGACGCCTGGGGGCGGGCTCCGGCTCGGCCTGCGGGGCAGGCGTCGGCTCCGCCTGGGCCACCGGCACCGGCTCGCTCTGCGGGGCGGGCTCTGCCTGGGCCTGCGGGGCCGGCGTGGGCTCGCTCTGCGGGGTGGGTGTCGGCTCCGGCTGGGTCACCGGGGCGGTGACTGCGGCCTTGCCCCGGCGGCGCCGGGCCGGTTTCGTCGGCTCGGGCCCGGGCTGGGCGGACGTCGCGGCCGATGCCGTGTCGCCAGCCATGCTCGTCGCCCCCTGCGTGGCGGTGTCGCCGTCGGCAGATGCGACAGCGCTGGTGACGACGTCCTCGGCCACCTCGTCGGCGACCGCCTTGGCCGTGTCGGAGCTGGCTCCCGCGCTGAGCGCGGCGGCGTGAGCGGCTGCGGCGATCTGGGCCGGTGTGGGGCCGTTGGGGTTGGGCGGCGGCAGGACGTTCTTGCCCTCCATCGAGGAGGCCGGGGTGGAGCCGCCGTTGCCGCGGCCGTTCTGGGTGCGGCCGCGCCCGCGGCGGGAGCCGCCGTTGGCGCCACCGGAGGGCTCCTCGGGGCTCCCGCCCTTGCCGACCGGCTCGGACTGGACGGTGATCCCGCGTCCGGAGCAGTGGGTGCAGGTCTCGGAGAAGACCTCGATCAGCCCGGAGCCGACCCGCTTGCGGGTCATCTGGACCAGCCCCAGCGAGGTGACCTCGGCCACCTGGTGCTTGGTCCGGTCCCGCCCCAGGCACTCCAGGAGCCGCCGGACCACGAGGTCACGGTTGCTCTCCAGGACCATGTCGATGAAGTCGATGACGATGATGCCGCCGATGTCGCGCAGCCGCAGCTGACGGACGATCTCCTCGGCCGCCTCGATGTTGTTCTTGGTCACCGTCTCCTCCAGGTTGCCGCCGGAGCCGGTGAACTTGCCGGTGTTGACGTCGACCACGGTCATCGCCTCGGTGCGGTCGATGACCAGCGATCCGCCGGAGGGCAGCCAGACCTTGCGGTCCATCGCCTTGGCGATGGCCTCGTGGACCCGGTGCACGGTGAAGACGTCGGTGGTGCCGGTGTACTTCTCGACGCGCTCTGCCAGGTCGGGCGCCACGTCGTCGATGTAGCGGCTGACCTCCTTCCAGGCCTGCTCGCCGGAGACGATCAGCTTGGCGAAGTCCTCGTTGAAGACGTCACGGATGACGCGGACCGTCATGTCCGGCTCCCCGTGCAGCAGCGCAGGGGCGTTGGCGGTCTTGGCCTTGGTCTGGATCCGTTCCCACGCCTTGGTCAGCCGCTCCACGTCCGCCCGCAGCTCGGCCTCGGACGCCCCCTCCGCCGCGGTGCGCACGATGACACCCACGTCGGCAGGGACGACCTCCTTGAGGATCTTCTTCAGGCGCGCACGCTCGTTCTCCGGCAGCTTGCGGGAGATGCCGGTCATCGAGCTGCCCGGCACGTAGACCAGGTAACGGCCCGGCAGGGAGATCTGTGAGGTCAGGCGGGCACCCTTGTGCCCGATCGGGTCCTTGGTCACCTGCACCAGGACCGACTCGCCGGACTTCAGGGCGTTCTCGATGCGGCGGGGCTCGTTGCCGACCAGTCCGGCCGCGTCCCAGTTGACCTCGCCGGCGTAGAGGACGGCGTTGCGTCCCTTGCCGATGTCGACGAAGGCGGCCTCCATCGAGGGCAGGACGTTCTGCACCCGGCCCAGGTAGACGTTGCCGGCCATCGTGCTCTGGGCGGAGCGGGAGACGTAGTGCTCCACGGGTACCCCGTCCTCGAGCACCGCGATCTGGGTGCGGTCCTCCAACCCGCGCACGACCATGACCCGCTCCACGCTCTCGCGCCGGGCCAGGAACTCCGCCTCGGTGATGATGGTGCGTCGGCGGCCCGCCTCGCGTCCCTCCCGGCGGCGCTGGCGCTTGGCCTCTAGCCGCGTCGAGCCCTTGACCGAGGTCACCTCGTCCTGGGCCGACCGCTCCGTCTGGCCGTTGCGGCTGCGACGGCGTCGCCGCCTCGTGGAGGACGCGTCGTCCTGCTCGCCCCCGGGCTGCTCGGTGCTGTCGGGGCCGCTGTCGTCGGCACGTTCCGTCTGCGCCTGGCCTGAGCCCTGGGCGCCGCTCCCGCTACTGCTGCCGCGTCCCCGGCGGCTGCGGGTGCGGGTCCGGGTGCCTGTGGACGAGCCGTTCTGGCCGCCCTCAGCCTGGGAGCCGGCGCCACCGGCGTCACCCTCCTGCGGCTGAGAGCCGTCCTCGCCGGCCTGCTGCACGTCGTCGTCGGCCTGGTCGGAGTCGGGCCCTCCGCGCGTGCGGCGGCCCTTGCCCCCACGGCGGCGGCGACGGCCGCGCGCGCCACCCTCACCGTCATCCTCGCCCTGGCCAGACCTGGTGTCAGCGTCGTCGTCGTCGACGTCCCCCTCGTCGACCTGTCGGTCACGCGGGAGGTCCTCGTCGGCGGGCCGCTCCACCGGCGTCACGGGCGCGGAGGTGGCCCGGCGGCTGCGGCGACGGGGCAGGTCGCTCAGGTCGGGTGCCTGGAAGACCAGACCGAAGGACGGCAGGGCCGGCGCCGCCGGGGCGGCCTCGTCCTGGTCGTCCTCGTCGTCCTCGTCATCCTCGTCGAACTCGTCGTCCTCGGACTGGTCGGACTCGTCGTCCTCGGACTGGTCGTCGTCATGGTCGACGACGGCGACGACCGGCACTCCACCCAGCTCGTCGGAGTCGTCGGAGTCGTCGGAGCCGTCGTTCTCCTCGTCGGCGCCGGCGGCTTCGGCACTCTCGGCGCTCTCGGCCGTGCCGCCGTCGCCGGTGTCGCCGGTGTCGTCGGTGTCCTCACCGAGGTCATCGCCGGTGCCGTCCCCGGCCGCGTCCTCCCCGTCCGCACTGCCGCGGTCTGCGTCGTCGGTGCTGCCCTGCCCTGCCCCGAACAGGGCCTGGGCCTCAGCCGCGAGCTGGGCGGCCCGCGCTGCGCGTTCCTGGGCCTCGTCGGTGGTGGTGCTGTCGTCAGACACGTGGTGTCCTTCCAGGCCCTACGGGTAGCCCACACCACGGGATCCGTATCGGATCCGCTACCCGCACGGCGGGTGCGTCGTCCGGGCCGGTCGGCCGGACGGAAGTCGTCCTGTCACCCGGGTCAGTTCGCGCGTCGCGCGGCACCGAGGGGTGCGGTGGAGCGGGCTCGACGCTCAGCGTGGGCGTCGCGCGTGCCGGCCGGAGGCCGCACAGCGTGGGACTCGCACCGGGCCGGGCAGCGGTGTGGCGTTCTGACCGACCACGATGAAGTATCGCACACGCCCCGCCTCTCACCCAGCCAGCGACGCGGCGACCTCCGCCCCCTGCAGGGGCCCTTGACGCAGCCGGGTGCTGACCGGTCGGCGCAGCTCCAGCCCCCCCACCTGGCGTAATGCACCCCAGATCTCCTCGGGCCGCACGGTCGGGGTGGTATGCCGAACGGTGGCCAGGACGACCACGTCCCCGGGCGCGGCGGGCACCTCGGGCGGCACGTCCCCGGGCACGGTCATCGCCAGGACCGCGCCGCGCACATCCAGCTCCCGCGGACCCTTCTTCATCATCCGCGTGACGTGCAGCTCCTCGGTGCCCAGGAAGGCCTGGACCGCGGACTCGACGGCGTCCCGCCCGGGCTCCTCCCCCGCCCCCCGGAAACGCAGTGCCCACAGGCTGCCTTGCAGGTGGTCGGCCAGGGCACCGGGCAGCTCCGCCGCGTCCGCCACCTCGACGACGTCCAGCCCCTCGGGCAGCGCCGCGTCCAGGTCCGCCCGCACCGACTCCGGCTCCACGGAGCTGGTCAGCGAGATCTCCACGTACTCCGCCTCGGACGCCGCCCCGGTCGGTGCCGCGTTGGCGTAGGAGATCTTGGGGTGGGGATGGAAGCCGGCCGAGTACGCCATCGGCAGCCCGGCCTTGCGCACCGCCCGCTCCAGCGCCCGCTGGAAGTCGCGGGTCGAGGTGAACCGCATCCGCCCGCGCTTGGCGTAGCGGATGCGCAGCTTCTGCACCGCAGGATCGGGTGCAGGCCCCTCGGGCACACGTCGAGATCCGACCATGGTCGGCACCCTAACCCGTCCCCCCACCCGGCCCTTCCCCCGCAGAACAGGCGACGGGGCCGCATCGAGGTCGCGGACCCGCCCACGCCCGACCTGGGGCAGGAGCACCCCGCACTTGACGGTAGGTTAAGGCGTCGTGCGCGTCTACAACTTCTCCGCCGGCCCTGCCACCATGCCCCTCGAGGTCCTCGAGCGAGCCCAGTCCGAGCTGACCGACTGGCGCGGCTCCGGTATGTCGGTGATGGAGATGTCGCACCGCAGCAAGGAGTTCGTCTCCATCGCGGCGCAGGCCGAGGCCCGGATGCGTTCCCTGCTCGCGGTGCCCGAGGAGTATGCCGTCCTCTTCCTGCAGGGCGGCGCGACCGGGCAGTTCGCCGGCGTCCCGCTGAACCTCGCCGCTCCCGGCGCGCCGGCGGCCTACGTGAACACCGGCTCGTGGAGCGCCAAGGCCATCGACGAGGCCAGCAAGTACGTCGACGTTCGCGTGATCGCGGACGAGAAGGAGTCCAACTACGCGACCGTGCCCGCCGAGGACAGCCTGGAGGTCCCGGGTGACACGGCATACCTGCACCTCACCCTCAACGAGACCATCGGCGGGGTGGAGTTCCCGTACATCCCGGACACCGGGGCGGTCCCGCTCGTCACCGACGCCAGCTCGACGATCCTGTCCCGCCCGCTCGACGTGTCGAAGTTCGGGGTGATCTACGCCGGTGCGCAGAAGAACCTGGGCCCGTCCGGGCTCGTGGTCGTCATCGTCCGGCGTGACCTGCTGGGCCGTGCCCGGCCCGAGGTGCCCGCGGCGCTGGACTGGACGGCGATGGCCAAGGCCGACTCGATGCTCAACACCCCACCGACGCTGGCCTGGTACCTCGTCGGGCTGGTGCTGGAGTGGGTCGAGGAGCACGGCGGGCTCAGCGCCATGGCCGAGCGCAACCGTGCCAAGAGCGAGCTGCTCTACGGCGCCATCGACGCCTCCGACTTCTACTCCAACCCGGTCCAGCCGGCCGCGCGGTCCTGGATGAACGTGCCCTTCCTCGTGCCGGACCCGGCCCTGGAGAAGCCGTTCGTCGCCGCGGCGCAGGAGGCTGGGCTCTCCGGGCTGGCCGGCCACCGCAGCGTGGGCGGCATGCGCGCCTCCATCTACAACGCGATGCCGATCGAGGGCGTACAGGCCCTCGTCGACTTCATGACCGACTTCGAGCAGGAGAACGGCTGACCATGAGCAACGGCAGATTCCCGATCCAGACCCTCAACGCCATCTCCCCGGTCGGTCTGCAGCGGCTCGACCGCGACATCTTTGACCTCGGCACGGACATCGCCGAGCCCCGCGGGATCCTCGTGCGCTCGGCGGACCTGCACGACCGCCCGGTCCCGCGGAGCCTGTATGCCGTCGCCCGGGCCGGTGCCGGGACCAACAACATCCCGGTGGACAAGCTGGCCGCCCTGGGCATCCCGGTCTTCAACACCCCCGGCGCCAACGCGAACGCGGTCAAGGAGCTGGTGATCGCCGGCATGCTGCTGGCGGCCCGCAACCTCTACCACGCGGCCGACTACACCCGGGACCTGGTCGCGACCCAGGGGCTGTCGGGCAAGGCCCTGGACGAGCAGGTCGAGGCCGGCAAGAAGCAGTTCGCCGGCTTCGAGCTGCCCGGCAAGACGCTGGGCGTGATCGGGCTGGGCTCGATCGGTGTGCTGGTCGCCAACGCCGCGCAGTCGCTGGGGATGAAGGTGCTCGGCTACGACCCCGCGGTGACGATCAAGAACGCCTGGCAGCTCTCCCCCAACGTCGAGCGGGTGGAGAGCGTGGAGGAGCTGTTCGCCCGCTCCGAGCTGATCACGCTGCACGTCCCGCTCGTCGACGGCACCAAGGGGCTGGTCAGCGCCGAGCGGATCGCGAGCATGCCCCGTGGTGCGGTGGTGCTTAACTTCGCCCGTGGGGGCGTGGTGGACGAGGCCGCCGTGATCGAGGCGCTCGACTCGGGCCACCTGCACGCCTACGTCAACGACTTTCCCACCGAGGCCGGTGCCGTCCACCCACGGGTGATCACCCTGCCCCACCTGGGCGCCTCCACCGGTGAGGCCGAGGACAACTGTGCGGTGATGGCGGTCGACCAGCTGCAGGACTTCCTGCTCAACGGCAACATCCGCAACGCGGTGAACTTCCCCGAGGTCGTCATGGCCCGGACGCCGGGCACCACCCGGCTGGGCATCTTCAACGAGAACAAGCCGAACATGATCGGCCAGATCACCGCCGTGCTGGCCGAGGCGGGCCTCAACGTCGCGGAGTTCACCAACAAGTCCAAGGGTGACTACGCCTACACCCTCGTGGACGTCGAGGGCGAGGTCCGCGACGAGCTCAAGGCGCAGATCCTGGCCATCGACGGCATCGTCCGGGCCCGCAAGCTCTGACCGGGCGGGCTACGCCGAGGCGTCGGCCTCGGCGCGCCCGGCGAGCCGGTCGACGGAGGACTGCAGCATGTCGGCCGTGGTGCTGCGTGCCCGGTCCATGCGGGCGGGGTCGGTGAGCCCGCTCCAGTCGTAGGTGTGCGTCACCCTGGTGGTGCCGTCCGCCTGCGGCTCGAGCGTCCAGCGCCACAGGTGACCGGCCGGAGGCTCACCCGGCGACGCGGGCTTCCAGGCCAGCAGGCGGTCCTCCTCGAACTCCACGACGTGGTTCTCCCGGGTCTTGCCGTTGGTCAGCGCCATCGTGAACACGTCGCCGACCTGGTGCACCCGCTGCCCGGCGGGTGCCTCGACGAGGTTGTCGTTGCCGTCCCACTCGGGCTGCCTGGCGGGGTCGGCGATCAGGGCGAAGATGGTGCGGGGCGGGGCGTTGACGTCGCGGCTCGCCTGGACGATCTGGGTCGTCGGATCCTGGTCTGCGTCCATAGGCCCATCCCATCACAGTGCGTGGGGCCAGGACGCAGGAGCGGCTCGGAGCGACCTCGAGCCTCAGGGCCGGCTCAGGAGCGGAGCACGGTCAGGGGCAGCAGCGTCTTGCCGGTGGGGCCGATCTGGATCTCGGTGTCCAGCTGTGGGCACACGCCGCAGTCGAAGCACGGGGTCCACCGGCAGTCCTCGACCTCACGCTCCTCGAGAGCGTCCAGCCAGTCCTCCCACAGCCACTCCTTGTCCAGCCCGGAGTCGATGTGGTCCCAGGGCAGCACCTCGTGCTCGCCGCGCTCGCGGGTGGTGAACCAGTCGACGTCCACGCCGGTGCCCTCCAGCCCCCGCTCCGCGGCCGTCATCCACCGCTGGTACGAGAAGTGCTCGCTCCAGCCGTCGAACCGGCCACCGGCGCGCCATACCTCCTCGATCACCGCGCCCAGGCGACGGTCGCCGCGCGAGAGGAGGCCCTCGACGATCCCCGGCTGGCCGTCGTGGTAGCGGAAGCCGATCGCCGAGCCGTAGCGCCGGTCCGAGCGGACGGCCTCGCGCAGCTTGGCCAGCCGTGCGTCGGTCTCCTCCCAGCCCAGCTGGGCGGCCCACTGGAAGGGGGTGTGCGGCTTGGGCACGAACCCGCCGATGGACACGGTGCAGCGGATGTCCCGCCGCCCGGAGACCTCGCGCCCGGTGTCGATGACCTTCTTGGCCAGGTCGGCGATCGCCAGCACGTCCTCGTCGGTCTCGGTCGGCAGCCCGCACATGAAGTAGAGCTTGACCTGTCGCCAGCCGGCCGCGTACGCGGCGGTGACGGTGCGGATGAGGTCCTCCTCGCTGACCATCTTGTTGATCACCTTGCGCATCCGCTCGCTGCCGCCCTCGGGTGCGAAGGTCAGGCCCGAGCGGCGGCCGTTACGGGTGAGCTCGTTGGCCAGGTCGATGTTGAAGGCGTCCACCCGGGTCGAGGGCAGCGAGAGACCGGTCTGGGTCCCCTCGTAGCGGTCGGCCAGGCCCTTGGTGATCCCGGCGATCTCGGAGTGGTCGGCCGACGACAGCGAGAGCAGGCCGACCTCGTTGAGGCCGGTCGAGCACAGCCCCTGCTCGACCATCTCGCCGATCCCGGTGATCGAGCGCTCCCGCACGGGGCGGGTGATCATCCCGGCCTGGCAGAACCGGCAGCCGCGCGTGCAGCCGCGGAAGATCTCCACGCTCATCCGCTCGTGCACCGACTCGGTCACCGGCACCAGCGGCGTCTTCGGGTACGGCCAGGCGTCGAGGTCCATCACCGTGTGCTTGGAGACCCGCCACGGCACCCCGTGCAGGTCGGCGCGCGGGGCGACCCGCTGGATCCGCCCGTCGGGCAGGTAGGAGACCTCGTAGAACGCCGGCACGTAGACGCCGCCGGTGCGAGCCAGCTCCAGCAGCAGACCCTGCCGTCCCTCGGGGCGGCCGGCGCGCTTCCAGGCGTTGATGATCCGGGAGGTCTGCAGCACCGCCTCCTCGCCGTCGCCCACGATCGCGGCGTCGATGAAGTCGGCGACCGGCTCGGGGTTGAAGCTGGCGTGCCCGCCGACCAGCACGATCGGATGCTCGTCGCCACGCTCGCGGCTGTGCAGCGGGATCCCCGCCAGGTCGAGCGCGGTGAGCAGGTTGGTGTAGCCCAGCTCGGTGGAGAAGCTGACCCCGAGGACGTCGAAGTCGGCGACCGCGCGGTGCCCGTCCACGGTGAACTGCGGCACGCCGCGCTCGCGCATGAGCTGCTCCATGTCCGGCCACACCGCGTAGGTCCGCTCGGCCAGCGCGTCCGGCTGCTCGTTGAGCACCTCGTAGAGGATCATCACGCCCTGGTTGGGCAGCCCGACCTCGTAGGCGTCGGGATACATCAGCGCCCACCGGGCGGTGCTCGCTCCCCCGCAGTCCCACTCCTTGACCTGGGAGTTCAGCTCACCGCCGATGTACTGCACCGGCTTGCTGACCTCCTCCAGCAGCGGCTCGAGGTCGGCGAGCAGCGACCGGCCGGGCGCGCGGACAGGGGTGACAGGTGCTGCGGACATACCCCCAGGGTATGCAGTGCGCCGCGGCCGACCCAACGGCGCCACGCGGCGCGGTGGGTCGGCCGGGCGGCTCAGGCGTCGGCGTAGAACTCGTCGAGCTTGTCGCGGTACTTCTCGGTGACCTTCTTGCGCTTGAGCTTCATGCTCGGGGTCAGGTCGCCCTCCTCGACGGAGAGGTCGTGGTCGAGGATGTGGAACTTCTTGATCTGCTCGTGCCGGGCCAGCCTGGTGTTGAGCTCGTCGACATAGCCCTGCACCATCTCGCGCGCCTTGTCGGAGGTGACGATCTGGGCGTAGGAGTCGCCGGCCATGCCGTTCTTGGCACCCCAGTCGGTGATCGAGTCGGGGTCCAGGGTGATGAGCGCGGAGACGAAGTTGCGGTGCTCGCCCTCGACGATGAGCTGGCTGGCGTAGGGACAGACGCCCTTGAACATCGACTCGATGTGCGAGGGGGCGACGTACTTGCCGCCGGAGGTCTTGAACAGGTCCTTCTTGCGGTCGGTGATCCGGACGTAGCCGTCCTCGTCGATCTCGGCGATGTCACCGGTGTGCAGCCACCCGTCCTGCAGGGCCTGCCCGGTGGCCTCCTCGTTGTCGTGGTAGCCGGTCATGATGCCGGGACCGCGCATGAGCAGCTCGCCGTCCTCGGCCACCTTGACCTCGGTGCCGGGCAGCGGCCAGCCGATGCTGCCGATCCGGTTCTTGGCGTGCTCGGGGCGGTTGACCAGGGAGGCCGCGCTGGACTCGGTGAGTCCGTAGCCCTCGATGATCATCAGGCCCATCGCGTCGAACCACCGGCCGATCTCGGGGTTCAGCGCGGCGGAGCCGGAGATGAAGAAGCGCACCCGCCCGCCGAACCGGTCGCGGATCTTGGACAGGACGAGCTTGTCGGCCAGCCGGTACTGGGCCGCGAGCAGCCCCTTGGGCTCGGCGCCGGTGGCCCGGACCTCCGAGACCCGCTTGCCGACCCCGCTGGCCCAGGTGAACAGCTTGGCCTTGATGCCGCCACCGTCGGCCATCATCGTGGTGATCCGGCCGTAGGCCTTCTCGAAGATGCGCGGTGCCGCGCCCATGAAGGTCGGCTGGACGACCGCCAGGTTCGGGACGATCTTGTCGACCCGGCCGTCGACGGCGGTGGCGAAGCCCATCTGCAGGGGCAGCATGAGCAGCAGCTTGCCGAAGACGTGCGCCAGGGGCAGCCAGAGGTACTGCAGGTCGTCCTCGGAGAGGATCTGCACCGCGTCGACCGCCGCGGCCTCGTAGGTCCACGCCGAGTGCGGCAGCCGCACGCCCTTGGGGCGTCCGGTGGTGCCGGAGGTGTAGATGATCGTCGCCAGGTGCTCGGGGGTGAGACCGTCGATCCGGGCGTCCACGATCCCCGGCTCGGCCTGCAGCCGGGCCCGGCCGAGGTCCTCCAGCTCGGCGAAGGTGATGACGTCCTGGTTGTCGCCCGAGGCGCCGTCGATCACGACGATCTTGAGCACGCCGCCGAGCTGGTCGCGGTGCTCGAGCACCTTCTGGACCTGCTCCTGGTCCTCGGCGATGACGACCCTGCTGTCGGAGTCGGTGACGACGAAGCGGACGTCCTCGGACAGCATGGTCGGGTAGACGGTGGTGGTCGCCGCGCCGGCGCACATCACGGCCAGGTCGGAGAGCACCCACTCCAGGCGGGTCGAGGAGGCCAGCGCGACCCGCTCCTCGGGCTGCACCCCGAGCTCGATCAGGCCCGCCGCCAGGGCGTAGGCCCGGTCCTTGGTCTGGGCCCAGGACAGCGAGGGCCACTGCTCGCCGTCGGGGTAGAGGAAGGCGTCTCGGTCGGGGCTCTTGGCCACGCGGTCACGGAACAGGTGACCTACGCTCGGCGCACGATTCTGCAGAATCGTCTCGTCGTAGGTCTCGTCGGCCAGTCGGGCCATCGTCAACTCCTTCGTCGGCAGGTCCTCGGTGCATCTTCTCAGGTGGTGGGGCGCGTTACCAAGCGCCACGCCCTCGGAAGGTGGGCTGCTGGGCGCAGGAGAGCAGTCCCAGCGCGAGCCAGCAGGCCAGCATGGAGGACCCGCCGTAGGACAGGAACGGCAGCGGCAGCCCGGTGACGGGCATCAGCCCGAGGTTCATCCCGACGTTCTGGAAGGTCTGGAAGGCGAACCAGCAGGCGACGCCGACCGCGACGAGACGTCCGAAGGGGTCCTCGCAGCGCAGCCCGACGAGCAGGGCCCGCACCACGAGGAAGCCGAGGAGGGCGACCAGCCCCAGGCTGCCGAGCAGGCCCAGCTCCTCCCCCGCGACGGAGAAGATGAAGTCGGTGTGCTGGAAGGGGATGAACCCGCCCTGCGTCTGCGGCCCCTGACCGAGACCGGTGCCGGACCATCCCCCGGAGCCGATCGCCAGGCGCACCTGGGTGGTCTGGTAGCCGATCCCTTCCGGGTCCAGCGCGGGGTTCTGGAAGGCGAGGAGCCGGTTGACCTGGTACGGGTCCAGCAGCGGCACCCTGACGGCGGCCACCACGGCCGCGACCGTGCCGCCGACCGCGGCGGCCGTCCACCGCCACGAGGCCCCGGAGGTGGCCACGACCCCGATCGTCAGCACGCCGAAGACCAGCGCGCTGCCGAGGTCGGGCTGCAGCATGATCAGCGCGACCGGGAGCGCCGCCAGCACCCACGCCAGCAGCACCTCCCGCCAGCCGGGAGGCCGGTAGGGGTCGTGCCCCTCGGCCAGGATCATGGCCAGCCCCACGACGAGGCCGATCTTGGCCAGCTCGGAGGGTTGCAGCGAGAACCCGCCGGGCAGGAACAGCCAGGACCGGGATCCGTTGACGGTCTCCCCCAGCGGGGTCAGCACCAGCAGCAGCCCGAACAGCCCTGCGAGGTAGACCCACGGCGCGAGCGCCCGCAGCCAGCGCACGTCGACCGCCGCCACCGCCAGGGCGAGGGTGATCCCGATGGCGGCGTTGACCAGGTGCCGGACGGCCAGCGCGCTGCCCGCCCACCCCTTGGTCGAGGACCAGATGAGCAGGGCGCCGACGACGGTGAGGCCGAGCGCGGCGACGAACGGGGCCCAGTCGGTGCGGGCGTAGCGCGCGCCGACGGTGCGGGCGCGGCTCGCCATACCGTCCTCGACCGTCCTCGACCGCTTCGCTCAGGCCAGCAGTGCGCGGGTGCGGTCCACGTCCTGCGCCATCTGCTCCATGAGGTCCTCGACCGAGGCGAAGCGCACATTGCCCCGCAGCCGCTCGACGAAGTCGACCCACACCACCTCGCCGTAGAGGTCGAGGTCGTCCCGGTCCAGGACGTAGGCCTCCACCGTGCGCCGCACCACGTCGTCGAAGGTGGGGTTGGTGCCGACGGAGATCGCGGCGGGCAGCCGACGGTCGGGGTGCCCGGGCGGCAGGGAGGGCCGCTCCAGCCAGCCTGCGTAGACACCGTCGGCGGGGACCATCCCCTCGCTGCGGGTGGACAGGTTGGCCGTCGGGTAGCCCAGCTCGCGGCCCCGCTTGTGCCCGTGCACCACCTCGCCGGAGACCCGGTGCTCGCGGGCCAGGATCTCGGTCGCCGTGTCCATGTCCCCGGTGGCCAGCGCCTCGCGCAGGGCGGTGGAGGACCAGGCCCGCCGCCCGCGCTCGAACTCTCCCTCGGTCTGCTGCACCACGACCTCGAAGCCGTAGCGCTCCCCCAGCTCGCGCATGGTCTCTACGTCACCGCTGTTGTGCAGGCCGAAGCGGGTGTCCTGGCCCACGACCACGACCTGGGCCCGCAGTCCCTCGACGAAGGTCTGGACCACGAAGTCCTCGGGCGTGAGCTGCGCGTACTCGCGGGTGAACTCGATGACCACCACGCCGTCGAGCCCGACCTCCTCCAGCAGCGCCAGCCGGTGCTCGAGCCCGACGATCGCCTCCGGCGCCCGCTCGGGGTGCAGGACGGCCACCGGGTGGGGGTCGAAGGTCACCGCCACGGCCGCCAGACCGCGTCCCGCCGCCAGGTCCACGACGGTGCCCAGCACGGCCCTGTGCCCGCGGTGGACGCCGTCGAAGTTGCCGAGGGTGGCTACGGTCGGACCGAGGTCGGTGGGGACGTCGTCCAAGCTGCTCCAGCGATGCACGGGCGTCACTCTAACCGCCGTCGGCGGGCGCAAAGACCACGAGCGCCCTGGCGAGAGGTTCGCGCTTTCGCGACTCGTCCAGCACGGCGACGAGCCGTCCGTCGGGGCCGATCGCGGCCACGGGACGGGGCCGGCCCGGCTGCTCGGCGGGGATCCGCTGGCCGTAACCCAGCGCGCGGGCCTCGGGCTCGGTGAGCTCGCGCACGGGCAGGGCGGCCCGCGCGGCGCTGGCCAGGTCGACCAGGTATGCCGTGGGGCCGGGCCCCTGCTCGGGGTCAAGTTGGTCGAGGGTGACCGCCGTGTCCAGGTCGAGGTCGCCGACCCGGGTGCGCCGCAGCGCCGTCAGGTGGCCGCCGACGCCGAGGCTGGCGCCCAGGTCCCGGGCGAGGGCACGCACGTAGGTTCCGGAGGACACCTCGACCTCGACGTCCAGGTCGACGACCGGGGTGCCGTCCGCCAGCTGCTCGTCGCGCCGCCGGAGCACGGTGAACCGGGAGACGGTCACCGGCCGGGCGGGCAGGGTGACGTCCTCCCCGCCGCGCACGCGGGCGTAGGAGCGGCGGCCGTCGACCTTGATGGCGCTGACGGCGCTGGGGACCTGCTCGATGGGTCCGGTCAGCGCCGCCACCGCCTCGGCGATCTGCTCGTCGCTGACCTGGCCGGCGGGCGTGGTCGCCGTGGCCTCACCCTCCGCGTCGTCGGTCAGGGTGGCCTGGCCGAGCCGCACGGTGGCGGCATACCCCTTGTCGTGGCCGACGAGGAAGGTGAGCAGCTTGGTGCCACGGTTCACGCCGAGCACCAGCACCCCCGTCGCCATGGGGTCCAGGGTGCCGGCGTGCCCGACCCGGCGGGTGCGGCACAGCCGGCGGACCCGCCCGACGACGTCGTGGCTGGTCCAGCCGGCCGGCTTGTCGACGACGAGGAGCCCGTCGCCGACGGGCGGCTCAGCGCTCATCCGGGGCGTCGGTCCCGCTGACGGACCCCGCCTGGGCGTCCAGCTCGTCCTGCCGGTCCAGCTCGTCCTGCCGGTCCTGCTCGTCCCGCTCGGCCCGCTCGTCCTCGGCCTGCTCGGCCTCGGTCCGCGGCTTGCGGTAGGGGTCGGGCTCGCCGGCGTAGCCCTTCTCCGCGCGGGCGGCCGCGAGCTCGGCATCCCGGGCGGCGACCTGGGCCAGCAGCTCGTCCAGGTGCTGGGCGTCCTCCGGCAGGGCGTCCAGGATGAACTCCAGGCTGGGCGTGAGCCGGATGCCCAGACCCTTGCCGACGAAGGAGCGCAGACGGCCGCGGTAGTTCTCGAGGATCTCCGCGGCGGTCGCCCGGTCCTCGTCGGTGCCAAGCACCGTGTAGAAGACACTGGCGTGCTGCAGGTCGCCGGTGACGCGGACGTCGGTGATCGTGATGAACCCCACCCGCTCGTCCTTGACGACCTGGGACATTCCCTGGGTCACCAGCTGCTTGATCCGCTCGGCAATCCTGCGGGCGCGTGCCTGGTCGGCCATGAGGTCCTCCTGTTGTCGTCGGGGCTTGTCGTCGGGGCTTGTCGTCGGGGCTTGCTCGTCGGGGCTTGCTCGTCGGGCTCGTCGTTGGTGCGGGTCCGCTCGGGAAGCCCGTCCATCCTACGGACGACGCGGCCGGCCCCACCTGAGCAGGTGGGGCCGGCCGGACGTCATACCTGCGATCAGCTGCGGGGGATCTCGCGCATCTCGTAGGTGGTGACGAGGTCATCGATCTGGAGGTCGTTGAACGACCCCAGGTTGATGCCGCACTCGAAGCCCTCGCGGACCTCGGTGACGTCGTCCTTGAACCGCCGCAGACCGGCGATCTCCAGACCCTCGGTGATGACGACGCCCTGGCGGGTGATGCGTGCCTTGGCGCCGCGGTTGATCGTGCCGCTGCGCACCAGCGCACCAGCGACGTTGCCGAACTTGGAGCTGCGGAAGATCTCGCGGACCTCCGCGGAGCCCGTCTGGTGCTCCTCGTACTCCGGCTTCAGCATGCCCTTCAGGGCGTTCTCGATGTCCTCGATGGCCTGGTAGATCACCGAGTAGTACCGGATCTCCACGCCTTCCTTGTCGGCGTAGTCGGCGTTCTGGCCCTCGGCCCGGACGTTGAAGCCCAGGATGATGGCGTCCGAGGCGACGGCGAGGTTGATGTTGTTCATCGTGATCGCACCGACACCGCGGTCGATGATCCGCAGATCGACCTCGTCGCCGACGTCGATCTGCAGGAGGGCGTCCTCCAGCGCCTCGACCGAACCGGACACGTCGCCCTTGAGGATGAGGTTGAGGGTCTCGACCTTGCCCTGGGCCAGGGCCTGGTTGAGGTCCTCCAGGCTGATCCGCTTGCGGGACTTGGCCAGCGCGGCCTGCCGGTCGGCTGCCTCGCGACGCTCGGCGATCTGCCGGGCGGTCCGGTCGTCCGGCGCCACCACGAAGGTGTCGCCGGCGCGGGCCACCGTGTCCAGACCCAGCACCTGCACCGGACGCGACGGGGTCGCCTCCGCCACGTTGTTGCCGTGCTCGTCGAGCATGGCCCGCACACGGCCGTGGCTGGCGCCGGTGACGATCGCGTCGCCGACCCGCAGCGTGCCCTGCTGGACCAGCACGGTCGCGACGGCGCCGCGACCCCTGTCCAGGTTGGCCTCGATCGCGACACCGCGCGCGTCCTTGTCGGGGTTGGCCCGCAGGTCCAGCGCGGCGTCCGCGGTCAGCAGCACCGCGTCGAGCAGCTCGTCGATGTTCTGACCCTGCTTGGCCGAGACGTCGACGAACATGGTCTCGCCGCCGTACTCCTCGGCGATCAGGTTGTACTCGGTGAGCTGCTGGCGGATCTTGGCCGGGTTGGCGCCCTCGACGTCGATCTTGTTGACCGCGACCACGATCGGCACGTCGGCCGCCTGGGCGTGGTTGAGCGCCTCGATCGTCTGCGGCATGACCCCGTCGTTGGCGGCGACCACGAGGATCGCGATGTCGGTCACCTTGGCACCACGGGCACGCATGGCGGTGAACGCCTCGTGACCCGGGGTGTCGATGAAGGTGATCGCCCGCTCGTTGCCCTCGTGCTGGGCGCGGACCTGGTAGGCACCGATGTGCTGGGTGATGCCACCGGCCTCGGCGGCACCGACGTCCGCGGAGCGGATCGCGTCCAGCAGGCTGGTCTTTCCGTGGTCGACGTGACCCATGACGGTCACGACCGGCGGGCGTGCCTCCAGGTCCTCGTCGGACTCACCCTCGGTCTCGGCATCCAGGTCGATGTTGAAGGCGTTGAAGAGCTCACGCTCCTCCTCCTCCGGGGAGACGACGCGGATGTCGTAGCCGAGCTCCGAACCCAGGACCGCGAAGGTGTCCTCGTCCAGCGACTGCGTCGCGGTGGCCATCTCGCCCAGGTGGAACAGCACGGTCACCAGCGCCGCGGGGTCGACGTTGATCTTGTCGGCGAAGTCGCTCAGCGACGCGCCGCGGCGGACCTGGACGACCTTGCCGTTGCCGCGAGGGACGTTGACGCCGCCGATGGCGGGTGCCTGCATCGCCTCGAACTCTGCGCGCTTGGCCCTCTTGGACTTGCGCCCGCGGACCTTCCCGCCGCCGCGACCGAACGCTCCAGCCGTGCCGCCACGGCCACGCGGACCACCGCCACGACCGCCGGGGCCACCGCGGAAGCCACCGGGGCCACCGGGGCCGCCGCCGGGAGCCCCGCCGGGCCCGCCGGGACGCCCACGACCACCGGGACGCGCAGGGCGCTCGCCGGGACGGGGCACGGAGGCCCGCTCGGGCATCATGCCCGGGTTGGGCCGGGGTCCGCCCGGACGGGGACCGCCGGGACCGGCCTGGCTGCCGCGGGTCCCGCCGGGGCGGGGCATGCCCTGGCTCGGTGCGAACGGGTTGTTGCCCGGACGCGGGGCACCGCCACCGCGCTCACCGCCCGGGGCGGGGCGGCGCTCACGCGCCTGGCCCATGCCCTGGCTCGGAGCGAAGGGGTTGTTGCCCGGACGCGGTCCCGGCTTGGCGCCCGGACGTGCCGGACGGGGACCGCCGCCGGGACGACCGGCGTCAGCCGGGCGCTCACGCCCGGGGCGCTCGGTGCCCGGACGGCCGGACGAGGGACGCTCCGCCGCCGGACGCTCCGGCTGGCGGGGACCCGGCTTGACGCCCGGGGCGGGGCGGGACGGCGCGGCCTCGGTGGGCTCGACGGCCGGCTCCGCGGCGCGGCTGGGCTCCGCCTGAGCCGGAGGCTCGGGCGTCGGCGCCGGCTCCGGCGTGGGAGCGGGCTGGGGCGTCGCCGCACCCTGCTTGGGAGCGGCCGGCCCGGGCGTCGGGGCTGCGGGCGACGGGGATGCGGGCCCGGGCGCCGGGGCAGTTGCCCCGGGCTTGGGGGCCGCGGCACCCGGCCTGGGCGCTGCCGGACCGGGCCTTCCGGGCTGGGCCGCGGGACGAGGGGCGGAACCCTTCTCGTCGGCCGCCTTGCTCTTGCCCTTGGCTGCGGCCGGGGGGTTCTCGCGAATCTTGCGGACGACAGGGGGCTCGATGGTCGACGATGCCGACCGGACGAACTCTCCCTGCTCCTTCAGGTGGGCGAGCAGCTGCTTGCTCTCGACCCCGAGCTCTTTGGCGAGCTCGTAGACCCTGAGTTTTGCCACGGTGTGGTGTCTCCTTGAAGGTTGCGCCACGACCGGGGCCCGCTCAGGGCACAGCCGTGACTAGTGCTGGTGGGTGCTCATTGCTGAGTACTCATCGGGTGCTCATCAGCGTCAAACCCGCTTCCGGTTCCTCGATGACAGGTCCCACGTCAGGACCCGCCCTGTGCTGACCGACCGGGTCGGGCGACCCGGTCTGCTGTGTCACGTGTGCTGCTGCGCCACCCACTCCTGCACGGCGTGCGAGTCGGGCTGGCTCCCCGCCGGGAGGCGGAGCGCTCGCCCGAAGGCGCGTCGTGCAATCGCGGTCTGCAGGCAGGCGGGGTCGGGGTGCACGTAGGCGCCTCGGCCCTGCCCACGCCGTCCCCCGTCGGGCTCGATGACCCACCGGCTGGTGGACCCGTCCCGACGTGCGACGACGCGCAGCAACACGGTCTGCTCGTCCCTCCCCCGACACCCCACACAGGTGCGCACGGGCGTGTGCCGTGGGCGTGGAGGGGTGGGGTCGGTCCGGACAGCGTCTACCATCCTACACCTCTTGGGCGCCGGCCCGGTGCTCTTCCTGCTCTTCGGTGTCGGCGCGGATGTCGATCTTCCAGCCGGTGAGGCGGTTGGCCAGCCGGGCGTTCTGCCCTTCCCGGCCGATCGCCAGGGACAGCTGGTAGTCCGGCACGACGACCCGGACCTGCTTGGTCCGGGTGTCGACGACGCGGGCGGACTGGACCTTGGCCGGCGACAGTGCCGCCGCGACGTAGCGAGCCGGGTCATCGTCGTAGTCGACGATGTCGATCTTCTCGCCCTGCAGCTCGCTCATCACCGCTCGGACCCGCTGGCCCATCGGGCCGATGCAGGCCCCCTTCGCGTTCACGCCCGGCACCTGGGTGTGGACGGCGATCTTGGTGCGGTGGCCCGCCTCGCGGGCCAGGCCGGCGATCTCGACGGTGCCGTCGGCGATCTCGGGGACCTCCAGGGCGAACAGCCGACGGACGAGGTTCGGGTGGGTCCGGGACAGGGTGATCTGCGGCCCGCGAGGTCCGCGCTTGGCGCTGACCACGTAGCAGCGCAGCCGCTGGCCGTGCGGGTAGGACTCACCTGGCACCTGCTCGGCGGAGGGGAGCTCACCCTCGACCGTGCCGAAGTCGACCAGCACCATGCGCGGGTCGCTGCTCTGCTGGATGATCCCGGAGACGATGTCGCCCTCTCGGGCGCGGAAGTCGCCCAGCACGGCGTCGTCCTCCAGCTCGCGCATCCGCTGGGTGATGACCTGCCGCGCGGTGGAGGCGGCGACCCGTCCGAAGCCCTGGGGCGTGTCGTCATACTCCGGTCCGGGCTCGCCGCGGGTGCCGTTCTCCAGCACCGGCGCGTCCTCGCGGGCCCAGACCGTCACGTGGCCGCTGCTGCGGTCCAGCTCGACGCGCGCGTGCCGGGAGTGTCCCTCGACGCGCTGGTAGGCGGAGAGCAGTGCCTGCTCGATCGCCTCCACGATGACGTCCATGGGGATCTCGCGCTCACGCTCCAGCAGCCGCAGTGCGGCCATGTCGATGTCCATCAGTCGTCCTTTCCGTCGCGCCGGTTGAACTCGACCTGCACGAGCGCCTTGGTCACCTGGGTGAGCGGGATCGGGGTATGCGGCGCCCCGGCCAGGGTCAGCAGGGCCGCCTCCCCGTCGCTCGCCACGGCGGTCAGCCGGTCGGTCGTGGTCGTGCCGTCGGTGCTGGTGATCTTGACCAGGCGGCCGACATTGCGGCGGAACTGGTCACGGGTGGTCAGGGGCCGGTCGAGGCCGGCGGAGCTCACCTCGAGGGTGTAGGGGTTCTCGCCCAACACGTCGGAGGGGTCGAGCGCGTCGGAGACGGCGCGGGTGGCCTCGGCGACCTCGTCCAGCGTCAGCGGCTCGACGGTGGAGGTGGTGTCGTCGTCCGGCAGCTCGCTGACGTCGCGGGCCAGGAAGATGCGGACGAGCCGGCGACGACCTGCCTGGTGCACCTCGACGGCGTCCACGACCACCTCCGTGCCGGCGAGTGCGTCGGCAGCCAGCTGCGTGATCGACTCGGTGGTGACCCGGGCGTCCATGCGGTGCTCCTGTCTTCTGCTGTAGACCGGGGGCGGGCACCGCAAGATGCCGGCCACGTCGGTCGGGGCGTCTACCCTACCCAATGAGATGATCCCCGTCATGCCTTCGACCGGACCGAGCCGCCGTGCCCTCCTGCGGGCCGGGCTGGTGGGGATCGCGTCGGCCGGTCTGCTGTCCGGGTGCAGCGGCGACCGGGTCCGCACGCCCTGGTCCCCCGAGCCGACCGTCGACGAGGCGGACGCGGCACGGCGGATGCCTGACGGCGACCTGCTGCTGCGGGCCCGTGAGCGCCTCGCCGGCCACCGTGCGGCCCTGTCGCGGGCCCAGGCCAACACCCCCGCGGTTCGGGCCAAGGCGCGGAGCACTGCGACGCTGTGGCAGACCCAGCAGGAGCGGCTGGAGCAGCTGCTCGCCCTGGGCGGGATCACCCTGCCCGAGCTCGACGTGCAGATCCTCACGCCATCCGCGGACGAGGCCGCAGAGGACGCAGACCGGGATGGGGAAGCGACGACCGGCGGGCATGACGGGGACGAGGCGACCGGCGACCACGGGGCCGCCACGACGGCGCCGGGCTCGGACGACGCCCGGCAGACCGCGGCCGGACCGGCCCCGCGCACCGTGGGTGAGGGCCTGCTCGCCGACCTTCCCGAGGTGCTCGAGGATCTCAGCCGCTCCAGCGCGCTCAACCGGGCGATGCTCGTCTCCCTGGCTGCCCAGCACGTCGAGTCCGCGCGCCTGCTCGGCGCGCCGGTCGAGTGGCCGCCGCTGGAGGGGCCGGTGGGCGCGGCCGCCGTGCCGGTGCTGGCACGTACCCGGCCGGCCGTGTTCGGGCTGGAGGTCGTCGCCGCCCGTTCTCGGGAAGACGAACGGCTCCGCTACGAGTCGGTGCTGGCCGCCGTCCGCTCCACGACCCGCGCCCTGACGACCCTCGCCGGTGACGCAGCTCCCCTGCCACCCTTGGGCTACGACCTTCCCGAGCCCCTGGAGGACGAGCCGGACCGGCTCGCGCTGGCCCGGGCGCTGGTGCACGACATCGAGCCGGCGGTCCTGTCGGTGGTCGACCGGGCCGGCAGCGACGTGGAGCAGCTGCGCTCGCTCGTCCGCCTGGTCGCCGAGACTCAGCAGTGGGCCCACGAGCTGGACGTCGACCCAGATCCCTTCCCCGGCATGACGCTGCCTGCGGCATGAACGCCGCCCAGCGGCATGACGCCTGTGCACCACGGAGATCGGGGCCCGATGGCAACCGGTGGGTCTGATGAGTTGGTCACTGACTTCTGAGGAGGTGCCGCCTCAGCTCGTGCGCGACCTCAGCGGGCGGCCCCTCGATCTGGAGCCGGACATCGGTCGGCACCCGGCCTCGGACCTCCGGCAGCCTCGCGGCCAGGACCGGGGCGGCACGTCGCGCGTCACCACGGCGCCACGCGTGGACGGGGACACCTGGCTCGCTCAGCTCCCGGCCACGGTGGGCGAGGCCATGGACCGCTGGCAGCTGGCCCGGGACCACTCGGCACCGCTGCGGTCCGGCTACACCGCGCTCGTCGTCCCGGTGCTGCGACCCCGGGGCGACGCGGGGGTGCTCAAGGTCGGCTGGCCGCACCCCGAGGCCGACCACGAGCACCTCGCCCTGCGGGCCTGGGCCGGCCGCGGGGCCGTCGAGCTGCTGGCGGCCGACCCCGCCTCCGCAACACTGCTGCTCGAACGCCTCGACGCCGACCGGGACCTCACTTCGGGCTCGGTGCTGGAGACGACGGAAGCGTTGGGCCACCTGGTCCGGGTGCTCGACCGGCCAGCCCCACCGTGGCCTCCGCCGCTGAGCTTGCACGTGGCCCGCATCGCCGACCAGCTGGACCGGTTCGGTGCCGGATCCGGAGCGGCCAAGGCGTTCCCCCGCCGGATGGTGCAGCAGGCCGCCTCGATCGCCCGGGACCTGCTCTCCGAGGGCGAGGCAACGGGCGGTCCGCGTAGCACGGGCGGGGCGCGGGACAGCGGTGGGCCGCGAGGCACCGGTGGGCCGCAAGGCACCGGTGGGCGGCGAGGCAGCGGGAGAGCGGGCAGCCCGCGTGGCGGAGAGGGCCTCCACCCGCTGGACGCGCGCCTGGTCCATGCCGACCTGCACCAGGGCAATGTGCTGTGGCGCCCGGATCCTGGCGAGTGGGTGGCGATCGACCCCAAGGCGATGGCCGCCGACCCGCACTGGGCCCTTGCCCCGGCACTGTGGAACCGGTGGGACGACGTGCGAGCTGCCCACGACGCTCGTGCCCACCTGCAGCTGCGGATCGGGCTCCTCTCCGACGCCGCGGGGCTGGACGAGGACCGCGCCCGCGCCATGACGATCCTCCGGCTGGTGCACAACGCCGTCCACGCCGCCCAGACCGGCGACCCCGACGCCGCCGAGTGGGCCGACAAGGCGGTCACCATCGTCAAGGCCGCCCAGCCGGGCTGACGACTTCCACCCGCATCCCAGCCACCTCCTCGCGCCGCCTCCCGGCCCTCTCCTCGTCCCACATACTCGGCCGCCTACTCGCGCCGCATCCCGGCCCTCTCCTCGTCCCACATACTCGGCCGCCTCCTCGCGCCGCCTCCCGGCCCTCTCCTCGTCCCACATACTCGGCCGCCTCCTCGCGCCGCACCCGGGCGCCCTTATCCCGACGCCCTGGTCTCCGCCACCGTTCGCCGCGCGCCGGCTCCTCGGGCCACCCCTCCCCTCCCGACCCAGCGCCTCCGACACCTGACTCGACCGAGCCGGCGGCGTGTCTGCACAGTGCTCACCGGCTCTGCGGCGTGTCGCACCCCCAGGCGTGCGAACCGCCACAAGCGAGTTGCCGCACGGGTGCTCCTTGTCGAGGTCCGGCCAGGTCGGCGGCACGGTCGGTGATCGAGCAGCCGGCCTAGTCCCCCAGGTCCACAGCCACCGAGATCCACAGCCACCGAGCGCAGCCATCTTGTCCACAGATCGGGCCCACGCTGCTACCCACGGTCGGCGCGAGGGTCTTGGCTCCAGACATGACGAAGAACGGCCGACCGACCTTTCCCGTGATCCCAGGACAACGAGGTCTCGCCACGAAGAGACAGCTGATGACCGCTGGCTTCAGCCGATCGACAGTGGACCACGCGCTGCGGCGTGACTGGCAGCTGCTCCTCCCCGGTGTGGTTGCGCCCCACCGGGGTCCGGTGGACGCCGATACCAGACTCGCCGCGGCCGCTCTGTGGGCCGGGCCTCACGCGGTGCTGACCGGAGGGGTGGCGATCGATCGATACGGTCTGCCAGGGGCCGACAGGAGCGAGGCGCTCTTCCTGGTTCCCGCCACCGCGCGGAACCGTTCCGTCGGCTCCGTCCGCTCGGTCCGCACGACGCGGGAGATACCCATAGCGCGGCACTCCGGCTGCGTGCAGATGGTCAGCCTGGAGCGGGCACTCGTCGACCACGGGCTCCGACAGGGGCCGACACCGCGTGATCTCAAGGCGCTGACGATCGCCGCCCTGCAGCGCGGCCTGAGCAGCCTGGAGCGGATGGAGGCCGAGCTCGACCATGCCTGGGCGCGCGGCACGGAGCCCGTCCGAGAAGGGCTGGACAGTTTCGCCAAGGGTGCCTGGAGCCTCCCTGAGGACGCCCTGGCCACCCTGTTCCGGGCTGTCCCAGAGCTCGCGAACGGGTTGTACAACCGGACGGTCAGCACGGTGGGCGGGGTAGTCATCGGGACCCCCGACGTCTTCTTCCCTGCCGCGGGTGTTGCCGGTCAGGTCCACTCCCGGCAGCACCACAGCGGCTACGCGGACGACGGCACCGATCTGTGGAGCCTCACGGTGGAGAAGGACGGCGTCTTCACCGACCACGACATCATCGTCATCGGAGTCACACCGCGGTCCTTGGCCATGCGTCCGCAGGCCGTGCTCGACCGGTTCCGCACCGTGGTGTCCCGCAACCTGGGCCGCGCCTACGGTCCGGTGGTGGTCGACGGCGAGACGCACGGTCTCGGGGCCCACGACCGCACGGACGTCGCTCAGTAGCGCCGGCCCCACCGGCCGGCTCGTGCCGGGTGACCAGCGCGCCGAACGCACGGCAGCAGGAACCGCCCGGCCCCTGCTGCGATGTGCTCGTGACGGTGCGCACGTGGGAGCGTGCGACACGCCGCAGCCCCCCGCCGCACCTGTGCAGACACGCGGGGGTCGCCCACGGAGTCGCAGACGAACGGGGACGCACGGCGGGCAGGCCGGCGGCCGGCGCGGGGTCGGGGACGAAGGACGGCGGCAGGCAGGCCGGCCCCGGGCATGGGAGGAAGGACGCCCGGCGGGCAGGCGGCATACCGTGGGGTGATGGCCAACCGTCTTGCCGCCAGCACCTCGCCGTACCTGCAGCAGCACGCCGACAACCCGGTCGACTGGTGGGAGTGGGGCGACGAGGCGTTCGCCGAGGCGCGGCGGCGGGGCGTGCCGGTGCTGCTGTCGATCGGGTATGCGGCCTGCCACTGGTGCCACGTCATGGCCCACGAGTCGTTCGAGGACGAGGAGGTGGGGCGGGTCCTCTCGGAGGACTTCGTGGCGATCAAGGTCGACCGGGAGGAGCGCCCGGACGTGGACGCGGTCTACATGACGGCGACCACGGCGCTCACCGGGCACGGCGGCTGGCCGATGACCTGCGTGCTGACCCCCGAGGCGGAGCCGTTCTGGGTGGGGACCTACCTGCCGCGGGAGAACTTCCTGCAGCTGCTCACCGCGGTCACCCAGCAGTGGCGCACCGACCGGGAGCGGCTGGAGCAGGGTGCCCGGCAGATCGTCACCGCACTGCAGGAGGCAGACAGGAGACCCGCCGGAGGAGCGGACGAGCCGGTGTATCCCGCCACCTCTGCGTCCCCGAGCACCGCCGCCTCTGCTCCCGCGATCGCGGGGCTGGCCGCGTCTGACGACACCGACCTGCCCGCCGTCGACCTCGGGCTGCTGTCCGACGCGACCCGCTCCCTGGCCGGCGACTACGACCAACAGCACGGCGGGTTCGGCGGTGCGCCGAAGTTCCCGCCGTCCATGGTCCTGGCGTTCCTGCTGCGCCACCACGGCCGCACGGGTGACCCCTCGGCGCTGGAGATGGTCCACGGCACCTGTGAGGCGATGGCCCGGTCGGGGACCTACGACCAGCTCGGCGGCGGCTTCGCCCGCTACGGCGTCGACCGCCGGTGGGTGGTGCCGCACTTCGAGAAGATGCTCTACGACAACGCCCTGCTGCTCGGGGTGTATGCCGATCTGGCCCGGACGGATGCGACCTCGCGGCCGTGGGCGGAACGGGTGGTCCGGCAGACCGTGGACTGGCTGCTCGACGAGATGTGGACCGAGCAGGCCGCCTTCGCCAGCTCCCTGGACGCCGACACCGACGGCGTCGAAGGGCTGACGTACGTGTGGACGCCGGAGCAGCTGCGCCAGAGCCTCGGTGAGGAGGACGCGGCGCGGGCCGCGACCCTGCTGGGGGTGACGCAGGAAGGCACCTTCGAGCACGGGTCCTCGACACTGCAGATGCGCGCCGACCCGGAGGATCCGCAGTGGTGGGCCTCCGTCCGCGAGCGGCTCCTGCTGCGCCGCACCCTGCGCCCGCAGCCGGCCCGTGACGACAAGGTGGTCACCGCCTGGAACGGCCTGGCCATCGCCTCCCTCGCCCACGCCGGCTGGTTGCTGGAGGAGCCGGACTGGGTCGACGTGGCAGCCCGCTGCGCCCGGTTCCTGCTGAGCACCCACCTCGTCGACGGCCGGCTGCGCCGCAGCTCCCGCGACGGTCAGGTGGGTGCCGCGCTCGGGGTCGCCGAAGACTACGGCAACCTCGCCGACGGCCTGCTCGCGCTGCACCGGGCGACCGGGGAGACGATCTGGCTGGAGCAGGCCGGTGTCCTGCTCGACCGCGCCGTCGACCTGTTCGGTGAGCCCGACGGTTCCTTCGCCGCCACCGGCCACGACGCGGAGCGGCTGGTGCTGACGCCCCGGTCACAGGGGGACAACGCCGAGCCGGGCGGGCTCTCGGCCATCGCGCTGGCCCTGGTCCGGCACGGTGTCCAGGCCGGCCGTGCGGACCACCTCGCCCGGGCCGGGGCGGCTCTGCGCAGCACCAGCACCCTGCTGCGTCAGGCCCCGCGCTTCGCCGGCTGGGCCCTGACCGCGGCGGAGGAGCTGGCGGCCGGCCCGGCCCTGGTGCGCCTCTCCCCCGCCCCCGCCGACGAGAGGGCGAGGAAGTGGCGGACCCAGGGTGGCGAGCACGCCCCGGACGGACACGCACCGCACGGACACCCACGGGACGGGCACGGACCGGACGAGCTCGGGCGGGCGGCACGGCATACCCCGGCAGGGACCCTGGTGGTGGACGGTGACGCGTCGATCTCGCCGGTGGGCGGGGCGCGGGCTGCGGTCGTCTGCCACGGCACGACCTGCGGGCTGCCCCGCACCGACCCGGGCGACCTGCCCCGGTTGGCGCGCGGGGGGGCCGGTCACGCACGATGAGCACCATGCGCTCTCGCCTGCTCCCTGCCCTGCTCGGCGGTCTCCTCGTGCTCACCGGCTGCTCCGGGGGCGATGCCACCGAGGAGGAGAGTTCAGCTCCCGTGGTGAGAACCTCGGACCCCGCACCAGCCGCGCCGACCACTGACGACGCCACCACGCAGACCGGCGCGCCGGGCGACGACGCCGCGAGGACGAGCGCCGCGCCCACCGCGACGGAGAACGCAGGTGCGACGGCCGACGCCACGGGCCAGTCGGGCGGGTCGGACGACTCAGAAGACGCGGACGACTCGGAGGAGGCAGCACCGGCCCTGCCCGAGGGCCCGGTCAACGTGCTGCTCATCGGCACCGACTCCCGCGATCCCGACTCGATGGACGGCAACGCGGACACCATCCTGCTCGCGCACCTGCCCTCGGACCGATCCTCGATCGGTCTCGTCTCCCTGACCCGCGACATGTGGGTGCCCATCCCCGGCGCAGGCGAGGGAAAGATCAACTCGGCCTTCCCGATCGGCGGCACCCCGCTGCTCACCGAGACCGTGAGCGAGCTGCTGGGCGGGCTCGACATCGACTACACCGTGCAGTCGAACATGAACGCCTTCGTCAACCTCACCCGTTGGCTGGAGGGGTTCGAGGTCGACAACCAGTACGCCACCGAGGTCACCGTCGAGTCCACCGGTCGCCGCGTCGTCTTCGAGGAGGGGCCGATCTGGCTGGAGAACACGGACGCGCTCATCTACGCCCGCCAGCGGCAGGGTATGCCGCTCGGTGACCTGGACCGGACCGAGCGGCAGCGCGCGGTGCTGGTCGGCATGATGCACCGGCTGCAGGAGCGACTCGAGGAGGACCCGGACGCCTTCCCCGAGCTGGTCGCCAACCTCTACGGCAATGTGCGGGTCACCGGCGAGCTCGAGGTCGAGGACCTGCTCACCCTCGCCCCGCTGCTGCGTGACCTGGACCCGGACGATGCCTACTCCCTCATGGTCCCGATCACCGGCTTCGACATGATCGGCGGCCAGTCGGTCAACGTCGTCGACCGCGAGGGCACGGCGGCCCTGGGTCGGGCACTGCGCGAGGACGACCTGGCGGGCTACGTGGAGCGCCACGGGACCAGCTACGCCCCGTAGACCGCGCTGCGCCGGAGACCGCAGAGGCGTCAGGCCCTGCGCGGCCATCCACCGCGCGTCGTCCGCAGCGCATCGGCGGTGGTGCCTACGCTGAGGACCATGCCGTTCCCGACCGGCCGCGCCCGTCTGGGCGCGCTGACCCTCATGCCCCTGCTCGTCCTCACCGCCTGCTCCGGGGACGACGGCACCACCGGCGCACCGTCGGGGACGCCGCCGGCGACCGCCACACGGGACGGCGCGGACGCCACCCAAGGCCCTGACGTCGCGGACCCCGCGAGGACCGCCCGCGACGAGGAGCTGCCCGGCGACGGGGACACCACTCACGACTCCGCCGCGGACGCCCCGGTGGCGATCACCATCGCCGCCAGCGGCGACGTCCTGCCCCACTCCTGGGTCAACGTCAGCGCGCGCATCTACGCCGGGTCCGAGGACCGCTCGATGTACCCGACGGACGGTGCCTCCTACGACTACACCCCGATGTTCGCCGACATCGCCGACCTGGTCTCGGGCGCGGACCTGGCCCTGTGCCACCTGGAGACTCCGCTGTCGCCCGACAACACGAACCTGTCCTACCCGAACACCCTGTCCTTCAACACGCCGCGCGAGATGGCCGACGCGCTGTCCGGCGCCGGCTACGACGGCTGCGACTTCGCCTCCAACCACACCATGGACCGTGGGATCCAGGGGGTGGCCGACACCGAGCAGGTGCTGCGCGGGGTGGGGATGGGGTATGCCGGACCCACCGCCCGCGAGGACCGCGCCGGGCGGGCGGAGGTCTACGAGGTGGCCACGGACTCGGGCGGCGTGGCGCGCGTGGGTCACCTCGCCTACACCTACACCTACCCCAACTCCGGCTCCCCCACGACCTACATCCCGCAGGAGGCGCCCTGGCTGGAGCAGGCCCACTGGCCCACCCTGGGCAGCGCCGGCATCCTGGAGCAGGCGCAGGCCGCGCGGGAGGAGGGCGCCGACTTCGTGGTCCTGTCCATGCACTGGGGCGAGGAGTACCAGGCGCAGCCCACCCGCCAGCAGCGCGAGCTGGCGCAGGACCTGCTGGGCTCGGACGCGGTCGACCTGATCCTGGGAACGCACGTGCACGTCATCCAGCCGTGCGAGCAGATCAACGGCAAGCACGTGATCTACGGCCTGGGCAACTCCCTCTCCAACCAGTCGCCCACCACGGCGGCCTCGCTGCGGCCAGAGACCCAGGAGGGCATGGTCGCCCTCCTCACCCTGTCCCGGGACGAGCAGGGTGCGGTCAGCTCGTCGATGGCCTACCAGCCCACCCGCGTGGAGATCCCGCCGGAGCTCGCCCCGGGCCACAACATCCGGCTGGTCTCGCCGCAGACCCACCCCGAGTCCTGGGAGCGCACGGTCGCGGCCGTCGACCTGCTCGGCGGGTGCGACGCCGAGCCGCTCGATCCCTCGAGCTCGTCCTGACCCACCCCGGCTGACCCACCCCGGCTGACCCGCCCCGGTCGACCCGGCCCGGCGGTCACCTCAGCTGCTGAGCTGCTGCAGGGTCTCCCAGCCGATGACGAGGACGAAGGCGCTCACCACGAGCACGAAGAAGAGGCGGACGAAGCGGCTGCCGCGGGCGACCGCCACCCGCGCGCCGAGATAGCCGCCGACGATGTTGCAGGCGCCCATGACCAGCCCGACCTCCCACAGGACCGCCCCGGCCGGCACGAAGACCACCAGCGCGGCCAGGTTGGTGGCCAGGTTCGCGATCTTGGCCTTCGCGCTGGCCTCGAGGAAGCCATAGCCCAGGGCGCTGACCAGGGCGAAGACGAAGAACGACCCGGTGCCCGGGCCCAGCGCCCCGTCGTAGCTGCCGACGAGCAGACCGATCACGACCGCGACCGCGAGGTGCCGCTTGCCGACCCGGCCGAAGCGCAGCCGCTGCAGCTGGCCCATCGTGGGCCTGGCCAGCGTGTAGCCGCCGACCAGGAGCAGGACCGCCAGGAGGATCGGGTTGAACATCTCCTTGGAGAACAGGAACGCCACGCTGGCCCCGCCCAGGCTGCCGACGAAGGCGGCGACGGCCAGCGGCAGGGCGGTGCGCAGATCAGGCCTGACCCGGCGAAAGTAGGTGATCGAGCTCACCGTCGTGCCGCAGATCGACCCCAGCTTGTTCGTCGCCAGCAGCTGCACCGGGCTGGCGCCGGGCAGGCCGAGGAGCAGGGCGGGCAGCTGGATCAGGCCGCCGCCCCCGACGACCGCGTCGACGAAGCCCGCGGCCAGCCCGGCGAGGGCCAGGAGGACCAGGATGCCCGGTTCGATGCCCTCCACGCCTCAGACGCCCGGCCGGTATGCCGTCAGGCCCGGGACCGCGCGGCTGCGGCCTCGGCGACCGCCTGCTCGCCGCGGACCTCCGCCAGCACCTGGGTCACCGCCTCGTCGACGGCGACCTCCCGGCGCTCGCCGGTGCTGCGGTCCTTGATCTCCAGCAGCCCGTCGGCGAGCCCCCGGCCGATGACCACGATCGTGGGCACGCCCAGCAGCTCGGCGTCCTTGAACTTCACGCCCGGGCTGACCTTGGGCCGGTCGTCGTAGATGACCTCCAGACCGGCCTCCGTCAGCTGGGTGACCAGCCCTTCGGCATGCTCGAAGATGGCCTGGTCCTTGCCGGTGGCGACCACGTGCACGTCGGCCGGGGCCAGCGCGCGCGGCCAGGCGAGGCCGAGCTCGTCGTGGGTCGCCTCGGCGACCGCGGCGACGGCGCGCGAGACGCCGACACCGTAGGAGCCCATGGTGACCGTGACCAGCTTGCCGTTCTCGTCCAGCACCTTCAGGTCCAGCGCCTCGGCATACTTGCGGCCGAGCTGGAAGATGTGGCCCATCTCGATGCCGCGGGCCAGGGTCAGGGTGCCGGCGCCGTCCGGGCTGGGGTCGCCCTCGCGGAGCTCGGCGGCCTGGATGGTGCCGTCGGCGGTGAAGTCGCGGCCGTGGACCAGGTCGAAGACGTGCTTGCCGTGCTCGTCGGCACCGGTGACCCAGGCCGAACCCACCGCGATCGAGGGGTCGAGCAGGTACCGGATACCGCTGCCGCCCCGCTCGGTCGAGGCCTCCCCCAGCATCGCCGGGCCGATGTAGCCCTTGGTCAGCATCGGGTACGCCGCGAAGTCCTTCTCCTCGAAGGGTGCCCACTCGGCCGGTGCCACCTGCGCCTCCAGCCGCTTGGCGTCGACCTCCCGGTCGCCCGGCAGCCCGATGGCCAGCGGCTCGCGGGTGCCGTCGGGAGAGGTGAGCATGACGACGACGTTCTTGAGGGTGTCCGCCGCGGTCCAGGCACGGCCGTCGCTGCGGGGGTGGAGCGCGTTGGCCTGCGCGACCAGGGTCTCGATGGTCGGGCTGTCCGGGGTGTCCTCCACGTGCGCGCCCGGGGTCGCGTCGACGACCGCCCGGTCCACCGGCGGCGCCTGGGGCATCACGACCGCCTCGACGTTCGCGGCATACCCGGAGGCCTCGCAGCGCACGAAGGTGTCTTCCCCGACCGGGCTGACGGCGAGGAACTCCTCGCTGGCCGAGCCGCCCATCGCGCCGGAGTCGGCGTGCACGATGACGTAGTCGAACCCCAGCCGGTCGAAGATGCGGATGTAGGCCTCCCGGTGCCGCCGGTAGGCGGCCTCGAGCCCGGCGTCGTCGATGTCGAAGGAGTAGGCGTCCTTCATCACGAACTCGCGGCCGCGCAGCAGCCCGGCCCGCGGACGCGCCTCGTCGCGGTACTTGGTCTGGATCTGGTAGAGCGTCAGCGGCAGCTCCTTGTAGGAGCTGTACATGTCCTTCACCGCGAGGGTGAACATCTCCTCGTGGGTGGGCCCCAGCAGCATGTCCACGCCCTTGCGGTCCTGGAGCCGGAAGAGGTTCTCGCCGTACTCGGTCCAGCGGCCGGACGCCTCGTAGGGCTCACGCGGCAGCAGCGCCGGGAAGCTGAGCTCCTGCCCGCCGATCGCGTCCATCTCCTCGCGCACGATCGCCTCGACCCTGCGCAGCACCTTCAACCCCAGCGGGAGCCAGGTGTAGACGCCCGGGGCGGCACGCCGGATGTAGCCGGCGCGCACCAGGAGCTTGTGGCCGGGCAGCTCGGCGTCGGCCGGGTCCTCGCGCAGGGTCCGCAGGAACAGGTTCGACAGGCGCGTGATCCGCGACACGAGGGGGCACTCCTTCTACCGGGCGTGGTCCCGTGGCACGGGGCAGAGGCATGCAAGGGGTATGCAGTGTGCAGTGGTGCGTCTGCCGTGCCGCGGGGTGACCGTCGCAGCCTACCCGCCGACCAGTGCAGGCTCGACCGAGTTCCTGACCGCGATCCCAGCCGCGTTCTCGGGCGAGAGCTCAGCGGAGCTCGCCGACCCCCTCGAGCAGGCGGTCGACCTCTTCCTGCGTGGTGTAGGGCGCCATACCCACCCGCACGCCTCCGGCAGGGCCGAGCCCCAGCCGGTGGCTGCAGTCCCACGCGTAGAAGTGCGAGGCCGGGGCGTTGACCCCGCGGGCGGCGAGGTGGCGGTGCACGGCGGCCGGCTCCACTCCCTCGACGGTGAACAGCAGGGTCGGGGTGCGGTGCAGGGCGCGCGAGTGCACGCGGACCCCGTCGATGGCCGCCAGACCGTCCTCAGCGCGGACCCGCAGGGCGTCCTCGTGCGCCTCCATCGCGGCGAACGACGCCTCCAGCCGTGCGCGTCGGGTGCCGTCCGTGCCCGCCAGGCCCGCGACGAAGTCGACGGTGGCCGTGGCGCCGGCGAGCAGCTCGTAGGGCAGCGTGCCCATCTCGAACCGCTCCGGGACCGTTTCCGGCGAGGGCAGCAGCTTGTCCGGGCGCAGCTCCTCCAGCAGGTCGGGCCGGCCGGACATCACCCCGAGGTGCGGGCCGAAGAACTTGTAGGGCGAGCAGGAGAGCAGGTCCGCCCCCAGCTGTTCCCGGGAGACGGCGGCGTGGGCGGCCAGGTGCACGGCGTCCACGTGCACGAGGGCCCCGACGGCGTGCGCCGCGGAGATGATCCGGGGCAGGTCCGGACGGGTCCCGATGAGGTTGCTGGCGCCGGTCACCGCGACCATCCGGGTGCGCTCGGTCAGCACCGCCTCCACCGCGCTGGGCGGCAGCTCACCGGTCTCCGGGTCCACCTCGGCCCACCGCACGCCTGCCCCGACCGCCTCTGCCGCGATGACCCAGGGCCGGATGTTGGCGTCATGGTCGAGCGAGGTGACCACGACCTCGTCGCCGGGGCCCCAGTCCCGGGACCGGGCCAGCGTGCGGGCGAGGTCCATGGTCAGGGCCGTCATGCTGCGCCCGAAGATCACCGTCGCAGGGTCGGTGTCCAGCAGATCACCCGTCGCGGCGCGCGCCTCGTGCACGATCCTCTCGGCCCGCTGCTCCGCGGCGGTGACCGTGCCGCGGTTCGCGATCGAGCTGGTGAGGGTGGTGGCGATCGCCTCCGCCACCACCGAGGGGGTCTGGGAGCCACCGGGCCCGTCGAAGTGGGCGGTGCCGGACGCGAGGGCGGGGAACTGGGCCCGGACCGCGGCGACGTCGAGGGTGGGGTGCGGGGACGGCATCGTCATGACCGGAGACTAACGAGCCGTCCTGCCGACCTACCCTGGGCCTATGCGCCTGGACCTTGCTGACCTGCTGCCCGTCCACTGCCCGGACGGCGACGACCACGGGGACCTGCGCTCCTGGCGCGACGTCGAGCTGCCCGGCCTGGGCCGCTCCGCCGAGATCTACGCCTGGCTCCCGCCCGGCTACGAGGAGCGGCCCGACGAGCGCTACCCCGTGCTCTACCTGCACGACGGGCACAACCTCTTCCTGCGCTCCCGCACCTTCGAGGGCGCCTCGTGGCAGGTCGGCCAGGCGATGACCCGGCTGGCCGCCGACGGCATCCCCGCGATCGTCGTCGGCATCCCCTGCCATCCCGAGCAGCGCAGCGAGGAGTACACGCAGTACCCCCACCCCGAGCGGGGCGGGGGACGCGCCGCCGACTACGCCGCCTTCCTCGTCGAGCACCTCAAGCCCGCCGTGGACAGCGTCCTGCGCACCCTGTCCGGACCCGAGCACACGATCGTCGCGGGCAGCTCCCTGGGCGGCGTGGTCAGCGCCTACCTCTGGCTGGAGCACCAGGACGTCTTCGGCGCGGCCGGGCTCTTCTCGCCGGCCTTGTGGTGGCCGGGTGAGCGGGCGCTGACCGACCTGGAGGAGGCGCTGGCCGCCGGGCGGCTGAGCGGCCGCGTCCACCTCGACGCCGGTGGTCACGAGCAGCCCGACGAGCCGGACATCGAGCGCGCCTACGTCGAGGACGCCGAGCGTCTGGTCCGTGCCCTGCGCGGGTCCGACGTCCACGTCCGCTACGTCTACGACTCGACCGCCTACCACTTCGAGACGGCCTGGGCCGACCGCTTTCCCGCCGCCGCGGCCTGGCTCCTGCGGGGGTATGCCGCGTCTGCCCCGTTCTTCGCCGAGGCGGAGCAGGCGGGCGACGGCTGACCCCCGCCGGTGGACGCACCGGTTGGTCAGCTGCTGGCCGAGCAGGCCTGGGTGTAGTCCAGCTCGCCGAAGGTGCTGCCCTCGTAGAACTCGGTGGTGGAGTCGATGCCCAGCGGGGCGTCCGGGCTGGGGGTCCCGACGATGAGGCCGGGCACGGCCACGTCCTTGCCCTCGCCGCCGTAGGTGATGTTCTGCGCCATCCCCTGGAAGTCGGCCTCCAAGCCGTCGACCACGGAGCGCAGACCTGCGCGGGTGAGGTCGCCGCTGGCCACGGCCTCCTCCAGCAGCGCGTGCATCGGGTAGCTCATCACCCAGCCGATGACGTAGCCGCCGTTCTCCGGCTCGGCGCCGTCCAGGGAGTCCTTCATCGCCTGCACGCCGGGGCTGTCCCCGTTCCACTGCTGGGTCGGTGCCAGGTGGTTGAACAGGCCCTGCAGCGCCGGGGCTGCGGGGCTCTCCAGCAGGGCCGGGTTCCAGGTGGGCAGGGAGCCCAGGAACCGCCCGGTGAAGCCGGAGGCGGCCAGCTTGCCGACGATCTCGGCGTTCTCCGCCGGGCCCACGGCGAGGAGCACCACGTCCGGCCCGGCCTGCAGGACCGCGGAGACGACCGCGTCCTGACCGCCCGTGACCTGGTTCGGGCCGGTCGGCACGACAGTCACCTCGGCGCCGTTGGCCTCTGCCCACAGCTGCGCGCCCGCCGCCGAGTCTCCGCCGTAGTCACCGGGGTAGCCGACCGCGGCGATGCTGGCCGGCTGGCTGTGGTTCTCGGTGAACCAGTCCAGCCCGACGACGGCCTCCACGCAGTAGGAGTAGCCGGTCTCCAGGATCAGGCCCTTGTCGTTCTCGGTGAAGTTGTACCCGGACCACCACGAGGCCGGGACGGCGACGATGTCGTTGGCGTCCATGTCGTCCAGCACGGCCTCGGTGTTCACCGTGCCCAGGCTCTGCGCCAGGGCCAGCACGTTGTCCGCGATCGCGTTGTACTGGGCGGCGTGCTCGGCCGGCTGGTACTTGGTATCGCGGGTGTAGGTGTCGATGTCGACGTCGAAGCCGCCGACGCCACCGGCCTCGTTGACCTGCTGCCAGTAGTTGCGCTGCGCGTCCGTGATCGGGACGGCGAGCGCCGCGAACGGGCCCTCGGTGAGGTCGGAGAGGATGCCCAGGTAGATGCAGCCGTTGTCCGGGTTGACGGCGTCGGGGCAGGCGTCCTCGGTGACGCCCTGGTCGAAGGTGACCTCACCGGCCACGGCCCCGTCGTCGGTGTCGTCGGCGTCGTCGGTCTCACCCGCCGCGTCACCGTCCGTCTCGCCCGCCGTGTCATCGGTGGTGTCGTCGCTGTCGGCAGTGGTGTCGGCAGTGGTGTCGGCTGTGGTGTCGGCGGTGGTGTCGTCGGCCGCCTGGTCGGCGGCGGTGGGCTCGTCGTCCTCGACGACGGTGCACCCGGCGAAGGCGAGCAGGCCCGCAGCGGTGAGTGCCGTGAGCCGTCGGGCTCGGGGCGGGGTGGTCGGACCGTGAGGCTTGGGGTGGGACATGGGCGTTCTCCTTTGTGCGGTGGGTGGGTCGGGTCAGACGTTCCTCGTGGTGCTCGGGTAGGGGGTCGGGTATGGGGTCGGGTATGCGGACCGGTAGGCGGACGGGTGACGTGACGGGTAGGGGGTCAGTAGCTGAAGGGCCAGGTTCTGAAGTAGGTGCGGACGCGGTGCCAGAGGCCGAAGAGCCCGCGTGGTTCCAGGACCATGAAGAGGACGATCATCGTGCCGAAGAGGATCGACTGGAGCTGGAAGACGTTGATGAGGCCGCCGCTGCCGGTGGAGATGAAGGGGAGCCAGTGGGCGGCCCACTCCAGCACGCGGGGCAGCAGGACGACGAAGGCAGCACCGAGGAGCGTGCCGGTCACCGTGGCGACGCCGCCGATGACCACGATGGCCAGCAGGTTGATGGCCATCAGGATGTTCCACTGCTCCGGTGCGACCCGGCCGATGAGCATGGACAGCAGCGCGCCGCCGATCCCGGCGTAGGCGGAGGAGAGGACGAACGCCAGGGTCTTGGCGCGCAGCAGGTTCACGCCCATCACCTCCGCCGCGACGTCCCGGTCGCGGACGGCGGAGAAGGCGCGCCCGGTGCGCGTGCGGGCCAGGTTGCGTGCCGCTACCCCGAGCGCGACCAGGAGCACCAGGCAGACGAGGTAAAGCGACACGTGCGGGGTCAGGTGGACCGGGCCGACGGCATACGTCTGGGTCAGGTCGTTGCCGAACAGGACGGGCCGGGCGCCCGCGCGGCCCACGCCGGAGCCGCCCGTCAGCGCGGCCCACTGCTTGAACAGCTGCTCCCCCAGCATGAGCAGGCCCAGCGTGAGCACCGCGAGGTAGAGCCCGCGCACCCGGGTGGCCAGGGGCGCGACCACCAGGCCGACCAGGGCCGGCACCAGCGCCGCACCGAGCAGGGCAAGCGCCAGGTCGAGCTCGTAGCCGAGGACCGTGCTGCCCGGGCTGCCGCCGATGACGGCGGCGGTGTAGGCACCCAGGGCCATGAAGAAGGGGTGGCCCAGCGAGATCTGCCCGGCGTAGCCGGTGAGCAGGTTGAGCCCGATGCCGGCGATCGCCATCGCGATCGCGGTCGAGACGAGGTGGGTCAGGTCGCGGCTGAGCACGAACGGTGCCAGGACCGCGACGGCGAGCGCGGCCAGGGTCCACCAGCGTTTGGCGGGGGTGTTGAGCAACGCCTGGTCGGCGGCGTACCGGGTGTAGAGCCGCGGCCGACCGCGCCGGGTCGACCGGTCGACCGTGCCGGACACCCCCCGAGGCGCCAACGTCTCCGAGACCCCGGACAGACCCTTCATACCCGGATCACCTCCTGTGTGCCGAAGAGCCCGTAGGGCCGCACGAGCAGGACCAGGATCATCACCACGTAGGGGACGACGTTCTCGAAGTTGGGGCCCAGCCACGGCGCATGGATCGGCTGCAGGGCCGCGGTGATCGAGGAGACCACCCCGATGATCAGCCCGCCGACCACCGCACCCTTGAACGAGTCGATCCCGCCGAGGATCAGCGCCGGCAGCGCGACCAGGGCGAACAGCGCGTCGTTGGCCTGGACGACCGAGCCCCCGGAGGCCAGCAGCACCCCGGCCAGGGCGGCGAGCGCCCCGCCGATGGCCCAGGACAGGGAGAACATCCGGCCGACCTCGACGCCCTGGGCGAGCGCGGCCTCCTGGTCCATCGAGGTGGCCCGCATGGCCAGCCCGACGCGGGAGCGGGAGAGCCACAGACCCAGCAGCCCGAGGACCACCATGGACACCACGAACCGGCCGATGGTGAAGTCGTAGACGGGCAGGGCGCACTGCACGCCTTCTGCGTCCTGCAGCAGGCAGCGGCGTGTCAGCTGCCAGGGGTCGTTGACGGTGCGGGCCCGGGCGGCGAAGAGCCGGAAGGCGACGATGAGCAGGATCGTGAAGAGCCCGACGGTGACCAGGGAGGTCGCGAAGACGGGCCGGCCGATCATCGGCCGGATCGCCACCCGCTCCGCGGCGACCGCCACCACGGCCACCAGGAGCATGCCGACGAGCGCCGAGAGCCAGAACGGCCAGGCCAGGTTGGTGGTCAGCACCGCCGTGAAGAAGGTGCCAAGGATGAGCAGCCCGGGCTGGGCGAAGTTCAGCACGCCCGTGGCGCGGAAGATGATGACGAAGCTCACCGCGATCAGCGCGTAGACCGCGCCGTTGCCGAGCCCGGCGAGGGTAGCCGTGGCCAGGGTCATCGTCACGGTCATCGCCTAGCCCTGCCTTCCCAGGTCTCGGCCGGCATACTCGCTGCCGCCCCCGTACATGTCCTCGACCAGCTGCGGGACGGTGTCCGCGAACGCCTGCCGCTTCAGCTTCTGGGTCGCGGTCAGCTCGCCGTCCTCGTGGTCCAGCTCCTTGTGCAGCATGCGGAACTTGCGGACCGACTCCACCCGGGCGAACCTGCGGTTGGTCTGCGTGACCACGTCGGCGATCAGCTCCACGGTCTCCGGCTTGGTCGCCAGGTCGCGGTAGGTGGTGTACTCGATGCGGCGTCGGGAGGCCCAGTCGGCGACGGTGTCGTACTCGATCCCGATGAGCGCGGTCAGGTAGGGGCGGCGGTCACCGATGATGACCGCCTCCTTGACGTAGGGCGAGGCCTTGAGCGAGTTCTCGATCTCGCTGGGTGAGATGTTCTTGCCGCCGGCGGTGATGATGATGTCCTTGAGCCGGTCCACGATCCGCAGGTAGTCACCCTCGACCCACTCCCCCACGTCGCCGGTATGCAGCCACCCGTCGGCGTCGACCGCCTCGGCCGTCGCCTCGGGCCGGTCCCAGTAGCCGGCGAAGGTGCCGGCGTGGCGGGTCAGCACCTCGCCGGTCTGCTCGTCCAGCCGCAGCTCGATGCCCGGCTGCGCCTGGCCGACCGTGCCGATCCGGGCCCGGCCGGGGTAGTTGGTGGTGGCGACCGCGGTGTTCTCGGTCATCCCGTAGGCCTCGTGGATCACCACGCCCAGCCCGAGGAACCAGGTCAGGACCTCCGGGCTGATGGGGGCCGCGCCGGACAGGGCGTGCCGGACCTTGGCGAGCCCCAGGTGGCGGCGCAGCTTGCGGTAGGCCAGCAGCCAGGCGAGCAGGGCGAGCAGGCGGGACAGCGGCGACAGGTGTCCGCCGTCCCGAAGGCGCTGCTGCGCCACGGTGCGCCCGAGACGGTCGGCCACGGCATACGCGGCCCGTTTGACGGGGGTGGCGTTGGCGGTCCTGATCGCCACCCCGGCCTGGATCTTCTCCCAGATGCGGGGCACCGCGAAGAGCACTGTCGGCTGCACCTCGGCCAGGTCGGCGGTGACCGTGTCGATGGACTCGGCGAAGTGCACCACGGTGCGGTTGCGCACCCCCGACCAGGTGCTCACCGCGCGCTCGACCACGTGCGAGAGCGGCAGGTAGGACACCAGCACGTCCTGCCGGGTCAGCCCCTGGTCGCCGAACATGCCCGGCGCGTGGGCGAAGGTGTCGGCCGCGAAAGCGATGTTGCGGGCGGTGAGCATCGCTCCCTTGGGCGGACCGGTGGTGCCGGAGGTGTAGATCAGCGTGACCAGGTCCTCGGGGGTGCGGCCGGCGTCGTGGGTGGCCAGCAGGTCGGGCTGCTCGGCGCGCAGGGCCTCGCCGAGGCGGACCATCTCGTCCACGGAGAGGAGCCGGGCGTCGTCCAGGTCGCCCAGGCCGCGACCGTCCAGGTAGACGACGCGCTCGAGGGTCGGCACCTCGTCGATGACCTCCATCGCCTTGTCGACCTGCTCCTGGTCCTCCGCGATGAGGACCTTGGCCCCGCTGTCGGCGAGCAGATAGCGGACCTCGGCCACCGGGTTGGTCGGGTAGAAGCCGACGATGACCGCCCGCAGGTGGTTGCTGCCCAGGTCGGCGTAGAGCCACTCCGGACGGTTCTCGGACTGGATGGCGACCCGGTCCCCCGGGCCGACGCCGAGCGCGGCCAGCCCGTAGGCCACCTTCTCCACCCGCTCCGCGTAGTCGGCCCAGGTGATGTCCTGCCACAGGCCGTCGCGCTTCTCCCGCAGGGCCACCCGGTCCGGCTGCTCCGCGGCCGCGGCCGCGAGGAGCCGAGGCAGGTAGGTCACCTCGTTCACGACGGCCTCCCCGCGGCCCGGTCCTCGGCCTGACCCTCGGCACATCCGCGAGCCCGGCCCTCGGCTCGGCGCTCGGTGCGGCCTGCGTCGTCGATGACGTCCTGCACCTCGTCCAGCACCTCCTGCGAGGCCCCGCCCAGGTAGGCGCGGATCACCTCGGGGTCCTGCTGGACCTGTTCCGGGGTGCCCTGGGCGATCGCCACCCCGAAGTCGAGCACCAGCACCCGGTCGGCGAGGTCCATGACCAGCCGCATGTCGTGCTCGACCATGATCATCGCCAGCCCGAGCTCACCGCGGATGTCGAGGATGAACCTGGCCATGTCCTCGGTCTCCTCGGCGTTCATCCCGGCCACGGGCTCGTCGAGCAGCAGCAGGTCCGGCTCCATCGCCAGGGCCCGGCCCAGCTCGATCCGCTTGCGGATCCCGTAGGGCAGGATCCCGACCGGCATGTGCCGGACCGCGGCCAGGTCGAGGAAGTCGATGATGTGCTCGACCGCCAGCCGCGCGGCATACTCCTCCGTGCGCACCCCCGGGAGCCACAGCATCGCCTGCCACCACGGCCGGGTGAGCCCCTGGTGGCGGCCCATGAGCAGGTTGTCCAGCACGGTGAGGTTGTCGAAGAGCTCGATGTTCTGGAAGGTCCGCGCGACCCCGAGGCCGGCGATGGCGTCGGGGCGCCGACCCAGCAGCGACTCACCGCGCAGGAGGATGTCGCCACCGTCGGGCCGGTAGACCCCGGAGATGCAGTTGAAGGTGGAGGTCTTGCCGGCGCCGTTGGGCCCGATGACGGCGAACAGCTCGCGCTCGGCGACCTCGAAGGAGACCCCGTCGAGGGCGGTGTGCCCGCCGAAGCGGAGGCTGACGTCGTGCACGGCCAGCAGCGGGGTGCCCTGACCTGAGCTCTGCAGGGCGCTCACGACAGCCACCGCTTGCGGCGCTTGTAGTGCTTGACGTCGCGCAGCGAGGCGGTCTGCCCCAGGCCCAGGTAGAACTCCTGGATGTCCTCGTCGGCGCGCAGCGTGTCGGCGGGCGCGTCCATCACCGTGATGCCGTTCTCCATCACGTAACCGTGATGGGCGATCGACAGCGCCATCGCCGCGTTCTGCTCGATGAGCAGCACCCCGGTGCCGGCGGCGTTGATGTCGACGATGAGGTCGCGGATCTGCTCGACCAGCTTGGGCGCCAGGCCGAGGCTCGGCTCGTCCAGCAGCAGGAAGCGCGGCTGCGCCATCAGCGCCCGGCCGATCGCCAGCATCTGCTGCTCGCCGCCGGAGAGGTAGCCGGCCCTGGCGCCGCGCCGGTCCGCGAGGACGGGGAACATCGCGAAGATGCGCTCCAGGTTCGCCGTCACGTCGGCCGTGGAGCCGGTGTGACCCCCGATCCGGAGGTTCTCCTCCACGGTGAACTCCACGAACACCCGGCGGCCCTCCATCACCTGGGAGACGCCGGCCCTGACCACCGAGGCGGCGCGGCGGGTGTCGAGCGGAGTGCCGTCGAGGGTGACCTGACCGCGGGTGATCTTGCCGCGGTGCACGTCCAGCAGCCCGGTCATCGCGCGCAGCAGCGTGGTCTTGCCCGCACCGTTGGCACCGAGCACCGCGACGATACGGTCCGGAGCCACGGCCAGGCTCGCCCCGCGCAGGGACCGCAGGACACCCTCGTAGACCACCTCGAGGTTGTGCACGGCGAGCATCAGGTCGGACCTCACGTCTTCGTCAAGGTTCGGGGGGAACGGCAGTCGGCGAGGGCGCCGTCGGGATGACCAGTCGGATGAGCAGTCGGATGAGCAGTCGGGTAGGCACTGGGGTGGCAGGGAGAACAGCGATGCCCGAGGACCACCGTTGGTCCTGGGCGAACGAGACGACATCCACGGGAAAGCAGTGACCGAAACGTAGCGGTCACCGCCCCATTGCGGCATAGATCACACCGGATCGTTACCGACCGGTGACCTTGCCCGTGATGGGGTGGAGCCCATGAGCACCGATGTGGACCCGTGGATCTGGCTGGAGGACGTCGAGGGTGACCGGGCGATGGGGTGGGTCCGCGAGCGCAGCGCCGCGGCTGAGGAGGCGCTCACCGGGCACCCTCTCTACCCGGACCTGCACGCCGGGATCCAGGACGCCTTGGAGGCACCGGACCGCATCCCGCTGGTCGGGCAGGCCGGCGAGCACCTCTACGGCTTCTGGACCGACGCAGAGCACCCGCGCGGGGTATGGCGTCGCACCAGCTGGGCGTCCTACCGCACCGAGGAGCCGCAGTGGGAGGTGCTGGTCGACGTGGACGCCCTCGCCCGGGAGGAGGACGTGCCCTGGGTGTGGCAGGGGGCCCAGCTGCTGCGGCCGCAGATGGACCGGGCACTGGTGCACCTGTCCCGGGGCGGGGCCGACGCCGGCACCACCCGGGAGCTGGACCTGACCACCGGGCGGTGGGTGTCCGCCCCCGAGGGTTTCGCCAAGCCCGAGGCCAAGGGCCGGCTGGTCTGGCGTGACCGCGACCACGTCTACCTCACCACCGCCGACGACCCCACCGGCGCGACCCGGTCCGGCTACCCGCGCACGGTGCGCCTCTGGCGCCGTGGCACGCCGCTCGCGGACGCGGCCGTGGTGCACACCATTCCCGAGGAGGACCTCGGGCTCTTCGTCGGCCACGACCAGCGCAGCGGCCGGACCGTGCTGCACCGCGGGCTGGCCTTCTACCGTGGCCAGACCCTGGTCCTGGACGACGCGAGCGAGCAGATCGAGGACGGGCAGGGCGAGGACGGCCAGGGCGAGGACAGCCAGGGCGAGGACAGCCAGGGTGGGGACGGTCGGGGCTCAGCCGCTCAGGGCGAGTCCCCAACGGGGCGGCCGGGGACAGTCCGGGCCCTCGACCTCCCCGTGACGGCGGAGGTCGACGTCCACCGCGACCACGTCGCCGTGCGGCTGCGGCACCCGTGGTCGCCGACGTCGGCGTCCTCGCCGTCCTCGCCGACGTCGTCGTCCCCCTCCCCCGACGGTCCCGAGCACCCAGCCGGCAGCCTGCTCGTCGCGCCGCTGTCCGCAGTGCTCGAGGACCCGGCGACGGCGGGATGGACCGCGGTGTTCACCCCGGACGACCGCTCCGCGCTGGTCGACCTCACCTGGACCAAGGACCGGCTGGTGACGACCGAGCTGGTGGACGTGCGGCATACCGTGCGCGTCCACGAGCGGGAGCCGGACGGCACCGGCTGGGTGAGCCGTGACCTGACCGAACTGCTCGACGTGGGCCTGCGCACGGTGAGCGTCTCGGCGGTCGACGACGACGAGAACGACGACCTGTGGCTGGTCACGACCGGCTTCCTCGACCCGATGACACTGTCCGTCGCCCGGCTCACCGACGGCGACAGCAACACTGTCGACGTCGAGACCCTGAAGGCGGCGCCGGCGCGGTTCGAGGCCGAGGGCCTGGTGGTCACCCAGCAGTGGGCCGTCTCGGCCGACGGCACCCGCGTCCCCTACTGGCAGGTCGGGCCGGCCGACCTGCCGATGGACGGCTCCACCCCCACCGCGGTCCATGGCTACGGCGGTTTCGAGCAGGCCCTGACCCCTGCCTACGACCCGATCGTCGGCCGTTCCTGGCTCGCGCACCGGCACGTCCACGTGGTCGCCGGCATCCGCGGAGGCGGTGAGTTCGGGCCGCGGTGGCACCAGGCTGCGCTGCAGGAGGAGCGGCACCGGGCCTATGAGGACTTCGTCGCCGTGGCACGCGACCTGGTCGCCCGGGGCGTGACCTCGGTGGCCCGCCTGGGCTGCACCGGCCGGTCCAACGGTGGCCTGCTGGTCGGCAACATGATCACCGGCTACCCCGAGGACTTCGCGGCCGTCGTCTGCCAGGTGCCGCTGCTGGACATGCAGCGCTACCACCTGCTGCTCGCCGGGGCCTCGTGGATGGCCGAGTACGGCGACCCGGACGACCCCGAGCAGTGGGCCTCCCTGCAGACCTTCTCCCCCTACCAGCGCTTCGACCCCGACCGCCCCACGCCGGCGGTCTACCTGGCCACCTCCACGCGCGACGACCGCGTGCACCCGGGGCATGCCCGCAAGATGGCGGCGCTGCTGACCGAGCACGACCGGGACGTCACCTACTGGGAGAACACCGAGGGCGGCCACGGCGGCGCCTCGACCCCCGAGCAGTGGGCCACCTGGCACGCGCTGGCCTGGGCGTTCCTGCACCACCGGCTGACCTGACGGCACCAGCGGTCACGCCAGCCCCACCTGCAGCCCACTGGTCATGCGTGAGCCGGGAAGAACCGGCTCACGCATGACGAGGCGGCTCAGGGTGTGCTCAGGGTGTGGCTGCTGCGAGCGGTGCAGCTAGAGCAGGACGGTGGCGAAGGTGCCGGTCTGCTCCATACCGACCCGCCGGTAGGTGGCGACCGCGCGCTCGTTGAAGTCGTTGACGTAGAGGGTCACCACCGGCGCGACGTGGGCGATGGTGTGCTCGACCACGGCCGCCATCGCCGGGGCCGCCAGCCCCTCTCCCCGCCGGTCCGGGTGCACCCAGACGCCCTGCACCTGGGCCACGCCGAGGGCGACGGAGCCGAGGTCGGCCTTGAAGACGACCTGGCCGTCCTCGACGCGGACGAGGGAGTGGCCCTGCTCGACCAGGGCGGCCACGCCTCGGCGGTATGCCGTGCCGTTGCCGCGGTAAGGGGGGTAGCCGATCTCCTCGGTGAACATCGCTGCCGCCGCGGGCACCAGCAGGTCCAGGTCGTCCATCGTCGCCACCCGCACGGCCGGGTCCACGGGCATGCCCGCCGTCGAGGGCGGGATCCTGGTGGTCATCACCAGCTGCCTGGCCCGCACCTCCCGCGGCTGGCCCCAGTGCCGCTCGAGCCGGCCCCACAGGTCCAGCACCTGGTCGGCCGGGCCGAAGACCGAGCTGGCGGTCGCCCGGCGCTTGACCACCTTGGCCGCCAGCGCCCCCATCGCCTTGGGGCTCGCCTGGACCGGCACCACGTTGGCCGAGCACCACACCAGCGCCTGGTCCTCCCCGGAGGTGTAGGCGAAGAGCGGGCCGCGGGTGCCGACCAGACCGGACTCCAGGATCCGCGCGGCCACGAAGACGTTGTTGACGGGGTCCTGCGCACAGATCTCCAGGGCGCGCTCGACGTCTGCCGGCCCGTAGGCCCGCACCGGACCCAGGCTGCGCAGCATGTGCCCAGCCTGCCGCACCCCCCGCACCGCGGCCACACCGGGACGCCCCACCAGCGCAGGCTCTGGGGTGGCGCCGCCGACAGCCCCTGCTCTCGCGCGTCAGCCGTGCATGCACAAGGATGTGGGCAGCGAGAGGAAGGGGTGGCCATGCAGCCACGCGCGCTGACCGGCCGCAGCCGGGACGAGGCCCTGCGCATCCTGCGGGAGAGCGCGGCGGGCGGCGAGCCGGTCGACGTGCTCGTCGTCGGCGGCGGGGTGACCGGCGCGGGGGTCGCGCTCGACGCCACGACGCGGGGCCTGACCACCGTGCTGGTCGAGGCGGAGGACTGGGGCGCGGGCACCTCGCAGTGGTCCACCAAGCTGGTGCACGGGGGCTTGCGCTACCTGCAGATGCTCGACTTCAAGCTGGTGCACGAGGCGCTGACCGAGCGCGGCCTGCTGCTCAACACGCTGGCCCCGCACCTGGTCAAGCCGATGCCCTTTCTCATCCCGCTGGAACACCGGCTGTGGCAGCGCGCCTACTACGGGGCCGGTGTCACCCTCTACGACGTGCTGGCCAACCTCATGCCGGGCCGGCGGGCCCTGCCCATCCACCAGCACCGCACCCGCGCGGGGCTGCAGCGCGAGTTCCCGGCCCTGCGCCACCGCACCGCGATCGGGGCGGTGAAGTACTGGGACGCCACCGTCGACGACGCCCGCCTGGTCGCCACGCTCGTGCGCACCGCCCACTCCTACGGTGCCCACCCCGCCAGCCGGACCCGCGTGACCGAGCTGGTCAAGGACGAGGACGGCCGGGTCGTGGGCGCCCGGCTGCTGGACCGGGAGTCGGGCGAGGAGCTGGAGTGCCGCGCCCGGCACGTCGTGGCCGCCGCCGGCGTCTGGACCGACGACGTCCCGAAGCTCGCGGACGTCGAGGGCGGGCTGCGGGTGCTGGCCTCCAAGGGTGTCCATCTCGTCGTGCCGAGGGAGAAGATCGACGGCTCCAGCGGGCTGTTCCTGCAGACGGAGCGCTCGGTGCTCTTCTTCATCCCCTGGGCCCGGTACTGGATCATCGGCACGACCGACACCCCGTGGGGTCTGGACCGCCGCAACCCCGTGGCCACCGCCGCCGACGTCGACTACCTGCTCGAGCAGGCGAACGCCGTGCTGACCACCCGGCTCACCCGGGACGACCTGGTCGGCTGGTATGCCGGGCTGCGTCCGCTGCTGCAGCCGGGCACCAGGGAGGGGACGGACTCGGCGAAGGTGAGCCGGGAGCACACGGTGGCCAGCCCGGCGCCGGGCCTCACCGTCATCGGCGGCGGCAAGCTGACCACCTACCGCGTCATGGCCAAGGACGCCGTGGACTTCGCGCTGGCCGACGAGCCCGGGGCGCTGGGCAGCATCACCGACCAGATCCCGCTGGTGGGAGCCGTCGGGGAGACGGCGATGCGCCGCCGCATGCCTGCGCTGCGACGCCAGTTCGGCTGGAGCGAGCAGCTGACCGACCACCTGCTGCACCGCTACGGCTCGCTGATCGAGGAGCTGCTCGAGCTCATCGAGGAAGACCCCTCGCTCGCCCGCCCGCTGCAGCACGCCCCGGCCTACCTGCGGGCCGAGATCGCCTACGCCTGCATCAGCGAGGGGGTCCTGCACCTGGAGGACCTGCTCATGCGGCGCACCCGGCTCGTCTACGAGGCACCCGACCAGGGCCGTTCCGCCGTGCCGGAGATCGCCGAGATCGCGGAGCAGTGGCTGGGGTGGGACCACGACCGTCTCGCGCACGAGATCGAGGCCTACACGGGGTGGGTCCGCGGTGTGTGCGCCGCGGCCGAGGAGGACACCGACGAGGCCGCGCTCGCGGCCTTCCACGCCGAGCAGGGCGCGGAGACGACGCAGAGCAGACGGTGAGCAGCCGGCAGTGAGCAGCCGGCAGTGACCAGCAGACCGTGACCAGCAGACCGTGACCAGCAGTGGGTGAGGAGCAGAGGGTGAGCGAGCAGTACGTCCTGGCCATCGACCAGGGGACCACCAGCACCCGGGCGATCGTCTTCGACCGACGGGGCCGGATCCGCTCCGTGGGCCAGCGGGAGCACGAGCAGATCTTCCCGCGGGCGGGCTGGGTCGAGCACGACCCCGTGGAGATCTGGGACAACACCCGGGAGGTGATCGGCCTGGCCCTGGGCCGGGCCAACGTCACGGGCGGCGGCCTGGCCGCGATCGGCATCACCAACCAGCGCGAGACCACCGTGGTCTGGGACCGCAGCACCGGGGAGCCGGTGCACCACGCGATCGTCTGGCAGGACACGCGCACCTCCGACCTGGTCGCCGAGCTGGGCGGGGAGCACGGGCCGGACCGGTTCAAGCCGGTCTGCGGGCTGCCGCTCGCCACCTACTTCGCCGGGCCGAAGGCCCGCTGGATCCTGGACCACGTCGAGGGTGCCCGGGAGCGGGCCGAGGCCGGCGAGCTGCTCTTCGGCACCATCGACTCCTGGCTGGTGTGGAACCTCACCGGCGGACCCGAGGGCGGCATCCACGTCACCGACGTCACCAACGCCTCCCGGACGATGCTCATGGACCTGCGCACCCTGTCCTGGTCGCCGGAGCTGTGCGAGGCGATCGGGGTCCCGCAGGCGATGCTGCCCGAGATCCGGTCCAGCTCGGAGGTCTACGGCCACAGCGACAAGCTGGACGTGCCCATCGCCGGGATGCTCGGCGACCAGCACGCCGCCACCTTCGGCCAGGCCTGCTTCGAGCGTGGGATGTCCAAGAACACCTACGGCACCGGCAACTTCATGCTGCTCAACACCGGCACGGAGATCGTGCCCAGCGAGAACGGCCTGATCACCACCGTCTGCTACCAGCTCGGCGACCAGGACCCGGTCTACGCCCTGGAGGGCTCGATCGCCGTCACCGGCTCGCTCGTGCAGTGGTTGCGGGACAACCTCGGTCTCATCTCCGACGCGGCCGAGGTCGAGGAGCTGGCCGCGCAGGTCGACGACAACGGTGGCTGCTACATCGTGCCCGCGTTCTCCGGGCTGTTCGCGCCCTACTGGCGCGACGACGCACGCGGCGCGGTGGTCGGGCTGACCCGCTACGTCAACAAGCACCACATCGCCCGCGCCGCCCTGGAGGCCACCGCCTACCAGACCCGTGAGGTCCTGGACGCGATGCGGGCCGACTCCGGCGTGCAGATCACCGAGCTGCGGGTCGACGGCGGCATGGTCGCCAACGAGCTGCTCATGCAGTTCCAGGCCGACCTCCTCGACCTGGACGTCGTGCGCCCCGAGGTGGTCGAGACCACGGCCCTCGGCGCGGCCTACGCCGCCGGGATCGCGGTCGGCTTCTGGGAGGGTCAGGAAGAGCTGACCGAGCACTGGTCCGTCGACCGTCGCTGGAGCCCGCAAATGCGCACGGAGGAGCGCGAGCGGCTCTACCGGACCTGGAAGAAGGCGGTCACCCGCACCTTCGCGTGGGTCGACGAGGACACCGCGGCGGTCGAGGAGGAGGTCGCCGAGCAGGCGGCGGCCGAGCAGCAGGACGCCGCCGGCTGACGACCTCCGGCCTACCCGGCCTCGACCAGCGCCTTGAGCCGGCGCAATCCCTTCTCCAGCTCCCGGCCGACGAGCCGGTCCATCGGCAGCACGCGCGCCAGCGTCCGCATCAACCCCGTGGGCACCCCGGTCACCGTCCAGGACACCACGCAGGCCCGCCCCCCGCTCTCCGGGTCGAGGTCGAAACGGAGGTGGTTCTCCGCCGGGAACGGCTCGTGGAAGTGCAGGTCCAGCTCGACCCGCGACCCCTGGTCGAGGGCGACCATCACGCTGCCGGCCCCCGAGTCCTTGTTCCCCGACCACGCGTAGCCGGCGCCGACCCCGCGGTCCGGTCCGGTGTAGCTGCGCTCCAGGTGGTGGTCGTCGTCGCTGCCCTCCCAGGGCGACCAGTCGGCCCAGCGGCGCAGCTCCGTCACGTGGGGGTGGACCGCGGCGGGCGGGGCCTCGATCCGGATCGTGCGGGAGACACGGTATGACGTGTACATGCGTGACACGCGCCTCATTCTCCCACCCCCAGCGACCGAGGATCAGCCCGCACGCGTCACTGGTCGAACCACTGCGGCTCGTCGGGGTCGGGCACGATGAGCTCGGGCCGGGACAGGTCCGTGTTGTCCACGATCCAGGTCGGCGCCCAGGTGCGGGCCTGGAGCCGGTAGAGCCGCTGCCCCTCGACATACCGGGCGTTGGAGGGGTGCTCGGGGTCGTCCTCCCCGGCCATCCGTCCCCGTTCCCGCCCCTGCCCCTGCCCCTGCCGCGCGTTGCCCCGCGCCACCGTGACCTCCAGCGGGGCGGTGACCAGGCAGGTCGCGTCCCACTCCCCCCGCAGCTCGGGGCGGCGCAGGAAGATGCCCTCCACCAGCAGGAGCGCATCCTCGGGCAGCTCGACAGGGTCCGGCTGCAGCCGCTGGTCGGTGTCGACGTCGTGGACCGCCGGGACGATCTCACGCCCGGCCCGGAAGGGACGCAGCACCTTGCTGCGGAGGGCCTCGTAGTCGTAGGAGTCGGCGTAGAAGGTCTCCCCGGTGCTCCCCCGGGCGTGCCGCACGACCCGTGGGTGGTGGAATCCGTCCACCGACACGGAGTGCACCGCGCGACCCGCCACGTGCGGCGCCAGGGCGACCAGCTCGCCCACGAGCCGGGTCTTGCCCACCCCGTCCGGCCCGTCGACGGCGATCACCGCCCGCTCCCCGGGGTGGACCGCGACCATGAGGGAGAGCAGGTCGACCAGCACCAGCTGGCGGACGGGCAGGAATCCGGCGCTCATCGGGCCAGGGTAGGCGCCTGCCCCGACCACTCCAGGTAGACCCCGTCCTCGAGCAGGGTCACGTCGGCCGGCGTCGGTTTCTCCACGAAGCCCATCGACCGGTAGAGGCTGCGGGCCCCCGTGTTGTCCGCACTCACGTCGAGCCACACCCGCCGGACCTCGGGGCTGGCGAGGGCGTGCTCCAGCAGCTGACGCAGCAGGAGTCGACCCAGGCCCTGGCCCCGCCCCTCCGGGGCGACGACCATGCGGCGGATCTCCACGGTGTCCGGTCGGGACAGCCCGGCCAGGATGCCGAAGGCCACCACCCGGTCGAGCCGGTCGACGAGCACCCAGTGCTCCATGTCGGGGTCGGTCAGGGCGCGCTCGTGCCAGTCCTGGCCACCCTGGCCGAGGAAGGGCTGCGTGTCCGGCTCCTGCTCGAAGGAGACCACCGCCTTCAGGTCGCCGTGGCGGGTACGGCGCAGGTGGCTGCCGACCACCGGACCGGACCGGTCGCGCGCGAGGGGGCGTGAGCCTCGGCGACGGCCCGAGTCGGCCACCCGCGGGGAGCTGACCACCAGCAGACGCAGCTCCTCGCGCCCGTCGTTACGCACCTGGTGCCTGGTGCCGGCCGGGACCTCCACCCCGCTGCCCTCCGTGACCCGCACCTCGCGCGGCCCCAGGACCATGGTCGCCTCCCCGGCCAGGACGTAGAAGAACTCCCGGGAACGTGCGTGCTGGTGCGGCCTCCCGCCGGCGCCAGGGGGCACGACCTCCTCGACGACACCGAGGTCGGTACGGTCCACCAGGTGGTAGGCGTCACAGACGTCGTCCCAGACGGAGTGCCGTGCCGTGCTGCGGCCGATCGGATCCGGGCTCATGTGCTGACGTTACCGGGCGGCATCCGCTCAGGCCGTGCTGCGCCATACCGGGCTCCGGCGTGCCGCTAGGGTTCCTCCGATGGGGCACGCTTCTTTCCGCCGACCACCGTCCTCGAGGCTCTCGCCGGCCGCGGCCGCAGCGGCGCTCGTGGCGGTGGGTGTGCTGGGTGTCCTCCCCGCGTGCAGCCAGACCTCAGCGAGCACGACGCCCGACCCCTCGACGGCCGGGACTGCGACCGATCCCGCTGCCGCCAGCGCGACGACGGACGCACCCACCACGAGCACGGCACCGCGCCCGGACGACCAGTGCCGCGAGACCGTGGACTCACTCACCCGCCCCACCCGGCTGACCGACAGCGGTCCGGGGTGCGACTACGCCGTCGAGGGGCGGCTCGACGTCTCCGCGGGCCTGGTCATCGAGGCTGGCACCGAGATCCGTTTCGCGCCCGACGCCCGGCTGCGGATCGGGCCGGAGGGCAGCATCGTCGCGCGCGGCACCGCGCAGGACCGGATCGTCCTGCGTGGCATGGCCGAGGGGCACGGGACCTGGGTGGGTCTGTGCTTCGACGGCAGCGGGGAGAGCGTGCTGGACCACGTCGACCTGCTGCACGCCGGGCGGCTCGAGACCAGCACGGCCGTCAGCCACCCCGGAGGGCCGGTCTGCCAGGCCGCCATCGGCCACGCGGTCAACCCGACCGAGCCGATCCACATCACCCACACCCGTGTCGTCGGGTCGGCCACCTCCGGGCTCGACGCCACCGAGCTGACCCTCGGTGAGTTCACCGGCAACGTCTTCGCGGACAACATGGAGTATGGCGTTCGCACGTCCGTCATCAACGCCACCCGGCTGGATCGCGGCAGCGACTACCTCGGCCAGGACTCCACGGAGACCTGGCCGGCCAACGGGCTGCCGTTCGTCTACCTCGGCGGCGAGGTCACCGACGGCCAGGAGCACCGGGTCCCTGACCTGGGGGTGCCGTACCGCAACGGCGGCGACGAGTACCCCTACCCGCGCAACATCTACGTCGACGGCGGCAGCACCCTGCGCATCGAGGCCGGCACGCAGATCTTCTTCGGGCAGGAGGGCGGGATCGACGCCTTCGCCGGCTCCAGGGTCGTGGCCGCCGGCACGGAGAGCACACCGGTGCTGCTCACCGGGGTCGAGGAGAACCCAGGGTCCTGGGACGGCCTGCACCTGACCGACTCCTCGCTGGACCTGGCTCACACCACCGTCGCGTATGCGGGCGCCGAGCGGGCGACCAGGATCGACAAGGGAGCTGTCGTCCTCGGCGGCACCGAGCCGCACGAGGTGGCGCTGACCCACGTGCTCATCCGGGACAGCCAGACGTGCGCGGTGCGCGGCAACGCCTACACCACGGGGAGGTTCGAGGCCGTCGACCTGCGGGACAACGCCGAGAACCTCTGCGGGTTGGGCGGCTAGCCCAGGCTGAGCGAGCTGCGTGCGGAGGCAGGGCGTCGTACCAGCGACGTCACAGCCGTGAGCTCTCAGCCGACGGTGACGCTGGGGCTGCCGGCCGGCTGACCGTCGACGGGCTCGCCCATCTCCTCGGCGATGCGCATGGCCTCCTCGATGAGGGTCTCGACGATCTGGCTCTCGGGGACGGTCTTGATGACCTCGCCCTTGACGAAGATCTGCCCCTTGCCGTTGCCGGAGGCGACGCCGAGGTCGGCCTCGCGGGCCTCGCCCGGGCCGTTGACCACGCAACCCATGACTGCCACGCGCAGCGGCACCTCCATGCCCTCGAGCCCGGCGGTGACCTCCTCGGCCAGGGTGTAGACGTCCACCTGGGCACGGCCGCAGGAGGGGCAGGAGACGATCTCCAGCTTGCGCGGCTTGAGGTTGAGGCTCTGCAGGATCTGGTTGCCGACCTTGATCTCCTCCACCGGCGGGGCGGAGAGCGAGACGCGGATCGTGTCGCCGATCCCCTTGGACAGCAGCGCACCGAAGGCGACCGAGGACTTGATCGTGCCCTGGAAGGCCGGCCCGGCCTCGGTCACGCCCAGGTGCAGCGGCCAGTCGCCACGCTCGGCGAGCAGCTCGTAGGCCTTGACCATGACGACCGGGTCGTTGTGCTTGACCGAGATCTTGAAGTCGTGGAAGTCGTGCTCCTCGAACAGGCTCGCCTCCCAGACCGCCGACTCGACGAGGGCCTCGGCGGTGGGCTTGCCGTACTTCGCCAGCAGCCGCTTGTCCAGCGAGCCGGCGTTGACGCCGATGCGCAACGAGACGCCGGCGTCCTTGGCCGCCCGGGCGATCTCCCCGACCTTGTCGTCGAACTTCTTGATGTTGCCGGGATTGACCCGGACCGCGGCGCAGCCCGCGTCGATCGCGGCGAAGACGTACTTGGGCTGGAAGTGGATGTCGGCGATGACCGGGATCTGCGACTTCCTGGCGATGATCGGCAGGGCGTCGGCGTCGTCCTGGGTCGGGCAGGCGACCCGGACGATGTCGCACCCGGTCGCGGTGAGCTCGGCGATCTGCTGCAGCGTGCCGTTGATGTCGGTCGTCTGCGTCGTGGTCATCGACTGGACCGAGATGGGGGCGTCACCACCGACCTCGACCTTGCCGACGCGGATCTTGCGGCTCTGCCGCCTCGGCGCCAGCACGGGCGGCGGGGCGGACGGCATACCGAGCGAGATGGGGACACCAGCAGTCATGCCGACCATTGTCGCACCCGGGTCTGGGTGCGACCTGCGGGAGCCGACCAGGGGTCGCCGCGCAGACCGTCGAGGTCGCGGAGGGCCGGGGGGTCAGGTGATGCGGATCGGCTTGACGATGTCGGCGTAGATCAGCAGGGCGCTCATCGCCAGCAGCCCGATGGCCACCGCGTAGGCCACGGGCAAGGCCTTGGCGGTATCGACCGGGCCGGGGTCGGGACGCCCGCGGAACCGGGCCGCGGTGCGCTTGAGCCCCTCCCAGAGGGCGCCGGCGATGTGGCCGCCGTCCAGCGGGAGCAGAGGGATGAGGTTGAAGACGAACAGCGCCATGTTCAGGGAGGCGATGAGCGAGACCAGCCACCACAGCTTGTCGGTGGTGGTGTCCCCGGGCATCAGGCCGGACTGGCTCACGTCCCCGGCCACGCGGCCGGCGCCGACGACCGACATCGGGCCCTCGACATCGCGCTCGTCGGGGCCGAAGGCCGCGTTGGCCACGTTGACCAGGTGCACCGGGAGGGTCACCACGATGCCCGCGGTGCGCTTGAACATGTCGTACACCACACCGGGGACCTCGCTGACCGGCTGGCGCTCGTAGAGGACCGAGCCGGAGGCGCCCAGGAAGGACAGCTCCCGCATCACCGGCTCCCCCGCCTCGTCCAGCTCCACCGAGCCGTCGGCCCCGATGACGGGCCGCTCCCGCACGACCAGGTCGGCGGTCAGCGTCTCCTGCTGCCCGTCCCGGTCGATCACGAAGGTCGCCCGGTCGCCGGCGTTCTGGATCGCGTAGCTGGCCTCGGACCAGGTCGTGACCTCCTCGCCGTTCACGGACAGGATGCGATCCCCGACCTGCAGACCCGCGGCCAGGGCCGGCGAGGGCGGCTGGCTCTCGCAGCTGACGTCGGTGACGTCGTCGTTGACGCAGGCCTGCACGTTGCTCAGAGTGGGGGTCAGGTCCGAGGGCACGCCGTGCACGGTCAGGACCAGGCCCATCAGGCCGGCGGCCAGCACCAGGTTCATCACCGGTCCGCCGGCCATGATGACCAGCCGCTTCCAGACCGGCAGCCGGTAGAACACCCGGTCGTCGTCGTCGGGGCCGACCTCCTCCAGTGAGTCGGCCCGCGCCTGCTCGACCATCTGGTGGAAGGGGTTGGAGCTGCTCGCCCGGACGCGACCGTCCCGACCGGGCGGGAACATCCCGATCATCCGGACGTAGCCGCCCAGCGGGACGGCCTTGATGCCGTACTCCGTCTCCCCTCGGCGGGTGGACCACAGGGTCCGGCCGAAGCCCACCATGTACTGGGTGCACCGGACCCGGAAGGCCTTGGCCGGCAGCAGGTGGCCGATCTCGTGCAGCGCGATGGAGACGGCGATGCCGAGCACCATGATGAGCACACCGATGAGGTAGAGCATGGCCCCTCCTGGTCAGGTCCTGCGCGCGTGGGTGATGCGGGAGGCCGCGGCCTCGCGGGCCCAGGCGTCGGCCGCGAGCACCTGGTCCACGTCAAGGTCAACCGACGAGGACGACGTGGGGTTCCCCGCGTGCTCCTCGACCACGGCGGCGACGGTGTCGACGATGCCGGTGAAGGGCAGCCGCCCGTCGTGAAAGGCGTCGACGCAGACCTCGTTGGCCGCGTTGTAGACGGCCGGGTAGGTGCCGCCCTCCCGCCCGACCTGCTCGGCCAGGCGCACCGCCGGGAACGCCTCGTCGTCGAGGGGGTAGAACTCCCAGGTCGAGGCCTGGCTCCAGTCGCAGGCGGGGGCGACGTCGGTGAGCCGGTCCGGCCAGGACAGGCCCAGCCCGATCGGGATGTGCATGGTCGGCGGGGAGGCCTGCAGGATCGTCGACCCGTCGTGGAACTCCACCATGGAGTGCACGACCGACTGCGGGTGGACCACCACCTCGATGGCCTCGAAGGGGACGTCGAAGAGCAGGTGGGCCTCGATCACCTCCAGGCCCTTGTTGACCAGGGTCGCCGAGTTCGTGGTGACGACCCGTCCCATGTCCCAGGTGGGGTGGGCAAGGGCCTGCCGGGGCGTGACGTCATGCAGCTGGTCTCGGGTCATCCCCCTGAACGGTCCCCCGCTGGCGGTGACGACGAGGCGGCGCACCTCCTCGCGCCGGCCCCCGCGCAGGCTCTGTGCGATCGCGCTGTGCTCGGAGTCGACAGGCACGATCTGGCCGGGTGCGGCGGCGCGACGCACGACCGGGCCCCCCACGATGAGCGACTCCTTGTTGGCCAGCGCCAGAGAGCTGCCCGCGGCCAGGGCCGCCAGGGTAGGGCGCAGCCCGATGCTGCCGGTGATGCCGTTGAGCACCACGTCGGCGCCGTTCCCGGCGACCTCCGACACCGCCTCCGGGCCGCTGCGCACCTCGGGCCGGTATGCCGTGCGCCCCGCCTCCCGCGCCGCCTCCCCGATGGCCTCGGTCAGCTCCTCCGCAGCGTCGTCGCGGGCCACCGCCACGACCTCGACCTGCAGCTGCACCGCCTGTCGCGCCAACAACCCCAGGTCACCGCCCCCGGCGGCCAGGGCGCGCACCACGAACCGGTCCGGGTGGTTCTCGATCACCTCGACGGCCTGGGTGCCGATCGAGCCGGTCGAGCCGAGCAGGGTCAGGGTACGGACACTCACCCCGCCATTGTGCCCCCTCCCGGGACGCCCACCACGTCCTGCACCCAGGAGGTCGCCACCTCACCGACCCATCCCGGCCCGACCGGTGAGAGCCGCAGCAGTCCCAGGCCGGACGGTGTCGGCCCCGCCCAGCAGCCCCCAGGGCCGAGCGCCACCAGGTGGCCGGTCGCCTCGTGCTGCGGGCGCACCATCGTCAGCTCGGCCAGGACCGTCGGGTGGTGCAGCAGCGCCGGCAGCAGCACGGACGCGTCGGCCGCGCCGGGCCGGGCAGCCGCGCCCGCCAGGTCGGCGGTCACCTCCGGGCCGTCGCCGGCCCTGGCGTCCGCCGGGACCAGCATCTCGGTCACGGCGGCGACCAGGCGGTCCGCGCTCAGCATGAGGTCGAGGCCGTGCAGCCCCTCCGGATGGACGTCCTCGACGACCCCGCCCTGAGGTACCAGGTGCAGCAGCCGCACGTCCCGTCGGCCGTCCCCCACGAGCCGCTCGACCACGACCAGGGCCGCCGCTGCCAACCGCACGTCCAGGAGGGTCTGCAGGAGCCGCCCGAGGTCGGTGTCCTCGGGCAGTCCGCCGTCCGTGGTGAGCAGTCCGCGAGCGACGAGGGACCACCGTGCCTGGCTCCATCCCGCGTCGTTCGGCTCCGCACCCGTCGGTCCCGCGTCCACCGGTCCGGTGTCGGGGACCTCCTCGCTGCCCGTGAAGCCCGGCGCGCTGGCCTGCGCGGACAGACCGCGGGCGTGAGCCTCCTCGAGCACCGTGAGCTCCACGGCCGTGAGCACGAGCGCCGGGCCGAGCGATCGGTGCTGGGCCGTTCCCGCCAGGTGCCCGTCGGCCGCACCCGCTCTGGTGCGGTCGACCTCGTCCGCGTCCTGGATTTCCTCCTTCTCGACCTCGCGGTCCTGGGCGTCGTCGCTCACGGGATCCCCGGCAGCCGCGGCCAGGTGCCCACCCGTAGCGGCGGCAGGATCGGAGGCAGCGGCACCGCGGGCAGGCGGACGGGCTCACCGACCTGGCGCCATCGTTCGCGCAGCCACTCGATGTCCGGGAGCCGCTCCAGGACGGGGCCGAGGGTGTCCAGCACATCGATCCGTGGCCGGGGGCCGCTCGGGGTCACCTGCCAGGTCCGGGCCTCGCGCAGCATGGTGAGGTGCTCGGCCACCCGGAGGTACGCGCGGGCGCGCAGCTCGTCCAGCTTGCGGTCGACCAGGACCGCTCCCTCCGCCGCCTGCCGGGCGTAGCGCAGCACGGCGCCCCGGTTGTCCCAGACCAGGTTGCCAGCCGTCCACGCCTGGTAGGCGGAGACGGCGGTGATGCCGGCGAGACCCAGCGGTGGCAGGGCCAGACCGAGCACCATGAGTGGACCGCCCACGAGGGCGCCGCCCGCGAGGAACCGGGTGACGTCGCCGCGCCAGCCGGGGTAGCCGCCACCGGTACGCACGTCGTCCAGTGCCCCCAGGTAGGTCAGCACCCATCCCACCGGGCCGGGGACGAACTTGGCCTTGCGCACCAGCGTCCAGTCCTTGCCGCGCCCGGGCTTGCCGGTCGTCAGCTGACGCAACCAGACCCGGGCCCGTCGCAGCGCCAGGTCACGCAGTGGTGCCGAACGCTGCCACCGTGCCCGGGCCAGGGCGATCGCGGTCGCGGTGGTGAGCCCGGCGGAGCGCACGCTCGTCCAGGCCTTCGTCGCCGCCTGCAGAACGGGCTGCAGCACCTGTCGGGCCTGCTCCAGCTCGGTGACCACCGACCACGCCGTCGAGACGACGGCGACGACGTCCTGCTCGGCGGCCCGCCACTCCTGCTCGGCCTCCCCCACCAGGCACTGGGCCAGGACCAGCTCCTGCTCGACCTGCTGCAGCCGGCGTCGCCACACCTGCTCCAGGTGCGGCTCGGGCGGGGGGCCGGCTGCCCGCAGCGCGGTCAGCTCTGCGCGGCAGTCGTCCACCCGGCGTGTCCAGGCGCGCACGCGGTCCCCAGCTGACGCTGCCACCTCGGCCGCGCGGTCCAGCGCGTCCGCCGCTGCCCGACCGGGGCGTGCGGTCACTCGCACCAGCTCGCGCACGACGGCGGCCCGGGACTGCTGCTCCAGGGCGGCCAGCCCGGTCCACGTCTGGCCCAGGTCGGCCACCTCCTGCCGAGCCCGGTCGGCGAGCTCCTCCACCTGCTCCCCGACCCCACGCAGCAACCGACCCGCCTGGCGCAGCTCGTCGGGTCGCACGAGCAGCACCGGGCTCAGCCCGCCGGCCGCCGGGACGGCGGCGGCCGTAGCGCCAGCACCGCCTGAGGCCGCCCCGTGGTCCAGGCTCACGGCGCACCCCCGCCCACCGGCAGGCGGAACGCCCGGGCCGTCAGCAGCTCAGCCGTCCGGTAGAGCTCGGCGGCCTCCAGCGTCGCCCGCGCCAGGTCGCGCCCGTGCAGGGCGACCCTGACCATCCCGCCCTGCCACTGGCGGGCAGCCGCCTCGGCCGTCACGGCCAACGTCCCTCGGCCCGCCGCATCGGCCGCGGCTCGAAGCGCCTGCGCCAGGGCACCGCCGGCCCGCTCCAGGTCGTCGTGCAGAGCGCTCAGCTGCGTCGCGGCGGCGGCCACCCGGTCTGCGTCCACGCGCACGGCATACCCCATCGGATCCCCCTCGGGTCGGGCCGGACGCACCACGCGCCCGGCTCACCCCGACAGTAGGCACCCGGCCGCGACCCTGCTGGGGGTTATCCACAGGAGACGGGGTTCAGCCGCGCCGCAGCACCTGCTCCAGGGCGTCGAGCACCGAGCGATCCTCGATCGTGGACGGGACCATCGCCTCCTGACCGTCCGCCATCTGCCGCATCGTCTTGCGCAGGATCTTGCCGGAGCGGGTCTTCGGCAGGGCGTCGACGACGTCCACCTGGCGCAGCGCGGCGACGGCCCCGACCTCGTCGCGCACCCGCTGCACGAGCTCGGCCTGCAGCTGTTCCCTGCCCGCGTCGTCGAGGTCGATCCCGGCCTTGAGCACGACGAGCGCCCGCGGCACCTGCCCCTTGAGGGGGTCGTTGACCCCGATCACGGCACACTCGGCGACCGCAGGGTGCCCGGAGAGCGCCTCCTCCAGCGAGCCGGTGGACAGGCGGTGACCGGCGACGTTCAGCACGTCGTCGGTCCGGCCCATGACGTAGACGTAGCCGTCCTCGTCGACGAAACCTCCGTCACCGGACAGGTAGTAGCCGTCGAAGGCCGACAGGTAGGAGGACACGTAGCGGTCGTCGTCCTGCCACAGCGTGGGCAGGGTGCCCGGCGGCAGGGGAAGCCGCAGGCAGATGGCGCCCTCGGTGCCGGCCGGCACCGGGTCGCCCTTCTCGTCCAGGACCTGCACGTCATAGCCGGCCGTGGGCAGGGTCGGGCTGCCGGGCTTGATCTCGAAGGTCGCCCCCTCCGGGCCGAGCGGGTTGATCGCGATCGGCCACCCGGTCTCGGTCTGCCACCAGTTGTCGATGACCGGCACCCTGAGGTGCTCGGTGGCCCACTGCCAGGTGTCCGGGTCGAGGCGCTCGCCGGCCAGGAAGAGCGCCCGCAGCGAGCTCAGGTCGTGGTCGCCGATGAGCTCCCCACGCGGGTCCTGCTTCTTGATCGCGCGGATCGCCGTGGGTGCGGTGAACGCCGCCACCACGCCGTGCTCCTGGATCATCCGCCAGTACACCCCGGCGTCCGGGGTCCCGACCGGCTTGCCCTCGAACAGGACCGTGGTGGCGCCGGTCAGCAGCGGCGCGTAGACGATGTAGGAGTGGCCGACCACCCAGCCGACGTCCGAGCCGCACAACCAGGTGTCTCCCGGCTGCACGCCGTAGAGGTTGGTCATCGACCAGCGCAGGGCGACGGCATATCCGCCGCTGTCGCGGACGATCCCCTTGGGCTTCCCGGTCGTGCCTGAGGTGTAGAGGATGTAGAGGGGGTGGGTCGCCTCGACGGGGACCACCCCCGCCGGTGCGACGGCGTCCGGGTGCATGACCTGCTTCCAGTCCAGGTCCCGCTCGCCCAGCTCGGCGATCAGCTGCTCCCGCTGCAGGATCACGCAGTGGTCCGGCTTGTGCGCCGAACGCTCGATCGCCTCGTCCAGCATGGGCTTGTAGGGCACCACCCGGCTGGGCTCGACCCCGCAGCTGGCCGAGACGACGACCTTGGGGGCGGCGTCCTCGATCCGGGCGGCCAGCTCGGCCGGCGCGAAGCCGCCGAAGACCACGGAGTGCACCGCCCCGATGCGGGCAGCGGCCAGCATGGCGATGACGGCCTCCGGCACCATCGGCATGTAGATGACCACGCGGTCGCCCTTGGTGACGCCCAGGTCGCGCAGCACGCCGGCGAACCGGGCGACGAGGTCCAGCAGCTCGGCATAGGTGTAGCTCCTCTTGCTGCCGGTGACCGGGCTGTCGTAGATGAGCGCGAGCTGGTCCGCACGGCCGTGCACGACGTGCCGGTCGAGAGCGTTGAAGCAGACGTTGAGGCGGCCCCCGGTGAACCATCGGTAGAAGGGCGGGTTCGTCTCGTCCAGCACCTGGGTCGGGCGGGTGACCCAGTCGACGAGACCTGCTGCCTCCCCCCAGAACGCGCTCGGGTCGGCCAACGACTGGGCCATGGTGTCGCGGTAGCTCTTCTGGGCGTCGGTGCTCATGGCTCCATCCAACACCCGGCCCCGAACGTGCGGAAGAGGGGTCCGGTGAGGCTCGCCGGGCGGCACGGGTCGCGCGCCGGACGGCCCCGCCGGCCCGTCGGTCGGGGGGCGAGCAGTTCGAGGACCGACGGTGTCTAGGGTCGGTGTATGCCGCACGCCGAGCACCCCGTGTCCGATCGCTACTCCCGTGCACGGGTCGGGTCGTCCGGCGCACGCGGCGACGAGGTGCGCTACTACCGGGTCGAGCCGACCGGCCCTGCGGCGGGCCGGGAGGTGGAGGACGGCACGACCTGGCGGCGCCTGCTCGACTCCCCGGAGCCGCTGCACAACCTCCGGTTGCAGGGCCTGGACCTGACCCGCGACAAGGAGCTGCTGCTGACCAGGGACGACCTCACCGACATCGTCGTCCTCGGCGGGACCCTGGACCAGGAGGTGGAGGAGCACCTGCGCCGGCACGGCGCCATCGTCTTCCCTGCGGCGCCGCTGGCCCCCGTCGACCCCTACCGGGCCCGGCTCTACACCGCCCAGGAGCTGTATGCCGGGTTGGCCGAGGAGGGGTATGCCGCCACCCCCGACGCCCGGGCCTACCGCTGGTTCGAGGACGCGACGGTCAGGCACGACGCCTACGTGACCGTGCTGCGCGCCATTCACGACGACGCGATGTCCGACGCGCTCACCGCGACGGTGGAGGGCCGCAGGGTGGTCGGCGTGATGGGCGGGCACGCGCTGCGCCGGGGTACCGAGGAGTTCGCCGCAGCCGCCGTGCTGGGCCACCGTCTGGCCGCGGCAGGGTTCCTGGTCGTCACCGGTGGCGGGCCGGGCGCGATGGAGGCCGCCAACCTGGGCGCCTGGGCTCCCGACGAGGACGTCCTGGCCGACGCCCTGGTCAGGGTCGCCGAGGTGCCGGACTTCGCCCCGGACATCGCCGCCTGGGCGCGCCCGGCCCTCGACCTGCGGACGGGTGAGGGCCGGCCGGCCGGTCCGCGTCGGGTGCGCAGCCTCGGCATCCCGACCTGGTACTACGGGCACGAGCCGCCGAACGCCTTCGCCCAGCTCATCGCCAAGTTCTTCTCCAACGCACTGCGCGAGGACCTGTTGCTGGCGCACTCCAGGGACGGTCTGGTCGTGCTCCCCGGCGCGGCCGGCACCGTCCAGGAGGTCTTCCAGATGGCGACCCGGCTCTACTACGAGGTAGGTGCGGCTGAACGGACCCAGACGGCCCAGACGACGCAGAGGGCCCAGACGACGCAGACGACCCAGACGACTCTGCCCATGGCCCCTCTTGTCCTGGTCGGCCGCGACCACTGGACGAGGAAGCTCCCCGTCTGGCCCCTGCTGCAGGCGCTCGGTCAGGGCCGCCGGATGGAAGGGGCGCTGCACCTGGTCGACACCGTCGACGAGGCCGCGGCCCTGCTGCACGAGGTCCGTGCAGATGACGCACGGTAAGCGAATCGCTCATGCGAATCTATTGACTTTCGATAGATTCCTGTCGACACTGGTCGTATGAGCCACCGAGTCGTCATCACTGTCCTGCGCGTGCTCCTCGGGGTGGCCGTGGTGGTGATCCTCCTCCTGCAGGCCGTGTTCCTGCCCTGGCTCTCCGGCGAGATGGCCCGAGACCTTCCCGCGGAGGCGCACCTGCGCTGGCCCATCCTCACCCTTGCCGTCTTGGGCCTCGTCTGTGTCCAGGCCGTGATCGTGTGCACCATCAGGTTGCTGGGCTTCGTCCGCGACGGGAGGGTATTCACTCCTGGGGCACTGCGTTGGGTGGACGGCATCATCGGAGCCTTCGCGGCCGGTGGTCTGGTCTGCCTGGTGACGATCACCTACCAGTCGATGACGATCGCCGGTCCGCCGCTGTGGATGCTTGCCCTGTGGGCAGGGGTGCTCGCCGGAGCCGGTCTGGCGTTGCTGGTCTGGGTCATGCGTGCGCTGCTGGTGCAGGCCACGACGTTGCGGAGCGAGATGGAGATGGTGATCTGATGCCCATCGTCGTGCGCATCGACGTGGAGCTGGCCAGGCGGAAGATGTCTGTCGGGGAGTTCGCCGAGCGTGTCGGCATCACCCCGGCCAACGTGGCGGTCCTGAAGAACGGACGCGCCAAAGCGGTGCGCTTCACCACGCTGGAGAGGATGTGCGAGGTGCTGGGCTGTCAGCCCGGGGACCTTCTCGAGTGGGTGCCCGGCGACGCCGGCCACCAGGACCCCAGCTGAACGCGGGAGACCACCCGAGAGGGCGAACGGGTCGGACTCACCAGCACCTGACGCGGACGCGACCTGTCCGTGGCCGCACCTGCGCGGGCAGACGCGGCGCGTGCACCAGCACTAGCGTGACGTGGACCGCAGACCCGGTCGTCACTCTCAGGAGGCCACAGTGAGCACCGACATGAGCACCGACATGAGCACCGACATCGGCACCGGCCAGCCCGCGTGGGAGCCACCGTTGGCCGGCACGGACACGGAGCACGTGTTCGCGACGCTGGAGCGGCTGCGGGCGACCTTCCGGTGGAAGGCGGACGGTCTGGACGCCGAACAGCTGAAGGCGCGGGCCATCCCTACGTCCGAGCTGACCGTGGGCGGTCTGCTCAAGCACCTGGCCGTCTGCGAGGACGACGTCTTCTGCTGGCGGACCTCCGGCCGCCCGCCGGTCACCTGGCTGTCGGTGCCGGAGGAGGAGGCGGCGCACTGGCAGTTCACCGTCGGTGACGGGGAGACCGCCGAGCAGGTCTACGAGCTCTGGGCCGCAGCCGTGGGCCGATCCCGTGCCCGCCAGCAGGAGCTGCTGGACGGGGGCGGTCTGGACCTGCCCGGCCACCTCGAGTTCGGTGGGACCCGACCGAGCATCCGGCGCCACCTGCACGACCTCATCGAGGAGTACGGTCGGCACACCGGCCACATGGACCTGCTGCGCGAGGCCCTCGACGGCCGCGTCGGCGAGGACCCGCCGGCCGACTGGCCGATGCTGCCCTAGCCGACCCGGAGCGACCGGGCCGGGCCGCTAGACGGTGGCAGCCAGCTGCCCGCAGGCGCCGTCGATCTCCGAGCCACGGGTGTCGCGGACGGTGGTCGGGATGCCGTGGGCGAGCAGCCGCTCGACGAACTGCTGCTCGACCCCGCGCCGGGAGGCGGTCCACTTCGATCCGGGGGTCGGGTTCAGCGGGATGGGGTTGACGTGCACCCAGCCCCGGCCGCGGGCGTTCAGCTTCTCGCCCAGCAGGTCAGCCCGCCAGGCGTGGTCGTTGATGTCCCGGATGAGGGCGTACTCGATGGAGACGCGTCGACCGGTGGTGTCGAAGTAGCGTCGCGCCGCGTCCAGCGCCTCGTCGACCTTCCACCGGGTGTTGATCGGCACCAGCTCGTCGCGCAGCTCGTCGTCCGGGGCGTGCAGGGACAGCGCCAGGGTGACCGGGATGCCCTCCCGGCCCAGCTTGTCGATCGCCGGGACCAACCCGACGGTAGACATCGTCACCCCGCGGGCCGACATCCCGAGCCCCTCGGGCGAGGGGTCCACCAGGCGACGGATGGCGCCGATGGCCGCCTTGTAGTTCGCCAGCGCCTCGCCCATCCCCATGAAGACCACGTTGGAGACCCGCAGCGCCTCACGGGCATCACCTACACCGTGCCCGTCCACCTGCAGGCCGGGTCCGTCCTGCTGCTCGGGGGGCGCACCCAGCTCACCGGCCGGTGCGGCATCCTCCCCCGGTGCCTCGGCGAGGTCACCGTGCCGCAGCGTGCGCGCGGCGGCGACGACCTGTTCCACGATCTCGGCGGTGGACAGGTTGCGGGTGAGCCCGGCCTGGCCGGTCGCGCAGAACGGGCAGTTCATCCCGCAGCCGGCCTGGCTGGAGATGCACATCGTCACCCGTCCGGTGTACCGCATCAGCACCGACTCGACCATCGCGCCGTCGTGCAGCCGGTGCACCTGCTTGATGGTGGCGCCACCGTCGGCGGTCAGGGTGCGGACCGGGGTGAGCAGGGTGGGCAGGAGCCCGGAGACCAGCTCCTCACGGCCTGCCTTGGGCAGGTCGGTCATCTGGGCGGGGTCGGCGACTAGGCGCTCGAAGTAGTGCCGGCTGACCTGGTCGGCGCGAAAGCCCGGGATGCCCAGCTCCTGGGCCCAGGCCTTGCGTCCGGCCAGGTCGAGGTCGGCCAGGTGCTGGGGCGCCTTGCCCCGGCGGGGCGCGGTGAAGGTCAGCGCGCCGGGTGCCGGTCGGCTGCTGCTGGGGGCGGGCAGGTCGGTAGTCATCACCGACCAGTCTCTCAGACCAGGACGTGCAGCAGCGCCCAGCAGACGGTGGCGGTGATGAGCAGCGAGTCCAGCCGGTCCATGATCCCGCCGTGGCCGGGCAGCAGGCTGCCCATGTCCTTAATGCCCAGGTCGCGCTTGATCGACGACTCGGCCAGGTCGCCGATGGTGGCGAAGACGGCGGCGAACGCCCCCACGACCAGCCCGGCCCACCAGGCGCCGTCGAGCAGCAGCGCCACGCACGCCGCACCCACCACCGCGCTGGTCGCGACGGACCCGGAGAACCCCTCCCAGGACTTCTTCGGCGACAGCGACGGCGCCATGGGGGTCCGTCCCTTGAACACCCCGACGGCATACCCCCCGGTGTCGGAGGCGACGGTGACGAGGATGAAGGTGATGATGCGGCCGACGCCGTCCGGCTCGGCGAGCATCAGCGAGGTGATCGCCGCCAGCAGCGGCACGTAGGCGATGATGAAGACCCCGCCGGCGATGTCCCGCACGGCACCCTCGGGCGGACCGACCGCGCGCCACAGCAGGACTAGGGCGGCCGCCGCAGCGAAGCCCAGACCGAGCGCGTCCGCACCGCCCCAGAAGGCGAGCGGCACCAGTGCCGTCGACAGCAGCAGCGGCGGCAGGGGCGGGTGCACGCGTCCGTGGCGGATCGCGGCGGACAGCTCCCAGACCCCGACGACGGCGGCCGCGGTCACCACCAGGACGAAGGCCGGCTTCCAGAAGGCCAGGCTTGCCCCGATGAGCAGCAGCAGCGCCACCGCGACGGCGATGGCCGCCGGCAGGTTGCGCCCGGCCCGGGGTGTCCGCGCGGGCGCGGGGTCGGCGGGCCTGGGGGCAGGACGAGAGGCCGGGGACGCGTGCGCCACCGGCCTCTGTGTCTGGTCGTCCGTCATACCCGGACCGCCGCCACCGGGAGAGCCGCTCAGACCTCGAGCAGCTCGGCCTCCTTGACCTTGAGAATCTCATCGATCGCATCGACGCGGCTCTTGGTCAGCGCCTCGAGCTCCTTCTCCGCGCGGGTGCCCTCGTCCTCGCCGATCTCACCGTCCTTGACGGCCTTGTCGATCTGGTCCTTCGCGTGCCGCCGCACGTGCCGCACCGAGATCTTGGCGTCCTCACCCTTGGTGTGCGCGAGCTTGATGTACTCCTTGCGCCGCTCCTCCGTCAGCTGCGGCATGACGATCCGGATCGCGTTGCCGTCGTTGCTGGGGTTGGCCCCGAGGTCGGAGTCGCGCAGCGTCTTCTCGATCTCCCGCAGCGAGCCCTTGTCGTAGGGCGTGATGAGCAGCGTGCGCGCGTCCTGGACGGTGAAGCTGGCCAGCTGCTGCAGCGGGGTCGCCGCGCCGTAGTAGTCGACCTCGAGCCGGCTGAACATGCCGGGGTGGGCCCGGCCGGTGCGGATCGAGGACATGTCCTCCCGCGCCACCTCCAGCGCCTTGTCCATCTTCTCCTCGGCCTCCATGAGGGCCATCTCGACGACCTCGGACATGGTGGTGCTCCTTCGTGGGTATGCAGTGGTACGCGGTCCTGCGGGGTCTGCGTCCTGGACGCCTGCGGGCTTGTCAGCCGGCGGTGACCAGTGTCCCGATCTTCTCACCCTTGATCGCCTGGGTGATCGAGTCCTCGCCGTCGATGCCGAAGACCAGCATCGGCAGCTCGTTGTCCATGCACAGGCTGAACGCCGCGGCGTCGACCACGCGCAGGTTGCTGCTCAGCGCCTCGCTGAAGGTCAGCTCGTCGAGCTTGACCGCCTGGGGGTCGGCGTGGGGGTCGCCGGTGTAGACACCGTCCACCCCGTGCTTGCTCATCAGGACCGCGTCGCACTTGATCTCCAGGGCGCGCTGCGCCGAGACGGTGTCGGTGGAGAAGTACGGCATGCCGGCCCCTGCGCCGAAGATGACCACCCGTCCCTTCTCCAGGTGCCGGATGGCCTTGCGCGGGATGTAGGGCTCGGCAACCTGGCCCATGGTGATGGCGGTCTGGACGCGGGTGTCCACGCCCTCCTTCTCCAGGTAGTCCTGCAGCGCCAGGCAGTTCATCACGGTGCCCAGCATGCCCATGTAGTCGGCGCGTGAGCGCTCCATGCCCCGTTGCTGCAGCTGGGCGCCACGGAAGAAGTTGCCACCGCCCATGACGACCGCGATCTCCACACCCTCCGCGTGCGCCTTCGCGATCTGGCGCGCGATCCCTCTGACGACGTCCGGGTCCACTCCGACCTTGCCGCCGCCGAAGGCCTCGCCCGACAGCTTCAGCAGCACCCGGCGCCGCGAGTGGGGCGTGTCCGTGGCCGGGGGTGAGGTCGGGGAGTGCAGGGCGGCGGGTGCGGGCACGGTCGAGGTCATGCTGAGGGCCTCCAGGTGAGGGGTGCGGTCGCTCGATCCTGCCACACACCGTGCCCCGGACGGGCATCCGAGGAACCGGTCCGGCGACGGCTCGGGGACTGCTCCCGGGGACGCGGCAGGGCCCGCCGCAGCCGAGGCTGCGACGGGCCCTGCCGGACCTGCTGTCAGTCAGTCGTGCGACGCGCTCAGACGCCGACCTTGAACCGGGCGAAGCCGGTCACCTCGGCGCCGGCCTCCTTGGCGACCTGGCCGACGGACTTCTTGGCGTCCTTGGCGAACGCCTGGTCGAGCAGCACGTTCTCCTTGAAGAAGCCGTTGACGCGACCCTCGATGATCTTGGGCAGCGCCTGCTCCGGCTTGCCCTCCTCGCGGGCGGTCTCCTCGGCGATGCGACGCTCGTTCTCGACGGTCGTGCTGTCGATCTCGTCGCGGTTGAGCACGGTCGGCGCGAAAGCCGCGACGTGCATCGCGATGTCCCGGGCCACCTGCTGGTCGCCACCGGTGGTCGCCACCAGGACGCCGATCTGCGCGGGCAGGTCGGGCATGGTCTTGTGCAGGTAGCTCACGACCTGGTCACCCTCGACGCGGGCGACCCGACGGATCTCGATCTTCTCGCCGAGCCCGGCGTTGGCGTCGTCGACGATGTCCTTGACGGTCTTGCCGTCGAGCTCGGAGGCCAGCAGCGCCTCGGCGTCCGCGGCCTCGACCGCGACGGCCTGGGCCAGCAGCTGGTCGGCGAGCTCGCCGAACTTCGGGTTCTTCGCCACGAAGTCGGTCTCGCAGTTGACCTCGACCAGGGTGCCGACGCCGCCGTCGACGTGGGCCCGGACCAGGCCGTTGGAGGCCGAGCGGCCCTCGCGCTTGGTGACGCCCTTGAGGCCCTTGACGCGCAGGATGTCGGTCGCCTTGGCCAGGTCGCCCTCGGCTTCGTCGAGCGCCTTCTTGACGTCCATCATCCCGGCGCCGGTGGACTCGCGCAGGGACTTGATGTCAGCGGCGGTGTAGTTCGCAGCCATGTGTGGTGTCTCGCTCCTTGGGGTGCGGCGGGTGGTCAGGACTTGGTCGGCTCGGCGACCTGGGTGTCACCGTCGGCGTCGATCGCGGGGGCGGCGTCGGCACCCGGGGTGGCAGCACCCTCGGCCGGGCCCTCGGCGGGCGCCTCGACCGGCGCGTCGACGACGGACTCGACGGCCTCGGCGGCCGGCTGCTCCTCGGTCGCGGCCTCGGCCGGGGTGGCGGTGACGTCGCCGCTCTGCTCGGGCTCGCCGCCGGCGAGGAGCTCGCGCTCCCACTCGGCCATCGGCTCGGCCGCAGCGCCCTCGGCGCTGGACTCGGAGCCACCGCCGGCGCGGGCCATCAGGCCCTCGGCGACGCCGTCGGCCACCACGCGGGTCAGCAGGGCGACGGAGCGGATCGCGTCGTCGTTGCCGGGGATCTTGTAGTCGACCTCGTCCGGGTCGCAGTTGGTGTCGAGGATCGCGATGACCGGCAGGCCTAGCTTGCGGGCCTCGGTGACGGCGAGGTGCTCCTTCTTGGTGTCGACGACCCAGACGGCCGAGGGCACCTTCTGCATGTCCCGGATGCCGCCCAGCGTCTTGCTCAGCTTGTCGAACTCGCGACGCATCATGAGCAGCTCCTTCTTCGTGTGCATGCTGCCCGCCACGTCGTCGAAGTCGATCTCCTCCAGCTCCTTCATGCGCGTGAGGCGCTTGGAGACGGTCTGGAAGTTGGTGAGCATGCCACCGAGCCAGCGGTGGTTCACGTAGGGCATCCCGACCCGGGTCGCCTGCTCCGCGATGGCCTCCTGGGCCTGCTTCTTGGTGCCGACGAAGAGGATGCTGCCGCCGTGGGCGACGGTCTGCTTGACGAAGTCGTAGGCCTCGTTGAGGTAGGTCAGCGACTGCTGCAGGTCGATGATGTAGATGCCGTTGCGCTCGGTCATGATGAAGCGCTTCATCTTGGGGTTCCACCGACGGGTCTGGTGCCCGAAGTGGACGCCGCTCTCCAGGAGCTGGCGCATGGTGACGACGGCCATGCCGAGGTCTCGCTTTCTTGTCGAGGTGCAGTTGGTCCTGGCCCGGGGACGCTCCCCACCCGTGCAGCAGATGTGGGTATGCCGTGCGGGACCGCGGGGTGCGCCGTCGTCAGTGACCTGGTCCGAGTCGGAGCTCGGGGTGTGTCGACCGCGCCCGGGCGCGAATTCGTGCGGCGTAAGACACACCGCACGTGCCCTCCATCCTACCGGACCAGCGGCGATGCTCCGACCGCTGCCGGCTCGACCTGGGCCCCGCGGTACCCCAGCCCTGCCACCCTGTCTGGCTACCGTCTCTGCGGCCATCGTCTTTCGGGCCCGTCTCTCGGGCCCCCTCTCGTCCCGACTCTCGTCCCGGCTCTCGTTACGGTGGGGCCATGACCTCGGACCGGCTCGTCCAGCGCCTTCGCCCCTTCGGCACGTCGGTCTTCGCCGAGATGACCCAACGGGCCCTGCGGTTCGACGCGGTCAACCTCGGCCAGGGCTTCCCCGACACCGAGGGGCCGCGGGAGATGGTGCAGGTGGCGCACGAGTCGCTCCTGGGCGGTCAGAACCAGTACGCCCCGGCCCGCGGCCTGCCCGTCCTGCGCGAAGCCGTGGCCGCGCACCAGGAGCGGTTCTACGGCATACCCGTGGACCCGGATCGGCAGGTGCTGGTCACCGTCGGCGCGACGGAGGCGATCGCGGCGGCGCTCATCGCGCTGGTCGAGCCGGGCGAGGAGGTGCTGATGGTCGAGCCCTACTACGACTCCTACGCCGCCTGCGTGGGGATGGCCGGCGGGGTCCGCCGGACGGTCCAGCTGCGCTTCCCCGACCTCACGCTGGACGTCGACGCGCTCCGGGCCGCCGTGACCGGGCGGACGCGGGTGCTGCTGCTCAACACCCCGCACAACCCGACGGGCAAGGTCTTCTCCCGTGCCGAGCTGGAGGCGGTGGCCGCCCTCGCGATCGAGCACGACCTCATCGTGATCTCCGACGAGGTCTACGAGCACCTCGTCTTCGACGAGCTCACGCATGTGCCGATCGCGACGCTGCCGGGGATGACCGAGCGCACGCTGACCATCTCCTCGGTCGGCAAGACCTTCTCCTTCACCGGCTGGAAGACGGGCTGGGTCACCGGGCCCGCCGACCTGATCGACGCGGTCGCGGCGGTCAAGCAGTTCCTCACCTTCGTCGGCGTTACCCACCTGCAGCCGGCGGTCGCCCACGGGCTGTCGATGCCGGACGACTTCTTCACCGGCTTCGCCGCCGAGCTGCAGGCGAAGCGCGACCTGGTCGTGACCGCGCTCACCGAGGTCGGGGTGCCGGTCAGCCCGTGCCAGGGCACCTACTTCGTCATCGCCGACTTCGCCGGGCACGGTGTCGAGGACGCGGTCGACTTCTGCCGGCGGATGCCCGAGGAGCTGGGCGTGGTCGGTGTCCCGGTCTCGGTCTTCTGCGACGACCCCGCCCCGGTGGCGTCCCTGGTGCGGTTCGCCTTCTGCAAGCGCGAGGACGTGCTGCGCGAGGCGGCGCGCCGTCTCCACCGGCTGCCCCGTCCCTGACAGGCTGGACGGTATGCCGTCCATCTCCGCCATCTCTCCGCCTGCGCCATCCCTCCGGCCCGGGGCGGTCGCGCGGGTGCGGTCCTGGCTGCTCGACTGGCTGGTGGTGGGTGCCTGGCTGGGTGCCCTCACCGTGCTGGGTCTCATCCTGCGACCGCTGCTCCCCGCGGGCGACCCGGGCGCGACGACGCTGCGCGACCTGCTCACGGCAGACGTGCTCATCACGGTCGCCACGGTGCTGCCGTACCTGCTCTACCTCGTCCTCACCGAGGCCTCCTCGCGGCACGCGACCCTGGGCAAGCGCTGGGCCGGCCTGCGCGTCGCGAGGGTTGACGGGTCCGCACCGACCGTCGGCGCGGTCTGGGTGCGCAACCTGGTCAAGGTCCTGGCCTGGCAGCTGGGCCACATGGGCTTCACCCGGGGCATGTTCGAGATCCAGGTCGGACTCGGCATCGGGTTCGGCATCGTGGGCACCCTGCTGGGTCTGGCCTGCGCCCTGCCCGCGCTGGTCGGTGGCCGCGGCATCCACGACCGGATCGCCGGGACGCGGGTGGAGGGCGGCACAGCTCCCCCGCGCAGGAGCGGCTCGTGACGCCCGCCACCCCGCCCACTCGCGCCACGTCCTCCACGCCGTCCGCCGGTGCCCGGTCTGCCCCCGCCACCCCATCCATCCGTGGCATCCAGCCGGGATGCGCGGCCGTTCTGACCCCCAAGGTCGTCGATGCGTTCGAGCAGCACCTGCGGGTGGAGAAGGGGCGTTCGGACCACACGGTCCGTGCCTACCTCGCCGACCTGCGCGACCTGGACGCCCACCTGATCACGCAGGGGCTGACCGATCTCGACGAGGTACGCCTGGCCGACCTGCGCTCCTGGCTGGGCAGGTTGGGAGCCGATGGCGCGGCGCGGTCCACGGTCTCCCGGCGCGCCGCGGCGGCCAAGACCTTCTTCCGCTGGGCCCACCGTGACGGCCGGGTCGGCCAGGACCCCTCGCTGCGGCTCCTCGCGCCGGGCAGGGACAAGCACCTGCCTGCCGTGCTACGAGCACCTCAGGCCGGGGAGCTGATGGACCTGGCCGGTGTCGCCGCGGACGACGACGACCCGGTGCACCAGCGCAACCGGGCCATGCTGGAGCTGCTCTACGCCTCGGGCATGCGGGTCGGCGAGCTGACCGGTCTCGACGTGGACGACGTCGACCTGCAGGCCGGCACTGCCAGGGTGCTGGGCAAGGGGGCCAAGGAGCGGATCGTGCCGTTCGGCGCCCCGGCCGCCGATGCACTGCAGGTGTGGCTGGCCGCGGGGCGGCCCCGGCTGGCGACCGACGCCTCCGGTCCAGCGCTCTTCCTGGGTCGCCGCGGGCGTCGGGTGGACCAGCGGCAGGTCCGTTCGTCGCTGCAGGAGCTGCTGCGCCACCTGCCCGACACCCCGGCCATGGGTCCGCACGGACTGCGGCACAGCGCCGCCACCCACCTGCTCGAGGGCGGCGCCGACCTGCGCACGGTCCAGGAGCTGCTGGGGCACGCCAGCCTGGCCACGACACAGATCTATACCCACGTCTCGGTCGACCGACTGCGGGCCGCGTACCAGCAGGCCCACCCCCGCGCCTGACGCACAGGGCTCAGCACGGCGCCTGTCCCGCCCGAGCCCACCAGTCCCCCAGCACGGTCACCCGTCTCATCGGTGCCTGCGACACCCGTCTCATCGGTGCCTGCGACATCCCTCTGACCGGTGCCGCCGATCCGCCCCCGTGTCACGGTGCCACCGGGAGCAGGGCGAGCTCCGCACCGAGCAGCAGGAGCAGGGGATCGACGTAGGCGTCCCGTCCTCGCACGGCTCCCAGGTGCAGGCAGTCCTCGGACACGCAGTGGCTGCCGGTGGCACCCAGCACACCGAGGCGCTGCCCCCGCCCGACCCGGTCGTCCCGAGGCTCCCGCTCCTCCACCGGTTGGTAGGTGCTGCGCAGCCCGCTCTCGTGGGTCACGCTGACCATTCCCACCCCGGCGATCGTGCCGCTGAAGGTGATGACCCCCGCGTCGACGGCCAGCACCTGCTCGCCCGCGACCCCGACCAGGTCGAGACCGCGATGGCCGGGGAGCCAGCGCTGCTCCGGCAGGTCGAAGGCCCGGGCGACGGGCGGGACGCCGACCAGGGGCCAGTCCCACGGCGCGGTCCGGGTGCGGTCCGGCGCGACCTCGGATGATCCTCGCCCGGCTGGCTCGCGCACCCCCAGCACCTGCGAGACCACCAGGCCCGTCGATGACGGCCGACGCTGCGCGGCTGCGGCCACCCTGTCGGTGACCGCGCCCTCGTCTTCGACGGCGACCATCCCGCGGTCTGCGGCGCCCATCACGGCATCGACCGGCCCCAGCACGTCACCCACCAGGGCCGCGGCGCCGGGCAGCGACGTCGTGCCCGGCAGCAGGGCCTGCACCACCACCACCGCCATGAACATCAGCAGAGCCGTCGGCCGAGACCGACCGCGCGTGCTCATCGCGGCGACCTGCGACGCCAGCCGTCGAGCAGATGCTCAGCCAGGCCAAGCTCCTCCAGGTCCCCCAGCGCGGTCAGGACCTCCGCCATCGACAGACCGGACCGGACCATGACCTCGTCGACCGACGACGACCTGCGTGGACGCAGCCACTGCCAGACACGCCGCAGCCCGTCGTCGAGGCCGTCCTCCTCCCGGACCGCACCCTGCTTGACCGGTGCCAGGTCCAGACCGATCCGGCCCACCAGCTCGATCACCTCTGCGGCATCGGTCACCAGGGTGGCTCCCATCCGGATCTCGGCGTGACACCCCGCGGACATGGCGCTCTCCACCGGGCCGGGCACGGCCATGAGGTGCCGCCCGAGGTCACGGGCGTTCTTGGCGGTGGAGCGAGCGCCGGAGCGGAGACCGGCCTCGACGACGAGGGTGCCGGTCGCGAGCGCCGCGATGACCCGGTTGCGGGCCAGGAAGCGCATCCGGGCCGGGGCCCCACCCGGTGGCGTCTCGCTGACCAGTGCGCCCACCTGCCCGATCCGGGCGATGAGGTCGGCGTTGGTGCGGGGGTAGGGCACGTCCACTCCCCCGGCGAGCACGGCCAGGGTCGTCCCGCCCACAGCCAGGGCGGCCCGGTGGGCCGCGGCGTCGATGCCGTAGGCGGCACCGGAGACGATGGCGAAACCCCGCTCGGCGAGGTCCATGCACAGTCGCGTCGCCTGGTGCTCGCCGTAGGCGGTGCTGGCCCGGGCCCCGACCACTGCGACGCTGCGCTGCGGCACCTCGTCCAGGCGCACCGGTCCGCGCACCCACAGGCACCAGGGCGCCCACGGCAGCTCGTCCAGCGCGGCGGGCCACTCCTCATCTCCCGGGACCAGCACGCGCAGCCCCAGCGCGCGGGCGATGTGGTCGTCGTCTGCGGCGAGCGCACGCTCCCGCCGCCCCAGCAGCCGCCCCAGACCGGTGCCGTCCGGAGTGTGTCCGTCGCGCAGTGCGTAGCCGACCAGGTCGAGGACGCCATACTCCGCTACCAGCCCCTGGACGAACTCGTCGTAGGGCTCCCCCAGGCGCGAGAGCAGCAACCGCGCAGCGCGCTCGTCCAGCCCCGGCGCGCACGTCCCCGCGCTCCAGCCGCTCATGCGACCTTCGCCTCCGCCGGGGTGCGCAGGTCGAGGGCCAGCTGCACCTGCGCGCGGCGCGGCCGGTCCAGGGCCTGGAGGTCGGCGATCGTCCACGCGACCCGCAGAGCCCGGTCCATCCCGCGCAGGGTGAGGGTGCCGCGGTCCATGGCCCGGTCCAGCGGCTGGCGGTCGGCCGCCGGCAGCTGCCAGGGACCGCGACGGAGCACCGCCCCGGGGACCTGGCTGTTGAGCAGGTACGGCGTGCCGGTCCAGCGCTCACGCTGGCGCTCCCTGGCCTCCAGCACCCTGGTCGCGACCACCTCGCTGGGCTCGCCGCGGGGCAGGGTCAGGTCGGCCCTGGTGACGGCGCTGACCGACAGCTTCAGGTCGACCCGGTCCAGCAGGGGCCCGGAGAGCCGGGACAGATAGCCGCGGCGCCGGAACGGCGGGCACACGCACCGGGCGCCCGGGCTCCCGCACGGGCAGGGGTTGGCGGCCAGGATGAGCTGGAAGCGGGCAGGCAGGCGCACGTGCCGGTCGGCGCGGGCGATGACCACCTCTCCCGACTCCAGCGGCTGCCTCAGGGCGTCGAGGACGTCGCGGCGGAACTCCGGCGCCTCGTCGAGGAAGAGCACCCCGTGGTGCGCCCGCGAGACCGCGCCGGGGTGGATGGCCCGGGATCCCCCACCGATGACCGCCGCGGTCGACGCGCTGTGGTGCGGCGCCACGAACGGGGGGTGCGTGACGAGCTCTCCGCCGCCTGGGAGCACTCCCAGGACCGAGTGGATCGCGGTGACCGCGAGCGCCTGCTCCTCGGTCAGGGGAGGCAGGATCCCGGGCAGCCGCTCGGCCAGCATGGTCTTGCCCGCCCCGGGTGGGCCGACCAGCAGCAGGTGGTGGCCACCAGCGGCGCAGATCTCCAGCGCCGCCCTGGCCGTCGCCTGCCCGACCACGTCGGAGAGGTCGAGCCGGCGCACGGTGCGGGCAGGCACCTCAGGCGGCGGTGGCAGCAGGTAGGTGACCCCAGCGGCCCTGGCCTTGTAGAACTCCTGCACCTCACCCAGGTGACGGACCGGGTGCACGGTCACCCCCGCGACGAGCGCCGCCTCCCGAGCGGCGTCGGCCGCGACCAGCACCTCGCGCACGCCGTCCGCCGCTGCGGCCACCACCATCGGCAGCACGCCCGGGACGGTGCGCACCTCCCCCGCCAGCCCGATCTCGCCGATGTGCGCCGGGCCGCGGACCGCGGCGGCCGGCACGTGGTCCTGGGCGGCCATCATCGCCACCGCGATGCCGAGGTCCAGGCCGGACCCGGTCTTCGGCACCCCGGCCGGCGAGAGGTTGATGGTCCACCGGGCCGGCGGGATCGGCATGCCGCAGTTGGCCAATGCCGGGCGGACCCGGTCGGGCGCCTGCTTGCACGCCTTGTCGGCCAGACCGGTCATGACCGTGGCCGGCAGTCCGTCGGCGCCCTGCGCCTCCACCGTCACGAGGTGCCCCTCGACGCCGGTGAGCGTGACGGCGTGCGTCCTGGCCAGCCCCATCAGGCCACACCCTGCAGGTGCTGGATCTGCGCCGGCGCGCCGGCGGGGCAGAGCACGCCGACGACATCGATCCGGAAGGCTTCGCCCCTGCGTCCGTGCTCGGCGAGCCACGCCCACGCCAGTCGGCGCAAGCGGCGCGCCTTCTGCTCGTCCACCGCCTCGAGCGGGCTGCCGAACCGGGTCGACCTACGGGTCTTGACCTCGCAGAAGACCAGCAGCCCATCTTCGTCGGCGACCACGTCCAGCTCACCCTGGGGGCACCGCCAGTTGCGCGCCACCACCTGCCAGCCCAGGCCCTGCAGGTGCGCGCAGGCCAGCTCCTCCCCGTGGTCGCCCACCGCCCTGGCTCGCGCCCACGGCATCCCCGGTCCGCCCATGTCCCCTCCTCGCCTCACGCCGCGCCTGCGGCTGCACCCCCATGGCAGCCTGCCGACCCCGCCCGGGCAAGCGGCGGCACGGCGACTGTGGACATCCCGGCGCTCGGCGGGAGGATGTGGACGGCCCGCTGTCAGCGCCCCTCGCTGACGGGAGGGCTCACCGGTCCAGGCACTCCCAGGTGCCGTTCAGCCGTGCGGCGTGGTTCTCATGAATCTTTCATCTGCAGGTGCCATAGTGGTACTCGGCGACTCGTCACGGGTGTCGCCCGGGGTGGGGCCCCCTGTACCCACCCCCCACCGCGAGAAGGATCTCCTTCTTGCGAAGGGCGCCTCCGGCCACCCCCCTGCGGCCGGAGGCGCCGTCCTTCGTCCGCGGCCTCCTGCGGCTCACTTGCCGAAGGGGCTCCCGCCGTCCGGGATCTGCAGGTCGCTCTTGGCCAGCTCCTCGACGTTGACGTCCTTGAAGGTGATGACCCGGGCCTTCTTGATGAACCGCGCGGGGCGGTACACGTCCCAGACCCAGGCGTCGGCCATCGTCACCTCGAACCACGTCTCGCCGCCCCCGGTCCGCACCTGGACGTCGACCTCGTTGGCCAGGTAGAAGCGCCGCTCGGTCTCGACCACGTGGCTGAACAGACCGACGACGTCGCGGTACTCCCGGTAGAGCGCCAGCTCCATGTCGGTCTCGTAGCGCTCCAGGTCCTCGGCGCTCATCCTGCGCTCCCTTCGTCATCGATGTGCGGCGGTCCCGTCAGCCGCCAGCTGCGCCGGTGCCAGTCGCTGGGGCCCAGCTCGCGCAACGCGTCCAGGTGCTCCGCCGCGGCATACCCCTTGTTCTGCTCCCACCGATAGGGGGTATGCCGTTCCTCTCCGGCAGCCTGCACCATGAGCGTGTCGCGGGCGACCTTGGCCAGCACCGAGGCTGCGGCGACCGAGGAGCAACGCAGGTCGGCCTTGATCATGGTCCGCACGGGCGGGAGAGGGGGTGTCTCGTCCACGAGCCCGAGCAGCCCGACCCGGTGCGGGTCGGTGAGCCAGTCGTGGTTGCCGTCGAGCAGCACCAGGTCGGGCATGATCCCCTCCAGCTGGGCCAGGGCACGCTCCCCCGCCAGGCGCAGCGCGGCCATGATGCCGATCGCGTCGATCTCCTCGGGCCAGGCGTGCCCCACGCCGTGGCCCAGGCACCAGCGGTGGATCCGTGGCACGAGCCGCTCCCTGGCCGCGGGCGTGAGCAGCTTGGAGTCCTTGACCCCCTGCGGCGCACTGCGGCACTCGGCGTCGATGGCCACCACGCCGACCGACACCGGCCCGGCCAGCGCCCCCCGACCGACCTCGTCCATGCCCACGAGCACGGCATACCCCTCGCGCTGCAGCGTCCGCTCGACCCGCAGGCTGGGCCGGCGGGGGCCGTCGGCGCGGCGTGGCGCCGGGGTGCGGGTGGCACTTGCGGTGCGGCTGGTGGTGGTCACGGTGTCGTGGTCTCCGGGACGCTGGCGTAGGTGTCGGGCGTGCTGAACCAGGTGAAGTTGCTGAACGGGTAGATGAGCACGAACGCCTTGCCCACGATGTTGTCCGTGGGCACCGAGCCCTCGCTGCCGGTGCCGTCGTCGTTGGCCCGGGAGTCGCGCGAGTTCGAGCGGTGGTCGCCGAGCAGCCACACGTGGTCCTCCGGCACGGTGATCTCGAAGGGCACCGTGCTGGGGGCGTCCCCGGGGTAGAGGTAGTCGCTCTCGTCCAGCGGCTGCCCGTTGACGCTGAGGCGGTCCTCGTCGTCGCAGCACACCACGGTGTCACCCGGCATCCCGACGATCCGCTTGATCAGGTGGTTGCCCTGCGAGGACGGCACGATGCCGACGAACTCCAGCCCGGAGAAGACGGCGTCCATCAGCGGTCCCCGGTCCGGACGCTGCACGGCGGGCAGCCAGCCGCCCGGGTCCTCGAAGACGACGATGTCGCCGCGCTCGACCGACATGGGGCCGGCCTGGATCTTGCTCACCATGACCCGGTCGCCGTAGACCAGCGTGTCCTCCATGCTGCCGGAGGGGATCCAGAAGGCCTGCATGACGAAGGTCTTGATGAGGAAGGAGATCAGCAGCGCGGTCACCGCGATCACGGCCAGCTCACGCAGACCGTGCCAGAAGCCGCCCCCACGACGCCGCTCTCGCCGCGTCGCCGGCTCCTCCCCGGCGTGCGCACCCTCGTCGGGCACCTCGCCGCCGCCGGTGGGGTCCTCGCGGGTCCGGTCGCTCACCTGCTGCCGTCCTTGCTCGTGCGTTGTGGAGCTCGTTCGATGGGCCTGCGATGCGGGCCGGCCCGGTCGGGGCTGCTCCGATCGGGTCGGTCTGGCCCTGCCAGACCCTAACCCGGCCGGCTGGACAGACGCCGATCCCCCGCCGGAGGTCCCGGGCGGGGGATCGGTCCGCGTGCTGCGCGCATGTCGTGCGCGCGCTCGTGCGGGTATGCCGTGCGCGTGCGTCGTGCAGGTCCGCTCAGGCGTCCTGCGGGGTGCCCTCGGTGGCCGCTGCGGCGGGAGCGGACTTCGCGGCGGAAGCAGCCTTGGCCGAGGGGGTGCTGTCGCGACGCTCGCGGATCTTGGCGGCCTTGCCGCGCAGGTCGCGCAGGTAGTACAGCTTGGCGCGCCGGACGACACCGCGGGAGACGACCTCGATCTTCTCCACGTTCGGGGAGTGCAGCGGGAAGGTGCGCTCCACGCCGACGCCGAAGGAGACCTTGCGGACGGTGTAGGTCTCGCCGATCCCGCCTCCGTGGCGGCGGATGACGACACCCTTGAAGATCTGGATACGCGAGCGGGTGCCCTCGATGACCTTCACGTGGACGTCGACGGTGTCACCCGCACGGAAGTCCGGGATGTCGGTCCGCAGGCTGGCTGCGTCGAGCTCGTCGAGCTTGTGCATGATGCTTCTCCTACCGGTGGTGCCACAGGTCACCCTCGGCGCTTCGGTGCAGGCGGCAGGGCTGTCGGCTGCACGGTCGTCGTGGGGTTCGGTCCCCGGTGTCAACCCCTCGCGCGCTCCCCCTGTGGCAGGGGCGCGAGCCCTGGTCGATCAGCCGGGACGCAAGGGTCGATTCTGCCAGACCGAACCACCACGGACAAACGCGGCACGGTGCGCAGTCGGCCCGGGAGCAGGGTCAGCCCGCCCGGGGGAACACCGGGAGCAGGGGTGGTGGTGGCCGGTAGCTCTCCGGCGGCGGGTGCAGCTGTCGCGGGCGTTCTCGGGACAGGTTGCACCGGGCGCACAGGCCCCGGCCGTTGCGCTCGCTGGTGCTGCCCTGGTCGGCGAACCGTTGGATGTGGTCCACGTGCCGGACCGGGGCTCCGCACCAGGCGCTCCGGCAGGTCTGGTCCCCGCGATGACCAGGTCGCGCAGCGCCCCGGTGAAGAGCCGCTTGCGGCTGTCGCGCGAGAGGAGCCGTCCCGTGGCCGCGGCACCCGCCCGGGCGTCATCAACGTGCTCACCCTGCGTCGATGCGCCTCGCGCCACTCCACACACCCCCTCCGGCGCGTCTCCGTCCAGTTCTTTACTGGACCGTCCCCTGCCCTCAATCCCGTACGCACATACGAGAGGAGCGGACCGACATACTCGATCATGTGTCCACAACGTGTCACGTTAGGCTCCCCGCGTGCTTACCCTCACCGTGCTCGCGGCTCCTGACCGGGCGGACCTGACAGCGGCCGCGGTTCACGAGCTGGGCCGGCAGTGGACGCTCGGCGAGGACCGCTGGCTGGCCCCCGGGGTGGCCTACGAGGCGGACCTGCACGGCATGCCGGAGGATCGGTGGGAGGTCTGGGAGCACTGGCAGGACCGCGGGTTCGACCTCGTCATCCAACCCGCTGAGGGTCGGCGCAAGCGGGTCCTCCTCGCGGACATGGACTCGACGATGATCGAGCAGGAGTGCATCGACGAGCTGGCCGCGCACGCCGGCGTGGGCGACCACGTCGCCGAGATCACGGCGCGGGCCATGAACGGCGAGCTCGACTTCGCCGCGGCGCTGCGGGCCCGGGTCGCGCTCCTCGCGGGCCTGCCGACATCGGTGGTCGACACGGTGCTGACCGAGCGGGTGACGCTCACGCCCGGCGGCCCCGAGCTGATCGCCACCATGCGGGAGCACGGGGCCCACACTGCGCTCGTCTCCGGGGGCTTCACCCACTTCACCTCCCCGGTCGCCACGCGGCTGGGCTTCGACGAGCACCGCGCCAACACCCTGGCCGTGGAGGACGAGCACTTCACCGGCACCGTCCTCGAGCCGGTCTTCGGCAGCGCGGCGAAGGTGGCCGCGCTGCGGGAGATCACCGCCGGGCTGGGGCTGACCCCCCTGGGCGCCATCGCGGTGGGTGACGGCGCCAACGATCTCGACATGCTCACCCTGGCCGGCACCGGCGTTGCGCTGCACGCCAAGCCGGCGGTCGCTGCGCGGTCCGAGGTGCGGGTCAACCACGGTGACCTCACCGCGGTGCTCTACCTGCAGGGGTATGCGGCGCAGGAGTTCGTGCACCCCTGACCCGGGAGCCTCCGCTCACCGGACGAATTCTGCGGTCAGCGGTCCTGGCCGAGGCGCTCCATGAGGTCCGGACGCCTGGCGGCGGTGCGCTCCAGCCGCTGCTCGTGCCGCCAGGCGGCGACCTTGCCGTGGTCGCCGGAGAGCAGGACGGGTGGCACCTCGCGGCCGCGCCAGAGCGCGGGCTTGGTGTAGACCGGGTACTCGAGCAGGCCGTCCTCGTGGGACTCCTCCACCAGCGACTCGGCGTTGCCGACCACGCCGGGCACCAGGCGCCCGATCGCCTCCGTCATCGCCAGGACGGCGACCTCACCGCCGTTGAGGACGTAGTCGCCGAGGGAGAGCACGCTGACAGGCAGCCGATCGGCATACTCCTCGTAGACCCGCTCGTCGATCCCCTCGTAGCGCCCGCAGGCGAAGACCAACCAGTCTTTTTGGGCCAGTTCCCGCGCCCGGGCCTGCGTGAACGGTGTGCCGCCGGGCCCCGGGAGGATCAGGTGCGGGCTCGCGCCGTCCGCGCCCGAGCCCAGGACGTCGTCCAGCGCCTCGCCCCACGGCTCCGGACGCATCACCATCCCGGCGCCGCCCCCGTAGGGGGTGTCGTCGACGGTGCGGTGACGGTCGTGGGTCCACTCCCGCAGGTCGTGCACCCGCACGTCGAGCAGTCCGCGTTCGCGGGCACGCCCCAGCAGGGACAGCTCCAGCGGCGCCAGGTAGTCCGGGAAGATCGTGATGACGTCGATGCGGAGACCGGCCACGTGGCTCACTGCTCCTCCCCCAGCTCCAGCAGGCCAGGTGGGGGGTCCAGGACGACCCGGCGGGCGTCCTCGTCGATCTCGGGCACCAGCTCCTCCACGAACGGCACCAGCAGGTCCCGGCCGTCGGGGGTGCGGACCTCCAGCAGGTCCTGCACCTCGCGCAGGTGCAGGGCGGCAACCTCGCCGACAGTGCTGCCGTCGGTGAGGACCACCCCCATGCCCAGCAGGTCCTCCTCGCGCCACGCGTCCTCGTCGTCGGGCTCGTCGGCGTCCGGTGCCAGCAGGCGAGTGCCGCGCAGCGCCTCGGCGGCGTTGCGGTCGGTGTGCCCGACGAAGCCGAGCAGATAGGTGCCCTGATGCACCCGGACCGTCGCCAGCTCCAGCGGGCCGGCGCCCTCCGGCTCGGTGGCGAAGACGGCCCCGGTCACGAACCGGCGCTCGGGCTCGTCGGTGTGCACCTGCACGGTGACCTCACCGCGCAGCCCGTGCGGCTTGCCCACACGGGCCACGACGTAGGTGTCGGGCTGGCTCATCTGACTTCCTTGCGGTCGGGGACGGGTCGAGGTATGACGCGGGGAGATGACGACGGCCCGCCCTGCGCGGGTGCGCGGGGCGGGCCGTCGGGAGGTGTTGGCGCCGGTCAGCGGACGGTCACCGTGGAGCTCGGCGGAGAGCCCAACGGCCAGTCAGCGGACAGTCAGCGGACCCGGTCGGTGTCGACGATGTCGACCCGGACCTTCTGACCACCGGCCAGGGCCCCGACCACCGTGCGCAACGCGCTGGCGGTGCGGCCGCGGCGACCGATGACCCGGCCGAGGTCGTCGGGGTGGACCCGGACCTCGAGGATGTCGCCGTAGCGCGCGTTCTTGCTGCGCACGGACACATCACCGTCGTGGTCGACGATGCCCTTGACCAGGTGCTCCAAGGCCTCCTCGATCACGGTCAGGCCTCGGCCTTGTCGGTCTGGGTCTCCTCGGCAGCCGCGTCACCGCTGCTCTCGGCGGGCGTCTCCTCAGCCTTGGGCTCCTCGGCCTTGGGCTCCTCGGCCTTGGGCTTGCGGCGACGGGTCTCGGGCGCGTTACCGCCGTCCTCCTTGTCCGCAGCGGCGAGCGCGGCCTCGTAGAGGGCACGCTTGTCCGGCTTGGGCTCCTTGTGCTTCAGGGTGCCCTCGGCACCGGGCTCACCCTTGTACTTCTGCCAGTCACCGGTGACCTTCAGCAGCGCGGCGACCTGCTCGGTGGGCTGGGCGCCGACGCCGAGCCAGTACTGCACCCGCTCGGAGTCGATGTCGATGAGCGAGGGCTCCTCGGTGGGGTGGTACTTGCCGATCTCCTCGATCGCCCGGCCGTCCCGCTTGGTGCGGGAGTCCATGACGACGACGCGGTAGTACGGTGCACGGATCTTGCCCATGCGCTTCAGGCGAATCTTGACAGCCACGTGTGCGGTGTCTCCTCATTCTTGGTCTGGTGTGTGCGACCCTGCGGTCCGCGTGGGGAACACGCGCGGCGGCCGGGTCGCCGTGGACACATCCGGGCAGGTGAGAGGGACCGACCGCAGATGGGTACAGGATCATTGTGCCAGATCCTCGGCGCCCTCCCAACCGGGCGCCTGCTCGGCGACGAACCGCAGGACCTCCGTGTCGTCCACCCCGGGGAAGACCCCGGGCGGCATGACGGCGAGCAGGTGGGAGTGCGCGCGGGCGCTGGGCCAGACCTTGCCCGCCCACTGCCGAGCCAGCTCCGCCGGTGGCTGCGTGCAGCACCGGGGGTCGGGGCAGCGCGAGACGCGTCGCTGCGTCGTCTCCCGGCCTCTCATCCACCGCACCTGCTCGAAGGGCACCCCGAGGCTGACCGAGAAGACCCCCGCGGGGGTGTGCTCGGCGACGGCGGTGCACCAGAAGGTGCCGCGGCCGGTGTCGGTGTACTGGGCGTAGGCCGAGCCCACTGGCTGCTCGAAGACGACGCGGGCCGTCCAGGCACGGCATACCCGGGCCCCCTCGATCGCCCCGGAGGCGTCCATCGGGAAGCGCACGCCGTCGTTCTCGTAGGCCTTGTAGATCACACCGTCTGCGCTGATGCGCATGAAGTGCACCCGCAGGTCCAGGTGCCGCGTGGCCAGGTTGCAGAAGCGGTGGGCGGCGGTCTCGTAGGACACGCCGTAGGCGTCGCGGAGGTCCTCCAGGGCGATGTCCCGCTCTGCCTTGGCCCGTTGGAGGAAGGGCACCGCGGTCAGCTCGGGCACGAGCACGGCGGCCGCGAAGTAGTTGATCTCCACGCGCTGGGCGAGGAACTCGGCGTAGTCCCGTGGCGGCTCGTGCTCCAGCACGACGTGCGCCAGGGCCTGCAGCGCGGCGGCCCGGGTGTCATGAGCGCCGCGGGCCGGCAGGTAGATCCGCCGGTGCTCCAGGTCGGTGACCGTCCGGGTCGAGGCCGGGACGTCCGGGACGACCTGCAGCTCGAACCCGACGTGCCGGGCCATCCGGTTGACCGCCTCCCGCGTGATGGGTCCGTGACCGTGCTCGACTGCGCGGACCAGCTCGGCGGCCCGCGCCTCGATCTCCGGGAAGTAGTTGTCCGCCTCACGCATCAGTGCGCGCAGCTCCGCGTTGGCCAGGCGCGCGAACTCGGGCGTGGCCGCACGCTGCTGCTGCAAACCCACCACCGTCTCGTAGAGCCCCACCAACGCCTCGAGCGCGTCGTCCGGCAGGCCCGCGCCGGTGCGGACCGGAGGTATGCCGAGGGTCGCGAACCCCTCGGAGCGCTGGGCGCGCTCCCAGCGCACCTCCAGCGCGTCCCGGCGCGTCGGCGGCCCGCCGGACAGCAGCGCAGCGGTGTCCACCCCCAGCGCCGCAGCCAGCGCCCCGAGCGTCGACACCCGAGGCTCCCGACGGCCGTTCTCGATGAGCGACAGCGCGGATGGCGACAGGCCGACCTCGGTCGCCACGTCGGCCAGGGTCAGCCCGCGACGCCTGCGGTGGTGCCGGATGCGTCGCCCGACCGCCACGGGGTCGGCCTGGCCTGCCCGCGTCTCGTCCCCGACCCCCTCGAGGCGGGTGGAGGGGCGGAAGGGGAGAACCCGGGCGTGAGAACTCGTCATACCTGCACCTTAGCGAAAGAATCGACCTTCTTGACAGCACCTGGCCGCCCCAAGGCCCTCCAAGTGCGAGCAGACTCGTGGCATCAGCCCGCTTTACCCCTTCACCCCACGGGAGCCGACGATGACGACCACCACCCCAGGTACCGCCACCGAGCAGACCCCCTTCGCGCAGCAGGCTCAGGAGATCGAGCACGACTGGGCGAGCAACCCCAGATGGAACGGCGTCGAGCGCCGCTACACCGCCGAGGATGTCGTGCGGCTGCGCGGCTCTGTGGTCGAGGAGCACACCCTGGCCCGGCGGGGCGCCGAGCGCCTCTGGGAGGCCCTGCAGACCAAGCCCTTCACCCGCGCCCTGGGCGCATTGACCGGCAACCAGGCCGTGCAGATGGTCAAGGGCGGGCTGGAGGCCATCTACCTCTCCGGCTGGCAGGTGGCCGCCGACGCCAACCTGGCTGGCGAGACCTACCCCGACCAGAGCCTCTACCCCGCCAACTCGGTGCCGGCCGTGGTCCGCCGGATCAACAACGCGCTCAAGCGCGCCGACCAGATCGCGTGGATGAACGGCGAGACCGACGTCGACTACTTCGCGCCCATCGTCGCGGACGCCGAAGCCGGCTTCGGTGGTCCGCTCAACGTCTTCGAGCTGATGAAGTCGATGATCGCCGCCGGGGCCGCCGGCGTGCACTGGGAGGACCAGCTGGCCTCGGAGAAGAAGTGCGGCCACCTGGGCGGCAAGGTGCTGGTGCCGACCTCCCAGCACGTGCGCACCCTGAACTCCGCCCGCCTCGCGGCCGACGTGCTCGGGGTCCCCTCGATCGTCATCGCCCGCACCGACGCCCTGGCCGCGGACCTGCTGACCAGCGACGTGGACGAGATCGACCAGGAGTTCACCACCGGCGAGCGCACCCCCGAGGGCTTCTTCCGGGTCCGCAACGGCATCGAGCCGGTGCTGGCGCGGGCCAAGGCCTACGCGCCCTACGCCGACCTCATCTGGGTCGAGACCGGCACTCCGGACCTGGGCCTGGCGCGGGAGTTCGCCCAGGAGCTGCACAAGGACTTCCCGGGGCAGCAGCTGGCCTACAACTGCAGCCCCTCCTTCAACTGGAAGTCGGCGCTGTCCGACACCGAGATCGCCGAGTTCCAGGACAAGCTGGGCGAGCTGGGTTACGCCTTCCAGTTCATCACCCTGGCCGGCTTCCACTCCCTCAACCACGGCATGTTCCACCTGGCGCACGGGTACTCCCGCCGGGGCATGAGCGCCTACGTGGAGCTGCAGGAGGCCGAGTTCGCCGACGCCGAGCGCGGCTACACCGCCGTGCGGCACCAGGCGGAGGTCGGCACCGGCTACTTCGACGCCGTGAGCACCGCGGTCAACCCGGAGTCCTCCACCACCGCGCTGTCCGGCTCCACCGAGACCGAGCAGTTCCACCACTGACCGTCCGGCACCGCTCGACGGCACCCGGGACGCGTCATGGCCTGTCCCGGGTGCCGCGGCATACCCTGGGTTTCCACCCGGTGCCGGCGGCACGGCCCCCACGACGCACGCAGGACGAGGACACGATGGACCAGTACCCCACCGCACTGCTCGACGAGACCGCCGTCGAGGCGTTGCGCACGCTGGAGCGGGAGACGCGCACCGAGCTGCAGGCGCTCATCGCCGCCCGCAAGGACCTGTCGCGGACGATCCGCGAGGGTGCCGAGCTCGAGGTGCCGGCCGCGGCCAGCCACGCCCGCGACGACGACGCCTGGCGGGTGCGACCGCACCCGGCAGACCTGACCTACCGGCTCGTGGAGCTGGCCACCCCAGCTACCCCGGAGCACGCCAAGGGTGCCCTGGCCTCGGGGGCCGATGTGTGGGTGGCCGACCTGGAGGACATGCTCGTCCCGACCCAGGCGCGACTGGTGGAGGCCCACCGGGTCATCCAGGAGGTCGCGGCCACCCGGAGCGGCAACCCCGAACCCGGCGTTCCCACGCTCATGGTCCGCCCCCGCGGGCTGCACCTGCACGAGGCGCACTTGCCCGTCGACGACGCGCCGGCGAGCGCCGCGCTCATCGACACCTTCACCTTCCTGGCCCGGTGCGGGGCGACGCTGCAGGAGAACGGCACGGGCCCGTACCTCTACCTGCCCAAGCTGGAGACGGCGGCGGAGGCGCACTGGTGGGACCGCACCCTGACCCGGATGGAGGAGCTGCTCGGCCTACCCCAGGGCTGCACCCGCGTCAGCGTGCTCGTGGAGACGGTGCAGGCCGTCTACCAGCTGGAGGACATCGTCCACGAGCTGCGGGAGAGGGTGACCGGGCTGGCCGCCGGACGGTGGGACTACGTCTTCTCCCACCTGCGCACCTACGGCGACCGGCCCGATCACGTGCTGCCTGACCGGGACGCTTTCACGATGAACACCCGGTTCCTGCGGACCTACTCGGACGCGATCGTGCGGGTCTGCCGCCGCCGCGGCGTTCAGGCCATCGGCGGCCCGATCGCCCTGGCCGCCGGCGGCCCGTTCGACGAGTCGGTGTCGATGACCCATGCCCGGGTGCACCGTGACAAGGCCCGGGAGGCCGGCGAGGGCTTCGACGGCGCCTGGGTCCTGCACCCGGCGCTGGTGCCCGTGGCCCGCGCGCCGTTCGAGGAGCGCCACCGGCGCCGGGAGAAAGAAGACCTGCCCGAGCCGGACCGTCCCTCCGGGGCGATCGACCCGGCGGCCCTCCGGGACGTCAGCTCCCTGGCCGGCTCGGCCACCCTCACCGGGGTCCGCACCGCGCTGCGTTCCTCGCTGGCCTACCTGACCGCCTGGCTCGCCGGGGAGGGCACCGTCACCCTGGCTGGTCACGTCGAGGACTTCGGCACCGTGGAGCTGAACCGGATGCAGCTGTGGCAGTGGCTCCTGCACGGCACCCGCCTGGCCGAGGGACCGACGATGTCGGAGCGGCTGCTGGACCGGATGCTGGAGGACGAGGTCGCCCTGCTGCGCCGGCGCGGAGCCAAGGAGGACCTGCTGCGGCTGGCGGTCACCCTGCTCCGCGACTCGGTGGTCGTCGAGGAGCCGCCGGCCTTCCTGTACCAGCAGGCCTACGATGCCCTGCTGTCCGTGGAGCTGAACGGGGACGGCGACGTCGCGGTGGCGTGACCGGACGGCCTGAGCAGAGCCCGCTCTAGTAGAGGTGCCCGCGCAGGATCACCCGGTGCGGGTCGGCCATGGTCCGCACGTCCTCGCGCGGGTCGTCGCGGTAGACCACGATGTCGGCCGACTCGCCCTCGGCGATGCCGGGCCGGCCCAGCCACTCCCGCGCCGTCCAGGTGGCCGCCCCGATCGCCTCGAGGTTCGACATACCCGTCCTGGTCAGCGCCTCGACCTCCCGGGCCACCAGCCCGTGCGGCAGCTGACCACCGGCGTCGGTGCCCACGTAGACCGGGACCCCGGCCTCGCGCGCCTTGGCCACGGTCTCGTACCGGCGCTCGTACAGGTCCATCATGTGGTCGGCGTACGTGGGGAACTTGCTCCGCCCCGCCTCGGCGAAGGCGGGAAAGTTGTCGATGTTGACCAGCGTCGGGACGATCGCGATCTGCTGGGCGGCGAAGGTGTCGATCGTCTCGTCGGTCAACCCCGTCGCATGCTCGATGCAGTCGGTCCCGGCCGCCGCGAAGTCGACCAGCGACTGCTCACCGAAGCAGTGCGCGGTCACCCGCGCCCCCTCCTCGTGCGCGGCAGCGATCGCCTCGGTGAGGATGTCCACCGGCCAGCAGATCCCGAGGTCGCCGGTCTCGCGGTCGATCCAGTCACCGACCAGCTTGACCCAGCCGTCCCCGTTGCGGGCCTCCTGACGCACGTACTCCACCAGGTCCTCCGGCTCGATCTCCCAGGCGAAGTTGCGCAGGTAGCGCCTGGTGCGGGCGATGTGACGCCCGGCGCGGATCAGCCGCGGGAGGTCCTCCCGCTCCTGCACCCACCGGGTGTCGGCGGGGCTGCCGGCGTCCCGCAGCAGCAGCGCGCCTGCCTCCCGGTCGGCGAGGGCATGCTCCTCCGCGCGGGCGTCGTCGACCGCCCCGTGCGCCTCCAGCCCGACGTGGCAGTGGGCGTCGACCAGCCCGGGCACGGCATACCCCTGCACGGTCTGCACCTCCCCCGACGTGGGCGGGGTGAGGCTGACCACCCCGTCGATGACCCAGACCTCGTCCAGGACCTCCTCGGGACCGACCAGGACCTGGCCCTGGATGTGCAGCGCCGGTGCGCTCATCTCGCCTCCTTGCGGGTATGCCGTCCGCTCAGGCTAGCGAGTAGGTTCTGCCCTGTGCTCATGGACCGGGTCGATCTCGCCGCGCTGCTGCACGCGGCGGCCGACGGGCGGTTCCCGCCGGTCGACGGCGGGGTCTCCCGGGCGCGGCCCTGGCGGGACGGGGTCGAGGCCGCGGTGGCCTTCACCGGGCACGCGGTGCTGGCCGTCGGTGGCGACGTGGACGACCAGGCGCTGCTGCTGCTCGGTGCACACGGCTACGGCGTTGTCCACGACCCGCGGCTGGTGACCGCGCTGGCGGGTCGGGGTGAGATCGGGGTGCTGGACGTGCTGCTGGTCGCGCACGGCACGGGGAAGGACGGCACCGGAGCGGGCCCCACCGGGGCGGGCGGCGCCGGACCGAGCAGTGCTGTCCCCGTGGGGCCCCTCGTGCCTCGCCCCGACCTGTCCGGTGCGGCGCGCGCCCGCCATGCCAGCCTCTGGCGCGACGAGGTGCGGGTCCTCGGGCTGCCGGACCCCGCAGCGACGGGGCTGACCACGCTGTCCCGCGGCATCGCGGGTCTGACCGAGGTGGGGCTGCAGGACGAGGACGGGACCGCTGAGGCGCTGCTCGCCGGGGCGCTGGCCCAGGTGCCCCGCGGCGAGCTGGTGGTGGCGTCGGTCACGCCAGGCAACGCCCGCTCGCTGCGGTTCTTCCTGCGCCGCGGCTTCGTCCCGGTCGGCTCGGTCCAGCAGTGGCGCCCCTCAGACCGCGACCCGTCACGCATCGTGGTGGACAGCGCCCCCCACTGACCTTCGGCCCCGGGCGCGCGGCCCGGCAGCGGGCAGCAGGGCGGGTCAGGGCGTGAGCACGCCCGCCTCTCGGGCCGGCTCGGCGTAGGCCGCCGCCAGGGAGTCGACGGTCTCGTGCGCGTTGAGACCGCTCGGGTTGGGCACCACCCAGAGCACCGCGCCCTCCAGCGGCTCGGGCTGGCGTCCGGCTGCGGCGGCGCGCACCCCGAAGGCGCTGCGGTATGCCGTGATCCCCGCCACCGCGACCACGCGCGGCCGCACCCTGCGCACGGTCCCGCGGAGCCGCTGGCCGCCCTGGTGCAGCTCCTCCCTGGACAGCTCGTCGGCGCGGGCCGTGGCGCGTGGCACCAGATTGGTGATCCCGATCCCCCGGCCGAGCAGGTGGGTGCGGTCCTCGTCGGTCATGCCGGCGGCGGGGTCGATGGCGTGCTCGATGATGCCGGCGCGCAGCAGCGCGGGATAGAAGCGGTTGACCGGATGGGCGAAGTGGGTCTGGGTGGCCGCGGTCCACAGCCCGGGGTTGATGCCGACGAAGAGCAGCCGCAGGGTAGACCCGTCGGCGGGCAGCAGGTCGGGCACCTCCCTGTCCCGGAAGGACTCCAGCTCGGCTCGGGTGAATCGTCGGGTCGCCACGCGGCCGAGCCTACGGGGCGGCGCGGGCTGCAGCGCGCCCCTCCCGGGGATCCCGAGACTCAGGTGGACAGCGACCCCGGCCCGGCCTCCGCCGGCCGCAGCCCCACCTGGTCCCAGGCCGAGAGCAGCGCCTGCTCCTCCTCCGAGCCCACGCCGTACCGGGCGGCGGCCACCTGCAGGGTGACCCGGGCGAAGGTGGCGAAGTCGCAGTCGCGCGGGATCAGCCCCCGCGTCGTCATCGTGTCGAACCACACGAGCCCGGCCCGCTCCCACGACCGGCCGCCGAGGGCCGTCGCGTAGAGGTGGAAGGCCTTGTTGGGGATGCCGGAGTTGATGTGCACGCCGCCGTTGTCGTGGTCGGCGTCGTGCGGGAGGACGACGTAGTCGTCCATGTGCCCCGGTTGTGGGTCGGTACCGAGCACGGGGTCGTCGTAGGCCGTCCCCGGCGCGGCCATCGACCGCAGCGCGACCCCCTGGACCCGGTCGGTGAACAGGTCGGCACCGATCAGCCAGTCGGCCTCCTCGACGGTCTCGTCCCGCACCCACTGGCGCACCATGGACCCCCAGACGTCCGATGCCGACTCGTTGAGAGCCCCGGACTGGCCGACGTAGGTCAGGCCGGCGGTGTACTGGGTCATCCCGTGCGCCAGCTCGTGCGCGATGACGTCGACGCTGCCGGTGAAGCGCTGGAAGTAGACCCCGTCCCCGTCGCCGAACACCATCTGCCGTCCGTCCCAGAAGGCGTTGGCGTAGTTGCGCGCGTAGTGGACGGTGGCGACCAGCGGCATTCCCTGGCCGTCCAGCGAGTCCCAGCCGTAGACGCGGGCCAGCACCTCCCAGGTCGCGCCCAACCCGTCGAAGGCCTCCTCGACGGCCGGCTCCCAGGGGCCGTCGTCGGTCTCCGTGCGCACCAGCCGGCCCGGGAGCAGTGTGCCGTGCTCGGCGTCGTGCACCTGCCGGTCCGGGGCTGCGTCCTCAGGCAGGGGCGCGTGGTCGGGAAGCGTGGGCAGCTGCCCAGGCGGGACGTCCGCGCGCCGCACCGGAGGCACCATGAGCCGCCCCTGCAAGGGTGCGTGGCCGCCGGGCCAGCGCGTGCCCAGCATCTCCCTGCGCCCCCGGGTGGCCTCACCGTCCCGCAGCGCGAACTCCAGTGCGGGCGCCAGCTCGGGCTCCGCCTGGGCGATGCGGCGCAGCAGGTAGCCGGGAACGATCTGGCAGCGTGCGCGCGACCGACGGGTGCTCTGGGTGCTCTGGGTTCCCTCCATGACCCGACTCTGCCACGCGGGGCCGACAGACCTCGCGGTTCAGTCGCCCAGCAGCTCGCGCACCCGCGGGATGACCTGGGTGCCGTAGAGCTCGATCGACGTCATCAGCTGGCTGTGCGGCATGGGGCCGTTGGCGTACTTGAGGTCGAAGCGGTCCAGCTTCAGCGCCCGTACGGTCGCGGCTATCTTCTGCGCGACGGTCTCCGGGGAGCCGACGTAGAGGGCTCCGTGGGTGACCTCCGAGTGGTACTCGTCGAGGGCCATCGGCCCCCACCCGCGCTCGGCACCGATGCGGTCCCGGTTGGCCTTGAAGTGGGGGTACAGCTGCTCGCGCGCCAGCTCGTCGGTCTCGGCGACGTGACCGGGCGAGTGCACCGCCACCGGCAGCTGCGGGGCACCGGACTCCTCCAGCACGCGCCGGTAGAGGTCGGCGTAGGGCGCGAAACGCTGCGCGGGGCCGCCGATGATCGCCAGCATCAGGGGTATCCGGTATGACGCAGCGCGCACCACGCTCTGCGGGGAGCCGCCGACCGCGATCCAGGTCGTGAGCCGGCCGGACTCGGTCTTGGGCCAGACCTCCTGGTCGACCAGCGGGGAGCGATAGCTCCCCTGCCAGGTGACGGGACCCTCCTCGAGGACCTTGGCAAAGAGGTCGAGCTTCTCGGCGAAGAGCGTCTCGTAGTCGCGCAGGTCGAAGCCGAACAGCGGGAAGGACTCGGTGAAGGAGCCACGCCCGAGCACCACCTCGGCCCGTCCGTTGCTCAGGGCGTCGATGGTGGAGAACCGCTCGAAGACCCGGACGGGGTCATCGGAGCTGAGCACCGTGACGGCCGAGCCGAGCCGGATCCGCTCGGTGCGCGTGGCCATACCCGCGAGCACCACGTCCGGCGCGCTCACCGCGAAGTCGGAGCGGTGGTGCTCCCCCACCCCGATGAAGTCGACGCCGACCTGGTCGGCCAGCACCGCCTGGTCCACCAGGTCACGGATGACCTGAGCGCCCGTCTTCGGGCTCCCGTCGTCGCCGACGGTCATGTCCCCGAAGGTGTCCAGGCCCAGCTCTACGGTCACGGTCGTCCTCTCGCTCAAACTGCCTGCTGCGGGTGCGGTGCTGCGTCACCCGGTTGTTGATACGTCAACCATAGAGTCCGCACGTGAATTCCGTGCGCTCGGTCGTGAGGTGGGACCGGTGGTCGGGGGCAGAGCGTGCCGGTCCGCGAGCAGAGCGTGTCGCCGGTCGGGGCGAAGCGTGTCCCCGGTCGGGGTGGTGGTTACTTCTTGTCCTGGTCGCCGAGGAACTTCTCGAACCCGGCGGGCAGCTTCAGGCCGGCGAGATCACCGGGGCCGCCGTCACCGGCGCTGCCGGACGGCATACCGTCCTCACCCTGGCCCAGGGCGCCGAAGGCGCTCTCCAGCGAGGCCTCGCGCGCGGCCTGCGCCTTCTGCGCCGCCTCCTGCTCCTGCTGCGCGCGCTTGGCCGGGTTGCCGGACTTGCCCTTCTTCTTCTGCTGGGCCTTGCCGCGCTTGCCGCCGCCCGCGCCACCCATGCCCGGCATCCCCGGCATGCCGGGCATCCCCGGCATCCCGCCCTTCTTCAGCTGGCGCATCATCTTCTGCGCCTCGCCGAACCGCTCGAGGAGCTGGTTGACCTCCGAGACCGAGACACCCGAGCCGCGGGCGATACGGGCGCGGCGTGAGCCGTTGATCTGCTTGGGGTGGTTGCGCTCGAAGGGAGTCATCGAGCGGACCATCGCCTCGACCCGGTCGAACTCCTTCTCGTCCAGGGCGTCCAGCTGGGCGCGCATCTGCTGCATCCCGGGCATCATCCCGAGCATCTGCTTCAGCGAGCCCATCTTCTTGATCGCCGACATCTGCTGGAGGAAGTCGTTGAAGGTGAAGTCCTCCTCGGAGAGGAACTTGCGGGTCATCTCCTGTGCCTGGACCCGGTCGAAGGCCTTCTCGGCCTGCTCGATCAGGGTCAGCACGTCACCCATGTCCAGGATGCGCGAGGCCATCCGGTCCGGGTGGAAGAGCTCGATGTCCTTCACGCCCTCGCCCGTGGAGGCGAACATGATCGGCTGCCCGGTCACCGTCGCGACCGACAACGCGGCGCCACCGCGGGCGTCGCCGTCCAGCTTGGTCAGCACCGAGCCGGTGATGCCCACGCCGTCGGCGAAGGCCTTGGCGGTCTCCACCGCCGCCTGACCGATCATCGCGTCGATGACGAAGAGCACCTCGTGGGCGTTGGTCTCGAGCCGGATGTCGTGCGCCTGGCGCATCAGGTCCACGTCGACGGCGAGCCGGCCGGCGGTGTCGATGATGACCACGTCGTGGCCCTTGCGCCGGGCCTCCTCGACACCGTCGACGGCGACGTCGACCGGGTCGCCGAAGGAGCGGGTCCCCTCCCCCGACTCCAGGGCCGCGTCGTGACCGAAGACGTTGCCGCGCTCGGGCGCGAACACCGCGACCCCGGCCCGCTGCCCGACGACCTCGAGCTGGGTGACGGCGTTGGGCCGCTGCAGGTCGGCCGCGACGAGCAGGGGGGTATGCCCCTGGTCGGCCAGCCACCGGCCCAGCTTGCCGGCGAAGGTGGTCTTGCCCGATCCCTGCAGACCGGCCAGCATGATGACCGTCGGCGGGTTCTTCGCCAGGGTGATCCGGCGGGTCTGCCCGCCCAGGATCGAGACCAGCTCCTCGTTGACGATCTTGACGATCTGCTGCGCCGGGTTGAGCGCCTGGTGCACCTCGGCACCCAGGCCACGCTCGCGCACGGCGCCGGTGAACTCCTTGACCACCGGCAGCGCGACGTCCGCGTCCAGCAACGCCATCCGGATGTCGCGGATGGTCGCGTTGAGGTCGGACTCGGTGACGGTGCCCTTGCGCTTGAGGTTCTTGAAGGTCAGCGCGAGACGGTCGGAGAGGGAGTTGAACACCCCGCAAGGATACGTTGGACCGATGGCCGATCCCATTCGCACCGCCCGCCGCCGGCTCGCCCAGGCGCTCCGCGACCGGGTCGCCGGTCCTGACGCCGAGCGTCGGGCGCACGCGATCTGGTTGGCTCCCGGCGAGCGTCGCTTCGCCCCGGACGACCCGATCTGCCGTGTCCAGGGGCACGCCGGCATGTACGCCGGCGGCATCCGCGCCCTGCTCCTGCAGTCGCTCCACCCGCTGGCCATGGCCGGGGTCGGAGAGCACTCCGGCTTCCGTGGGGACCCCTGGGGACGGCTGCAGCGCACCAGCGAGTTCATCGCGATGACTACCTTCGGCCCGCTGGAGCAGGCCGAGAAGATCCTCGACCGGATCAACAGGGTGCACACCACCGTGGTCGGCACCGCCCGCGACGGCCGCCCCTACGACGCCACCGACCCGCACCTGCTGCGCTGGGTGCACGTCGCCGAGATCGACAGCTTCCTGCTCGCCCACCAGCGCTACGCCCGCATCCCGCTCACCCCCGCCGAGGCGGACCGGTATGTGGAGCAGGCCGCGTGGGCGGCCGGGCGCCTCGGCATCCCCGACCCGCCGGAGACGGTGGCCGAGCTGGAGGGCCAGCTGGCGGCATACCGGCCCGAGCTCGAGACGACCCCCGGCGCCCTGGACGTCGCCCGCTTCCTGCTGCACGAGCCACCGCTGCCGGTCGCCGCGCGCCCGGGCTTCTGGCTCCTCGCCGTGGGTGCGGTCGAGATGCTGCCGGACTACGCCCGCGAGCTGCTCGACCTGCGGCTCCCCGGCCCGCTGCGCGCCGCGGACGAGGTGGCGCTGCGGGTGCTGGCCCGACCGCTCGGCCGCGTCGGCACCGCAGCGGTCGGGTGGGCGCTGTCCGACCCGCAGGACCCGCGCAACAGCCAGGAGAGTTCCGCCGTGGCCTGACAGGCGCATCTCGCGACGGCGGTGCGGGAACGGTGTGCCACATCTGTCGTTCGGCCGACGCCTGTGACACACCGTTCCTGCACGTGGATGCCGCCGCGCGGGTCAGCCGATGATCGCGTCGACGAAGGCCTCCGGGTCGAAGGGTGCGAGGTCGTCCGGGCCCTCGCCCAGGCCGATGAGCTTGACGGGGACGCCGAGCTTGCGCTGGACGTTGACCACGATGCCGCCCTTGGCGGTGCCGTCCATCTTGGTCAGCACGATGCCGGTGATCGCGACCTCCTTGGCGAACTCCTCCGCCTGGCGCATGCCGTTCTGGCCGGTGGTGGCGTCGAGGACCAGCAGCACCTCGCCCACCGGGGCGAGCTTCTCGATGACCCGCTTGATCTTGCCCAGCTCGTCCATGAGCCCGCGCTTGGTGTGCAGACGTCCCGCGGTGTCGATGATGACGACGTCGGACTCGAGGTCGATGCCGGCCTTGACCGCCTCGTACGCCACCGAGGCCGGGTCGGCACCTTCGACCTGGGAGCGCACCGTGGGGACGCCGACGCGCTCACCCCAGGTCGTGAGCTGGTCGGCGGCAGCGGCGCGGAAGGTGTCGGCGGCGCCGAAGACGATGTCCTTGTCCTCGGCGACGAGCACCCGGCCGAGCTTGCCGACGCTGGTCGTCTTGCCGGTGCCGTTGACGCCGACGACCAGGATGACGGCCGGGTGGTCCTCGGTCCGGCTGGCCGCGATGCGGCGGTCCATCGTGGGGTCCACCAGCCGCAGCAGGTCGGTCCGCAGCCAGGAGCGCACCAGCTCCGGGTCGCTGGTGCCCTCGATCCTGACCTGCCTGCGCAGGGCGTCGACCAGCTCGGTCGTCGCCTCCACGCCCAGGTCGGAGGCGAGCAGCGTGTCCTCGACGTCCTCCCAGTCGCTCTCGCTCAGCCCCTCGCGCGAGAGGAGCGCGAGCAGAACATTGCCCATGGCGGAGTTGGACCGGGCCAACCGAGCCCGCAGCCGCTGCAGACGGCCCCGCGCCGAGGCGGGCCGCTCCAGGGTGGCGGCCTCCTCCAGCTCGATCTCCTCGACGGCGACGCCGCCCCCGCGGTTCTCGACGTCGACGGGGCGGTCCTCGACGAGGACGTCCCCCGGCTCCTGACCGGAGGGGTCCGTGCTGACGGGCGGCAGGCGATCTCCGTCCGCGCCCGGCGGCAGGGTGGTGCTGCGTCCGCCGCGGCCCCGCACCAGCCCCACCAGCAGGGCGAGCCCCGCGAGGACGACGGCGGAGACGACGGCAAGGATCTCCCAGAGCTCATTGATCGGTCCCACGGCGGACAGTCTTCCAGACGGCCCGGAACCTGCCCGCATCGTGGACCGTCCGACCCGCATGAGACGGACCAGCACCGCCGCCCTCGCCCTCGCCGCCGCCCTCACCGTGGCCGCCTGCGGCACCGAGACAGACACCCCCGGCGCCGGTGCGGACGCACCGACCGGCAGCGAGGAGGCCAGCACCTCCCCCGGTGATGAGGACGCGAGCACCTCCCCCGGTGATGAGGACGCCAGCACCTCCCCCGGTGATGAGGAGGCCAGCACCTCCCCGGGTGATCCCGACCAGATGGACGACGCCGACGACAAGGTGCTGGCCGGTACCCGCGGGGGCGGTCACTTCTTCATCGACAGCCTCGCGGTGCGGCAGGCCGAGTCGGACCCGGTCCAGCTCTTCCTGGACGTGGAGGGCAACGCCCCCACCCCCTGCCACACGGTGGCCTACGAGGTCGACCACGAGGCGGACGCCATCCTGGTCCACGTCACGACCGTCGAGGCCGAAGGGGTGGCCTGCACCCAGGTCCTGGTCCCCTACGAGCTCTCGGTGCCCCTCGGGGAGACGGACACCTTCCCGGTCACGGTCGACGTCAACGACGGTGAGCACGTCCTCACCGTCGACGCCTGACCCGCATGACGCAGCCGACGGGGACCTGCCGGACAGCCAGCTGCGGAGGGGTCAGCTGGCTGCCCGCAGGTCCTCGTCCGACGGACCGGTGCCCGCCCCATCGGTGGGGCGGGTACGCGGGCGCTCCGACGGACTCGTCCCCGTCGCCGGGGGGCGCCCATCGGTGTGCTGGCCGGTGCGCTGGCTGGCGGTGGGCCGCTCGGGCAGCCGCTCGCGCAGCGCCTGGCCCCGCTCGACGGCGGTGCTGCCGAGCTGGGACCCCCGCTCCCTCACCTTCTCGCCGACCCTCTCGCTGGTCCGGCGGACGCCGGCGATCAGCTCCTCCCCCTCGGCGGTCCAGAACTCGCCGCGGCCCTCTCGTCGTGCCTCGAGCATCACGAAGGCCACGACGCCGGCACCGAGAGTGACGCAGATGACCATGGCGACGACGAGAGCGAGCATGCCACCAGTGTGCCGCCCCCACGCCGTCTCACCTCAATCCTCGGGCGGCGTGTCCGCCGCGGTCCCCTTCCCGGCGGATCCGGGCCACGGTCTCCCGGCTGGAGGCGAGCACGCCTTCCGGCTCACCCAGTTCCTCCCGTAGCCGCAGCGCGGTGAGGGCCTGGGCCTCGGCGTCCGCCAGGCGGCCCTCGTCGAAGAGCGCCTTGGCCCGGTGCTGGCGCACGAAGGCGAGCATCCGTCCATCGGCGCCCCCGCCCTGCCCCGACGAGGCGAAGACCTCCTCGGCGGCGTTCAGCAGCTCGTGTGCCTCGGCATACTCCTCGCGCCAGTGGTGCACGTGCGCGAGCCGGACGGCCGCGGCGGCCCATCCGGGGGTCATCGGCTCCCGCTCAGCCAGGGCGCCCTCCCCCACCGCGAGCGCCTGGTCCAGCTCGCCGAGCATCCGCCAGAACGAGACCGCGTGCGGGTCCGCTGGCGTCTCCGCCAGCCACTCGAGCGTGTCCTCCTCGGACAGCAGCTCCTCGCGCAGCGTCTCCCCGTCGATGACGTAGGCGGGAAACTCCGCGCCGCCGTAGACCTGCATCAGGCTGGCTCCTTCTCCTGCTCCTGGTCCTGCTGGGGGTCCTTCTGAGGGGCGTTCTGAGGGGCCTGCTGGGGCCGGCCGCCCCGCGGGGCGACGTCGCGCACCCGTTGGCTGACGACGGTGGTGACACCGTCCCCCTGCATGGACACGCCGTACAGGGCGTCGGCGATCTCCATGGTGCGCTTCTGGTGGGTGATGACGATCAGCTGGGAGGAGTCGCGCAGCTCCTCGAAGAGGGTGATGAGCCGGCCGAGGTTGGTGTCGTCGAGGGCCGCCTCCACCTCGTCCATGATGTAGAACGGGCTGGGCCGGGCCTTGAAGATCGCCACGAGCAGGGCGACCGCGGTGAGCGAGCGCTCCCCGCCCGACAGCAGCGAGAGCCGCTTGATCTTCTTGCCCGGCGGGCGCGCCTCCACCTCGATGCCCGTCGTGAGCATGTTGGCGGGGTCGGTCAGGGTGATCCGCCCCTCGCCGCCGGGGAAGAGCCGGGAGAAGACCCGCTCGAACTGGGCGGCCGTGTCGTGGAAGGCCTCGGTGAAGACGCGCTCCACCCGCTCGTCAACCTCTCTGACGATCTCCAGCAGGTCGACCTTGGACCGCCGCAGGTCCTCCACCTGCTCGGTGAGGAAGGTATGGCGTTCCTCCAGGGCGGCGAACTCCTCCAGGGCGAGCGGGTTGACCCGGCCCAGCTGCCCCAGGGCCCGTTCGGCCCGCCGCAGCCGCTTGTCCTGCTCCTCGCGGACGAAGGGCCGTGGCTCGGGGAAGTCGTCGGCGTCCGGGTCCTCGTCGGGGCCAGGGATGTGCGGCACGGGCAGCTGCGGGCCGTACTCCTCCACGAGGGTCTCCGGGTCGACGCCCATCTCCTCCAGGGCGCGGGCCTCGAGCGCCTCGATGCGGAGCCGCTGCTCCGCGCGGGCGATCTCGTCGGCGTGCACCGAGTCGGTGAGGTCGCGCAGCTCGTCCGCGAGGTTGCGGGCGCGGCTGCGGGCGACCGCGAGCGCCTGGTCGAGCTCGGCCTGGCCGGCCTGCGCCTGCTGCCGCACGGTGGCCGCGCTGGCCAGCGCCTGCTCGGTGAGCCCGAGCACGTACGCCGCACCCTGGCCGACAGCCTCGGCGGTGGCGCGCTCGTGCGCCCGCCGCGCCCGCCGCTGGGCTGCGCGCTCACGGGCGGCGAGCTCGTTGCGGGCAGCGGCCTCCAGCGCGTCGGCCCTCCCGGCGAGCGCCCTGGCCCGCTCCTCCTGGGTCCGGAGGGCCAGCCGCGCCTCGGTCTCGGCCGTCCGCGCCCGGGCAGCGGCTTCTGCCAGCCGCTCCCGCTGGGAGGTGTCCGGGTCCTCGGTGCCCTCCTGGGTGGCCAGCGCCTCGGCGTCGGCGAGGCGCTGCTCCAGCTCGGCCAGCTCGGTCCGGGTGGCGGCCAGGCTCTCCTCGGCCGCGGTGATCGCAGCGGTGGTCCGCTCGTGCTCGGCCCGCGCGGCCCGCATGGCCTGGCCGTGCTGGGAGAGCTGCTCGGCGACGGCGGTCATCCGCGCGTCGGAGTCGTGCAGGTCGTCCAGCGCGGCCTCGGCCTCGGCGATAGCGTGCTGCAGCACCTCCCTGGCCCCGGCGAGGGAGAAGGTCGCCGCCTGCGCCCGACGCTCCGCGGCCCGCACCCCCTCCTGCGCCTCGTCGAGGGCGGACTGCAGCTCCAGCAGGCTCGGTGCGGCGGCCGAGCCGCCGTGCACCCAGCCCGGTCCGTAGACGTCGCCCTGGTCGGTCACGACGGTGATCCCCGGGGTCGAGCGCACCAGCGCGGCTGCGTCCTGCCCGTCCGGGACCAGCGCGACCCGGTCCAGCAGCCCGTGCACGGCTCTGGTGAGTGCCAGGTCCGGCGCGGAGACGACGTCGGCGGCCCACACGGCATACCCGGGCAGGTCCGGCCAGTCGGCCCTGGGCTGCTCCTGCGTCCCGGCGGCGAGCTCGGGCACCAGCATCCCCGCCCGGCCCTGGTCCTGTTCCCGCAGCCAGCCCAGCGCCTGCTGGGCGGGCTCCAGCCCCTCCACGACGAGGGCCTCCCCCGCCCAGCCCAGGGCGGCGGCGATGGCCGCCTCACGGCCCGCCTCCACGGTCAGCTCGCTCGTCACGGTCCCGCGGATCCCGCTCACCGCCGACCGGTCGGCCTCGAGGAGCGCACTGGCACCGTCGGTCCGACGCAGGGACAGGGCGAGCGCCTCGACCCGGGCCTGCAGCGCGGCCTGCTCGCCCTGGGCCTCGCGCAGCTCCGTCTGCCACCGCTGCACCTGGGCCTCGGCGCTCTCGCGCTTCTCCTCGGCGACCTCGTAGCGGGCGTCCAGTCCCTCCTCGCCCTCCTCGACGTCCAGGACGGTGCCCTCCAGCGCCGCGAACTCCCGCTCGGCGGTGGCGGCCCGCTGCTGCACTGCGGCCGCCGTGGCCTGCAGCCGGGCGATCTCTCCCTCGCCCGCCTCGATCCGGGAGCGACGGGCGGCGACCTGGCCGGCGAGCCGGGCCAGGCCCTCGCGGCGGTCGGCCGCGGCCCGCGCGAGCCGGTGCAGCCGGGCCTGCTCCTCGGCGTGCGCGGCCTCGGCCCGTCGACGAGTGGCCTCGGCCTCGTCAAGGGCGGTCGCCAGCTCGGCGACCTTGGCGAGCAGGGCGTCCTCCTCCGCGCGGACCTTCTCGGCCTGGGCGCGCAGCTGCTCGGGGTCGCGTCCGCCGGGACGTCCGGCGGCCTCGGCGCGCAGGTCCTCCTCCTCGGCCCCCAGCAGCCGCACCCGTTCGGCGGCCAGGTCGCGCAGGGCACGCAACCGTTCCAGGAGCGAGGACAGGGCGTACCAGTGGTCCTGGGCGGCCTGCAGCACCGGCGCCGACCGGGCCCGCTCCTCCTCCAGCTCGCCGACCTGGGCATCGGCGGCCTGGGCCGCGGCCTGCACCCGGGTGCGACGCTCGACGAGCGCCCGCTCGTCGGCCATCTCCTGCTCCAGCGCGCTGGTCAGCTGCACCAGGTCGTCGGCGAGGATGCGCAGCCGGGCGTCGCGCACCTCGGCCTGGATGCTGGCGGCGCGCCGGGCGGTCTCGGCCTGGCGCCCCAGGGGACCCAGCTGGCGGCGGATCTCTGCGGTCAGGTCGCCGAGGCGGGTGAGGTTGCCCTCCATCGTCTCCAGCTTGCGCAGGGCCCGCTCCTTGCGCTTGCGGTGCTTGAGGACGCCGGCGGCCTCCTCGATGAAGCCGCGCCGCTCCTCCGGCGTCGCCCGCAGCACCTGGTCCAGCTGGCCCTGCCCGACGATGACGTGCATCTCGCGGCCGATGCCGCTGTCGGAGAGCAGCTCCTGGACGTCGAGCAGCCGGCAGCTCGTGCCGTTGATCGCGTACTCGCTGCCCCCGGAGCGGAACATGGTCCGGGTGATCGTCACCTCGGAGTAGTCGATCGGCAGGGCCCCGTCGCCGTTGTCGATCGTCATCGCGACCTCGGCGCGACCCAGCGGTGACCGGCCCGAGGTGCCGGCGAAGATGACGTCCTCCATCTTCCCGCCCCGGAGGCTCTTGGCGCCCTGTTCCCCCATCACCCAGGCGAGGGCGTCCACGACGTTGGACTTCCCCGAGCCGTTGGGCCCCACGATGCAGGTGATGCCCGGCTCCAGGCGCAGCGTCGTCGACGAGGCGAACGACTTGAACCCCTTCAGGGTCAGGCTCTTGACGTACACGGCATCTCTTCGGCTGGCTTCTCTTCTCGCGGGCGCTGGCCCCGGTCACGATACCCGCGGGGTATGCCGTGCCACCGGAGGCGGGACGGCCGCCTCCCGGCGGCGGGGGCCCTCTCAGCGCTCGAGGAAGCCGGCGAGCCCCTCGCGCGGCTCGTGCCACTGGGTGGTGATGCCGTCGACCCGACCGGGCCGCGAGGTGGTCGACGGGTCCTCCTGCAGCAGGCCGATCAGCGCGTCCAGCGCGGCCCGGTCGCCCTGCGCGTTGACCTCGACCCGACCGTCGGGCAGGTTGCGGGCGTGCCCGACCAGGCCCAGCTCGAGGGCGCGGGCCCGGGTCCACCAGCGGAAGCCCACCCCCTGGACCCGCCCACGGACGAAGATCAGCGCGCGCTCCATACGTCTCACACTACGGTGGGCGCGTGAGCGCACCGACCGCATACCTGCCGATCACCGACCGCCCGATCCGCTGGGGGCTCCTCGCCGCCGGCAAGATCGCCCACGCGCTGGCGCAGGCCGTGCAGGCGAGCGAGGGCGGTCAGGTGGTCGCCGTCGCGGCGCGCGAGTCCGTGCGGGCCGCGGAGTTCGCCCGCGCCCACGACATCCCCGGCTTCTACGGCAGCTACGAGGAGCTGGCCACCGACCCCGAGGTGGACGTCGTCTACATCTCCACGACCAACCCCTACCACGCCGAGCAGGCGGTGCGGTGCCTGCAGGCCGGCAAGCACGTGCTGGTGGAGAAGCCGATCGCGCTGACGGTCGCCGACGCCGAGCGCATCGTCCAGACCGCCCGCGACACCGGCCGGTTCGCGATGGAGGCGATGTGGACCCGGTGCCAGCCCCTGGTGCGCGACCTCGTCGACCGGGTGCGGGCGGGCCAGATCGGGCAGGTGCGCAGCTTCCACGCCGCCTTCACCGTGCCGATCGAGTATGACGCCTCCCACCGCATCTTCGACCTCGCCAACGGAGGCGGGGCACTGCTCGACATCGGTGTCTACCCGGTCACGCTCGCCCACCTGCTGCTCGGGCACCCCACGGACGTCCAGGTGCTCGGCGCCGCCGCCCCGACCGGGGCCGACGCGCGGACCGCCCTGCAGTGGATGACGGCCGAGGGCGCGGTGGCGCAGGTGATCTGCGACTCCCAGAGCCACGGCTCGTCCCGGACGGTGGTCCGCGGCAGCGAGGGCTGGATCGAGGTGCACGGCCCGGTGGCCGAGCCGGAGTCGTTCACCGTCCACCGCGGCACCGACCCCGACGAGGGCGAGCACGTCACGGGCGACCGGCGAGGTTTCGTCCACCAGGTCGAGGAGGTCCACCGGTGCCTGCGCGAGGGCCTGCTGGAGTCACCCCTCGTCCCGCACGCGGACACCGTGGCGATCATGACCATCCTGGAGTCGGCCCGCCGCGAGCTCGGCGTCCGCTACCCGCAGGAGCCCGAGCCGCTGCACAGGTGAGCTCGGCACCCGCGCCGCTGCCTACCTGACCAGCCGGGGTGAGGCAGGCTAGGGCCATGACGCAGCTGCTCGTCTTCCTGCTCGGGACCCTGGTGGCCCTGATGCTGCTCGGCCACCTGGCCACCCCGCTGGGCGAGCGACAGCCGCTGCGCCGCTGGACGCCGGTCTACCTGATGGACCGGGTCCCGCACGCGATCACCCTCTTCAGGGACGCGGGTGCCCTGCAGCGCAGGCGTTTCGAGGACGCCGCGGCCGAGCGCGAGTCCCAGGTCAAGGATCAGGGACGCCGGGTCGAGGACGCCGTGGACGGTGAGGGCTCGGGGGGCTTCGACGGCCGCGAGGACAGGGGGGACCTGGAGGGCGAGGACCCCCGCGGACGCACCTGACAGCGCGGGCAGAAGTGGGAGGAGCGGTTCATGAACTGCTCCCGGCGCACCGTCGACCCGCAGCGGGGGCAGGGCAGCCCGTCCTGCCCGTACACCGCGAGCGACCGGTCGAAGTATCCGCTGGCACCGTTGACGTTGACGTAGAGGGCGTCGAAGCTGGTCCCGCCCTGACCCAGCGCCTCGGTCATCACGTCGGCCGCATGGCCCAGCAGGCGGCCCAGTGCGGGCTTAGTGAGTGCCGAGGCCGGGCGCAGACCGTGCACCTGCGCCCGCCACAGGGCCTCGTCGGCATAGATGTTGCCGATGCCGCTGACCACCGTCTGGTCCAGCAGGAGCCGCTTGACCGCGACGTCCTTGTCCTTCATCCGGCGCGCGACCCCGGCCGCGTCGAAGGCGGGCTCCAGCGGGTCCGGGGCGATGTGCAGCACGGGCTCCGGTATGCCGTGCACGTGGGCCCCCGCGTCGCCCTGCAGGTCGTCCCGCGGTGCGACCGGGACGGCATACCGGTCCTCGTGCAGGGTGGTGAGCGCCAGACCGCCGAAGGTCCGCTGGTCCACGAAGCGCAGCTGCGGCCCGTCGTCGGCGAAGTCGAAGCTGGCGTGCAGGTGCTTCTCGCGGGGGACGTCCGGCGCCTGCACGAGGAGCTGCCCGCTCATCCCGAGGTGGACGACGAGGGCGTGCGGGTCGTCGTCCGGCGGGTCCAGGACGAGCCAGAGGTACTTGCCGCGTCGGTCGGCCGCGAGGACGGTGGCCCCCTCGACCCGTGCCATCAGGTCGGCGGGCCCGGCCTCGTGGCGGCGCGCGACCCGCTCCCCGGTGAGCAGGGCACGGGTGATGGTGCGTCCCACGACGTGCTCGGCCACCCCGCGGCGGACCACCTCGACCTCGGGCAGCTCAGGCACGGCTCGACCTAAACACGGCCGGCTCAGGTACGGGGGGTGGGCTCGGCGTCGACGACCTTGACGGCCCGCGCGGTCAGCAGGCGCCAGCCCGCCTCGGCGGCCTCCTGCTCGGCGCGCTTCTTCGACCGGCCGGTCCCGCTGCCGACGACCTCGCCGGCGACGAACACCCGGGCGGTGAAGGTCTTGTCGTGGTCGGGCCCCTCGTGCTCGACCCGGTACTCCGGCGGGCCCATCTCCCCCGCCGAGGTGACCTCCTGCAGCGAGGTCTTCCAGTCCAGCGCGGCGCCGAGGCTGGCGCTGCGGCGCAGGAGGGGGTCGAGCAGGTGGTGCACGAGGTCGGCGGCGGCGCCCATGCCGGCCGAGAGGTAGACGCAGCCGATGACGGCCTCGACGCAGTCGGCCAGGATCGAGGCCTTGCGGCGCCCGCCGGTGGCCTCCTCCCCTTTGCCGAGCAGCACGAAGTCGCCCAGGTCGAGGACCTGGGCGACCTCGGCGAGGGCCCTGGAGTTGACGACGGCGGCGCGCAGCTTGGCCAGCTGCCCCTCGGGCAGGTCCGGGTTCTCCCGGTAGAGCGTGTCGGTGACGACGACCCCCAGGACGGAGTCACCGAGAAACTCGAGGCGTTCGTTGTGCGGCTGGCCGCCGTTCTCGTAGGAGTAGGAGCGGTGCGTCAGGGCACGCAGAAGCAGCGCCGCGTCACAGCGTTGCCCCACGATCGTCCGCAGACGGTCGTTGAGCTCGGCGACGGGGCGCATACGTCAGCGAAGGCTGCTCAGCCCTGGTGCTCGGTGCGCTCGGCGGCGCCGTAGTGCCGGCCGTTGTAGGAACCGCAGGAGGGGCAGGCCTGGTGCGGGGTGCGCACGGCCTGGCACTGGGGGCAGGTCGACAGCGTGATGGGCGCGGCCTTCCACTGCGAGCGGCGGTGCCGGGTGTTGCTGCGGGACATCTTCCGCTTGGGAACGGCCACGTCAGATCCTTCTCTCGTCGTCGTCGGACGGCGTGGCCAGATCGGCCAGTGCCGCCCACCGGGGGTCGATCACGTCATGGTGGTGCTCCGGGTCGTCCGCGAGCCTGGCGCCACACTCGACGCACAGGCCCGGACAGTCGTCCCGGCACACCGGCTGGAAGGGCAGCGAGGTGACGACGGCGTCCCTGATGGTCTCCTCGAGATCCATCAGGTCGTCGACGAGCTCGCGCTCCTCCTCGTCCGTGTCCTCCCGGTCCGGGCCGGCCACCTTCTGGTGGTGGGCGGCACGCTCCGGGTAGGCGAACAGCTCCTGGAAGGACACGTCGAGCTGCTGCTCGAGGGGATCCAGGCACCGCACGCATTCTCCGACCGCCGTGGCCTGGGCCGAACCCGTCGCCAGCACGCCCTCGACGACCGACTCCATCCGCAGCTCCAGCGCGACCTGCTGGCCGGCCGGAACGGCGATGACGTCGGTGCCCAGGGGCTCCGACACGTCCACGCGGCGGGAGACCTCGCGCATGGTGCCGGGCCGGCGGACCAGGTCGCGGGTGTCGAACACCCAGCCCTGCTCCGTCTGCTGCGCAGCCATGATGAAGTCCTCGTCCAGCGTGGTCGTGTGTGGTGTGGCGGCGGTGCGACCCTCGTCCGCGGATGACGCCGGAGGGGAAACACAAACCGACGCACCAGACTACCGGAGCGGCGGGCTCCTGCTCAAATCCCGCCGTCCAGGCTCAGCGGAGCTCGTCGAGCGCCTCCAGGACCTGCGGCGGCACCAGGGCCGAGACGTCCCCGCCGTAGTGGTGGACCTCCTTGACCAGCGAGCTCGAGACGTGCTCGAGCGACGGGTCGCCGGGCAGGAAGACGGTCTCCACGCCGGTGAGGTGCTTGTTCATCAGCGCCATCGGCAGCTCGTAGGCGAAGTCGGTCCCGCCGCGCAGGCCCTTGACGATGGCCCCGGCGTCCACCTCCCGGCACACGTCGACCAGCAACTGCCCGCCGAACGACTCCACCCGCACCCGGTCGGCCAGCTCGGCCGGCAGTGCCCCCAGGGCCTCCTGCACCATCGCCACCCGCCGGGGTACCTCGAAGGTCCCCCGCTTGGCCGGGTTGTGCAGGACCGCGGCGACGACCTCGTCGAAGAGGGTGGCGGCGCGGGCGATGATGTCCAGGTGTCCGAGGGTCACCGGGTCGAAGGAGCCGGGGCACACGCAACGGCGGGTGGGCGTCATGCGTTCACCCTAACGACCCTCGCCGCCCTCACTCCTCCTCGTCGGCGGGGAGCACGCCCTCGCGGTGGGCCTCCTCGACCAGCGCCCGCACCGTCTCCACGGTCACGCCGACGTCCAGGTGCTTGCCGCGGATCTCCAGGAAGGTCGCGCCCAGGTCCTTGCGGTCCTGGTCGGAGACCTCCTCACGGGCGGGGTTGAGGATGGTCAGCTCCTCCTCGGTGATGTGGTGCTGGAGGACCTCGTTCAGCGCCTCGACGGCGTCGTCGAACTTCTGGGTGTCGGTGCCCTTGCACTCCAGGAGGGCCAGCAACGCCTCGTTGATCTCGGCGTGCTCCTCCTCGCCGTGCTCGGCCTCCTCGGTGTCGATGGCATCCTTGCGGCGCAGTCGCGGGTAGACCTGCTGCTCCTCGGCCTCACCGTGCGCGACGAGCACGGCGGCCAGCGCGGCCCGTGCCGCGGCCCGGTCGGCCGTGCTGTCGCGCAGCTCGCGCATCAGCGTCTCGAACAGCCGGTGGTCGTCCAGGATGAGGTCGACGACGTCTCCGGACACGGGCCGGGGGATGGGGTATGCAGTCACGACGGTGATCCTGCCACCGCGGCTCGGCCGTCGCTCGGCCAGGTCGTCAGATCCCCGGTCAGGCAGGTGCCGCCGGGCCGCCCTCCTCGACCGCCTCGGCGAGATGCAGGGCGGCCTCGCCGTAGGTGCGGGTGTCGAGGTGCGCCAGGCCCGGTGGCCAGGTCGGGCTCGGCGTGCGCCTGCTGCGCTCGACCACGACCAGCGCGTCGGGCGTCAGCCACCCGTGCCGGACCAGGGCCTGCAGGGTCCGGGTCAGCTCCTCCTCCCCCAGCGGGTAGGGCGGGTCGGCCAGCACGAGGTCGTAGGCGTCACTGCTCGGTCCGGCGGCCAGGAGCGGCTCGACAGCGCCGGGATGGACCCGGACCTGGCCGGTGAGGCCGAGCAGCTCGGCGTTCTGCTCCACCAGGCGCGCGGTGGGGCGGTGCCGCTCGACGGCCAGCAGGGCCGAAGCACCCCGGGACAGCGCCTCCAGCCCCAGCGCGCCCGACCCGGCGTAGAGGTCGAGGACCCGGGCGCCGTCCAGGTCCAGCAGCGCCTCGACGCGGGAGAAGAGTGCCTCGCGGACGCGGTCGGTGGTCGGTCGGGTGTCCCGGCCGCGCGGGGTGCGGATGGTGCGCCCGCCTGCGACCCCAGCGATGATGCGGGTCATGGCGCGCTCACCCGCGCTCCAGGAAGGCCGCGCGTTCCTCGTCCAGGCGCTGCAGCTCGGTGGCCAGGTCGGGGTGCTGCTCCAGCTCGGGGTCGGCCTCGACGGTGGCCCAGGCGAGGTCGTGCGCCTGGACGATGAGCTCCTCGTCGCGGGAGAGCCGGAGGAAACGCAGCCCGCTGCGGCCGCCGCTCTGGCTGGCGCCGAGCACATCGCCCTCCCGGCGCGTCTCGAGGTCCAGGCGGGCCAGCTCGAAGCCGTCGGTCGTCGCGGCGACCGCCTCCAGCCGCTCCAGCGTGGCGGGGTCGATCCCCTCGCCCTGGGTGACCAGCAGGCACAGCCCGGGCTTGCCGCCCCGCCCCACCCGGCCGCGCAGCTGGTGCAGCTGGGAGATGCCGAAGCGGTCGGCGTCCAGCACGATCATCATCGTCGCGTTGGGCACGTCCACCCCGACCTCGATAACCGTGGTGGAGACGAGCACGTCGATGCCTCCCTCGGTGAAGGCGCGCATGATGCCGTCCTTGTCCTCGGCGACCATCCGGCCGTGCAGCTCGGCGATCACCAGCTCGCGGGTGACCTCCAGCGAGCGCAGGGACCGCGCCACCTGGTGCACGCCGTGCAGCCGGGCGTCCGCGCCCGCGCCGTCGGCCGACCCGTCCGCCGTGGGTGGGATCGGTGCCCCCGGGCCCAGGTCGTGGGCGAACGGCAGGTCCGGGTCCTCGGGCTCCCCGATCCGGGGGCAGACGACATACACCTGGCCGCCCGCCTCGACCTCCTCGGCGACCCGCCTCCAGGTCCGTTCCACCCAGGCCGGCCGGTCGCCCGGTACCACGTGGCTGCTGATCGGCTGGCGCCCCCGCGGCAGCTCGCGCAGGGTCGAGGTGGTCATGTCGCCGTAGACAGTCATCGCCACGGTCCGCGGGATCGGGGTGGCGGTCATCACCAGCACGTGCGGCGCCGCACCGTCCGCCTTGGCCCGCAACGCGTCCCGCTGCTCGACCCCGAAGCGGTGCTGCTCGTCGACCACGACCAGGCCGAGCTCGGCGAAGGAGACCTTGTCCTGGATGAGGGCATGCGTCCCGACGACGATGCCGGCCTCGCCGGAGGCAGCGGCCAGCAGGTTGGCCTTGCGTTCCGCGGCCCCCTGGCTGCCGGTGAGGAGCGCGACCCGGGTGCCGCCCTCCATCCCGCCGAGCATCCCGCCCTCGGCGATCGGGCCCAGCAGGTCCACGATCGAGCGGTGGTGCTGGGCCGCGAGCACCTCTGTCGGGGCCAGCAGCGCCGCCTGCCCGCCGGAGTCGACGACGGTCAGCATGGCCAGGAGCGCCAGCACCGTCTTGCCGGAACCGACCTCCCCCTGCAGCAGCCGGTGCATGGGGCTGTCGCGGTCGAGGTCGGCGAGCAGGTCGGCGAGCACCTCCTCCTGGCCGGCGGTGAGGGTGTAGGGCAGCCGGTCCCGTAGGGCGTCCACCAGTCCCCCGGGACGCGGCGCGCGGGGCGTGGCGGGGACGGCGTCGGCCGAGCGTCGCGTCCGCGCCAGCTGCGCCTGCACCACGAACGCCTCCTGAAACTTCAGCCGCCACCGGCCCCGGCGGTGGTCGGCCTCGGTCCTGGGGCGGTGCACCAGGTGGTAGGCCTCCAGCAGGTCGGGGAGCCCGAGCTGCGCCCGCACCTGAGCCGGTATGGGGTCGGGCAGCCAGGTGAGTGCGTGCAGGACGATGTCCAGGCTGTCCCCGTGCACGATGGGCGACAGGCCCTTGGTCGCGGTGTAGACGGGCACCAGCCCGCCGAGCAACCACGTGCCGGAGGTCGCGTCGGCGCGGATGGGTGCGTAGTCCGGGTGGGTCAGCTGCAGGGTTCCCCGGTACTCCCCGATCTGTCCGGAGCAGACCACCCGCACGTCGGGACGCAGCCGGTCCTCGTGGCCGTAGGGCTTGAAGAAGGTCAGCTGGATGGTGGCGCCGGTGTCGTCCTCGACGTCCACGACAAGCCGACGCCCTCGCCGGTTGCGCATCTGGTGCGTGCGGGCCGAGCGCACCGTCCCGACGATGACGACGTCCTCCCCGTGCGGCAGGTCGGCGAAGGCCTCAGGTCGGGCCGGGTCGAGGTACCTGCGGGGCAGCCAGTCGAGCAGGTCGCCCACGGTGCTCAGTCCCCGGGTGCGCCCCAGCACGTCCGCGGTCTTCCCGACCAGCTGCTTCAGCGGGCGGTCGCGCGGGTCACCCTCGCCGTCCGGGTGCCGCTCGACCATCACTCGACACCGAGCAGCACGGGGTAGGTGGGCTGGTCACCCCGGAGGGTCACCACCTCGACCTGGTCCCCCCGCTCCTCCTGGGCCGCCGTCCGGTCCCGCAGGGCCCGCGTCACGGCCGCTTCGACGCCGTCGTCCGCGGCTTCGCCGAGCAGGACCGTCACCACCTCGATGTCCGGGCCCCACAGCAGGTCGACCAGGGCGCGGGCCACAGGCAGCACCTCGTCGTCGACCGCCACGATGCGCTCGGTGCCCAGGATGCCCAGCCACTGGCCCTGGGCACAGGGTCCGACCGGGGTCTGGGCGGAGCGCTCGGCGCGGGTCAACGCGCCGGTACGGACCGCGGCGGCGGCCTCGCGCATCCCCTCCACGACAAAGTCGGGCTCCCCCTCCGGGTCGAGCACGGCCACCGCGGCGATCCCCTCGACGAGGGACCGGGTGGGCACCACGTCGACCTCGACCCCAAGCGTCCGTGCCTCGTCCGCGGCGGCCAGGGCCACCATGGCCGTGTCCGCGTCGTTGGGCAGCACGACGACCCGGGAGGCGCGGCTGGCCAGGACGGCCGCCAGCAGCTGTCCCGCAGAGGCTCGCCGTCGGGGACCACCGGAGACGACGATGGCGCCCGAGCCGGTGAACAACTCGCACACCCCCTCGCCCAGGGCGCAGGCGATGACCGCAAGACCGGCGGGCGACTCGTCCGGGAGCTCGTCGGGGTGGGCGTGGCCGTCCCGCAGGGAGGTCAGCACGACCTCGGTGACGGACCCGGCCAGGCTCCCTGCCTCCACGGCGATCGCAGGATCGTCCAGGTGGACGTGCACACGAAACTCTTCCGGACCGCCGGCCACGACCACCGAGCTGCCGACCTGGGCCAGGTTGGTGCGCAGCCGTGCGGCACGCTCAGGGTCGCTCCCGGTCAACAGGTACATCACCTCCACCGCCCCGTCCGGGTCAGTCCCGTGGTGGTCACCAGCGGTGGCGCACTCCTGGCCACCCTCGGGCCCGCGGCTGGCGAACCCCCCATCGCCCGGCCTGTCGCCCCACCACTCGGGAAGCTCCTGGTTGCTCCCCGGGGTCCGTTCCCGCAGGACCGACTCCAGCGCCTCGATGGTCAGGACGAGCCCGGCGCCCCCGGCGTCCACGACGCCGGACGCGGCCAGCACCGGCAGCTGCTCCGGTGTGCGCGCCAGCGCCGCTCGGGCAGCGGTCAGGGCCTCGGTGACCACGTCGGCGACCTCCAGCGGCCCAGCACCTCCCACGGGCCGTCCGCGCTCGACCGCAGCCCGGGCCCCTTGTGCGGCCGCTCGGGCCACGCTGAGGATGGTGCCCTCCACGGGGGAGGCCAGGGCGTCCCAGGCGGTGCGGGCAGCGGCCTCGAAGGCGGCGGCCACGTCGGCCGGACCGGCGTGCGCGACATCCGGGTCGACGGCCTCGGCCAGGCCGCGGGTCAGCTGGGACAGGATGATCCCGGAGTTGCCACGCGCGGCCAGCAGCATCCCCCGGGAGATGAGCGTCATACCGTCCTTGAGCCGGTCGGTCCCCGCGCCCATCTCGAACTGGCCACGGACGTAGTCCAGCGCTCCGTCGATGGTCAGGTACATGTTGGTGCCCGTGTCACCGTCGGCCACCGGGAAGACGTTGAGCGCGTCGATCTGCTCCCGCGCCGCGCCCAGCAGCAGGCGCGCCGTCATCGCCCAGCGACGGGCGGTGACGAGGTCGAGGACGGGACGGGGCACAGGGCTGACTTTACGTCCCGGGGTCTGCGAGCGGCTCTGACGTCCACAGTCCCGGGCCACGCCCGCACTGGAGGGCTGCAGCGGGGGACGGATGAACGGCCCGGCGCGGGAATGGCATGGGTGTGGCTGGGTCGACGGCGGGACGGCCTGCCCGGTGGGTGTGGGCTCGCATGGGCCGGCGACGAGGTGAGGGACGAGATTTGGGGGGCGTGCCCGCTGTCCGGTACTCTGGACCGGTTGCCTGGCCCTCGGCGCACGCCTTCGTGCGGTGCCCGACCCCGGCGGAAGACCATCCATCTCACAGACATGTAGGAGTACACCGTGGCTGCCACGTGCGACGTCTGCGGCAAGGGACCGAGCTTCGGTCACAGCATCTCTCACTCGCACCGTCGCACCAAGCGTCGGTGGAACCCGAACATCCAGCGCGTGCGCGCCATGGTCGGCGCGACCCCCAAGCGCCTCAACGTGTGCACCTCCTGCCTCAAGGCCGGCAAGGTCACCCGCTGACCCCAGCCCCTCGCGGCACCTCGAGCCGGCGGCACCCACCAGGGTGACGCCGGCTTCGTCGTCCCACGACCAAGCGGGCGCTCAGCCTCCCCCGTGCTCCCCCAGCCTTCCGCCACCTGGCGACTCAGCCGCCGAAGTGGTCCCACCCGCCGGTGCGAGGGTCCAGGCGCCGGCCGCCGAGGGTGACGCCGGGCGCCGCACCGGTCGGCCCGTCGGTCGGCACGTCGGTGACCCGGCCCAGCGCGATCCACCCGGCCGGCGGCCCGTCCGGGAAGCACGCCAGCAGCTCGTGCTCCTCGCCCCCTCCCAGGACGCATACCTGCGCCGCGCTACCCACCGCGGGGGCGAGCCGGTCGGCGAGCGCCGCCACGGCCTCTTCTGCCAGCTCGAGCACCACGCCGCTGGCTCGGGCGAGACGGTCGCCATCCCTGACCAGGCCGTCAGAGACGTCGATCATCGCGCTGGCACCCGACCTGGCCGCCGCTGCCCCCTGCCTCAGGTCGGTGAGTGGTCGCAGGTGGTGGGCGAGCAGCTCGGCGACGAGACCCGCAGGCTCCTGTGAGCCCGCCTCGGCCCCGTGCCTGAGCAGCAGCTCGAGCCCGGCCGCCGAGCGGCCCAGGGGACCCGACACGGCGACCACGTCGCCCGGCCGGGCACCGGAGCGCAGCACCGGCCCGCCCACGCCGTCCGCCAGCTCCCCCAGGGCGGTGATCGAGACCATCACGACCCCGTCCCCGGCCCCGTTGAGGTCACCGCCGAGCACCGGGACCCCTGCCCGGCTGCAGCCCCACGCGAGCCCTTCGGTGAGCTCGCGCGCCCAGGCCAGGGGCAGGGACTGCTCGGCGACGAGGGTGACCAGCACGCCGGTACCCACCCCACCCATGGCGGCCAGGTCGGCAAGGTTCTGGGTGACCGCCTTGACCCCGACGTCGAAGCCGGCCGACCAGTCGTCCCGCCAGTCCGGGCCGCGGACCATGGTGTCGGTGGTCGCCAGCAGCGCACCGCGCCGCACGTCCAGCAGGGCGGTGTCATCTCCGGGCCCCACCTGGACCCCGGCGGTGGGGGTGCCCTGCAGGGCGGCGAGGACCTGCTCCAGGACGCCGGACTCCCCGACCTCGCCGAGGGTCGGGCCGGCGGACGGCATACCGGACGGGCCGGGTGATCGGTGCGGGCTCACCGCAGCACGGTAACCTCCCCCCAAACCACCCGACGAGAGGGAGTACACCGTGATCAAGGCCTACATCCTGGTGCAGACGGAGGTCGGGTCGTCGGCGCAGGTGACCGCCGCCATCAACGAGATCCCCGGCGTCGTGTCCGCCGACAGCGTCGCGGGCCCCTACGACGTGGTCGCGGTCGTGGAGGCCCCCACCGTCAGCGAGCTCGGCCGGGAGGTCATCTCGCAGGTGCAGGCCATCCCCCGCATCACCCGCACCACCACATGCACGGTCGTCGACCTCTGACGCGCACGCCACGACCCCGACGGGGACCCCTCCTCGCGGTGCTCGGTGCCGCGGCTGCCCTGCTGGTCTCCGCGTGCGGCGACGGGGCTGTCCGGGCGGTGCCGTTCGACGCGGCGGACTCCCCCGCCTGCCTCGCCGTCGCCGACCACTGGCCGACCACGGTCGGGCCCCACGAGCCACGGGTGACCGCCGTCCAGACCCGCGGGGTCGCCGCGTGGGGCGACCCCCCGATCGTGGCCCGCTGCGGCAAGCAGCCGCCCGGCCCGACCACCGAGCAGTGCCTGGACGTCAACGGGGTGGACTGGATCCTCACCGAGCTGGACGACGGGGCCATGTTCACCACCTACGGCCGCGACCCGGCCATCGAGGTGCTCGTGCCGGACACCTACGAGTCGGCGCCGCTCCTGCTGCCCGTCTTCGGCACCGCGGCCGAGCAGATCCCGCAGACCCTCGGCCGCTGCACGGCGGTCGGTGACTGACCGGTCGCCCTGCGGCGGGGAGCGGCGTGGCAGCGGCGGTCCTGCGGGTCAGCGCAGGCCGAGGGGACGCGCCAGCGCGAGCCCGACGAGCTCGTCGATGAGCGCCGGGTAGGTCAGCCCGCTGGCCGCCCACGCCTGCGGGTACATGGAGAAGGGCGTGAACCCCGGCATGGTGTTGATCTCGTTGACGATGACCGACCCGTCCTCGGTGACGAAGCAGTCGACCCGGGCCAGGCCCTCGCAGCCGCCGGCCTCGAAGGCGACCGCAGCCACCCGCCGGACCTCGTCCCGCACGTCCTGGGACAGCTCCGCCGGAGCAGTGATCCGGACGCTGTCCTCGTCGAGGTACTTGGCCTCGAAGTCGTAGAACTCACGGCCGCCCACCACGGCGATCTCGCCGCACTCACTGACCCGTGGCGGCTCCGTCCCCCGCCCCTGCAGGACCCCGCACTCGATCTCCCGGCCGACGATGCCCTGCTCCACGAGCACCTTCGGGTCGTGGTCGCGGGCCTTGTCGATGGCCACCTCCAGGTCCTCGGGCCGGTCGACCTTGTAGACGCCGACCGAGGATCCGGCGCGGGCGGGCTTGACGAAGACCGGGAACTGCAGCGAGGCGGCCGCGTCGAGGGCCGCCGCGCGGTCGCGCCGCCACTGCACGTCGCTGATGACCGCGTAGGGACCGACCGGCAGGCCGGCCTCGGCGAAGACCACCTTCATCAGGTGCTTGTCCATCATGGCCGCGGACGACAGCACCCCGCAGCCGACGTAGCGCAGGTCCGCCAGCTCCAGCAGCCCCTGGATCGTGCCGTCCTCGCCGAACGGGCCGTGCAGCAGCGGGAAGACGACGTCGACCTCCCCCAGGTCGGTGACCCGTCCGTCGTGGTCGACGCTCTGCCAGTCGTGGTCGACGCCGCCGAGAGGGACGATGACCAGCTGGCCGGTGTCCGGGACCTCGGGCAACCGGCCGTCGCGGATCTCCAGCGGCGCGGGGTCGTCCGTGACCAGCACCCACCGACCGGCGCGGGTGATCCCGACCGGCAGCACGTCATACCGCTCCCGGTCCAGCGCGCGCAGCACGCTCGCCGCGGTCGCGCAGGAGATCGAGTGCTCCTCCGAGCGGCCGCCGAAGACGAGCGCGATGCGGGTGCGGGAGTCGGCCTGGGGGGTGGGCTGGCTGTCCATCGCGCCCGAGCCTAGTCGGCCGGGTGCCGCCTACCGGGTATGACGCGCACGCCCCGCTCCTCGATCGCGGGCGGTCGTGCTGGCCCGTGACGGGCACCCCGCCGCTCCCCGGGCTCGCGGGTCAGCCGGCCTCGTGCTTGCGGGCCCGGGACATCAGCGCTCCGGTCAGCTGCTCGGGGGTGATCTGCCCGTCGACCACGGCCGTCACCCCCGCGCAGATCGGCATGTCGACACCGTGCTGCGCGGCCAGACCCACCACGGACCGGCACGACTTCACGCCCTCGGCCGTCTGGTGCGGCACCGCGAGCACCTCCTGCACCGTGCGCCCCTCGCCGAGCGCGACGCCGACCCGGTGGTTACGCGACAGGGGGGACATGCAGGTCGCGATGAGGTCACCGACACCGGCCAGACCCATCAGCGTTCGCGGGTCGGCTCCCAGCTCGCTGCCCAGCCGGGCGGTCTCGGCCAGTCCGCGGGTGATGAGGCTGGACTTGGTGTTGTCCCCGTAGCCGAGCCCTTCGGCCATGCCGACGGCCAGCGCGATGACGTTCTTGATCGCGCCCCCGATCTCTGCACCGACCACGTCGGTCTGGGTGTAGGGACGGAAGTAGGGGGTGGCGACCGCGGCTGCCACCTGCTCGGCGACGGCCAGGTCGGCCCCCGCGACCACGCTGGCGGCCGGCTGGCGGGCGGCGATCTCCTTGGACAGGTTGGGCCCGGAGAGCACCACGACCCGCGAGGTCTGCACCCCCGCGCCCTCGATGACCTGGCTCATCCGCAGCCCGGTCCCCAGCTCGATCCCCTTCATCAGCGACACCACGGGGCCTGTGGGCGGGAGCAGGTCGGACCAGGTCGCCAGGTTGTCCCGCAGGCTCTGGGAGGGGACGGCCAGCACCACCAGGTCGGCACCGTCGGCGGCCTCGGCGGGGTCGGTGGTGGCCGTGACCGCCGGGGGCAGCTCGACCTCCGGCAGGTAGTCGGGGTTGCGATGGTGGTCGCGGACGTGCTCGGCCACCTCGGCGCGGCGCGCCCAGAGCGTCACCCTTTCCGCGCCCGCGTCCGCGAGGACCTGGGCGAAGGCGGTTCCCCAGCTTCCGGCCCCGTAGATCGCGGCCCGGGTCATGCCTGGTCCTTCTGCTGGTCCTGGTGGTCCTTGTGCCGGGCCATGTCGTAGGGCTCGGCCGGCGGCTGCTCACCGCGGAGGTCGGCGAGCATGGCGGTGATGGCCGCCATCACCCGCCGGGTCGCCTCCTGGTGGGCTCGCGGGTCGTCCGGCCGGTCCATCAGGTCCGAGAGGTCGACGGGGGGTCCGGCCTGTACATGCTGCACGGGCCGCTTGAGGACGTTACCGGGACGGCGGGCATACCTGCCGAGGAGCTCCTGCGCACCCCACTGGGCGATCGGGATGACCGGAGCACCGGTGGTCAGGGCCAGCCGCCCCACCCCCGGACGGGCCTTCATCGGCCACAGGTCCGGGTCCCGCGTCAGGGTGCCCTCGGGCATGATCGCGATGGGCAGGCCCTCGTCCAACGCCGTCCGTGCCGCCACCAGGGCGTCGCCGGCCTTGCTCGTCGCGCGGTACACCGGCACCTGCCTCAGATGCGTCAGGGCCGACCCGAGCACGGGCACGCTGAACAGCGAGGACTTGGCCAGGAAGAACGGCGGACGCCCCTGGTCGACCAGGAAGTGCGCCACCGTAAGGGGGTCGATCTCGGAGTAGTGGTTGGCGGCGGCGATGAACCCGCCCTGCCGCGGCACGTGCTCACCCCCCGACCAGTTCCGCCGGGTGGCGACCTGCAGCATGGGCCGCACGGTGCGGATCACGAGACCGTACGACCACGGCAGGGGATGCTGGCTGGGCGGGGGTTTCACGCCCGTCATCTTTGCATCCGGACCCACCGGCCGCGAGGATGCCGTGATGACCGGTGCGCCTCAGGCCCAACCCGGCGGCGTGCGGTGGTCGCTCGTCGTCCCGGTCCAGGACGCCTCCCGCGCCAAGAGCCGCCTGGCGCCGCCCCATCCGCTCTCCCGGCCCGACCTCGCGCGCGCGGTCGCCCGGGACACCCTGGAGCAGGTATGCCGTGCCCTCCCTCCGGAGCAGGTGACCGTGGTCACCTCGGACGCCTCAGCCACCCGGGTCGCCCAGGACCTGGGAACGATCGTGGTCGTCGACCCCGGGCACGGGCTGAACGGCGCGATTCGCGCCGGTCTGAGGGCGGCGCAGGCAGCGCAGACAGCGCGAGCGAGGGTGACGACCCAGGCAGGCGGAGCAGTTCGGTCGCCAAGGCCCACGGAGCGTGCTGCCGGGTGGGCGGTGCTGCTGGGAGACCTGCCGGCGCTGCAGCCGCACGAGCTGGTGGCTGCGCTCGCGACCTGCGCGGCCCATGCCGCGGCGATCGTCCCGGACGCCGACGGCACCGGGACCGTCCTCCTCACCTCGACCACCACGCCCCCGGAGCCTGCCTTCGGGGCCGGCTCCGCTGCCAGGCACCAGCAGCGGGCGACCCGTCTGGAGCTGGACCTGCCGGGTCTGCGCCGCGACGTGGACACGGCGACCGATCTGGCGACCGCGCTGGAGCTGGGTGTGGGGCGGCATACCGCCCGCACCCTGGCGCCTCTCGGGTGGGCGACGGCCACAGACGGGTCGTCGTGGCCCTCCGTGCCACCTGCGTGGCCCGGCGCCGCGGACCCCGACCCCCGTTAGGGTGGAGACATGCAGGGCAGCGTGCACACCTTCGACGCCCCGAGCGGCAGCGGCAGCGTGCTGCTGGACACCGGCCGGGTGCTGCCCTTCTCCGGCAGCGTCTTCGAGGGCAGCGGTCTACGTCACCTGCGGCTGGGACAGCGCCTGTCGATCGAGGTCTCCGGTGACCCGGAGCAGGCGGGCACCGAGCTGACGCGGCTGTGGATCGTCGGGATCGGTCCCGGCGAGACCATCCGCTGACTCGCTCGCGCAGCCCGTCAGTCGGTCAGCCCGTCAGCTGGACTTCTTCGACTTCTTCTTCTTGGTGTCCTTGCCGTCCGCCTTGCTCGTCTTCCCAACCTTGGCGTCCTTCTTGCCCTTCTTGCCCTTCTTGACCTTGCCGTCGTGCTTGGCCTTGGTGTCCTTCGTGCCCTGCTTCACCTGCCGGGCAGCCAGCTCGTCGTTCTGCACGCGCGCCAGCTGGGCCTTCTTGGCCCAGATCATCCCCTGCGTGATCTCCTCACCACCGGCCATGATCCGACCGGTCGCCGGGGGCGCAGTGTCGGACCGGCCTGCGTCTGACCCTGTCTGCTCCCCGGGGTCGCTGTCCTTGCGCACCGACTCCGGAGTGCCACTGATGCGGTCCGCGCGACGACCGTTCCCACCCTCGCCCGGAGCTCCGTCCTGCTGACGGCTGACCCGGTCGGACTTCGACCGAGTGCCTTCCTTCCCGGACTTGGCCTCGGGTGAACCATCCGCCCGTCGCACCGACGAGGGTGCGCCCGTGCGCTCGAGCCGGCCGTCCGAGCCCACCCGGGCCCCCGCCAGACCCTGCGGCGGCAGCGCAGAGGGGTCGGCGACGACATCCTTGAAGTACGCACCGGGTCGGAAGCGCGGCGTGCTGGTGCCGGCGATCGGCACCGGCTCCCCCGTGCGTGGATTGCGCCCGGTCCGCGGTGCCCGGTCGACCTTCTCGAAAGTGCCGAAGCCGGTGATCCCCACCGACCGACCCGCCGCGACCTCCCTCAGGACGAGGTCCACGACTGCCTCCACGGCGGCGGCCGCCTGGGCCCGGCCCCCCAACCGGGGTGCGAGCGCCTCGATCAGCTCCGTCTTGTTCACTGCGGCCCTTTCCCCTCGGCGCCGGCGCTGACGGGTGTCGTGGTCGGACGCCCGCCACCGGCTGGTCACGTCACCCTACGCCGGTCCGCGACCCGATGTCCATGTGTCACAAGGCAAGTCACACATCAGCACTCCCTGCCACGATCCGGACGTCTGCTCCCCCAGAAGCCAGACATGACGAAGGCCCCCGTCGCTGGTGCGACGGGGGCCTTCGAACACGGGTAGCCCCGACGGGATTCGAACCCGCGCTACCGCCTTGAGAGGGCGGCGTGCTAGGCCACTACACAACGGGGCCGTGTTCCGACGCGTTCTGCGCCGAGCGGAGAGCCTACCTGACGGTGGCCTTCCGGCGAAATCGCGCTCTGGCGCGATCTGCGCTGGGGTACCAGGACTCGAACCTAGACTAACTGAACCAGAATCAGTCGTGCTGCCAATTACACCATACCCCAAGGGTCATCACCGGCCAGTTTCCCGGCCGGTGAACCGAGGAGAAACCTTACCCTGCCGCCCCGCCCGACCCAAATCCGCGGTCGGGCGGCGCCGGGTCGAGGGCCTCAGAGCTGCGTGCGGAGCCGACGCAGGCGGGCCAGCGTCTCCTCCTTCCCCAGGATCTCCATCGACTCGAAGAGCGGGGGGCTGATGCGCTGCCCCGAGACGGCAGTGCGCAGCGGCCCGAAGGCGAAGCGGGGCTTGAGACCCAGCCCCTCGATCAGCGCCTCGCGCAGGGCCGCCTCGATGCGTCCGGTCGTCCAGTCCACGCCGCCGCCCAGCGGCTGTGGCCGGCCGCCCGGGATGCCCTCCAGCGTGGCGATCGCGGCGTCGAGCACGGCAGACGCGTCCTCCTTGAGCTGGGAGCGGGCATCGTCGGCGATCTCCAGCTCCTCGGCACCCGCATAGAACGGGGCCACGAGCGGCACCGCCTCGGAGAGCACCTGGATCCGGGTCTGGATCAGGTCGGCCACCTGCTCCAGCCGGGCCAGCTCCCCCATGTCCGACTGGGGGCCGAGCACGCCGGCCTGCCGCAGCACCGGCAGCAGGCGAGAGGTGAACTCCGGCAGAGGGAGCCGCCTGATGTGGTCGGCGTTGATGGACTCGGCCTTCTTCTGGTCCCACCGGGCGGGGTTGGGGTTGACGTCGCGCACGTCGAAGGCCTCGACGAGGTGGTGGGGCTCGAAGATGTCCCGGTCGGGGCCGATCGCCCAGCCGAGCAGGGCCAGGTAGTTGACCATGCCCTCCCGGATGAACCCCCGGTCCCGGTGCAGGAACAGGTCCGACTGCGGGTCGCGCTTGGACAGCTTCTTGCTGCCCTCCCCCAGCACCAGCGGCAGGTGCGCGAAGGTCGGAACCCGTTCTGCCACACCGATCTCGGTCAGCGCCCGGTAGAGCGCGATCTGCCGCGGGGTCGAGGAAAGCAGGTCTTCGCCGCGGATGACGTGGGTGATCCGCATCATCGCGTCATCCACCGGGTTGACCAGCGTGTAGAGGGGTGCCCCGTTGCCGCGGACGATCACGAAGTCGGGGATGCTGCCCGCCGGGAAGGTGACCTCCCCGCGGACCAGGTCGGTGAAGGTGATGTCCTCATCGGGCATCCGCAGCCGCAGGACGGGGTCGCGTCCCTCGGCCCGGAAGGCGTCCACCTGTTCCTGGGTCAGGTCACGGTCGTAGTTGTCGTAGCCGAGCTTGACGTCCTGCCCAGCCGCGCGGTGCCGCTCCTCGACCTCCTGCGGCGTCGAGTACGACTCGTACGCCAGCCCCGCGTCGAGCAGCTGACGCGCCACGTCGGTGTAGATCTGCGAGCGCTCGCTCTGCCGGTAGGGACCGTAGGGGCCCCCCACGTCCGGGCCCTCGTCGTGGTCCAGGCCCAGCCAGCGCATCATCTCCACGATCTGGTCCATCGACTCCTGCGAGTCGCGGGCGGCGTCGGTGTCCTCGATGCGGAACACCAGCGTGCCGCCGTGGTGGCGCGCGTAGGCCCAGTTGAACAGCGCGGTGCGGGCCAGGCCGACGTGCGGTGTCCCGGTGGGGCTGGGACAGAACCGGACGCGGACGTCGGCGCCGGTCACCTCGTCGTGCTCGGTGGCGGACACGGGGGCGGAGTGAGTCGTCATGATGGGCGCCAGTCTAGGGACTGCGCGCCCGCGGGACGGCGGCTGGCCAGGATCGTCCCGGGTATGGCGTCAGCGCGACATGAGCGCCAGGGTCACCGACTCCTGCACCCAGCTGAGGAAGTCGTAGTACGCCATCTTCTGGGCCATGGCGGGGTCGAGCTCGACGTCGCCGGCCAGGGCCGCCTCGAGCTCGTCGTGCAAGCGCTCGGAGTCCTCATCGGTACGCAGGCCCAGCCGCTCCCCCAGGATGAGGCGGGCGTCGGTCAGCGCGATGGCCAGGGCTCGCCCCTGGTCCAGGTCGAGCTCCAGGACGGGCGGCGCGGCCTCCTCCAGGGCCGCGATGGCGGTGGCGAGCGTGGCGGCCTTGCGCTGCCGTAGCCCGTGCTCGGTGAGTCGGCGGAACTCCGCGGCCTGCTCGGGGTCGTCGCGGGAGGCGCTGGGCAGCAGCCGCGCAAGGGCGGGGTCGGAGGGCTCCTCCGGGTCCGCCTCATCGCCCAGGCCCGCGACGAGGTCGAGAAAGGGGTCGCCGGAGTCGGGCCGCTCCGGCGCGACGAAGCGGCGGGTCAGCTCGAGCACATGGACGAGGACGCCGATCTCCTCGGCGTCGAACTGCCCCACCAGACGCGAGCCCTTGCGCTTGAACGCCCTGGCCATGCTCAGGTGTCCTGCTGGAAGGTTGCCCACAGGCCGTAGCCGTGCATCGCCTCGGTGTCGGCCTCCATCTTCTCGCGCGTGCCCGTCGACACCACGGCCCGACCCTCGGTGTGCACGTCCATCATCAGCTTCTCGGCCTTGGCGCGGGAGTAGCCGAAGTGGGTCTGGAAGACCCAGGTGACATAGCTCATGAGGTTGACCGGGTCGTTCCAGACGAGGGTGATCCAGGGCTGGTCGGTCTCTGGCCGGTCCAGCAGCGCGACCCGACCACCCTCCTGCGGGCTGGTCTGCGGACCGGTGGGCGCGTCCGGCGGGAGAGGTGGGTCGACTGGCATCCTCCCACTCTAGGACGGGTGCCCGGGGGGCCGCGTCTAGGCTGACCGGGTGACCACGAGCACCGCGCTTCTCACCGACCACTACGAGCTGACGATGCTCCAGGCGGCCCTGGCCAGCGGTCACGCCGACCGACGCTGCGTCTTCGAGACCTTCGCCCGTCGGCTCTCGGGCGGTCGCCGGTACGGCGTGGTCGCCGGCACCGGCCGGGTGCTGGAGGCGCTGCGCGACTTCCGCTTCGGCGAGGCCGAGCTCGCCTTCCTGCGCGAGCGGACGGTCGTCGACGGCCGCACCCTGGACTGGCTGGCGGACTTCCGCTTCTCCGGCGACATCTGGGGGTATGCCGAGGGTGAGGTCTACTTCCCGGGCTCCCCCGTGCTGGTCGTGGAGTCCACCTTCGCCGAGGGGATCCTGCTGGAGACCCTCGTGCTCTCGATCCTGAACCATGACTCCGCGGTGGCCTCCGCCGCCTCACGGATGACCGCCGCCGCCGGTGACCGCCCCTGCATCGAGATGGGTTCCCGGCGCACGCACGAGGAGTCGGCGGTGGCGGCCGCACGCGCGGCCTACCTGGCCGGGTTCGGCTCCACCTCCAACCTGGAGGCCGGCCGGCGCCATGGCATCCCGACCGCCGGCACCGCCGCCCACTCCTACACCCTGCTGCACTCCGACGAGCGGGAGGCGTTCGCCAACCAGCTGTCCAGTCTGGGTCTGAGCACGACGCTCCTGGTCGACACCTACGACGTGACCACGGCGGTGCAGCTGGCGGTGGAGCTGGCAGGACCGGAGCTGGGCGGTGTCCGTCTGGACTCCGGCGACCTGGTCAGCCAGGCGCACGAGGTGCGGGCCCAGCTGGACGCGCTCGGCGCACACGACACGCAGATCGTCGTCACCTCCGACCTGGACGAGTACGCCATCGCCGCCCTGGCCGCCGCCCCCGTCGACCGTTACGGGGTGGGCACCAGGGTGGTCACCGGGTCCGGGCACCCGGCAGCGGGGATGGTCTACAAGCTGGTGAGCCGGGAGAGCACGGACGGGCGCATGGAGGGCGTGGCGAAGGCCAGCAAGGAGAAGACCTCGGTGGGTGGGCGCAAGTTCGCCCTGCGTCGGCGCTCCCCCCACGGGGTGGCACAGGCCGAGATCGTCGGGATCGACGAGCGGCCCTGGGCGGACGGCGCCGACGGTGACGACCGCGAGCTGCTGGTCCCCCTCGTGCGCGCCGGCGAGGTGGTCTCGGCCACGGACGTCCACACCGCCCGGGAGCACCACGCCAAGGCGCGTGCGGAGCTGCCCCTGGGCGCCCTGCGGCTCTCCGGCGGCGACCCTGCCATCCCCACCAGGTACCTGGACGACTGGAGCTGAGCAGTGAGGGCCGTACGCGCCGAAGCCTGACCCGGCCTGGGCGTACCTGGTCGAAGGTGACCTGCCGGTCGGGCAGTAGCGAGTGCTCAGGGCCCAGCCGGGGCACGGGGAAAGATGGGCAGCAGGGGTGGTGGTGGTCGATAGGTCCTCGGTGTCGGCGCGAAGTGTCGCGGGTGCTCCCTGGCCAGGTTGCAGCGGGCGCAGAGCCCTCGACCGTTGGCTTCTTCCGTGGGCCCACCGTCGGCGTGGCGCGTGACGTGGTCGATGTGCCGGACGGGCGCCCCGCACCACGCGTTGCGACAGGTGCGGTCCCGGGCGACGAGGAACGCCCGCAATGCACCGGTGAAGGCGCGCCGGCGAGGGTCCCGCTGGCTCAGGACCCCGGTCGCCGGATCGGTGAACAGCCGACGGATCCAGACCGTGGCCGCCCGCGCGCCCGAGGCGGCGGCTGAGCCGCCCGAGGCGGGTGGCGGGCCGCCGGAGGTCGGTGGTGAGCCGTGCCAGGAGGTGGGCAGCTCTGGGCCTGAGCTGGTCACCGGGCTGGGTGCGGGGGCTCCATGAATGAGGGTGCAGGAGAAGGACACACATCGCGGTCCGTCCGGGCAGTGGCCAGGAGGCACGTGACCTCCGGGGTACCCGTTCGCGCTGGCCTTGGCATCCGTCCGTGCTTGCTGGGCCGGGCCCGCTGCGGACTGATCCAGCGTGGAACGGAGGTTGGGCGGCTGGTCGGCCATCCGGGTCCGGGCGCCCTCGGTCTCTCCGGGCGGCTCGGGCACCGGGCGCAACAGCTCACAGGCCAGCTCGGCAGGGATCGGTCCGTAGCCGAGCAGCTCGGCCGGGTCGGAGGTGCCCGCGAAGAGTGCGGTGTCGGTGATGACGACACCGACCTCGACATCGATCCCGTCGACGACCAGGCGGCCGGTGAGGCGCTCGTACAACTCGTCGGCCATCAGCTGGTTGAGGGTGCGCGGGTCACCGCTGGACTTCTTGACCTCCGCGGCCGCCCGCAGGCTCTGGAAGACGGCGATCGCTGCTGGGGCGGGGAGCCGGGCGGTGAGGATACCCATCACATCCGGTGCGGCCCGCAGCGAGACACCGCGGTCGGCCGCGGCCTTCCGTGCCCGGGCGACGAACCCCTGGGGGTCGATCTCGTACACCAGGGCCCGGACGGTGCGCGCCAGCTCGCTCGCGGCGATGCCGGGCAGCACGTCGACGAGCCGGACGTCGACCTCGTCACGGTCCTCCCGCGACAGACAGGTGGTGAGCTCGGTGATCTGGCGGGCCTGGTAGGGCGAGACCGTCCCTTGCTCCAGCGCGGCCAGGGTGCGTGGCATCTGCTCCACCAACGCCCGCGCGCTGCTCAGCTCGCGGCGACCCCAGTAGGGAGAGGTGAGCCGGGCCAGGGCAAGGTCGTCCCCCACGGCCAGCCCCGCACGGGACGGGCTCACCCCATCAGCCAGCTGCGCCCGGATCTGGGAGGAGCGGAAGTCCGTCTGCAGGCGAGCGCCGACTCCCGTGGCCGCCCGGCCGAGCAGCTCGATCTGGTGGAGGACCTCCAGGCGCTGCTCGTCGGAGAGAGCTCCTAGATCATCGACACAACCGAGGAGGGACTCCCGGACGTCTGCCATCATCGCCGCGAGATCGTCAGGACCGCCGCCGGATGAGGTCGCAGCCAGCCCACTGCTGCCGCGCCCCGATTCGCCATCGTTGCGAGGTCGCATCCTTCTTCACCCCCCAGGGTGTGCGGCCGACCCCTCCGATCGACCTCTTCACCGAACACTAGAGGCGACCACTGACACACCCCCCTGCGTCCCCGAGACCCCTGGTCGACGAGCGCCGTCAGCTCTACGCTCCTGGGAGATGCCCGAGCCGGAGGAGGAAAGCATGCCTACCCACGTCGCCCTGCTCCGGGGCATCAACGTCGGCCGGGCCAACCGGATCGCCATGGCCGACCTGCGCTCGGTCGTGGCGGACCTGGGTCACGCGGAGGTGGCCACCTACCTTCAGTCCGGCAACGTGGTCTTCTCCCCTGCCCATGAGCAGGACCCCGTGGCCCTGGCCCTCGAGTTGAGCGACTCGATCCAGCAGCGTCTCGCCGTGTCCTGCCACGTGGTCGTGCTGACCGCGTCGCAGTGGCGGTCCATCGTGGCCGCCAATCCCTATCCAGCGCAGGCGGCTGCGGATCCCAGGACCGTGCACGCGGCGGTGCAGCAGGACGAATTCACCTCTGCCGAGCAGGAGGGCCTCACCCGGCTGCTGGTCGAGGCCACGGCAGCCGGCAGCCCCGACCACCTCACGGTGGCGGGCCGGGCGACATACCTGTGGACGCCCGGCGGCCTGGGCCGCAGCACGCTCGCCGAGCGGCTCACCCGCGCGAAAGGGCCAGGGAAGGACCGCACGACAGCCCGCAACTGGCGGACGGTCGAGGCGCTCGCCCGCCTTCTCGGGGGCTAGCGCACGGGTGTTGCCCGGCTGAGCGACGGCCGCACCCCGTTCGACGGCTGACGTGTGCCCGCTCGGCACGCTGCCGGCCAGTGCACCCCATGCTCGAGCTAGTCCTGCCGCCCCTCGCTCTGCCGCGCGTGCTGCCACAGGTCGATGCCGCTGTCGACGGCATGCTCCTCGATGCGGGCCAGCTCGTCGTCGGTGAGGTCGAGGTTCTCCAGCGCGCCGACCGAGTCGCGAACCTGCTCGGAGCGGCTGGCACCGACCAGCACCGAGGTGACCTCGGGACGGCGCAGCACCCAGGCGAGCGCGAGCTGGGCCAGGGTCTGACCTCGCTCGCGCGCCATGTCGTTGAGCGCACGCACATGCTCCAGCGCCTCGTCGGTCAGCAGGTCGGTGGCCAGCGACTTCCCTTGCGCCGCACGGGAGTCCTCGGGGACGCCGGACAGATAACGGTCGGTGAGCATTCCCTGCGCCAGTGGTGAGAAGGCGATGCAACCCACGCCCAGCTCGTCGACGGTCTCGAGCAGCCCCTCCGTCTCGACCCAGCGGTTGAGCATCGAGTAGGACGGCTGGTGGATGAGCAGCGGGGTGCCCAGGTCGGCCAGGATGGCCGCGGCCTCGCGGGTGCGCTGCGCCGAGTAGGAGGAGATGCCGACGTACAGCGCCCGGCCCGTGCGCACGATGTGGTCCAGCGCCCCCATCGTCTCCTCCAGCGGCGTGCTGGGGTCAGGTCGGTGGTGGTAGAAGATGTCGACGTAGTCCAGCCCCATGCGTTGCAGGGACTGGTCGAGGCTGGCGACGAGGTACTTGCGCGACCCACCCACCTGGCCGTAGGGACCGGGCCACATGTCCCAGCCCGCCTTGCTGGAGATGACCAGCTCGTCCCGCAGCCCGGCGAAGTCGGTGCGCAGGTGCTGGCCGAAGTTGCGTTCCGCGCTCCCGAAGGGCGGTCCGTAGTTGTTGGCCAGGTCGAAGTGGGTGATCCCGGCGTCGAAGGCCGTCCGGAGGATGTCGCGCTGGCGCTCCATGGGCACGTCGTCTCCGAAGTTGTGCCACAGCCCCAGGCTGATGGCGGGCAGGTCGAGCCCGGAGCGCCCCGTGCGGCGGTACTGCATACGGTCATAACGGTCGGCGGCAGGAAAGTGGTTCACCTCCCGATCCTCACACCTGGGACCGTCCGCCGCGAGCACGACCGGCTACTCACCACCCAGGTGCGCGGGAAGCACCGGGTCCAGGTCCAGCCACCGCGCGAGGTCCTCGATCTCGGCGATCACCCGCTCGCGGCGGGCGGCGCTCCATACCCCGTCCTCGTGCAGCGCGTCCACGTGCAGGACCCCGGCCTTGCGGTCGGCGGTCGCGTCCAGCTTGCCCACGAGCTGGTCACCGTCGAGCACGGGCAGTGCGTAGTAGCCCCAGCGACGCCTGGCCTTGGGCTTGTACATCTCCAGGACGTAGTTGAAGGTGAAGATCTGGCCCATCCGGGTGCGGTCGAAGACCAGCCGGCCGATCGGGCACAGCAACGCGGCCCGGCCGTCGAAGTCCGTGCCGTCGAGATGGCGGGGATCCACGCGCCAGGTGCCCGGCAGACCCTCGACGACCGCCTCCTCCCCCGCGGTGCCCCCGTCGATCGACTCGGTGGGGCACTGCGGACCACGAGGCCGCAGAAGGCCGCAGGCTGCCAGGCGACGACGGTCCTGTTCGGCCACGGCCTCCTCGAGCGGCAGGGCCGGCACGTCGGGGTAGACCCGCTCGGCGAGGTCCCAGAGGCGTTGCCCGCCCTTCCGGCCGGCGACCGCGACCTCGCCGCGCGCCACCATGAAGTCGAGCAGCCGCCCCAGGTTCTTGTCGTTCGTCCACCCGGTGGAGCGCCACGGCACCTCGGTCGAGTCGGGCAGACCACCGGTGGGGCTGGGCCCCTCCGCCTTCAGGTGGGCCAGCACGTCGCGCCGGGCACGGTCGTTGGCCGCCACCCACTCGGCGTTGCGTCGCTGCCACCCCAGCAGCTCGTCGCGGCCCGGCGGCGGGACGGGCCAGGCCGACATCTCCGCGGCGTACAGCGCGATGTCCTCAGCGGGGCGGATGTGCCCGAGCAGCTCCACCAGGGTGCGGTCGGCCAGCGAGCGGTCCAGCTCCGCCGTGTCGTAGTCGCTGCCCAGACGGCTCCACAGGACGAGGTGCTGCGCCGGCGCCACCGCGGTCACCGGGTCCATCTGCAGGTGGGCGAGCTCGCGCACGGTCTCGACAACGTCCCCCGGGCGGGGGCGGCTGAGGAGCTGAGCCCGGACGGCGACCCTGCGGGCGTCCCGGGCGGTGAGGCGGTGCGGCGGTGGCGGCATAGGGGCACGGTATGCCGTCCTGCGGACAGCAGGCGTCCGCGCGGTGCCCCTGGGCGGCGTGGGTGGCAGGCGGAGCGTCACGCCGCCCGGCTGAGCACCAGACCCGCCGGCTCGGCGTTGCTGAAGCTGTCGTCGACCGCGACGACGGTGCGGCAGGCAGCGGAGAGGAGCGAGGCGGCGATCGAGGCACGGTACCCGGCCGCACAGTGCACCCAGATCTCGCCGTCGGGCAGCTCGTCCAGCCGCGAGAAGAGCTGGTGCAGCGGGATGCTGACGGCGCCCTCGATGTGGCTCTCCCCGAACTCCAGGTCGCGGCGAACGTCCAGGACCTGGACCGGACGGTGGTGCCGGACCTGCGCCAGGTCGGCGAAGGAGGCGACCGGGAAGTGGCCCAGACCGCCGTCCGTCCAGTCCTGCGGCTCCCCGGTGGCAGCACCCTCCAGCCGGTCGATCCCGATCCGGACCAGCTCCCGCTGGGCGTCCTCCACCTGCTGCGCGTCGTCCCCGAGCAGGGTCAGCGGGGTGCCCCACGGGATGAGCCAGCCCAGGTAGGTGACGAACTGCCCGTCCAGGCCGAAGTTGAGGGTGCCGGGCACGTGACCGGCCGCGAAGACGGTGCGGTTGCGCAGGTCGACGACCCACTCCCCGGCGCGGATCCGGTCCGCGAGGAGCTCCTTGGCGACCGGCTCGGGCCGGTCGAGCTCGGCCTCGCGGGGGCCTGAGCTGTTGGCCAGACCCATCTGCACGTAGTAGGCCGGGTAGGCGTCCAGCCCAGCCAACGTCCGCGCGATCCACTCCTCCTGGTCGAGGGTCAACGCCGGGTTCTCGCGCCGCTCCCGAGCGATCGTCGACTCCGTCGCGCCTGCGGTCGACCCGGCCGCGCAGAAGGAGCCGAAGCCGTGCGTGGGCAGCACCTCCGCCTGCCCCGGCAGCTCCCCCGCCAGCCGGTGGGCCGAGGCGTACTGGTGGCGGACCAGCTCATGGGTGTGGTCCGGCCCGAGCAGGTCCGGCCGCCCGGTCGCGCCGAAGAGCAACGAGCCACCGGTGAACACCCCCACCTCCTGTCCCCCGTCGCTGAGTGCGTAGGACAGGTGGGTGAGCGTGTGCCCAGGGGTGGCGATGACGCGCACGGCCATGGTGCCCGAGACCTGGATGACGTCCCCGTCCTGCACCTTGACCCGTTCGAAGGACACCGAGTCCTCGGCGTTGACGTGGTAGGCCGCTCCCGTCCGGCGAGCCAACGCGAGCCCGCCGGTGACGTAGTCGTTGTGGATGTGCGTCTCGAAGACGTGCGTGATCCGGACGCCGTGCGTGGTCGCCAGCGTCAGGATGCGGTCGATATCTCGCTGCGGGTCCACGACGAGGGCGACCTCCCCGTCGTGCGCGAGATAGCTGCGGTCCCCCAGGCTCGGCGTCGGGATGATCTCGATGCTCACAGTTCGGGTCACGGCTCTGGTCACGGCGGCACACCTCTCGGGAGGGCAGCCAGGCGAGCGCGCTGCGCCGCACTGGTCTGCGGCACTTCATACCCCTGGGGAACACGGGCCCTGGGTACACGGGCACGCTACTCCCTGACCCGACTCCCGCGCTGGGATTCGGCGCGAGGTGGTGCGGACGGTCAGGTGGTCGAGAAGACCTCGTCCGCTCCGGGCTCCCGCCCGCGGGAGGCGGCCAGCCCGCGACCCCAGGACCCGGCATACTTCCCGTCGTCCACCGCCAGGCCCGCCTCCCCGAGCTCCAGGGGCCGGAAGGTGTCGACCATCACCGCCGTCTCGTCGAAGTACTCCACACCCAGCGAGGCTTCCGTCGCTCCCGGCTGTGGACCGTGCGCGTGGCCACCGGGGTGCACCGAGATCGAGCCCTTGCCGATCCCGCTGCCCTTGCGCGCCTCGTAGTCGCCGTCCACGTAGAACATGATCTCGTCGGAGTCGACGTTGGAGTGGTAGTAGGGCACCGGGACCGCCAGCGGGTGGTAGTCGACCTTGCGCGGCACGAAGTTGCAGATGACGAAGTTGTGGCCCTCGAAGACCTGGTGCACCGGCGGCGGCTGATGCACGCGGCCGGTGATCGGCTCGAAGTCACGGATGTTGAAGACGTAGGGGTACAGGCAGCCGTCCCAGCCGACGACGTCGAAGGGGTGGTAGGGGTAGGTGTAGACGGTGCCGACCATGCCGCCGGTGGAGTGCTCGCCGTTCCCGCGGTGCTTGATGTAGACCTCGGTCGGCTCGTCGCGGTCCGCGCCCACGTCCTCGGCCAGCAGGGGGCCCTGCGGGGTCCGCAGGTCGCGCTCGCAGTAGGGCGCGTGCTCGAGCAGCTGGCCGAACCGGGACAGGTAGCGCTTCGGCGGGCCGATGTGGGAGTTGGCCTCGATGACGTAGGCCCGCAGCGGCTCCACGAACCCCTCGTCGCCCTCGACCAGCGGGATCCACCGGTGGGTGGTGGCTCTCGGGAGGATCATGTAGTCGCCCTGGGCGACGTCGAAGGCGCCGAAGACCGTCTCCACCCTGGCCCCGCCGCGCTCGACGTAGACGCACTCGTCTCCGATCGCGTTGCGGTAGTAGGGGCTCGGGCTATCCGCGACGACATACAGCAGGCGGACGTCGGCGTTACCCAGCACGAGCCGGCGGCCGGTCACCACGTCGACCCCGCCCTGCAACTTCACGGTGCCGCCCACCTCTTCATCAGCGCGAGACTCGACGAAGAGGTCGTGCAGTGTGAGGTGGCGCGGCAGCAACGGGTGGTTGGCGACGGTCGACATGTCGCCCAGGTCCCACACCCGCGCGTCGGCGATCGCCGAGGGGATGTTGCGGTGGTAGAGCAGGCTGGAGTCGGAGGAGAACCCCTCCTCCCCCATGAGCTCCTCGTAGTAGAGGTTGCCCCGGTCGTCGCGATGCTGGGTATGCCGTTTCGGCGACACGTTGCCTCTGCACTGGTAGTGGGCCATGGCATCTCCTCAGGATAGCGTCCGACTATCGGACAGCACTGTCGCCTCTGGCACCACCTTGCAGTAGCGTGCGGGGCATGTCAACGACGCCAGCCCTGCGCGCGCTGTTCCAGGAGTGGATCGACGACGCGGCCGTCTTCCCACCCGGCAACGCGCCTCCTCCCCGAGCCTGGTCCGAGCACGTCGAGATGCTGGCCGGTTCCGAGGGCGACCTGCTGGGCCCCTTGCTGATCGGGGCGTCCGCCGTCGAGGAGCTCGGGCGGGCCGTCCTGGTGCACGGCGCACCCGACCAGGTGTCCCCCGTGGAGGTCGCGGTCGTCGGTCGGGCGGGGACCTCGGTCGAGGACGTGGCCGGGGCGGTCCGGTCGCTGCAGGACCACGTCCTGCTCAGCGTGACCGGTGCCGAGGTCACCCACGGTGAGGGCGACTGGCGTCGGCTGGTCGACCTCGGCCTACGCACGGCCGTGGAGGTGCCCCGCCAGGGCCGCCACCTCGCACGGGCACTGGACGACCTCGGGGCCGGTGTCGCGGAGGAGGTCGGCGGCTCCACCGCTCCGGCCGCGCTGGCCAAGTGGCGCATCCAGGCCACACCCGCCGCCCCAGCGCCCGACGCGCAGCAGCTGGCCGACTTCCTCCTGGCCACGCACGAGCGAGGCCTGGCCTTCAAGCTCACCGGCGGGCTGCACCGGGCTGTGGCGCCGGGCCCGTCGGCGGACGAGCCGCACGGTGCGCTCAACATCCTGGTGGCCACCCACCAGCTGCTCCGGGGCGGCACTGCTGCTGAGCTGGTGGCCACCTTGGAGTCGCAGGACGGCGAGGAGCTCGCTGCGGTGCTGACCGGCCTGACGACGCCGCAGGTCGAGGAGCTGCGGGGCCGGTTCGTCTCCTTCGGCTGCTGCGGCGTCCTGGACCCCATCGGCGACCTGGCCGACCTGGGCCTGATCGTCACGACCTGATCAACTGGCCTGGTCACACCCCATACCCTCACCAAGGAGAGTTCATGACCTCGTCCAGGCACGTGCTGGACCTGCCGTCCGACCACCCGTTCAGCCTGCACCACCTGCCCTACGGCGCCGTGAGCGCCGGGCCGGACGCGACGCCCCGGTTGGCGGTGCGGGTCGGTGACCACGCCCTGGACCTGGCCGCCTTCGCGGCCGACACGCCGTGGGCCGGGCCGCTGGCCGCACCGGTCCTGAACCCCTTCCTGGAGCTCGGCCCCTCAGCCTGGGCGGGGCTGCGGGAGCACCTGAGCAGGGCCCTGACCGACCCGGAGCGACGAGCCGAGGTGGAGGAGCACCTGCGCCCCCTGGCCGGGATGACCACTCACCTGCCGCTGGAGGTCAGGGACTACGTCGACTTCTACGCCAGCGAGCAGCACGCCACCAACGTGGGCCGCATCTTCCGCCCCGAGGGGGAGCCGCTCACGCCGAACTGGAAGCACCTGCCCATCGGCTACCACGGCCGCTCCTCGACCATCGTCGTCTCCGGCACCGACATCCCCCGGCCCGTGGGCCAGCGCAAGGCGCCCAGCGACCCGCAGCCCACCTTCGGGCCGAGCACCAAGCTGGACATCGAGGCCGAGCTCGGGTTCGTGGTCGGCGGCTCGACGCCGCTCGGTTCGTCCGTCGGGATCGACGAGGCGGCTGACCACCTGTTCGGCGTGGCACTCTTCAACGACTGGTCGGCCCGGGACCTGCAAGCCTGGGAGTACGTCCCGCTCGGCCCCTTCCTGGGCAAGAGCTTCGCCTCCTCGGTCGCGGCGTGGATCACCCCGATGGCGGCCCTGGAGACGGCCCGCGTCGAGCTGCCGCCGCAGGACCCACGGCCGCTGCCCTACCTCACCGGGTCCGGGGCCGGCCTGTTCGGGCTGGACATCACCATGGAAGTCTCGCTCAACGGGACCGTGGTCTCGCGTCCGCCCTACCGCCAGATGTACTGGTCCCCCGCGCAGATGCTGGCGCATCTCACGGTCAACGGCGCCCGCCTGTCCAGCGGCGACCTCTTCGCCTCCGGGACCGTCTCGGGCACCCAGCGCGAGCAGCGAGGGTCCTTCCTGGAGCTCTCCTGGAACGGCACGGAGCCGTTCACGCTCCCGGACGGCTCGGAGCACACCTTTCTGCAGGACGGCGACACCGTGACGATCACCGCCACCGCACCTGGCCCCCACGGCTCGACGCTCGGCCTGGCCGAGGTCACCGGAACGATCCGGCCCACCCGCTGAGCGACAGCGGCGGGGCGACGGCCCACTGGCACCGCCCCACCCTGGGCGTCAGCCGCGCTGGTGGCGCACCACGTTCGTCTTGGCGGCCTTGTCGTGCAGCGCCTGGCGCTGCGGGTCCCACAGGGGCCACAGGTAGTTGAGCAGCGTCGCGATCCAGCCCAGGTAGGGAATCTGCGGCAGCAGCTGGTAGACCGCGCCCCGGATGGCGGCCGCCCCCAGACTGGGGTTGCCGGGGGTCTCGCGCAGCCGGACCCGCAGCCCGGTGACGAGCTTGCCGACCGTGCCCCCGAAGAGGTGCACCATGCCGATCTCGTAGACGAGCCCGAGGAGCAGCCCGCCCATCGTGACCCGGAACAGGTCGGACTCGAGCCCGGCCGGCATCGGCGGGGCCACCGCCGAGCCGGCCTGGGCCGTCGAGAGGACGTCGTCCATCCACATCGTGAGGTTGTCCGCGAAGTTCGGCGCCGCCAGCGGCAGCACGATGACGAAGCCCACGATGCCCAGGAGGATCCCGTCGATGAGCCTGGCCAGCACCCGGTGCCACCACCCCGCCAGCGGCTGTCCGTCCGGGGTGGTCGCCAGGCTGCCGGCCTGGCCGGGGTAGCCCCCCGGCATCGGGGCGCCCTGCCACTGTCCCTGCTGGGCGTAGGGCTGGTGCGGGTCATACCCGCCCTGCTGACCGTAGCCGCCCTGTCCGTAGCCACCCTGCTGGCCATGACCGCCTGAGCCGTAGCCACCCTGCTGGCCCGGGGCGCCCTGCCCGGGCGCCGCACCCCAGGGCCGCTGCTGGCTCTGCCCGGCGCGGTCCAGCCCCGGCTTCTGCTTGGGCGAGGTGTGGTTGGTCCACTGCACGCCGTCCCAGTAGCGGAGGTTGGCCTGGTCCTGGGGGTCGTCGTACCACCCTGCCTGCTGACTCATGGCCCTACTCTCCCACGCGCCCCTGCGCTGCTCGGCCGTCGCTCCCACCGCCGCGGCCCAGGTCCCCTCATCAGAGCGAGGCGAGCGGGGCGGCATACCGTGCCGGTATGCCGCCCCGCCCAGGGAGCCACGGGACGCTCAGAGGTTGCCGCGCTGCTCCTGCTCGCGCTCGATCGCCTGGAAGAGAGCCTTGAAGTTGCCCTTGCCGAAGCCGAGGGAGCCGTGCCGCTCGATCAGCTCGAAGAATACCGTGGGACGGTCCTGGACGGGCTTGGTGAAGATCTGCAGCAGATAGCCGTCCTCGTCGCGGTCGACGAGAATGCCACGCTTCTGCAGCTCCTCGATCGGCGCCCGGACGTTGCCGATCCGCTCGCGGAGCTTGGGGTCCTCGTAGTAGGAGTCGGGGGTGGCGAGGAACTCGATGCCGTTGGCGCGCATGTGGTCCACGGTCGAGATGATGTCGTTCGTGGCCAGCGCCAGGTGCTGCGCGCCCGGACCGCGGTAGAACTCCAGGTACTCGTCGATCTGCGACTTGCGCTTGCCGATCGCCGGCTCGTTGAGCGGGAACTTGACCCGGTGGTTGCCGTTGGCGACGACCTTCGACATCAGCGCGGAGTAGTCGGTGGCGATGTCGTCACCGATGAACTCGGCCATGTTCACAAAGCCCATGACCTTGTTGTAGAACTCCACCCACTCATCCATCCGGCCCAGCTCGACGTTGCCGACGATGTGGTCCAGGGCCTGGAAGAGACGCTTGGGCTCGCCGTCGCGCTTGACGTAGTCCGAGGTTCGCTCGACGTAACCGGGCAGGTAGGGGCCGCTGTAGGTCAGCTTGCCGTCGGCACCCTTGCGCTGGACGAGGGTATGCCGGGTCTCGCCGTAGGTGGCGATCGCGGCCACGCGGACGGTGCCGTGCTCGTCGGTGAGGTCCTCGGGCTCCTGCACGACGGTGGCGCCGATGCTGCGGGCGTGCGCGATGCAGCGATCGACGTCCGGGACCTCCAGGGAGATGTCGACGACGCCGTCGCCGTGGCGGCGGACGTGGTCGTGCAGCGGGCTGTCCGGGTCGACGCCGCCCTTGATGACGAACCTGATCGAGCCGGACTTCAGGACGAAGGCCTTGTGGTCACGGTTGCCGGTCTCCGGGCCCGAGTAACCGATCAGCTGCATACCGAAGGCGGACTGGTAGAAGTGCGCCGTCTGCGTCGCGTTGCCGACGACGAAGTGGATGGAGTCCCACCCGGTCACCGGGAAGACGTCCGAGGACTCGTCGTAGGGCACCAGGCCCACGAGCTGCTTGAGCTGGTCGAGCTCGAGGTCGGCCTCGCGCTCCTGGTCGGTCAGATGGACAACGGTGTCTGTCATACCCCGAGCGTGCGGCCAGGCAGTGGCACAGGGCAAGTGGATGCGAAATTGCTGGGCAGCATGCACACATTGACCCGCAGAGACGATCCGCTGGTGCACACTATGTCTATGTCGGAGACGGTGGACGAGCTCGACGCCCGGTTGCTGGCCCTGCTGGACGAGGATCCACAGATCGGGGTGCTGGGTGCGTCTCGGGCCCTGGGGGTGGCGCGGGGGACGGTGCAGGCCCGCCTGGACAAGATGGTCCGTCGTGGGGTGATCGCCAGCTTCGCCCCGTCGTTGGACCCGGCTGCTCTGGGGTACCCCGTGATGGCCTTCACCACCCTGGAGATCCGCCAGGGCACCGGGGGCGGGCCTGTCGTCGATCATGTCTCCGGCATCCCGGAGGTGCTCGAGGCGCACACCATCACCGGCTCCGGCGACGTGATGCTCAGGGTGGTCGCGCGGGACAACGCCCACCTGCAGCAGGTCATCGACCTGGTCGTCAGCCACCCCCTGGTGGACCGTTCCTCGACCCTGATCGCGCTGTCCACCCGGATCCCCTACCGCACCATGCCCCTGGTCCGGCGCAGCGCCGGGTCCTCGTGAACGGTCAGCAGATCTGACCGGTGAGACTGCGGGCGAGCGCGCGGGCGGCTGCGACGACCTTGTCCTGGACAGGCGGAGGTGGGCCCATGGTCACCACCCCGACGGAGGCTTCCAGGCCGGGGACGTCCGGCACCCATGCGGCGACCCCGTGCGCGCCCGGCTGCAGCTCGCCGGTCGTGGCGACGGGCAGGCTGTCCCCGCTGCGCCGCCCGGCGAGAATGGCCCGCCCGGCGGCACCCCGGTCCAGCGGGTGTCGGCTGCCGACCCGGTAGGAGACGTGGAAGTCGGTCCAGCTCGGCTCGACCACGACGAGGGCCAGCGCTTGCTCCCCGTCGGCGACGGTGAGGTGGGCCGTGGCGCCGACCTGGTCGGCGAGCTCACGCAGCAACGGCCGGGCCAGCTCCACCAGCATCGGCCGCACGGACAGCTGCAGCCGGGTCACGCCCAGCCCGAGCCGCACCCGCCCGTCCTCCCCGCGGGTGACGAAGTCGCGGGCCTGCAGCGTCGCCACGAGCCGGTAGACGATCGCCCGCCCCACGCCGAGCTCCTGCGCCAAGGCCGAGATCGTCATCCCTGCCGAGCCCCCGGCACTGCCCAGCAGCTGGAGCACCTGCAGCCCCCGGTCGAGGGTCTGAGAGGTCTCCGCGGCCGAGGTCACCCCTGCAGGCTAGCGGCGTCCGAGCCGGCGAGCGGCGTCCGAGCAGGCAGCAGCGCCCGAGCAGGCAGCAGCGCCCGACGTCGGCGCGGCCCGGCTGCCCGGCGTGCCCTGTGGACAAGCCGAGTCATCCGTCCCGTCCCCTCGGCATGCTGGCTGCCATGGACAGCCTGGGTATGGTGCGGGCCGCGCTGGAGGCGCACGACCGGGTGCTCACGACCGAGGACCTGGACCGTCTCGGCCTCAGCCCCGCCGCGATCCGTCAGCTGGTGGCTGGCGGCGAGCTGCACCGCTACCGTCGTTCCGCCTTCATCGACGGGCATCTCTGGCGCGCCGCTCCGCCCTGGGAGCGCCATGCGCTGCGGGCGCGAGCCGTCGCCCGGTCCCTCGGCCTGCCCACCGGCCCCTACCTCCTGAGCCACCACTCCGCGCTCGTCCTGCACGGTGTCGGGGTGTTCGGCGTCGACGACCTGGTGCATCTGGTGCGCACCGACGGCGGCCGCGGCCGCAAGGACGGCACCGTGCACGTTCACGCACCGGTGCCGCCGAGCTTCGCTGCACCGATCCCCGCAACGCCCAGCGGGCTACCGACGGTGACGGTGGCGCACGCCTGCGCGCAGGTGGCAGCAGCATTCGGCACCGAGGCGGGCCTGGTCAGCGCCGACGCCGCACTGCGGCAGGACCTCACCTCACCGGCCCTGCTCGTCAGGGCCGCGCAGGACGTCACGGGCCGAGTGGCCTCCGTCGTCCATGACGGGATGCAGCTCGCCGACGGACGGAGCGGCTCCGCCGGCGAGAGCCGCACCAGGTGGCTGCTGCACTGGCTGGCGATGCCGCTGCCGGAGCTGCAGGCCGTGATCCGCGACGCCTCGGGAGACCTCGTCGCCATCACCGACTTCCTGTTCCGCGACCAGTGGACCGTCGTGGAGTTCGACGGTGCGCTGAAGTACGCCACGGCGGCTGACCTGGTGGCGGAGAAGCTGCGGGAGGACCGGCTGAGGGAGCTCGGCTACGAGGTCGTGCGGGTCACCTGGGCCGACCTGGAGCACCCCGCACGGGTGGTGGCCCGAATCCGAGCGGCTTTCGTCCGTGCGGCGGCCCGACGGACCAGGGCCGCCTGACCGGACGGTGGCGACCCGACGGGCCAGGGCAGCCTGGACCGGACGGTGGCGACCTCGGGTTGTGGCGCCTAGCACGGAAACTGACCGCAGGCGTGGATATCCCCCGCGGGCCGACACTTTCCCGGCACAGGGAGGGGTCACCCTTCGCCGGGTGACATCACACGGCAGCCTCCTGCCGGCCACCCCGAGTCCGGCGCAGAACTGCGCCGTGCAGGCCCCGCGGACCTAACGGCGCCCGACGAACCAGTGACGGATCTTCTCGATCCGTGCCTGCACCTGCTCGCTGGAGGCGGTGGCGAGCTCGGGGCCACCGCATACCCGGCGCAGCTCGGCGTGGACGACCGCGTGCGGCTGGCCCTTCTTCTGGGCGTAGGCCGAGACGAGCTTGTTCAGCTCCTTGCGGTGCTCGGCCAGCGCACGGTGGGCCGAGACGGCCTGCGCCCGTTCCTGACCGCCACCGCGGCCGACCTGCTTCTTCTGCCGCTCGCGCAGGACGTGCGCCACCTGGTCCGGCTCGAGGAGGCCGGGCAGCCCGAGAAACTCCTCCTCGTCCTCCGAGCCGGGCAGGCCGCCGAGGCCGAACTGCTCGGCGTCGAAGAGGACGTGGTCGAACTCGGCGTCGGAGCCGAGCGCCTCGAAACTGCCCTCCAGCTCGCCGGAGGCGTTGTCCTGGGCGTTGGCGGCAGCCAGCAGCCCGTCCTCCTCCGACCACAGCTGCTCGCCGTCGTCGTCCTTCTTCTTGTTGAGGGCGTGGTCACGCTCCTGCTCCATCGAACCGGCGTGCGCGAGAAGGAGGGAGACGTTGGGCAGGAAGATCGAGGCGGTCTCGCCACGGCGCCGCGCCCGGACGAACCGGCCCACGGCCTGGGCGAAGAAGAGAGGGGTCGAGGTGGAGGTGGCGTAGACCCCGACGCACAACCGGGGGACGTCGACACCCTCGGAGACCATGCGGACCGCGACCATCCAGCGCGAGGTCCCCTCCGCAAACTCCTCGATGCGGGCCGAGGCGCCGGAGTCGTCGGAGAGCACCACCGTGGGCCGCTCGCCGGTCAGCTCGTGCAGCTGCTTGGCATACGCGCGGGCCGAGCGCTGGTCGGAGGCGATGACCAGGCCGCCGGCGTCGTCGACGTGCCGGCGCACCTCGGTCAGCCGCTTGTCGGCCGCGCGCAGCACCGACGGCACCCACTCCCCCGACGGGTCCAGCGCGGTGCGCCAGGCCTGCTTGGTCACGTCCTTGGTCAGCGGCTCGCCCAGCCGGACCTCCAGCTCGTCGCCGACCTTGGTCCGCCAGCGCATGGTGCCGCCGTAGGACAGGAAGAGCACCGGCCGCACCACGCCGTCCCGCAGGGCCTCCGCGTAGCCGTAGGTGTAGTCCGCGGCCGAGCGCAGGATCCCCTCGGCATCCATCTCGTAGCGCACGAACGGGATCGCCGCGGTGTCCGAACGGAAAGGGGTGCCGGTGAGCGCCAGCCGTCGCTGTGCCGGCTCGAAGGCCTCCCGGACGGCCTCGCCCCAGGAGAGCGCGTCACCGCCGTGATGGATCTCGTCGAGGATGACGAGCGTGCGGGCAGCCTCGGTGCGGGCCCGGTGCAGCAGAGGCTTGCTCGCCACCCCGGCGTAGGTGACCGCCACCCCGTCATACTCGCGGCCGTGCCGGCCCTGCGCGTTGGCGAAGCGCGGGTCGATGCGGATGCCGACCTTCGCAGCCGCCTCCGCCCACTGGATCTTCAGGTGCTCGGTGGGGGCGACGATGGTGATCCGCTGCACCTCGCCGCGGTCGAGCAGCTCGGTGGCCACGCGCAGGGCGAAGGTGGTCTTGCCGGCGCCTGGGGTGGCCACCGCGAGGAAGTCGCGGGGCCGTTCGGTGAGGTACTGCTCCAGCGCCGCCGCCTGCCAGGCGCGCAGCTTTCCGGCGGTCCCCCAGGCGGCGCGCTCGGGATAGGCGGGAGGCAGATGGGAGGCGGCAGCAGTCGACATGGCCGACCCAGGATAGGTGCTTTTTCCGGGTGACTCACCCGGCCGGGCGCGCCCGGGAGAGGGGTGGACGACGTGGTATGGCGTGTCGTCCGGCGGTGGCGGTGACCCGGCGAGAACGGTCCCGTCCGGGCTCCGCGTCAGCCCTGCGGCCCGGGTCGGTCAGCCCTCGCCACCGCCGCCGCCACCGGGTCCGCCGCTGCCGCCGCTGCCCGACCCGCCGTCCTGCGGCTCGCGCAGGCCCTCGTAGATCTCCTTGCACATGGGGCAGACGGGGAACTTCTCGGGGTCGCGGCCGGGCACCCACACCTTGCCGCACAGCGCGATCACCGGGTTGCCGGTCATCGCGGACTCCATGATCTTCTCCTTGCGCACGTAGTGCGCGAACCGCTCGTGGTCGCCGGGCTCCTGCAGGTCCGGATCGACCCGGGTGTCCTCCCGCTCCAGCAGCGCCGTCTGCGTCTGCGGCGACATGGGGGCCTCGGGAGCCTCAGGAGCATCGAGCGGCTGGTCGGACATGCGGGTCTCCATACGGTCAGTGTAGGCAGGCCCTGACGATCACGGTCCGGACCGGCGCGAGGGATGCCACCCTCCGCTAGCCTCGAACGATGACGCGTCGCGCCCCCATGGCCTTGGTGGTCGCCCTCGTCCTCGCCGGGTGCGGGGCGGGCGGTGCGGACAGTGCGACGGAGGCCGGCGAGACCAGCGGCGAGGCCGCGAGCGGTGCGCTGACGACTGGTGTCCAGCAGCCAGATCCGGTCGACGAGACCAGCGGCGAGGGCGCGGACGGTGCGGCGGCGACTGACGCCGGCGGGGACCGCCCGACCGACTCGTTCGCGGTCACCGAGCAGGGCACCTTCGACGAGGGCTGGGCGATGACCTTCCTGCCCGGGACCGACCACCTGCTCATCACCGAACGCGGGGGCGCCCTGAAGCTGCGCGACCAGACGACCGGCGAGGTCACCGAGGTCAGCGGCGTCCCGCAGGTGCACCACTCAGGGCAGGCGGGGATGCACGACGTCATCCCGTCTCCCTCCTTCGAGCAGGACGGGACGATCTACCTCAGCTGGGTCCGCAGGACCGACGACGGGGTACAGGGCGTGGTCGGCCGGGGCACGCTCGACACGGACGCGGCCGCCCTCTCCGACGTCGAGGTGCTGTGGCAGCAGACTCCGCGGTCCGGGGACGGGCACTTCTCGTTGCGGATGCTCATCCAGGATGACCACCTGTTCGTCACGTCCGGCGACCGACAGGAACTGACCCCTGCGCAGGGGCTGGACACCAACCTCGGCAAGGTCCTGCGGCTGACCCTCGACGGGGAGCCGGCACCGGGCAACCCGTGGGCCGACCAGGGCGGGGTTGCCGCCGAGCTGTGGACCATCGGTCACCGCAACCCGCTGGGCATCGCGGAAGACTCCCGCGGACGGATCTGGGTCTCGGAGATGGGGCCGCAGGGCGGCGACGAGCTCAACCTGGTGGTGGCGGGCGAGAACTACGGCTGGCCCGAGGCCTCCATGGGCGTGCACTACGGCGGTGCCGACATCCCGGACCACGAAACCGGCGACGGCTTCCAGGCCCCGGCCGCCTGGTGGGTCCCGTCCATCTCGCCCGGCAACCTGCTCATCTACTCGGGCGAGCTGTTCGCCGGATGGGCGGACAGTGCGCTGCTGGGCGGCCTGTCCGGGCAGAACCTGGTGAGGGTCGCGCTCGACGGCGAGCAGGCCGACGTGGTGGACGGGTGGGACATGGGCGAGCGGGTCCGCGAGGTCGAGCAGGCCCCCGACGGCGGCGCGATCTGGGTGCTGGAGGACGGTCCGGGCGGCCGGCTGCTCGAGCTGCGGCCCGAGCCCACGAGGTAGGTCATCGAGTGCTGCACCCATGCGCGCCTGCGGGCAGATTCCCGTGCATCCCCACGTCACTCGGTGAGCGGCAGGCGTTCAGACCGGAGCGCGCAGCTCAGTTTTGGTCGGCGTCCGGGGTCCAGGTGGTGGCGAAGGAGACCGCGGAGCGCTGACGCAGCAGGACCTCGCGCCAGAGCTCGGAGGTGTCCTCGTGGAAGGGGTCGCGGGGCTCGCGGGGTATGACGTACCAGGCACCCTGGCGGATCTCGCCGTCCAGCTGGCCGGGTCCCCATCCGCTGTAGCCGACGAAGATGCGGAAGGCGCCGAGCTCCGGCACGACCAGCGGTGCGGGGGCGTCGAGGTCGACCAGGCCGATGCCGCCGAAGAGCAGCTGCGTGCCGAGCGGCGGGTCGCCGGGGTCGTGGCCCGGCACGCTGACCAGACCCATCGCCGTGTCCATCCCGACCGGCCCGCCCCGGAAGAGCACCCCGGGCGAGGTCACGAACGGCTGCCACTCGGGCAGGACGACGTCGACGCCGGCGTCCAGGGGCTGGTTGAGCACCAGCCCGTGGGCGCCCTCCTCGTCGTGGTGGAGCACGAGCACGACTGCATGCTCGAACGGCTCTCCCGTCATCGGGGTCGCGACGAGCAGCTCGCCGGTGACGTGCCCGGCAGGAGCCCAGGCGCTGCGCTCGGTCATCCTCTCCTCACCCGCTGGTCGACGGACGGCATACCCCCATCATGACGCCACCGGGCTACCAGGCGCGCCACGAGCACGCCGACGGCGACGCCGGACAGGTTGGCCAGCGCGTCCGCCAGCTCCGCGACACGGTTGGGTGCCAGCGCGTGCTGCAGCGGCTCGGCGGCCAGCGCGTGCACCAGAAGGAGGAGCACCACGCACCGGGCGCGGAGCAGCCCGGCCAGCGCGGTCGGCACCGCGAAGGCCACGAAGTGCCCGACCTTGTCCAGGCCCGGTATGCCGTCCGGCCCGGGCATGGTGGGGGCGTAGAGACCGGACACCTGGGCCACCAGAGCGAGGGTGAGCAGCACCCACCCGAGCAGGCGCAGCCGACCTGGAGCGGGCCGGCCCGTCATCCCGGTCAGGCCGTGCCCTCCTCGACCTTCTCGCCCTTCTCGCCCTTCTCCTGCTTCTCGCGCTCCTCGCGGTCCCTCCTCGCGGCGGCCTCGACGGCCTGGGCGACCGCCTTGGTCGCCTGCGGGTTGAAGACGCTGGGGATGATGTAGGTCGGGTTGAGCTCGTCCGGGGTCACGACGTCGGCGAGCGCCGAGGCAGCGGCCAGGAGCATGTCGTCGTCGATGTGCCCGCTGGCGGCGTCGAGCAGACCGCGGAAGACGCCGGGGAAGACCAGGACGTTGTTGATCTGGTTGGCGAAGTCGCTGCGCCCGGTGGCGACGACTGTCGCGTGGCGGCCGGCCTCCACCGGGTCCACCTCGGGGACCGGGTTGGCCATCGCGAACACGATGGCGTCCTCGTTCATCTGCGCGATGTCGTCGCCGGTGAGGATGTTGCCGGCCGAGACCCCGATGAAGACGTCGGCGCCGACGAGCGCCTCCTTGAGGGTGCCGGTCTCCATCGCCCGGTTGGTCTGGCTGGCGATCCAGGCCAGGTTGCCGTTGTCCCCGCGCATCACGTCGGGGCGGCGGGAGTGGATGACCCCGTCCACGTCCGCGACGATGAGGTCCGTGACCCCGGCCAGCAGCAGCAGCCGGATGATCGCTGAGCCCGCGGCGCCCGCGCCGGACATGACGACCTTGACCTCGCCCAGCTCCTTCTCCACCACGCGCAGGGCGTTCTTCAGCGCGGCGAGCGCGACGATGGCCGTGCCGTGCTGGTCGTCGTGGAAGACCGGGATGTCCAGCTCGCGCCGCAGCCGGTCCTCGATGTAGAAGCAGCGGGGCGCGGAGATGTCCTCCAGGTTGATCCCGGCGAAGCCGGGCGACAGGGCCTTGACGATGCGGACGATCTCGTCGGCGTCGTGGGCGTCGAGGCAGATGGGGAAGGCATCGATGTCGGCGAACCGCTTGAACAGCGCCGCCTTGCCCTCCATCACCGGCAGCGCCGCGAGCGGGCCGATGTCACCCAGGCCGAGCACCGCCGAGCCGTCGGTGACGACCGCGACCGTGTTGCGCTTGATGGTCAGGCTGCGGGCATCCTCGGGGTTCTGCGCGATCGCCTGGCAGATCTTGGCCACGCCGGGCGTGTAGACCAGCGAGAGGTCGTCGCGGTTGCGGATCGGCAGCTTGGACTTGACCTCGAGCTTGCCCCCGAGGTGCGCCAGGAAGGTGCGGTCGCTGACGCGGCCGATCTCGACCCCGTCGACCTGGCTGATCGCCTCGACGACCTCGGCTGCGTGGCGGGTGCCGTGGGTGGCGATGGTCAGGTCGGCCTGCAGCCGCTCAGTGCCCGACTCGCTGATGTCAACGGCGGTGACCATGCCCCCGACGTCGGCCACGGCGGTGGTGATCTCGGAGACCGCGGTCACCCGGGCGGGCAGCTCGAGCCGGACGGTGATGGAGTTGGACACGGAGGGCACAGGGCTCATGACGTCCTATTGTTCCGTATGCGGCCCGCAGCTTCGGACGGTGCTCATCGCTGCCACACCAGGACGTCGTCACACCAGGTCCGCACGAGCCCCTCGTCGTGCGAGGCGAGCAGCACACCGGCCCCCGTGGCGTGCTGGTGCTCGTGCACCGCCGCCACCACCGCGCGGGCGGTGGCCCCGTCCACCATCGCCGTCGGCTCGTCCAGCAGCAGGTAGTCCGGCTGCATCGCCAGCGCCCGCGCCAGCACGACCCGCTGCAGCTGGCCCCCGGACACCTCGTCCGGGCGCCGTTGGGCGATCTCGGGCGCCAGACCGACCCGGTCCAGCAGCGTGGCGACGACCTCCGGTCCGCTCGGTCGACCGGCCAGCACCAGCGGCTCGGCCAGGGTCCTGCCCAGGCTCCACCGCGGGTCGACGGACGACCGCGGGTCCTGGGGGACGTAGCCGATCCGTCTGCGGACGTCGGCCGGCACGCGGTGCCCGGTCCCCCGGATCCGTCGGCCGTCCAGCTCCACGTGCCCGCGGGCGGGGGTATGGAGCAGGGCCAGGGCGCGCAGCAGGCTGGTCTTGCCGGCACCGGAGGGGGCCATCAGACCGGTGGTCCGGTCGGGGGCGACGTGCACGTCCAGGCCCTCCGTGACGACGTGCCCACGGCCCCTGACGATGGTCAGGTCGACACCGACCAGGCCGGTGCGCCGCTCGGCGACCGGCGCGGTGGCCCGCGCCGGGCCGGAGGCCGCCGGCTCGCCCTCACAGGCCGGCGGGGTGACGGGCCTCTCGCCAGGTGCGGTGGCCGGGCCGACGGGCTGACGCGGCCGTAGTCGGTGGGCAGGGTGATAGCCGTGATGATGGGCCTGATGATGGCCGGCCCGGCGGACCCGCTCGACCACGGCACCGGGCTGCTGACGTCCGCTGGCCCGGCCTGCGTCGAGCTCGACGACAGCATCGGCGACCTGCTCGGCCAGGGACAGGTCGTGGGTGACGACGAGCACGGCCCGGCCCTCGTCGTGGGCCAGCACGCGCAGCTCGTCGCCCACCCGTACCGCGCGGTCGCGGTCCAGCCCCGTGGTCGGCTCGTCGGCGAGCACCAGAGCGGGATCCCCGAGCAGCGCCAGCGCGTTGGAGACCCGTTGGACCTGGCCTCCGGAGAGCTGGGCGGGCAGTCGGCCGTCCCAGGCTGCGTCGACGTCGTGCCGGGTCCGGGCACGCTGGGCCAGCGCAGCCACTCCCTCAGGCGGCACATGGACGCGAGCCTTCTCGCGCAGGTGGGCCCCGACCGACAGGACCGGTGTGAGCGTGGCCAGGGGCGCCTGCGGCAACCAGGCGGCGATGCGGCCGCGCTGGCGTTCCCACTCGCGGGCCGGCGGGTCGAGCAGGTCGACGGTCTGGTCCATGGCTGACCACCGGGCCTCCCCACGCACCCATGCCCCTGCCGGCAGCAGACCGAGCAGGGCCGAGATCAGCGTCGACTTGCCCGCGCCGCTCGGCCCCAGGAGGACGACCACCTCTGCCGGCCGCACCTGCAGGTCGACGTGGTCGAGCACGGTGAGGTGGACGCCGTCCTCCTGGGGCAGGGCCACACCGAGGCCCTCGACCACGAGGCCGAGACGCTTCTCGCCGTCAGGCCGGTCCTGCCCGATCCCGGTCACGCGGCCGGTCACGAGCGTCCCACCGACACGGGGCGCAGCCGTTCGGCCAGCCAGTACACGGCCAGGCTGAGCAGGACCAGCACCAGCCCCGGCAGCACGGCGGGCCACCAGTGCCCTGCCAGGACCGCCGAACGCGACTGCTCGATGAGCGTGCCGAGCGAGGCCCGGTCGTCCTGCAGGCCCAGCCCCAGGAAGCTCAGCGCCGACTCGTGCATGATCGCGTGCGGCACCATGAGCACGGTGGCCAGCAGCGCCCGCGACAGCACATGGCCCAGCAGGTGCCGGCTGAGCACCCACCAGCGGCTCGCCCCGGCCCCGACGGCGGCCTCGACGAAGCCGGACCCGGTCAGGGCCAGCATCTCTGCTCGCACGATCCGGGCGGTCGTCGTCCAGTGGGTCACGGCGACGCTGATCACGACGCTGCTCAGCGAGGGGCCCAGCAGGGCGACGATGACGATGCCGAGCACCAGGTGCGGCAGCGCGTTGACCGCGTCGACCAGGCGCATGAGCAGCGAGTCCAGCCAGCCGCCGGCGCGGTGGGCGACCGACCCTGCCAGCCCTCCGACGAGCACACCGATCACGCTGGAGGTGCCGGCGGCGGCGAGCCCGACCAGGAGCGAGACCCTGGCACCCGCCAGCGTGCGCTCCAGCAGGTCCCGACCCGCGTGGTCGGTCCCGAAGAGGTGGTCCGCGGAGGGGGGCAGCCAGGACCGGGCGAAGTCCGCCGTCTGCCCCACCCCACCCCCGCCGAGAAGGAGCACCGCCGCCAGGATCGCCACGAGGCCCAGAACCCACCGGGCACCCCGCGGGCCGGCCGTCGGGCCAGCGCCTGAAGTGGCGGCGGTGGCGGGCCACCGCCTGCGCATCTGCATACCGGGTCCGGCTGCCCGGTTGCTCGGGCCTCGCCCCACCCACGGGCGCAGGTGGGCGTCGCGCACGGTGCGCCACGGCTCAGCCATCGCGCTCCCCCACCCGCGGGTCGACGAGGCGGTAGAGCAGGTCGGCCGCCAGGTTGCCCAGCACCACGATGACCGTGCTCAGGACTGTGACGGCCGCAAGCAGTGCGAAGTCGAGCCGCAGCGCGGACTCGACGATGGCGCTGGCGATGCCGGGCCAGGAGAAGACCACCTCCACCAGCACCGCTCCGGTGATGAGCTCGGGCAGACGGACGCCGAGCACCGTGACCAGGGGCAGCAGGGCGGGGCGGACCGCGTGCGACCAGAGAACCTGCCGACGGGGTATGCCGCGGGCCCAGGCACCGCGCACCGCGGGCCCGGCGAGCGCGTCGCGGGTCGCGTCGCGGACGACGAGGGCGTACCAGGGCAGCTGGGAGAGGGCCAGCACCGAGACGGGCAGGACGGCGTGCCGCAGCACGTCCAGCGGGTGCACGCCGACGGCGCTCAGGCTCGTGGCACCGCCCGTGGGCAGCCACCCCAGCGCGACGGCGAACAGCCAGATCGCCACCAGACCCAGCCAGAACGGCGGAGCAGCCTGGAGGGAGATCAGGCCCGCGCCCACCGCCCGGTCGACCACGGCGCCAGGGCGCGTGCCGGTCCAGGCGCCCAGCAGCACACCCAGCGCCACAGCGAGGAGCAGGGCCACAGCCATGAGACCCAGCGTCCACGGCAGCCGCTCGGCCAGGACCGTGGCGACCGGGCGGCGCAGGATGGTCGAGGCGCCCAGGTCACCGGTCAGGGCGTTGCCCCACCACGCCGCCCACTGCTGCAGGGCGGAGGTCTCACCCATCCGCTCGCGCATCGCCTGCAGGGTGGGCCCGTCCATGGTGAGCGCCCGCTCCCCCAGGGCTGCCGCCACCGGGTCGAACGGCGCTGCCTGGGCCAGCGCGAACATGGCCAGGGTCACCCCGGCCAGCAGCAGCGGCAGCAGCAGGAGCCGGCCCAGGACCAGCCGGCCCACCGCGCGGTCGGTGCGGCGCCGGTGGGAGGAGGTGGTCGGTCCGGCGGCGGTCACTGACTGGCGCTGGTCCAGGCGGGCAGGTTCCACCACGGCCCGCCCTGCAGACCGTGCTCGTGCGGCTCGACCAGCGGCACGTCATACCCCTGCCAGACCCCTGCCCGGATGACGTAGTCATGACCCACGTAGGCCAGGAAGATCCACGGCAGATCCTGGACGAGCAGCTCCTGGACCTCGGCGTAGGCCGCGTTTCGATCCGCCTTGTCCCGTGCGCTCCGGCCGGCCTCGAGAGCGGCGTCCATCCGTGGCGAGCGGTAGTCGCCCGGGTTGTCGAAACCGACCCCGGCCCGGGAGGAGTGCAGCAGCGGGTAGGTGGACAGGTCGGCGTCGTAGGGGTTGCCGGAGCCGTAGACCAGCGGGTCCTGGCTCATCCGCGGCTCGATCGCGTCCCACGACAAGCCGTCGGGCGTGACCTCGATCCCCAGCTCGCGGGCCTGGGCCTGCACGTCGAGGGCGATGTTCTGGCGCAGGGTGTCGCCGGCGGGGTACATGAGCGTCAGCTCGGCGCGCTGACCGTCACGGACCCGGGTGCCGTCGGCGCCCGCCTGCCACCCGGCCTCCTCAAGAGCCGCCCGCGCCGCAGGGACGTCGGTGTCGACCTCGACGACGGAGGAGTACTCCGCGGCCTCGGGCGGGATCGGACCGTGCGCGGGCCGCCCAGAGCCGGCGAGAGCACCGTCGACGAGAGACTGCCGGTCCAGGCCGATGTTCAGGGCCTGCCGGACGGCCGGGTCGCCGGCGACCGGGTGCGCCTCGGGCATGATGATCGCGCGGAAGTCGCTGGTGTCGCGCCGCACCACCTCGAAGGCGTCGTCGCCCTCGAACCGGGCCAGCGCGGTGGCCGGGAGCAGCGCCCCGTCCGCCTCGCCCGACACCACCCTTGCCACGCGGGCCGCGTCGTCCTCGGCGAAGACGAAGGTGGCCCGGGCGACCTCGGCGCGCGGCCCCCAGTAGTCGTCGTGAGCTGTGAGCACCAGCCGGTCGCCGGGGCGGTAGGAGTCGATCGTGTAGGGGCCGGTGCCCACCACCTGTCCGCCGTCCAGGTCGCTGTCCGCTGCGACGACCCCCAGCACGGTGGCGACCGGGAAGGAGCCGTGCGGGTGCTCCAGGGTGAAGCGGACGGTGTGCTCGTCGACGGCCTCGACGGACGCCAGCGCCGTCAGGTCGGCCGCGACCGGGGAGCCGAGGTCAGGATCGAGCGCCGACTCGTAGGTGTAGACGACGTCGTCGGCCGTCAGCGGGGAGCCGTCGTGGAAGTGGACTCCCTCACGCAGCGTGTAGGTCCACGTCAGCCCGTCGTCGCTGACCTCGGGCAAGGACTCGGCGAGCAGCGGCTCGGGAGTGAGGTCTTCCCCGAGCCGGAGGAGGCCCTCGACCACCTTGCCGTCGCCCCAGCGTGCGTAGCCCAGCACCGGGTTGAGCGTGTCCGGCTCCGAGCCGAGGGCGATGACGACCTCCTGCGCCGACCCCGATGCGGCCGGGAGGTCCATGGCTGCCTGCGGGGTGTCGACCCGGGTCGGGTCGACGCAGGCGCTGGTCAGCAGCCCGACAGAGGCCAGCAGGAGGAGAGGCGTCCGTCGGGCGGTGGGCATGGGGTCGATGCTAAGGGGTGGGGACGCCCTCGCAGAGCACCCGGAAGGCACCGTGGAAGAGATCACGGTGCGGGTCTGTTGACGCCGTTATGAGCACCGTAGAGCTGACCGCAGAGACCTTCGAGCAGACCGTGACCGGCAACGACATCGTCCTCGTGGACTGGTGGGCCGACTGGTGCGGCCCGTGCAAGATGTTCGCCCCGGTCTACGACCAGGCCTCGGCCCAGCACGAGGACGTCGTCTTCGGCAAGGTCGACACCGAGGACCAGCAAGCGCTGGCCGCCAGCGCCGGGATCAGCTCGATCCCGACGATCATGGCGTTCAAGGAGGGCATGCTGGTCTTCAGCCAGGCCGGCGCGCTGCCCGCCCGTGACCTGGACTCGGTGATCACCCAGGTCAAGGAGCTGGACATGGACGAGGTCCGGGCCAAGGTGGCGGCTGCCCAGCAGGACGGCGAGAGCGGGGCCGGCCAGGCCTGAGGGCCACCCGGCACACGTCATACCCCGGACGGCGGATGAGCCTGCCGTCGGCTAACGGGACGCGGGTACAGCACGGGGGTCAAGGGGACGCGGGGGTCGACTTGCGCAGCCTGCCCCTGTGCACCAACCGCTGCGAAAGGACCGCATGATCACCGCTCGCCGAAGGATGACCCTGACCGCCGGAGTCGCCAGCCTTGCCCTCTTCGGGCTGGCCGGGTGCTCCAGCGACGACACTGAGGAGCCCACCACCCCGGCCGTCCAGGAAGAGCAGCAGGACACCGGGACCGAGCCCACGGAGGACCCGGCTGCCCAGACCGCCGCCGAGGACACCGCAGACAACACCGCCGACGATGTGGCCGACGCCACCGAGCCGGCCGGTGGCACGGGCACCGAGGACACGACCGAGGAGCCCGCTGCCGGCAGCGGCGACTACACGACCGCGCCCTGGGCGGAGCCGGTGACGGACGTCGGTGAGCTCCTCACGACCGTCGAGCTCGGCGACGTCGTGGTCGAGGTCTTCCAGGTCGGTGTCACCCAGGCGACCAAGACCGGCGGGTTCGTCGACCCGGAGGAGAACGAGCCCATCATCGACGTGGGCGACGACATCGTCTTCGTCAACTACGTCGTCACCAACCATGGTGACCCGCTCGACCTCGGCTCCACGCTGGTCGATGTCAGCCCCCGCTACGAGGACTGGCCGTACATGCAGGGGATGGACTCCATCACCGACTTCGAGCTGACGGAGGAGATGGGGGTCAACAGGACCGCCATCGCGCCGGGCGACATGCCCGACCCGATCATCTACACGCTGGGCACCGGGGAGAGCTTCTCCGTGGGTGACAACTTCCATCACCAGCCCGGGTCTGCCATCACCTTCGCGGCCCGCTACACCCCCGTCGACGACGAGGGCGAGCTGCTGCACGAGGAGCGCATCGAGACCGAGGCGTCCGCGACGATCGAGTGACCCAGGCCCGGGCCCGCGCAGCAGCATCGTGCGCGGACCTCGGAGCCCACGACACCACGACGCCCCGCCACCTCCTGGTGGCGGGGCGTCGCCGTCTGTGGTGTGAGCAGGGTCGTCTCGCGCCGGGAGCTGTGCTCGCGGAAAGACTCAGTGCACCGGACGCTGGGCCATGTGGTTCCATGCGCTTGTCTGCCCCTGGTGGGAACGTCCCCGCCCGCGTAGACGTTGCAGCCGAGCACACCATTTCGACACCCAGGAGCAAGACAGCGATGCCTTCTGCAGGAGCAGACCACACCGACGATAGGCCGGGCCGACCTCCCGTGGAGGTGGGCCCGCGATGACGATCGTCCTCTCCCTGCTCCTGGGTGTGCTGGTGGTGCTGGCCATCACGGCCGCCACCGGCTACTTCGTGGCGCAGGAGTTCGCGTACATGGCCGTGGACCGCTCCCGGCTCAGCGCTCGAGCGGAGGCTGGTGACCCGGTCGCCGCGCGGGCGCTCGCGGTGACGAAGCGGACGTCGTTCATGCTCTCCGGTGCTCAGCTCGGCATCACCGTCACCGGTCTACTGGTCGGGTATGTCGCCGAGCCGCTCATCGGGTCCGCTTTCGGTCAGATGCTGGGCGGGGTGGGCGTGCCCGCCGGTGTGGGCGTCGCGATCGGTACGGTCCTGGCCCTGCTCTTCGCGACCGTGGTCCAGATGGTGTTCGGAGAGCTGTTCCCCAAGAACCTCGCGATCGCCCGGCCGGAGCCGCTGGCCCGTGGGCTGTCGCGGACCACGATCATCTACCTCAAGGTCTTCGGCTGGCTGATCTGGATCTTCGACCAGTCCTCCAACCTGCTGCTCAAGGCGCTGGGCATCGAGCCCGTGCACGACGTGGAGCACTCTGCGACGGCCCGGGACCTGGAGCACATCGTCGCCGACTCCCGCGACAGCGGCGACCTGCCCGACGAGCTGTCCGACCTGCTGGACCGCATCCTCGACTTCCCCACCCGCGACGTCGGGCACGCGATGATCCCGCGGTCGCGGGTCGACACGGTCCGCGAGACCGACTCGCTCACGCACGTCCGGTCCCTGATGGCCACCGGGCACTCCCGCTATCCGGTCCTGTCGGCGGACGGTGAGGACGTGGTGGGCATGGTGGAGATCCACGAGGTCATGGCGGCAGCCAAGACTGCTGGTGCCGACGGTGCCGACGTCACGGTCGCCGACCTGCAACGGCCCGCGCTGGTGCTGCCCGAGTCCATGACGCTGCCCAACGCGACGCGGGAGCTGGCCGAGTTCCAGAACCAGATGGCCTGCGTCATCGACGAGTACGGCGGCTTCACCGGCATCCTCACCCTGGAGGACCTGGCCGAGGAGATCGTCGGCGAGATCACCGACGAGCACGACCAGCACCCCGACGTCGTCCCGGACGACGATGACGGGGTGTGGGTCATGGGCGGTGACGTCCATGTCGACGAGATCGAGCGGGCACTGAACCACGACCTCCCCCGGGGCGACTACGAGACCATCGCCGGCCTGGTCATCACCGAGCACGGCGACCTGCCGGAACCTGGGCTGCGCCTGTCCGTCGAGCTGCCGCCAGACCCTGCGGACCTGGTGCACGACGAGCCACGGCAACGGCACCTGCAGATCGAGGTGCTGGAGATCGAACGCCATGTCCCCGCACTCGTGCGCCTGACCATCCTCGAGGACGGCCCCACCAACCCGGACCGGAGCACCCAGGACGCCGCTGCGGATGGACCCACCGACGAGACCCCCAAGGATGACCGATGAACAACCCGTGGATCGTGCTGGTGGCCACGGTGCTGCTGATCGCGCTGAGCGCCTTCTTCGTCGCAGCCGAGTTCGCCCTCATCTCGGCCAAGCGCCACCGCCTGGAGGACGCAGCCCCCAACAGCCGCTCGGCCCGTGCCGCGCTGCGCAGCTCCTCCGAGCTCACGCTGCTGCTGGCCGGGTCGCAGCTGGGCATCACCGTCTGCACCCTGGCACTCGGGGCCATCACCAAGCCGGCCGTGCATTACGCCCTGACCCCTGCCTTCGAGGGTTGGGGCCTGCCGTACTGGGTCGCTGACACCGCCGGCTTCGTGCTCGCCCTGGTGATCGTGACCTTCCTGCACCTGGTCGTCGGGGAGATGGCGCCGAAGTCGTGGGCGATCGCCCACCCGGAGAAGTCCGCCACCCTCCTGGCGATCCCGATGCGGGCGTTCATGTGGGCCTTCCGGCCGCTCCTGCGGATCCTCAACGAGTCCGCGAACTGGTGTCTGCGCCGGATCGGCGTGGAACCGGTCAACGCGGTCAGCAGCGGCCAGAACCCCGACGACCTGCGGCACCTGGTCGAGCACTCGGTCAACGTCGGAGCTCTCGACGTCGGTTACTCGGCGCAGTTCTCGGGCGCCCTTGAGCTGCAGACCCTCACCGTCCGGGACCTCGTTCCGCTCGACGGCGACCCGACCGCAGTCCCGGTCGGCTCCACCGCCGTCCAG